>NZ_LXYI01000010.1 GCF_001650875.1 Sulfitobacter sp. EhC04
GCCCGGAACCGCAGCCGCTGCACGCCGATCCAGGCCAGCCCGACCCCCGCCGCGATCAGCGGATAGCCCACCACCGCCAGCAGGAAACCCGGCACCGCCACAAGCCATAGTCCGACCAGCCCCAGAGCCGCCCCCGCGATCACCTCGCGCCAGCGCCACAGAACCTCTGTCGCCTCGGGCCGAAGAAACCTCATCGGGGGTCCACTTTCATTTCATTGTTCCCAAAATACACTTCACAGACTTCAGCCCCAATCGCCCAGGGCCTGCTGCCAAAGCGTCATCGCCGCAACCGCCGCCGTGTCCGCGCGCAGGATACGCGGCCCCAGACGCACCGCCACTGCCGCCTCCAGCCGCGCCAGCCGCGCGCGCTCTTTCTCGGAAAACCCGCCCTCCGGCCCGATCAGGATGGCCCAGGGGCCCCGCGCCGCAAGCACTGCACTGCCCCCATCGGCGGCCAGCGCCTCGTCGCAGAACATCAGGTGGCGGGTGTTGTCCCATGCGTCCAGCAACCGGTCAAGGCGCACCGCCTCGGCCACTTCCGGCACATAGGTGCCGCCGCATTGCTCTGCGGCCTCGACCGCATGGGCTTGCAAACGGTCGGTCTGCACCCGGCCCGCATTGGTGAATTCTGTCATCACCGGTACGATCCGCGCCGCCCCCATCTCGGCGGCCTTTTCCACGATGAAATCCGTGCGGGCCTTCTTGATCGGGGCAAAGCAGAGCCACAGGTCGGGCGGCATCTGCAGGGGCCTGCTCTGCGCGACGCAGACAAGTTCGCCGTCGCGCTTGCCCGCACGGGCCACCTCCGCCAGCCATTCGCCGTCGCGTCCGTTGAACAGCGCCACCTGCGCGCCGACAGACTGCCGCATCACCCCAAAGAGATAATGCGCCTGCCCCCGGTCCAAAGGAACCGATTGCCCCGCCCCCAAGGGGTGATCTACATACAGCCTGATCTTCGCACTCATGAGGTTCATATATGCAAGACCAGCCCGCCACGCCAGATCGCAGGCACGCAAAAGGCACCGTAGCCGATGCACCGCCCGACAATTGGGTGGACCGTTCCGCGCCCGAAGCCCTGCGTCCCTACCTGCGCCTGTCCCGCGCGGACCGGCCCATCGGCACATGGTTGCTGCTGCTGCCCTGCTGGTGGGGCCTGGCACTGGCGATCCTGCATGACCAAAGCCCTCGTTGGGAAGACCTGTGGATATTCGCGGGCTGCGGCATCGGCGCCTTCCTGATGCGCGGCGCGGGCTGCACCTGGAACGACATCACCGACCGCGACATCGACGCAAAGGTGGCGCGCACCCGGTCGCGGCCCATCCCCTCCGGTCAAGTGTCCGTGCGCATGGCGCTGGCCTGGATGATCCTTCAGGCATTGCTGGCGGCCTGCATCCTGCTGACTTTCAACTGGGCCGCAGTGGGGCTGGGCGTGCTGTCGCTGCTGCTGGTTACGATCTATCCCTTTGCCAAACGCTTTACCTGGTGGCCGCAGATCTTTCTCGGGCTGGCCTTCAACTGGGGTGCGATGCTGGTCTGGACCGCGCACACCGGCAGGCTGGAATCACCAGCCGTGCTGCTTTACGTCGCGGGCATCGCATGGACGTGTTTCTACGACACGATCTATGCCCACCAGGATACCGAGGACGACGCGCTGATCGGCGTCAAATCCACCGCCCGCCTCTTTGGCGACAAAAGCCCGGAGTGGCTGCGCCGCTTTCTGGTTCTTACCGTCGGCCTGATGGGCCTCGCCGTGGTCTTCTCTGCCATACCGAACGCCTCCGTATTGGCATTGGTGCTGGCGCTGGGTGGCCCCTGGGCGATGGGCTGGCACATGGCCTGGCAACTGCGCGGTCTCGACCTGAACAACCCCACGAAAATGCTGCAATTGTTTCGCGCCAACCGCGATACTGGCATGATCCCGCTGTTGTTCTTTGCCGCCGCCTTGCTGGCATGATTGCACCCCCCGTCCCCGGCGCGTATCAAGACGGCAGCGTTCACGATCGAGAAGAAGAGCCATGCGCCTGTCTGCTGTCCTGACCATCACCCTGACCTTTGTCGCCGCCGCCGTGGTTGCCCTCGTGGCGGCGAATTTCTCTGTCAAACTGATAGAGGAGACATCGGAAATCGGGGTGCGGGACGCGCTGGACGACCAAGGCATGACATGGGCCGAGGTGCAGGCCAACGGGCTGCAGGTCACCCTTGCCGGGATCGCACCGACAGAGGCCGTCAGGTTCCGTGCGCTGACCACGGCGGGCTCCATCGTGGATGCCGCCCGCGTCATCGACGACATGGAAGTCGAGGCTCAGGCCGCCATCGCCCCACCGCGTTTTTCAGCCGAGGTTCTGCGCAACGACAGCGGCGTATCCATCATCGGGTTGATTCCCTCCTCCACCGACCGCGAGGCCGCGATTGCCCGATTCACCAAGATGTCCGGCAGCAACGAAGTTGCCGATCTGCTAGAGCAAGCCGACTACCCCGCACCGCCCGGTTGGGAAGAATCGCTGGGTTTCGCCATCACTGCAATTGCCCAACTGCCCCGTGCCAAGGCCTCCATAGAGGCCGGGCGCGTCTCCATCACCGCGATTGCCGACAGTGCCGAAGCCAAGGCCGCAATGGAAACCAAACTCAAACGCGCCGCACCGCCGTCCCTTAAGCTCGTGCTCGACATCGCCGCCCCCCGCCCGGTGATCACCCCCTTCACCATGCGCTTCGAACTCGACGCCGATGGCGCAAGGTTCGACGCCTGTTCCGCCGACACGGACGCGGCCCGCAACCGTATCCTGGCCGCAGGCGAACGCGCGGGCGCACCCGCGAACAGCCGTTGCACTGTCGGTCTGGGCGTCCCCAGCCCGAACTGGTCGGAAGCGGTGATGCAGGGCATCGACGCCGTCAAACGCCTTGAAGGCGGCTCCGTCACCCTGGCCGATGCCGACATGACCCTGATCGCCCAGCCCGGCATCGACCAGTCCCTGTTCGACCGCGTGGTGGGCGAGTTGGAAACCTCCCTGCCGGAGGTCTTTGCGCTGAGTGCAAAACTGCCCAAACTCGAAGACCCCAATGCCGGCCCGCCGGAATTCACCGCCACGCTCAGCCCCGAAGGCCAGGTGCAATTGCGCGGCCGTGTCAGCAATGCCCCCCTGCGCGAACTGGCCGACAGCTATGCCAAGGCGCGTTTTGGTTCCGACAAGGTCTATATGGCCGCGCGGATCGACGAGGATCTGCCCGACAGCTGGGGCCCCCGCGTGCTGACCGGGCTGGAGGCGCTGGCAAGCCTGTCCAACGGCGCGATCACCGTCACCCCTGATACCGTTTCGGTCAGCGGCAACACCGGCAATCCCGATGCCAGCACCGAAATTGCATCGCTGCTGTCCGACAAGCTGGGTGAAGGGGCGGAATACGACATTGACGTCATCTATCGCGAAAAGCTGGACCCGGTGCTGGGCCTGCCCACGCCAGACGAATGCGAGGCCGAAATCGGAGAGGTCGTGAAAGTCGCCAAGATCAACTTCGAACCGGGCAGCGCCACCATCGACGCCAGCGCTTTGGGCACCATGGACGACATCGCGGAGATCCTGAAACGATGCGGCGACCTGCCGCTTGAGATCCAGGGCTATACCGACAGCCAGGGCCGCGAATCGATGAACCTTGCGCTGTCGCAATCACGCGCTGAATCCGTCCTGAATGAATTGCGCGCGCGCCGCGTCCTCACCGGCTCTTTCACCGCCAAGGGGTATGGCGAGGAAAACCCGGTTGCCGACAACAAGACCGAAGTGGGCCGCGAAGCCAACCGCCGCATCGAATTTCGCCTGATCCGCCCCAAGACAGTGGACCTGCCAGGGCAAACAACGCTGGAATCCATCGCGCAATCGGGCGATACAGAAGCGGATCAAGTCGAAGAAGGCCCCACTGATGAGCAGAACTGAATTCGTCCTCGCCACCGCGATCATCCTGTTCGTGGCTTTCTGTCTGGGATGGTTTGCAAATTGGCTGCTGCACCGGTTCACCCGTGTGGCTGCAGGTGACGTGGCCCAGCTCGACAAGATGAGCCAGGAACTGCACGAGGCCGAGGAAACCCGCGACCAGGCGATCACCTATCTGCAACAGCGCGAGGCCGAGCTGACCAATCAACTGGCCCAGACAGAGGCGGAATTGCGCGCCGCGATGGATGGCCTGCGCGACGCCCGCCACGAGGCCGAGGAAATGCGCGCCTATATCGAGCGGCAGCAGGCCAGCTGACCAAATCTGCAAACCTGCCCCTGTCTCGTCCGAAGCGGCCTCAGGCCACGGTCAGGACAGCACATTCCGCGCTCTTGCTGATCTCCTGAGAGGTCGAGCCCAGGAACAGCCCCGTGACGGCACCCAACCCCCTGCGCCCCGTGACGATCAAATCCGCCTTTGCCTGCTTGGCACGCGTCAGAACATTCGCCGCCGGAAGGCCATGCGCGATGTGAACCTCCACATCCGGCATCCCCGCTTCTGCGGCAATCCCTTTGGCACGCTCTGCCATTTTCACGGCCGCCTCGCGCAGCATCTCGTCATGGGCCGCAGTGGGCCCGACATAAAATCCCGAAATCGCTTCGGCGGCAAAGGTCACCGTCTCTTCCAGCGGCGTATGGCATACCTCCAGCCTGGCCCCGAATTTCAGGGCCAGCATGCAGCCCATCTGCAAGGCGCGTTCGGCGGCCTCGGACCCGTCAAAACCGACAACTATGGACGTGATCATCTTTCATCCTCCTGTGCATTTCACCTGATCCTATCGGTGGAGTGTGCAGGTAACCTTGATGTGGGTCAAACAGAGGCAGGTCAGGACCAGCGGTCCAGCGCCACCTCGTCCTCGTCCTTTGCCGCGACCCAATCGCTGCCCTGCGCCGTCACTTCGCGCTTCCAGAACGGCGCGCGGGACTTGAGGTAGTCCATCAGGAACTCAGCCGCCGCAAAGGCATCCTTGCGGTGCGGGGCGGCGGTTGCGACCATCATGATCATCTCGCCCGGTTTCAGCGCGCCGAACCGGTGGATCACCAAGACATCGCCAAGAGAAAACCGTGCCACAGCCTGCTGTGCCATCTCGGTCAGCGCCGCCTCGGTCATGCCGGGGTAATGTTCGATCTCCATCACTTCCAATGGATCGCCAGGCAGGTCCCGCACGACACCCGTAAAGGTGACGATGGCCCCCATGTCAGCCCGGCCTGCGGCGAAATCCGCCGCCTCCCGTCCCAGATCAAAGGGCGCTTCCTGTACGGAAATGCGCATCCCCTAGCCTCCGGTCATCGGCGGAAAGAAAGCCACTTCACGGACCCCGTCCAAGGGCGCGTCAAATTCCGCCAAGGTCTGGTCCACGGCCACACGCAGCGCCGACAGATCCTCAAAGGCAGCGGCATAGCGTTCCTCGCGCGCGCGCAGTTCGACCACCAGGTCGTTCACCGTCCGGGCCGTGGTCTCGACCTGTTCGCGCGGCACGCCGATCCGCTCCCGTACCCAGGCAAAATACAACACATTCATGATGTGCCCTCCTTCAGATGCGGCATCGCCTTTTTCAGGTAATCCGCCCCGGTGATCGCCGTCAGCGCGGCGGCGATCCACAACAGTGTCAGCCCGACGCGCCCGGCCCAGATTTCCAGGTCGAGGTCGTGACCGATCAGGTCGTGCTCCAGCGCCACACCCAGCGTCTCGCCGGACACCACGTCAATCCCGCCCCCGGCGGAAAGGCCAAAGTAGTGCTCGAACACGCCCTGGCTGAACAACACCGCAATGGCGATCATCTGCGCCGTTGTCTTCCACTTGGCCAGCTTGGTCACTTTCAGCGTGCCGGACACGTCGCCCAGAAACTCCCGGAGACCGGAGACAAAGACCTCCCGGAACAGGATCACCGTGGTGGGCAGCACAAGCCAGGGCGACCAGCTGGAAAAGCCCACGATCACCATCAGCGCAATCACCACCATGGCCTTGTCCGCGATCGGGTCCAGCATGGTCCCAAGCTTGGTCTCCTGCTTCCAGGCACGCGCAAGATAACCATCGAACCAATCCGTCACCGCCGCGACCACGAACAACAGCATCGCCAGCCCGTCCGCATAGAGACGATCGAAATACAGAAACATCACCGCGACACCGGGTGCAGCGACCAGACGCAAAAGCGTCAGAACATTCGGCAGATTCCACTTCATGACCGCATCCTACCCCGCCGGGCAAAGGCGCGAAAGCACCAACCACCCTCTCTTTTTGGCCCCAAATATTCCCAGGGGGTCTGGGGGACAGCGTCCCCCATCAAAAAACAGGATCGCGCGCGGCGCAGCCGCACCTTCGGATCAGCCCCGGTCATGAAAATAAGCATAGATCGTCTCGGCCAATGCGCCGGAGACTCCCTCGACCGCCTTGAGATCGCTCAGGTTCGCGCGTCCCACCGCCTTGGCCGAGCCGAAATGCGCCAGCAAAGCGCGTTTGCGCGCCGCCCCCACGCCCGGCACATCGTCCAGCGGCGTGGCTCCGACCGCCTTGGCGCGTTTCGCGCGGTGTGTTCCGATGGCGAAACGGTGCGCCTCGTCCCGCAGGCGCTGGACGAAATACAAAACCGGGTCGTTGTGGCGCAGCGCCATCGGCCGCTTGCCGACGCGGTGAAATTCCTCCTTGCCGGCATCGCGGTCCACGCCTTTGGCAACGCCCACCATCGGAATATCCTCGACCCCGTATTCACGCATGATCGACGCCACAGCCGAAACCTGCCCGGCCCCGCCGTCTATCAGCAGCAATTCCGGCCACTGGCCTTCCTTGCGCTCAGGGTCTTCCTTGATCAGGCGTTTGAAACGGCGCGTCAGCACCTCTTTCATCATGCCGAAATCGTCACCGGGGGTCAGTTCATCACCGCGGATGTTGAACTTGCGGTACTGGTTCTTCATCATCCCGTCGGGCCCGGCCACGATCATGGCCCCAACCGCATGGGCACCCTGAATGTGCGAGTTGTCATAGACCTCGATCCGTTGCGGCGGGCCTGGCAGGTCAAATGCCTCGGCCAGACCGCCCAGCAATTTGCCCTGCGTGGCTGTCTCTGCCATCTTGCGGGCCAGGCTCTCGCGGGCGTTGCGCAGGGCGCCGTCCACCAGCTCGGCCTTTTCGCCGCGCCGGGGCACCAGCAATTCCACCTTGCGGCCCAGCTTGCCCGACAGCGCATCCGCCATCAGATCGGGGTTTTCGATCTCGTTGCTCAGGATCAACTGGCGCGGCGGCTCGCGGGTGTCATAAAACTGACCGATAAACGCCTCCAGCACCTCGGCCGCGTCCACGTCTGCACCGACGCGCGGGTAATAGTCCCGGTTCCCCCAGTTCTGGTTCGCGCGAATGAAGAAGACCTGAACACAGGCCTGCCCACTGTCCATGTGCAAGGCGATGATATCGGCCTCGGCCACGCCCTTGGGGTTGATGCCCTGGGCCGTCTGCACCTGCGTCAACGCCTTGATGCGGTCACGCAGGGCCGCCGCGCGCTCGAACTCCATCTCCTGGGATGCCTGCGCCATCTCGCCCGCCAACCGGGCCTGAATATCCGTTGTCCTGCCCGACAGGAACCGCTCCGCATCCCGCACTGACTGGCGGTAGTCCTCGCTGCTGATCTTGCCAACGCAGGGCGCGCTGCAGCGCTTGATCTGGTGTTGCAGGCAGGGCCGCGTGCGGCTGTCGAACATCGCATCCGAACAATCGCGCAACAGGAACACCCGTTGCAACTGGTTCAGCGTCCGGTTCACCGCCCCTGCACTGGCGAAGGGACCATAGTAGGCCCCCTTCTCCTTCTTGGCACCCCGGTGCTTCTTAATCTGCGGAAAGTCCTGATCGGTGGTGACGAGGATATTTGGGAAACTCTTGTCGTCGCGCAGCAGCACGTTGAACTTTGGCTTGAGCTGCTTGATCAGGTTCTGTTCCAGCAGCAGCGCTTCGGTCTCGGTTCTGGTGGTCAGGAACATCATCGACGCGGTGTTCGCGATCATCCGTGCAATGCGCGGCGAATGGCCGGTGGGACGCGCATAGCTGCCGACGCGCGCGCGCAGATTGCGTGCCTTGCCGACATAAAGCACCCGGCTTTCCGCATCCAGCATCCGGTAGACACCCGGCGAGGTGTCGATGGTCTTGAGATAGTTTTGAATGACCTCGTGACCCAGCGGCGGTTTGATCGTTTCTTCCGTCATCGTACCGTTCTGATTCTCCGGTTGGCCTGCAACAGGTCGCCAGCTATGACAAGGATTAACCTGTCCACCAAATATGTGGATAACTCTGCAGATAACTCTGACGCAGTCGGAATTTTTCTTTGAATCCGGCCCGCTTCACTGAATCGCACAATATTTAGGCAGATATGCAACTCCTTGATTTCCCTCGTTAAATTTCTTAACGCCCGCCAATTCATTGAATCTTAACGACTTTTGCAACGGTTTTGTAACATCTCCGCACCAAGGTGCAGAACTTTCACACGCGGTCCTACTCGACACCGATGATATCGCGTGTCTGCCAGACCAGATGCTGCCCGCCATCCACGCAAAGCAACTGTCCCGTGACGCCCGGCGCATCCAGAAAATAGCCAAGGGCCGCTGTAATGTCATCGGGGTTGGCCCCCCGTTCAAGCAACGCGCTGGCGCGCTGCTGGGCAAAATGCGCTTCGCTTTGGCGCGCCCCTTTCAGCGTTGGTCCGGGGCCGATGCCGTTGACGCGAATGACCGGGGCCAGCGCCTGCGCGGTGGTCTGGGTCATGGCCCATAACCCCATCTTCGCCAGCGTATAGGTCATGAATTCCGGCGTCAGCTTGCGCACGCGCTGGTCTATCATGTTGACGATCAGACCCGTCGCCAGGGGCTCGCCGTTGGCGTCCTGATCCGGGGTCAACCCCTGCGCGGCCATGGCCTGCGTCAGCAGGAAGGGCGCGCGCAGATTGCTGCCCATATGCCTGTCCCAGCTGTCGCGGGTCGCGGATTTCAGCGTGTCATACTCAAAAATGGAGGCATTGTTGACAAGGCAGGTAATCGGCCCGCCCAGGGCCGCTGCCGCGCGGGGCAGCAGGCTTTCCGTCGCGGCCTCATCCAGCAGATCGGCCTGCAGCGCCGTGGCGTGCCGCCCCATCTTCTCGATCTCGCGCACAACTTCCTTCGCGCCCTCGTCGGAACTGGCGTAATGCACGGCCACATCATGGCCTCGCCCCGCCAGGTACAGCGCCATTGCACGGCCCAACCGCTTTCCTGCACCAGTGACCAACGCCCGCTTCATCCCGCTCTCCTCAGATCAATACGACCACAAGATACAGGGCATATAGGGCCGACAAGGCAATCCCCCAAATGCGCGTGATGTCGCGCCCCAGATAGACAAAAGGGATCAACAACAGCGACGCGCCCAGCATCACCCAAAGGTCGAACTGCAGGAACGCAGGGTCGACCTCAATGGGACCCACCAGGCTGGCGATGCCGATGATCGCCAGAAGGTTGAACATGTTCGACCCGATCACGTTGCCCAGCGCCACATCGGCCTGGCGGCGCAGGGCGGCCATGACTGTCGTGGCCAGTTCCGGAAGCGAGGTGCCGACTGCCACCAGCGTCAATCCGATCACCGTATCGCTGACCCCATAGGCGGTTGCAATGATGGTGGCATTGTCCACCAGCAGGCTTGCGCCCAGCGGCAACCCGATCAGACCGAGCACAAGGAAGACCGCAATCTGCCAGCCCGGCATGTCCGGGTCGGCCCCTTCGGGCTCCTCGGCACTGTCGCCTCTGCACGCATTGCGGTGATTGCGCGCCTCGCCGAACTGGTCGGCCAGCACATAGGCCAGCCCGCCCAGCAGCACCAGCCCGGCAATCCAGTCAAAGACGCCCCGAAATGCCAGCGCGATGAACAGCACCGAGGCGGCGATCATGAAGTTATAGGTCTTGCGCGTACTGCATTCGGAAGTGTGCATGGTTGCCAGCAAGGCCGGTATGCCCAGCACCAGAAGGATATTGGCGGTGTTCGATCCCACCACATTGCCCAGTGCGATGCCCGGGGCATTGTCGATCACCGCCTTGATCGAGATCAGCAGTTCCGGGGCAGATGTGCCAAACGCCACAATGGTCAGGCTGACAATCAGCGCAGGCACACCCAGCCGCAGCGACAGGTTCACCGCGCCCTTGACCAGCGCATCCCCTGCCAGCAGCAGGATCACAAGTCCCAGAAGGGACAGCAGCCATGGCATCAACATCAACCCTGCCCCCCGCAGCTACAGCGGCCCTTGCCGATGCGATATCGCCCGCAGGCACCGCACTTGGTCTGGCTGAACCGCTTGCCGCCGATCCAGTGCATCTTGCCGAACCATGCAAGCACCCCCATGAACACGAGGAACAGAAGTACGATCTTGAATACCATTCAGAGCCCAAACCGCGCGAATGCCGCGCGTTCTTCGATGCCCTGAACCGCATCTTCAACGATCTGCGCCCCGAACCGCGACAGCAATCCCTTGCGCGCGCCATAGCGGCGGAATTTCACCTTGTCGCCAAAGCGGTCCTTCATCATCGGGCGCAGGTGGCCGATGCCGTCGATCAGACCCAGTTCGGCGGCACGTTTCGCCAGCCAGATCTCTCCGGTGAACAAGTCCTGATCCTCGGGCAGTTTGCCTGCCCGCCGGGTGTTCACATGGTCTTTGAAATTCTCGTGGATGTCTTCCAGCAGCACTTTCAGCCGGGCCACATCCTCGGGGTTCTCGGGGCGGAACGGGTCCAGCATGCTCTTGGACTTGCCAGCAGTATAGACGCGCCGTTCCACGCCGTATTTGTCGATCAGCTCATGCACCCCGAAGGAAGCCGAAATCACACCGACAGACCCCAGCACCGAGGACGGATCGGCATAGATCTCATCCGCCGCCACAGCCAGCCAGTATCCACCGGACGCCGCGACATCCTCGACAAAGGCGATGACCGGAATGCTCTTTTCCTCAGCCAGCCGACGGATTCGCGCGCCGATCAGGGACGACTGGACCGGACTGCCACCGGGCGAGTTCACTTCAAGCGCGATGGCGACCGGTTTGCCCTTGCTGAACGCCTTTTCGATCACCGGCCCCATGGTCGCATCGTTCAGCACGCCACGCCCCGAGGTGCTGATCATGCCCGACAGGCGGATGACAGCAACGGTCGGGTCAGACTTCAGAAAAGGCAGCCAATTGTTCATGCTCCCCATGTAGAACGCCGACGCGTGGCAAACAAGGCAAGGCGGCGGTTTATTGGCGAATGCGCCAGCCGGTGCGGAAAATCCACCATATGATGCTCAGACAGATGCCCGTGAACAGCCCGATCGCCAGAAGGCTGGTCAGGATCGGCACATCCGCCGTGTCAAAGAACGCCCAGCGGAAGCCCGAGATCAGGTAGACCACCGGATTGAACATCGACACCGTCTGCCAGAATGGCGGCAGCATCGAAATCGAGTAGAAAGAGCCGCCCAGGAACACCAGCGGTGTGACAATCAGCAGCGGCACAATCTGCAACTGTTCGAAATTCCCCGCCCAGATGCCCAAGATAAACCCAAAGAGCGCGAAACTGATCGTCGTCAGCAACAGGAACACCAGCATGGCCAGCGGATGGGCGATGCTGAAATCGACAAAGAAATACGCCGTGATCAGGATGATGAACCCGATGATCAGCGCCTTGGTCGCGGCGGCCCCCACGTAGCCCATGACGATCTCAAGAAAGCTGATCGGCGCCGAGAGAAGCTCAAAGAACGTGCCGATGAATTTCGGGAAATAGATACCAAACGAAGCGTTGGCGATGGACTGCGTTATGACCGTGAGCATGATCAGCCCCGGCACGATGAAAGCACCATAGCCGACCCCCTCGACCTGTTCGATCCGGCTGCCGATGGCCGCGCCAAAAACCACGAAATACAGAGAGGTGGAGATGACGGGCGCAAGCAAACTCTGCGCCACTGTTCTGAAGAACCGGAACATCTCGAAAAGATAGATGGAGCGGACAGCCGTCCAGTTCATGCCGCGTCCTCCTTGACCAGATTGACAAAGATATCTTCCAGGCTGGATTGCCGGGTCACCACGTCACGCAGGACCAGCCCTTCGGCGGCGACATCCGCCAGCAGCTTGGTAATGCCCGTGCGTTCGGCGTTGGTGTCATAGGTATAGATCAATGCGTGCCCGTCGCTGGACAGCTCCAGATCTTCAGACCGCAGGTTCTTTGGCACTTCGGTCAGGGTCTCGGTCAACTGCACCTCAAGCTCCTTCTGGCCCATGTGGGCCATCAGCTTGGCCTTTTCCTCGACCAGCAGCAGCTCGCCATGGGCGATCACCCCGACCCGGTCGGCAATCGCCTCCGCCTCTTCGATGTAATGAGTGGTCAGGATGATGGTCACGCCATCTTCCTTCAGCTTGCCAACGATTTGCCACATGTCCTTGCGCAATTCCACATCGACGCCCGCCGTGGGTTCATCCAGAAACAGAACGCGGGGGTCGTGGGCCAGTGCCTTGGCAATCAGGACACGGCGCTTCATCCCGCCAGACAATTCCCTGATCTGGTTGTCTTTCTTGTCCCAAAGCGACAATTGCCGCAGCACCTTCTCGATGGCCGCGTCGTCAGAGGATTTGCCAAACAAACCGCGTGAAAAACGTACGGTATTGATGACCCGCTCAAAGGGCTCCAGGTTGATTTCCTGCGGCACCAGCCCGATCATGGATCGCGCCGCGCGGTAATCGTGCAGGATGTCGTGGCCGCCGACCGTGACCGTTCCGCTTGTCGGCATGGTGATCCCGCAAACCGTGGAGATCAACGTGGTCTTGCCCGCGCCGTTCGGTCCGAGAAGGGCAAGGATTTCGCCCTCTTCAATCCCCAGGTTCACGCCCTTGAGCGCCTGAAAACCGTCCTTGTAGGATTTGCGCAGGTCGGTGATTTCAACGATATTTGCCATGGCTCAGGCCCCCTTTACCCCGCGCGAACTTAGTCGGCGGGACAGTAAAGTAAACAGTTCAGTTCAGTCTTTTGACCGACCGAACCAACCTTTTTTCTCAGGAGCCTCTTCGGTGCCTTCCCCGCCTGCCTCTTCTGCAGGTCCTTCCAGGGTCTCTTGAAGATTATTGAAAAACTGATCCGCCATCTTCTTTGCAAAGCCGTCAATGATCCGGCTGCCCAACTGCGCCAGCTTGCCGCCCACCTTGGCCTCCACATCATAGCTCAGCTCGGTGCCGCCATCCTTTGCCACCAGCCGCACATCGGCGCCGCCCTTGGCGAAACCTGCGGCCCCGCCCTTGCCTGCGCCATCAATCTTCATGGATTGGTCCGGCACCAGATCGGTGATCGTCACCTCACCCTTGAAGGTCGCCTTAACGGGTCCGACCTTTTGCACGACAGTCGCCTCGTACCCGTCCTCGACCGATCCGGTGACTTCCGTGGCACCCGGCACGCAGGCCTTGAGCACTTCAGGGTCCAGAAGGGCCGCATAAACCTCTGACGGGGGGGCCGCAATCTGGCGGGTATCTGACATTTGCATGGGGGAACCTCCGGGTTATTTCGGCACAGGATAGACAAGTTGCCGGGACAGTCCAACGCCAAACGCACTGGACAGCGACAGCGGGGCTGATAGGTCAATTGCATGACAATGCTGCCCCAAAATCGCGCCGGTCCGGCCATCGCCTTCGTCCTTGTGGGTATCCTTGCGATTTCCGTGAATGACATGCTGATCAAGCGGCTGTCAGGAGGCTATCCCCTGCATGAGCTGGTGTTCGTGCGCTCGGCAATCGGGATCATCTTCAGCCTGATATTGGTCCAGATCGAGGGCGGGTGGCGCATCCTAAAAACCGACCGGCCCGGTCTGCACCTGCTGCGCGGCGCGCTTGTGGTGATCGCGAACATGACCTTTTTCGTGGCGCTGGGGGCGATCCCGCTGGCAGAAGCGACCGCGCTGTTCTTTGCGGCACCCTTGTTCATCACGCTGCTGTCGATCCCGATCCTTGGTGAAAAGGTGGGGCCGTTGCGGCTTGGTGCGGTGATGATCGGCTTCGCCGGCGTGATTGTCATGCAGAGGCCCTGGGCAGGGACCGAAAGCCTCGGCGCTTCAAGGCTGGTGTTGCTGCTGCCGGTCTTTGCCGCGCTGACCTATGCGCTGAACCAGCTGATGACCCGCAAACTGGGGGTCAGCAGCAAGGCCTCGGCCCTATCGGTCTATATGCAGTCGGTCTTCATCGTCGTCTCGCTGGGGTTTTTCCTTATCGCGGGCGACGGGCGTTTCGTGAACGAGGGCAGTTCGCCCTCCATGCAGTTCCTCCTGCGCGCCTGGGTCTGGCCCGCGCCTGGCGATGAATGGGTATTCGTTGGCCTCGGTCTGAACGCGGCTGTGATCGGCTATTGCCTGAGTGCCGCCTATCGGATGGCCGATGCCGCCACGGTCGCGCCTTTCGAATATGTCGGTCTGCCGCTGGCCGTGTTCTGGGGTTTTGCGATCTTCGGCGATCTGCCCGCATGGGAAGTCTGGATCGGCATCGCGCTGATCCTGGGCTCGGGATTATTCGTCTTCCTGCGGGAGCGGCAAAAGGCCCGTGCCACGATCAGCCGTCCTGCCACACGACGGTATTGAGCGACCGGAATTTTCAAAAATTCCGGGTCGTTTCCTTCAAAGGAAACGTTTTCACAAACCTATACCGACGTGCCGCCATCTGCGTGTCCCTGCATCGCGCTACGGGCCATTTCAGTGCGGTCATAACCCGTATCGGGGCTATGAGGCGCGTGGGCCTGTGGTAGCATGAGACACTTGCGCCGACGTGCGCGAACTCTTCCCCAGACGATCAGCGCAAGCACGAGAGGCGGGATCGACAGGAGGATGATATCGCTGGGCATCATGGTTTCCCTTGCGGACTTCTCTTGGTTCCAGATTGGCATGAGCGGGCATTCCTGACCAGATCGGAATTTTCAAAAATTCCGAACCGTTTCCTTCAAAGGAAACGGCTACTCCGGCTCCGACACCTGCACCACCACCTTGCCCGTCGCCTTGCGGGTCCGCAACAGGTCCAGTGCCTCGTTTGCCTGTTCCAGCGGCAGCACGTTGCTGACATGCGGCTTGACCTTGCCTGCGACGTACCAGTCAATCAGGGTGCGGAAACTGTCGGTCAGCACGCTGGGTTTGATCCGCGCATATCCGCCCCAGTAAAAACCCAGAACCGTCAGGTTCTTGACCAGCAGGATGTTGGCGGGGATCTGCGGAACGTCGCCACTGGCAAATCCCAGCGGCAGCAGCCGCGCCTCGGGGTTGCAGGCCCGCATCGCGGCCTTGAACTGATCGCCGCCGATGGGGTCGTACACCACGTCCGCGCCCCCCAGCGACTTGACCGCCGCGCGGATATCATCGGTTTCGGAATCGATCAGGTGATCCGCACCCAGCTTGCGGCAAATCTCCAGCTTGGCCTTGCCGCGCGCGCAGGCGATCACCTCCGCCCCCATCAGCTTGCCCAGTTCCACCGCCGTCAGGCCAACCCCGCCTGATGCGCCCAGTACCAGCAGCCGTTCACCCGGTTTCAAACCCGCCTTGTAATCCAGCGCGACATGGCTGGTGCCATAGGCAATCAAGAAGGCCGCCGCATCCACCGCGTTCATCTCATCCGGGATCGGCACGCAGATCTCGGCGGGAATAACCGCATATTCCGACAGGCCGCCAAAGCCGGTATAGGCCGCGATGCGCTGATCCTTCGCCAGAGAGCTCACCCCGTCACCCAGCCCCACAACACGCCCCGCCAGTTCCATCCCGATGGTAAAGGGAAGAGGCGGTTTCTCCTGATAGGTCCCCTTGATCATCAGCGTATCGCCAAAGTTCATGCCGCAGGTGTCGATCTTCACCAGCACTTCGCCCGGTCCGGGAACGGGCATTTCCAGATCCTTAAGGCTGAGGGGGGCGTCATAGGCGGTCACTTGCATCGCGCGCATCATGGGGTCCTTTCCGATTGGCCCGCTTTGTCGCCTTTCCCCGCAGCCGATGGCAAGGGGCATCACGCTATCCCGCGAAAATCACGGCGCGGATCCCATAGGCCACAACCCCCAGGGCCGAGATGCTCAGCACCCAAAGCAGCACGAACCATCCCAGCCTGCGCAGCCAAAGGGGCATCAATGATATCCCTCTTCCGGGTCGATCTTGCCCCGGAAGACCCAATAGGCATAGGCTGTATAGGCAAGGATCATGGGGACCAGCACCAACGTCCCGACCAGCGTGAACCACAGCGAGCTGTCAGGCGCTGCGGCATCCACGATGGTCAGCGCTCCGGGCACGATATAGGGATAAAAGCTGATCCCGATGCCGATGAACCCCAGCACAAAGAGGCTGAGCGCGCAGAGGAACGGCTGCATGTCACGCTGCCGCTGAAGCCCCCGGAACAGGCCCAATACGCAAAGCCCCACCAGCACCGGCACGACAAAGCTGAAGCCCATCGACGGCCAGGTAAACCACCGTTCGAAGTAGACGTAACGCAGGAAGGGCGTCCAGAGGCTGACCGCCCCCATGAAGACCACCGTGGCGATGGCGAAGGGCCAGGCCAGATGACGCATATGGGTCTGGATTCGCCCCTCCAGCTTGAGGTTCAGCCATGTGGCCCCCAGCATCGCATAACCTGCTGTCACCGCCACGCCGGTCAGGATAGAGAACGGCGTCAGCCAGTCCCACCAGCCGCCCGCATAGGCCCGGTTTTCAACCTCGATCCCCTGTACCAACGCACCCAGCGCGATGCCCTGGCACAGCGACGCCATCAGCGACCCGCCAAAAAAGGCCATGTCCCAGGTCCCTTTCCAGCGCTTTGTCCGCCAGCGGTACTCGAACGCCACGCCGCGAAACACCAGACCCAGCAGCATCAGGATGATCGGCATGTAAAGCGCGGGCATGACCACCGCGTAGGCCAGCGGAAACACCGCAAAAAGCCCCCCTCCGCCCAGCACCAGCCAGGTTTCATTGCCGTCCCAGATCGGCGCGACGGAATTCATCATCACGTTGCGCTCTTTCTCGTCCTTGGTCAGCGGAAAGAGCAGACCCACGCCAAGGTCGAAACCATCAAGGATGACATAGACCAGCACGGCAAAGGCGATGATCCCCGCCCAGATGAACGACAGTTCAAATCCCAGCATCTCAGCCTCTCCCCTTGTCGTCGTGTTTGTCCTGCACCTGCGCCGCCGGGGTTGTTCCGGCAGTGCGGGTCGGGCCTTCGTCTGTGATCCCGGCATCGCTGACCGGCTTGATCGGCTTGCCCATGAGGCGCAGGATATAATAGGTGCCTGCGCCGAAGACGAAGAAATAGACGATGATGAAAGCGATCAGCGAGGCCGCGACCGCGGGTGCCGCGACGGGCGAGAGGCTGTCGGAGGTCCGCAGCAGCCCGTAGACGGTAAAGGGCTGGCGTCCCACTTCGGTCGTGATCCAGCCCGCCAGCACCGCGACGAACCCCATCGGCCCCATCGCCATCGACGCGCGGTAAAGCCAGGGCGCATCGAAAAGCCGCCCGCGCGCCCGCGCGATCAGCCCCCACAAACCCAGCCCCAGCATGGCAAAGCCAAGGCCCACCATCACCCGGAAGGAGAAAAAGACAATGGCCACCGGCGGTTCATCCTCGTCCGGGATGGTATCGAGACCGGCCAGCGGCGCGTTCAGGTCGTGTTTGAGGATCAGCGAACTGAGTTTGGGGATTTCAACGGCGTAATCGACCCGCTTTTCCGCCTGGTTCGGAATGCCGAACAGGATCAGCGGCGCGCCATGGGGATGGCTGTCGAAATGGCCTTCCATCGCCATCACCTTGGCGGGCTGGTGTTCCAGTGTGTTGATACCATGAAAGTCCCCCGCCGCAATTTGCAAAGGTGTCACCAGCGCCAGCATCCACATCGCCATTGAGAACATCCTGCGGGCTGGCACATCGCTGCGGTCGCGCAACAGGTGCAGGGCACCCACCGCCCCCACCACCAGCGCCGTTGTCAGGAAGGCAGCCAGCACCATGTGGGTCAGACGATAGGGGAACGAGGGGTTGAAGACGATCTGCCACCAATCCTCGGGAATGAACTGTCCCAGCTCGTTCATGCCGAACCCTGCGGGCGTCTGCATCCAGGAATTGACCGACAATATCCATGTGGCCGAGATTAGCGTGCCGAAGGCCACCATGCCCGTCGCCATCATATGCAGCGCGTCGCCCACCCGTTCGCGACCAAAGAGCATGATGCCCAGGAACCCCGCCTCAAGAAAAAAAGCCGTCAGCACTTCGTAGGCCATCAGCGGTCCGATCACCGGCCCGGCCTTGTCCGAGAACACCGACCAGTTGGTGCCGAACTGGTAGGACATGACGATGCCCGACACGACCCCCATGCCAAAGGCGATGGCGAATATCTTGACCCAGTAGTTGAACAGAATCAGGAACGTCTGGTCCCGCGTCCAGAGCCAGCGCGCGTTCAGCACCGCCAGAAAGCTGGCCAGCCCGATGGAGAAGGCCGGAAAGATGATGTGAAACGAGATCGTGAAGGCAAATTGCACCCGCGCGAGGATCTCTGCGGAATATCCGTCAAACATGGCCTGACCTCCGTTGCTTCTGTCCCGGACATAGGCCGTTTTCGCGATCTGCACAGCGGCACATTTCGCCGCAGTGGGTTTCAGAACCGCAGATCCACCTTCAGACCCGGTTCATTGTCACCCAGTTCGATTTCAGCGCCATGCAGTGCCGCCACTGCCGCCACAAGGCTCAGCCCCAATCCGTTTCCGGGCGTGTTGCGGCTGCGGTCCAGACGATAAAGCCGGTCCAGCACCTTGTCACGTTCCATGGCCGGAATGCCCGGGCCGGTATCGGCCACCTGCAACCACAGGCCGCCTGCTGCGTGCCGTGACAGCCGCACCATGATCCGGCTGCCTGCCGGGGTGTGGCGCAGCGCGTTTTCAATCAGGTTCGAGACCATCTGCCCCAACAGCGCCCGGTCCCCCCGCACCTTCGGCACATCAGCGGCAATATCCAGGGTCAGGCGATGGCCGCTGTCGCTGGCGCTGGGTTCATAGACCTCGATCAAGGTCTGGCAGACCTGCACCAGATCAACGGGGACAAACCGCGACCGGGCCGACCCGGCCTCGACCTGCGCCAGTTGCAGCAAGGCCTGGAACACCTGCCCCATATCCGCAACTTCCGCACGGGTGCGGGCGACAAGCTCGGCCTCATCGCCATCCGGGGCCACCTTGCCCTCCAGGTCTTCCAGTTGCAGGGCAACCCGTTGCAGCGGGGTCTTGAGGTCATGGGCAATATCCGATGACACCTGTTTCAGTGCGGTGACAGAGGCCTCTTGCGCGGTGGCCATCTGGTTCAGCTTGCCGCCGATCTGCACAAGGTCGTCGGACCAGCGCGGCCCGACCACCACCCGCGCGCCCAGATCGCCGCCGGTCATCCGGTCGAGCGCGCGGCCCACCACCTCCACATGCTGCTTGGACCGGCGCGCCAGAACCAGCCCCCCTGAAAGCGCGATCAGCACCGTTGGCAGCAGGCTGATCAGCAGGATGTTGAGGAAAACACCCCCCAGCGCCTCGATCTCGGCCCGGCTGCGAGCGATGGTGATGATGCCGCCGTACAACCGGTCGGTCAGCGACAGGTAAGCGCCATCATATTGCGCGCGGTCACGGTCCAGAGAGATGATGTGAAATCCCGCTTCGTCCCGCGCGATTGCCCCATTGCCGAAGATCCGGCCCGAGGGTGCGATATAGCTCAGCACCATGCGGTTCGGATCAGCCTCGCGGCTTTCCGCCTCGACCAGTGCGGCCACGGCGCGGGCGTTCGGCGCGGCGCGAAACCCTGCAAGGTCCTGGCGCAGATCGGCACGGATCGCCTGTTCGAACGAGCGCTGGGTAAACCCATAGCTGGCCGCGAGACTCAGCAGGCTGACGGCGGTGAACAGCGCCACCAGCAGCAGCGCCAGCCGCAGCGGCATCGACCGCCAGAATTGCGACAGCCCTGCGCTCATGCGGCAATCCTGTAGCCCGCGCCGCGCACCGTCTGGATCAACTCCCCGTCAAAGGGCCGGTCCACCTTGGCGCGCAACCGGCTGATGTGGGTTTCCACCACATTGGTGCCGGGGTCAAAACCGATGTCCCAGACCGCCTCCAGCAACATGGTGCGGGTCTGGACCCGCCCCTTGCGCCGCAGCAGATGCTCCAGCAGGGCGAATTCGCGGGGCAGCAGGTCAAGCACCTGTCCCGCCCGCGTGACCGTCCGGGTGATCAGGTTCATCTCCAGATCGCCCGCGCGCAGCACCGTCTCGGCCTCCATCGCCTGCGGCCTGCGCGACAGCGCTGCCACCCGTGCCGACAATTCGCCAAAGACAAAGGGTTTCGCCAGATAATCATCCGCCCCGGCGCGCAGGCCCTCGATCCGGTCCTCGACATCGCCCATCGCGGTCAGCAGCAGTACCGGCACGGTCGATCCCGCCCCGCGCAGGGTCTTGAGCAGGGTCAGCCCGTCGACCTGCGGCAACATCCGGTCAAGGATCAGCACGTCATGCCCCCCCGCCGTCGCCGCAATCAGCCCTTCGCGACCGTCCGCAACCAGATCGACGATATGACCTTCCTCGCGCAACCCCCTGGCGATGTAGCGCCCGGTTGTGGCGTCGTCTTCTATGACGAGCAGTTTCATCCTGACCTCTGTTTCTGGTCTGCAGGTCTCTTGCATAGACAATATGGGGCGGCGGGCCGCGTTACAAATTTGTATAGCGCCGCCCACGACGCTGTAAGGACAGACCGTCATATGGGGGGAGCACAAGAAAATTCGAGGTAACTCCGATGCAATCCATTCTGAAATCCCCCCGGCAAGGCGCGGCTGCGGCATTGACTGCCGCCTTGCTGGCCACATCCGCCCTGACAGTCGCACCGGCTGCGGCCTATGCCGTGCCCGCAGGCGGCTATGCCGATCTGGTGGAACAAGTCTCGCCCGCCGTTGTCTTTATCGAAGTCACAACCAAGGCGCAGAACGATCCCGCCCCCCTGCCGCGCAACATTCCCCCGCAGCTGCGCCGCTTCTTCGAAGATGGAATGCCCGGCCAGCAAGGTCCTCTTCAGGGCGTCGGGTCGGGCTTCATCATTTCCTCCGATGGCCAGATCGTGACCAATCACCACGTGGTCGCGGGTGCCGACACCGTCACCGTCAAACTGGCTGACGACCGCAGTTTCGAGGCCAAGGTGGTCGGCAGTGACCCGATGACGGATATCGCCCTGCTCAAGATCGAAGCGGATGTTGACCTGCCCTTCGTCAAATTCGGCACCACCGAGGGCCTGCGGGTGGGGGACGAAGTTGTCGCCGTCGGCAATCCCTTCGGTCTTGGCGGCACCGTGACTTCTGGCATCATCTCGGCCCTATCGCGTGACATCCGGTCGGGCCCCTTCGATGACTTCATCCAGACCGATGCCTCGATCAACAAGGGCAACTCCGGCGGTCCGCTCTTCAACAACGCCGGTGACGTCATCGGCGTCAACACCGCCATCCTGTCGCCGGACGGCGGCTCCGTCGGCATCGGCTTTGCCGTGCCTGCCGATCTGGTACAGACGGTTGTGGCCGATCTGTCCGACGACGGCACCGTCGCACGCGGCTGGTTGGGCGTGAACATCCGCCCGATGACCGAAGAGGTCGCCAATGTCCTGGGCTATGACACACCCAAAGGTGCCGTGATCGAAGCGGTGAGCGAGGACAGCCCCGCCGCCAAGGCCGGTCTGAAGCGGGGCGACATCATCATGTCCTTTGGCGAGACCAACGTGGTCGACCTGCGCGACCTGACCCGAGCGGTGGCCACCACCGAGCCTGAACAAAGCACACAGATGAAAGTGCTGCGCAAGGGCGAGGAGCTCACCCTCGACGTGACCGTGGGCAAGCTGGATCCCAAGCCGGCCTGACCCATGCAAGACCCCGGCGGCTTCCCCCGTTCGCCGCCGGGGTTTTCATGCCCGGCCCATCTGCCCTCAGAACTTCGCAATCCGTTCCAGGGCCTGCCGCAGGAACCGGGCTTCTTCTTCTGAAAAATCGGCCATCAGAGCGCGGTCAAATTGCTGGCCCTGCGCGGCCAGATCGGCATAGGCCTGCCTGCCCTGCGATGTCAGCGCCAGCGTTTCGTGGCGGCGGTCATCCTCGCGCTGGCTGCGTGTCAGGAAACGCTTGGCTTGCAAGGCCGCCACAGCGCGGCTGACCTTGGTCTTGTGCATCCGCGCCCGGTCGCAAATCTCCTTTGCGGTCATCGCCCCGTACCGGCCCAGATGGAACAAGACGCGCCATTCAGTGCGCAGCATCCCGTATCTGCCCTTGTAGTATTGCTGAAAACTCGCGCTCGATTCTTCGGCTGCAATGTTCAGCAGATATGGCAAGAACCCCCGCAGATCGAAATCAACGGCGTCTTCGTGGTCCGACATCACTTCCTTTTCTGACATTTTTGTAATTTACCACGTTGTTAGTTACAAAACCAACTAATATGTGATCTTCAAGTACAGCGAAAGGACCTGCCATGAATAAGGACGTCGCCCGCCACAGGCTGCAGACTGCGGCCACCCCTGTCGGCACCCATGAAGGGTACATGCCCGGCTTCGGCAATGATTTCGAGACGGAGGCCCTGCCCGGTGCCTTGCCCCAGGGCATGAATTCGCCGCAAAAGGTGAACTACGGCCTTTACGGCGAACAGCTGTCCGGCACCGCCTTCACCGCGCCCAGCCACCAGAACGAACGCAGCTGGTGCTACCGCATCCGGCCTTCGGTCAAACACACCCACCGCTTTGAAAAGATCGACCTGCCCTATTGGAAGTCCGCACCGCATGTGGACCCGGAGGTGGTCAGCCTGGGCCAGTACCGCTGGGACCCGGTGCCGCATTCCGCCGACAAGCTGACCTGGCTTACCGGCATGCGCACCATGACCACGGCGGGTGACGTGAACACCCAGGTCGGCATGGCCAGCCATATCTATCTGGTCACAGACAGCATGGTGGATGCCTATTTCTATTCCGCCGATTCGGAGCTTTTGGTGGTCCCGCAAGAGGGCCGCCTGCGCTTTGCCACCGAACTGGGCGTGATCGACATCGAACCACAGGAAATCGCCATCATCCCGCGCGGACTGGTCTACCGCGTCGAAGTGCTCGAAGGGCCATGCCGCGGCTTTGTCTGCGAGAACTACGGACAGAAGTTCGACCTGCCGGGGCGCGGCCCCATCGGAGCCAACTGCATGGCAAACCGGCGCGACTTCAAGACCCCCGTGGCGGCCTATGAGGACCGCGACGCGCCCTCCACCGTCACCGTGAAATGGGCAGGTCAGTTCCACGAGACCAAGATCGGCCATTCTCCGCTCGACGTGGTGGCCTGGCATGGCAACTACGCGCCCTGCAAATACGACCTGCGCACCTATTGCCCCGTGGGCGCGGTGCTGTTCGATCACCCCGATCCGTCGATCTTTACCGTGCTCACCGCGCCCTCGGGCGTCGAAGGCACCGCGAACATCGACTTCGTGCTGTTCCGCGACCGCTGGATGGTGGCCGAAGATACCTTCCGCCCGCCGTGGTATCACAAGAACGTCATGTCCGAACTGATGGGCAATATCTTTGGCATCTACGACGCCAAGCCCAAGGGTTTCGTCCCCGGCGGCATGTCGCTGCACAATATGATGCTGCCGCACGGGCCGGACAAACAAGCCTTCGAGGGCGCATCTAACGCAGACCTTGAAGCGGAGAAGCTGGAGAATACCATGTCCTTCATGTTCGAGACCCGTTTCCCGCAGCACCTGACCGCCTTCGCCGCCAAGGAAGCGCCCCTGCAGGACGATTACATCGACTGCTGGACGGATCTGGAAAAGAAGTTCGACGGCACACCCGGCAAGAAATAATGACACCTGCCGGTTTCGCCCCAGGTTGAGACCGGCACGCATCACCACAAGGAATACCACATGACCCTGCTCCCCTCCTGGGTGGAAAGCGCCAACAGCGCCGACACCGATTTTCCCCTCAACAACCTGCCCTACGGCGTGTTCGAGACCGACAGCCTGGAACCGCGCTGCGGCGTGGCCATCGGTGACATGATCCTCGACATGGCCGCCATGGAAGAAGCCGGGCTGATCGACCTGACCGAAGAGCCGGTGTTCGACGTGCCCTACTGGAACGACGTGATGGAACTGGGCCCCGAGGGCTGGCAGGCCCTGCGCGACCGGCTGGGTGAACTGCTGGCGGCAGATGCCCCGGACCAGGCCCAGGTCGCGCCGCATCTGGTGCCGATGGCGGAAGCGCGGATGCACTTGCCGCTGGTGGTCACCGAATTCACCGATTTCTACGCGGGCAAGCACCACGCGACCAACATCGGCACCATGTTCAGGGGCGCGGAAAACGCGCTGCCGCCGAACTGGCTGCACATCCCGATCGGCTACAACGGGCGCGCCTCCACCGTAGTCGTGTCCGGCACCCCGATCACCCGACCCAACGGCCAGACCAAGGCCCCGGATGCGGATATTCCTTCCTTCGGCCCCAGCAAGCGGCTGGACATCGAACTGGAGATGGGCGCGATCGTCGGCACCTCCTCCGAAATGGGCCACCCGGTCAGCGTGGCGCAGGCCGATGACATGATCTTTGGCTACGTGCTGCTCAACGACTGGTCCGCACGCGACATCCAGCCCTGGGAATATCAGCCGCTCGGCCCGTTCCAGGCCAAGGCATTCGGCACCTCGATCTCCCCCTGGATCGTGACAAAAGCGGCGCTGGAGCCGTTCCGAACCTCCACGCCCGAACGCGAAAAGGACCTGCTGCCCTACCTGCGCGAACCCGGACCGATGCTCTATGACATCGAGCTTGAGGTGACGATGGCCCCCGAAGGCAAGGCCCCCACCACCATCGCGCGCACCAACTACAGCGAAATGTACTATTCCGCCGCGCAGCAACTGGCGCATCACGCCTCCTCGGGCTGTGCGATGAACGCAGGCGATCTTCTGGGCTCCGGCACGATCTCCGGCCCCGAAAAGGACCAGCGCGGCTCGCTCATAGAACTCAGCTGGGGCGGCAAGGAAACCATCACGCTGGACAGCGGCGACACCCGCACTTTCATCGAGGACGGTGATACAATGACGCTCAAGGGCGCCGCCAAAGGCGACGGCTACCGCATCGGCTTCGGCGACTGCGTGGGCACGATCAAACCGGCAATCAAGTTCCCCTGATCTTCATTGTTCCAAAAAATACACACAGGTGACGCCACCACGCGCGCCACACCGGAAAGGACATACCATGGCCAAAGCTTTTGCCTCGCAGGGCGACATGACCGAAAAGAAAATCACCTTCGACGAGGTCGGCCGCGACCTCTGGGCCTTTACCGCCGAAGGGGACCCGAACTCCGGCGTGATCATCGGCGATGACAGCGTCATGATCGTCGAGGCGCAGGCGACCCCGCGTCTGGCCAACAAGGTCATCGAAAAGGTCCGCGAAGTCACCGACAAGCCGATCAGCCACATTGTCATGACCCATTACCACGCGGTCCGCGTGCTGGGGGCCTCGGCTTACGGTGCCGATCAGGTCATAATGTCCGACGTGGCCCGTGCCATGGTGGTCGAACGCGGGCAGGAGGACTGGGACAGCGAATTCCAGCGTTTCCCGCGCCTGTTCGAAGGCCACGAAAGCATCCCCGGCCTGACCTGGCCGACCACCACATTCTCCGACAGCATGACTGTCTATCTCGGGAACCGCCGGGTGGACATCAAGCACATCGGCCGTGCCCATACCGCAGGGGACGCGGTGATCCACGTGCCCGACGAGAATGTGATGTTCACCGGCGACATCGTCGAGGACCACTCCGCCTGCTATTGCGGTGATGGGCATTTCAACGACTGGGGCGGCACGCTGGACAATATCCTGGCCTATGACGTCGACGCCATCGCACCGGGCCGAGGCGGCGCGCTGATGGGCCGCGACGCGGTGAACAGCGCCATCGCCAGCACCCGCGACTTCGTGAATTCCACCTATGCCCCCGCCGCCCGTGTCGCGGCCCGCGGCGGCAGCCTCAAGGAAGCCTGGGACGCGGTGCGCGCCGCCTGCGACCCCAAGTTTGCAGACTACGCGATCTACGAACACTGCCTGCCCTTCAACGTAGCCCGCGCCTATGACGAGGCCCGCGGCATCGACACGCCCCGCATCTGGACTGCCGAGCGGGACATCGAGATGTGGAACGCATTGCAGGCATAATCCTGCATTCCAGGGAGGATCGACATGGTCGCCGTCAGATACCAGACCACTTTCAAGCTTTACCCCTACCAACAGGTGTCCGCGCAATTGCAGGCCCCTGTGCGGCACCCGGTGGTGATCGTTGGTGGCGGGCCCATCGGGCTCGCCCTCGCGCTTGACCTGGGGCTCAAGGGCACCCCGGTGCTGGTGCTGGACGACCACGAGGGGGCGGGCCTTGGGTCAAAGGCGATCTGCTTTGCCAAGCGCACGCTGGACATTGCGCATCGCCTCGGCGCGGCGCAACCGATGGTGGACAAGGGCGTGGTCTGGAACGTGGGCCGGGTGTTTCATGCCAACAGTGAGGTTTTCGAATTCAACCTCCTGCCTGAGGACGGCCACCGGCATCCCGCTTTCATCAACCTCCAGCAGCCCTATTTCGAACGCTACCTCGTAGAGGCCATCGAACGCGCCCGGACCAATGGCGCCCCGATCGAGATACGGGGGGCCAACCAGGTCACCGCAATCGACCCGCAGGACGGGTTCACCACGCTGGAAGTCGACACCCCCGATGGCCCCTACAAGATCGAAGCCGACTATCTGATCGCCTGCGATGGCGCACGCTCGCCCCTGCGTGACATGCTGGGCCTGACCTTCGATGGCCGGGTGTTCGAGGACAACTTCCTGATCGCCGACGTTCATATGAAGGCCGATTTCCCCACAGAACGCTGGTTCTGGTTCGATCCGCCGTTCGAGGGCGCAGGCCAGTCCGCCCTGCTGCACAAACAGCCCGACGACATCTGGCGCATTGATTTCCAGCTGGGCTGGGACATCGACCGCAAGGCCGAACTGGACCCCGACCGCATCCGCGCCCGTGTTGACGCGATGCTGTCCAGCCAGACCGGCACCGTACCGGAATACGAACTGGAATGGACCTCGATCTACACCTTCCAGTGCCGCCGGATGCAATCTTTCCGGCACGGCAATGTGATCTTTGCAGGCGACAGCGCGCATCAGGTCTCGCCTTTCGGCGCGCGCGGGGCCAATTCCGGGGTGCAGGACGCGGAGAATCTGGGCTGGAAACTTGATCTTGTCCTGAAAGGGCTGGCCGATGACAGCCTGCTTGACAGCTATGCCACCGAACGTGAATTCGGGGCAGATGAAAACATCCTGAACTCGACCCGCGCCACCGATTTTCTGACCCCCAAGACCGAGACCAGCCGTCTGTTCCGCGACGCGGTGCTGACCCTGGCAGAGCGGCATACATTTGCCCGACCCCTGGTGAATTCGGGACGCCTGTCGGTGCCCTGCACCTATGACGGCTTCCCGCATTTCGGCCCGGACGAGTTGCAGGGGCCCGCCGTCACCCGCCCCGGCGCGGCCTGCGTGGATGCCCCGGCAGAGGATGGCTTCCTGCTGGATCACCTCGGCGGCAGTTTCACAATCCTTGCCCTGGGTCTTGCGCCCTCTGCCCCGGTCAGCGCGCATGGCATCGACCCCGTCGTGGCCTGCATCCCGTCACCGTCAGACGAACTGACCCGCCGTTACCTCGGTGACGCGAAACAGGGTGTCTACCTGATCCGCCCCGATCAGCATGTCGTGGCCCGTTGGCCCGATTTCGACCCGGATGCCATCGCCCGCGCCATTGGCCGCGCCATCGGAAAGGACAGCTGATGCCCGTCACCCTGACCCCGAACATCCCCGATCAGGATGGTTTCTACGACGAATTGCTGCGCGCCCATGAAGGGCTGAGCAAGGAGCAGTCCGATGCCTTCAACGCGCGGTTGATCCTTGTGCTGTGCAACCACATCGGTGACCGGGATGTGATCCGCGCGGCGTTGGCGGCGGCGAAATAGTCACAGGTCCACTTCAACCACGCCACCGGCCTCTGCCGCCCGGCTCTGGCACAGGATGATCGCATCCTGCCGCTGCGCCTTCGACAGCACAAAATCGCGGTGCTCGACCTCGCCCGAGACCAGCCCGCATTTGCACACGCCGCAAATCCCGTCCGAGCATTTCACGTCCACATGGATGCCATTCTCTGCCAGCACATCCGTGGCGCTCTTGTCGGCAGGCACGGCAAGCTCGCGCCCGGAACGGGCGAGCCGCAGGGTGAACTCGTGGTTCACATATTCCGGCACCTCGGGGACCGAGAAATATTCCAGATGCCGCGCCTCCTCCGGCACGCCCGCCGCTTCAGCCGCCGCCATGACCGCCGACATGTAACGCTCTGCCCCGCAGGTATAGACATGCGCGCCCACAGGCAGAGCGCCCATCACGCCCCCCAGATCGGCGCGGCTGTCTTCGTCGGTGATGTGCAGATGCACCTTGTCGGCCCATGCCACCCCAGCGAGGTCCGTCAGATACCCCATGCTGTCGCGGGATCGCCCGGAATAATGCAGCGCAAAATCGCGCCCCGCGCGGTGCAGCTCATGCGCCATGGCAATCATCGGCGTCACCCCGATCCCGCCCCCCATCAGCAGGGAAAACGGCGCATCGGCATCCAGTGGAAAATGGTTGATCGGGTTGGAGATGAAAACCTTGCGCCCCTCGCTGAAAATCCGGTGCAGCAGTTTCGATCCACCACGTCCCGCATCCTCCATCAGAACGCCGATCTGATAGGTGCTGCGGTCGCCCGGATCGCCTGACATGGAATATTGGCGCAGGAATTCCGGGGCGACGACGATGTCCAGATGCGCGCCGGCCTGCCATTGCGGCAGGTCACCGCCGCCCACAGGCTGGAACTCATACTTGGTGATGCCCGATGCCATCTTCTCGGCCCTGGTGATCTGTACGTGAATTACCGGGCTGTCGGCGGCATCGGTTGTGCGGTGCACCATGCTGTCATCGCCCGCGGCCAGACGGCGCTGGTATTCCTCGGCGGTGATCATCGCCTGATAGGCCTCGATACCCGCCTCGCGGTCCATCGGGTCAGGATAGGGGTATGGATGCGGGGCCAGCGGCGCAGGATAGACCGCCAGTGTCTGGTCGACGTACTTCAGGTCCAGATCGCGTTGCAGGGAGCGTTCGTTCACCGGCTTGTCCGTGGGGCGATAGCCGCCATCCTCGGCAATCTCCAGATCCCACCACCATTTCTTGACCGGGTTCAGCCCGCCGTTGCCGACTGCATCGTCCAGCCGCGCCAGCGCCGGGGCCGCCGTGGGCATGTTCATCGCCGCCCAGCGGAACGGGGCCTCCTTGAAGATGCCTTCCAGGTTCCAGGGGCAGGTTTTCATGCAGCGCCCGCACATGGCGCCGCCCGGAGTGGTGATCCGGTAGGTGGCACATTTCTGGCTGTCAGATTTCCAGATCTCGTAGCCGTTGAACATCAGCTTCGGCCCGGCGGTGATCGCGCCCGAAGGACATTCCCGCGCGCATTTGTTGCAGGCCTCGCAGAACTTTTGCAGGCCAAAGTCGATGGGCCGGTCATGCGCCATCGGCAGGTCCGTGGTGATCGCCCCGGATTTCAGGCGCGGTCCCAGATAGGGGTTCAGGATCACCTCGCCGATCCGGCTGACCTCGCCCAACCCGCTCAGCAACATCAGCGGCGGTTGCAGGACTTCGCCATCCATAACCGTATGCGCCTTGGCCTTGTAGCCGAGGTTGCGGATCTGTTTCGCCACAACACCCCCGATCAGCGAGAACCGCAGATAGGCGCGCATCGACTGCGCAACGCTGATCCAGTCGTCGCCCGATGCACCCTCCATCGTTTCATAGCCCTGGTCGATGATCAGCGACACCGCCTGATCGTGCGGCGGGTCGATGGGCGTGCCGGTGGCGTCATGTGAATACCATGCCCAGTCCGGGCAGCGCGAGATGCCCACCGCATCCGCGCCAAGGTAATAGCATGTCGCCTTGACCAGCGCGGCAGCCTGCACCGGGTCCAGCGCCACCTTTTCCGCCGCCGCCGCGCCATCCTGCAACAGCACAAATGCGCCCAGCGCCCGGCGCTGTGCCGTCGATGGTGCGGCCTTGCGCACATAGTACCCTCCCTTGGCCCCCTCCTGCAGCGCCTTGCCCATGTCGCCGAACTGGGCGCGGGCAAACATGTCGGTGCGCTTGGGCACCCGCGCCACGCGCGGCTCGTCAATGTAGGTGGTGGGGTCCTCCACCCGTTTCAGCCGCTCGAAGGGATGCGCGCCATCCACGAACCTGCGCCTGGCATAGGGCACCGCGTTTATCGCATTTTTGCGAAAACCCGTGCCGAGTTTCCACCGCATCCCAAAGGCCGACGCTGGCTGACCAGCAAGCGCATTCAGTGGCAAGTCCGGTGCCATGGCAAAGCTGGTCGTCACCGCCGCCAGACCAAAACGCGTGCCGATGTAGGGATGATGCAGCACGCCGTCCTCCACGGTTGCCAGCCCCGCTGCCACCGCAAGCTGGCCGAGGTCAACATCCGAGGTCGACACCGTATGCCCCCGCGCATCAAAGCCCAGCACACGCAGGTAGTTGGCCAGGACCACGGCGGTCTCTGCCGACAGCAACCCAGCCCGATGCGCCTGCGCGTCCTTGATCCAGCCGGTCCCGGCCTCGTCATCAGCGGGGTCGCGGGGGTTCTCATAGAGAAACACCAGCGCATGTGTATGCCCGTCGATCGTGCCCGGAGGGGCCTCCATCGATTCCTTGAGGTCGGCCATGATCATGTCGATACCCGACGCCAGGGTCTTGGTCTGGCGCGTGCGCAGGTCTTGCGCCAGCCGGTCGATATCGGGGTTGCGAAACGGGGTTTCCAGCAGGGCAGAAGCAGGCAGTTCGCAGACGCCCACCACCGCCGCGTCAGAGAAATATCCAAACGCTTTCAGATGATTGGCCCGCTCCTGCAGATCGTCCGGCACCTCGGAAACGCCCCGGTTGATCAACCCCTCGCGGATCGCGTCGAGCATCGCCTGATGCTCTCCCATCGCGTTCAGGATCGAAAACGGGTCATCGGCACGCGCAAAGCCAAGCTGCCGCATCGGCGGCACTTCGGACAGGTCCGGCATCTGCCCGGCCCGTGCCAGCAGCTCGGTTGGGTACGGTCCCATGTGAACCGGGCGGTTCTTGTCCGAAAACAGACGGAATGTCATCGCGCGGCCTCTTTGCAAGATGCTGAGGGCGCGACGGTCACCCGCCGCACAGGACTTGTCAACTAGGGCCTGTGGACATTCATTTTCCGCCACCCGCGCGAGTCGGATTTTGCCGCTGGCGCCCTGATGTGAGCGCAGCAATGCGATCATTGGAAGCGAACATCCGGGATGGCAGAGGCAAAATCCGTCTCGCCCTGCAAGGGTTTCGCCAAAATTGCCCACTTCTGCGTTAAGAGCGCTTGAAATAGCTGGCTATTCCTGCGCTCTCTTGCCTGGAACTGAGCAATTTTGGGCAGAAACGGGTGGCGGAAAATGAATGTCCACAGGCCCTGGTCACGCGAAGGAGACACCGACCGATCCGAAAGCACCGAAATCTGCGGCGATCACCGACCCCGGCGGGCATTCCACGGGCCGGATGAAACTGCCCGAGAGGATCACCTGCCCTGCCTCGATCTTCTGCCCGTATTGCGCCATGCGGCGCGCCAGCCAGACGACGCTCTCTACCGGGTCGTTCAGCACGCCCGCGCCTAACCCGGTCTCTTCCACTGCGCCATTGCAACTGACGATGGCACCGATCCAGCGCAGATCGACCGTATCGGGCGCATGGCGGGCTGTGCCCAGCACGATCCCGGCATTGGCGGCATTGTCGCTGATCGTGTCAAAGATGATGCGCGGCGCGCCGGTGGCCGGGTCCTTGCGCTGCACCCGCGTGTCCAGGATTTCCAGTGAGGGTGCCACATAATCTGTCGCGGCCAGCACTTCGGCGCGTGTCACATCGGCGCCGCATAGGGCGGATTTCATGACAAAGGCGATCTCGGCCTCGACACGAGGCTGAATGAACCGCCCCTCAGGCACCAACGCCCCATCGGCAAAGAGCATGTCGTCGAACAGGATGCCGCTGTCGGGAATGTCGATGCCCAGCGCCTGCTGCATGGCCTTTGACGTCAGGCCGATCTTCCAGCCGATCACCGCGCGCCCCGCCGCCAGCTTTGCCGTCAGGATGGCCGACTGGATGGCATAGGCATCATCCATGTCGATCTGCGGATAGGCTTTCGAGATCAGGCCGATCTGCTGGCCCGTTTGCTCGGCCCGCAGCAGGTCTGCCGCGACTTTCGCGTGCTCTTGCGGCGTCATGCCTCGTCCTCCACCCCGTTGCGCAGGGTCCCGATGCCTGGCACCTCGACCTCAACGACGTCGCCGGGGGCCAGATAGCGCGGCGGGTCAAAGCGCGCGCCGGCACCCGTCGGCGTGCCAGTCACGATAATATCCCCAGGCAGCAAGGTCATGAAGGTGGAGATATAGGCGATTTCCTCGCGCACCGGGAACATCATGTTGCGCAAATGATCGTCCTGCCGGACCTCGCCATTCACCCGCGTCACCAGATGCGCATCGTCGATCTGGCCCGCGTCCGTGAAAGGCACAATCCACGGCCCCATCGCACCGGAACGGTCCCAGTTCTTGCCCTGCGTGACGTTGAATTTCGCATGGCGCACCCAGTCTCGGATGGTGCCTTCGTTGCACAGGGTCAGGGCGGCGATGTGGTCATAGGCGTCCTCTGCCGCGATCCTGCGGCCTGCCTTGCCGATGATCACCGCCACCTCGCCCTCGTAATCCAGCGTGTGGTTCTCCGGCGGGCGGATCAGCGGCGTGTCATGGCCGGTAAAGCCGCTGGCAAAGCGCGGGAAAAGCGACATGTACTTTGGCTGCGCGCTGCCGTCCTTGTACTCGGCGTTGCGGTCGGGAAAGTTCACCCCCACGCAGATGATGCGCGCCGCATCGGGCAGCGGAATGTCGTAGGTAAAGTCGGTATGCGTGACCGCCGCACCTTTGGCCGCTTCCGCCAGCATCGACAGGCCGCCATCCGCGATCACCGCACGCAGGGTTGGCCATTGCGGAAACTGCGGCGACAGCGCGATCATGCCCGCATCGGTCACGGCCCCGTAATGGCCCGTCCCATCGGCGGTGTAACTGGCAAAGCGCATGTCGTTCATGGTGCCACGATCGGCGTGGCTTTCAGCACCGCCTCTGTTGTCTCTTGTCCGACGAATTTGGTCCCGTGTTCGAACCAGCTGCGCGGTGCCGCTGCCCCCCAAAGGGTCTGGCGCTGCGGGTCCGTGAGGTCCCACTTGATCGGCTCGTGATCGGGGTCAAGCGTTTGGTAATCGGAACAGTAAATCTCGATCCGATGGCCATCGGGGTCAAGGATGTACAGAAAGAACGCATTGGAAATACCATGCCGCCCCGGCCCGCGTTCAATGTTCTTGACGTAGCCGGTGGTCGCCATCAGATCCAGCAGGTCGATGATGTTCAGCGGGGTCGGCACCCAGAAGGCAACATGATGCATCCGTGGTCCGGTGCCGTTGGTAAACGCCATGTCATGGACCCCGCCCTTGCGGTGCATCCACGCCGCCCAAAGATGGCCGCTTTCCTCGTCTTCGGTGTATTCGCTGACCCGGAAACCGAAGTCGTTGTAGAACCCGACCGACGCGTCGACGTCCGGCGAAAAGCAGTTGAAGTGGTCGATGCGCAGTGGTTTGACGCCGCGATAGAGCGCATATTGCTGATGGATCGGCGGCAGGCGGTCCATCTTGTGATAGAACTCCAGCGGAATGCCGATGTTGTCGCGGGTCAGCAGCGTGCGGCCCTGGTAGGGGCGTTCGACCCATTCGGTCGGCTGACCCTTTGACTGAAAATAGGCTTCCGCCTTGTCCAGATCTTCCTCGTCATAGGTCTTGAAACCCATGACTTCCACGGTGCCGGGAAAATCGGACTTTTGCAGGATCACGCAATGATGGCCACGCTCCTCCATCGCGCGCAGATAGACGCGGCTGTCGTCCTCGTCGGTCACTTGTAGCCCCAGCGTTTCGGTATAGAACGCGCGGCTGGCTGCCAGATCCGAAACATTGAGGCAGGTGTGACTCAACCGGATGGTGTTGAAGGGCGGATAGAGATTGGGTGCGGGAACGGACATGACGGGCTCCTATTGAACGCCGAGGCGTGTGATCTTGTGCTGGCCGGTGGCGAAACCGATGTGCTTTTGTTCCATGTAGAACTCAAAGCTCCAGTCGCCGCCGTCGCGGCCAATACCGCTGGCCTTGACCCCGCCAAAGGGCGTGGGCAGATGGCGGACATTCTCGGAGTTGACCCAGATCATCCCCGCCTCCAGCGCCTCGGTAAACCGCAGCGCGCGGGTCAGGTCGTTGGTCCAGACATAACCGGTCAGGCCGTAGGGGATGTCATTGGCAAATTGCAGCGCCTCCTCCTCCGTCGAGAAGGGTATCGACGTCAGCACGGGGCCAAATATCTCTTCCTGGGCGATGCGCATGTCATTGGTGGCACCGGTAAACAGTGTCGGGCGCACGAAATAGCCCTTGTCGCCCACCGTTTCACCCCCTGCCGCGACCGTCGCACCATCCTGTTTCGCGATGTCGAAATATGAGGTGACCTTGGTAAAATGTTCTTCGCTGATCAGCGGGCCGATTTCTGTGCCGGGGTCCAGCGGGTGGCCAACCTTAATGTTGTTCACACGCTCGACCAGTTTCGCCTCGAACTCTTCGCGGATGGTGTCCTGCACCAGCAGCCGCGAGGACGAGGTGCAGCGTTCGCCGTTGATCGAATAGATCATGAATATCACCGCATCCAGCGCCCGCTCCAGATCGGCGTCGTCAAAGACGATCACCGGGTTCTTGCCGCCCAGCTCAAGATGGTTGCGTTTCAGCGTGTCCGCCCCCTGTTTCACGATCATACTGCCCGTGCGGCTTTCCCCGACAAATGCGATGGCCCGGATCAGCGGGTGCTCACACAGCGCGCGGCCCGCATCCTCGCCAAAACCATTGACGGTGTTCAGCACGCCGGGCGGCAGACCCGCTTCCTCGGCAATCTCGACCAACAGCCGCGCCGTCAGCGGCGAGGCCTCGGCGGGTTTGTGCACCACGGTGCAGCCTGCGGCGAGTGCGGGTGCGATTTTCCAGGTCGACAGCATGAACGGCGTGTTCCAGGGCGTGATGACGCCCACCGGGCCGATGGGTTTGCGGGTGGTGACGTTCATCAGCGTCGGCGACGGCAGGTGCTGCCCGTCCCGTGCGGAGGTCACCTGATCGGCAAAATAGCGAAAGTTCTCCGCCCCGCGCAGCGCCGCCTTGGACATGAATTTCCACGCCTGCCCTGTGTCCCAGCATTCGCATAGCGCGATTTCTTCGGCCCGTGCCTCGATGCCTTCGGCCACCCGGATCAGGATCGCGCGGCGTTCCTTGGCCGGCATGTCGCGCCAGACAGGGAAGGCATCATGCGCCGCCCGGGCTGCTGCATCTATGTCCGCCGCCTGCCCCCGCGCCACGTCGCAGATGACACTCTTGTCCACGGGCGAAATGGTCTGGAACGTGCCACCCGCCCCGGCCCGGTCCTGCCCGCCGATGCGGTTCAGGATGCCGGTTTCGCGAAACCGGGACAAATGACCCGCCAGTTTTTCAATATTCTCGTCCAGCACTGACATTTTCAATTCTCCAGATAATCGCGGATGGTGCCCGTCTTGGGCGATAGCTCGGGGTCGATGTCGCGCATCTCGAATGACAGCGCGATGGGACGGGTGGCCATGACCGGCGCGATGAAGGCCTTTGCCGCATCGAAAAGCGCCTGAGTCGCGGCCTTTTTCACCGCCAGATCACGGCCCGCCCGCAGGCGCACCGATATGTCGATATAGCCATGCGCCGGATTGCCATCGGCAATCGCGTAGTGCTGCGCCGCATGGGCACGGACCCGAACGCCTGCCGACGGAAAGGCATCCAGCCCCGTGGCCACGACGCGCAGACATTCGCACAGCCCGCCCATGTCGATCGCATCCTCCAGATTGACGGAATAGTCGACAATCAGATGTGGCATGGCCTGCCCCCCTCCTCCTTATTTAGTTAACATGTAAAGCAATAATACCTTGCACTGTCAACAGCAAAATACCAGATGAACCCACCCAGCCAGCAGGTTTCAGCGTGACCAAACCAAAAGACCCCAGATCAGATGCCCTGCCCTCCACGGACCGGTCGCTGCCGATCGCGCTGATCCGCGCGCGGGAAAAGGTCATGGCACCGATCCGCGACATGCTGAGCGAGACCGGCATTACCGAACAGCAATGGCGGGTGTTGCGTGTCCTGTCCGAAGGCGGCACGCTCGATGCGACCGAAGTGGCGGACCGCGCCAGCCTGCTGCTGCCCAGCCTCACCCGGATCGTGCGCAGCCTGGGCGAGCGCGGCTATGTCACCCGCACACAGGACAAGGAGGACCGCCGCCGCCAGATGCTGGCAATCACCCCCGCCGGTCAAAAGGTGATTGACGACAACCATGCCGAAGCGCTGCGTATCGCCCAGCGTATTCGCGCAACCCTCGGCGAGAACAATTACGAAAATCTTCTGGATCTGCTAGGCGCGCTACACACGTTCAAGTAGAATTGCGCCAACTTTCTTGACAGCCAAAGGTTTCGCTCCCTACCCTCATTCAATATTTCGGGGGAAATTTCGTTCTAATTTATTCAACTTGATCATTCTGCCCGGCGCCTCCGCCGCCGCGCGAAAGGAGCATCATGCGTTCAATCAAATTCATCGCCACGACCGTTTTTCTTTTTCCAATTGCTGTCAACGCACAGGACGGTTTCTTCGCCGGTGTGAGGATATCCGACAATGTTCTCGGAGAGGCCGACCTGTTTGTCACCGACAACACCGTTCTGGACGGGGATCTGTGCGTCGGCAACGGCTGCACTCTGGAGGTAGCTTTTGGGTCAGATATCGCCGTAATGATCTCCGATACATCGAACAGCCTGATTTTTGACGATACATCCTCGACAACATTCCCGGACCGGGATTGGAAACTGCTGATCAATGATGTGCTGACAGTTTTGTCCGGCGGAATAGAACGGTTCGCTATCGAGGATGTCACCGCCGGGACCATTCCCTTTACGATCCTGGGCGGTGCGCCGGAGAATGCGCTGGTTGTGGCCAGCAGCGGCCAGGTTGCCCTGGGCACGGCCATTCCGCAAGCTGATCTGCACATCGCCAGCGCAGGCACAGCCGACCTGTTGCTAGCACCCACCGATCCGGGGGTGCGTTCCTTTCAGGTGGGAGTGGATGCAGATGGCCTGTTTACAAAGATTTCGACCGGCGCAATTCCGTTTGAGATACAGAATACCAGCCCCTTTGGCGCGCTGCAGATCCTCAACAGCGGGGTGCGGGTCAATGCGGGCAACTTCGATATGAATTTCCAGATCGGCACCGATGTTACTGACAATGCGATGTTCGTCGATGGCGCCACAGCCTTTGTCGGCTTTGGAACCGACACACCCGAGGAACTGCTGCACATCCGCTCGGACGCCATCAATTCCGACGCATTCGCCCTGTTCGATGCGAATGGCGCGGGCTCAGACGCTGCGTTTCGGCTGCGCCAGAACGGGGTGACCCCCACCACCTGGGAATTCCGCAACCAGCAGGATTCCGGTCGCCTGAACGTCGGCATCGCTGGGGGCAACACCCCGCTCAAGATCGACAATCTTGCCGACAACAACCTGCTGCGCCTGGGCCGCAACGGGAAACCGGACGAGGTGGTGGTGACCGGCACGCTGGTGGTGAACAACACGGCGCTGAATGTGCCGGATTATGTGTTCGACGATGATTATGCCTTGCGCCCGCTGGCCGAGGTACAGGCGTTCATCGACACCAACAAACACCTGCCGGATGTCCCCTCAGCCGCGGATATCGCGCTGAACGGGCTCAGCATGTCCGAAATGCAGATGACCCTGCTGAAAAAGGTCGAGGAACTGACGCTTTATTCGCTGGAGCAGGACGAGCGTATCGCCCGGCTGGAGGCGGTGATCGAGGGCATTGCAGTCGACCGTTAATTCTGCACTTAAGAAACGCTTGGGTGCTCGTTTCACTGCGCGGCGCTGAAGCGATACCAGACCATTTGATTGTCTAAACTTTTTGAGGAAACTATGAAAAACCTAAATTCTTTTGCTGCGACGATGATCTTTGCATCTGTCCTGGCTCCGATTTCGGCCATCGCACAATCCCCCGATACACATCCGTTCGGTGTGAATATCTCGCGCGGGCTGACAATGACCGGGAACTTCAGCCAAGGTTATATGAACGGGATTTTTCAGACAAACACGTTCAACGCCCGGCGGACGCAAATGCGCAGTATGACCTGCATCGGGTTTAACTGCGCCAACCCCGGTGGAGACGCGACGGACCTTTATACGCTCAGTCTGGAAAGCACGCGGCCCGATTTACTGTTCGTGGATCGCGAAGAGGGGCAATCGCCGTTCTTTTCCGAGCATGACTGGCGCATCGTGATCAATAACGATGATTCCGAACCGATACAGGTGAACCGCTTTGCCATTCAGGACGAGGAAACCGGGCTGATCCCCTTTACGCTGATGGGCAACGCGCCGGTCAACAGCTTGTTTGTCGATGCGAATGGCGACATCGGGCTGGGAACCAGCATCCCCCAAGCCGATCTGCACATTATCGAAAGCGATTTTGTGAGGATACAATTGGGTGTGACCGGAAGTACGCCCAAAAGTTGGGAGATGACGGGGAGTGGCCAACTTTTCGCGATCAGCTACGATTCCGCAGCTTTGCCGTTCATCCTGTTCGACGGCGCTCCGACCGCAAGTTTCACCGTCGATCCAGCAGGGCAGGTCGGGCTGGGCATATTGTCGCCCGAGGAAAAGCTGCATATCCAGACCAACACGCCCAACACCGATGCCTTTGCGCTGTTCGATGCGAATGGCGCGGGATCAGACGCTGCGTTTCGGCTGCGCCAGAACGGCGTGACCCCCACCACATGGGAGTTCCGCAACCAGCAAGACTCGGGCCGCCTGAACGTCGGACTCGCGGGCGGCAACACGCCGCTGAAAATCGACAATGCCGCCAACAACAACCTGCTGCGCCTGGGCCGCAACGGGAAACCGGACGAGGTGGTGGTGACCGGCACATTGGTGGTCAACAACACCGATATGAACGTGCCGGATTATGTCTTTGCGCCGGGATATGAACTGCCCACCCTGGCCGAGATTGACGCCTTTATCGCCGACAACGGCCACCTGCCGGGCGTTCCTTCCGCCACGGAGGTGGCCGAAACCGGGCTCGACATGACGCAGATGCAGCTGGCCCAGCTTGAAAAGATCGAGGAGCTGACCCTGCATGTCATCGACCTGGGCAAGGCAAACGCCGAACAGCGCGACCGCATCGCGCAGCTGGAAGGCATGGTCGCGGCATTGCTCGCCGACCACTGAACCCGGCCCGCCCTGCCAGTCGCGCCGGACAAGGGCAGATTTGACAGGACACCGGGCTTCACAATACTTTGTCGGCATCCGTCACCGGGGACGGCGGATATTTAATTGCAACGTTTCAGACGTCTTATTTTGGGGTCCCCGATTATTGCCGGGAGCATTATCTTGAAAACCTTCAAATCCTCCATGTTTTTTTCCGCTGTACTGAGCCTGCTGGGACCCGTGGCTGCCAATGCCGAAGTGCTGTCGACCACCAATCCAACGATCAGGAGTTTCCTTTGCGTCGGACCCGGCTGTGCTGACAATGAAACTGCTTCCGGGGACGAGTTGCGGCTGAAGGGCAACAATGTGCACATGCATTTCGACGACGATTCAACCATCGCCGGTCTGCCAAACAACGACTGGAAAATCTCGATCAACGATACCTACGACGGTGGCGAAGATTATTTCTCCATCGTGGATGCGACCAACGGCAAGGTCCCTTTCCGCGTCGATGCCGACGCCCCCACCAACGCGCTCCGGGTGACATCCAGCGGCAACCTGGGGCTGGGGACGGCCATACCGTTGCAGGACATCCATATCATTGACACCGCCGAACCCGCGATCCGGTTCGAAAAAACCGGTGGATCCGCCTACAGTTGGGATGTTCGTGCGAACCAATTTGGTTTCTACCTCTTTGACCTGGAGACCTTCCGAATTCCTTTCGAGGTGCGCGCCAACGCGCCTGACGGTGCGCTCTATGTCGAATCCGACGGTTCCGTCGGGATCGGCACCCGCGACCCGGACGAGCGTCTCCACGTCCGGAGCAACGCACCGAACAGCGACGCTTTTGCCTTGTTCGAGGCGGCGGGCAGCGGTTCTGACGCGGCCTTCCGCCTCAAGCAGAACGGGGTGACTCCCACCACCTGGGAATTCCGCAACCAGCAGGACTCGGGCCGCCTGAACGTCGGGCTGGCGGGGGGCAACACGCCCTTCAAGATCGACAATGCCGCCAACAACAACCTGCTGCGGCTGGGCCGCAACGGCCGCCCGGACGAGGTGGTCGTGACCGGCACGCTGGTGGTGAACAACACCGATATGAACGTGCCCGATTATGTCTTTGCCGAAGGATACGCCCTGCGCCCACTGGCCGAGGTGCAGGCGTTCATTGACGAAAATGCTCACCTGCCCGAAGTGCCGTCAGAAGCGGACATCAAGGCAAATGGTGTGGACTTGACCGCGATGCAGATGACCCTGCTGAAAAAGGTCGAGGAACTGACGCTTTATACGTTGGCGCTGGAAGAGGCCCGTGCAGAGCAGGCCCAGGAAATAGCGGAGCTGCGCCGCTTGGTCACGGCAAACCCCGACTGACAGCGACCACATCCACATTCTGGTGCGTCACATGGGCGGCAAGTTCTGAGCGAACTTGCCGCCCATATGCCTTTCCTTTGCCCAGTTTACGTCAAACCATTGGGTAATGTTGCCGCTGGACCATGACCAAAGGTGGAGCAATCAGATGAACGGCCCCGGCGCATTGCGCAGTGTCTTCACACCTTCACCTCTCAGGTCAGTAACCAGTAAAAAGGACGCATAATGCCCTTCTCGACATACCTGCGCGCCACCGCGATCGCGGCGGCCTTCCTGCCCGCCCTTGCCCAGGCTGAAGTGCTCAGCGAAGACAATCCGACCATCCGCAGTTTCCTCTGCGTCGGCTTCAATTGTGCAGATCAGGATATTGCAGGGATTGACGATTTCCGGGTCAAGGACAACACGATCCGCATCCACTTTGACGACGTGTCCAGCAGCAGCAGCCCCGACAACGACTGGCGCATCATGATCAACGACAGCGCCAGCGGCTCCGACGAATACTTTGCCATCCAGGACGCCACGCGCGGGCCGCAGATCTTTCGCCTGTCCGCAGGTGCCCCGGAAAACGCGCTGTTCATGGCGCCCACCGGGCGCATCGGCCTGAAAACCTCGATGCCGCTGCGCGAACTGCATATGGTAGACGCCAGCACCGTGACCCTGCGCATGGATCAGCGTGGCGGCAGCGCGCCCGTGCAGGTCTGGGACATCAACGCCAACCACAACGCGTTTTATGTCACCGACAGCACCAACAGCACGACCCCCTACCGGATCGAACCGGGCGCACCCAACGACAGTTTCAACATCGAAAGCAACGGCTTCATCGGCCTGGGCACCAACGCCCCGGAGGAACTGCTGCACATCCGCACAACCGCCGACAACACCGATGCTTTTGCCCTGTTCGACGCCGCCGGCAGCGGTTCGGACTCCGCCTTCCGCCTGCGCCAGAACGGGACAACCCCCACCACCTGGGAATTCCGCAACCAGCAGGACTCGGGCCGCCTCAACGTCGGGATCGCGGGCGGGAACACACCGTTCAAGATCGACAATGCCGCCACCAACAACCTGTTGCGGCTGGGCCGGAACGGCAAACCGGACGAGGTGGTCATCACCGGCACGCTGGTGGTCAACAACACGGCCATGAACGTGCCGGACTATGTGTTCGAGCCGGGCTACAAGCTGAAGACCCTGGCCGAAGTCGATCAGTTCATTGCTGAAAACGGCCACCTGCCCGGCGTCCCCTCCGCTGGTGACGTCGCCGCCGAAGGCCTCGACATGACACGGATGCAGCTGGCCCAGCTCGAAAAGATCGAGGAGCTGACCCTGCACACCATTTCGCAGGACAAACAACTCTCCGCGCAACAGGATGAGATCACACAACTTCGCGCAATGGTTGAGGCACTGCTCGAAGCCCGGTGAAACAGTATATTTGACAGGTGGTAAAGGCGGGCGCTAGCCTTTGCCACCAGCCACAGGGACCGGCTGGAAATTTGATCTATTCATCAATTTCGCTGGCCGTTTTCGGCTGGAAGGAGAAACCTTATGCAACCGAATTACCCGAATTTCTCATACACAGTTATTTTCCTGGCGCTCTGTGCCTCACCTCTCACGGCTCAGGTGACCACCCATCCCGACGATACCGTCATCGAAGGCGACCTCAAGGTGCAAGTCCCGTCGGGGGGCAACCCCAATGAGGGCAGTCTGTACGTCGAGGCCGACAGCGTCATCGACGGCAGCCTCTGCCTCGGCAACACCTGTTCGGAAGGAGAGACCTTTCCCAATGATGTGACGCTGCGGCTGAAATACACTCAGCACGCCATCGAATTTGTCGACACTTCCTCTGGCAGCAGCCCGAACAGGGACTGGACGCTGCGCATCAACGATCCTCAATCGGTGGCAAGTGGCGGCATCGACAAGTTCGCGGTCGAGGATGACACCGCCGGCACCACGCCCTTCACCATCGCTGGCGGTGCGCCGAGCAATGCGTTCTGGCTCGCCACGAGCGGCAGGCTGGGACTGGGGACAATGCTGCCCGCGTCTGAATTGCACATCGTTGGCCCCAGTTTCCCCTCGATCCGGTTGCAGCAATCCACAGCGACAGGAAATCCGGCGTCGACCTGGCGGATGCAGGGCAATCATAACGAATTTACCATCATTCAGTCTGCGGCGACCTTCGGCATCGCAGCGAACGCCCCCTACGGCTCTTTTCGCATCAGCAACAACGGCAACATTGGCCTGGGCACCGTTGCCCCTCAGGAAAAGCTCCATATCGTGTCCGCCACAAACGGCGTCGACGCCTTCGCGCTTTTCGAAGCGACCGGCGCAGATGCCGATTCCGCTTTCCGGCTCAAGCAGAACGGAGTTACCCCATCGACCTGGGAATTCCGCAACCAGCAGGATTCAGGCCGCCTGAATATCGGGCTTGCCGGGGGTAACACCCCGCTGAAGATCGACAATGCCGCCAACAACAACCTGCTGCGCCTGGGCCGCAACGGCCTGCCGGGAGAGGTCAACATCACCGGCACGCTGGTGGTGAACAACACGGCCATGAACGTGCCGGATTATGTCTTTGCCGACGACTACGCGCTGCGACCCTTGGCCGAGGTCCAGGCCTTCATCGACGCGAACAGCCACCTGCCAGAGGTCCCCTCCGAGGCTGATATCAGGGCAAACGGCGTCGACATGACCCAGATGCAGATGGTGCAGCTCAAGAAGATTGAAGAACTGACATTGTACACGCTGGAACAGGCCACTCAGATCAACAGCCAATCCGCCATCATCGCCGATCTGACGGCGCGGCTGGCGCAGGTCGAGGGAAAGTTGGCTGATTAGGCTCTGGCGCGTCTGCCCTGATGATGATCGGGCAGACCATGCCCTCAGCTTTGGATCAGGTGTGGCTAAAACCCAGCACAAGGTGAAAATTCCTGTGACGCGAGGCAATTTCGGCAAAACTGTGTTCGCCGTCACGCTCAACCCGGTTATGTTAACTCTGAAATTAAAAACATCAAAGAGCGACAGGAAACTGTGCTATAATTGCGCTCCCGCAGCGCCAGGAGAGAAAAATGAAAAAAGCTTTTTACCGCACCAGCACCATTGTCGCCGCAGGCGCTTTGATGACCATGGCAGGTGCCGCCAGCGCCCAGCAGGTTTTTGCAACAGATGTCATCGTACAGGGCAGCCTGTGTGTCGGCATGGATTGTTCAAGCAGTGAAAACTTCGGTTTCGACACCCTGCGGCTCAAGGAAAACAATTTGCGCGTTCATTTCGACGACACCAGCGCCTCGGCTTCCTTTCCCAGCAACGACTGGCGCATTCTCATAAACGATACCGGCAATGGCGGTGGAAACTACTTTGCCATTGATGACGCGACAAGCGGCAGAAGCGTTTTCAGAATCGAAGCGGGCGCAATTTCCAATGCGATGTATATTGATGGCGATGGCGACGTGGGCCTCGGCACCAGCAACCCGGTTGTCGAACTGCATGCCGTAGACGGCAACACGCCAACCCTGCGGCTGGAGCAGGACGGCAGTTCCGGTTTTACGGCGCAGACCTGGGACCTTGCGGGCAACGAGACAAACTTCTTTATCCGGGACGTGACCAACGCCAGCAAACTGCCGTTCCGGATCAGGCCCAATTCGCCGGAAGACTCAATCTACATCAAAGAAGGCCAAGGCGACATTGGCATGGGCACGGATTCCCCGCAAGCAAGCCTTCATGTGCGCCGGACAAGCACCACAAATGCGGCGCTTTTGGTTGAGGCGGCTACCGCCGATGCGACCCTCGAACTCAAGCAAGCCGGCACAGTCGCTTCAACCTGGGAGTTCCGCAATCAGCAGGATTCGGGGCGTTTGAACATTGGTGTTGTGGGTGGCAACACGCCGATCAAGATCGACAATACCGCCAACAACAACCTGATGCGGATCGGCCGCAATGGCCTGCCCGACGAGGTGAACATCACCGGGCGTCTGGTGATCAACAACACTCAGGTCAACGTGCCCGACTACGTGTTCGCCGATGATTATGTCCTGCGCCCATTGGCCGACGTGCGTGCGTTCATCGACACCAACAGCCACCTGCCCGAAGTCCCCTCGGAGGCCCATATCAAGGCCAATGGCGTCGATCTGACAGAAATGCAGATGGTGCTGCTGAAAAAGGTCGAGGAACTGACGCTCTATACGCTGGAGCAAGAGGACGTGATCAGCACACAGCAGGCCAAACTGGCCGACGTCGACGCCCTGCGCGCGGAACTGGCCGAGATCAAGGCGCTCCTTTCAGAAAACCGTTAAACAACACCGGCCAGCCCCCTAGAGCGCCTGACCTACTGCGTCCAGCCTTTAACCTGATACACTCCGTATCGCCGATGTCCCGAGAGCGCGAAGCGCGGCAGGGTATCGGCGATTCAAGTTTAAGGCGGGGCGCTTTAAAACTTGAGGCACGCATACCCTGCCACGCCTACGGCGCTCTCGGGACATGCGTGCCACATTGTGATTCAGGTTAAAGGTCGAACGCATTAACGGGGCTGGTCTGTGCCTGTTTCCTCAATTTCCAGATCAGCCTCCGGCACGTTCAGGGTCGACCAGGTATCGTCCTGGCTGGGGCTTGGCGGCATGTCGCAGGCGCGCTTGTGAATGTTCACCTTGGCGATGAAATTCGCGGAAATCGGCGCAGTCACAAATAGGAACGCGATGATCAGCAGCTCATGCAGCGACCCGTCTGCAAAGACGTAAGAGTGGATCATCGACGCCAGCAGCAACGCCCCGATCCCGACCGTACCGACCTTTGTCGGCGCATGCAGCCGGGTCATGGAATCGTTGAGTTTCAGCAGGCCCACCGCCGCCACCAGCGCGAAAAACGCACCCACGACAAGGCAGAGGGCCACGGCATATGTTCCGATAACGGCAAGGGTCATTCGATGATGTCCCCCCGCAGCACGAACCGCGCATAGGCCACGGTCGACACAAAGCCGAGCATGGCAATGATCAGCGACGCCTCGAAATAGATGCCGGTGCCCTGCGCGACCCCCAGCAGCACGATCAACCCGATGGCATTGACCACCATGGTGTCAAGCGCCAGGATCCGGTCGCCGGTTGACGGCCCGATCACCAGCCGGACCATCGCCCCCAACTGGCTGAGCGCGACGCAGACAAAGGCTGCGACCAGGCTCCATTGCATCACCTCATTTGCAAGGGTCATGCGAAAATCTCCTTCAATCGGCGTTCGTAGCGGTGCTTGATTTCGTCGCGCACGGCGTCGGGGTCGGGCGCGTCAAGCGCGTGTACCAACAGGCTGTGCCCCTCATCCGAAAGGTCCGCCGAAACGGTGCCGGGGGTCAGGGTAATGGTGCCCGCCAGGATCGTGATCGCCTCTGGTTCGCGCAGGTCCAGCGGGACGACAACCCAGGCAGGCCGCATTGCGGCATTGGATTTGGTCAGCACGATCCAGGCCACCTGCACATTGGCCACCAGAATATCCCACATCACCAGCAGGCAGTAGGTCAACATTCGTAACACCCTGATCTTGCCGGGCCGGTCCGGCCACCACTGCGCGGTGCCAATGGGGATCACGATCCCCAGGATCAAACCGAACACGACCATGCCCGCCGAGATGTTGTTTTGCAGCAGGGTCCAGACAACGGCCAGCAGCAGCGTCAGGAACGGGTGTGGCAGCAGCCATCGCAAGGCACCCATCATCTCAATGTCCCTCCTCTTTGGTCTCGCCATGGCCCGTATCCTCGGTGCCGTGTCCATCATCCGCGTGGTTGTCCTCATACCCTTCCGGCTTTGGCCGCGTCAGCTTGCCCTTTGTGTCAAGCACGGTCGACAGATAGCGTGAGGGCGCGAACAATTGTGCCGAGGTCGCTTCGGTGAAACGGTAGACCGGCCCGGCCAGAACCGTGTGCAGCACCAAAAGCGCCAACAGCCCGCTGACCGCCGCATAAGACAGGAAGGACGGCACGGCAGAGCCGTCGTCCCCTGCCCTGGCCTCGCGGTTTTCCGCGCTCTTGAAATCTTCAGCGTCGTCCACTTCACTGGGCACCACGACACTGCGTGCCTTCCAGAACAGCGTGCTGCCCGCGCGGGAGAACCCGACCACCGAGATCAGGCTGGAACCAAGCACAACCGCCCAGATCCAGACCACCCAGCCACTGGCAAACCCGGCATCCAGTATCAGCAGCTTGCCCACGAAGCCCGACAAGGGCGGCAGCCCCGCCATGGCAATCGCCGCGACAAAGAACATCGCCGCCGTCAGCGGCCCACCGGCCACCGGGGGCTGTGCTGTCAGGTTCAGGTCGGAACGGCCCGCCCGTGTCAGATCGGTGATCAGGAACAATGCCCCCGCCGCCAGGGTGGAATGCACGATATAATACAGCGCCGCTGCAATGCCGGTTGGTGTGAACAGTGCGATGGACACCATGACCATTCCCATCGACCCGATCACGGAAAAGGCCACCAGCCGGTCCAACTGCCGCGCCGCCAGCACGCCCACCATGCCAACAGTCAGCGACACCAGCGCCAGCGGCATCAGCCACAGCCCGTGCAGCCCCTCAGTCACTGCCACATCAGGTCCGAAGATCAGCGTATAGACCCGGATGATCGCATAGGCCCCCACTTTGGTCATGATCGCGAACAGAGCCGCCACCGGGGCCGGGGCCTCGGCATAGCTGGAGGGCAGCCAGAAATGCAGCGGCACCAGCGCCGCCTTGATTGCAAAGACCAGCAGCAGCATCACGGAGGCGATGCGGATGCCCACCGTATCGGCGGCGTCGATCATTGCGACCCTCTGCGCCAGGTCGGCCATGTTCAGCGTCCCGGTCTGGGCATAAAGCGCACCCAGCGCAAACAGGAACAGCGTGGAGCCAAGCAGGTTGTAAAGCACATATTGCACCCCCGCCCGCAACCGCACATGCCCGCCCGCGTGGATCATCAACCCGTATGAGGCGATCAGCAGCACCTCGAAGAACACAAAGAGGTTGAACAGGTCGCCGGTCAGGAATGCACCCATGATCCCCATCAGCTGGAACTGGAACAGCGCGTGGAAATGCCGCCCCCGGTTGTCCCACTCCGATCCAATGGCGTAAAGCAATACGAACAGCGCCAGAACGGCCGTCAACAGCACCATCATCGTGCTCAACCGGTCCCCCACCAGCACAATGCCAAAAGGCGCGGCCCAGTCACTGAGCTGATACAGCGTGACCGTCCCGTCCGATGCCTGCCAGGTCAGACCGGCGGCGATGGTAATCAGGGCCAATACACCGGCGACTGAAAACACCCGCTGAATGCCGATGTGATACCGCGCGGCCAGAACGATGAACGGGGCCAGCATGGCGGGCAGGACGATGGGGGCAATGATCCAGTGGTTCATGCTGCACCCTCCGACCCGTCTTTGGCCGGGGCCGGATCGTCCACATGATCGTCATCCGCACCCAGGTAGGCCCCCAGCGCGATCATCACGACCACTGCCGTCATACCAAAGGAGATCACGATGGCAGTCAGCACCAAGGCCTGCGGCAGTGGGTCTGTATAGCGCTCCGCATCCATCAGGATCGGCGGGGCACCGATGGTCAGCCGCCCCGAAGCGAACAGGAACACGTTGACCGCATAGGTCAGCAGCGACATCCCCATGATCACCGGAAAGGTTCTCAGCCGCAGGACCAGATACAGTCCTCCGGCGGTCATGACGCCAATGGCGGAAGCAACAAGAAACTCCATGTTACAGCCCCCCTTCCAGCTTGGGATTGACGGGATCGGCCGGATCGCGCGACGGGTCGATGTCCATCGCATGTTCCGTATCCGGCACATGGGCGCGCCGCGCCAACCGCGAGAAGCTCTCAAGCGACAGCATCACCGCCCCCACCACGGCAAGAAAGACGCCCAGGTCGAACAGCGCCGCCGTGGCCAGCTCGACCTCGTGGAACGGCGGGATGCGCACATAGGTATGGTCCGAGGTCAGGAAGGGCTTGCCCACAAACCACGACCCGATGCCAGTCAGCCCGGCCACCAGCACGCCCGCCCCGATGATCCCGTGATAGGGATAGCGCTGGCGCGCGGTGGCCCAACTGAAACCGCTGGCCATATATTGCATCACGACACCGACGGAGACGATCAGCCCGGCGATAAAGCCGCCGCCTGGTTCGTTGTGTCCGCGCAGGAAGATGTAGAAGCCCACCATCAGCACCACCGGCATGATCACCCGCGTCAGCACCACCATCATCATCGGATGCATGTCGCCCGCGCGCGGCTGGTCCGGTTTGCGGTTCAGCAGACGCGCCCGCACCGGACCGTCCAGCAATGTCTCCGTCAGGGCATAGATCAGCAGCGCCGCAATCCCCAGCACGATGATCTCGCCAAAGGTATCAAACCCCCGGAAGTCCACCAGGATCACGTTCACCACATTGGTGCCGCCCCCGCCCTTGTAGGAATTGGCCAGATGGAATTCCGAAATCGACGGGGCCACGGTATCGCGCAGCAGGAAATGCCAGGACATCAGTGCCGCCGTGACACCGCCCCCCAGGGCCACCACCACATCGCGCATCCGGCGCAGCACGGTGCTTTCGATGGGGGTTCGGTTGGGCAGGAAGTTGAGCGCCAGCAGCAACAGGATGATCGTCACCACCTCGACGGTGAGCTGGGTCATCGCCAGGTCCGGCGCGCTGAAGACCACAAAACCGACCGAGACCATCAGCCCGACGATGGCGATCAGGATCAGCGACAACAGGCGGTTGCGGTGCAGGAACACCAGCCCCAGCGTCGCCGCCACCAGCATCGCCCAGCCGGCGATCTCGATTGCTCCGGCGGCCTGCATGGTTCGTGTGGCAGGCCCCACCATCCCGGTGCGCCAGCCATGATAACCCAGCGCCACCACCGTCACGACCATGATCGCGGCATAGCGGGTGAAAGCACCGTTGTGCAGGCCATGGATCACCCAGCGCGCCACGGCCACAGCCGCGGCGATAACAGCTTCGAAGATCACCTTGGCTTCGGGACGCGGCGCTGCGTCCCAGACCCGCAGCAGCGGGCGGAAGAACATCAGAACCAGCAACCCGCCGCCCACAGCCGCAATCGACATGTAAAGCGCGGGCGTCAGCCCGTGCCAGATCTTGAGGTGCGCATGCGGCATCTCCGCCGCGCCGCCCAGCACCGCCGCCGTGACCATGCGCACCAGCGGCTCGGCCAGGAACGGAAGGCAACCGATCAGCACCACCAGCACCACCAGCAACGCAGGCGGGCCCCACATGCCAAAGGGCGGATCGTGCGGATGCGCGGGGTAATCATCGCGCTTTGGCCCCAGAAAGGTATGCGAGATCAGGCGGAAGCAATAGGCGGCAGAAAACAGCGAGCCCACCACGGCCAGCGCGGGCACCAGCCAGGCAGTGTTGAACAGAACGGTATGCGTGGCCTCTTCCAACATCATTTCCTTGCTGAGGAACCCGTTCAGATAGGGGATACCGGCCATCGACAGCGCGGCCAGCGTGGCCATCACAAAGGTGATCGGCATCAGGTGGCGCAATCCGCCCAGCCTGCGGATGTCACGCGTATGCGCCTCGTGGTCGATGATCCCGGCAGACATGAAGAGCGCCGCCTTGAAGGTCGCATGGTTGAGAATGTGAAACACCGCCGCCATCGCGCCAAAGGCGGTGCCGGTGCCAAGCAGCATGGTGATCAGTCCAAGGTGGCTGACCGTCGAAAAGGCCAGCAGTGCCTTGAGGTCATGTTTGAACAGCGCAATCACCGCGCCCAGCACCATGGTGATCAGACCCGCCGTGGTCACGATCATGAACCATTCCGGCGTGCCCGACAGCACTGGCCACATGCGGGCCATCAGGAAGATCCCCGCCTTCACCATTGTGGCCGAATGCAGATAGGCGCTGACCGGCGTCGGGGCCGCCATGGCGTGCGGCAGCCAGAAATGGAACGGGAACTGCGCAGACTTGGTGAAACAACCCAGCAGGATCAGGATCAACGCGGGCAGGTACAGTGGGCTGGCCTGAATCATCTCGCGATTTTGCAGAATGACGCTCAGGTCATAGCTGCCCACGATCTGACCCAGAATCAGCATCCCCCCGATCATCGCCAGCCCGCCCATGCCGGTCACGGTCAGCGCCATCCGTGCGCCTGCGCGGCCCTCGGGCAGGTGTTTCCAATAGCCGATCAACAGGAAGGACGACAGCGAGGTCAGCTCCCAGAACACCAGCAAAAGCAGGATGTTGTCGGACATCACAATGCCCACCATCGCGCCCTGGAACAGCAGCAGATAGGTGAAAAACTCGCCCATGTTGTCGTCACGCGACAGGTAGAACCGCCCGTAGGTGATGATCAACAGCCCGATCCCCAGGATCAGCGCGGCAAAGAAGAAGCCCAAACCATCCAGCATCAGGTTGAAATTCATGCCCAGCATGGGCAGCCAGTCGACCCCCGCCGTGACCACGTCACCCGCCAGCACGGCGGGCAGATTGGTCAATAGGCCGACCAGCGCGGCGAGGGTTACGGTGAATGTCACGCCGGCACAGGCAGAGCGCCCCGCCGAGTTCATCAATCCGGGCAACAAAGCACCCAGAAAGGGCAAGGCAACGATTAGAAAGAGGGACACGCGAACTCCTGATCTGTCAGCCTGTGCAGTCCTGCATTGTTGAGGGAATTTTTCCGGTTTCTCAAGGCGAACCCGGAAATTTTATTGCAAACGCGTGACAACCATCGCAGCGGTTGCCCACCTTTACCACCAAAGCCCGGAATCAAGCCAAAGGCGATGGCCCGGCTGGTCCTCCATTTCGGCGGTGAACACCGGGCTTCTCTTTTCTCTTTCGCTGCAATCCGTGCGAAGGGCCGCTTTACCGATTTTTCCGATTTTGGGTCAGTTGATGACGCGAAAGTCAAAGTCATCCGATGTCAGACACTCCCGGACAAACAGATGTGACGCAAGGGAAGTTCGCATTTGCGAAACGAAGTTCCGTCCTGCGGGATTGGCAGCGCCGCATTTACTGTCTAGCCTCCGGCAGGAGAGTCGCGCCACCTTGTGGAGGAGGCGGCGCGGCAAATGCTCTGGGGGAGGACCGACCATGCGACACCACAGACCAGCCGCGCAGCACCGGCGCGCATGCACATGACCGCCATGACACCGGAAGAGGCCGTGCGCCATGTCGTCGCCACCGAACCCACCTTCGCGGTGGAAGAGGTCGAGATTCGCGGTATTACCTACAAGGCTTTCAAAAACATCCCGCCGACCGTCCCGGCCCTGATGGCCGCCAGCCGTGCCAAGCAGGGCGACGGCGCGCTCGAATATCTTGCCTACGAGGGTGAAAGCCTGACCTTCGACCAGTTTTGCACCCATGCGCATCGCGTCGCCCATGCGCTGCGCGACGATCTTGGCGTCCGGCAGGGCGACCGCGTCGCCATTGCCATGCGCAACTATCCCGAACTGCTGACCGCCATCATGGCAATCTCCTCGCTGGGGGCGACAGTTGTGTTCCTGAACGCCTGGTGGACCACCGAAGAGCTGGACTATGCCCTGCGCGACAGCGGCGCGCGGATCGTCTTTGCCGATCAGCAAAGGCTGGAGCGGCTGACACCGATCAAACAGGCGCTTGGTCTGAAAACAATCGGCTGCCGCGACGGCGACAGGTTGGGCGATCACGGGTATGCCGCGCTGTACGACGCCGCCGCCAGCGACGCGCCCCCTGAGGTCGAGATCGACACCGATGACGATTTTGCGGTGATGTATTCTTCGGGCACCACCGGGCATCCCAAAGGGGTGGTCCAGACCCATCGTGGCGCGGTAAACGCGGTGTTCAGTTGGCTGATGCAATCGGTTGTCGCCCCGCTGGTCACGCCGCCGGAACCCGACGCGCCGGAACCGCCGCGTCCCTCCGTTCTGGTAGTCACACCGCTGTTCCACGTCACCGCGACGCATCCTGTTTTCCTGCTGTCGATGCCCGCCGGGGCCAAGGTCACGCTGATGTACCGCTGGGACCCGGAAGAAGCCGTGCGCCTGATCCGCGACGGCAATGTCACCCGCTTTCTCGGCGTGCCGACCCAATCCGCCGAACTGTCCGAGGCCGCCCGCAGGATGGGCGAAACCCTGCCCTCTCTCGACTACATCGGCGCGGGCGGCGCCAAACGCCCCGCCGCACAGGTCGCCGCCATCGCCGAGACCTTTCCCAACGCTGGCGTTGCCACCGGCTGGGGCATGACCGAAACTCAGGCACTGGGGATCGGCATGATCGGCGACGACTACAAAGCCCGGCCCGACTGCGCGGGCAAGCTGCACCCGCCGGTGCAAGAGCTGCGCTTTGTCGATGATGCGGGCAAGGACGTGCCGCCGGGGACGCTGGGTGAAATCACCGTCAAGAGCCCGGCCAACATGCGCTGTTATCTCAACATGCCGGACGCAACCGCCCAGACCATGCAAAACGGCTGGCTGCGCACCGGCGATCTGGGCATGATCGACGCCGACGGCTATGTCACCATCCTCGACCGCAAGAAGAACATCATCATTCGTGGCGGCGAAAACATCGCCTGTCTCGACGTCGAAGGCGCGCTGCATCGCCTGCCGGAGGTGGTTGAGGCCTGCGCGTTTTCCGTACCAGATGAACGACTGGGCGAAATCGTGGGTGCCGTCGTTCAACTGCGCCCCGGCGCGACCCTTGATCGTGACAGCATGGCAGCCGCGCTTGAGGGGCATCTGGCCAAGTTCAAGATCCCCGCATTGCTGTGGTGTCAGGACACCCCCCTGACCCGTGGTGCCACCGACAAGATTGACCGCCGCGCCCTGCGCACGGCCTGTTTGCAACAAATGGAAGAGACTGCATGACCCATCCGACAGAAGAAGAGATTGGCCAATACATCGCAGCGGCCGGCAAGGCCGCATGGGAGGTTCCCGGCCTGCCCGACGGCATCGCGCACCGCCCGGTCAAAACCGTGGGCATCATCGGTGCCGGCACCATGGGCGGCGGCATCGCGATGAACTTTGCCACCGCGGGCTATTCGGTGAAGATCGTGGAAACCACGCAGGAGGCGCTGGACCGTGGCCTGAAGGTCGTGCGCGGCAACTATCAGCGCAGCGCCGACAAGGGACGCTTTCCCCAGGACGAGGTCGAGGCCCGGATGGACCGCTTTGACGGCCGCCTGTCGATTGCCGATCTTGCCGACTGCGACCTGGTGATCGAAGCGGTGTTCGAGGACATGGAACTCAAACGCAAGATCTTCACCGAGCTGGACCGCGTGATGAAACCGGGTGCCATTCTGGCCACCAATACCTCGGCGCTCGACATCAACGAAATCGCGGGCATGACGAAACGGCCCCAGGACGTGATCGGGTTGCATTTCTTTTCGCCCGCCAACGTGATGAAACTGCTCGAAATCGTGCGCGCGCACCATACCGCCGATGATGTGGTCGCCACCTGCATGGCTTTGGCCCGCGACATCAACAAGATTGCCACGCTGGTCGGCGTCTGCCCCGGCTTTGTCGGTAACCGCATCCTGTTCGCACGCCAGAAACAGGCCAACAAACTGGTCTATCAGGGCATCATGCCATGGGATGTTGATGCGGCACTGAACCAGTTTGGTTTCAAGATGGGACCGTTCCAGATGTCCGACCTCGCGGGTCTCGACATCGGTTGGTCCAAGGGGGCCAAGACGGAAAACCCGATCCGCGACATGCTATGCGAAATGGACCGGCGCGGGCAAAAGACGAATGCGGGTTTCTATGACTATGACGAGAACCGCAGACCGGTCCCGTCAAAGGTGACTGCCGGGATCATCAAGAACGTCACCGGTGCCGAAGAAACCACGATGGCCACCGATCAGATCATCGAAATCTGCATCTACCCGATGATCAACGAAGCGGTGAAAATCCTTGAAGAGAACAAGGCCCAGCGCCCAAGCGACATCGACGTGGTCTGGCTGAACGGCTACGGCTGGCCTGCCGACAAGGGGGGGCCGATGTTCTATGGCGACATGGTCGGCGCGCAGGCGGTGCTGGACCGGATGGAACAACTGGGCGCGGACGATCCCGCCTTCGCCCCCGCCGACACCCTGCGCAAACTGGCGGCGACAGGCGGCAAATTCACGCAGATCGACACCGGAGGGCTGAAAACATGAGCTACCAATACATCAAGACAGAGACCAAGGGGCATATCCTGGTCGTCACCATGAACCGCCCCGATGTCTACAACGCGGTGAACGAGGACATGCACCACGAAATGAGCGATTGCTGGGACGCCTTCGCTGCCAATCAGGATCTCTGGGTTGCCGTGCTGACCGGCGCGGGGGACAAGGCGTTCTCCGCCGGGAACGACCTCAAGGCGACGCAGCAGGGCGGCATTAAGAAGGGCCTGCCCAAGACCGGTTTCGCAGGGCTGTCCTCCCGCTTTGATCTGGAAAAGCCGCTGATCGCCGCAGTGAATGGCTTTGCCATGGGCGGAGGCTTCGAAACCGCGCTGTCCTGCGACATCATCCTCGCCTCCGAGAACGCAAAGTTCGCCCTGCCAGAGGTCAAGGTCGGCTTCTTCGCTTCCGCCTCCGGGGTGCAGCGCCTGTCGCGCTATATCGGACGGCTGGCGGCACAGGAACTGATGCTGACAGGCCGCACCATCGGCGCGCAGGAGGCTTTGGGCATGGGCTGCGTGAACGAAGTGCTGCCCGCAGCCGACCTGATGGACCGCGCCATGGCCAAGGCCGAAGAACTGTGCAGCGTTTCGCCCTCCTCCGTGAAGGCAACGAAGCGTATCCTGAATTCGATGGCGGTGGCCGATGGCCTGCCCGAAAGCCTGGCCTACTCTCGCGAGGTTCAGATGGATCTGGCCCAGACCGAGGATTTCAAGGAAGGCGTGAACGCCTTTGTCGAGAAACGCAAACCCAACTGGGTCAACAAATAACGGCCCGCGCAGGGGTCTGAGACACAGGTTTCCTCAGGAACCCGAAAAACACAAACGGAACAATGCCCAAGGAGGCACAATAGATGAGCGATATGAACCCACCGGAATTGAACAACCTTGAGATGTCAGAGGGCAACAAGCCCCTGCTGAACGCGGTGATCAAACACATCCGCGAAAACGTGGACCCGATCAGCGAAGAATATCACCGGCTGGGCGACGCGCAGAAGGACCGCTGGTCCTATCACCCGCGCCAGTTGGAACTGCTCGAAGGGGCCAAGCAGAAGGCGCGCGACGCGGGCCTGTGGAACTTCTTTCTGCCCAACGCGGAAACCGGCGAGGGCCTGTCGAACCTCGACTACGCCTATATCGCGGCGGAACTGGGCAAGAACCCCCTCGCCTCGCAGACCCTGAACTGTTCGGCCCCCGATACCGGCAATATGGAAGTGCTGGAACGGGTCGGCACGAAAGAGCAGAAGGAAAAGTGGCTCAAGCCCCTGCTGGCCGGTGAAATCCGTTCGGCGTTCGCGATGACAGAACCCGATCGCGCGTCTTCCGACGCCAAGAACATCGCCATGTCCGCCGTGCTGGAAAACGGCGAATGGGTGATGAACGGCGAGAAATACTATATCTCCGGCGCGGGCGATCCGCGCTGCAAGATCATGATCGTGATGGTCAAGACATCGCCCGATGCGGAACCCTTCCGCCAGCAGTCGCAAATTCTGGTGCCCATCGACACCCCGGGAGTCGAAATCGTGGGGCCGATGCATGTATTCGGCCACGACGACGCACCGCATGGCCATATGCACATCAAGTTCACCGATGTCCGCGTCCCCGAAAGCAACATGCTCTGGGGCGAAGGCCGCGGTTTCGAGATCAGCCAGGTCCGCCTTGGGCCGGGCCGTATCCACCACTGCATGCGTTCCATCGGACAGGCGGAAAAAGCGCTGGACCTGATGATCGAACGCGGCCTGTCGCGCGTCGCCTTCGGCAAGAAGATCATCGACCTGGGCAAGAACATGGAAACCATCAGCCGCGCCAAGATCGAGATTGAATCGATGCGTCTGCTGGTGCTCAAGGCGGCCAAGGCGATGGACGTTCTGGGCAACAAGGAGGCCCGCATCTGGGTGTCCATGATCAAGGCCAAGGTGCCCGAGCAGGTCTGCGACATCATAGATCAGGCGATGCAAGTGCATGGCGCCACCGGTATCTCCCAGTGGTCGCCGCTGTCGGGCATGTACGCGCAGCAACGCACCCTGCGCTATGCCGACGGCCCCGACGAGGTGCACCACCACGTCATCGCGCGCCACGAGGTCAATACCTACAAGGAAAGCAACGCGCGCCAGGACGCCGCCAAGCAGCACACCGAAAACCGGGGCAGCGCGGGGTTCATGGGATGAGCAAACTTTTCGACCTGACCGGAAAAGTGGCGCTGCTCACCGGCGCATCCAAGGGCATGGGGCTGGCGATGGCCACGGCCCTGGCCGAGCACGGCGCAACCGTGGTGATCTCTGCCCGCAAGCAGGACCAGCTTGACGCGGCAGCCGAGGGCATCACCGCCCTTGGCAAGGGTCGCGCCCACGGCATCAGCTGCAACGTGGGCCATAAGGACCAGTTGCAGGCGCTGGTCGATCAGACCCACGAAAAGGCGGGCAAGATCGACGTGGTGATCGGCAACGCGGGTGTGAACCCCTATTATGGCAAGACATCGGAAATTCCCGACGACGCCTATGACAAGACCATGAACGCCAACGTCAAATCCAACCTCTGGCTGGCCCAGATGGTGGCCCCCGACATGATCGAGAAAGGGGCGGGGTCGATGGCCTTCACCTCTTCCATCGGGGCGTTCAAACCCTCGGTCATGCTGGGCACCTACGGCATGTCCAAGCTGGCGCTGATCGGTCTGTGCCGCAATCTGGCGGCGGAGTTCGGGCCCAAGGGCCTGCGCTTCAACGCGATCTGTCCGGGTCTGGTAAAGACCGAGTTCGCCCGCGAGCTGTGGGACAATCCCGAGGTCGAGAAACGCATCAAGGAGGAAATCCCCCTGCGCCGCCTGGGCGAGCCGGAGGATTTCGCGGGCCTCGCCGTCTTCCTCGCCTCCGATGCCAGCCGCTACATGACGGGTCAGGCGCTGACCGTCTGCGGCGGCTCCAACATGTGGACGTGACGTCATGGAACTGAAGGACAAGATCATCGTTGTGACCGGCGCCGCCAGCGGGATCGGACGCGCCATGTGCATCCGCTACGCCGAAGAGGGCGCAAAACACATCGCCTGCGTGGACCGCGACCTGAAAGGCGCGGAAGAGACCGCCGCCATGGTGGGCGGCACCGCCCATATGGTGGATGTGTCGGTCAAGGATCAGATCACCGCCATGATCGACAAGGTCGAGGCCGAGGTTGGCCCCATTGACCTGTTCTGCTCAAACGCGGGCATCTCCGTGGCGGGCGGGGTCGAGGTCGAGGACGACGCCTGGCAACGGATCTGGGAAATCAATGTGATGTCCCATGTCTGGGCCGCACGCCATCTGGTGCCCCTGATGGCTGCACGGGGGGGCGGCTACCTGCTGAACACCTCCTCCGCCGCCGGGCTGCTCAATCAGGTCGGTTCGGCCCCTTACGGTGTCACCAAACATGCCGCCGTGGGACTGGCCGAATGGCTGGCGCTGACCTATGGCGATCAGGGGATCAAGGTCAGCGTGCTCTGCCCGCAGGCCGTGCGCACGGAAATGACACGCGGGCATGAGGACCATGTGGCGGCCATCGACGGCATGATGGAACCCGCCCCGGTGGCCGAGGCCTGTGTGCAGACAATCCGGGACGAAACCTTTCTTGTGCTGCCGCACCCGGAAGTGCTGGGCTACATGCGCAAGAAAACTGAAAACTATGACCGCTGGATCGGGGGAATGCGTAAACTGAACCGGCGCTTCGGCGGGTTCGAGGAGTAAGCGAATGATCGGATATGCAACCATCGGCGTGGCAGACATGGCCCGCGCCAAGACGTTCTACGGCAACCTTTTCGAGGACAAGGCCAAGGTGGTGATGGACCAGGGGCGCATCGCCTTTCTGTCGTCGGGGCGCGGCCAGCCGATGTTGGCCATGTGCGAGCCCTACGACGGCGGCCCGCCTGCCCCGGGCAACGGCACGATGATCGCCTTCACCTGCGAAGACAAGGCCGAGGTGGACGCGATGCACGCCCGCGCACTGGCGCTGGACGCGCCGGACGAGGGCGCACCAGGCCAGCGCATCCCCGACCGGTTCTATGGCGCTTACGTGCGGGACCCGGACGGCAACAAGCTGTGCTTCTTCGTGTTTGGATAAATTCTTTCGTCCTGCCGGCTAGTCACCCGAATCTGAAGTTCGTTACGTTGATTATTTAGCCCCCGGATCGCTTGCGATCCGGTTCGCGCCCGACCCCGCCCCCCAGGGCGGGCGCGAATTACTCTGACGTTTAAAAGTGTTGTAATCTTTTGCCATACCCGGAGCACTAGCCAAGCATCACCGCGCCCACCCTCGGGGCCGGGCGCGAACCTCCGTCGCGCATGCGTCTCAATGTTGCGAATTTCGATTCCGGCTGACTAAGGTCGGGACCCATTAATCCTGCACCGTCAGCCATGGAGGACGACGAGGAAAATCCTCTTTCAGCGCGGAACCAATGGCCCAGCTATTGCGCTTTGTGCCGCACAATTCTGACGTTACCCGCGCCCTTTCAACGGCCGCATCAACCCTTCCTGCGTCACCGAAGCAGCCAACTGGCCGTTCTGGTTGTAGATCAGCCCCCGGTTGAACCCGCGTCCCCCCCCCGTCCAGGGGGCATCCAGATCGTAGAGATGCCAGTCGGAAAAATCTATCGGCGCGTGGAACCACATCGCGTGGTCCAGGCTGGCGGTCATCACCTTGCCCTGGAACCAGGTCAGCCCGTGGGGCCGCAGCGACGAGCCGAGCAGGTTCATGTCCGAGGCATAGGCCAACAGGCAATGCTGCATCTGCGGCCCCTGCCCCTTGGCCGCCTCCATCCGGAACCACAGTTGGTTTCGGTCATCCACAGGACCAGGCGCAAACAGGTCGCGCGGCTCGATCTCGCGGATCTCGATGGGGCGCTCGCGCAGGAAATCTTCGCGGTACTTCTCCGGGATACGCGCCACATTGGCTTCGCGCAGGGCGGGCCGGTCCGGCCAGTTTTCGGGTGGTTGCGCGTCGGGCATGGGGTGCTGATATTCCCACCCCTCCTCCGCAATATGGAACGATGCCGACAGGTTGAAGATCTGCTTGCCATGCTGGATCGCAACCACCCGCCGGGTGGTGAAACTGCCCCCGTCACGGGCGCGGTCGACCTGGTAGATCACCGGAATGGCCGGATCGCCCGGCCGGATGAAATAGGCATGCAGGGAATGGCACAGCCGGTCCTCTACCGTGCGGTAGGCCGCCATCAGCGCCTGGGCAATCACATGCCCGCCAAAGATGCGCGTCGTTGTCTCGCCGCCCGATCCGACCCCCCGGAACAGGTCCACTTCAAGCTGTTCGATGTCCAGCAGGTCGAGCAATTCTTCAGCGACGGCAGTCATGTGACGGCTTTCTCAGGTCAGGGCCCGTGCCTCGGCATAGGCGATAAAGAAGTCAAAGCTGTCCGGGTTGGCCATGGAATCGCGGTTCACAACCGTGGCAGCGTTGCCCCCCAACAATAACTTTTTCACCGGAACCTCAAGCTTCTTGCCCGACAAGGTGCGCGGAACTTCCTTTATCTCGATGATTTCGTTTGGAATAAAACGGGCCGATACGCCGCTGCGGATGGCGGCGTTGATCTGATCCTTAAGGGTGTCATCCACCGCAACGCCGGGCGCGGGCACCACAAAAAGCGGCATGAAGCTCTCGCGGCCCAGGAATTCTAGATCGACCACCAGCGAATCCATCACGCTGTCCAGCCCCTCGACCGCCTGATAAATTTCGGCCGATCCTAACCGCAGTCCCTTGCGGTTGATCGTGGCATCGGACCGCCCGTAGATCACGCTGGCCCCTTCCGCGTTGATCGAAATCCAGTCGCCGTGCCGCCAGACGCCGGGGTAGTCGGCAAAATAGCTCTCGAACAGGCGGCTGCCGTCCGCGTCCCCCCAGAAATACAGCGGCATGGCGGGCAAGGGCTCGGTACAGACCAGCTCTCCCACCTCGTCCACCAAGGCATTGCCAAGGGCGTCAAAGGCATGCACCGCATTGCCCAATGCGCGGCACTGCATTTCGCCCGCGCGCACCGCCATACCGGGGTGACCCAGCACAAAGGCCCCGGCAAGGTCGGTCCCGCCCGAGATCGGCGCAAGCCATTGATCCGCCTTCACATCCCGGTAGATCCAGTCATAGGCATCCGATGACAGGGGCGATCCGGTAGAGCCAAGCGACCGCAGTGCGATCAGGTCGACATCGGCGCGCGGGGTCAAACCTGCCTTCATGCAACCGCTGTAGAAGGCGGCACCGGCCCCGAAATAGGTCAGTTTCTCCGCCGCGACAAAACGCCAGACGACGCCCATGTCTGGATGGTTCGGCGCGCCGTCGAACATCGCGACGGTCGCGCCCTGCCCCAGTGCCATCCATTGCGAATTCCACATGATCCAGCCCGATGAGGTCAGCCAGCAAAACCTGTCATTGGTCGTCAGGTCATGGTGCAGCGATTGCTTGGCCGCCTCAAGGATGATGCCCCCATGGCCATGCACGATGGGTTTCGGGTTGCCCGTGGTGCCCGATGAATAGACGATCCAGAGCGGATGTTCGAAATCCACCTGCTCGGAAAGATAGGGCGTATCATCGCCGGTCAGGCTGTCCCAGGCGACATGGCCATGCGGCAGATCGCCCACCACTGCCACCGTCACGCATTGGGTGACGCTGGGCAGACCCGCCGCGATCTCTGCCAGAATCGCGCGCCGGTCGATGGTCTTGCCTGCATGAACATAACCATCCTGCGCGATCAGCACCTTGGGTTCGATCTGTTTGAACCGGTCAAGGATGGCGACATGCCCCATGTCCGGCGCACAAAGCGACCAGACCGCCCCAATGCTGGCCGTCGCCAGAAAGGCCACCAGCGCCGTTTCGGTATTGGGCAGGATCGCGACAACCCGGTCGCCGGTGCCCACCCCCATCCCGCGCAGCCGTGCCGCAACGCTGGCCACCTGCGCCCGCAGCTCGCCCCAGGTCATATCGCGGCGACCAAAGGTTTCGGATTGCACGATCAGCGCAGGCAGGTCTTCGCGCCCTTCCGCGTGTTTCATGATCTGGTCGGTATAGTTCAGCCGCCCACCGGTGCCCCATTCGGCCCCCGGCATCTGGCGCTTGACCAGCAACTTTTCCGGTCGGACGCTGGCCCGCACCTCAAAGAAATCCCAGATCGCCGACCAGAACCCTTCCAGGTCCTCGATGCTCCACCGCCACATGGCGTTGTAATCGTCGAAGGTCAGGCCTCGGTGATCAGCCAGCCAGCGCTCAAACGCGGCCATCGTGGTGGCATCCCGGCGTTCGGCCGAAGGCTCCCATAGTACTGGTGCCGTCATGTCAGCGCCCCGTGCACCAGCGCCTTGAGCTGGGCGCGCGCAGGATATGCGCTGCTTGGGATAAGCTGGGTAAAGAAGATCGCCGAAAGGTCGAACACCGGGTCGATCCAGAAAAAGGTCGAGGCCATGCCACCCCAGCTGAAATCGCCCACCGATCCCGGTGCGCGGGCGCGCCCCGGATCCAGCAATACAGCACCGCCGATGCCAAACCCCATGCCTTCCATCGGCTGCTCCGCAAAGCTTTGCGGCCCCATGGAGGCGATTTCCCCAGGCAGGTGGTTGCGCATCATGAAGTCGAGCGTTTTCGGCCCGATGATCCCCGCCCCGCCGGTGCGCAACATTTCGGTAAACTTCAGGTAGTCGTCGATGGTCCCGACAAGGCCACCGCCGCCGGACAACAAGGTAGCATCCAGAAACGGCGACCGGTCCGCGCCGTCGATCAGACGCAGGGTATCGCCGCCCTTTTCGATCTTGCCCACGGTAAAGCCACCCTCGGCCATCGGCGTATAGCAGGCCGCAAAACGATCGCGCGCGGCGGCAGGCACGGAAAACCGGGTTTCATCCATGCCGAGGGGGTCAAAGATACGCTCGGCAAAGACCTCCTCCAATGTCTGCCCGGTCACCACTTCGATCACTCTGCCGATCACGTCGATGCCAACCGAATATTCCCAACGGCTGCCCGGCTGAAAGGCCAGGGGCAGTTCCGCCAGCGCATCGCACATCGGGGCAAGCCCGGACTGGTTGGCGCGGAATTCGATCTTGTGTTCGGCCATCAGTGCGCCCAGCACGCCTGGATTGAACGCATAGCTGAGGCCAGAGGTATGGGTCAGCAACTGGTGCAGGGTCGGCGGCGCGCAGGGTTCGAGCTGATCGGCGTTGGTGGCACCGGGCACGAGACAGGTCATGTCAGAGAAAGCGGGGATGAAGTCGGACACCGGCGCGTCAAGGTGAAACAGCCCTTCCTCGACAAGTGTCATCAGGGCCAGACTGGTGACCGGCTTGGTCATGGAATAGATGCGGGCGACGGTATCGCGCTCCCACGGCTTGTCCGCCGCCACATCGCGCAGGCCCGCCTGGTTGTAGTACACCTCTCGCCCGCCCTGGGCGAGAAGGACCGAGCATCCGGCAAGGCGGCGCTGATCCACGTGAGTTTGCATCCAGACCGCGATGCGATCCAGACGCCCTGCATCAAATCCGCCCATGTCTCAGACCTCTAGCCATTCCTTACGCACATCTTCGCGGGCCTTGAGTTCGGCGGGTGTCCCTTCGAACACCACCTGCCCGTGCCCCATCACATAGACACGATGGGCGATGTCCATGGCAATGGACAGTTTTTGCTCCACCAGCAGGGTGGAAATGCCCTTTTCCGCAATCGCCTTGAGCACTTCGGCAACCTTTTGCACCATCTGCGGCGAAAGCCCTTCGGTCGGTTCGTCGATCATCACGAAATCGGGGTCGCCCATCAACGTGCGGCACATGGTCAGCATCTGCTGCTCGCCGCCCGACAGCACAGAGGCCTCGACATCGGCGCGGCGATCAAGGTTCTCGAACATCTCGAACATCGCCTGCATGGACCAGCGCCCCGCCCCGTCCTTTTGCCCCGGCTTGAGGCCCAGCGTCAGGTTCTGCCGGGTGGTCAGACCGGGAAAGATATCGCGGTTTTCCGGAACATAGCCGATGCCCATATTTGCAATCTCATAGGCCTTCTTGCCCGAAATCTCCGTGCCCCTGAACTTGACGGAACCTTTCGGTTCGACCTCGCCCATGATGGCCTTGCAGGTGGTGGACCGGCCTACGCCGTTGCGGCCCAAAAGCGCCACGATCTCGCCCTCCTGCACGTTCAGGGACACACCCTGAAGGATATGGGACTTGCCGTAATAGGCATGCATGTCGGTGACTTCGATCATCAGTGTTCTGCCTCCAATGCCGCGCCAAGATAGGCTTCCTGCACCTTGGGGTCGCCACGCACCTCTTCGGGTTTGCCGGTCGCGATGATTTCGCCGTAAACCAGAACCGAAATACGGTCGGCCAGGCCAAAGACGACGCCCATGTCATGTTCCACCATGATCAGGGTCTTGCCCTCGGTCACTTTCATGATCAGGTCGGTGATATAATCCGTTTCCGAATGGCTCATCCCGGCGGTGGGTTCGTCCAGCATGATCACATCCGCACCCCCGGCGATGGTGATCCCGATCTCAAGTGCGCGCTGTTCGGCATAGGAAAGCGTGCCCGCAGGCAGGTTGCGCCGCTCTGTCAGGTTGATCTGCTCCAGGATCGCCTCTGCCCCTTCGGTCAGGTCACGGCTGCGGTTCACCAGGTTCCAGAAGCTGTACTTGTACCCCTGCGACCAAAGCAACGCGCAGCGGACGTTTTCGAACACCGTCATCTTGGGAAAGATATTGGTGATCTGGAAAGACCGCGACAGCCCCTTGCGATTGATCTGAAAGGGTTCCAGGCCGATCAGATCCTCACCGTGCAGTTTCACCGTACCGGCAGTGGGCTGGAAACGCGCGGTGATCAGGTTGAACAACGTGGATTTCCCCGCCCCGTTCGGCCCGATGATCGCATGCCGTTCCGACTTGCCGATGGACAGGTCGATGCCACGAATGATCTCGGCCTTGCCAAAACTCTTCTTGAGGCCGCTCAGTTCAAGTGCCGGGGTGCTCATGCGCTGCCTCCTGCTGTATTTGCGTCGTTCCATGCTTCGCGCAGCGCAGGCGCAGTGGCACGGGTGATGCCAAGGGCCACGGCCGTCACGCCGATGGCAATGACCCAGGGCAGGATGTCGTGGCTGTTGAACGTGGTCCAGAACAGCGTCATCTCATCGTCCCCATAGGCCGCGTGACGCACATGGAATACCATTTCCACCAGTGCCGACAGGCCAAGTATGCCGATCAGGGCAGGCAGCAGCGTCTTGAGATAGGGCCGGATCAGCACCCTTGCCTTGCCCAGTCTGAACACTGGCACATGCATCATCATCAGCCCCGCCAGACCGCCCGGAAAGAACATCACCGTGGCGACAAAGAGCGTACCGGCATAAAATGCCCAAAGCTCCGTCTGAAGGCTGAGCACCGTCTGCAACAGGGTAAATGCGATCGCCCCGATGATCGGACCGAAAAAGAAGCCGACGCCGCCCAGAAAGGTCACCAGCAGGATGATACCCGAAGAGGTGGTGTTCAGGTTTTCCTCGGTCAGGATTTCATAGTTGATGGCGAAAAGCCCGCCCGCAACCCCGGCAAAGAAGCCCGAGGCGACAAAGCTGTAGAACCGCACCCAGCGCGCCGAATAGCCCAGAAACTCCGCCCGTTCCGGGTTGTCGCGCACTGCGTTCGACATCCGCCCCACGGGGGTGCGCGACCACAGATACATCAGCGCAGCCGAGATCAGCACCCAGCCGGAAATCAGGTAATAGACCTCGATCTGTTGCAGGAATTCGGTGCCAAAGAAGGGCATCGCATAGGTCCGGTCGCCCGACACCCCTTCCTCGCCGCCAAAGAAGGCGACGATGATGACCGAACAGGCGGCAATCAATTCGCCCACACCAAGCGAGATCATGGCAAAGACCGTGCCCGCGCTGCGGGTCGAGAAACTGCCAACGATGATCGCCAGCCCCATGCCGAAGAGCCCGCCAAAGACCGGCAGCACCGGCAAGGGCAGCGCCGCGAAAAAGTCGGAGGCATTCATGATGTGCATGCAGGCGAAACCGCCCACACCGGCATAAACCGCATGGCCGAAAGACAGCATGCCCCCCTGGCCCAGCAGCATGTTGTAGGCCAGCGCAAAGATCACCGTGATCCACATCTGGTTCATGATCGTGATTGACGAATTGTTGGTGAAGATGAACGGCAATACCGCCAGCAACACAGCCGCCACGATCCAGGGGCCAAAGGTCAGTGTCATGGAACCGGCGCGCATCCGCTGCGATGGTTTGGTCGGGTCAGTGGTGATTTGATCGGTCATGAGTGACGCTTTCCGAAAAGTCCCGAAGGCCGGAAGATGAGGATCAGCACCATCAGGATATAGGGCAGAATATCTGCGATCTGCGGGCTTGTGATTGTCCAGAAGTCGCGGAACAGGTTCTCGTCCAGGTTCTCGGGCGTGCCGATGCCGATGCCGTTCAGGATATCGGCCATCTCGATGTTATAGGATTTGGCAAAGGTGGTGATCCATCCGATCAGCAGCGATGCGACCAGCGCCCCCCAGAGTGACCCCAGCCCCCCGATCACAATGGTCACAAAGACGATGGAGCCCAGCACGAAGGCCATGCCGGGGAAGGTGCCCAGCACCGGCCCCGCAATGACACCGGCCACACCGGCCAGCGCCGTGCCAACACCAAAGACCCCCATGAAGATCAACGGCACGTTGTGGCCCAGCGCCTCGACCGTGCGGGGATAGCTGAGCGCGGCCTGGATGATCATGCCCACACGGGTCCGGGTCAGGATGTACAGCAGCCCGATAAAGATCGCGATGGAGATGAAGATCATGAAAATCTTGTAGGCAGGAATGGAATTGCCCGCGATGGAGAAGGCCGTGAAATTCAGCACGTCGGGCACCGAATAGGGCAACTGGTTCTTGCCCCAGACGAACTGCACCAGTTCCTCGATCAGCAGGGCAAGGCCGAAGGTAAAGATCAGCTCCGGCACATGGCCATACTGGTGGACCCGCCTGAGCCCGTATCGTTCGACCCCCGCGCCCATGACACCGACAATCAGCGGCGCCAGCAGCAGGCCCATCCAGAACCCCAGCGCGATGCTGATCTGGTAGGCGAAATAGGCCCCCAGCATGTAAAAGCTGGCATGGGCAAAGTTCAGAACGCCCATCATTGAGAAAATCAGGGTCAGACCGGCAGACAGCATGAACAGCAGCAGTCCGGTTACCAGCCCGTCGATGATATTGACGAGAATGAGGTCCATTGGCCCCTCCGGCTAGGGTGTAGCAAAGGTCGTATGACGGCAGATGAAAAAGGTCCGTCCCCGGCAAGGCCGGGAACAGACCGGCGGCACCTTATTCGGGGCGCTTCATCTCGCAGGTGGTCGGGCTGTCCATAGACGCCATTTCAATGGTCGACTCGTTGACGATGCCGTACCCTGACTGGTCAAAGTCAAAGTCGATGTTTTCATCGGTGTGGACGCCGACATGCATGTCCTGGATCAGCTGGTGATCCTGCGGACGCATGAACAATTTGCCGCCCCACATGCTGTCATACTCCATGCCTTCCAGCTTGGAGGCGACGGCGACGACATCATCCGCTGTGCCCGCTTCCTCGATGGCGGTCGCTAGCATGCCGATCACGTTGAAGATACGGCTCTGGTCGATGTTGCCATCGGGGTACTTGGCTTCGAACGCCTCATAGGTGGCGCGCGCTTCCTCTGAGCCGATCGGGTTGATGCTGCCCTGGGAAATCAGGCGAATGCGGTCTTTCCCGCTCTCGCCAAAGGCTGCCGTCATGCCGGAACCCGCCGCATAGTACGTATAGATCGGACCCTCGAAACCATTGTCGATGATCGCCTTGCCCAGACCCAGCATGTCGGCACCCCAGTTGCCGGTAATCACGGCATCCGCACCGGATGCAACGATCTTGCGCGCATATGGGGTGAAATCCTTGACCTTGCCGATGGGATGCAGCTCATCGCCGACAACTTCGATGTCGTCACGCTTTTCCCCAAGCATCATGTTCGCCGCGTCAGACACGGCCTTGCCGAAGGAATAGTCCTGACCGATGATATAGACCTTCTTGATGTTCTCGTCCGCGACGATCACATCGGTCAGCGCATCCATCTTGATGTCCGCGTTGGCGTCGAAACGGAAGTGCCAGAAGTTGCACTTTTCGTTGGTCAGTGCCGGGTCGACGGCGGCGTAGTTCAGGAACAGAACACGGCTGTCTGGGTTACGGCGGTTGTGCTTGTCAATCGCTTCGGTCAGCGCGTTCGCCACACCTGAACTGTTGCCCTGCACGATATAGCGGATGCCCTGGTCAATCGCGACCTGCAACTGGATCAGGGATTCCTTGGGGCTGATCTTGTTGTCGAAAGCGACAACCTCGAACATGTCGCCGTCCAGCACACCGCCCTTCTGGTTGACCATATAGTCCGACGCGAATTCGAACTGATGCAACCCGTTTGCACCGGTGCTTGCGAAAGGTCCGCTCAGCGGGTCAATAAAGGCGATCTTGATTGTTTCGGCAAAGGACGCGGAAGCGCCCACAATAAGTGACAGGGCCGAGACCACGCCCAGCTTGGTGATATTTTTCATATATTCCTCCCTATGGCGACCTGTTTTGCGTTCGCTCTGGACGCTTCCGGTCGCCTGCTGAGCCTTGCATACCAGAGGCCAAAGTCAAGGCTCGTGATGGCATCCAACCTAGCGTCACTTTGGCCGGAAACCGGGGCGCTGCCATACATTCAGGCAACGATCGGATTCTGCTCACAAGCGCGATACCCCCGATAAGACGCTGAAATTGAATAATAAACGGAAACAGGCAACTGGAAAGGCGTGGAATACTGGAGGCGAAACGACTGTAAAATCAGCATTTTCCCGGTTTTTTGAACCTTCGAAAACCGGGTGATTTCTCTATCGAAAATGTGAGAAATCGGATCAAAAATCACGACTTCTCAAGTATCACGAAATATTCTGACTTCCGCACATTCCGCTGTGCGAAACAAGTGTCCGCTTAATTTCAGGCGATTCTCTTTGGCCTAATCAGCCGCTCAGCCGCGCATGCCGATCAGCTCCGCCGCCTTGATCAGGCGGGGGGCATAGACGGTTTCAAGCTGCTTTTTCTTAACCCCGAATGACGGTCCGCCAACGTTCAGCCCGTAGACGCGTTTGCCATCCATACCCATCACGGGCACAGCGATACCGTTCACATCGCTGCGCCAATCGCCATAGCTGGAACAGAAGCCCTTGGCGGTGTATTCGCTCAGGCCGGCCTTGTAGTTCGCCCGCCCTTCGTCTTCGAGGTCCGGTCCGTGTTGTGCTGCCACCTCGAAGATGCGTTCGCGTTCCGCGTCCGACATGCCGACCAGGATCGCCCGCCCGATGGCGGACCGGAACAGTGACAGGCGCGATCCGACCCGCATGGTCAGGGAGACACCTTCGAATGAATTCTGCGTGGCGACATAAATCACGTCCAGCCGGTGCGGTTCGCCCAGCGCCACGGTGATATAGCTGTTCGGCCCGTCCCGAAGTGCGCGCATTTCCGTTTCGGCGCGGGCAGATATGTCCATGGAGTTCAGGGCGTTGAAACCAAGTTGAAGCACACCGGCGCTCAGCCGGTAGGTGCCGACCCGCGTGTCGGCCACAAGGTAATCCAGCGCGCAGAGCGTATGGGTCAGCCGCGAAATCGTTGCCTTGGGCAGCCCCGTCCGCTCCGAAAAATCCGAATTTGTCAGCGTTACTTCGTTGGGGCGGAAACAGCGCAGGATATCAAGGCCGCGGGCCAGCGCGGTCACAAAATTCCGGTCTTTGCCGTCGCCGAGGGCGGTGTCAAATTCGTCCATAGGTCTCTTTACCGCTTGAGTGCATCCGCCCCGTGCTGCGCGAAAACGGGAACATATTTTCCCACTTTCATAGCACGCTCGGGGTTGGAGGCATTGCCGTCCAGGGCACGCTTGAGAACGCCCTGGATGATCGCCGCCATCCGGAAAAAATTGAAAGCCAGATAATAGCCGAAATGGTCGATACCCTTCAGCCCGCGCCGTTGGCAATAGGCCGAAATAAACTCTTCGTCCGAGGGCAGGCCCAGGGCCGCCCGGTCAAGCCCGGCCATGCCGCGCCCCTCGGCACCCGCGGGCATCTGCCATTGCATGATGACCGCCGCAAGATCGGCAAAGGGATGGCCGATGGTGGACAATTCCCAGTCCAGCACAGCCCGGCAATCGGTGGTCTCCGCGTCATAGATCATGTTGTCGAGCCGATAGTCACCATGAACCAGCGTCCGCTGGCCATCCTCGGCGGGGCGTTCAGCCACCAGCGCCTCCATCAGATGGTTCATGGCCGGGATATCCTCGGTCTCGGAGGCCTTGTACTGCTTTGACCAGCGCCCGACCTGCCGTTCAAAGTAATTGCCCTCCGGCCCATAGTCGCTCAGCCCCACGGCGTCGATGTCGACCTCGTGCAGCGCGGCCAGCACGCGGTTCATCTCGTCGAAGATCCGGCCCCGGTCCTGCACCGACACCCCCTCCATCGAGGGTTGGTTGAAGTTGCGGCCCGGCACGTGGTCCATGATGTAAAACGCCGACCCGATCACCGCGTCATCCTCGCACAGCAGATGCATTTTCGCGACCGGCACATCGGTGTCGGCCAGCGCGCTCTGCACGCGAAACTCGCGGTCAACCGCATGGGCGGATTTCAACAGCACACCGGGGGGCTTGCGCCGCAGAACGAATTTGCGGCCGGGCGTTTCCAACAGGAAGGTCGGGTTCGACTGACCGCCCTGGAACTTGGTGACACCGGTCAGCCCCTCGAAACCCGGAAGGTTGTCGCGCAGATAGGCGCTGACGGCGGCCTGGTCCAATGTCTGTGTGTCTGCGCTCATGAATAGGTCCTTAACTATAGCTTAGCAGTTCCGCACCCGCGGCGTGCGAAAAATGCGGTGTGGCGTTGAACTCATGCAGGGAGAAACTGTTGCCCGAGAACATGAAACGCGTGATGGAGGAATTCTTGACCTGTAGGTTCAGGTTCATCATCTGGCCGATGGGCGCCCCGAGGGATGTTGCCGTCAATTGTCCTATGACGCCCCCCGACGAGATGACCAGCACCCGCCTGGCATCCGTATCGGTGGCAAAGACGCGGGCCGCTTCGACCCGCGCGGCGAATTGGCCCCAGGTCTCCGCCGCCCCGTCAAAGGCATCTTCCTGCCATTCGAATATTGTATCCCGCAGCGCCCGGAAATGGGTCTTGCGGTCCCCCTTGACCGGATCCGGCACCTTGCCGCGATATCGCGCATGCAGCAGATCGTGAAAATCATATTCGTTAAAGCCGGCGTGCTCCTCCGGCGCGGCGGCAAAACCCATGGCCGACAGCGTGTCCTTTTGCCGGGCCAGCGTGCCGGTGACCAGACGGTCCGGCACCCAGCCCATGTCGCGCAGCACTGCGCCCACAGCAGCCGCCTGCCGGTGGCCAAGGTCGGACAGCACATCATAGTTGTCCTGGCCAAAGGATGCCTGACCATGCCGGATGACGACCATTTCAGCCATGGTGCACCCACAAGCTGGACCAAGCGGGAGGCAGGGCATCCCCAAGGTGCCCGTTCCCGCCCTCTATCGTTTCAAGCGCATGCTTCATGAAAACTCCGCTGCCAGTTTCTTGCCCGCGGCGAGATACTCGCGCGCCATCCGGGTCACGATGTCACCTGCAGGGCCCACGGACTTCACCGCGCCAATGCCCTGACCGGACCCCCAGATGGTTTTCCAGGCTTTCGGTTTTTCGCGGTCCTGTCCAAAATTCATCGAAGACGCATCCGCCGTCGGCAGATCGTCCGGGTCCATCCCCGCATTGCGCACGGATGCCTTGAGGTAGTTGCCCCAAACCCCTGTGAACAAAGACGAATAAACAATATCCTCGGCCCCGCCCGCGACGATCATGTTCTTGTAGGCGTCGTCGGCGTTTGCCTCTTGCGTGGCGATAAAGGGTGACCCGGTATAGCCCAGATCGGCCCCCATCGCGCGCGCAGCCAGCAGCGCCTCGCCCGTGGCGATGGCCCCTGACAGGGCCACCGGCCCGGCAAACCATTCGCGGATTTCGCGCATCAGGGCAAAGGGGGACTGTTGCCCGGCGTGACCGCCCGCGCCCGCCGCTACGGCAACCAGACCATCCGCGCCCTTTTCGATCGCCTTCTTTGCAAAGGAATTGTTGATGATGTCATGCAGCACGATGCCGCCACAGGAATGCGCGGCCTCGTTCACCTCCACGCGCGCACCCAACGAGGTGATCCAGATCGGCACCGCGTGTTTCGCGCAAATCTCCAGATCGCGCTCAAGCCTGCCGTTCGACCGGTGTACGATCTGGTTCACCGCATAGGGCGCTGCCGGATGATCGGGGTTCGACTGGTTGTGCCGGTCCAGTTCCTCGCGGATTTCGGTCAGCCAGGTGTCGAGCAGCGGATGCTCGCCCTCACCCTCACGCGCATTCAGCGCAGGAAAGGCACCGACGATGCCCGCCTTGCACTGCGCAATCACCAGTTTCGGCACCGAAATGATGAACAAGGGCGAGGCGATCATGGGCAGGCGCAACCCTTGCAGCGCCTTGGGCAGATGGGAATCGTCGCGGGGCATCGTGGCTCCTGTCAGGGTCATATTGACGGTCAGGGGGCGTGTGAACCCGCCCCTCTTGTTGGCAAAGCGCATGGTCAGGGCGTCAATGGAGTGACGCGGGTGGGAAGAGCCCCTCGGGTCATCCTCGGGCCTGACCCGAGGACCTCATCCCATCCACCCGTCATCCTCGGGCTTGACCCGAGGATCTCGTAACGCGGGCGCAGCCCACGCGCTATGGGGCGGGCGTGGTTCACAGGACCTCGAACAGGCCCGCAGCACCCATGCCGCCGCCGACACACATGGTGCAGACGACATATTTGGCACCGCGCCGCTTGCCCTCGATCAGCGCGTGGCCGACCATACGTGCGCCGGACATGCCATAGGGATGCCCGATGGAGATCGCGCCGCCGTTCACGTTCAGCAGTTCGTCCGGAATGCCCAGCACATCGCGGGACTGGATCACCTGCACCGCAAAAGCCTCGTTCAGTTCCCACAGGCCGATGTCATCCATGGTCAGCCCATGCGCCTTGAGCAGCGGCGGCACGGCATAGATCGGGCCGATGCCCATCTCGTCGGGCTCACAGCCCGCCGCCATCACGCCGACATAGCGGCCCAGCGGTTGCAAGCCCATCTGCTCGGCCTTCTTCGCCTCCATCACCACGGTGGCAGAAGCGCCATCCGACAATTGCGACGCGTTCCCGGCAGTGATGTACTTGCCTTCCGCAATGTGGATGCCGTTCTTGTGCACCGGCTGGAGGCCCGCAAGGCTTTCCGCGGTGGTGCCGGGGCGGTTGCCCTCGTCCTTCTCCAGCGTCACCTCGTGCTCGGTGATCTCCTTGGTTTCCTTGTTCTGCACCATCATCTTGCTGGTCAGTGGCACGATCTCATCGTCGAACTTGCCCGCTTCCTGCGCCAGATGGGTCAGCTCCTGCGAGCGCGCGGCATATTCGTCCTGACGCTCGCGGCTGACGTTATAGCGCGCGGCCACGGTCTCTGCCGTCTCCAGCATGGACATGTAGATTTCCGGCTTGTGTTCTTTCAGCCATCCGTCCGCCTTGACCCGCATTTCCGGGGTCTGCACCATCGAGATGCTGTCCACCCCGCCGCCGACAACCACGTCCATGCCATCCATCACCACCTGTTTGGCCGCCGTGGCAATCGCCATCATGCCAGAGGCACATTGACGGTCCAGCGACATGCCGGCAACCGTGACCGGCAGGCCCGCGCGGATCGCGGCCTGACGGGCGATATTACCCGCAGAATGGCCCTGCTGAAGGGCCGCGCCGATGATGCAATCCTGAATTTCGGCAGGGTCCACCCCGGCGCGTTTGACCGCGTGTTCAACGGCATGACCCGCCAGTTCCTGCGGCGTGGTGTTGTTGAATGCCCCGCGATAGGCCTTGCCGATCGGGGTCCGGGCGGTCGATACGATTACTGCGTCACGCATGTGTAGTCTCCTATTTTACCAGTCGAGCTTCAGGCCACGGGCCCGAGCTGCATTGAGGGCGTATTTCTTGGTCTGGCCGAAGGCATCGCCCAGTTGTTCTTGGTCCTTGGGGTCGCGGATGTCGTCGAAACGCGCCGCCACCTCTTCAGGGGTGTTGTCCTCCCCCATCAGGGTGATGCCGCGTGTCTCATAGACCCGGGTTTCGGCAAAGCTGCCTGCACCGGCACCCAGAATGACCTGGCTTGGCCCATCCTCGCTGACCAGATACAGCAGACCCGGCGTGATGGTTTCCGGGGCCAGCAGCTCCTGCGCCTCTGCCGGCAGCAGGTCGGCGGTCATCCGGGTCGCCGCCGTAGGGGCCAGCGTGTTCACCCGGATGTTGTCGCGCGCGCCTTCCATATGCAGTACATTCATCAGCCCCAGCATCGCCGCCTTGGCCGCGCCATAGTTCGACTGACCAAAGTTGCCATAAAGCCCCGACGCGGAGGAGGTCAGCACGATGCGCCCGTATTTCTGTGCACGCATGATTGGCCAGCAGGCATGGGCCACATTGGCAGAGCCGATCAGATGCACGTCCACCACCTTGCGGAATGCGGACATTTCCATCTTGGCAAAGGTCTTGTCCAGCAGGATGCCCGCGTTGTTCACGCAGATGTCGATGCGGCCCCAGGCGTCCATCGCCTGCGCCACCATATCCTTGACCGCGTCCTCATCCGAGACATCGGCGCCGTGGCTCATCGCCTCGCCGCCCATGGCCTCGATCTCGGCCACCACGGCTTTGGCCGCCTCTGACGATGTGCCGGTGCCGTCGCGCGACACGCCCAGATCGTTGACAACCACCTTGGCCCCGCGCGCGGCAAGGCCCAGGGCATGGGACCGACCCAGGCCGACCCCCGCGCCGGTGACAATCGCCACCCTGCCATCAAATCGGATTTCAGCCATCAGTGCAGCGCCTGTTCAAAAATATTGGGGCCGGACATCACATTGATGCCGCCCGAAACCGGAATCACCGCGCCGGTGACATAGGCACCGCCCCGTCCGCAGAGGAACAACATGCAGCCCGCGATATCCTCGTCCCGGCCCACCCGTTTCAGCGGCACGTCATCGCCGACCTTGCTGCGCATCCCTTCGTCATGGGTGGCAAAGGCGGTCATGCGACTGACGAAAGGTCCCGGCGCAAGGCTGTTCACGGTGATGGCGTCACCGGCCAGTTCCTTGGCGAGGATCTTGCTCAGGTGAATGACAGCGGCCTTTGACGCGGAATAGCTGTAGGCACCGTCGCCCATCTCGCGCTCTCCCATGACGGAACCGACATTGACCACCCGCGCAGGGTCATCGACGGTTCCCGCCGCGCGCAGCATCGGGAGCAGTTTCTGCGTCAGGTCGAACAACCCCGCCACATTGACGTTCATCACCTTTTCCCAGGCCTTGAACGGGAAATCGCCCAGGGGCGCGCCCCATGTGATGCCCGCGTTGTTCATCAGAATGTCCAGCCGGTCGGTGTATTGCTGCACGGTTGAGACCAGCGCATCGACGCCCTCCTCGGTGCCCACATCACCGGCAAAACCGACGGCCTTGCCCGAGGCACCCATGGCGTTCAGCTCTTTCGCAACCGCTTCGCAGGCCTCGCCCTTGCGGCTGGCCAGCAGCACAGTGGCACCGGCACGCACCAGCGCCTCCGCCGCCATCCGGCCAATGCCCGTGGCACCGCCCGTGACCAATGCGACCTTGCCCTCAAGACCGAATAACGTGTTGATATCCATTCAAAACCCCCTTGCCGCAGCGACCTGTTCAGCGTGATAGCTGTAATCGCCCAGCCATTCCGCACCCACCCGCGCGCGTTTCATGTAGAACCCCATATCATAGGCATCCGTCATGCCGATGCCACCGTGCATCTGCACCCCTTCCTGTACCGCCAGCGTCGCGGTCTGCGTCGCGCGCGCCTTGGCCAGCGAGACGGCCAGCGCCGCATTCTCCGGGTCCGCATCCATCATCCGGCCCGCATTCAGGATCGCCGAGGCCGTCACCTCGATCTCGCACCACAGATGTGCCGCCCGATGCTGGAGCGCCTGAAAACGGGCGATCTCGACGCCGAATTGCTTGCGCTCCTTCAGGTAGCCCACCGTCATGTCAAAGGCCCCGGCGGCCAGCCCCGTCATCTCGGCGGCCAGCGCGCCCTGGCCCGCCATCAACGCCGGTTTCAACACCGTCATCGCCTGATCGACCTGGCCCAGCACGTCCTCGCCCGTGGCCTCCACGTCGTCAAAGGTGATCCGCGCCGCATCGCGGGCGTCGATCATGTTGGTCCGGTCGCGGGTGACACCCGCCCGGTCGGCGGGAATGTCGAACAGGGTCAGCCCATTGTCCGTCCGCGCCAGCACCAGCAGCCGGTCCGCCATCGCGCCATCGACAACGAACTGCTTCTTGCCACTCAGCCGGAAACCGTTGCCATCGGCGCGGGCTGTCATCTGCGTGGCCTCGGGGTCAAACTTGATCCCCTCGTCCACCGCCAGCGCATAGGTCGCCTCCCCCGCCGCGATGCGCGCCAGTGCTGCCTCTGCACGGGCATCCGCGACCTGCCGCAGGGCTGTTGCCGCAATCACCGCGCTTGAGATGAAGGGGCTGACCGCCAGTGTCTTGCCCATTTCGCGCGCCAGCACATTGGCGGCGGCATAGCCCATGTCAGAGCCGCCCTGCGCCTCCGGCACCAGCACCCCGGCCCAGCCCATGTCGGCCATTTCTTTCCATAGCGCGGAATCCTGCGTGTCCCCCGCATCGCGCATCTTGCGCAGCTTGGCGACAGGTGCCGCGCCATCCAGAAACCCGCGCGCCATATCGGCAAGCATGGTTTCCTCTTCCGTCAGTACAAGTTTTTCCATCTTCCTACCCCGGCAATCCCAAAACACGGCGCGAGACAATCGACAGCATCACCTCGCTGGTGCCGCCCTCGATCGAATTCGCCTTGGTGCGCAGCCAGTCGCCCGCGCGGTTGCCCAGCGGGCCATCCCATTCCAATGCGTCCGAACCACCTGCGGTCATCATCAGCTCATGCCGCTGCTTGTTCAGCTCGGTGCCCATGTATTTCAGCATGGCGGAGGCATCGCCCGCGCCCTGCCCGGCCTCTGCCTGATCCTTGTAGCGCTCAAGCGTGAGGCCGATGGCCAGCGAATCAATCTCGCAGCGCATAGCGTCGGCACGCAGGGTCGCATCCGTCAGACCCTCCATCGTGTCATTGATCACCGCGCCCAAGGCGCGACCGCCGCCCGACAGGCCCGCGCCGCCACCGGAAATCATCTCGCGCTCGTGGGTCAGCAGGTATTTCGCCACGTCCCAGCCGCGATTCTCTTCGCCCACGATCTGATCCTTGGGCACCTTCACGTCGGTAAAGAACGTCTCGCAGAAGGGCGAGATGCCAGAGATCATCTTGATCGGGCGGGTGTCGACGCCCGCGTCTTCCATGTTCATCAGCAGAAAGGAAATGCCCTTGTGCTTGGGGGCTTCGCGGTCGGTGCGCACCAGCGCGAATATCCAGTCCGCCTTGTCCGCGTAGGAGGTCCAGATCTTCTGCCCGTTGACCAGCCAGTGATCGCCCTTGTCCTCCCCTCTGGTCTGCACATTGGCCAGATCCGACCCGGCACCCGGCTCGGAATAGCCCTGGCACCAGCGGATTTCACCACGCGCGATAGGCGGCAGATAATGCAGTTTCTGTTCGTGAGAACCAAAGTGCAGCAGCGCGGGCCCAAGCATCCAGATGCCAAAGCTCTGCAACGGCTTGCGTGCATTGATACGGTCCATTTCCTGATGGAATATCTTTTCCTGCGCCCGGTTCAGCCCGGCCCCGCCATAGTCCTTTGGCCATGTCGGCACGGTGTAGCCCCTGGCCGCGCAACGCTCCAGCCATTGCTTTTGGGCATCACTGGTGAACTGCCAGTTCTTGCCGCCCCAGCAGATGCTGTTCTCGGCCATCTTGCCGTCCCGCATTTCCTGCGGACAGTTTTCCTCAAGCCAGGCCCGCAACTCCTCGCGGAACGCATCGGGCGCCGTTTCCTCACGGACCGCATCAGGCGTCGTTTCGACACTCATATATATCTCCCTCCCAAGGGAACGCTGCGTCACTTTCTGCCGTAACATTCCGCAGAGCAGAATGCCCTTTCGAAATTGGATTGACAAGAAGAGACGCTGCGTCCCCTACTGAGGCGCAACCGAATTCGGGAGGAATTACAGATGAAGGCGATGCTGAGCGAAGCACCGGGCGGACCGGCAACCCTGGTCCTGAAAGAGATCGACACACCCCAGCCCGGCAAGGGCCAGGTGCGGCTGCGGGTGCATGCCGCCGGGCTCAACTTTCCCGACACGCTGATCATTCGTGACATGTATCAGATGAAACCGCCACGCCCCTTTGCGCCGGGCGGCGAAGTCGCGGGAGAGATCGAGGCAGTCGGTGACGGCGTGACAGGCCTTGCCCCCGGCGACCGGGTTCTGGCCATGACCGGCTTTGGCGGCTTTGCCACCCATGTCGTGGCGGACGCGGCCAAGGTCATCAAGATCCCCGACAACATGCCATATGACGAAGCCTCCTGTCTGGTGCTGACCTATGGCACCTCGCATCATGCGCTCAAGGACCGCGCGGCGATCCAGCCGGGCGAAACCCTGCTGATCCTTGGTGCGGCAGGCGGCGTTGGTGCGGCGGCCATCGAACTGGGCAAGGCGGCGGGCGCGCGGGTGATTGCCGCCGTGTCGTCCGAGGAAAAGGCACAGTTCTGCCGCGACCTCGGCGCCGACGAAACACTGATCTATCCGCGCGAGTTGGACCGCGACGCGCAAAAGGAATTTTCCGCCCAGATCAAGAAACTGGCAGGCGGCGACGGTGTCGATGTGGTCTATGACGCGGTGGGCGGCAATTATGCCGAACCTGCCGTGCGCGCATTGGCCTGGAAGGGCCGGTTCCTGGTTGTGGGCTTCCCGGCGGGCATCCCCAAGCTGCCGCTGAACCTGACCCTGCTCAAGGGCTGTCAGATTGTCGGCGTCTTCTGGGGCGCGCATACCGCGCGTGAACCCGATGCCCATGCGGAGAACATGCAGGACCTGTTCCGCATGTATGCCGAAGGCAAGATCAAACCGCGTATTTCGGCAAGTTTCCCGCTGGAAAAGGCGGCAGAGGCGCTGGAGTTGATGCAGGACCGCAAGGTGCTGGGCAAGGTTGTGCTGACGGTGGATTGATCAGGCCGGCCCGGCATCACCGCCGGGCCGGGCTCGCATCCTGCTAGAGATGCGACACATCATTGAAACCGCGCAGGGTCATCTGATTGCCCTGCACCACCAACCGGCTGATCGACCCGTTGTCAGCCCCCGTGAAACCGAAAGGCCGCGATGCGGTGGCCAGCGCCAGCGCCGCCGCGATGACCCCGCCATGGACCACAACCGCCACCAGTTCATCCGGATGCGCCGCCGCCACGCGGGTCAATCCGCGCTGCACACGCTCATGAAAGGCGTCGCGCGGCTCCGCCCCCGGAATTTCGCCCCAATCCTGCGCCTCCCGCATGCGCTGGATGATCGGATCGTTCTCGGCGGCGCGGAACCGGTATTCACCGCCATCCCAGTCGCCCAGATGCACCTCGCGCAAATCCGCCTCGACTTTCGGCGTCAGGCCCAGCGCCCCGGCCAGGGGGGCGGCGGTCTGATGGGTGCGCCGCATGGTGGTCACATAGATCGCCCGGATCGGCTGGTCCTTCAGCCGCGCCGCAACCGCGCGGGCCTGTGCCTCGCCCTCGGGGCGCAGCGCCGGGTCGCCCTGCCCGTCCACCATCGGGAAATTCTGCCCCCGGATCGCCGCCTGCGTCTCCCCATGGCGGATCAGCAACAGGTCCGCCGCCCCCGGCGGGGGCTGAAACCTGTGCTGGCGCGCTTCATTGCTCATACCTCACTCCTTCTCACATCAACCCAATAGGACATATCCCATGACAAATCGCCAGATCGTGATTGCCGAACTGCCCAGCGATGCGCTGACCCCCGAACATTTCAGGATGACAGAGACCGCCATGCCCGAACCCGGCGAGGGCGAGGTGCTGCTGCGCGTGATCCTGCTGTCCATCGACGCGGCAAACCGGTCCTGGATGAAGGGTGCCACCTACCGCGCCGCCGTGCAGGCAGGTGATGCCATGCCGACCTATGCGATCTGCGAGGTCATGGCCTCCAACAGCCCAAGGCTGTCCGTCGGCGACGTTGTGGCCGCAGAGGCCACATGGTCCGACTACATCACCCTGCCCGCCCACCAGGCCCAGAAACTCCCGAAGGTGCCGCAGCTTTCGAACCTGATGTCGGTCTATGGCATTGCGGGCAAGACCGCCTATCACGGGCTGATCTCCATCGGGCAGCCGGTGGCGGGCGAAACCGTGCTGGTTTCGGCTGCGGCCGGATCGGTTGGCGCCTATGTGGGCCAGATCGCCAAGGCGCTGGGATGCCGGGTGGTGGGCATCGCCGGAGGCCCGGAGAAATGCAAATGGGTGCAGGAGGAACTCGGCTTTGACGCCTGCGTCGACTACCGCGAGGGCGGCATGTCGCGCGCGCTAGCCGAGGCCTGCCCGGACGGGGCGGATGTCTATTTTGACAACGTGGGCGGCAAGGTCCTGGAGTCCGCGCTGAATGTCATGAACGAAAAGGGCCGTGTTGTCTGCTGTGGCGCGATCAGCCAATATGACACCGACGCGCCCTCCGGCCCGCGCAACCTGCCCGGCGCGATTGTGGTCAAACGGCTCAGGATGGAAGGGTTCATCGTGATGGATTTCGCCCGGAACGACGCCAAATGCCTGCGTGCCCTGCAACATTGGGTGGCCAGCGGACAGATCAAGGTCACCGAGGATATCGTCGAGGGGCTTGAAAACGCCCCGGCGGCGCTGATCGGCCTGCTGGCCGGTGACAACAAGGGCAAGCGCATGGTGCGCGTTGCCGCCGACCCAAGCTGAAGGAGCGCAGAAGATGTCCGCCATGCAAGAGGCCCTCGCGGCCAGCGAAAAACTGATCGGCACCGAAGTTGGTGTGTCGAACTGGATTCTGGTCGATCAGGCGATGATCGACCAATTCGCCGAGACCACCCATGACACGCAATGGATTCACGTGGACCCGGAACGCGCGGCGGCCGAGACGCCCTTTGGCGGGGCCATCGCGCATGGGTTCCTGACCCTGTCGCTGGCCAGCCGCTTTGCCTATGACTGTTTTTCGATGCTGCCCGGTCAGGTGATGGGCGTAAACTATGGCATGAACAAACTGCGGTTTCTCAAACCCGTGCTGGCCGGATCGCGGCTGCGCGGGCGCTTTACGCTGCAAGCCGCGCGCGCGCGCGGCAAGGAAAAGATGATGCGCGAGAACCTTCTGACGGTCGAGATCGAGGGCGAGGAAACCCCCGCCCTGATTGCGGAATGGCTGGGATTGGCAGTGTTCAAGGACTGAGGTGCCACCCCGACCCTTGCTGCCCTGCCGGGCGGCCAGTGGTTTGGACACTGGCGATGTGCGCGGGGTCAGGCCGCCCCAAACGCAATCGGGCCCTGAACCTGAACGCCGCCAGTCCATGCCGCCTTTCCGCAGCATTCTGTGGCGCTCAGCCTGTTGGCAAAATGCTGCCTCCTGCAAATGAAGACATGTCATTTTTGACAGGTCTACAGCGTCCCGCCTTTAACCTGAAACATATCACTTCGCCAATGTCCCGAGAGCGCGCAGCGCGGCAGGGTATTGGCGATTCAAGTTTAAGGCGGGGCGCTTTAGAATGACATGTCGTCCCGCGAGAGTCTGAAACCGCCGGGCGCGGACGCCCAGTGCGCCGGGGCAGTACAACCGCCCCGGCCAGATACAGCTGACAGCCGATGCGTCAGAGGATATTTTCCAACAGCGCCCGCGTATTTTCTGCCGTCATCTTCACGGGGTTCCCGCCAGTACTAGGATCGGCCAGCGCCCCCTTGACCACGCGGTCCATGTCCAGGTTCTTGATCCCCATGTCGCCCAGCGACTTGGGAATGGCCATCGACGCATTCAAATCGTCCACGAAGGCCGCAAAACCGTCAAAGCCCCCGTCGATGCCCAGATACCGCGCCGCCTGCGCGATCACCCCTTCGATCTCTGGCCGGTTGAACTGCAGCACCGCAGGCATGCAGACCGCATTCGTGGTGCCGTGATGGGTGTGATAGATCGCGCCGATGGGATGTGACAGCGCATGGATCGCCCCCAACCCCTTCTGAAACGCGGTGGCCCCCATGGCCGCTGCCGACATCATATGCGCCCGCGCCTCGATATCGGTGCCATCCGCATAGGCGCGCGGCAGATGGTCCTTGACCAGCCGCATCCCTTCCAGCGCCATGCCCTGCGACATCGGATGATAATGCGGCGAGGAAAATGCCTCGACGCAATGGGCAAAGGCATCCAGCCCGGTCCCGGCGGTGATGAAGGGCGGCATGCCCACCGTCAGTTCCGGGTCGCAGATCACGACACGCGGCAGCATCCTGGGGTGAAAGATGATCTTTTTCTCCGCCGTATCGGATTTGGTGATGACGCTGGCGCGGCCCACTTCCGATCCGGTTCCGGCGGTGGTGGGCACCGCCACGATGGGCGCAATCGCCTCGGGGTCGGCCCGTGTCCACCAGTCGCCGATGTCCTCGAAATCCATCAGCGGACGCGTTTGCCCCGCCATGAAGGCAATGACCTTGCCCAGGTCCAGACCCGAGCCGCCGCCAAAGGCGACCACCCCGTCATGCCCGCCCTCGCGGTAGACGCGGACACCTTCCTCGGCGTTCCTGTCAGTGGGGTTCGGGTCCACCTCGGCAAACATCGCGCGGCCCAGCCCGGCACCTTCCAGCAGGTCCAGCGTGCGCGTCGTGATTTCCATCGAGGCAAGCCCCCGGTCGGTGACCAGCAGCGGCTTCCGGATGCCCGCGGCGGCGCAGGCCTCCGCAATTTCCGAGATACGTCCGGCACCAAAGCGGACGGCGGTGGGATAGGACCAGTTGGCGGTAAGCGTCATGGGTCAGGCTTTCTTGAGATGGTATGATTTGGGACGGGTGAGGTTGTGATAGCCGATCACCGACAATCCCCCGCCGCGCCCGGTGTCCTTGCAACCGGTCCAGCACAGCGCAGGGTCCAGGTAATCGGCACGGTTCAGGAAAACGGTGCCGGTTTCAATCTTGTCCCCCAGCGCCTCTGCCCCGGCACTATCGCCGGTCCAGATCGACGCGGTCAGGCCATAGTCGCTGTCGTTCATCAGCGCGACCGCTTCGTCGTCACCGGACACCCGCATGATGCCCACCACCGGGCCAAAGCTTTCCTCGCGCATGACCCGCATCTCGTGGGTCACATCCGTCAGGATCTGCGGCATCAGATAGGCCCCGCCGTCCTGCGGGAACAGCGCCGGGTCGATCAGCGCATTCGCACCCATCGACACCGCCTCAGCCGTCTGGGCGCGCACCAGATCGGCGAACCGGGGCTGCGCCATCGGGCCAAGCGTGGTTTCCGGGTCCAGTGGATTGCCCAGCTTGTAGCCTTCGACAATGGCAACCGCCTTGGCGACGAAGGCGTCATAGACATCCGCATGCACGTAAATCCGCTCGATCCCGCAGCAGCATTGCCCGGCATTGAACATGGCCCCGTCAATCAGCGTTTCCGCCGCCGCCTCGACATTGGCATCCGCCCGGACATAGCCGGGGTCCTTGCCGCCCAGTTCCAGCCCAAGCCCGGTAAAGGTGCCCGCCGCCGCGCGTTCAATCGACTGACCGCCACTGACCGAGCCGGTAAAGTTCACAAAACCGAATGACTTCGCCGCAATCAGGTCAGAGGTGGTCTGGTGGTCAAGGAACACATTCTGGAAAACCGCCTTCGGCACGCCGGCGGCGTGGAACGCCTCTGCCAGGCGTTCGCCCACCAGCGGGGTCTGGCTGGCATGTTTCAGCATCACCGCATTCCCCGCGATCAGCGCCGGTGCCACCGTGTTGATTGCCGTCATATAGGGATAGTTCCAGGGCGCGATCACCAGCACCAGCCCATGCGGCACCCGTTTGATCACCCGGCGAAAGCTGTCGCTGTCCTCTATGGTGATCTCGGCCAGTGCCTCTGCCGCGATCCCGGCCATGTAGGAGGCGCGCTCGTTGAAGCCGCCGAATTCACCGCCATAACGCACCGGGCGGCCCATCTGATGCGCCAGTTCCGGCACGATGGCATCGTTCATCACGCCCACATTGGCGACCCCCGCCTGAACCCGCGCAATCCGGTCTTCCAGCGGCAGCGCGGCCCAGGTCGCCTGGGCCGCCCGCGCCTCCGCCACGGCGCCCTGCGCCTCGTCCAGTGTCAGCGTGGGCCGTTCGGCATAGACCGACCCGTCGATAGGAGAAGTACAAGTGATCATGTCAGGCCCTTTCAAATCCGCGTGCAATTTCCCAATCCGTCACCGCGCGGTCGAACTCCTCCTGCTCCCATTCGGCACAGCGGGTGTAATGGTCGATCACGTCATCGCCCATCACCTCGCGCAGGAAGGTGGAATTGCGCAGGGTTTCCGTGGCGGCGCGCAGGGTCTGCGGAATATCCGCCGCCTTGGCGTCCTCGTAAACGTCACCGGTGGTCGGCGCGGCCAGTTCCATCTTGTCCTCGATCCCCTTGATCCCGGCGGCCAGCATCGCGGCCTGCGCCAGATAGGGGTTCAGGTCGGACCCGCCCACCCGGCATTCCACGCGCACCCCCTTTGTCCCCTCGCCGCACAGACGGAACCCGGCGGTGCGGTTGTCGATGGACCAGACGGTTTTTGTCGGCGCAAAGGTGCCCTTGGAAAAACGCTTGTAGCTGTTCACATAGGGCGCAAGGAAGAAAGTATAATCCGGCGCATAGGCGATCAGCCCGGCCATGTAATGCCGCATCAGATCGGTCATGCCCAGATCGGCCTCCGGGTCAAAGAACACGGGCTTGCCGTCTTTCCAGAGCGACTGGTGCACATGGCTCGAAGACCCCACCCGGTCCGGGTGCCATTTCGGCAGGAAACTCGCGGCATGGCCCTGCTGCCAGGCGATCTCCTTGACCGCGTGTTTGGCAATGGTGTGGTGATCGGCACAGTCCAGCGCGGGGGCATAGCGGATGTTCAGCTCTTCCTGCCCCGCCTCGGCCTCGCCCTTTGTGTTTTCAATCGGCAGACCGGCGGCAAAGAGGTGATTACGCACCGGGCGCATCACATGTTCCTCCTTGGAGGTCTGGAAGATGTGGTAATCCTCGTTATAGCCGCTGATCGGGGTCAGATCCGTGAATCCGCCCTTGCGGATTTCGTCCAGGGTTTTCTCGAACAGGAAGAATTCCAGTTCCGTGGCCATCTGCGCCTCGAACCCCAGGTCGGCCAGACGCGCAATCTGCTTTTTCAACATGCCGCGCGGGTCATGCGGCACCGGTTTGTGGTGGTGATCCAGAATATCGCACAGCACCATCGCCGTGCCGTCCAGCCAGGGCAGCGGACGGATGGTGCTCAGGTCCGGCGCCATCACGTAATCGCCATATCCCTTTTCCCAGGAGGTCGAGGCATAACCGGCCGGTGTTGCCATCTCAAGATCCGTGGCCAGCAGGTAATTGCAGCAATGGGTCTCCTTGAAAGAGGTCTCAACGAAATTCACGGCGTGAAAGCGTTTGCCCATCAGGCGGCCCTGCATATCCACCGCACAGACCAGCACGGTGTCGATGGTGCCCGCCGCGACACGGGATTTCAGATCGTCAAAACTCAGGTTGCCCGGCATGTCGTACTCCATTCGCAAAAGGCAGGCAGGGGCGTGACAACGCCCCCGCCCAGATTGGTTCAACCGTTGGTATAGGGTGGTCCGGCCTGGTTGATGACGCTGTTGTACTCCTTGAAGATGTTGACAATCTTCTGGTGCACTTCGCCTTCCTGCGCCACTTCTTCCCAGAACTCCTTGGCCGCGTTTTCGACCTCGTTCCATTCCGCCGCCGGAACGGTGCGCAGTTCCAGCTTTTCGCCCTTGGCGCGCAGTGCCGCTTCCCCGCCCCAGTACCACTGGTTGCGATAGGTGTGACCGGCCTCGGTCCCCGCCATGACGATCGCCTTGAGGTGCTCCGGCAGATCGGCCCAGCGCTGTTCGTTCACGAACCACGACCCGATCCAGGCACCGGAGATGTTGTTGGTCAGGAAATAATCGGTCACATCCGCCCAGCCGACAGTATAATCCTCGGTGATCCCGGACCATGCCATGCCGTCCAGCTCGCCGGTCTGCACGGCAACTTCGGCATCCTCGTAAGGGATGTTCACCGGCACCACGCCGAACTTCGACAGGAAGCGGCCCGCTGTCGGGAAGGTATAGAGCTTCAGCCCGTCAAGATCGGCCACCGATTTGATTTCCTTCTTGGTGTTGAAGTTGCAGGGGTCCTGCCCCGCCGCCGACAGCCACTTGACGCCGACCTTGGCGTATTCCTCTTCCCAGATCTCTTTCAGACCGTATTGGTTGAACAGCACCGGCACGTCGAGAATATGCTTGGTGGCAAAGGGAAAGTAGCCGCCGAACTGTTGCAGGGGCGTGGGAGAGGCCATGGAATCGTCGTCCGAATGCACCCCGTCGATGGTCCCGCGCTGCAACGCCTGGAACAGCTCGCCCGTCGGCACGATCTGATCGGCATAGAACAATTCGATCTCAAGCTCGCCGTTTGCCGCCGTGTTGATATAGTCGATGACCGGCTTGGTCACATGTTCACCCAGCGCCGAACCGGCATAGGTCTGGAAGCGCCACTTGATCGCTTCCTGGGCACGGGCGATGGAGGGCGCGGCCAGTGTGGCGGCACCGGCCAGACCGGCGTGTTTGATGAAATTACGTCTCGTGGTCATGTCGTTCTCCTTGTTGAATGAGGCTCCGTTGGCGGAGTTCTTGGGGTTATTTTCCGTAAACGAGATCAGGCAGCCACAGCGCCAGTTGCGGGAAGACCATCACCAGCGCCAGCGCCCCTGCCATCACCAGCACAAAAGGCGTGATCGACGCATAGATGTCGCGCAGCGAAATCTCCGGCGGGGCCATAGCCCGCATCAGGAACAGGTTATAGCCAAACGGCGGCGTCATATAGGCGATCTGGCAGGTGATCGTATAAAGGATACCGTACCACACCAGATCAAAGCCCAGCGCCCCCACCAGCGGCACATACAGCGGCGCGACGATCACCAGCATCGCGGTATCGTCCAGAAACGTCCCCATGAGGATAAAGCTGAGTTGCATCAGGATCAGGATCACCCAAGGGCTCAGCCCCAGCCGTTCGGTAAAGAGATTCTCGATGGCTTTGACCGCGCCCAGCCCGTCGAACACCGCGCCAAAGGCAAGGGCCGCAAGGATGATCCACATGAACATGCAGGTGATGCCCAGCGTGTTGCGCACCGAGTTCTCGAACACCTCACGCGTCATGCGCCCCTTGAGCACAGCCGCCAGAAAGGCGGCAATCGCCCCGATGGCCGAGCTTTCCACCAGCGAGGTCCAGCCGCGCACGAAAGGCACCATCATGACGGCAAAAATCACCAGCGGCAGAATGCCCGCCCCCAGCAACCGCAGCTTTTCACCGCGCGGAATCGCGGCGCGTTCTTCCGCGTCAAGGACCGGACCAAGCACCGGGTTGAACCGGCAGCGGATGGCGATATAGGCGATGAAAAGCCCCGCCATCATCAGCCCCGGCACCACCCCCGCCAGCCAAAGCTGCCCCACGGGTTGCCGCGCGATCATCGCATAAAGCACCAGGACCACCGAGGGCGGCACCAGGATGCCAAGGCTCGATCCCGCCTGGATCACCCCAGTTACCATCCGCTTGTCATAACCGCGTTTCAAAAGCTCCGGCAGCGCGATGGTGGCCCCGATGGCCATGCCCGCCACGCTGAGCCCGTTCATCGCGGAAATCAGCACCATCAGCCCGATCGTGCCAATGGCCAGCCCGCCGCGCAGCCCGCCCATCCAGACGTGGAACATCCTGTACAGGTCATCCGCGATCTTCGATTCCGACAGCACGTAGCCCATGAAGATGAACATCGGCAGGGTCAGCAGCGGATACCACTTCATCAGTTTCATCGCGGCGGAAAACCCGATGTCGAATCCGCCCTGGTCGCCCCAAAGCAGCAGCGCCGCAACCACGGCGACAAATCCGATGGCCCCGAACACACGCTGCCCGGTCAACAGCATCAGCATCATGGAGGAAAACATCAGGGTGGCGATCAACTCATATGACATCAGATCATTTCACCCTTCAGACGCAGCACGTCTTTGCACAATTCAGACAGGCATTGCAGGATCATCAGAAAGAACCCCAGGATCATCACCACCTTGATCGGCCACATATAGGGCCGCCAGGCAGAGGATGATTGCTCAAGCCGCCCGATCTCCTCGCTGCCCGTCAGGACGCCGAAAAGATACGAAATCGGCGCGTCCTGCCAATAGCCCAGCGAATAGGCGGTAGAGCTGAGTGCCCCATACAGCAGCACACAAAGATAGAAGATCAGCAGCATCACGGTGAACAGGTCGAACCATGCCTTGCGCCGGATCGACCAGTTTCCATAAAGCAGATCCATCCGCACGTTGGAGCCGAGTTGCAACGAATAGGGCCCACCGAGGATATAATAGCCCACCATGATGAACTGCGCCATTTCCAGCGTCCACAGTGTCGGCACAAAGAACGTCTTGCTGATCGAGGACCACAAAAGAACCCCCATCAGCGCAAAGATCCCGTACATCGCGACCCGGCCCAGACGGTAGTTCACCGCATCGGCCACCCGTATGTATCCGCGCATCACGCCACGCATGAAACACTCCCTCCCCTGCCCAGCCGCGCGCAGGCATCCGCAAGCCAGCGTGCAATCATATCGGCCATCCGGCTCTGCGCCTCAGCCGTCGCGATCAGATCGTTGCGGACCTCCAGCATCACGTTCAGATGGCCGGGCCGCAACCCATGCAGTTGCAAACTATGGGTCACGCCGTCCTGTGGACCATAGGGCGCGTTGCGCACCACGCGGGCCTCGGTATGCGCCGCCGCGCAGTCCAGCATCGCATCTGCCAACCGGCTGTCATCGTCGTGCAGGATCCCGATTTCAACGCTGCGCTGCCGGCCGTGGAATACCGGCGTGAAACTGTGGATCGTGATCAGGATCGGCTCTGCAATCCGGCCCATCGTCCGGGCGATGCAGTCGTGAAACGGCGTATAATAGCGCGCCACCCGGTCCGCGCGCTCGGCATCGGTCAGCTCCCGGTTGCCCGGCACCACGATCAACTCACTCTGCACGGGCATCGCGCCGGGCGATTCGGGCGGGCGGTTCAGATCATAGACCAGCCGCGACACGGTTCCGGCGACCAGCACGGCATCCAGCCGGGCCGACAGATGCTCTGCCACCGCCAGCGCACCGGGGTCCCAGGCCGCATGGCTGGTCCGGTCATCGGCGGCCAGCCCAAGCCCTGCATAGGCCTCGGGAATCACGTGGCTGGCATGTTCGCAGACCAGTACAATCGACGACGCACCAGAGGCATTCACCTCCCGCACGCTTTCTACCGCTCTGTGATCCGTCGTCTGGCCCATGGCACCCCCGTCTGAGGATAAAGTGCTTGCCAAACGGCGCAGCTGTCAACAGAATTGTGAAAAATTTATCACAAGCGCATATGCTTTGATAATTTTTCGATCAAAACCGGAGCAACAATGGCCGAAGCGCCCCTGACCATATCCGACCGCATCCAGAAAAAGCTGGAGGGGCTGACACGCGCGGAACGTCAGCTTGCCCATTCGATTCTCGAAAACTACCCGGCTTCCGGGCTGGGGCCGCTGACCGCCCTTGCCAAGGATGCCGAAGTCTCGGTGCCGACGGTGGCCCGGATGGTGCAGAAGCTGGGCTTCAAGGGATACCCCGAATTCCAGGCCGAACTGCGCGAGGAACTGCGGGCCAAGGTCAAGGGACCGATTGCCAAACACGACACCTGGGCCGACGGCGCACCCGAAGGCCATATGCTGAACCGTTTCACAGACGCGGTGATCGACAACATCCGCCATACGCTGGGGCAGATCGACCCGCAGGCCTTTGACGCCGCCTGCGCGCTGGTGGGCGACACCAAACGGCACCTTTATATCGTGGGCGGGCGCGTCACCCATACGCTGGCCGAATACCTGTTCCTGCACATGCAGGTCATCCGCCCCCGGATCACCCATATCCAGTCCACCTCCAACACCTGGCCGCATTACCTGCTGGACGTGGCACCGGGCGATGTCTTTGTGATCTATGACGTGCGCCGCTATGAAAACAACACCCTGAAACTGGCCGAGATGGCCCATGCGCAGGGGGCCAAGGTGATCCTGTTCACCGACCAATGGCGTTCACCCGTGCATCAACTGGCCGACATCAGCTTCAGCAGCCGGATCGTCGTGCCCTCGGCCTGGGATTCCGCCGCCACCACCCTGCTGCTGACCGAAACGATGATTTCCGCCGTCCAGAACCTCGACTGGGACAAGACCAAGACCCGCATGCAAGGGCTGGAAGACATGTTCGACCAGACAAAATTGTTTCGGAAATTCACCTAGGCTCTGGCCGGGGGCCGAATCGCTTGGCGCTCCCCGCTCAATCGTCGTCCAGCAGGATACGCGCGGCATTGCCCTTGTCGTCGTCATATTGGTCCGACCGCACGGTCCACAAAAACGCCGCAAGGCCAACCCCGCCAAGGATCAGGGACACCGGGATCAGCACCACCAGCACGTTCATCGTAAGCTCCTCATCCGTTGGGAATTCAGCAACACAGTGATCGACGACAGCGACATCGCCAGTGCCGCCGCCAGCGGCGTGGCAAGGCCTGCCAAGGCCACCGGGATCGCAATGCAGTTATAGGCCGCCGCGATGGCAAAGTTCTGTCGCGACAGCCGCCCTGTCGCCCGTGCGACCCTCAGCACCATGGGCAGATCGGCAAAACTGTCCCTCAGCACCACCACATCCGCAGCACTGCGCGAGGCGTCCAGCGCGCTGGCCGGCGCGATGGAGGAATGGGCCACCGCCAGCGCCGCCGTATCGTTCAGCCCGTCACCGACCATCAGCACCTTCTCCCCGCCTGCGGCCAGCGCGTTCAGCCGACGCAGCTTGTCTTTTGGCCGGGCATTGGCGGTCACCGGCAGGTTGATCCTGGCCGCCAGCCGCCCTGCGGGACCCTCGGCGTCGCCGGTCAGCACCTCGCAGGGCAAATCAATCCCCGCCAGCGCCGCGCTCACACCCGGACGCAGGCGATCCGACACCTCCAGCGGGACCGCCTGTGCCGTGCCGATGCGCAGGCCCAGCCCGGCAAAATCAGCGCCCAGCCATGGCCCGCGCCCAAGGCGGGCCACCTGCCCGCCATGGCGCAGCTCCACCCCCTGCCCCGCGACTTCCCTGACCTGTTCCAGCACCGCCGCTTCGGTCTCGCCCAGGGCTGCAACCAGCGCGCGGGACAAGGGATGGTGAGAGGCTTCGGCCAATGCCTTTGCAACAGCCCGGTCGGCGGGGCTCAGCGCATCCGGCACCACGATACCCGGTGTGGTCAGCGTGCCGGTCTTGTCGAACACCACATGGGTCACTTCCGCCAGCCGCTCCAGCGCGGTGGCGCTGCGCACCAGAAAGCCTGCCGCAAACAGGCGGCTGACAGCGGCTGTCGAAACCGCAGGCACCGCAAGGCCCAGCGCGCAGGGGCAGGTGATGATCAGCACCGCAATCGCGACATTCAGCGCATGGCGCATGTCGCCCGTGGCAACCACCCACCCCAGAAACGCCGCCAGCGCCAGCAGATGCACAACCGGCGCATAGACCCGCGCGGCGCGGTCGGCCAGCGCGGTATAGCTGTTGCGCGCGTTCTCTGCCGTCTCCACCAAAGCCGCCATACGGCGCAACGAGGTATCGGCCCCCACCGCCGTGGCCCGCAGGCGCAGGGGCGCGGCCAGGTTGATCTCCCCGGCTTGCAGGCTCTGGCCCGCCGCCACCGCCATCGCCGCGCTTTCGCCGGTCAGAAACGACCTGTCCATCAGCGCCGAATCGGTCAGCAGCACCCCGTCCACCGGCACCCGCGCCCCGCAGGGCACGGCGATCACATCGCCCACCGCCAGCGCCGACATCGGCACCGTTTGCAGGCCGCTCCCGGTCACGCGGTCAGCGGTATGCACCTCCAGCGCCGTCAGCTCCCGCGCGGCGGATCGCGCGGCGCTGCGGGTGCGGTGATCCATGTAACGCCCGATCAGCAGGAAAAAGGTCAGCGACAGGGCCGCATCGAAATAGGCATGCGCCCCGCCATGCAGCGTCTCGAACAGCGACATCCCCGCCGCCAGCAGGATTGCCAGTGAAATCGGCACATCCATGTTCAACCGCGACACCCGCAGCGCCGCCCAGGCATTGATAAAGAACGGCTGGCCGGAATAGGCCACGACCGGCAGGGCGATCAGCGCCGAAATCAGGTGGAACAGGTCACGGGTGGCATCGCTGGCCCCGGACCAGACCGCCACCGACAGCAGCATGACGTTCATCATCGCAAATCCCGCAACCGCCATGCGGGTCAGCAATGCGCGCCCTTCGGTGTCGCGCGCGCGGTCCAGCGCCGCCACGTCCAGCGGATAGGCCTCGTATCCCAGATCCGCCAGCACCGACAGCACCCGATCCGGGTTCACCTGCCCCGAAACGGAAAGCCGCTTCAGCGACAGGTTCACTCGCACGCCCTGTACCCCCATGACACCCGCCAGCCCCCGCTCGATCTTGCCGATGCAGGCGGCGCAATGGACGCCGGGCAGCGAGAATTGCAGCGCCGGACCGCTGGCGATTTCCTGCGCCAGTGGTCCGGCAGCACAGGCGGGACAGGCCATGGTCATGACGGATGCCTTACAATGATGCGCTGCTGGAACAGCGTGCCATCCTCGGCACGCGCCCGCAGCCGCAGGTTCCAGTTGCCACGTCCGCCTTGAACACTGGCGCGCAGGGCGGTGCCGTCAAACGTGAATTCCGGCGTCTGATCCTGCTGCACATTGGTGGCCCGCCCGAAAGTGGCGCTTTCGATCTGCGGGGCGATGGACCTGCCATGGTCAAGGATCACCAGTTCCAGGTCATTGCCCCGCAAGGTCGCAGAGACGTCCCAGCCCAGCCCGATCTGCGCCGCCTTTTCCCGGTCGAAGGACTGGCTGGCGACATAGGAATTCTTGACCTCCAGCCCCGGAAAGGTCCGCACTGCATTGAAAGCCAGCGTCAGGTTGACCGAGATGATGACACCAAAGGCCATCGCGAAGCCGGCAAAGACATGCCATCCCTTGATTTCGCGTATCATTGAACTCTCCCGTTGAAGGTGGTGGCGCGGCTGGCGCGATCGCCGCTTTCGATGTCTTCGACCCATAGCCGCAGATCGGTGGTATCGGCACTGGCCGCCGGGTCCTGCGGGCGGGCGGTCACATAGACGCGCTGCAACACGGTACTGTCGGCAGGCACCACCACATTCAGCCGACCCGCGTTGCCCTCCAGCTCGATGCGCAGGATCTTGTCGGTGGTCAGGCTCAGGTGAAACCGGCGATCCTCGCCCAGTTTGTTGCGCAGCCGCACATCATAGATGTTGCGGATCGACCCGTCCGATTGCACCACATAGGTCGGGTTGCGCACCGGGCTGACCGTCAGTTCGATGTCGGACCGGATGAACAGCGCATAGACCAGACCCAATCCGATCAGCAGCCAGACCGCCGTGTAAAGGATGGTACGCGGGCGCAGCACATGCCGCCAGATCGGTTTCGGGGCAGCACCCGCGCGCTCCTCCGCCTCGTCCGACAGCGCAATATAGTCGATCAACCCGCGCGGCTTGCCGATCCGGGCCATCACATCGTCGCAGGCGTCGATGCACAGCCCGCAGGTGATACACTCCATCTGCTGCCCGTTGCGGATGTCAATCCCCATCGGACAGACGTTCACGCAGGCCATGCAGTCGATGCAATCGCCGTGCTCCTGCGCCTGCGCGGTGGCGACGGGCTGGCCGCCCACCTGTAGCGCCTTGTTGGGATAGGGTGTCGCAGGGTAGCGCGCCTTCCCCGGACCTGCGGCCTGCGCCTCGCGCTCTGCCTTTTCGGCGGCGGCGCGGTCGCGCTTGCGTACATTGCCCTTGCCGCGCGGCTCGCCCCGCCAGTCGCGGTAGGCGACAGTGATCGTATCGTGGTCCATCATCGCGGCCTGGATGCGCGGCCAGGGGCACATGTAGATGCAGACCTGCTCGCGCATGAAGCCGCCAAAGACAAAGGTCGTGGCAGTCAGTACCGCGATGGTGCCATAGGCTACGGGATGCGCCTGAAACTGCACAAGGTCGCGCAGCAGTGTCGGCGCATCCGTGAAATAGAACACCCAGGCCCCGCCGGTCGCCACCGCGATCACCAGCCAGACCGCCCATTTGGTCAGGCGCAGCCGCCATTTGCGGACGTCCCATTTCGCCTTGTGCAGGCGCAGCCGGGCGTTGCGGTCGCCTTCGATCCAGCGTTCGACCAATAGGAACAGATCAGTCCAGACCGTCTGCGGGCAGGCATAGCCGCACCAGACCCGCCCCAGCGCCGAGGTGAACAGGAACAGCCCCAGCCCCGCCATGATCAAGAGCCCGGCGACAAAATAGAATTCATGCGGCCAGATCTCGATCCAGAAGAAATAGAAGCGCCGATGCGCCATATCCACCAGCACCGCCTGGTCCGGCAGGTTCGGCCCACGGTCCCACCTGATCCAGGGCATCAGGTAATAGATGCCCAGGGTGACAAACATGATCCACCATTTGAAACGGCGGAAAGCCCCGGTCACCCGCCGGGGAAAGATCGGCTCACGGGCCGCATAAAGACTTGGAGTGGACATAAGAAGATTCCTGTTCGCATGATCTGTCTAGGGCCGGGTCCATCAAGCCGCCTTGATCTGGATCAAGACAGCGCCCGAAGCGGCGACGTTTTGCGAACAGGGCCGCTTCGGGTTCGGGCTGCCCATGGGCAGCCGGGTTCTGCCTACTCACCCCCTCCAAGGCTGTGAACGTAGACAGAAACAGCGCGGACATCCGCATCCGACAGGCGCTGGCCCCAGGCGGGCATTACCCCGAAACGCGCATCGCGCACCGTGGTGGTCAGCGTGTCGCGGTCGCCGCCATAAAGCCAGATCGCATCGGTAAGGTCGGGCGCGCCCTGCGCGCGGTCGCCCTCTGCACCCTCGCCATGACAGGCGGCGCAATTGTCCGCAAAGACGGTGCTGCCACTCGCCGCCAAGGCGCGGTCGTAATCGTCCGACGACAGGCTGACCACATGTTCCACAACCGCCGCGATCTCAGCCTTTTCCAGAATATCGCCAAAGGCGGGCATCTGCGAATAGCGCGCGTCGGCGTCGGTCTCGTTTCGTATCCCATGCGCCACCGTGGTCGCGATGCTTTCCATGTCGCCGCCCCAGAGCCAATCGTCATCCAGCAGGTTGGGATAGCCCTTGGCCCCCGCCGCACCGGCCCCGTGGCACTGGCTGCACTGCGCGCGAAAAACCGAACCGCCCCGCGCAATCGCATAGCGGCGCAGCCCCTCGGCATTGTCCAAAGCGGTCAGGTCGGCGGCTTCGAGTGCGGCGACAAGTTCGCTGTTCTTGGCTTCATGCGCCGCGATGTTCGAAGCGACCTCGGCCCGCGTGGAATAGCCCAGCAGCCCCGAGGTCGCGCCCGAGATCATCGGCCAGGCGGGATAGGCAATGGTATAGCCGATACCCCAGATGATCGTTGCATAAAGCGTCCAGAGCCACCAGCGCGGCAGCGGGTTGTTCAACTCTTCAATGCCGTCCCAGCTATGGCCCGTGGTCTCGACCCCGGTGGTGTCGTCGATCTTGCGCTCAGACATTGTGCTGGTCCTCGAAATTGTAGCTGGCGGCCTCGCAGGCGCAGGTGGCGCATGTCCCCTTGCAACCGGCCTTGACCTGATCGTTGCGGAACGGGATCATGCTGGCGTCCTGGCGCGCGCCGCTCTGGCTGGGCAGATAGGCCCAGATGCCCGCGCCCAGGAAAAAGCCGAACATCGCCAGCAGGACCCAGCTGTCAGCGATCTCGCGAAGAAGGGAATAGGTTTCCATCTCGGGGCCTCCTATCGGCTGGCATCGGGGGTGAAGGTTGAAAAATCGACCATGGTGCCCATGACCTGAAGATAGGCGATCAGCGCATCCATCTCGGTCAGGCCCGGCTGGCCATCGAAATTGCCCACTGCCGCGCCGGGATAGCGTTCCGCCAGCCCGTCCCAGTCACCATCGGGATCGGCCTGCACTCGGAAATCCGCCCGCGCCGAGGTGATCTGTTCGTCGGTATAGGGCACGCCGACCATGCGGTGCGTTGACAGCAGCGCCTCGATAAGGTCCGCCTCGATCGGGGTGTCGGCAAGAAAGGCGTACTTCGGCATGATGCTTTCGGGCACCACCGATTGTGGGTCCATCAGGTGATCGACATGCCATGCGTCGGAATACCGCCCGCCAACCCGCGCCAGGTCTGGCCCGGTGCGTTTGGAACCCCATTGGAACGGGTGGTCGTACATCGATTCCGCCGCGAGGCTGTAGTGCCCATAGCGTTCGACCTCGTCGCGCATCGGGCGGATCATCTGGCTATGGCAGACATAGCAGCCCTCGCGCACATAGATGTCGCGCCCGGTCAGTTCCAGCGGGCTGTAGGGGCGCACGCCTTCGACCTTTTCAATCGTGTTTTCCAGCCAGAACAGCGGCGCGATCTCCACGATCCCGCCGACGGTCACCACCAGCAGCGAAAAGGTCAAAAGCAACATCGGGCTTTTCTCAAGGATCGCATGGCGGTCAATGAGCGCGGTCTGATGCGGCAATTCGTTGGGAATTTCATCCGGAAAATCAGACAGTTGCGAGACCTTGGGATCGGTTTCGGACGATTGGATCTTTTCATTATCAGCCATGATCCGCTCCTTATTCTGCGGGTGTTGCGGTTGCGGATGCACCGGGCAGCGCGGCAGTAGCCGGTTGCGCGCCCCGGATCGTCATCCACATGTTCCAGACCATGATCAGCGCACCGGACAGGAACATGATCCCGCCCAGACCCCGCACCACATACATGGGGAATTTCGCGCTGACGGTGTCGGCAAAGGAGTTGACGAGGAAACCCTGGTCATCGACCTCGCGCCACATCAGCCCTTCCATGATGCCGGTGACCCACATCGACGCGGCGTAAAGAACGATGCCCAGCGTCGCGAGCCAGAAGTGCCAGCTGATCGCGGACATGGAATACATCTGCTTGCGGCCCCAAAGCTTCGGCGTGAGGAAATAGAGGCAGGCAAAGGTGATCATCCCGTTCCAGCCCAGCGCCCCGGAATGGACGTGTCCGATGGTCCAGTCGGTATAGTGGCTCAGGCTGTTGACCGCGCGGATCGACATCATCGGCCCTTCGAAGGTGGACATGCCGTAGAAGCCCAGGCTCAGCACGAACATCCGCAGGATCGGATCGGTGCGCAGCTTGTCCCAGGCGCCCTGAAGGGTCATCAACCCGTTGATCATGCCGCCCCAGCTGGGCATCCACAGGATAATCGAGAACACCATGCCCAGGGTCGAGGCCCAGTCGGGCAGCGCGGTGTAATGCAGGTGGTGCGGGCCCGCCCAGATATAAAGAAAAATAAGCGCCCAGAAGTGAATGATACTCAGCTTATAGCTGTAAACCGGGCGCCCCGCCTGTTTCGGAACGAAGTAATACATCATCCCCAGGAAACCGGCGGTCAAAAAGAAGCCGACCGCGTTGTGGCCGTACCACCATTGCGTCATGGCATCCTGCACGCCCGAGAACACCTGCACCGACTTGCTGCCCCAGATGCTGACGGGGATCGACAGGTTGTTGACCACATGCAGCATCGCCACGGTGATGATGAAGGCCAGGTAGAACCAGTTGGCGACATAGATGTGCTTTTCCCGGCGCTTGACGATGGTGCCCAGGAACACGGCAAGATAAGTCAGCCAGACCACGGTCAGCCACAGGTCCACGTACCATTCGGGCTCGGCATATTCCTTGGACTGGGTCGACCCCAGCAGATAGCCGGTCGCGGCCAGCACGATGAACAACTGGTAACCCCAGAAAACGAACCATCCGGCCTTGCCGCCCCAAAGGCGCACGCCGCTGGTGCGCTGCACCACATAGAACGAGGTGGCGATCAGCGCATTGCCGCCAAAGGCAAAGATCACCGCGGACGTGTGCAGCGGCCGGAGCCTGCCGAAATTGGTAAAGGGCTGGCCCCAGTCGAAATTCAACGCCGGAAAGGCAAGCTGAAAGGCGATGAAAGTGCCGACCAGGAAACCGGCGGTTCCCCAGAATGCCGTGGCGATCACCCCGGCACGGATCACCCCGTCAGCATAGATGCCATCCTGCGTCGGATCGGCCTGTCGCGGCTCGTCGGTGTTGCGCAGGACCCAGATGAACATCGCAAAGGCGATCACCATGATCAGGAACGCATGTAGCTGATAGGCAAGGTCATGCCCCCAACTGGCCGCCATGGCGGCGATCAGCGTGACAAGACCCAAAAGGATGAGTTTCACATAGTCCATATTCATGCCCTCAAATCAGCAGAGCATCGCCGGACGCTCCTGTTCGCAGGGCATGTCTAGAAAACCGGGCGCGGGCCCACTTTGATCTGAATCAACTTTGGATGTTTTTTGAGAAACAACGGGTCAGGAAAGGACACCACCGTCGGAATCGTCGCCGGTGGCGTCCTGCAGGGCGACGATATCCTTGATCTCAAACTGGCGGCGGTCGGTGAAATCTACCACGCCTTCCTTTTTCAGTGCACTGAACTGGCGGCTTACGGTCTCAAGCGTCAGCCCGAGGTAATTGGCGATCTGGTCGCGGGTCATCGGCAGCCGGATCACGGTATTTGCAAGCGGCTCGGTCCCCTGCGACCGGCGCACCAGCATGTCGATGAAAGTGGCGATTTTTTCGCGGGCGGACTTGCGGCCCAAAAGCAGCATCCAATCCCTTGCGGCGTCCAACTCGTCCAGCGCCAGCTCCATCAGCCGCTGCGCCACATGGGGTGTTTCATCGACCAGCTTCTCGAACGGCTTTCGGTCGAAACAGCACAGGGTCACATCGGTAGTGGCGGTCACGTCGAATTCGATCAGCTTCCGGCCCGGCCTGCCGATGAAATCGGAGGGCAGCAAAAGGCCCACCATCTGGGTCCGCCCGTCCTCCATCGTCTTTGACAGGGACGCCACGCCAGCCACCAGCGAGGCCACGAAATTCAGCGGCTCCCCCCGCCACAGGATCACCTCCCCCGCCGCATAGCTGCGGTAGGATTTCATCCCTTCAAGGGTTTCCAGCTCATCCGTATCGCAGCGCGCGCAGACGGCGCGGTGCCGGATCGGACAATCGCTGCATTTGATGCGGGAAAACGAAGGTATGGCCATGGTGTCTTGATCTAAATCAAAGAATCCCCGGTTCATACAACCGAAAAATGAATAATGAAAAGTTTAGACCCCCTTCGCCGCCACGGACTTTTTGACGCACGGGTGCCCCGCTACACCAGCTATCCCCCGGCCAATCATTTCCAGAATGATTTCGGCCAGCGCCATCAGACGGACTGGCTGCGCGCGGTGCCACAGGACAAAGATGTTTCCGTCTACGTCCACATTCCCTTTTGCAAGCGGCTGTGCTGGTTCTGCGCCTGCCGGACCCAGGGCACCAAGACGCTGCGCCCGGTCGAGGCCTATGTCGCGGTCCTGCTGAAAGAGATCGAAACGGTCCGCCGGACCCTGCCACCGGGCATCCGAATGGCGCGGCTGCACCTGGGCGGCGGCACACCGACGATCCTGCCCTGCGGCACCATGGCGGCATTGCTGAACGCGCTCTTTGCCGCATTTGAGCGCAGCGCCGATTTCGAATTCTCGGTCGAGATCGACCCGACGGAAGCCTCAGACGAGCTGCTGCACCTTCTGATCGACGCAGGCATGAACCGGGCCAGCGTCGGGGTGCAGGATTTTGCCCCGCCCGTGCAAAAGGCGATCGGACGCCGCCAGTCCCTGTCCCAGACCCGCCATGTCATCGACCTGATGCGCGGCCAGGGCGTGGCCAGCCTGAACCTCGACCTGCTTTATGGCCTGCCGCACCAGACCTTCCAAAGCTTTGAGCAGACCCTGCGCCATGTGGCCCGGATGCGGCCCGACCGGCTGGCCATCTACGGCTATGCCCATGTGCCCTGGATGTCGAAACGCCAAATCATGATCAAGACGGCCGACCTGCCCGATAACGAAACGCGCTTTGCCCTTGCCCAACAGGCGCGCGAGGCCTTTGTTGCCGAAGGCTATGACAGCATCGGCATCGACCATTTCGCCCTGCCCTCTGACAGCCTCTCGCGCGCCGCCACCGCAGGCAGGCTGCGGCGCAACTTTCAGGGCTACACGGACGATCAGGGCGAAGTCCTGATCGGGTTGGGTGCCTCGGCGATATCGCGGTTTCCCGGCGGGTACATTCAGAACGCCACCGCCACCTCCGCCTATCAGGACCGGGTGACGAGCGGCGGTCTGGCCGCACATAAGGGCTATGGCATGACAGCGCAGGACCTGCTGATCGCCCGCATCATCGAAGACCTGATGTGCCGCTTTGTCTACGACGAACCCTCCCTGCGCGACAGATTTCCCGAACAGGCCGCATTGATCCACCAGACCGGCATTTCGCTGATGACCCGCTTTGCCGATGTCTTCTATATCAGCGGCACCGGCCTGACGATGCGCGCGGAAACACGCCCGCTGGTGCGTATCATCGCCAGCCATGTGGATACCTTCGCCTCAGAGGCCACCGCGCATTCGGCAGCGGTGTAGGGCCATCTGCCCCCGCCCTGTTGGGGCCATCTGAACCCACCCGTGGGCCTGTTCGTTGCAATCCGCAAGACAACACCCACAGGCGCGGGCCAAAGGGGTTAAACCCGGATTTGTTGCCCCAAAGCACAGAAATTAGGCGCTAAAATGCCTTAAAAACGACATGGTTGGAGATATATTCGTTAGTATGTAATATACCAATGGATATATCGTAAGAGTGTATAATCAGACCATAGCTGCTGTGGCTCCCGTCGCTGATCCGACGTCGATCCTGCGGGAAGACAAAAATCGAACACCCCTTCCCCGGCTCTGATTTATGCCTGTCAAACCACGGTTAAAGGAAACTACCGATGAAGATACTCGCCGTAGATGACAATCCCTTCATGCTCGACTTCTTGCCGGCGATCCTGAAAGAAGCGGATTTCCCGGATGTCACAGTTGCGTCGTCGGGCAAGGAAGCGCTCCGCATTCTGGAAGCCGCAGCAGAGCCATTCGATTGCCTGCTGCTCGACATCGTCATGCCCGAGATGGACGGGATCAAGCTCTGCCGCAAGGTGCGGGAGATGCGGACCTATCGTACAACGCCGATCATCATGCTCACGTTGAAGACCGACACAGCGTCGATCGAGCGGGCATTCGCCGCGGGCGCCAGTGACTACATCTTCAAACCCTTCGAAGTCCGCGAAATTGCGCGGCGTCTTCGAGTTACCCAGCGCATCCTGGACAGTACGGAAGTCGCGCTGCGGCTCGACCCCCAGATGATGCTGCTGAACGGAGAACGCGGCCAGCACGTTTTCTCCCTCGAAGACCCGGTTTACGTCCTGGGCATTCATCAACTGGTGCCTCCCTTCACGCTGGGCAACTACCTGTCGCAGCTCTCGCGCAGGAACCTGGATTTCTGCCATGTCTTCTGCGCGCAGGTCGAGGACATCACAACCTTGTACTCCCATTGCACAAGCCGGGAATACGTCATGGCCATTGCCGCCGGCGCGCGGGCCATTGGCCGGGTCGTAGACAGGCCGCAACTTCTCATGGCGCACATCGGAAGCGGCACGCTCTTGGGCATCCTCACCGGCGACGGCTTGCCGGAATGGCCGCATATCGAGGACGAGGTGCAGAATGAACTGCAGAAACTGACACCTTGGGGCGAAGAGCCGAGGGATTTGTCGATAGGGATCTCGCTGGGTCGCCCGATCCAGCCGAATGCCCACCGGACACAGCGGGTCAAGAACACATTCGACCGGGCGATTGGCCGGTTGGTCGAGCGCCAGAAAACCATGCACAAGGCGTCACTCGGTCACAAACCTGCGGTATCATCCGCGCGCTGATCGCCTGACGGCGAAAGGAACACCTCATCTGGCTCGGCCCGACCCGGTTCTTCCGGTCGGGCCGATTTCTTTTGTTCGGGCATAGGGTCCGATGAAGCGCCGGAAACCTGGAATTGGCGCAGGATGTCGGCACGGACCACTGCGGCAATCTTCATCGCGCTGGCCCCGCCCAGCAGGAACGCGACCACCACGGTCCAGACGACACCGCCCATAAGGTACACAACTGTCGCTGCCACGATCGCATAGATCAGACCGATCAATGCAACACTGGCCGGCGGACAGAAGTACAGCCAGTCAGATGCGAAAGACCTGCCTTCTCGCTTTGCAGCCCCGTCCTTGGTTCTTCTGGTGCGCAATTTCAGCCCCTGATCTTGTCGGCATGATCGAGGTCGGCAATTGGTCAACCCCGGTCTGCACATCCCTGGAAGGTCACGCTGTTGTCCAATCGGGCTAAAAATGGTGATCGTTAAAAAGGAACGGCTGCTTGCGCAGCCCAGTACTCCCGATTGGTCCTTGAATTGGGTTGGCCCCCCGCTGTCTTGCGACTTCAGCGAGGGGCCAACCCGTTAGCTTTTATGGCTCGGCTGTGGCGATCAGATGTCGCCCAGGCCGTCGTTGCCCAGAAGCCCGCCCAGCAGGTCGCTGGCATCGGTGAGCGTTTCGCCAACCGGGTCGGTGCCGCCGAACAATCCGCCGCCAAGCAAACCACCCAGCGGGCCGTCATCTCCGGTCAGACCGCCGAGCACATCATCCAGCGGGGCATCCTCTCCGGTCAGGCCACCAAGCAGGTCACCCACCAGGTCGTCCCCTCCGGTCAGACCACCAAGCACGTCACCCAGCGGGCCATCCTCTCCGGTCAGACCGCCAAGCAGGTCACCCACCAGGTCGTCCCCTCCGGTCAGACCACCAAGCACGTCACCCAAAGGTCCGTCCTCTCCGGTCAGACCGCCGAGCACATCACCCAGCGG
>NZ_LXYI01000011.1 GCF_001650875.1 Sulfitobacter sp. EhC04
GTTCTGCCCCTGATAATGACAACTCTTCCTGCACAGGCTCAGATCATTGATATCGATCTTGACCTGGGTGACCTTCTGGGGGTGGGGCTTTGTATCGGGGGCGGGTGCGATGACGACTTTGAATCACCTGATGACGAATTGACCCTGGCAGGTACAGATCTCAGTATTCTGTTCAACGATACTTCGGTTTCGCCTGCACCACTGAATGACTGGCGCATCAAGATCAATGACAACGATCCGACAGGCGAAAGCTATTTTGGCATCACCGATGTGACGGGGGGGCAACAACCCTTCCGCATCATGGGCGGTGCGCCGGGCAACGGTTTTATCCTTGATGCAACCGGCCACGTCGGCCTGGGCACACAGTTCCCGATGCGGGACCTGCACCTGACGGCCACGGACAGCCCCGGTATCCGCCTTGAGCAAACCAGCGGCGGGCCGGGTGCTCAGATCTGGGATGTGGTTGCCAATGAAGACAACTTCTTGATTGTGGATGTGACCCACACCAAGATTCCCTATGTGATTGAGGCAGATGCACCGAACGACAGCCTGATCATCACGGAAACCGGCAGGGTTGGTTTCGGTGTCGCGGCACCGGAAGAGCAACTTCATATTCGCTCGAACGCGCCCGACACGGACGCCTTTGCCCTGTTCGATGCCAACGGCAGCGGGTCCGACGCGGCCTTCCGGTTGCGCCAGAACGGTCTGATCCCGACAACCTGGGAATTCCGCAACCAGCAGGACTCGGGCCGCCTTAACGTTGGCATCGCGGGCGGGAACACACCGTTCAAGATCGACGACCAGGCCGACAACAACCTGCTGCGTCTTGGTGCAAACGGGCAAACCGATGTGGTCAGGATCACCGGGCGTCTGATGGTCAATGATGTATCCCTTTCCGTGCCGGACTATGTGTTCAAGGACGACTACGTCCTGCGCCCCCTGACAGAGGTGAAAGCGTTCATTGATCAGAACAGTCACCTGCCTGAAGTACCTTCCGAAAAGGACATCGCAGACGGCGGCGTGGATCTGACGGGCATGCAGATGGCCCTGCTGAAAAAGGTCGAGGAACTGACCCTCTACACCCTGCAACAGGAAGACGCGATCACGGCCCAGAAGGAAGAGAACAGCGAACTGCGTGATCGTCTGGCTCGGGTCGAGGCGCTGTTGACCGAATGACGGAAGGCGGCTGACAGCCAGCCCGGTTCCGATCAGGGACCAACGCGGCATCCATTTGAATTTCGGCCTATGATCTGAGGCCAGAAATGAAAATGGGTGCCGCTTTTTTCCGTTTGTGAACGGCGGCTGAGATTGCCGCCACGGGGGGCGATATGACCCGGATGCAGATGCTCCACCTGAAAAAGATTGAGGAGCTGACGCTTTATACGCTTGAACAAGAGGACCGCATTTCAACCCAAGACGCGCGCATTGCGATGCAAGAGGACCGTATCGCCCGGTTGGAAGCGGCGCAGTAGACGCGCCATAGGATTTGACAGGACCTGACCTTGCGCTGTTAACTTGCGCTGCCCGCCTTCTGGGGGAGGCGGTATTTGAGCGAAGCCATTTTGCGCCAGCACCCCGGCCGTTGTCGGCGCTAATTTTATTTGGGGAAGCTGTCCCATGTTGATCCGACTTATTATCATTGTCGCATTGTCGCTGACCTCCGCACTGACCGCTTCGGCGCAGGCCACCTTCAGCGAAGGTGTCCGTATCGGCGACGGAAACATACAAGAAGCAGACCTCACGGTTGCGGGAAGTGCCAGCATCGGCAACCTTTGTCTGGGGCTGAGATGCGGCGAGGACGAGCCCACCAGCAATACCACGCCTCTCATCATCGACACGCCGAAGCAGGCCTGGATTGATCTGATCAATCAGTCGTTTGCGGGGACTGGGCAATACCCCGGCCGCGATTGGCGGATCAGGCCGAACGACGATTACAATGGCGGGATCGAACGCTTTTCGATCGAGGATCTGGATGCGGCCACCATCCCCTTCAGCATCGAAGGCGGCGCGCCCGAGAACGCGCTTTGGGTCGACAATGGCGGCGGCATCGGGCTGGGCACCATGTTTCCCCAGGACCGGCTGCATGCCTCCGGGGCCATCGGCCCCGGCTTTCGGATGGAACAGACCGGCAATGGGCTTTTGCCGCCACAGGCCTGGCGAATCGTCGGGCAGACCGCCTTCAGCGTCCACGATCTGACCGCCGGGACCACCCCTTTCCGCATTGACCGGACCGCGCCCACCGGGTCTTTCCATCTGGACGAAACCGGATTTGTCGGCCTTGGCACCACCGCGCCCGAGGAATTGTTGCATATCCGGACGACGGCTCCGGATACTGATGCTTTCGCGCTGTTCGATGCGGCCGGTTCCGGTTCGGACGCCGCGTTTCGGCTGCGGCAAACGACCACGAACGCCACCTGGGAGTTCCGCAATCAGGCGGATTCAGGCCGTTTGAACGTCGGGCTTGCCGGCGGCAATACGCCGCTGAAGATCGACAATGCAGCGAACAACAACCTGCTGAAACTGGGCATCAACTCCGCCCCAGACGCTGTTGTGGTGACGGGCCGTCTTGTGGTCAACAACACCACGCTGAACGTGCCTGACTATGTCTTTGCCGAGGATTTCGCCCTGCGCTCACTCGCCGAGGTGCGCGCATTCATTGATGAAAACAGCCACCTGCCGGATGTCCCCTCAGAAGCCGAGATCAAGGCCAATGGTGTGGACATGACAGCGATGCAGATGACGCTGCTCAAGAAGATCGAGGAGTTGACGCTCTATACGCTTGAATTGGAAGCGCGGGACACGGCCAAGACAACCCAGATCGCCGAGTTGATCACTAGGCTGGAAAGGCTGGAGGCACGGTGATCTTTTGTAACCTTCGCGAGGAAACTCTCATGAAAAACTTGTCTCAATACAGAATAATGGCGCTTGGACTTGTCGCATCTGTCATTGGCGCGCCGCTGGCCGCCGACGTTCTGAGCACCACCAGCCCCACGATCCGCAACAACCTCTGCGTGGGCGGCAGTTGCCTGAATGACGAAAGTTTCAGCGGCGATTTCAACCAGATCGTCGTCAAAGCCTCCAATACCCGCCTCCTGTTCGAAGACGCCACGACACTCGCCAACTTCCCCTCTGACGACTGGGCGCTGCAGGCCAATGAACGGGTCATCAATGGGCGCAACCAGTTCATGCTCAAGAACGACACACTGGGCACCATCCCGGTGACGGTGCAGGCCGGGGCCGGGGAAAATGCGCTTTTCCTTGCCGATACGGGCAGGATCGGCATGGGCACCTCGATGCCGCAAACCGATCTGCACATCGTGGGCTCCGGCGCGACGGTCGGCTTGCGCATGCAAACCAGCGGTGCCAGCTCTCATACCTGGGCCATGCAATCGAACCAATTCAACTGGTTCATGACAAACGTAACCGACAACAATGTGCCGTTCGTGGTCCGTTCAGGCGCTGGCACCAACACCCTTGTTCTGGACGATAATAGCTTTGTCGGAATAGGAACGCCCGCACCCGAAGAACTGCTGCACATCCGTTCAAGTACACCCAATACCGATGCCTTTGCACTGTTTGATGCCACTGCCGCAGGCTCGGACTCAGCCTTCCGCCTGCGGCAGAACGGGACCATCCCCTCCACATGGGAATTCCGCAACCAGCAATCATCGGGCCGCCTGAATGTCGGCATCGCGGGCGGCAACACGCCACTCAAGATCGACAATCTGGCGAACAACAATCTGATCCGGCTGGGGCGCAATGGCCTGCCGGGCGAGGTGAATATTACCGGTACGCTGGTTGTGAACAACACGCAGCTGAACGTGCCGGACTACGTTTTCGCAGATGATTACGCCCTGCGCCCGCTCGCCGAGGTGCGCGCATTCATTGATAAAAACAGCCACCTGCCGGATGTGCCGTCGGAGGCCGAGATCAAGGCGAACGGTGTGGACATGACCGCCATGCAGATGACCCTGTTGAAAAAAGTCGAGGAATTGACGCTCTATACGCTGGAACTGGAACAGGCCCGCGCCGCGCAGCAGGCACAGATCGCCGAATTGCAGGGGTTGGTCCTTGGGTTGCGCCAGATGCAGGAATGATCCGAAAGTGACCCGATACGGCCGCGCCGTTTCGGTTTTTTCTACCGCATCTGGGGGGATGCGGCGCTGCTTTTTTCACTTCATGTCGACCGCGCCCTCCCTTCGCGGCGGTATTCGGAGTAAGGTCATGTTTTCAAATAAATATCTCTTTGCGACCATAATTTGTGCTCTTTCGGGGCTGCCGGCGCTGGCACAGAACACCCATGCCGGTGGCATCACCATATACGACAGCAACACCTCGAATGCCGATCTCTACGTAGAGGGGCCATCGGTTCTGGATGACAGCGCCTGCATAGGAAATTCCTGCGCTCTGACCGAGACATTTGACCTCGATACCTTGCTCAAATTGAACGGTCCTGTCACCGGCATCGAGTTTCGGGACAGTTCGCAGGTCTCGATCTATCCCGCCACGGACTGGCGGCTTTTTGTCAATGACCGCGATACTTTGGCAAACGGCGGTCTGAACCGTTTTTCGATCGAGGATCTGTCGGCTGGCACGACACCTTGGACCATCGAGGCGAATGCGCCCGACAATGCCTTCTGGATGACCAGGTTTGGGACCATTGGCATGGGGACCACGGTGCCAAATGCGTATCTGCATATCGTAGGGAACCTTTATACCCCGAGCGTTCGGATGGATACGACCGGCGCCGGGGCGCAAAGTTGGGAAATCATCGGGGACAGCACGTTCAGCATCCGTGACAATACCAACACCCTGACGCCCTTTCAGATCAACAGCGCCGCGCCGACCAACAGCTTTGTCATAGATGCAAGCGGCGAGGTCGGCATTGGGACCAACAAGCCGACCGAACTGCTGCACATCCGATCCAATGCCATCAACACCGATGCCTTTGCCCTCTTCGACGCGAATGGCGCAGGCTCGGATTCCGCCTTCCAGCTGCGTCAGAACGGCATCGTGCCCAGCACATGGGAATTCCGTAACCAGCAGGACTCGGGCCGCCTCAACGTCGGCTTGGCGGGGGGCAACACACCCTTCAAGATCGACAATGCGGCCAACAACAATCTTATGCGCCTTGGCCGCAACGGCAAACCGGGCGAGGTGAACATCACCGGCACACTGGTCGTGAACAACACCCAATTGAACGTGCCGGATTATGTCTTTGCCGATGAATACGCCCTGCGCCCCTTGACCGAGGTGAAGGCATTCATCGACGAAAACTCTCACCTGCCAGACGTACCCTCCGAAGCAGACATCAAAGCCAACGGCTTGGACATGACCGCAATGCAGATGACCTTGCTGAAAAAGGTCGAGGAGTTGACGCTTTACACACTCGAACAGGAGGCGATCATTGCGTCCTACGAACGCCGGTTTGCCCGGCTTGAATCGATGATGGCGGCGCAAGTCGGCGACCGGCCCCTGGACTAATTCTACGATACTTCACCCTCGTTGCGGTTTTTGCCGTGCACTCATAAGGAAATTACCCCATGCGCCCTTTTAACATTCCAATCGCGGCTGCCGTTTTTGCGATCAGCCTTGGTTCTACGCCGCTGCTGGCTCAGGCCCTCAGTGGCAGCGACCTGACCCTGTCGGGCACCATCACCCAGAACGGAACAGGCGCAAACTTTTTCAACGGCTCTTATTCGGCGTTCAACGGCAGCGGCTGCTTTGGCAACAGCTGCACTGCCGGAGACTCCAATGGCTTTGGCAACCCGCCGCTGAAGCTCAAGTGGAGCGTGGCGGACCTGCTGTTCGAGGACACCTCCACCATATCGTCTCTCGGCACCAACGACTGGCGCATCATGATCAATGACGGCGGCGTTTCAGCAGGGGGGCGCAACCGCTTTTCGATCCGCGACGACACCGCCGAGGTCATCCCGTTCACCGTCATGGCCGGGGCACCGGTAAACAGCCTCTGGATCGACAGCGATGGCGAAATCGGGCTGGGCACCTCATTGCCGCAGGCCGATCTGCATGTGGTGGGCAAAGGCATCACAACCAGCATGCGGATGCAATCGGTCGGTAGCTCGCCCCATACATGGGAGATGCAGAGCAACCTTTTCGAATGGTTGCTGCGCAACACGACTAACAGCCGCACGCCGTTCCTCGTCGGCACCGGGGCGGCCTCAAACACACTCGTTGTCAGCGATGACAGCCGGGTCGGGATCGGCACTTCCGCACCTCAGGAACTGTTGCATATCAGATCCATTGCATCAGACACCGATGCCTTTGCCCTGTTTGAAGCGGCCGGATCAGGGTCCGACTCCGCCTTCCGCCTGCGCCAGAACGGCACCACCCCCAGCACATGGGAATTCCGCAACCAGCAGGACTCGGGCCGCCTGAATGTCGGTCTGGCCGGGGGCAACACGCCGTTCAAGATCGACAATGCGGCCAACAACAACCTTCTGCGGCTGGGGCGGAACGGTCAGCCGGGAGAGGTGAACATCACCGGCACGCTGGTCGTTAACAACACCACGATGAACGTGCCGGATTATGTCTTTGCCGATGACTACGCCCTGCGACCACTGGCCGAGGTGCAAGCCTTCATCGACACAAACAGCCACCTGCCCGATGTGCCCTCAGAAGCGGAAATTAAAGCCAATGGTGTCGACATGACCGCGATGCAGATGCTGCTGCTCAAGAAGGTCGAGGAGTTGACGCTCTATACGCTGGAACAGGAGGCGGTGATCGCGCAACTGCAGGATGCCAAGGCCGCGTCGGACGCTCGCATCGCCCGGCTCGAAGCCCTGATGGACGCTCGCACGCCAGAGCACTGAACCGGCCCCGCGGGCCGGTCTCGCGGGTTTACAGGCGCTGCAGGCATGTCTTAGCATATAGCCTCACGCGCTCCGCTTTGCCGGGGCATCCTGTATTTCACCGGAAAGGCCAGTCCCGTTCAGCGGTATCGGCCACAATAGTGACCCAGTTGATTGGACATGCCCATGACTTTTCCCCGCACCCGCCACCTTTCCCTTTTCACGCTGATCCCCGTCGCCCTGCTGGCCCTGCCGCTTGTCACGCTGACCGCGTCAGAGACACGCGCACAAGCGCATGTCGATTCAGGCGACGCCACTGTGCGCAACCAGCTTTGTGTCGGTGGCGCCTGCCCCGACGATCCGACCGGAACCTTCATCAGCGGGTTGGCCGGTTCGGTCAGGATCCACGCCAACGTCACCCGTCTCGATTTTGACGACGCATCGACAGCATCCCTGGCTCCCAAGAATGACTGGGCGCTGATCGCGAATGGCGACCCTTTTTCGATTGATGCCTTTTTCTCGATCGCCGATGTCACCGGGGGCACCACGCCGTTTCGTATCGACGCCGGGGCGCCGGAAAATGCGATTTACCTCGCGAGCAGCGGCCAGTTCGGCCTTGGCACGTCCTTACCTCAGGCCGATCTGCACGTGGTTTCCGAAGTCGATCCGTCCATCATGCTGCAACAGGCCGCTGGCGGAAAACCCCCTCAGCGCTGGCGGATCCGGGGGAATGAATTCGGCCTGTCCTTGGGGGATGTCGATGCATCCACGACCCCGTTTTTTGTGGCCACCAATGCCCCGACGTCTGCATTTCATGTCAATGCCGCCGGGGCTGTCGGCCTCGGCACCAATGCCCCGCAGGAACTGCTGCACATCCGCTCCAATGCCACCAACACCGACGCCTTTGCGCTGTTCGACGCGAATGGCGCAGGCTCGGATTCCGCCTTCCGCCTGCGCCAGAACGGCATCACCCCCAGCACATGGGAATTCCGAAACCAGCAGGACTCGGGCCGCCTCAACGTCGGCTTGGCGGGGGGCAACACGCCGTTCAAGATCGACAATGCGGCCAACAACAACCTTCTGCGGCTGGGGCGGAACGGTCAGCCGGGCGAGGTGAACATCACCGGCACACTGGTTGTGAACAACACGCAGTTGAACGTGCCGGACTATGTGTTTTCCGACGATTACGCCCTGCGGTCGCTGGCTGAGGTACAGGCGTTTATCGACGAGAACTCCCACCTCCCTGATGTCCCCTCAGAGGCGGAGATCAAGGCGAACGGCGTCGACATGACAGCGATGCAGATGACCTTGCTCAAGAAGGTGGAAGAACTGACGCTCTATACCCTTGAGCAGGAAGCCAAGCTGGCGCGGATGGCAGAGTTGGAAGCCAAGATTGCCCGGCTCGAAGCGCTTCTGGATTGACCCTGAAAAGCCACGCCTGGAGCACAGTCGGTCGGATCGCGTCGACCAGCTTCTCCTTGCTGACGGGCGTTGACGCCCTGCCATCAGAACAAACATAAGTATTTCAAAAGCTTAAAAGGGTATTTTGAGAATGTGTCAAAATAGTGTATGGTGCCGAAATATAAACGAGTCTGCATCTGAGCAGTTACTGCTGAGTTTTTGAACAACCAATTGATCCGATGAAATCAGGAAATCCCATGAAAAAGACAACATTCACACTGCGCGCAACCTTTTTTGCGGCAACCAGCCTTGCCGGATTGGCAGCCATTCCCGCAACCGCCCAGGACCTCGTGGTGGATGGCAGCCTTTGCGTCGGCTTTGATTGCCCAGCAAACCCCAGCTTCGGATCTGACACAATTCGCCTGCAGGAAAACAACCTGCGCATCCATTTCGATGACACGTCAACCGCCGGCAGCTTTCCATCGAACGACTGGGCAATCCAGGCCAATGATCAGGCCAATGGTGGTGCCAGCTATCTGGCCATCGTTGACCGCACTGCCGGGCGGACAGTGTTCAGCGTCGCAGCCAATGCGCGCTCAAACGCACTGGTTGTCGACAGTCAGGGCGACGTTGGCATCGGGACGGCGAACGCCACTACCACGATACACGCCGTTGATGGTGACACGCCGACGCTGCGGTTGGCACAAGACACGTCATCCGGTTTTGCGGCGCAGACCTGGGATCTGGCCGGTAATGAAACCAGTTTCTTTATTCGGGACTCGTCAAACGGATCGACGTTGCCTTTCCGCATTCGTCCGGGCGCAGCCTCAAATTCACTGGTCATTGATACAGACAATGATGTCGGGATCGGCACGCTTACCTCGGAAGCCTCTTTGCACGTCAAGCGTACCGGTTCAAATGAAGCGACTGTGCTGATTGAGTCGGTCACTGGCGATTCATCCTTTGTGATCGAGCAAGCAGGCACGACATCTGCGGCTTGGGAGTTCCGCAATCAGGCGGACTCGGGCCGGCTGAACGTTGGTCTGGTCGGCGGGAACACACCGCTCAAGATCGACAATGGGGCGGACAACAACCTGCTGAAACTCGGCACAAATGCAAATTCCAGCGCTGTGGTCGTCACCGGCGAATTGCTGGTTAACAACATCACAATGAACGTGCCCGATTACGTGTTCGAGCCGGGCTATGCACTGCCCAGCCTGCACGAGGTCGAAGCCTTCATTCATCAAAATGGCCACCTGCCCGGCGTGCCTTCGGCCAAGAAAGTCGCAAGCGATGGCGCGCTCAACATGACCGAAATGCAAATGGCGCAGCTTGAAAAGATCGAAGAACTGACACTGCATTCCATTGCTCAGCAAAAGACGATCGAAGCACAGGAAACCGCGCTGACCGCGCAGCAAGACCGGATATCCCGGCTTGAGGCTGTGGTCCAGTCGATTGCCGATCAATAGATCAATGCGCCGCTATAGTGGCGACAAAACCTGACCTGACAAAGGCCCGTCACCATGTGTGGCGGGCTTTTTCGATGTACAGCGATCTGCCCTGCATCGCATCCGGCCCAACGGGAAACGGTCCGCGCTCCGGTGTTTTTTCTATCTGCAAAAGAAGTCCTGCCGCAACCTTGGGTCACCAGAGTTTCAGATGGTTGGCAGTGATTGTGCGCGGATGGATGCTGCGGGACAGCAGCAAAGACAAACGACCCGGCCCTGGATTTCAGGAGGAGGTGCGATTTCGGGCGGTACGAGAACGATTACTGAGACCTTTGCAGCGTCCCGCCTTTAACCTGATACACTCCGTATCGCCGATGTCCCGAGAGCGCGAAGCGCGGCAGGGTATCGGCGTTTCAAGTTTAAGGCGGGGCGCTTTAGAACATTTTGTAGGGTACACAATGAAACAGTTATTCCAATTCACCGCATTCACCGCGCGGCCAAGCCAGACAGAGAACCGATATCAGTTTTTCAGCGAGGAGCATTCTAGATGACCAAACAGACAATCACCGCGGCGGGGTTGACCCTTGCCCTTTCCCTCGGCGCCACCGCTGTGTTCGCGCAGGCGATTAACGGATCCAACCTGACCCTGTCAGGTCATATCACCCAGAATGGTTTCGGCCCGAACTTCTTCGACGCCGGGAACAACATCTTTAGCGGGCGCGCCTGCATCGGGCCTGCATGTGATGGCACCGAACCCTTCGAACAGGGCCCGCTGCGCCTGAAATGGTCCGAACCCGACATTCTTTTTGAAGACAGTTCCACAACTGGGGGCATTTCCAGCAACGATTGGCGGCTGGTAATCAACGATGTCTCGACCACCAAATTTGCGGTGCAGGATATCGACGGGGATACCATCCCCTTCACCATCGAGGGCGGCGTGCCAACCAATACGCTGGTGCTCGAAACTTCCGGCGAAGTCGGCATGGGGACGGCCAGCCCATTGACCCAACTGCATATTGTCGATGGCGACAGCCCCACTGTGCGGCTCCAGCAGGATGGCAGTGAGGCCATGCCCCAGCAAACCTGGGATATCGGCGGCAACGAGACGAGTTTCTTCATCCGCGACGTCAGCGGCAGCAACCAGATGCCGTTCAGGATCCTGCCCGGCGCCGATACCGGATCTTTCCTGATCACAGGCAACGGCGATATCGGCCTTGGCACCGCTGCCCCCGAGGAAAAGCTGCACATTCGGACCACCGCCAACAACACAGATGCCTTTGCGCTGTTTGACGCGGCGGGCACCGGCAGCGATTCCGCCTTCCGGCTGCGTCAGAACGGCACCGTGCCCAGCACCTGGGAATTCCGTAACCAGCAGGACTCGGGCCGCCTGAACGTCGGCTTGGCGGGGGGCAACACACCCTTCAAGATCGACAATGCGGCCAACAACAACCTGATGCGGCTGGGGCGGAACGGTCTGCCGGGCGAGGTGAACATTACCGGGACGCTGGTGGTCAACAACACCCAGCTGAACGTGCCGGATTACGTGTTCGCCGACGACTACCCCCTGCGCCCGCTGGCGGAGGTGCAAGCGTTTATCAAAGAGAACTCTCATCTGCCGGATGTGCCTTCAGAGGCCGAGATCAGGGCAAATGGCGTGGACATGACCGAAATGCAGATGACCCTGCTGAAAAAGGTCGAGGAATTGACGCTGTATACGCTTGAGCAGGATGCGGTAATTGCGACCCTGACAGAAAAAGCGGCGCAGTCTGACACGCAGGCAGCGATCATCGCCGCGCTTGCCGAACGCCTGGCAGTGCTTGAGGCTGCACGCTAAACGCGAACAATAATGTGTTCGAAACTGCCGCACGGTAATTCGCCGCGCGGCTTTCGCGCGCTTTACCTGCCGGTTTTTGGCGTTAAGTTAAGCCGCAAGGTACAGCAGGAGACAGGCCATGCGGCTGCGCGTCAACGGGACGGAACACGAGGTGGATGTCGAGGATGACATGCCGCTGCTATGGGTATTGCGCGACGAACTGGGGATCACTGGCCCGAAATACGGTTGCGGGATCGCGCAATGCGGGGCCTGCACGGTGCATGTGGACGGGGTCGCCGTGCGGTCGTGTCAGCTTGCCGCGGCGGATGTAGATGGCGAAGTGACCACGATCGAGGGGCTGGGCACGCCGCAGGCGCTGCACGCGGTGCAAGCGGCCTGGGTGGACCATCAGGTTGCACAATGCGGCTACTGCCAGTCCGGCCAGATCATGCAGGCGGCTTCCTTGCTTGATCTCAATCCGGAGCCCACGGACGAACAGATCGACGCGGCGATGAGCGGGAACTTGTGTCGCTGCGGGACCTATCCGCGTATTCGCGCCGCTATCAAGACCGCCGCAGTCAAGTTGCAGGGGGTCTGAGCATGGGACGGGTCAAAACCATCGCGCGGCGCAGTTTTCTGGTGGGGTCGGTCGCGGTGCTGGGCGGTGTCGCCTTTGGCACCTACATGTACAAGCGGGACGTCAAGAACCCGCTGCTTGCCGATCTGAAACCGGGCGAGGCTGCGTTCAACCCTTACGTCAAGGTGGATGCGCAGGGCGTGACGCTGATCACCCCGCGCGCGGATGTGGGGCAGGGGGCCTATTCGGTCCAGGCGCATCTGCTGGCAGAGGAACTGGATGTGGACCTGGCCGAGGTGCGGATTGATCCGGGCATGCCGTCGGCCGCCTACTACAACGGCGTGTTGGCGGCAGAAGGCATGCCGATTGCCGCAACCTCCGACAGCATGATGGCGCGCACCGGGCGTGGGGCGGCGGATGTTGTCGGCAAATTTCTGGGGCTGCAACTGACCGGCGGATCATCGACAGTGCCGGATATGTATGACCGTCTGCGCCATGCCGGCGCTGTCGCCCGCGAGACACTGCTGGCGGCGGCGGCCCGGCAAACCGGTCTGGACCGCGATCAGCTGAGCACCGAAAATGGTGCCGTGGTGCTGCCTGACGGAATGCGGCTTTCCTATGCCGATCTGGCCGCCACAGCGGCAGAGATTGAACCGGTCCAGGATGTCACCCTGCGCGACCCTTCGACATGGCGGGCCTTGGGGCGGGATCATCAGCGCACTGATATCGTTGCCAAGTCCACCGGCACGCAGGAATTTGGCATCGACATGGTGATGGAGGGCATGGTGTATGCCACCACCCGCACCAACCCCGCACTTGGTGGCGGTATTCAGGGCTATGACGCGACCGATGCAGAGGTGATGCGCGGGGTTCAGGCCATCATCCCGATCACCGGTGGCTTTGCCGTTGTCGCGGACAACACCTGGCGCGCTTTTCAGGCGGCAAATGCGGTTCAGGCAGATTGGGGTCCGTCTCCATATATTGGCGATACGGCCGCGCAGTTTGCCGATGTTGCCGCCTCTTTCGTCGAGGACCGGCAGGACAGCCGGTTCAAGGACGAAGGCGATGTGGATGCGGCGCTCGACGGCGCGGATGTGCTGGCGGCAGAGTACCGCATCCCCTATCTGGCGCATGCCCCGCTGGAGCCGATGTCGGTGGTCGTGAATTTGACGGACGGTCGTCTGGACATCTGGACCGGCACGCAGATCCCGCGTTTCGTGCAGGACGGTGCCGCAGCGGTCGCGGGGCTTGAGGCACAAAACGTCTTTGTCCATGTGTTGATGTCCGGGGGCAGCTTTGGCCGCCGGTTGGACGACGATTACGTCCGTCAGGCGGTCGAAATTGCCGTGCAGATGCCAGATACGCCGATCAAGATGGTCTGGAGCCGGGAAGAGGACATGACCCACGACTTCCCCCGTCCGCTGGCAATCAGCCGCGCGCGCGGTGCGGTGTCGGATGGTCAGGTTGTGGCCTATGATCTGGGCATCGCGGCCCCTTCTGTTGCCGCATCATCGCTGGGCCGTTTGGGCCAGCCCTCCATCGGGCCGGACGTCGCCATCGTTGCAGGTGCGTGGGACCAGCCCTATGCCATTCCCGATTACCGGGTTACCGGCTACCGCGTGCCGCCGATGGTGCCGGTCAGTTCCTGGCGGTCCGTGGGGGCATCCGGCAATGGCTTCCTGCATGAGAGTTTCCTGGATGAACTGTGTCATGCCGCAGGGGCCGACCCGATGGAGGAACGCCTGCGCCTGTGCTGGCACGACACGTCGCGCAAGGTGCTGGAAGCTGTGGCAGAGATGTCTGACTGGGGCAGCGACCTGGGTGAAGGGCGCGGCCGTGGCGTGGCCTTTACCCTTGCGTTCGGCGTGCCTGTCGCCGAGGTGGTCGAAGTCACCAACACCGATCGCGGTATCCGCATCGACAAGGTATTTGTTGCCGCCGATGTGGGCCGGGTGCTGGACCCGGTGAATCTTGAGGCGCAGCTTTCGGGCGGGGTGATCTGGGGGCTGGGACATGCGATGAACTGCGAACTGACCTATGAAGGTGGCGTGGCCCAGCAGGACAATTACCACGTCTTCGAGGGGATGCGCCTGTACCAGACGCCACAGATCATGGTGCGCGGTCTCGAAAACGGCGACAAGATACGCGGCATCGGTGAACCGGGCGTGCCACCTGCCGCGCCTGCCCTGGGCAATGCGATCTTTGCCGCGACGGGGCAGCGCATCCGCGAACTGCCGTTTTCCAAACATGTGGATTTCGTCTGATGCGTCTTTTGGTTGCAGCGCTGCTGCTGGCCACCCCCCTGGCCGCGCAGGAAACCATTGCCAGCCGGGAAGAGGGCCTTGCCGCCTGGGACCGGATCTTCGAAAAAGTCTCGCATCCGCGCTGCACCAATTGCCATGTGGGGGACAGCGGTCAACCGATGTGGAACGGGCTGGGCTACGGGGTCGATACGGTGCACGGCATGGGCGTACTGGCGGACCAGACCCGGATCGGTGCGCTGAGCACGCCGTGCCGGACCTGCCATGTGACTGCGGACAGGGCCAATACCGTCCCCCATGCGCCGCCCCATATCGACGATGCCTGGCGTCTGCCCCCGGTCGAACTGGAGTGGCTGGGCAAGTCCAGCGCCGAGATATGCACGCAGATGCGCAACCCGGAAACCAATGATGGCAATGACATCGCGGAGCTTGCCGAACACCTGCGGACCTCGCCTTTCGTGGCCTGGGGTTACGCGCCCGGCGCGGGCCGATCTGCGCCCGACGGCACGCCCGAGGATATCGCCGCCGATGTGGAGATATGGGGCGCTGCCGGAGCGCCCTGCGACTGATCAGGCTCGCGCACCACTTGACGTGGACTGCGTCGGCGTGTCCGGTAACCCATGGATATTTTGAGCGTTGCGCGACCCGTTGCTGTTTCCGGCCTGAATGACATTCCTTTCCCTGTCGCGGATGCGGACCGGGTTGAGGCGCTGCTGGCGCGCTGTCCGGTTGCCGCAGAGACCCCGCTGCTGGAGGCCGAGGCCATCGCGGTGGAGGCGGGTGTGGCCCAGGTCTGGGTCAAGGATGAACGCGGGCGCATGGGGCTGGGCAGCTTCAAGGCACTGGGGGCCGCTTATGTCATCGCAAGCCACGGCGCGGCGGCGCGGGGCCGGACCTATGTGACGGCCAGTGCGGGCAACCACGGGCTGTCCGTGGCGGCAGGTGCTGCGGCCTTTGGTGCCAGATCAGTCATCTACATTGCCGAAACGGTGCCGGAACCCTTTGCCTACCGGCTGAAAGAGCAGGGGGCCGAGGTGCGCCGCGTGGGAGCGGTCTACGAGCAGGCGATGCAGGCGGCAGAAGATGAGGCCCGCGCACAGGGCTGGCACCTTTTGTCGGATACGGCCTGGCCGGGATATACCAAAGACCCTCTGACGGTGATGGAAGGCTACCTCGCGCTGATGGCAGAGGTGGTGCGCCAGATGCCGCAGGCACCCAGCCATGTCTTTTTGCAAGCCGGGGTCGGCGGGCTGGCGGGGGCCTGTGCCGCCTTCGCACGGGCGCATTGGGGGAACGGTCCGCGGATTGTCGTGGTTGAACCGGCGGTCGCCCCGGCGCTGCATGGCTCTGTCGCAGCGGGCAGGGCGATCACCACCCAGGGCCCGGCCAGCAACATGGGCAGGCTGGATTGCAAGACGCCATCACTGATCGCCCTCAAGGGGCTGGCCCGCGATGCGGATGCCTATGCGCTGATCACCGAGGAAGAGGCACAGGTGGGCGCAGGGACCGCGATGGTCGCCGGTCTGGCGTCAACACCTTCGGGGGCGGCTGGCATTGCCGCCCTGCTGGCCCTTGGCGAGGATGGCAAGCGCGCCCTTGGCATCACGCCAGAGGCAACGGTGTTGTGTATCCTTAGCGAGGGCCCGGAAGGTTAATGGGTCCAGAGCCTAGCCCTGGGGCAGCCAGGGCAGGTCGGGGGCGTACCGCAAAAGGCGGTTAAGTCCGCCTGTGACCTGAAAGCTGGCATTGCCCTGCTTGACGCTCAGGATCGGATGACTTAACTCAATCCCTGCGCGGGCGTTGTGTAATGGTAAGACCTCAGCCTTCCAAGCTGATGATGCGGGTTCGATTCCCGCCGCCCGCTCCAGCCCTTCCAGACATCGACTGCGACATCTGTTGCGCTTGACCCCTGCGCGCTGCCGCGCCATGACACGTCACGACTAAAGCGACCGGCCTTGAAACTGAAACTCCGATACCCAGCCGCGCTATGCGCTCTCGGGACGTTGGAGATGGGGGTCTACCTCAGGTCAAAGGCCGGACGCTGTAAAAGAGGACGATCAATGGCACGCGCACCTGTACCCGCACCGACCCAGACCGAAGAACGCGAAAAGTCGCGGCAGATCGGCGCGCTTCGGGCGCTGTTGCCTTTCATGCTGCCCTATCGCGGGTTGATGGTTTTGGCTGTCATGGCGCTGGTCATGACGGCGATGGTCTCGCTGACCCTGCCTTTGGCCGTGCGCCGTGTGGTGGACAATTTCCGCTCTGCCGAAACGGAACTGCTGGACCGCTACTTTCTGGCTGCCCTGGGCATCGCGGCGCTGCTGGCTGTCGGCACCGGGCTGCGCTATGCGCTGGTGACGCGGCTGGGCGAACGTGTGGTCGCCGACATCCGGCGCGCGGTCTTCGACCGGGTGATCTCCATGAGCCCTGCGTTTTATGAACGGATCATGACCGGCGAGGTGCTGAGCCGGATCACCACCGACACAACCCTGATCCTCAGCGTCATCGGGTCATCCGTTTCCATCGCGCTGCGCAACATCCTGATTTTCGCAGGCGGGCTTGCACTGATGCTGCTGACCTCGGCCAAGCTGACGGGGCTGGTGTTGCTGATCGTGCCTGCGGTCGTCATCCCGATCCTGGTGCTGGGCCGCCGGTTGCGCGTCATCAGCCGTGAAAATCAGGACTGGATCGCGGCGTCGTCGGGCAACGCTTCGGAAAGCCTCGGCGCGGTGCAGACGGTGCAGGCCTTTACCCATGAAACCGTCACCCGCGATGCCTTTGCCCGCATGACCGAAGGATCGTTCGACGCCGCGCGCCGCCGGATCAAGACGCGCGCCGCGATGACGGTGATCGTGATCTTTCTGGTCTTCTCCGGCGTGGTCGGGGTGCTGTGGATCGGTGCCAATGATGTGCGCGCGGGCAATATGAGCCCCGGCGCGCTGGTGCAGTTCGTGATCTATGCGGTGATGGTCGCGGGCGGCGTCGCGGCGCTGTCGGAAATCTGGGGCGAGTTGCAGCGCGCGGCGGGCGCAACGGAGCGGCTGGTCGAATTGCTGCATGCCGAGGACACTGTGCAGGACCCGGTGAAGCAGGGCCTGTTGCCCGACCCGGTACGCGGGCGGATCGTGTTCGAGGACGTGCATTTCTCATACCCTGCGCGACCCGGCACCGCCGCGCTGGATGGGGTGACGCTGGACATTCGGCCGGGCGAGACTGTGGCTTTCGTCGGCCCGTCCGGGGCGGGCAAGACCACGATCATCCAGTTGATCCTGCGGTTCTACGATCCGGCCTCGGGCCGCATCACGCTGGATGGCGTGGACCTGCGCGATGTGGCGCGGGATGCGTTCCGCCGCGCGATTGCGCTGGTGCCGCAGGACCCGGTGATCTTTGCCGCCTCGGCCTCGGAAAACATCCGCTTTGGCAGGCCGGAGGCCACAGATGCAGAAGTGGAGGCCGCGGCAAGGGCCGCCGCCGCGCATGAGTTCATTGCGGCATTGCCCGATGGGTATGACAGCTACCTTGGTGAACGTGGCGTCATGTTGTCGGGCGGGCAGAAACAGCGCATCGCCATTGCTCGCGCCATCCTGCGGGACGCGCCGGTGCTGTTGCTAGACGAGGCGACAAGTGCGCTGGATGCCGAGAGCGAACGTGCAGTGCAGCAGGCGGTGGACCACCTCAGCCAGGATCGCACAACATTGATTGTGGCGCACCGCCTGGCGACCGTGAAAAAGGCCGACCGCATCGTTGTCCTGGAAGCGGGCCGGGTGGTGGCGACCGGCACCCATGACGCCCTGGTGGCCAAGGGCGGCCTTTATGCCCGGCTGGCACGGCTGCAATTCACCGATGGCATTGCTGCCGAATAGACACGGGAAATTCTGACTCTACGGCCCTGCCGCGACGTCATTTAACGGTGTTACGGGTGGACATTACCTTGCGAATGCCCCGTTTTCATCGCATCCTTGACCCAGGAAAAATTCAGCCGGAAACCGGCATTTGGGGAGGATAGTTCATGGGATACAGTGGTATCGAAGACCGCGAGAAGATTGAAGGCGAAATGGCTTGGGCAGATCGGGATTTGCCAAAAACGCTTTATGGTCTGATCAGCCGGACAACGGCAAAGTTTCCGAACCACAAGTCCATCAGCTACCAGATATTTTCCGGCCCCAAGGACAAGGCCGAGACTTTTACCTGGACCCAGCTCAAGGACAAGGTCAGCCAGACGGCGAACCTGTTCCGGTCTTTGGGCATCGGGCCGAAGGATGTCGTGGCTTATGTCTTGCCAAACTGCAATGAAACCGTACTGGCCTTGCTGGGCGGTGGCGTGGCGGGGATCGCCAATCCCATCAACCCGCTGCTGGACGCCGAACAGATCGGCTCGATTCTGCGCGAGACCGGGGCATCGGTGGTGGTCACCTTGCGGCCTTTCCCCAAGACTGACGTGGCCGAAAAGACGGCAGAGGCGGTCAAGCTTGCCCCCGGCGTTCATACGGTGCTTGAAGTCGATCTTGTCCGCTATCTGACGCCGCCGAAATCCTGGATTGTGCCGTTGATCCGGCCCAAGGGACTGACGGGAAACCAGGCGAAGTACCTGAACTTCAATGCCGAGATTGCAAAGCAGCCCAAGGAGCTGACCTTTGAAGACGTGCAGGAAGACCGGGTGGCCTTCTATTTCCACACCGGCGGCACCACGGGCATGCCGAAGGTGGCCCAGCACCTCTATTCGGGGACGATCTACAACGGCTGGATCGGGTCCGAACTGCTGCTGACCGAAGATGACGTAATGCTGTGCCCGCTGCCGTTGTTCCATGTGATGGCCTGCCAGGTGATGCTGCTGGGGGCGCTGTCTTCGGGTGCGCACATCGTCTTCCCGACGCCGCAGGGCTATCGCGGCGAAGGGGTATTCGACAATCTGTGGAAGCTGGTGGAACGCTGGAAGGTCACATTTGTGGTCTCTGTTCCAACCGCCCTTGCCGCTACCATGCAGCGCCCGGTGAATGCGGATATCTCCAGCGTGAAGACCGCATTCTCCGGCTCCGCCCCCCTGCCGCTGGAACTGTTCCGCCGGTTCGAGAAGACAACCGGCATGACGATTGTCGAAGGCTATGGCATGACCGAGGCAACCTGCCTGATCTCTGGCAATCCGGTGGACGGGCTGAAAAAGGTGGGCTCGATCGGCATTCCCTTCCCCTACACAGAGGTCAAGATCGTCAGCAACGGCAAGGAACTGGGCGTCGACGAGGTGGGGGAAATCTGCGTGTCGAACCCCGGTGTCTATGTGGGCAATACCTATACCGAAGCGGACAAGAACAAGGATCTGTATTATAAGAGTAAGTTCCTGCGCACCGGTGACCTGGGCCGGATGGATGCGGACGGCTACCTTTGGATTACCGGACGGTCCAAGGACCTGATCATTCGCGGCGGGCACAACATTGATCCTGCCGAGATTGAAGAGGCGCTTTTGGGGCATGATGCCGTCGCCTTTGCCGGGGCCATTGGACAGCCGGATGCCCATGCGGGCGAAATCCCCTGCGCCTATGTGGAACTGGTCGAAGGGGCAGAGGCCACCGCGGAAGAACTGCTGGCCTATTGCACCGAAAAGGTCCACGAGCGTGCCGCCCAACCCAAGCATGTCACCATCATGAAGGAACTGCCGAAAACGGCAGTCGGCAAGATTTTCAAGCCCGATCTGCGCAAGGATGCGATCACGCGCGTTTATGATGCCGCCTTGACGGATGCGGGCTGCGCCGCACGCGTGGATCATGTGATTGATGACAAGAAACGCGGCCTGGTTGCCAAGGTTTCGATGAACGGCGCATCGGAGCAGGACGTTGGTGCGGTGCTCGACAGCTTCACCCGGCCATGGGAGGGGGCGTGAGCACCCCGGACTATGACCAACTGATCGACGCCGAGACCTGGGCCTATATCGCGCGACTTGATGCGGCCTATCCGCCTGACGCGGTCGAGATGACCATCAGGGAACAGCGGCACGTCTATGACCAGATGTGCCGCATCTTCGATCAAGGGCGTCCGGAAGGGATCGTCGTGCGGGATATGCCCTATGGGGCGGTGCCGTGCCGGATCTACGAGAAAGCGGCGACGGATGTCACGGTGGTCTATTACCACGGCGGCGGTTTCGTTGTTGGTGGGTTGGACAGCCACGATGACATCTGTGCGGCGATCTGTGACCGCACCGGATACCGCGTGATCTCGGTGGAATACAGCTTGGCACCAGAGGTCGTGTTTCCGGGGTGTTTCAACGACGCCTATGCCGCGTTCGAGGCGATTGCAAAGGTCCATCCCGGCCCCATCATGATGGCGGGCGACAGTGCGGGCGGTAATCTGGCGGCTGCGGTCACGCATCAGGCGCGCACAGGCGTGCCGGGGCGGATTGTCGGGCAGGTGCTGATCTATCCGGGCTTGGGCGGCGACTTGGGGCAGGGGTCTTATGTGGAACATGCCAATGCGCCACAGCTTACGGCTGCGGATCTGGCGTTTTACCACAAGGTCCGTGTCGGAGACGGCGCGCCGCCGACGGACGATCCCCGATTTGCCCCGCTGTGCGATACGGATTTTTCAGGCCTGCCGCCCAGCGTGCTGATCACGGCAGAATGTGATCCGTTGGCCGGCGACGGCGGTGCCTATCGCGACAAGGTGCTGGGCGCGGGCGGGCAGGCGGTCTGGTTCAATGAACCCGGCATGGTACATGGCTGTTTGCGTGCACGCGGCATGTCCACCCGCGCGGCGGCCTTCTTTGACAAGGTGGTGGATGGGATCGGGGCACTGGGGCGCGGTGAGTGGCCTTATGCGAACGCGCCGGACTGAAAGGTTCGGATCCCGTTCTTTTCGAAAAGAACGGTGCGGAGTTTTTGAAAACTCCGATGGCGAACTGGCGCAGGTCGAACAACCGCATGCACCGCTTTCTTCGAAGAAAGCGGACCGGAGTTTTTGAAAACTCCGGGGTACGCTCCCGTCATTTCAAAAAGGACGCCGCTTTCATCGTGTCCGCGACCGGCGCGCCGAGGCGGTGCAGGATAGTGGGGGCCAGTTGCAACTGGTCAATCAGGGTGTCCTCGCGTGGTCCTTCGGCGGGGCCGAAATAATACAGCGCCGCATCCTGTTGCAACTCGCCCCGCCCGCCGTGGTGGCCGCGTTCGTCCTGACCGTGATCGGCGGTCACGATGATCTCGTATCCTGCCGCCATCCATTTCGAGATGAAGGGCGCCAGCATCTCGTCCATCACCGCGCAGGCATGGTCCATCTCCTGGCAATCGTGGAAAAACCGGTGCCCCATGCTGTCCAGCGTACAGGTGTGCAACATGCCGTAGTTCAGCCCGAACCGCAGGCACAGGTTGGTCAATGTGGCAAAGAGATCCACGTCCGAAGGCGTCATCTGGTTGACCAACCCATAGCCGGTCATCGTGTGGAACCTGCCGTGGTTGATGGTGTCGCTGTCGGGCTCGTCGTATTCGATGTCACGCACATAGTCGAAGGGGTGGCGATTGAAGAACTCCGACCAGAAGGAATGCGCCACTGCGCCCGTCACGCCGCCGCCGGCCCGGACCTGGCTGAACACGTCCTTGTGCTCCAGCCGAAAGACGTTGCCGTTTCCGGTGCAGCCATGCTCCGCCGGGGCGACGCCGGTGTGGATCGAGGCATAGCAGGAGGCCGAGATCGAGGGCAGCACCGCCCGGCTTTTCCAGACGCGGGCATCGCCGGACTGCACCCAGCCTTCGAGATTGCCAAACAACCTGCGCCAGTTTCGGTAGGGCACGCCGTCGAGGATGATCAGCAGCAGTTTGTTGTCCATGTCGGGGCCTCCTTGATTGAGGTCATATGACCGCAGGCGCGGGCGCGGTGCAACGGCTAACCTTTGGTCAAATGGGTGCGGGGCTGTCGTGCTCCGACGTTTCGGCGCTGTCGATCTGCCGGGGGAATGGGCGAATAGCATCGCCGAGCCGCTTTGGCGAAAATCCGGCCTGTGGTAGCATCGCGAGATTGGAATCAGGGAGTATTGTGATGAAACATTGGACCTTGGAAACAGATGCCGAAAAGCTGATGCCGAAACCGACCGACGGCACCGGGAGTGACGCACCGACAATGGGCACGGGCAAATGCACCGTGTCGGGCTGCGGCTGCCCCAGCTATGTCGATCCTCCGGGTGGATTTGACTGTGCCCGCTGCGGGCACGCAAGATCAGAACACTGGTAAGCGCCTGTGGCGGATCATGACCTGCGCGCAGAGAACGACCGGCTGCGCGCCCGGCTCAGCGCATTCGAGCGTTCAGCGGAAGACTCCCGCCGGGGCAAGCGGTGGTACAGTGACAATGACTGGAAGGATTGGGTCAAACTCTCTGGCCTGCCACTGGCCTTTGTTCTGGCCTGCTACACGTTCTACGACGATGTCTACCTGCGCTATAAGGGGCAGGACCGCGCCACCGTCAGCGCGATTGAAAGCAATCTGCGCGAAATCCAGAAGCTGAATGAAAAGGCCTATGCGCTGAACGAGGCGGATGGTCTGTCAGGTTCCAGCAGTTTCGAGGCGGCCAATGCCGGATTGCGGCAGCGGCTGGTCAGCCAGACATTCGCATATTGGCAGCAGCAGCCGGATTTTTTTCAACCCTCAGAGGCGCAGATCCTTGCCGATCAATTGTTGCAGCAAGGCCGGACCAAGGATGCCTGGCAGATCGCTGAAACCCTGGACAGCGCTGCCCGGACTGCAACTGATCGGGTGAACCTTGCCACGTTCAAGGGCCGGATATTGGCGGCGGAGGGGGATGCCTTTGACCTTGAAGCGGCCCGCAAGCAACTGGGGGTGGCTTACGGAATGACGGATGACGTCGCGGTGTCGTCGCGCACCCTGGCGCTGCGGCGGATGATTGTGCAGTACCGGGTGCAGATGGAACTCTACTATGAACAGCCCTGTGAGGGGATCGGGCCGCTGGTCGAGGCGCTGGAGGCCTGGACGCTCGACGGCACCCCCGCCGAGGATACGCAGGACCGGGAGGCGCGGCGGTTGTTCGAGACATACGCCGCGCGCTGCACGGGGTAGGGGCAGTTGCCAAGTAAAACCGACTTTTGTGTCACATTGCTGACCCAGAGCGCTGTGCTCCGTCTGGCGCACGGGGCAGGGGCGAAGCGGTCATCCGTGAAAATTGCAGAGGACGGCGGGAAAAAAGCCCCTTTCCACTAACCCCCCGCGCGGAATCAAGGCCGCAGGCCGCCGCGCATCGCCGGGCCGTCCCCTGGCACGGCGATTTGGCTGCTGTCGTGTGCCACGCATAATTGGGAAGTGCGTGGCTGCCATAAAGTGCCAGTCACGACGGTCGGATCGCCGCACCACGGCCCGTCGATGCGCGGCTTGGGGTTTTGTTGCGAACGGCCGCTTCGTCCGCATAACGAACCCTCACGTGTCCCGCACTGAAGGTCAGGTTGGGTCGGAAATGCTTGGCATTCGAGTCGGGATTGCTTGGCACGGCCTTGCGACAGGATTCAGAAAATCCATAGGTTTGTGTCGCTTTCGGATGGCTTTCGACAGGTAGGGGCAGGGCAAAGGGGAACAAGGCGGCCCGGCCCAGCCGGGTGCCTCCCCGCGCCTTTTCTTTGAAAAGACGCTTGGTCGCGCGGGTCGCGTTTTTTCGGGGAAAAACGCGACCTAGTTTCCGGCGCTTTCCATGCGGCGGGTTTCGATGACCTGTTCCAGCCAGCCCAGTTTCATCTCGGGCACCGAGCTGAGCAACAGTTCGGTATAGGCATCGAAAGGCGGGGCCAGCACCTGCGACTTTGGCCCGTACCGCACAACCGCGCCCTGATACATCACCGCGATGCTGTCCGCGATCGCCTTGACCGTCGCCAGATCGTGGGTGATGAAAAGATAGGACACGTCCTCGATCTTTTGCAGTTTGAGCAGCAGTTTCAGGATACCATCGGCCACCAGCGGGTCGAGCGCCGAGGTCACCTCGTCGCAGATGATCAGCTTGGGCTTGGCGGCCAGCGCGCGGGCAATGCAGACACGTTGTTTCTGCCCGCCGGACAGTTCCGCCGGATAGCGGTCCTGAAAACCCGTCCCCAGTTCGATCTCGTCCAGCAGTTCCTGAATACGCTCCTGCTTTGCGCGGCCCTTGAGGCCAAAGTAGAACTCCAGCGGCCGCCCGATGATCGTGCCGACGGTCTGGCGCGGGTTCATCGCGGTGTCGGCCATCTGATAGATCATCTGCAACTCGCGCAGGTCCTCGTAGCTGCGCTGCGCCAGCGCAGGCGACAGGTTGCGCCCGTCAAACACGATCTGCCCATCACTGGGCGGCAGAAGGCCGGTGATCACCCGTGCGAGCGTCGATTTGCCCGAGCCGCTTTCGCCCACGATGGCGAGAGTCTGACCGGGGTGCAGTTCCACGTTCACATCCTTGAGCACGTCGAAATCCGTGCCCCTGTAACGCGCGGTGATGTTCTCCACCCGCAGCAGCGGATTGTCGGTGGGTTGTTTTTCCTCGTGCTGGATTGACCGGACGGAAACCAGCGCCTGAGTGTATTCTTCCTGCGGGTTGTTGATGATCTGGTCCGTGGTGCCGTATTCAACCATCGCGCCCTGTTGCAGCACCATGATGTGGTCGCTGACCTGTGCGACAACCGCAAGGTCGTGGGTGATATAGAGCGCGGCAACACCGGTGTCGCGGATCGCCTCCTTGATGGCGGCGAGCACGTCGATCTGGGTGGTCACATCCAGCGCGGTGGTGGGTTCGTCAAACACCACAAGGTCGGGTTCGGGGCAAAGCGCAAGCGCTGTCATGCAGCGTTGCAACTGACCGCCCGACACCTGATGCGGATAGCGGTTGCCGATGGTTTCGGGGTCCGGCAGGCCCAGCTTGCTGAACAATTCAACCGCGCGGCTTTCGGCCTCCTTGCGGGAAAACTTGCCCTGGCGGATCGCGGCTTCTGTCACCTGTTCCATGATCTTTTTGGCCGGGTTGAAGGACGCGGCAGCGGATTGCGAGACATAAGTTACCTCGCCACCGCGCAGGCGGCGCACGTCGCCGACACCGGTCTGCAGGATGTCGCGGCCATTGACCCAGACCTCGCCGCCGGTCAGTTCCACACCGCCCCGGCCATAGGCCATCGCGGCCAGGCCGATGGTCGATTTGCCAGCCCCGGATTCGCCGATCAGGCCCAGGACCTTGCCGGCCTCCAGGTCGAAGTCGACGCCATGCACGATTTCGATATCGCGGGGCCGTTCGCCGGGCGGATAGATGGTCGCGCCGATTTTGAGGCCACGGACCTTGAGGAGGGGATCGCTCATCCTCTGCCCCCTTTCAGTGATGTGGTACGGTTCAGGATCCAGTCCGCCACCAGGTTGATCGAGATGCACAGTGTGGCGATGGCATAGGCCGGGTAGAGGGCCGCCTGGATGCCGTAGTTGATGCCTTCCTTGTTCTCTTTCACGATGCCGCCCCAGTCCGCCAGCGGCGGCTGCACGCCCAGGCCCAGGAACGACAGGGTCGAGATGAAGAGCACCGCAAAGATGAAGCGCAGGCCCATTTCGGCCACCAGCGGCGAGAGCGCATTTGGCAGGGTTTCGCGAAAGATGATCCAGCCGATCTTCTCGCCACGCAGGCGGGCCGCCTCGACATAATCCATGACCGTGATGTCGACCGCCACGGCGCGGGCCAGCCGGTAGACGCGAGTGGAATCGAGCAGCCCCATCAGCACAATGAGGATCGTGGTGGTGGTTGGCATGACCGAGAGCACCACCAGCGCGAAGATCAGTGAGGGGATCGACATGATCAGGTCCACAAGCCGCGAGATCGTCTGGTCAATCCAGCCGCCCGAAACGGCGGCAAAGAAACCAAGGACCGAGCCGGTGACGAAACTGAGGATGGTCGCCATCGTGGCAATGAAGATCGTGGTGCGCCCGCCGTAGATCAGGCGGGTCAGGAGGTCGCGCCCGATGCTGTCGGTTCCCAGCAGGAACTGGGAAGAGGGCGCTTCCCAGACGTCGCCAACGGTTTCGGCCATGCCGTAGGGGGCGATCAGGGGGGCGAAGACGGCCATGAGAAAGTAGAGGCCGGTGAAGAACAGGCCGATCATGGCGGATATGGGGATATTTTTCATATCAGTGACTTTCGGTGGACGGCATGCGGCGCTGTTGCGCTGGCGCGCAAGGCACCCCGCCCACCGTCCCTTGTTTGGTTGAACGCTACCGGGCGTCTCCCCGCGCCTTTTTTGCAAAAAGACGCTTGGTCGCGCGGCGTGAATTTTTTCGGGGAAAAATTCACTTTGGATGCCTCAGCCTGGGGTTGGCCAGGATCGACACGATATCGGCAATCAGGTTCAGCCCGATATAAACCGCCGCAAAGATCAGCCCGCAGGCCTGCACCACCGGCACGTCACGTTTGCTGACGTGGTCCACCAGGTATTGCCCCATGCCGGGATAGGCAAAGACGACCTCTACCACCACGACGCCAACAACCAGGTAGGCCAGGTTCAGCATCACCACGTTCACGATGGGTGCGATGGCATTGGGGAAGGCGTGTTTGCGGATGATCGTCAGCATCCGCATGCCCTTCAACTCGGCGGTTTCGATATAGGCCGATTGCATCACATTCAGGATCGCGGCGCGGGTCATGCGCATCATATGGGCCAGCACCACGAGGGTCAGCACCATGACGGGGATCGCAATGGCGTTCAGTTTCTGGCCCAGCGTCATGCCGTCATTGATGATCGCAACAGAGGAAAACCAGCCCAGCTTGATCGAGATCCAGTAGATCAGAACATAGCCGATCATGAATTCAGGGATCGAAATGGTGGTCAGCGTGATGCCGGAAATCAGCTTGTCCGGCCAGCGGTCCTTGTAGCGGACCGCAAGCAATCCGAGAAAAATCGCCAGCGGCACCGAGATGGCAGCGGCCCAGAAGGCAAGGAACAGCGTGTTCTTGAGGCGTCCACCAAGGCTTTCCGCGATGTCGCGGCCATTGGTCAGCGCCGTGCCAAGATCGCCTTGCAGGAAACCCCCAAGCCAGGAGAAATAGCGGGTCAGGGCGGGTTCGTTCATGCCCAGTTGTTCGCGCAGATTGGCCAGCGCCTGGGGGGTGGCCGATTGGCCAAGAATGGATTGGGCGACGTCGCCGGGCAGGATCGAGGTGCCGGCGAAGATCAGGATTGAGGCCGCAAAGAGCAGCAGGATGCCCAGCGCGAGGCGCTGGGCAATGAGTTTCAGGATGGGATGCATATCCGCGACGCCCCGATCAGGCGTTCTTCAACCAACATTTGATTGCCGCCTGGTTCGACATCATTTCGCCGTAGGGATCGTCGATCCAGCCACCGACATCATTGCTGACGCCGTTGATGAAGTCGTTGAACATCGGCAGGATCAGACCGCCTTCTTCGCGCAGCATCCGGCCCATCTTGGAATAGATTTCCTTGCGCTTCGCGTTGTCCAGTTCGGCCTTGGCTTCTTTCAGCATGGCGTCGAACTCTGGCCGTTTCCAGCGCGTGTCGTTCCAGTCTGCGGTGGAAAGATAGGCTGTGGAGTACATCTGGTCCTGCACCGGACGTCCGCCCCAATAGGAGGCGCAGAAGGGCTGCACGTTCCAGACTTCGGACCAGTAACCGTCATTGGGTTCGCGCTTGATCTCCAGCGGGATACCGGCGGCCTGCGCCGACTGCTGGAACAGCGCGGCGGCGTCGACCGCACCGGGGAAGGCCCCATCAGAGACGCGCAGGATGATCGGGCTGCCATCGTGGCCGGAGGCTGCATAATGTTCCTTGGCCTTTTCGATGGAATGTTCGCGCTGCGGAATGGTGTCGTCGAACAGCGGATAGGCCTTGTTGATCGGCATATCGTTCCCAACGGTCCCGTAGCCGCGCAGGATCTTGTCCACCATTTCCTCGCGGTTGATGGCGTATTTCAGCGCCAGCCGCAGGTCGTTGTTGTCGAAAGGCGCGGTGTCGATATGGGCGATGAAAACGTAATGGCCGGGGCCGGAGACGTTACGCACCTCAAGGTTCGGCGCCCGTGCCAGAAGCGCGGCAACCTTTGGATCGACGCGGTTGATCAGATGCACCTGACCCGATTGCAGGGCCGCCGTGCGTGCGGTGGCATCATTCAGGACAAGCTGTTCGAACTCGTCCGCAAAGCCACGGTTTTCGCTGTCCCAATAGTCATCGCGGCGCTTGAAGGCGTGGCGCACGCCGGGTTCGTCGATCTCAAGCGTATAGGCCCCGGTGCCGATGGCGGCACCCGGATCGTCCATGCCGCCGTTCGGCTGGATGATCAGGTGATAGTCGGACATCAGGTAGGGCAGGTCGGCGTTGGCTTCGTTCAGCTCCAGCACCACGTTGTCGCCATCGACCTTCATGTCCGCGATGCCCTTGACGATGCCCAGAGCGCCGGACTGGCTGTCCTCGTTCGAATGGCGCTGAAGCGTCTTCAGTACGTCGTCGGCGGTCATGTCCTTGCCGTTGGAGAAGGGGATGCCCTTGCGGACCTTGAAGGTCCATGTCTTGGCGTCGGCAGAGGCCTCGAAGCTTTCGGCAAGGCGAGGCTCAAGCGTACCGTCGGGGCTGACTTCGACCAGGGTTTCACCCCAGGCGTAAAGGTTGTTCAGCGGCACTTCGGAAGCGGTCAGGGCCGGGTCCTGGGTGTTGGTTGATTCACCGCCCGAGGAGCCGATGCGAATCATGCCGCCGCGCTTGGGTGTTTCCTGGGCCTGGGCACGCTCCGCCAGCATCGTGTTGGCAACGGCAGCGGTGACACCCAGAGCAGCGGCGCGGCCGACGAATTCGCGGCGCGTCATCAGGCCTTTGGCCACCTGACCGGTCATATGTTTCAGTTGTTCATTCATGTTTTGATACTCCCCTTTGGAATCGGGCGCTTGTCCGCCCGTTTTATTGATTGCTGAGTCAAGTTTGCGCATTTCTGACCTTGTCGCAAGGGTTAATAGCGCAGTTTTTGTGACGCTTACACTACATGTGATCGCGCGGGATGTTGTCTTCGATGTCTCTTGCGTAGATCAGCTCGTCGTTTTCGTAGGCTTCGATGCGGGCATTGAGATGGAATGCGGTTGCGCTGCTGGTCATCATGCAGGTCGCTTCAGTCCGCAGCGAAATGTCATCGCGCACCAGTTCGTCGGTCCAGTGGCATTGGCCGCGGGCAGAAAGAAGATCATCGGGATTGATGGTCCATGCCTCGCGCGCAACCGAGCCGTTGATCAACCCGTGATCCATGTCGCGCACCGCGCCAAAGTCGTCTTCGATGAACAGGGTGATGTCGCCGGTGGTCATGTCGACCTCGCGCCGCCTGATATGCGCTTCGGGGCGCAGTTCTTCGGTTTGCCAGGGATCGGCGGCGGTCGGGGGTTCGAACAGGTGTTCGTCGCCGCCTGCCGTCGGGCGCTGGGGCAGGTCGATATGGCCCGCACTCAGGCTCAGGCGTGTGTGGGCGGGGCTGGGCCAGATCAGCGGCCAGTAGGCATCAGAGATCGACACCCGCAGCCGGTGGCCTGCCGGAACTCGATAGGCGATGTGGTCCAGGTTCAGGGTGATTTCCACCGGCGTGCCGGGGGCCATCGGGGTGACCGCCTCTGCATCGTTGCGGTGGCTGAGGTTCAGGACGCCATAGGTGATGCGGGTGGCCGCGCCATCCGGGTGGATGTGGTTCAGGCGCACGGCGATCTGCGCCTGCGGTTGGTCGCTGGCCAGGGTCAGTGTGATGCGGGGGGCACCGACGATATCCATATCCGCGTCCAGCGGCGGGCTGTCGAAGGTGGTGGAAAGTGCATCGTCGCTGCGCTGGTCTCCGGGCAGTTCGGGGCCCAGCCAGATCGCGCAGTATTCGCCCGCATCCGCCCCGCAATGGGGTGGGGAGGATACGGTGGCGGTCAGCGGACCTGCGCTGTCGGCCATGCCCTTGTCAGTCAGATGCAGGGTGGTGGATTTGAGATGCGACGTGGCACCTGTCGGTTCCGCAATCCAGCGGCCGGGGCGGTGCTTGTACCATGTTGCGGGGCGGACCCCGTCCATCAGGTAGGCGCGGTAATCGGGGTCGTCTTCCACTCCGGTGTCGATACCCTTGAGCCAGCGGTCCCACCAGCGCAGCGCCTCTTGCAGAAAGCCGATGCGCGGTTCGGGGATGGCGAAATGCGGGTACTTGTGGACCCATGGCCCGACAATGCCCTTGGCCCCCGGCAAGGCCTCTACCAGTTGCGGCACCGCGTTCTTGTAGCCGTCGCCCCAGCCGCCGATCGCCAGCACCTTCGCCTTGATCGCGGAATAATCCTCGATCACCGATCCATGCCGCCAATAGGCGTCACGCCTTTGGTGGCGCAGCCAGACAGCGGGCAGGAAGGGTTCCGCCTCCAGCCGTTCCAGCCAGATCTCGCGCCAGTCCGCGCGCAGGGCCGGGTCCGGTGCCTTGGATGAATAGGACCACATGGTCGCGCCCCAGCCGAGGTTTTCGTTCAGCAGGCAGCCGCCCTTGTAATGAATATCATCGGCAAAGCGGTCCACGGTGGAACACAGGGTGATGACGGCCTTCAGCGGATCGGGGCCAAGTGCGGCCACCTGCAACCCGTTGAAACCGCCCCAGCTTATCCCCATCATGCCGACATTGCCGTTGCACCAGGGTTGGGCCGCGACCCAGTTGATCACTTCGACCGCGTCGGCCTGTTCCTGCGCGGTGTATTCATCTTCCATCACGCCCTGGCTGTCGCCATTGCCCCGCATGTCCACCCGCAGGCAGGCATATCCGCGTTGCGCGAACCACGGATGGGTCAGCGCATCGCGCGCGCAGGTGCCGTCACGTTTGCGGTAGGGCAGGTATTCCAGGATCACCGGCACCGGGTCGGCATCGGCATCCACCGGCCGCCACATCCGAGCGGACAGGCGGCAGCCGTCAGAAAGGGTGATGCCCAGATCGGGGTCTTCGGTGATGTCGCGCAGGCTGTTGTGAGGTGACTCCATGTGGCAGACTCTTGCCGCGTCGCAGAATTTGTCAACTGTTGCCGGAATGCCATCACATTTTGGGCTTTCCATATGTCCTATGACTTATTGGGAATTGCGAATCTTTCATGACCGGATTTGTGTCAAATGCCTCTCTCCCTGTGGTTGAAATGAACTAAGGCAAGAAAAAGGCACTAGTTTCAAAAGGATTTTCGGAGTATCCCAAGGACATACAAAAACGTGTACGGGCGATTGAACGGTCGACACGAATAAAATCAATTACAGAAGTCCCGCATAGAACGAGGGCTTCGAGGTAGAGTGGTGGTGCTATGAAGACGATAGATTTCGTCGTCCGCGATAACGCGGGCGGATTGCAGCGTGGTGTTGTTGCCTCAGAGGCGAAAAGCCACGTCATCCAGGCCGGATCAGGTCAGGAAATTTCCCTAAATCTCAGACAGACGGATCTGGCCGGACAGCAACGCGCGGGCAATGATCTGGTGCTGACGCTGGCCGATGGCCGGGTCATCATGATCGAGAATTACTTCAACGTCTCGGGCCCGGCGAACCGGCTGTTCATCTCGTCGGACGGATACCTGAACGAGGTCTCGCTGGTCGATACGGGCAGTGGTGAGCTTTACGCCCAATACGGGCCGACAGAGGAATGGGGCAAGTGGAGCCCATCCGACGATCTGATTTATCTGGGCCGCACCGAAGTGGCGGGCAACGCGGCCGCAGCCGACGATGAAGTTTCCATGTTCGCGGCCCCGCTTCTGGGTGGCGGATTGCTGGGTGGTGGCGTGGGCGCTGCGGCGGCGGCCGCAGGCGGCGCGGCGGTACTTGGCGGTCTTGGCGGCGGCAACTCCGATGGCGGCAACACGGCGGGCGAAGGCACCGGCGGTACAGGCGGCACGGGTGGTACAGGTGGGACAGGCGGCACCGGCGGCGGCACGGGTCCGGCAACGCCCTATGTTGATGACGCGGACAGTTCCAGCGACATCGGCGGCGACGATTCAGCACCGCATCAGGTGGTGATCACCGGCGGCGGCGAACCCGGCAGTGCCGTCATCGTCACGCTGGGCGACCAGCAGGTCGAAACAATCATCGACCAAGACGGCGTTTTCGAAGCGGTCTTCGAAGACGAAAACTTCCCCCCCGACGGCACCTACGAGGCCGAGGTCATCGTGACGACAGAGGGCGAAGACACGGTTCTGGACGGGCCGGAGTACGTGATCGACACGACCCCGCCACAGATCGAAGTGACATCGGGCACGCAATCGGTCGATGATTATTTCAACGCCGAAGGCTTCGATGACGGTGTGACCGTCACCGGTACGGGCGAGGCCGGTGCCGCCGTGGTTGTAACCATCGCGGGCATTGAACAGGCGACAACCGTGGCCGAAGATGGCACCTGGTCTGTCACCTGGGAAAACGGCACGCTGGACGCGGGCGAATATACCACCGACGTGACCGTCTGGACCTCCGACGCATTCGGCAACACCAATACCATCACCGATGTTCTGGTGGTGGATACGGTCATCAACGTCACCATCGACACCGATATCATCGGCGGTGATGGCGTGGTCAACGCAGAAGAGCATGACGACGGCGTGACTGTCACAGGCACCGCGGATGCGGGGGCCACGGTGGTTGTCACCTTCGGCACCGGCACCCAGACAGTGACCGCCACCGCCCAAGGCACATGGAGCGCGGTCTTTGCTGCGGGCGAAGTCCCCACTGGCGAGACAATGGCGACAATTACGGCTGTGGCGACAGATGCCTACGGCAATGCAACCTCGGCCACGGGCGAGGTGCAGATCGACACGATCGCGCCCGAGATCACAGTCACCAGCGGCACCCAGTCGGTTGATGATTTCTTTAACGCCACCAGCTTTGCCGATGGCGTCACGCTGACCGGCACCGGCGAGGCGGGTGCCTCCGTGGTCGTGACCATCGCGGGCATCGCGCAAAGCACCACTGTTTCCGCAGATGGTACCTGGTCGGTCACTTGGGCGGCGGGCACGTTGCAGTCCGGTGAATACAGCACAGACGTGCAGATCGTCACCTCCGACGCCTATGGCAACAGCACGACAGTTTCGGATGTTCTGGTGGTCGATACCGTAACGGATGTCACCATCGACACCGAAAACGTCGAAGGCGACGGGACAGTCAACGCAGAGGAACGCCTTGACGGTGTGACCCTGACCGGCACCGCGCAGCCCGGATCGACCGTCATGGTCACCTTCGGCACCGGCACCCATCAGGCGACAGTCGATGCGGATGGCAACTGGACATGTGATTTCGCGGCGGGTGAAATTCCCACCGGCGAGGTGAACGCGACCGTGACTGCCGTGGCCACCGACAGCTTCGGCAACACCTCCACCGCCAGCGGCGAGGTCGAGATCGACACGCTGGTGCGCGACTTTGGCTTTACCGGGACAACCGGCGGCGCGGATGGCGTGATCAACATCGAAGAAGCGATGCAGGATCTTGTCATGACCGGGACAACCGAACCGGGCTCGACCGTGTTGGTCACGCTTGGCTCTGCCACCCATGCGGCGACCGTCGCGGCGGATGGCAGCTGGACAGTCACTTTTGCCACCTCCGAAATTCCGGGCGGTGCGCAAACGGCTGTGATGACGGCGGTTGCCACCGATGCGGCGGGCAATGTGGACACCATCACACAGGACGTCGAAATTGACCGCGATGCGGGCATCCTCACGATCTCTTCCGCACCTGTCGAAGGCGACGATGTGGTGAACGAGGCAGAGGCCAGCGACGGCGTCGTGCTGAACGGCACCTCGAACCCCGGCGCGCTGGTGACCGTAACCATGGCAGGCGTCAGCCATACCGTGACCACGGATGCCGCAGGCAACTGGACGGCAAACTTCTCTGCCGCTGAGGTCGCGCCCGGCGTCTATACCGCCGACATCCACGCCGCCACCACCGACAGCGCGGGCAACGTGCTGGAGGCTGTGGACAGCGTTGCCGTCGACACCCGTGTGGACAACCTGAGCATCCATGCCGACATCGTCGAGGGCGATGGCGTGATCAACGGGCTGGAACGCACCGACGGGGGCGGTGTGCAGATCACCGGCACAACCGAGGTCGGCTCCACATCCGTTGTGGTCACGCTGAACGGCGTGGCGGTGAACGCGGTGGTTGATGCAAATGGCAACTGGATCGCGGAATATGCCGCCAGCCAGATCGCACAGGGCACCTATGATGCCGATGTCTCCGTGCAGGCTACGGACGCCGCGGGCAATACCGCAACCGTGACCGACAGCATCCGCGTCGACACCGAAGTGGTGCCGCTGAACATGACCGAAACAGGGGGCGGGGCCGATGACGTGGCCTCCGCCGCCGAGGCCGCCACCGGCATTGATCTGGGTGGCCAGGTCGAGGCGGGATCGACCGTTGTGGTCAATTTCGACGGGGCGAACCACACCGCAACCGTGGATGCGGCTGGCAACTGGTCCCTGACCATTCCGCCGGGTGCGATGCGCATGGGCACCTATGACGCGGCCATCGTGGTCACCGCGACCGATGCGGTCGGCAACGTGGCAACCCTGTCGGATACCCTGGCCATCGACACCGATGCGCCCGAGGGGCCGGTCATCGCCTCCTACACCCGTGACGGTGACGGCATCCGGGGCATTTCGACAGAGATCAACGACGAGACGATCGAGGTTCATCAGGTCAATAACAACGGCACGGTGACCGAGGTCGATGCCACATCCGTGGATATTCCTCAGATCAACGAAACCAACTTCCAGTTCGGCACCCAGGTCCCGGACGGGTCGCATCTGGTGATCACTGCCACGGATGATGCGGGCAACAGCTCTGGCACCTATGTGGTTCTGGACGACGAATCCGTGAACTCCGAGGTTGCGCTGAATGCGGATGTACTGGGCAACTACAACATCGAGACTATTGATCTGAGCTTTGCCGAGGAAGGCAACCTAACGATCAACGAGGCGACGCTGCTGGACCTGTCCTCCAACACCAACGAGTTGCAGATTGATGGCGGTGCCGACGATACGGTGACGGTCACCGGCGCGGTGCGCGCCGGGTCCACCGTCCGCGACGGTCAGAGCTACGATATCTATACCTTGGGCGAGGAGGGCACGCTTTACATCGACGACGATGTGACAGTGGTGATCTGAGCCGACAAACGACGAGGGAGGCGCGGGCGGCAAATGACCCGCGCCCCCAGAACGAACCGGCTATTGAGGGCAGGGCATGACATACGGTGTAAAAGGGGCTTTCGGGGCCTGCGCAATTGCAGTCACCCTGTCGGGCTGTCTTGCCGACATGGGAAATGGCTGGGTGGCGGACAACATCGTTTCGCGCACCAGATTTGCCGATCCGCTGGCACCGGGCCAGAAGACCCACAGCGAAAACGTGAATGCCGATAGCCAGATCATCCAGGGCCTTGCCGCGCGCCGGTCCGCCCTGCCGCCAGGCAGCAGTTTCGAGCAGGTGGCAACGGCGGTTCTGGCCGCCAATTCGCGCGCGGCAGAAGCGGAACTGCGCGCCGCGCGCCTGCGTTCGGAGGCCGCAAGCAAGAACTGGCTGCCGCGCATCGGGCCTGACATCAGCCTGACCTCGCTGGGATCGGTGGTGGCCAATCTGGTGGTGGATCAGGTCCTGTTTGACAATGGCCGCAAGAAGGGTGAGCGCGAATTTGCAATTGCCGATGTCGAGGTCGCGGCTGTCACCCTTGCCGTCGATACCAACGACCGGGTTCATACCGGGCTGACGCTATATGTCACCGCCGCCGAAGCACGCGAAAAGGCGATGCTGTCAGAGGCCGCTCTGCGCGATATGGGCCATTTCGAATATGTCATGGGCGAACGGGTGCGCGGTGGCGTCTCGGACATGTCCGACCTCAATATCCTGCGCCAGAAACTGGCCGAAATCCGCGCGACCCGGACCGCCAACGCCGAACTTGCGCGGACGTCGCTGGCAGAATTGAATGCAATGTCGATCCAGCCGGTGTCCGACCTGCGCGGCGTGACGGAGCTTGCGGTCAGCGCCCATGCGGCCCAGCCGCTGACCGTGGTGCTGGCCGAAGCGGAGAAAACCCGCAGCATCGCAAGGGCCAAGGTAGAGCGCGCGGGCCAGCTGCCGGGGCTTTCCGCCGGGGGCACCGTCGGGGCCAGCACCAATGTCGGCTTGCGTGTGACCACCGACAGCCTGATCGGCTTTGGCACCGGTGCCACGCTTCAGGCCATCGAGGCCGCCAAGGAAACCGCCGCCCGCCGTGTGGCGCAGGCGCAGGAGGATGCCTCGCGCAGCTTGCGAAAACTGGAAAGCCAGATTGCCGCCAAGTCGCGCCAGGCAGGTGAGGCTGCCCGCCTCACGGCGCAGGCCAAGGGGAACCTTGATCTGTTTCAACAGCAATATGACGCGGGCCAGCGGCAAGTCATGGATGTGGTGGGCGTCTACGAGACTTTTGCCCGCCAGCAGCAGGCCGAGGTCAGCCTGAAATACGAGGCGGCCCGCCTGCGGCTGGAGATGGCCCGGCTTCTGGGCGTGCTGGCGGACGGGGATCAGATTTGACCGACAAGCGCGCCTTTACCCTGACCATCACCAATGGCAACCAGGGCCGCATTGCCCCGGCAAATACCGCAGCCGCCGTGGCCAGCGCCCAGAACTCGAACCGTTTCGAAGACCGCATCGCGGCCCGTGCGCGGCTGGCCACAACCTATGCCGGGTTGCTGGGGGTCGAGGCGGTGGCGCGGGACCTGTTCGAGGCTATCGGCAGCGCAACCCGCGAAGGTGCGGGACCGGCAGCAGAGGCCGCAGCAATCAGCCACGGGCTGAAACACCTTGGCCTGCTGGCGCAGGTCGCAAAGGTTGAGGGGCTGACGCCCGCGCTCTGGCCCGCGCTGGCCTATATGACATCGGGGCAGGTGCTGCTGGTGCTGGGGCAGTCGCGCGGCGATCTGATCGTCTTTGACCAGACCTGCACGGACAACCGCGCGCAGGTGCCGGTTGCCGAATTCCAACCCTTCTTTGCCGGCATGATCGTGCGTGCCGAAGCGCCACTGACAAAAGTGGCCGAGACCCACAAGACGGAAAGCAAGCCCCGCCATTGGTTCTGGGGCCAGTTCGACCGCTTTCGCCGCCAGATGGCAGAGGTCGCCCTGGGATCGTTTGTGGCGAACCTGCTCGCGGTGGCGGTGGCGCTGTTTTCCCTGCAGGTCTACGACCGGGTGATCCCGCATCAGTCCGAGGCGACGCTTTGGGTGCTGGCCGCGGGCGCAGGCCTTGCCTTGCTGATGGAGGCCTTCATCAAGATCGCCCGCGCCCGGCTGATGGACGGGGCAGGCCGTCAGATCGAACTGGGTGTGTTGCAGATTCTGATGCGGCGCATCTTGGGCATGCGCTCCGACAGCAAGGGGCAGGCCCCGAACCAGGTCTTTTCCGCGATGCGCGAATTCGGATCGGTGCGTGAATTCTTTACCGCCTCGACCGTGGGCACGTTGGCGGATCTGCCGTTTATCTTTGTCTTTCTGTTCCTCGTGGCCAGCATCGCGGGCAATGTTGTCTGGGTGCTGGTGCTGGGGGGCATCCTGATGGTGGTGCCGGGATTCTTTCTGCAAAAGCGGATGATCCGGCTGACCCAGGAAACTCAGGGCGCATCGGCAAAATCCTCTCGCCTGCTGCATGAGACGATCTTCGAACTGGACACGCTCAAGACCCAGCGCGGCGAGGACCGCGTGATGCGGCTGTGGTCCGAGCTGAACACGCTCTCGGCCATGAAATCCTCCGAACAGCGCAAGCTGGCCTCCATGCTGACCTTCTGGAGCCAGGGGGTGCAGCAGGCCACCTATGTCAGCGCCGTGATCATGGGGACCTATCTGGTCTTTGCCGGGGAATTTACCGTTGGTTCGATTATTGCCGTGGGTATCCTGACCGGGCGCACGCTGGCCCCGCTGACCCAGCTGGCCGGTACGATGGCGCGCTGGGGCAACGTCAAATCCGCCCTCGACGGGCTGGAGTCGGTGGCCCAGGCCCCGCAGGACGCCGATGAGGCGCGGACCTACCTGCGGCGCGAGACGCTCAAGGGGCATTTCGAATTCCGCGATGTGACATTCCGCTACGAAGACGACGGCGCGCCGATCGTGGACATCGCGGGGCTGGCGATCCTGCCGGGGCAAAAGGTCGCCGTTCTGGGGGCCAATGGCTCCGGCAAGTCGTCCTTGCTGAAACTGATGAGCGGGCTTTATGCGCCTGTGACGGGGCGGGTGTTGATCGACGGCACGGAGATGGCCCAGATTGAACCCCGCGACCTGCGGCGGCTGATCGGCTATCTGGGGCAGGATGTGCGGCTGTTTGCGGGCACCCTGCGCGACAACCTGAACCTGACGATGCTGGAACGCGACGATGCGCGCCTGATGAAGGCATTGGAATTTGCGGGGCTTGGCCCCTTTGTGCAGGCGCACCCCAAGGGGCTGGACCTGGAAATCAAGGACAATGGCGCGGGGCTGAGCATCGGACAGCGCCAGTCCATCGGCTGGGCGCGGCTGTGGTTGCAGGACCCGAAAATCTGCCTGCTGGATGAACCCACCGCTGCACTGGATCAGACCCTTGAGGCGACGCTGGTGGCCCGGTTGCAGGTCTGGATGGCGGGTCGCACGGCCATCATCGCGACGCACCGGGCGCCCATTCTGGCGCTGACCAACCGCACCATGGTCCTTCAGGCCGGACGAATGACAATCGACGGTCCCAAGGACAAGGTCCTGCACCATATTGCCAGCAAGAATAAGGGGCATGCCGCATGACCTTTGTGAACCCGACCCAGCTTGAGACGCAACTGGGCCGCGAGATGCGCGGACCCTCTGCCGTGATCTGGCTGTGCGGTGCTGCGGTGCTGGTCTTCGTGATCTGGGCGGCCTTTGCCTGGGTCGATGAGATCGTGCGCGCGGAAGGGTCGATGATCTCCTCCTCGCGGCCACAGATCATTCAAAACCTTGAGGGCGGCATTCTGGCCGAACTTGCGGTGGGCGAGGGCGATGTGGTGGAAAAGGGCGATGTGCTGGCCCGTCTGCACGGGACACAGTTCAAATCCTCGGTCGATGATCTGCAAGATCAGATATCGGCCTTCGAGATCCGCCGCCTGCGGCTGGAAGCGGAACTGGCGGGCCAGTTCGATTTTGCGGTGCCAGAGGCGCTGGCGACACGCACACCGGACATCGTGGCCTCTGAACGCACGCTGTTGCAGGCGCGGCAGTCCGACTTTGTCTCACGGACCGAGGGGGCAAAGCGGGTTCTGGCCGAAGCCACCAAGGAACGGCAACTGATGGATGATCTGCTGGAGCGCAAGATCGTGTCGATGATCGAGGCCACCCGTGCCCGCAAGGTCCATGCGGATGCCCGTATCAAGTATGATGAGATCGTGACCCAATCGGAGCTGGACCGGGCGCAGGAATATTCCGACGTGCTCAAGGAGCTGAGCACACTGCGCCAGAACCTCAAGGCCAGCACGGACCAGTTGAATCGGACGATCCTGGTCAGCCCGATGCGCGGCATCGTCAACAACCTCAGCGTCACCACCATCGGCGGCGTGGTGCGCCCCGGCGAAGAGATATTGCAGATCATCCCGCTGGACGAGGAATTGTTCGTCGAGGCGCGGGTCAAGCCCGAAAACATCGCGGGCGTGCGTCCGGGGCAGGAGGCGACGGTCAAGCTGAGCGCCTATGACTACACGATTTACGGCACGCTGAAGGGCCGGGTGAAGCTGATCTCAGCCGATACCTTCAAGGATGAACGGTCCCGCGATCCCGACGGCAATCCGCATTACAAGGTCAAGGTCGAGGTCGATACAGCGCATCTGACGGAACGGCAGGCGTCGTTGCAGATCAGGCCGGGGATGCAGGCCAGCGTGGAATTGCACACAGGTGCAAAGACGGTGCTGCAATACCTGCTGAAACCTTTGTACAAATCGCGCGAGGCGTTTCGCGAGCCATAGGGTTGGGTGCGGTTTGGGGGGCGACCTGTGCCGCGACACCGGACTTCAGGCAGCCCTGTCTTGCCGTTTCGGCTCACTCGACAAATGATGACATGTCATTTTTGACATGTCATCTTTTGCAAAGGGGTGGTGCCATATCTCAGTCTCAGTCTCAGTCTCAGTCTCAGTCTCAGTCTCAGTCTCAGTCTTGATTGTCGGCCCGGCTCCCGGCGCAGGGCACCGCAGAACGGCGGCCCGCTGGCATCGTGCCGAGTGCCCATGGGCGCCATCCGGCCAACCGTTCATTCATGATAAAATCTATAGAAGTTCCAGGGCCCCACCGGATCAAGGTGCCTGCGTGTCCAGCCAGATTGTCACCGGCCCGTCATTCACCAGCGCCACCGACATCTCGGCCCCGAAAGCGCCGGTCTGGGTGGTGATGCCCAGACCCTGAAGGCTCACCACGAAATGCTCATATAGCGCGCGGGCGAGGTCGGGTTTGGCAGCATAGGAAAATCCGGGCCGCGTGCCCCGCGACGTATCCGCGGCAAGGGTGAACTGGCTGACCACCAATGCCGCCCCGCCGGTCTGGGCCAGGCTGAGGTTCATCTTGCCCGCGTCATCCTTGAAAAGCCGCAGCTTCGAGATTTTCAGCGCCAGCGCCTCGCCGGTGGTCTCGGTATCCTCCGGCATGGCACAGACCAGGATCAGCAGACCCGCCTCGATCTGTCCGACCGGTTCGCCCGCGACAGTGACAGAGGCCTGGGTCACCCGTTGCAACAGCGCGCGCATCAGTCCTGCCAGTCGATGATATCGGCGGGCGTGGCCCGTTCCGTGCGAAATCGGTTCGCGGGCGCATCCGCATCCGCGTAGCCAAAGGAAATCGCGCAAAGCACAAGGCGATCTTCGCCGATCCCCAGCAGGTCCTTGACCAGTGGCGCATAGGCCGCGATGGCGGCCTGCGGGATGGTCGCGACCCCCAGGGCCGTCGCTGCAAGGGTAAAGGCGGTGACAAAGCCGCCGGTGTCCATCGCCCCATAGGCCCCAAGTTCGTCCGGGGAATGGATGATCGCCACATGTGGCGCGTCAAAAAGCGCATAGTTGCGCTGCATCTGGGCCATCCGCGCCTTGCGGTCCGACTTCTCGATCCCCAACGCATCATACAACTGGAACCCGCAGGTGCGGCGGCGCTCCGCATAGGCGCCGGAATAGCCCTTGGGCCAGTCCAGGTCGGGCGCAGGTGTTGTGCCTTCGGCTGCGGCCTCGCTCAGCGCGTCGCGAAAACGGTCGGTCGCCGCGCCGCGCGTCACGCTGACTTGCCAGGGCTGGGCATTGCACCAGGACGGCACATGGCGCGCGGCGGTGACGATCTGCTCGATGATCGCATCCGGCACCGGATCGGGGCGGAAGGCGCGGCAGGAATAGCGGGCCTGCAGGATGTCGGTGAATGTATCGTATTGGGTCATTGCTGTGCTGCCAGATATCCGATGATTGCTGCGGCGATCAGGCCAAGAACAACCGCAATCGCGATCTTGATGGCCGAATAGGGGCGTTCGCCCTGGACCCGGCCGGTGCGGCCATTCACCACGAAACGATAGGTCTTGCCCCGGTACTTGTAGGCCGCCAGCCAGACCGGCAGCAGGATGTGCTTGAAGGTCAGATTGCCAAGCTGGGTCTCGATCCCGTGGACACGTTGCCGGTCGCCACCGATGTCAAAGCGCACATCGCGTTCGATCACCCGGTCCATGTGGTCACGTGCCTGCGCGAAACCGTCCTGCAGCGACACGGCATAGGCTTCGGCCCGGAACCCGGCAAGGTATTCGGGCGCATAGGGTTCCAGTGCGGCCAGATCCCAGGGCTCCAGCGCATCGGTATACCGCTTGGGAAGCGAGTTCGAGGCCAGTACCAGCACATCGTCGAAGAACCGTTTGACCCGGCCCGACGCAGGTTGCCAGCGCACCTTGGGGATCTGCTCCTGCACCTTCTTGCCATCGCGCGTGACCGTGCGTGTCTCGTAATAGACCGTGCCGCGCTCACCCCTGTAGGACGATTTCGTATCGGCATCATAGGTCCAGTAGGGCACATAGATGCCCTGCATCCGGCGGCCCTTGCGGGCGTATTCCTGCAGGCCGCCGGGGGCGAACCACAGCCGGCCCAGCCAGGTCGACATGGCGTCGCGGGCTGTCGCCTCGTCCAGTGCAAAGGGCAGCACACCGCGTGGCTTGATCTGGCGGCTGACGCCGGTGTCCACCACCACGGGGGTTGCGCAGAACGGGCATTCGGTGGCGTGGTCCGGCCCTTCGAATTCGACCTGTGCGGCACAGTTCGGACAATTGGTGACGCGAGTTTCCCGCATCTCGCCCGCATCGAGCGCTGCGGCAAACCCGGTTTCCAGATCCAGTTCGGCTATCGGCCTGACCGGCGCGCCGCCCCCGCCAAGGGCCTGTTGGTTGCCACAATGATCGCAGATCAGCCGCCCGGCACCGGGATCATAGCGCAGGTCCGACCCGCAACTGTCACAGGGAAAGCGGTGCTCGGCCTTTGGGGCGGATATCGGGTCGTCTTCCATGCTGGCTCCGGTGCAGTCTTTGCGGCAGGTTAGCGCCGATGCGCGGGGGCTTCCAGACGGTTGCGCAAAAAGGAAGCGATCATAATAAGGTGAACTTGCGATCAATCGTTGTCCGCACGATCCCTTGCACAATCAATGTCAATCGTTCCCATCCGCAGACGTCAGGCCCCAATCCTCGGCCGCATCTCTTACTGCTGAAAAGACCTCATCTGGCGAAACCTGGAACCACTCGCTTCCAAACCCGCCAGTTATGCGCATTTTGGAAAACTTCCGGTGGAGATGGTTTTCGAGGTCTTTTTCTCTATCTGTTCTGAAAATATGCCATAAAATCGGGATGCCCGGCGTGCTGGTTCCGTACTGCTGCAGAATTCGGGTTCTTACGTTACCAATCCCGCTGTATTCATGGCGACCGATCTTGGTGCAGACGTCCCCCAGATGGTCCAGACGGCTGTCTGTGTAGACATATACTGCGCCTGACCCAGCATAGTGCACCTGTGTGTGTCTTGCGCTCTCGGTCCAGCGTGCAAACGTTTTTCTGTTGCCACCATAGCTGATCTCGATCTGTGCCGCGATGTGTAACTCTTCCCGGCTTACCTTCCATTTCTCAAGAGTTTGGTGTCCATCAGGTGTTTCGGTGGCAAGTTGCACGGCTCCCATTTTTGCGAAGCCGTTTTTGACAAGTGTCCAGATCGCTGCATCTCGTATGTCACCGTTCCAGCCGCGATTGGTTTCAAATCGCAACTCAGGACCTATGTGGTCTCTGTACCGGTTTTGAATCTCCTTGATTGTCGTTGGCAACTTACCATCGCAGATATCGTCGATCATCAGTTGCGCAAGCTTTTCTTGGTAAGGCCGCATCCTTCGAACAACGTCGGATTTTCTCATAATCAGCATTTTGGTGTCCGAGAAAGTCATTCAATAATGTCAGTTCAAATAGTGGTGCCGCATAAACATGAAGGCAGGTCCGACCCACAGCTGTCACATGGAAAGCGGTGCTCGGCCTTTGGGGCGGGTATCGGGTCGTCTTCCATGCTGGCTCCGGTGCAGTCTTTGCGGCAGGTTAGCGCCGATGCGCGGGGGCTTCCAGACGGTGTTCACAAAAACCGGTGCAGGGCGCGGGGGGCCATGATGCGCAGGGCATTGTCGCGCAGGCGCAAATGCCGCCAGATGTGAAACCCCGCATGGCCCAGTGCAATCGCGGCCAGCAGGTAGAACTCAAAGATGTGGATCTGCCCGATGATCTCATTGGCGCGTCTCAGGCCCAGCGGCGGGGCGATGGGCAGCACGCCGCCCGCCTTCAGCAGGGTGGCAGAAGTTAGCCCGAGCAGAAACCCCGTGACCGCCACCCCGAACAGGCCCCAGATCAGCGCCCTGTGCATCCATTGATGCATCTTTCGCCCCCAGGGGGGCAGCTTTGGCCCCGGTCGGCTGGCCAGGCCCCGGCGCAGGTAATCCGCCGTCCACCAAAGGCAGACAGTAACAAAGACCAGCGCCAGCGCCGAATGCGCCTGAAAGGCAGTCGGCCCGAAAGGCAGCACATCATCGGGGGTGACAAGGAGGAACCAGATCAGCATCGGCACCATGGCCCAGTGCATCGCTTTCAGCGCGCTGCGCCGTGCGGGCAGGCGGGCGAAAAGGCCGCGCCGCATCGCTCAGGACCACCGAGGTGTTGCGCGGGACAGGAACCCTCGGCGCACAGTGGCAAAAGGGTGCCTATGCCCCGCGTTGCAGCGCAGGCAGGCAGACGCGGATAGCGCCGGAAGGATATGAAGACCTCTGAGCATTCCCGGACATTCACGGCGGAGAGCCGCCAAAAGTTTCGACCGGCGCCACCCGATTGCTGTGGCCCGACAGGGCCAGCCCTTCCCTCGCCCTGTCGTCACCAACGAAAACCGGCGTGCCCGATGGAAAAACCCGCGCCCTGGCGGGTCACCGCAGGAAGGGCACCATGCGGCGCAGCGTGCCGTCGCGGGCCACGTAGTGGTGATAAAGCGCCATGAGCGTATGACCGCTGATCAGGATCACCAGGATGTTCACGGCGATCTCATGCGCTTCTGCCGCCGGCTTGACATGGCCGTACCAGGCGGCTGCGCCGAGGGCAGGCACCAGGATCATGAAGAGATAGAGCGCCCGATGCCCCCAGAGCGCGGCCTTGTCCTGCCAGCTCGGGTTCCCCGCGACCGGCTCGGGTGCGCCGGAAACGAACCGCACCACAAGCCGGATCAGCACCAGCAGGAGGACCGCGCCGCCGATCCAGACGTGCAGCGTGTTGCCCTCGATCCCGGTGGTGCCCGCCTCGATCCGCTTGTCGAGGATACGGCCCATGCCGTCCCCCAAGAACCATGCGGCGGCGATGAGGATGGCGATGAGCCAATGCAGCGCGATCTGAAGGCTGGAGTAGGAGGATTTGGTGGCCATGGCTGTGGTTCCGATGTTTTCCGATACGTGGTCCTGTGTCACAGGCCTGCCCGTCGTCTTTTCCCTCGGCGCGCAGCTGCTGCCTTTGCCCGTCGGCTCAGGGGGCAGGCGGGGGCGGCGGCATCACGGTGAAAAGCTGCGCCAGTTCGGTCACATCCTCGGCCCGTTGCCAGCCGTCCTGGCCTGGTGTCCAGACATGGGTTTCGCGGGTCAGTTTGCCTTCGGTGACCATGCGCCCCATGCGCGCCTTGGAGTAGGGACCACTGGTCTCGCCGCCCTCGGCAATGTGCCAGACGTGTTCCACGGGCGGCGGTGGTGGCGGTGTCATGCCTGCGGGGGCCGCCGCAGCCCCGGCCGGCCGTGCGCCCCATGGTCCGGCACTGGCGGCCGCCTGCTGGCCGATCTGCATGCCCAGACCCGCGCCCAGACCCGCCTGCATCGCATCGCTGGCGCTGCCTTCGCGGCCCAATGCCTCGGCCGCCTGGAACTGCGTATAGCGGTTCAGATCGCCGATCACACCCATGGAGGAGCGCTTGTCCATCACCTCCTCCACCGCGGGGGGGAGCGAGACGTTTTCGATGTAGAGTTCGGGGATGGCCAGCCCGTAGTCGGCGATGGTGGCCGAAATTTCGGTGCTGACCAGCTTGCCCAACTCGCGGGTATTGGCGGCCATGTCCAGCACGGGGATCTTGGACAGGGCGATGGTGCGGGAGAATTCCTGTACGATGATATTGCGGATCTGGAAGCTGATCTCGTCCATGGTGAATTCGCCATCGGTGCCGACAATCTCGGTCAGGAACTTCGCGGGGTCCGACACCTTCACCGAATAGGTGCCGAAGGCGCGCAGGCGGACCGGGCCAAACTCGGGGTCACGCACGATTATCGGGTTCTTGGTACCCCATTTCAGGTCATTGAAACGGGTGGTGTTGACGAAATAAATCTCTGATTTAAATGGGCTTTTAAAGCCGTGATCCCAATGTTGAAGGCTCGTCATGATCGGCATGTTGTTGGTTTCGAGCATGTAGAGACCGGGGGTGAACACATCGGCCAGTTGCCCCTCGTGGACGAAGACAGCGGCCTGTCCCTCGCGCACGGTCAGCTTGGCACCGTACTTGATCTCGTGGCCCTCCCGCTCGAACCGCCAGACCATGGTGTCGCGGGTGTCATCCGTCCAGTGGATGACGTCGATGAATTGCCCTGAGAGGAAGTCGAGAATGCCCATGATGTCAGTCCTTGGATTGGGTGTCAGCGCGAGGATATGGCGCAGGGCCGGGGTTATCAAGGTGCGGGGTGGCCCCGTCCTCTGGCGGAATGGTTAACGGCACTGTTTTGTTAGGCGAATCGGGGCACAACCCGTGCACAGGGCGTACACGATGCGTGCACCGGCAGATGCACTGTCGCCTGTTGCGGGCAAGTGTGAACCCGCCGGGCGGCCTGTTGCGTTAAGAAAGGGTTCCGTTCGACCGCAAAAAGATCGCCTTGAGCAGGGAAAATTGCCGGGGTGCGTCAAGGACGGTCGACCGCCGCCTGCAGGCGCACTGGCAACGTGGATATTGCCACCGGGCATTTTAGTGCTTGCCCTCAAGTTAGCTTGAGCTTGTAGGGTGACGTCAGCCGTGCCCGGGATGCGTAGACAAGGTGTATAACATGAACCTCTCAAATCGAAAATTTGCCATCACCGGTGCAAGTCGTGGGCTGGGTGCGGCACTGGCAATTGAAATGGCCCGGTCCGGGGCGCGGCTTGTCCTTCTGGCCCGAACCAGCGAAGCCCTTCAGGATGTCGCCAGTGCCATCCTTGAAGAGACAGGCCAAGAGGTCGCCACCATGGATTGTGATCTGGCGAACAGCGAAAGCGCGACAGAAGCCGGCGCGAGACTGGCGGCAGAGCACAAAGATCTGGATGGCCTGATTCACAACGGCGCCATGTGGCTGTCGGGACCGATGGAGGAGGTCACTGACATGGACATTCAGGCCTGCATCGCCTCAGCCGCGATTGGTGCGCTTATCCTGACGCGCCACCTGTTGCCGCAGCTGAGGGCAAGAGAACATGCAGATATCCATACCGTGGTGTCGACCAATGGCCTGCCCAATCGGCCGCTTGACGGGGCATCGGTTCCTTTTGCGGCTGCAAAGTCAGCGCAGGCAGGGTTTGTTCACGGTCTGGCGCAGGAGCTTGAGCATACGAATGTCCGGGTGACGTCGGTTTTTCCGGGAGATTTTGAAGACAAATCGCCCCTGGACCCGGATTGGAACGCATTGGCACCGGATCATAGTTTGTGCAGTCGTGAGGTCCTCAAGGCGATCCTCTTCATACTGAACCAGCCGCCCAAAGTCACCATACGGTCATTGGTGATCCAATAGCATCAGCATCGAGACGACTTTGGGAAGCGGCTATGGGGCATTTGAGGCGAAAATCATCTCAAAGCCCAACAAAACAAGAGACGCAGGCCGGGCGCGGCACCACAGCGTCCCGCCTTCAACCTGAAGCATATCACGTCGCCAATGTCCCGAGAGCGCGCAGCGCGGTAGGGTGTTGGCGTTTCAAGTTCAAGGCGGGGCACTAGGGCGTGCAGGCAACGTCCCTATACCGGCCCGCCTGCCATTTCCTCGGCGATTTCCCGTACAATGGGTTGTGCCTCTGCCGCAGTCATCCCGATACTCAGGCGCGGATCGTAAAGCATCTTCAACAACTGCTCATCATGACGGGTCAGCAGCGCGAATTCATCATCGTCATTGAAGATCGACGGGCGCGCGCCGGGGCTGTCATTGGCCAGCCCCATGCCCTGGGCCAGTTCCTCGTGAATGCAGCTGAGCCGCAGCAGATCGGGGTTTTCCGAGCGGATCACCGCGACCGCCGCCGTATAGGTGTTGGCGGAAGGTCCGGCGGCATAGGCGGCGACGGCGCAATAGGTGTCGCGGCGCATGTCGCGCAGGGCGCGCAGGCTGCTGCCGGAAATGCCGGGCAGGCGTTTGGCGATGGCCGCCAGGGTCTCGGCGCGGTCGTCTTCTGACGCGATGACCACCAGAAAGTTGGGCCGCCCGCCTGTAGAGACCGGGTGGCCGGTGACCCGCGACAGCCGCCGGGCATAGCTGTGTACATCTTTCGTGTCGGCCTGCCGTTGGGACGGCGGAACGCTGTCGCCAAAGATCACTTCCATCCGCACCGGTGTCGCCCAGCGGCGCAGGGGGCTGGCCCCGCCGCGGCCCGTAAAGGCACCGTCATATTCGTTGAAGAACGCGATCTGTTCAAAGTTCCGGGCCAGCACGGAGGCGGTAAAGGGCGTGTCGAGGCCACCACCATCCTGGCGCAGCAATCCCTGGCTGAGCTGTGCCACCTGCACCTGGTTGAGATAGCTGCGCAGCGCAGCGCTTTTCTGTGATGTCGGCTGCGCGACCTGGGGCGGGGCGGCGGCGGCAGCCTGCGCGGGGCGAGACTGCGGTTTCAGCGAGGGTTCGACCGGGGCGGCGACATCGCAGGCCAACAGGCTGGCGGACATCGCACCCGCCAGACCCCATTTCAACATCTCGGTTCGGCCCCGCACCGTGATCCTATCCCGGAACGCTGGTGGAGGTGGTGTCGCCCAGACCGGTCTTGCTGGCCTTGGCAGAGGCCAGCGTGTCGCGCAGCCTGGCTTCCATTTCCTTAAGCTCCACCTCGGCTGCGGCGCGTTTGGCTTTGCCGGCGTCGGCGATCTGAAGGCTTTCCTCGATGGTGCCGATCAGGTCGGCGTTCGCCTGTTTGACCGCCTCGATGTCGAACACGCCGCGCTCCATCTCCTCGCGGATGATCTTGTTGCTTTCGCGCAGGTTCTTGGCGTTGGAGGTCAGCAGTTCGTTGGTCAGGTCATTGGCCTCGCGCACCGCGCTTGCGGCCTCGGCAGAGCGCTGGCTGGTCACCGCCTGTGCCAGTTGGGTTTCCCACAGCGGCACGGTGTTGACGAGGGTCGAATTGATCTTGGTCACCAGGCTTTTGTCGTTTTCCTGTACCAGCCGGATCGACGGCAGCGACTGCATGGTCACCTGGCGGGTCAGTTTCAGGTCGTGGACCCGGCGTTCCAGATCGTCGCGGGCGGCGCGCATGTCGCGCAGTTCCTGGGCGACCATCACCTGGTCGTCCACGGGGGCCGCTTTGACCTCCGCTTCCTTTGCCGGGATCACCGTGCTGTCGAGCTCGGCCAGCTTTGCCTCACCGGCAGCGATGTAGAGCGCCAGTTCATCGTAGAACTGAAGCGTCTTTTCATAGAGCATGTCCAGCGACTTGATGTCCTTGAGCAGGGTGTGTTCATGGCTCAGCAGATTGTCGGTGATGCGGTCGATCTGGCTTTGCACCTTTTCGAACTGGGCGGTGAATTTGGCAAAGGGGGCGGCGCGGCCCAACAGTTTTTCCCACCAGCTGCGGTCCCGGCGCACATCAAGTTCAGAGACCGAAAAGCCACGGATCGTGCTGACGATGCTGCGCAGGCTGTCGCCTGCGGGGCCGACGTCCTTGTTGCGCACATCGGCCAGCATCGCCTGGCTGATCTCTTGCAGTTCCGCCTGCGCGGCAGAGCCGAAGGACACGATCGACTGGGTGTCGCTCATGTCGATTTCAGCCATGCGGGATCTGATCTCATCGCCCAGGGGCTTGTCGGCCTTTTCCAACGGCACAACCGCATTGGCGTCAGAAGGTTCGGGCAGGACGAGGGCGGTTACCTCTTCGACCATGTTGCGGGATTGCGTTGCTTTTTCACGAACAGATTCAGACATATACAGGGCTTCCTTGAAAGGTTGGATGAAGGGCGCAGGTCATTTGAGCCTGACCCCTTCACGCGACAGCCGCTCGCGCAGCACATCAATTTCGACGGTCAGGTCGCTGCGGTCGTCCAGCAGCGATTTCTCGGTCCGGGCAGCGAAGTTCTGCTCCAGGTCGGTGAGCAGTGCGAGGTAGTCTTCGCGCGCCTGGCTGTCCTGGGTCCGGGCGTAGATGTCGGCGAATTTCACGGTCGCATCGCGCGCGCCGCGCAGATAAACGCTGAGGTACTTGCGCGCCGCCGTCAGGTCGCGCGGGTCTTCTTCGACTGTGCGGATCAGGGTGCGGGCAGCGCTCTGGAACTGTGCCAGCTGCACCTCTGCCCGGCGGTCGCCCGCGCGGGCGATGGCGTCGGTCATCTGTGCCAGCGTCCTTTCGGCCTCGTCCACCACGCGGGCGACGCGGTCCTGCTGGAAGGTGTCGATGCCTTCCATCCCCTTGGATTTCAGCGGGTCGATGCCGAAGGCGGCCAGGTGCAATGCTGTGGCGCAGAGGCCAAAGAGCAATGTCGCCAGAATATCGGGCAGGCCGCCCTGGTGCGCGGCCACGGCAAGGGCGGTGCCGATGCCGGTTGCGGCCCCGGCAAGGATCTTGCGTGGCAGGGCGGGACGGCGCGCGACCTTGCGTTCGGCAAAGGCGGCCTCGGCACGCAGCCCTTCGCGCAGCAGCCAGGCCCCCAGCGCCAGCGCGGCCGCGCCGATCATGCCCAGGGTCAGGCCGGTCGCACCCCCGCCGAAGCTTGTGGCCAGCAGAACGACGGGTGGCACAAACAGGATGTTGGCGCGCCCGCCCACCGGATCGACCGTGACCCTTGCGCGCGGCGTCGGAGCGGCGGGGCTGCCCGGCGCGTCGTCGGGGCTGTATTTGCCACCAAAGCGTTTGGCCATGGCTAGAGCCCCCCCAGCAGGCCGGATGCCGTGCCGAGCAGCAGCGCGATCAACGCGACATAGGCGACTTTCTGCAAACCGTTGGGTGCCATCACACCATCCTTTGTCGGGCCGAATATTGGCCTGAGGGCGCGGCGGCCCTGATCCACTGCGTTGCTCCAGATTGATGCCAGAATGACAACAATGGCAATGATAACGCCCGCAACAAGCGCCAATAGAAACAATCTGCCCATACCGACCTCACTGCGACGAACATAGGCTGTTTCCCCGGACCTTGCTAGTGCCGCGCCGCGGTGCGGCGTTCGGCGTTGAGCTTGCGGGTATAGCCGGACTGGATCACTTCGACCGCCACCAGGACCACAACCGAGAAATAGAAGGTGGTTTTCGACATCGGCACGACCTCGTATCCGAAGAAACGCAGGGCGAGGTCGGGGTCATGCATGGCGTGGGCGGCAGCCTGACCGGATTCCCCCAGCAGGACAATGCCCACGATCAGCAGGATGAACAGGCCCAGCACCTCGTACATGCGGTTGGTTTCAAGAAATGCGGTGACCCGGTCGGCCAGCAGCAGCATGGCCAGCCCGGACAGGATGATCGCAGTGGCCAGAACGAAAAAGACATCGGTGATCGCCAGCGCCGAAAGCACGGAATCGAATGAGAAAATCAGGTTCATGAAGACGATCAACAGCACGACCTGTGCGGCCGATTTGCCGGGTTTAGCATCCACGTCCGTGCCCAGATGTTCGATTGCCAGCATGTGGCTGATTTCCTTGACGGCGGTGTAGATGATGAAGACGCCGCCGATGATGAAGACCAGCGTGGCAAAGTTGACGCCGCCTGTCAGGACACCGTCCCAGTTCAGCACGAAGAACGGTTCGGCCATGGCGTCAATCAGGCGGATCATAGCAAAAAGCAGCACGATGCGCAGCGCCACCGCGATCACGATGCCCCATTTGCGAACGGCGGCCTGTTGGGCCACGGGCGCGCGCTGGCTTTCGATGGAGATGTAGAGAAGGTTGTCAAAGCCAAGAACGGCCTGCAGGAAGCACAGCACCAGCAGATTGCCGAGGTTTTCGATGGTCAAAAGGTCGGTCATGGCGTCCCCCGTCTTGGTTTTGGTGCTGTCTTAGGGATTTAGCGGGGGGATGTGAATTGCCTGTGACGGGGAATTTTCGCTGTTGGGTTGCAGTTTGGGGCAGACTTTTCAAAAAGTCTGTCCCGATTTTCTCAAAAAAATCGGTTGGCACGATGGCGGACAAGGGCAAGCCTTGCAGAAAAGCCGGTTCGGTTTTGTCGCGAAGTTCGGCTTGGCCGGTTGCGACAGGGGGACAGACTTTTCAAAAAGTCTGGTTCGATTTTTTCAAAAAAATCGGTTGGGGGTTGTGGCAGAGGGCTATCGGCTCAGAAAGACTGGTTTGTCATTGGCGCGAAGATCGGTGAGCCCGGTTGCGACAGGGGGCAGACTTTTCAAAAAGTCTGTCCCGATTTTTTCAAAAAAATCGGTCAGCGCTTCTGCGGACGGTTCGGTTTTTTCCGCTGCGGGCGCTGCACGGTTTTTGGCTTTTTCGCCGCTGTTCCGCTGTCATCCACCAGTTCCAGGCCCAATTGATCGCGCACGATCTTGCGGCGGATTTCTTCGACCTCTCCGGCTTTCAGCTCGCCCAGCTGAAAGGGGCCATAGCTGACCCGGATCAGGCGGTTCACGGCAAGACCCACCGCCTCCATCGCGCGGCGGATTTCGCGGTTCTTGCCCTCGCGCAGTCCCACGGTCAGCCAGGCATTGGCGCCCTGCTGGCGGTCAATGGTTACGGTCATTGGTTGAAAGCGTTCGCCGTCGATGGTCAGCCCGCGCCGCAGCGGTTCCAGCGTCTTGTCGTCGGGGCGGCCGTTCACCCGCGCGCGGTACTTGCGCAGCCAGCCGGTGCTGGGCAGTTCCAGCTTGCGCTTGATGCCTCCGTCATTGGTCAGCAGCAGCAACCCTTCGGAATTGATGTCGAGCCGGCCCACCGACATGACGCGCGGCATGTCCTCGGGCAGGGCGTCATAGATCGTCTGGCGGTCTTTCTCGTCCCGGTCGGTGCTGACCAGACCGACGGGCTTATGATAGAGCCACATGCGCGGCGGTTCGGGGGCCGAGACATCCTTGCCATCCACCGTGATCTGGTCGCTGGCGGTGACGTTCAGGGCGGGTGACATGATCTGCGTGCCGTTCACGCTGACCCGGCCCGCCTCGATCATGCGTTCGGCTTCACGGCGCGAGGCGATGCCTGCGCGGGCAAGCACCTTGGCGATGCGGTCGCCCTTGGGCGGTTCGGATGGCGTTGACGTGTTCATCGCTTCCGCTTAGCGGGTTTGCGTCGCTTGCGAAAGAGCGGCTTTTGCAGCCAAGGTGGGTCATGACGTTTCGCTCTTTCATGGATGTGGCACTGACGGAGGCACGCGCCGCCGCTGCGCGCGGCGAGGTGCCTGTTGGTGCCGTGATCGTGGATGCGGCGGGGCAGGTCGTGGCGCAGGCGGGCAACCGTACCCGCGAATTGCATGACCCGACCGCCCATGCCGAAGTGCTGGCGATCCGCGCGGCCTGTGCAAAGGTCGGGTCGGAGCGGCTGGTGGGTCATGATCTCTATGTCACGCTGGAGCCCTGTGCGATGTGTGCGGCGGCCCTTGCATCGGCACGGATTGCGCGGTTGTACTATGGTGCGTCCGATCCCAAGTCAGGCGGCGTCGCGCAGGGCGCGCGGGTATTTGCGCATCCGCAGTGCCATCATGTACCACAGGTGTACGATGGCATTGATGCCACCGCCGCCGAGAGACTGCTCAAGGCGTTTTTCGCCGGTAAAAGGGAAGGGAACTGAATGGCCGTCAACAAGCAATTGTCGCGCTTCGTGCGCGATGCGCTGTCATCGGGCAAGACGCGGGCTGAGATTTCGCAGGCGCTGACCGACAGCGGGTGGAGCCGCTCGGAAGTTACAGACGCGCTGGATGCCTGGGCCGAGACCATGTTCGCCCCGCCCGTACCGCGCCCGCAGGCGACGCTGTCGGCACGGGATTTCTTCATTTACGCGCTGACTTTCGGGGTGATGATCATAGGCGCAATCCATCTTGTGCAGTTGTTTCACGCGCTGATCGACCTGTGGCTGGATACCGACAGTTACCGGTCGTCCGGCCGCATTCGCTGGTCGATGGCGGTGCTGATCGTGACAACGCCGGTCTATCTTTGGCTGACGGTGCGCGAACGGGGCAAGCTGGCTGATGATCCGGCGCTCTATCGGTCCGCGATCCGGCGCTGGCTGATGTATGTGACGCTGCTTTTGTCCGCGGCGGTGTTGCTGGGCGACGGGATTGCGGTGATCTACGCCTTTCTCAGCGGTGATTTCACCTTGCAGTTCTTCCTCAAGGCGCTGGTGGTCGCTGTGGTCGCCGGGCTGATCTTTCTGTTCTACCTTGCCGACATCCGCAAAGGGGATGCGGCATGAACCGGCTGTTGCTTGTTGCCGTTGTGGCGATTGTCGGCACCGGGCTGATCGCCGGTTTCATGATTGTCGGCGGTCCGGGCCATGCCCGGATGGAGCGGTATGACAGCGAACGCGCCGCCGATCTGCGCAGTCTGGGCGACTATCACCGCTGTGTGCTGGCACAGGAAGACCGCGCAGAGGACAGTGTTTCGCCACCGCAGTGCTCGGGCTATGAACAGGCACCTGACCTGTCCGACCCGGCCACCGGGGAACCTTACCGCTTTGCCCGCCTTGGACCGCAGGCCTTCAAGGTCTGCGCGACTTTCCAGACCTCATCCCAGCAGGAGGCGCGCAACCTGCGCTATTCCTATCTGGCGTTCGAGGGAGACGAGGGCTGTGTCATCTATGGGCAAGGCACCGGCGCGGATGCGCCGGCTGCCACGCTGAAGCAGACTACAGAGTGATTGCCTGCATCACCTGCGGCTCGATCACATCGACACCGGGCAGGCCCCTGGCCAGCGCCCCTGCGTCCTGCTCCAGCAGGGGGAAGGTGCGGTAGTGGCAGGGGATCACCGTCTTGAAATCGAAGTAGCGTTTGGCGGCATAGGCGGCTTCGGCCATGCCCATGGTGAAATGGCCCCCTGCTGACAGGATTCCGATGTCGGGTTTGTAGTAATCCCCGATCCAGTCCATGTCCGCCATGATGCTGGTATCGCCCGAGAAATAGATCACATGGCCTTCGCCTTTCAGGATGAATCCGGTTTCGGCCCCCATGTAGACTGGACCGCTGTCGGTCGCGACCGAGGATGAATGCGATGCGGGCACCATGCTGACGGCAACCTTGCCGCAGGTGATGGTGCCGCCCTTGCCGAAGCCGGTTGTGTTCTCGATCCCTTTTTCCGCGAACCAGCCCATCAGCTCATAAATCCCGGCCATCGGCGCCTGCGTCCGCTTGCTCACCATGTCGAGGTCGCCGGTATGGTCGCCGTGCCCGTGGGTGACCAGAATCTGCGTCGCCCCGGCAAGTGCCGCGTCATATTGCGCCTCTTCGATCATCGGATTGCCCGTCAGCCAGGGGTCGATCAGGATCACCTGATCTTCGATTTCGATGCGAAAGGACCCGTGGCCCAGCCATATGATATTCATGCAATTCTCCTTTTGTCTTCATGTCTGCTTTGTCAGCAAGACTAGCGCGTCGAATGGATTTGGGGAGGTATTTTTGACCTGATGCCGCAGATGCGCAGGCCGCGCCCTTGCGAGGGGCGGGCAGCAAGGGTACATGACCCGCAAAGAGATGGAGAGCGTTCATGTCAATTGACGAGAGCACCGCCGCACGCGTGGCGAAACTGGCCCGGATCAAGGTCGATCCCGAAGCGCTGCCCGCGCTGGCGCAGGATTTCAACGGCATCCTCGGCTTTATCGAACAATTGAGCGAAGTGGACGTGGACGGGGTCGAGCCGATGACATCCGTGACACCCCAGCGCCTGAAGCGCCGCGCGGATGTGGTCGATGACGGGAGCCAGCAGGACGCCGTGCTGAAAAACGCGCCGGATGCGCGCGAGGGGTTCTTTGCGGTGCCGAAGGTGGTTGAATAATGTCTGATCTGAACAAACTGGGACTGGCCGGGGCACGCGACGCCCTGCGCGCGGGTGACACCACTTCGAAGGCCCTGACAGAGGCCTGTCTGGCGGCAATCGACGGGGCAGGGGCGCTGAATGCCTTTGTCCACAACACCCCCGACATCGCGCTGGCGCAGGCCGAGGCGGCGGATACACGTCTGAAAGCAGGCGATGCGCCCGCCATGTGCGGCCTGCCGATCGGGATCAAGGATCTGTTCTGCACCAAGGGTGTGCCGTCGCAGGCGGGCTCGCGCATCCTTCAGGGGTTCCTGCCGCAATACGAAAGCACGGTCAGCCAGAACCTGTTCGACGCGGGTGCGGTCATGCTGGGCAAGCTCAACATGGATGAATTCGCCATGGGCTCGTCCAATGAAACCTCCGTCTATGGCAATGCGGTCAACCCGTGGCGGCGCGGCAATGACGACACGGCCCTGACGCCCGGCGGCTCTTCGGGCGGATCGGCGGCAGCGGTGGCGGCGGACCTTTGCCTTGCCGCAACCGGCACGGACACCGGCGGGTCGATCCGCCAGCCTGCGGCCTTTACCGGCACGGTGGGGATCAAGCCGACCTATGGGCGCTGCTCGCGCTGGGGCATCGTGGCCTTTGCCTCCAGCCTCGATCAGGCCGGTCCGATGACAAAATCCGTGCGTGACGCCGCCATCATGCTTGAGGCGATGTGCGGCCATGATCCCAGGGATTCCACCTCTGCCGATCTGCCGGTGCCGGATTTCGAAGCGGCGCTGACCGGCGACATGCGCGGCAAAAAGATCGGCATCCCCCGCGAATATCGCATGGATGGCATGCCCGAGGAGATTGAAAAGCTCTGGTCCGATGGCATTGCGATGATGAAAGACGCAGGCGCCGAGATCGTTGATATCTCGCTGCCGCATACGAAATACGCGCTGCCCACATATTACGTGATCGCGCCCGCCGAGGCGTCGAGCAACCTCGCGCGTTACGATGGTGTCCGCTATGGCCACCGCGCCGGGCTGGATCAGGGCGACGGCATTACCGAGATGTATGAAAAAACCCGCGCCGAAGGCTTTGGGCCGGAAGTGCAGCGCCGCGTGATGATCGGCACCTATGTGCTCTCTGCGGGCTTTTACGACGCCTATTACAACCGCGCCCGCAAGGTGCGCACACTGATCAAGCGCGACTTCGAACAGGTCTTCGCGCAAGGCATCGACTGCATACTGACACCGGCGACACCTTCCGCCGCCTTCGGTCTTGGAGAGATGACGGATGCCGACCCGGTGGCGATGTATCTCAATGACGTGTTCACGGTGACGGTGAACCTGGCCGGTTTGCCGGGCATCGCGGTGCCGACAGGGCAGGACCGCCAGGGGCTGCCACTGGGCCTGCAACTGATCGGACGGCCCTGGGAAGAGGCCGATTTGCTGTCTTCCGCCTATGCGCTGGAACGCAGCGCGGGGTTTGTGGCCAAGCCGGACAAATGGTGGTAAAAGCCTTGCCAACAAGTCTGAAAGACAAAGCAGGACCCATGATTTCAAGATCTTTTCTCGTTCTCGCCGCTGGCGTGATGCTGGCAGCATGTCAGCCTGCGGTTCCTGATTCCGGCCGTGGTGTTGGTTTTGACGATAGCGACCGTGCCCAGCGACAGGCCCGCGACGCGGCACTTGCTGCCGAAAGCGCCTCCACCGTGCCGGCCCCCGCCTCGGTGACCGAGGCACCTCTGTCGGCACCCGCCGAAGGCTCTGCCGAAGCGACGGCGGCTGAAACCTCCCGCGTGTTGGCAGCGACTCGCCCCGGTGCCAGCAATGGTCTGGGCAATGACGCCGCAACCAATTCCGGCGTGGCACCGGTGAACGCAAGCCCCTCCAACCCGGCACCCGCTGTCATCAACAGCGCGGGCATCTCGAACGAGAACAATTTCGATGCTGTTTCCGGCCAGCGCAGCATCGGTGACGATGCCGCGCGCATTGCCGCGAATCGCGCGCAGTACCAGATCGTTCAGCCCGAAGCGCTGCCGGACCGGGCAGACGCGGGGCCGAACATCGTGGCCTATGCGCTGCAATCGAACCACGAGCGGGGCACCCAGGTCTATCGCCGCATCGGCCTGAACAAGGCGGCCAAATACGCCCGGTCCTGTGGCGAATATTCGCATCCAGACCGGGCGCAGATCGCCTTTCTTGAGGCGGGTGGACCGGAAAAGGACCGTCAGGGGATGGACCCGGATGGCGATGGCTTTGCCTGTGACTGGGACCCGACCCCGTTCCGCCGGGCCGCGCAGGCCGGCTAGGGCTGCGACCGGGTGGACGGTCTGAGCTCGCCCAATTTCGGCCCGCGCCGCAACGGGCTGACGCCCCGGCTGATCGTGATCCACTATACCGCGATGGAAAGTGCCGATGCCGCCCTAGCGCGCCTGTGTGACCCGCAGGCCGAAGTTTCCGCCCATTACCTGATTTCGAACCACGGCCGGAACCTGCAACTGGTGGCAGATGACATGCGCGCCTGGCATGCCGGGGCAGGGGAATGGGCCGGGCAGGCCGACATCAACTCACGTTCCATCGGGATCGAGTTGGACAATCGCGGATGCCATCCGTTTTCAGAGCCGCAGATGGGGGCGCTTGAGGCCCTGCTGAGAACCCTGATGGCCCGCTGGGACATCCCGCCTGCCGGTGTTCTGGGCCATTCCGACATTGCGCCGGGGCGTAAATCCGACCCCGGTCCGCATTTCGACTGGGCGCGGCTGGCGCGGCAGGGGCTGGCGCTGACAACTCCGGCAGCCCCGGCGGAAACCGCCACAGAAACCGGATTCCGCGCGGCGGCGCGGGCGGCGGGCTATACCTCGGATGTGCCGCTTGAGACGCTTCTGGCCGCGACCCGCCTGCGTCACGGGCCATGGCGGCGCGGGCCACTCTGTGCTGCCGATCTGGCGCTGCCGCCACTCTGACCCGCCACCTCCCGCTTCTTTATGCCCAAAATACGCCTGCCCCCGGTCTGCCCCATTGACGCGGTCCGCGTTCAGCGCCTATGCCAAAGCTCGCGCGGAAGGCTGGATGGCCGCTTCGTGACATCCGCTCGCGCGGATGCACGGGGAGGAAAGTCCGGACTCCAAAAAGAGACGGTGCCGGGTAATGCCCGGGCGGGGCAACCCGACGGAAAGCGCCACAGAAATGATACCGCCACGCCGCAGGTCGGGAAACCGAAACCACGACGGGGTAAGGGTGAAAAGGTGGGGTAAGGGCCCACCGCGCCGCTGGCAACAGGGGCGGCATGGCAAGCCCCACCGGGAGCAATGCCAAATAGGGACCGCGCGCCACCGGCCTTCGGGCCGGGGCGGGGCCGCTTTTGCCCCAGCAGGTCCGGGTTGGCAGCTGTAGCCCTGCGGGCAATCGCAGGGTCAGAGGAATGGTCATCCACGGGGGATTTCCCCCGTGACAAAATCCGGCTTACAGGCCTTCCGCGCGTTTTCGGCCGGTGTCGGATTTTTCGAAAAATCCGGCCCGGAAAATTCGAATTTTCCGGCACCTTGCCAACGCGGCCCCCGGTTTGGATTTCTTGCGTCTTTTGCTGTTGACACGGAGACGCATCCGGGTAAAAGCCGGGGTTCAGAATTCACGCCAGACCCCCGGTGCGGTCGGCAGCAGGAGAAGCAAGATGGCAAAGCCAACCACGATCAAGATCCGTCTGAACTCGTCCGCGGGCACAGGCCACTTCTATGTCACCAAGAAGAACGCGCGCACCATGACCGAAAAGATGGTCATCAAGAAGTACGACCCCGTTGCACGCAAGCACGTCGACTACAAGGAAGGCAAGATCAAGTAAGATCAAGCTGACTGACTATGCTAGGCCGCGCGTTTCGCGCGGCTTTTTGCGTTTCATGGGTGGGGTTTCCCCCGCAGCCCCTTCTCTGGCTGGCATCTGCCGGATGTAATGGCCGCCGTTAATCTCATTGAAAGATCGCCGCCCTAAGCCTGTCCCAAAGGCAGCGGGACGGCAGCAGTTCGTCGTGACGCCGCCAAATCGCCCATTCGGGGACGGGTGTGCCCAATCCTGCAGTTGGGTTGGCCCACTTTGCAACGACCCGCGCGGCAGGCGCGGTACGGACGGGGACGGCAGTTGTGGCGGCAATTCATGATCTTCTCGAACTGACTGACATTTCGTCTGGCACGACCTATTCCCTTGAAAACGGCAATCTGCTTGGTGTCGTCGACAACATGACCTCGGGCGAACTCGACGATGGCGAGTTCGACGAGGGTGACGTGGTCAACATTGGCGGGGTCAATTACACCATCGACCTGATCGAGGAACCCGACAGCACGGGGGCGATCCTGCTCGGTGATGGGTCATCCGATAGTTTCGGGCCGGGCAGCGAAAGCAACCTGAGCTTCGTTTTCCTGACCCTGTCGAATGGCGGCGATGTCCGGTACTTTGCAATCCCGAATGACAGCTTTGGTGACATGAACGTCCAGGCGCTCACGACCGGGGCGATACAATCGGTGGGGGGCAGCGATGCGGCGATCATCTCCACCACCGATAATGATATCGAGGTGGTGTGTTTTACCGCTGGAACGCTGATTGAAACCGAAGATGGGCAACAAACACCGGTGGAGCACCTTCAGGTGGGTGACCGGGTTCTGACATTGGATTGCGGATTGCAGAAAATCCGCTGGATCGGGGCCAAACGGCTGCCCGCGCGGCTGCTCAGGGAATGCCCCAGGCTTCGGCCGGTTCAGATCGCCGCCGGAACATTGGGCCCCGGCTGCCCGCAGCGGGATCTGCTGGTATCGCCTCAGCACAGCATCCTTGTCCGGTCGAAGATCGCGTTGCGCATGTTCGGCGCGCCGGAGGTTCTGGTCGCGGCCAAGCAATTGGTAGCCCTGGAAGGTGTCGCCCCGGTGGAGGAGGCCGGAGCCGTGACATACTATCATCTGCTGCTGGACCGGCATGACATCCTTTGGGCAAATGGTGCCCCCTGCGAGAGCCTTTACACCGGTCCGCAGGCGCTTCGGACGTTGTCGGAGGCTGACAGGGCGGAGCTGTCCGCGATCCTGCCAGAGGTCATCCAGCCGGAAAGCGATGTGCCCGCCTGCCGCCCCATGGCCTCCGGGCGGCGCGCGCGTCAACTGGCCTATCGCCACAGGAAAAACAACATGCCGCTGGCGGATGAGGCGCTGTTGCAGCCGGGGCAATGGCGGGTCAGGGAGGATGCAGTGCAACCCAGGTCCTGATCCGGGGCCGGGTGCGGAGGGAAGCCACCCTTGCGCAGGATCGGTCAAACGGCAATAGTCGGTGTGTCCCAAGCTGCCAAGGAACACCAGATGTCCAAGATGATCGCTGCCCTGACCCTTGTGGGTCTGCTCACTGCCTGCACCGGAAAGCTCGGAGGCCCACAGCCTGCGCCGGTCTTTGGCGGCACCTATTCCAACAGTGTGGGCTTTACCAGCATCGGCTACGAGCCCTTCTGAACGCGCCCTTTACCTGTCTTCGGGCGGAATGCCCCGTGTCGCGGCGACAAAGGCTGTGATGTCTTCCAGCCTGTGTTTCAGGCTGCGCCGCTTTGTGCCGGGCGGCTGGTCGGTCAGGCTGACACCCGGTCGCCGGGCCTGTCGTGGCCGGATCGGGCGCGGCACAAAACCACCTGCACAGTTCGGGCAGACATTGTGCAGCACGTTGTCAACGCAGTCCGCGCAGAAGGTGCATTCATAGCTGCAAATGCGCGCCTCTGTTGCATCCGGCGGCAGGTCGCGATCGCACATTTCGCAATTGGGTCTGATTTCCAGCATCGGTCGCTCCAACGAAAAAGGGCCAATCCCTTGCAGGATTGGCCCATGTCACGTCACAGACGCAATGTTTATTCGCGGTTGCCGAACAAGGACAGCAGCATCATGAACATGTTGATGAAGTCCAGATAGAGGTTCAGCGCGCCCATGATGGCGGCCTTGCCCAGCCATTCGCTGTCACCGTGGTGTGCATGTGCCAGATACTCGGTCTTGATCTTCTGGGTGTCATAGGCGGTCAGACCGGCAAAGATCAGGACGCCGATGGCGGAGATCGCGAACATCAGCGCCGAAGAGGCGAGGAAGATGTTCACGATGGAGGCCACGATCAGGCCAATCACACCCATGATCAGGAAGCTGCCCCAACCGGAAATATCCTTCTTGGTGGTGTATCCCCAGAGCGACAGCCCGGCAAAGGCGATGGCGGTGATCAGGAACACCTGCGCGATGGAATAGCCGGTGAAGACCAGAAAGATCGAGCTGATCGAAATGCCCATCACGGCAGCGAAAGCATAGAATACAGTCTGCGCGGTTGCGGCGGACATCTTGTTGATCATCGCGCTGAAGCCAAAGACAAAGGCCAGCGGCGCGAACATCACAACCCATTTCAGCGGCGAGGCATAAAGCGCATAGCCGATGTCGGTCAGGTATTTGTCAGTCCCGATCTGTGCGGCCGCGCCGGAGGGGTCGGTGGTGACCGCCAGGCCCGAAATCGCCCATGCGGCGGCAAAGGTGATCAGCATGCCCACGGACATCGTGCCGTAGACCTTGTTCATATGGGCGCGCAGCCCCTCGTCGATTGCGGCGGCGCGGGTTCCGGCACCTGTCCGGATTGTATTCACGTCGGCCATGAATGGACCTCCAATTGGCTAAGTGTTGCTTACCACGCGGGATGCGGACGGTATCCCGGTGAATATCGGGACTGCGGCCTTGATTTTCAAGTGGTAATAGCGCGCGCGGAGCGGTCTTTTCCAGGCCACTGAAGCGCCTATCGACCAGACAGCCAATGTGCGGGAACATCCCATGGTGGCCGCCGCGCCTCCTTCTGGGCTTCGGTGCGGTTCACGCCGATGTCTTGCAGCAGGTGGTTGTCAAGTTGGCCCAAGCGCCGCCTGCTGCGGGCAATGGCCCTGAGGCGCAGGAATCCTGCCCAAAGTGAACTGCGCCGGGTCTTGATTGCGCGGCCCCGGCCCGAGGCGCTGTCGAAAAGCTGTGCCATTCCATTATCCTTCGAAATTTGTGATGAAATTCTGGGTTTCATCGGGATGCTTGATATCTAGGGGTGCTTGGGATATGATGAAAACGATTGTTTGTTTGGTAATGCATCAAGGTTGGTGATATATGAGAAATCTGGACATCACGACGCTGCGGTCGTTCATGGCGGTGGCCGACAGTGGCGGGGTGACCCGCGCGGCGGGCTTTCTGCACCTGACGCAATCTGCAGTCTCCATGCAGCTCAAGCGGCTGGAGGAAATGCTGGGTCTGTCCCTGCTGGACCGGAGCGGCCGGACCATTGCCCTGACCGCGTCAGGTGAGCAACTGCTGGTCTATGCCCGCCGCATGGTGGCGCTGAACGATGAGGTCATCGAACGGTTGACGGATCATACATACGAGGGAGAGATCACGCTGGGCGTGCCCCACGACATCGTCTACCCGATGGTGCCGCAGGTCCTGAAACAGTTTCATGCCGATTTTCCGCGGGTGCGCGTACAGCTTGAAGCCTCGCATACAAGAACGCTCAAGACCCAGTTTGCCAAAGGCGAATGTGATCTGATCCTGACCACCGAGACCGGCATCGACAGGGGCGGAGAGACCCTGGTGACCAAGAGCCTGGAATGGATCGGCGCACCGGGCGGGGCGGCATGGCGGCAAAGACCCCTGCGTCTGGCCTTCTGCCGGTTCTGCACGTTCCGCCCCAGCGTTGTGGGGGCGCTGGATGCGGCACAGATTGTCTGGCAGATGGCCGTGGATACGGAGAGTGATCGTGCGGTCGAGGCCGCGGTCAGCGCCGATCTGGCGATCCACGCCATGATCGACGGCACCCAGCCGCCCCACCTGGAGCAGGTGGACCATGGCGGGGCGTTGCCGGAACTGCCGAAGCAGCACATCAACCTCTACGGCGCGGATCAGAACAGATCGGAGTCACACCAGACGCTGGTATCGCTTTTGCGCAGCGCATTCAGCCACGGGCAGAGCAAACGGTCCTATGCAGCCTGAACTTCATGCGGATCGGCCGGTTCAAGCCAGCTTTACGTTACGTAATGCCTTGTGAAACCGGAAATTGTGTCGAAAAGATCATCATTGAATTATTTTTTTCTCTCGTTTTCATGCTGTTAACTGCATGTTTGGCAATAATGTGGTGAATATCTTTGCCGAGGAAGGAAGATTTCGTAAGATGTTTGGCGGGAACCACGTTCGGAATGCCCGAAAAAGCGCGACCGTCGCTGTAATCGGGAAGCGTATGTCTTCATGTTATCAAGTGAGTAAGTTAGGATCTAATCTGCATGGCACATAAAGTAGACGTGCACGTCGGCAAACAAATTCGTCAGCGGCGCTGGCTGGCGGGGATGACCCAGCAGAAGCTGGCAGCGATGGTTGGGATCAAGTTTCAGCAAATCCAGAAGTACGAGACCGGCGCGAACCGCGTCAGCGCATCGCGGTTGTGGGACATCGCCGACGCACTGGAGGTTCCGGTGGCCTATTTTTTCGATGGCCTCGAACAAGCGGAAGCCTCCGGGTCCACACCGCAATGTGACGTTCCGCAGGATTTGTTGGGAGACAAGGAAGCGATGGATCTGATCCGTTCCTACTATGCCATTCCGCCACACCAGCGGCGTCGTCTATTCGATCTTGCCCGCGTCTTGAGCGACGTCGCCTGAACGGCCAACTGTGCCGCGACCGAAGGCTTGCGCGGGCGGGCACAAGCTGGCACTGACGCGGTATGACAACGAACAATTCATTCGATCCCGATGTGCGGCGCGTTGCGCATCTGCTGGCAGATGCGGCGCGCGCTGTCATCCTGCCCCATTTTCGCGGCATCACACTGGTCGCGGAGAACAAGCTCGATGCGGGGTATGATCCGGTGACGGTGGCAGACAAGGCCGCCGAACGCGCCATGCGTGAGATCCTGGCGCGGGAACGGCCCGACGATGGCATCCTGGGCGAGGAATACGGGGTGCAGCCGGGCAAATCCGGGTTGACCTGGGTGCTGGACCCGATCGACGGCACCCGGGGCTTTATCAGCGGGACGCCGACCTGGGGTGTGCTGATCGCGGTCAGTGATGCGCGGGGCCCGTTTTACGGCATCATTGACCAGCCCTATATCGGCGAGAGATTCGAGGGCGCGCCGGACGGGGCCGCGATGACGGGGCCCTCGGGGCCGCAGGTGCTGGCCACCCGCGCGGCGCGGGATCTGGCGCAGGCGATCGTTTTCACGACCTTTCCCGAAGTGGGCGAAGAGACGGACCGCGCGGGGTTCAACGCGGTGGCGTCGCAAGCCCGGCTGACGCGCTATGGGATGGATTGCTATGCCTATGCCTTGCTGGCTGCGGGGCAGGTCGATCTGGTGATCGAGGCCGGGCTGGCCGCCTATGATATCCAGGCACCGATTGCCGTTGTGCAGGCGGCAGGCGGGATCGTCACCGACTGGCGCGGCGGTCCGGTCCATGACGGGGGCCGCGCGGTTGCGGCGGCAAATCCGGAAATCCATGCTCAGGCACTGGCGATCCTGCAGGCCTTCTGAGCAGGATTCTTGACCCCGCGTGCTGGCACCTGCTATCGGGTGGGGGTCGGTTCTGGGCCCGTTTTCCACCGGCAGGCGATTGTACTCTGAGACGGGCGTGGAGAACCATACGCCATGCCCGAAATCCTGATCCGCAATGCCGACCATATTCTGACAATGGATGATACGCGCCGCGAGCTTTGCGGTGCCGACCTGCGCCTGCGGGATGGTGCAATTGCCGAGATCGGCGCCGGTCTGCACAGTGATGGTGAGATTATCGAGGCGGCGGGCTGCGTGGTGACGCCGGGCCTGGTGAACACGCACCACCATCTGTTCCAGACCCTGACGCGGGCGGTGCCGGGGGCGCAGGATGCGCTGCTGTTCGGCTGGCTGAAGACGCTGTATCCGATCTGGGCGCGGTTCACGCCGGATCACATGTTCACCTCTGCCCAGGTTGGTCTGGCAGAACTGGCGTTGTCGGGCTGCACGCTGAGCGCCGATCACCTCTATCTTTATCCCAATGGGTCGCGGCTGGAGGACACTATCGAAGCCGCGCGCGCGGTTGGCCTGCGGTTTCAGCCGACGCGGGGCGCGATGAGCATTGGCGAAACTGCGGGCGGTCTGCCCCCCGATACGCTGGTTGAGGAGGAAACGGCGATCCTGGAGGATTGTATCCGGGTGGTCGATGCCTTCCACGACCCGTCCGAAGCGTCGATGTGCCGGGTCGGGCTTGCCCCCTGTTCTCCGTTTTCCGTCAGCCTGGATCTGATGAAGCAGACCGCACTTCTGGCGCGCGACAAGGGGGTGATGCTGCACACCCATCTGGCGGAGAACGAGGAGGATATTGCCTATTCGCAGGAAATGTTCGGCTGCCGGCCGGGGCAATATGCGCAGGATCTGGGCTGGGTCGGGCCGGACGTCTGGCATGCCCATTGCGTGAAGCTGGACGCGCGCGAAATCGCGCTTTTCGCCGAGACGGGGACAGGCGTGGCCCATTGCCCCTGTTCCAACTGCCGGTTGGGATCGGGGGTGGCTCCGGTGCGCGCGATGCGAGATGCGGGGGTGCGGGTCGGGCTGGGGGTGGACGGATCGGCCAGCAACGATGTGGGCAACCTTGTGGCCGAGGCCCGTCAATGCATGTTGTTGCAAAGGGTGATCAAGGGGGCCGATGCGATGTCGGCGCGCGAGGCGCTGGAGATTGCGACACGGGGCGGGGCCGATGTGCTGGGCCGCCCGGAATGTGGGCGGCTGGCGGTGGGCAAACGCGCGGATGTGGCGATCTGGGACGTCAGCGGGATCGAGGCGGCGGGCAGCTGGGACCCGGCCGCCTTGCTGCTTGCGGGGCCGACAACTGTGCGGGACCTGTTGGTGGAGGGGCGCGCGGTGGTGCGGGACGGGCAAATGACGCGGTTTGATCTGGGCGCCGCGATTGCCCGGCAGAACGCGCTGGCGCAGGGGTTGCGGGAGGCAATGTGACCCGGCGGCGCGGCTGCGCCGCACACGATTATTGGTGCGCTTTGCGGGCCTGAGCCCCGGATTTCAGCCGCGGCGCGGGCGGCGTGCTTTGGCGTGTATTTGGGGAACAATGAAGCTCAGTTGGGTTTGCGCCACTGGCGACCGGCCACCCAGACGTCGGCAATGGCGCGGTCGTCGCCCATCATGATCGTGGCGAAGAGGCTTTCCCAGATGTCACCGGCATTGGCCGCGCGCTGGGCGATGGCCGGGGTGGAGGCAAGGTCGAGCACGGTAAGGTCGGCCTCATTGCCTGCCTGGAGGCTTCCGATCCGGTCCTGCAGGTGCAGGCTGCGGGCAGAGCCGGCCGTGGCCAGCCAGATCAGCTGCGCCGCGTGCAGGGGCGTGCCGCGCAGCTGGCCGATCTCATAGGCCGCAGCCATGGTGCGCAGCATCGAGAAGGAGGAGCCGCCGCCGGTATCGGTGGCGAGGCCCACGGGGATGGCGCGGCTGGTGAGGCCCGCCATGTCGAACAGCCCCGATCCGATGAAGGTATTCGATGTCGGGCAGTGGACCAGCGCCGCGCCGGAGTCTGCGATCCGGTCGATTTCGCGCGTCTTGAGGTGGATGGCATGGCCGAAGACCGCGCGCTCGCCGATCAGCCCCTGGGTTTCATAGGTGTCCAGATAATCGCGGGCCTGGGGGTGCAGGTCATGCACCCATTTGATTTCGTCGGTCTGCTCGCTGAGGTGGGTCTGCATCAGGCAATCGGGGTATGCGCGCCAGAGCGCGCCAAGGGCGGCCAGTTGCTCTGGCGTCGAGGTGGGGGAAAACCGCGGCGTGATGGCGTAGATTGCGCGTCCCTTTCCATGCCAGCGATCGATCAGGGCCTTGCTGTCGTCATAGGCCGATTGCGCGGTATCGCGCAGCCCGTCGGGCGCGTTGCGGTCCATGCAGGTCTTGCCCGCGACAATGCGCTGGCCCCGTGTCGCCGCAGCCTCGAACAGTGCGTCGGTGCTGTGCGGGTGGATGGTGCAATAGCTGGCCACGGTGGTGGTGCCATGGGCCAGGGTCAGATCGAGGTAGTCTGCCGCGATCCGGGCGGCATAGGCGGGATCGGAGAGGCGCATTTCCTCGGGGAAGGTGTAATCGTTCAGCCAGTCGATCAGCCGCTTTCCCCAGGAGGCGATGATGGCGGTCTGCGGGTAATGGACATGGGCATCGACAAAGCCGGGGCAGATCAGGTGGTTGTCGCCATAGCTGACAGGTTTCGCCTCGGGGTGGGCGGCGGTCAGCGCCGCGCGGTTGCCGAGCGTTTCGATATGGCCGTCCTGCAGCAGGACCGCCCCTTGGGTGTCGATCTGGACGGCCTCCTGCCAGGGGGCCCGGAAAGGGTCGCCGCCATAGCGTAACGTGGGGCCGATCAGGAGCGTTTTGCTTGTCATGTCGGCACATTACAGCGTTTCGGGATAGGTTTGAAACACCGCAGATCACTTTTCGCGTTCGACCGGAGGGAGAGGCAGCGAACAAGTGATTCAGCTATACCCCGAAACACCAGGCGCGCGGCGCGCGCGGCACAACGGCCAAGCATTGTGTCCCATGTGCGGCTTGCATATGGTCGCGCAAAACAAGGGGAGTCACCGCGATGTCTGATCAGGTCGAATTGGAACAAGACGCCCCCGAAGAGGAGGCAGAGCGCGAGGATTACGCGCTGGAACCCAAGAAGGTTGCTGCTGTTCTCTATGCGGTCGATATCGACGACCGCGAGAAGCTGATCGAGCTGATGGAGCCGCTGCACGCGGCTGACATCGCTGACCTTCTGGAGCAGATCAACGCCTTTGACCGGAGCCGGTTGATCCGGCTTTATGGGATGGAATTCGACGGGGACATCCTGTCGGAGCTGGACGAGAGCATCCGCGAGGATGTGATCGCGGTGCTGACGCCGCAGGTCCTGACCCAGGCGGTCCGTGACCTCGACAGTGACGATGTGGTCGATCTGATCGAGGACATGGAGGATGCCCAGCAGGAGGTGATCCTCGGCGCGCTGGAAGATACGGACCGCGCGGCAGTCCAGCAATCGCTCAGCTATCCGGAATATTCCGCAGGCCGGTTGATGCAGCGCGAGGTGGTGATGGCCCCCGAGCACTGGACCGTGGGTGAGGCGATTGACCATTTGCGCAACACGCCGGAGGACGACCTGCCGGACCAGTTCTATCACATCATCATGGTGGATCCGCGCCTGCATCCGGTGGGCAATATCACGCTGGGCAAGTTGATGCGTTCAAAGCGGGTCACGCCCTTGACCGACCTGCTGGAAGAGACTTTTCAGGTGATCCCGGCAATGCGCGACGAAGGCGAGGTGGCCTATGCCTTCAACCAGTATCACCTGATCTCGGCTCCGGTGGTGGATGACGAGGGTCGGCTGATCGGGGTGATTACCATCGACGACGCGATGGCGGTATTGGACGAGGAGCACGAGGAGGACATCCTGCGCCTGGCCGGTGTCGGCGAAGGGTCGCTGAGTGACCGGGTGGTCGAGACGACAAAGCAGCGTCTGCCCTGGCTGGCGGTCAATCTGGTGACCGCGATTGCGGCCTCCATGGTGATTGCACAGTTCGAGGCGGCGATTGCCCAGATCGTGGCGCTGGCGGTGCTGATGCCGATCGTGGCCTCCATGGGGGGCAATGCAGGTACGCAAAGCCTGACGGTCGCAGTTCGGGCCATCGCGACCAAGGATTTGACGCGCTCGAACGTCTGGCGGGTGATCCGGCGTGAATGTCTGGTGGGGTTGGTCAACGGGTTGATCTTTGCCGCCGTCATGGCAGTTGTCGGCATCGTCTGGTTCGGCTCGCCCGCGCTGGGCTATGTGATTGCCACGGCGATGGTGGTCAACATGGTGATCGCGGGGCTGGCGGGCACGGGCATCCCGATCCTGCTGGAGAAGGTCGGGGTGGACCCGGCGCTGGCATCGGGGGCCTTTGTGACGACGGTGACGGATGTTGTCGGGTTTTTCGCCTTTCTTGGGCTGGCGGCGGCGGTGCTGCTGTGACCGATCTGGCGGCGATCAAGACGGCAGCGCGCAGGGCGGCCTTTGCCCGGCGCAAGCCGCTTTTCGATGCCGCGACTGCCGCGCAGGCGGGATACCTCAGCGAGGTGCTGGCGGGATATCGCGGCGTGCCCTTGTCGGGGTTCATGCCGATCCGCACGGAGATTGACCCGACACCGGCGATGGCGGAAGCAGCCGCGCATGGGCCGGTCGGCGTGCCGGTGATCCAGGCGGCGGGAACGCCACTGAAGTTCGCGCGCTGGCAACCGGGGGCCGAGATGGTGCCGGGGGTCTTTGGTGCGCTGATCCCGGCAGAGCCGGATTATTTCGAACCGGAAATCCTGATTGTGCCGCTGCTGGCCTTCAACCGCAGGGGCGGGCGTCTGGGCTATGGCGGCGGCTTTTATGACCGCACGCTTGAGATGCTGCGGGCCAAGCGTCCGACGCTGGCCATCGGCTTTGCCTTTGCGGGGCAGGAAGTGGATGACCTGCCGTTGGAGCCGACGGACCAGCCGCTGGACCTGATTGTGACTGAGGCCGGGGTGATCGAGGTTGCGGATTGAACCCGAACGGCGCGGAACCGGCGGCTGATCCCAACGGCTGGCTCGCGCGGCGTGATGAGCCGCAGGGCCTCGTCCGACCTGCATCGGGCGTGTGTGTTTGTGGGGCCAGGCACCGCCAAACGGTACGGCAGGCTGTTCCTGGATAGGGCAGACTTGCAACGCCAAGCCCGTCGTTCTACCTCAGCCCAACAGCCTCGGCCGCCGACGCTGCACTATCCCCTGGTGAATGAGCCCGCGATATGATCCTGAATCTCGCCATCCTCGCCGCTGTTGCGATCTTCGGGGTTGTCCTGTGGTGGCCGGGCTTGCGGGCATCAGCCACCTGGCGGGCGATGACGACGCCGCTGGCCTCCATTATTGGCAGCGGGTTTCTGGTGCTGGGGCCGATCCTGGACAATCAATACGGGGCTTATGCCCCTGCGGTGATGCTGGCGCTTTGCGTCGGCAGTTACCTTCTGGGCGGTGCGATCCGGTACAACATGCGCGCGATGGCGGCGGGAACGACGCCCTGGCCGCAGGGAATCGAGACCCTGTCGTCATGGGCGCTCAGCTTTGCCTATATCGTGTCGGTGGCTTATTACCTCAACCTCTTTGGGGCCTTTGCGGTCAGCCTGACGCCTTTTGATGACGTGATCTTTGCCCGGATCGTGACCAGCGCCATCTACCTTGTCATTGCAGGGGTGGGCTGGACCCTTGGGTTCAAGTCGCTTGAGGCGATGGAATATCTTTCGGTCAGCGTCAAACTGGCGATCATCATGGGGTTGCTGGTCGGGCTGGGGTTCTTCTTTGTTGAAAAGTCCGGGCAGGGAGCGCTGGTGTTTCTCGGTCCGCAGATATCCGGCTGGGCGGCGCTGACGCTGGGCTTCGGGCTGATTGTGACGGTGCAGGGGTTCGAAACCTCGCGCTATCTGGGTGCCACCTATGATCCGGAGACGCGGGTGCGGTCGATGAAATGGGCGCAATGGCTCTCGGCGGTGATCTACATGACCTACATCGTGCTGATCAGCTATGCTTTTGCCCGCGAAGACCTGCAATTCAGCGAGACCGCGATTGTCGACATGATGGGGGTCATCACGCCGATCTTGCCGCTGTTGCTGGTTGCCGCGGCACTGGCCGCGCAGTTCAGCGCAGCAGTTGCCGATACCAGCGGGTCGGGTGGCTTGATGGCGGAACTGTCGGGCCAGCGCATCCGTCCGCGCATGGGATATGTGATCCTGACCGTGGTGGGGCTGGGGCTGACATGGGTGACGGATGTGTTCCAGATCATCAGCTATGCCTCACGCGCCTTTGCGGTCTATTACGCGCTGCAATCGGCCATCGCGGCTTTGGCAGCGCAGCAGCAGGGCCGCAGGCTCAGGGCTGCGGGGTTTGCGGCGCTGGCCGTGCTGGCTTTCGCGGTTGCCGTCTTTGGGCAGGCTGTCGAAGTTTAGACACCCTGCGGTCTGGCCCCTCTTGCCCTCAACCGCGCGGCGGCCTATCGCTGAGCACATGAAAATACTCTTTCTCGGCGATGTGATGGGCCGCGCGGGGCGCCGTGCCATCACTGATAACCTTGCCCGCCTTCGGACCGAATGGAAGCTCGACTTCATTGTGGTGAACGGCGAAAACGCGACCTCCGGCATGGGGTTGTCTGCGCCACATGCCAAGACCCTGCTGGAGGCGGGGGCGGATTGCCTGACGCTGGGCGATCATGCCTTTGATCAGAAGGACATGCTCAGCTTTATCGAGCAGGAGCCACGTATCATCCGACCGCTGAACTTTTCGAAATCCGCGCCGGGCAAGGGCGCGCGGCTGTTCACGGCGCAGAACGGCAAGAAGGTTCTGGTGACGCAGGCGCTGGGCCAGGTCTTTATGAAACGTCCCTATGACGATCCGTTCTCGGCGCTGGAGCCGGTGTTGAAGACGCATCCGCTGGGCGGGCTGGCGCAGGCGATCATCGTGGACATGCATTGCGAGGCGACCTCGGAAAAGATGGCGATGGGCCATTGGTGCGACGGGCGGGCCTCGCTGGTGGTGGGCACCCATACCCATGTGCCGACAGCGGATGCGATGATCCTGCCCGGCGGCACGGGTTATCTGACCGATGCGGGCATGTGCGGCGACTATCATTCCGTCATCGGCATGGAAAAGGCGGAACCCCTGCGCCGTTTCATCACCGGAATGCCAAAGGAACGCTTCACCCCCGCCAATGGCGAGGCCAGCCTGTCGGGTGTCTATCTTGAGACCGACGACCGCAGCGGGCGGGCGACCCGCGTTGTTCCCGTGCGCACGGGCGGCGTGTTGCAGGAAAGCACGCCCTGACGCCCTGTTGCATGCTGTTTTCAGGCTCCGGCGGTGACCTGTAGTGCGGGTGCTGCTTGCAGCGCGCAGCGCTATGGACCAATGTGTCCGCTGACCCATAAAGAAGTTGAAACGCCTTGCTGAACTTCCTGAGTTTTTCCCAAACCGAAAGCGCGGTTCTTACGCTTGCCGTCGTTGTGATCATGTTCGTGCTTTTCCTGCGCGAATCCTTCCCGACGGAGGTTGTCGCCATCGCCGGTGCCGCAACCCTGCTGGCCATCGGTGTCTTGCCCTACCAGGACGCGCAGGCGGTGCTGTCCAACTCCGCGCCCTGGACCATTGCCGCGATGTTCATCGTGATGGGGGCGCTGGTGCGCACCGGGGCACTGGATGTGCTGACGCAGACCGCTGAACGCTATGCCCGCAGCCATCCCAAGACGGCGGTGATCGGGGTGATCCTGTCGGTGATGGGGGCATCCGCGATCATGAACAACACCCCTGTGGTGGTGGTGATGATCCCGGTTGTCGTGCAGCTCAGCAAGACCCTGGGCACCAAGGCCTCGAAGCTGCTTATCCCGCTCAGCTATGCGGCGATCATGGGCGGGTCGCTGACCCTGATCGGGACATCGACAAACCTGCTGGTGGACGGTGTGGCGCGGTCGCAGGGGCTTGAACCCTTTGGCATCTTCGAGATTCTGCCGATCGGCTTGGTGGTCTGCTTTACCGGGCTGATCTACATGGGCCTGCTGGGGCGCAAGCTGCTGCCAGATCGCGACAGCATGGCAACCATGCTCAGCGACCGGTCCAGGATGAAGTTCTTTACCGAGGCGGTGATCCCGCCCGAAAGCAACCTGATCGGACGCGAAGTTCTGGACGTGAACCTGTTCAAGCGTGAAGGCGTGCGCCTGATCGACGTGATCCGGGGCGACCAGTCGCTGCGCCGCGCGTTGCAGGGGGTTGAACTGCAGGTGGGTGACCGGGTTGTGCTGCGCACCGAGATGACGGAACTGCTGAGCCTTCAGAACAACAAGGAACTCAAACGTGTTGACCAGCTTTCGGCGGTAGAGACCCGCACGGTGGAAGTGCTGATCACGCCGGGCTGCCGGATGATCGGGCGCTCGCTGGGGTCGATGCGCCTGCGCCGCCGCTATGGGGTTTATCCGTTGGCCGTACACCGGCGGAACCAGAACATCGGCCGCCAGCTGGACGATCTGATCGTCAAGGTGGGCGATACCCTGCTGCTGGAAGGCGCGCCGGAGGACATCCAGCGTCTGGCCGCGGATATGGAGCTGGTAGATGTCAGCCAACCCTCTGCACGGGCCTTCCGACGCGGCCATGCGCCCATCGCAATTGGCGCGTTGATCGGGATCGTGGTGCTGGCGGCGCTGAACGTCGCCCCGATTCTGCTGCTGGCGGTGATCGCGGTGGCGCTGGTGCTTGTCACCGGGTGCATCGACGCGGAAGAGGCGTTTTCCTTTATCGACGGGCGGCTGCTTGCGCTGATTTTCGCCATGCTTGCGGTGGGCGCCGGTTTGCAGAACTCCGGTGCGATTGCGCTGCTGGTGGATGGCATCGCGCCGACACTGGGAACCCTGCCGCCCGGTGCCGTGCTCTTTGCGGTATTCCTGCTGACCACGATCCTGACCGAGGTGGTGTCAAACAACGCGGTGGCGGTGATCATGACGCCAATTGCGATTTCGCTGGCCACTGCGCTGGGGATGGACCCGCGCCCGCTGGTGGTGGCGGTGATGATCGCGGCATCCTGCGCCTTTGCCACGCCGATCGGGTATCAGACCAACACGCTGGTCTATGGCCCCGGCGGCTATCGCTTTACCGACTTCCTGCGCATCGGTGTTCCGCTCAACCTGCTGATGTCGGTCGTGGCAAGCCTGGCGATCCCGTTCTTCTTCTGAGCGGGCGCACCGGCGTCAGGCGCTGCGCTTTTCGACCCGCTCGGCCAGGATCTCGGCAAAGCCGTCGCGCGCGGTGATAAAGTTCCGGGTCAGCGGGGCGGTCAGGGTGGTCTGATCAGAGAAATAGGCCCCGACCTCGGCAATATGCACGGCAAAGGCGGGGTTGCGGCCCGCGTCGTCGTATTTGCGGATGTGATGCTTGCTGGCCCAGCCGCGTTTGCTGGCCTCGCGGGTGACGAGGTTCAGCCGCTGGATGGCATGGAACGTCGTGTAGATCGCCAGGTAATGCATGTAGTCGTCCAGCGGGATGCCGCAGGAGGTGTCAAAGCTGTCGATCATCACATCGACCATCTGGTCCGGTGCGATGGGCCAGGCTTCGTCTCCGATCAGCCAGGCAAAATCCTCGGCGCCGTGGCGCATCCCGGCATATTCGAAATCGAACCAGCGCAGGCGGTCGTCATCGCCCAGGGCGGCATTGCCTGACCGGCAGTCCCATTTGACGAACTGGTGCCCGGTGATCGCAACCGCAGCGCAGGCGGCGTTGCGGTCAAAGCTGTCGGAGATGCCGCCGGTCAGCCCATCCAACTGGTCAATCCCGCCGATGAAGTTCTCGACCCAAGAATCCGTCGCGCCCAGATGCGGCATGATCTTGTGCAGGTCGGTCTTGCGGGCTGCGGCGTGAATGCGGAACAGGGCCGCGACCGCCTCTGCGGCAAGGTCGAGCCGGCGGTCGCTGCTGACCGTGGGGATCAGCGTGTTCAGCCGGCGCGCGCCGACGTCGGACTGGAACATCACCTCGCCAACGACACCGAGGCAGACCGGCAGGTCGTCGCAATGTTCGTTCAGCGATTGCAGGACATGCGCCTCAAGGTGGGTGCGGCGAAAGTTGGGGCGCAGGGTGGCAATCACGCTGCGCCCGCCGATCCGCAGCCGAAAGCTGGATCGGCTTTCACCGCCCGGCGCCGTCACATCCTCGACCGGGCGGCCAAAGAAGGTCTCGGCGGTGCTGACAATATGCTGTCGGGTGGATGTCTTGCCGTCTTCGGTCATGGGGCATTCCCTGTGTGTCTGCGCGTTGCCGCAGCGGTTAGCCCAGCTTCTTGACGACAATATGGCCTTTCTCGGGCCGGGATGCAGATGATTCGGGGATGGTCACGGCCCATTGGCCGGGTTCCTAAAACAATGTTGGAAGATGCCTCTCAACTGTTTCTAAAATAGGCTCCAAAACCTTATAAATAAGGCAAAAATCGTCAAAAGGTTTGTTCGATTCAGGCCCGCCGGGGTAAATATGGCCATCGCCTGACGATCAGGAAACCCGTCGCGCGCCGGACCTTTCCGGCACGCCCTTGAGCGTTGGCCATTCGTATTTGAAAAGGAAGCGGACATGACATTCAGATTTTCGAGCTTTGGCTCGTGGGGAAAGACGCCGGTAAAGGCGTCGTGGAATTCCAACAACCATACGAACAAGTTCTTTGGCAACACCTGGGGCCACGGTTCCGATGGCACCGGCAAGGGTTCTGACGGCACCGGCAAGGGGTCTGATGGCTCTGGCAAGGGCTTTGACTGGTTCAATGGCAGCGGCAAAGGGTCCGATGGGACCGGCAAGGGGTCTGACGGCAGCGGCAAAGGGTCCGATGGCACAGGCAAAGCGTCCGATGGCATGGGCAAAGGCTCCGATGGCACCGGCAAGGCGTCTGGTGGCACCGGCAAAGGGTCGGGCGGCGAGGCCTGCGGTGGCGATTCCTACCACAACGGCGGCGTCGAAGGTTCGAAATTCTCCAATTGGTACGACAACCACCTGTCGGACCATTTCGACAAGTCGCATTTTGGCGGTAAATTCGGGAAGTGGTTCGATCACCAGGATGGCACCGGCAAAGGCTCTGACGGCACTGGCAAAGGCTCTGACGGCACCGGCAAGGGATCGGATGGTTCCGGCAAAGGTTGGCCCTGGGGTTCCGACGGCACCGGCAAAGGTTCCGATGGCACCGGCAAGGGCTCTGACGGCACGGGCAAAGGGTCTGACGGCACTGGCAAAGGGTCCGACGGCACCGGCAAAGGGTCCGACGGCACTGGCAAAGGCTCTGATGGCACCGGCAAAGGGTCCTGCGGAACCAAGGGTACGGAAGAACCGGAGACACCGACAGAAGAGCCTGATGACGGCAAGGTCACCCATCACTATACAATGGGCGATGAGGGCGAGATCGACATCTCGGTCACGCAGGACCTTCAGGGACAATTGTTTGTCAGCATCAGCCAGGCCAACTTTGAAGGCGAACCGCTGGACATCGACGGTCTGTTCTTCAACCTGACGGATGACAGCGAACTCAGTTCATTGAACTTCTTCCCGGATGAAAACGCGCCGGGCTATGAGCTGACCGATGTGCAGGCAGCGGCCGACAGCGTTACCACCCTGCCCAACGGTGCCGGTGTGGAACAGCCCTATGACGTCGGGTTGCAGTTCGGTCAGGTTGCGGACAGCACGGAGGGTACGGTCACCCAGACCAACTTTACCCTGTGGTCGGACGATGGCCCCGTCAACTTTGACGACATCGACCTGTCGGGCATGCGCCTGGTGGTCAACTCCGACACCGCAGATGGCGAAGTGCTGGGCGTCAGCGCAAGCGACGATCCTGACTTTGACCCTGCCGATGGGGCCGATGACAGCGAAATCACGGTTGCGGACGTGATGGGCCTGATGACGGTCGAACTGGACGAAGAAGAAGAGATCGAGGATCTCGAAGAAGAAGAGGACCTGATGGAGGTCTGACCTTCCATCACTCGTCCAAACCAGAGGCGCGCGGGAAACCGCGCGCCTTTTGCGTTGCAGCAGTCAGGTTGGATTTGACGCCGGGTGCCGGGGGTCAGAGCGGCCAGAAGAACAGGATCGCGGGGATCGAAACGGTGACCACGATGATCTCCAGCGGCAGCCCCATACGCCAGTAATCCCCAAAGGAATAGCCGCCGGGGCCAAGGATCAGCGTGTTGTTCTTGTGACCGATGGGCGTCAGGAAAGCGGAGGATGCCGCAACGGCCACGGCCATCAGGAAGGGATCGGGCGACACATTCAGCGACTGGGCCATCTGGATGCCCACAGGTGCCGCCACAATGGTGGTGGCGGTGTTGTTCAGCACATCCGACAGCGACATCGTGACCACCATCAGCACGGTCAGCACGATCCAGGGGGCAAGGCCTTCGGTCAGCCCCACCAGCGCGCCCGCGATCAATTCGGTCCCGCCGGAGGTTTCCAGCGCCGCGCCCAGCGGGATCATCGACCCCAGCAGCACGACAACAGGCCATTCGATATGGGTGTAGAGCTCTGCCAATGGGACAATCCGGGTCAGCACATAGGCCACCACCACCAGCCCCAGCGCGATGGGCAGGTAGATCAGCCCGATGCTGGCCGCCGCCACCGCCCCGCCGAACAACCCGATGGCCAGCCAGACCTTGGCGTTGTCCGTGACGGTCAGCCCCCGGTCCGCCAGCGGCAGGACCCCCAGCCAGTCGGTGACATGGGCCGCGGTTTCGCGCGGGACCAGCAGCAACAGGATATCGCCTGGCTGAATTTCGGTGCTGCGCAGTGACGAGGTGATTTTGCGCCCCTTGCGCGATATGCCCAGCAGGATCGTGCGTTGCCGCCAGGCCAGACCCACCGCCTGCGCCGTGCGCCCGGTCAGGCGGGAGTTCTCCGGCACCACAACTTCGATGACTTCGACGCCTTCGCCGCCTGCCTTCAGCCGTTCCTCGCGGCTTTCGTCGGCCAGTGCGAGGTCCAGCGTGGTGCGGAATTCGTCCAGTGCGTCCGGCGTCGCCTCCAGCACCAGAGCATCGCCCGCCATCAGCGTGACATTGCGCGACTGGCCATAGCGGCGCTTGCCATCGCGGATCAGGCCAAGGATCGCGACATCGGATTTCTCTGCCGTTTCGAACAGTTCAGACAGCCGCTTGCCGATCTGCTTGTTGTCTTCGGGGAGGGTCAGTTCGGCGATGTATTGCGAAATGTCCTCGGCATCCAGCGTCGCATCCTCGCGGGTGGGGATCAGCCGCCAACCGATCAGCGCGACAAAGATCAGTCCGGCAATCGCCGCGATCCCGCCGACCGGGGCAAAGTCGAACATCTTGAAGGGGGCACCCAGTGACTCCTGCCTGATGCTGGCGATGATGATGTTGGGCGGCGTGCCGATCAGCGTGGCCATGCCGCCCAGAATGGTGGCAAAGCTCAGTGGCATCAGGCTGAGACCCGGCTGCCGGCCCGCCTTGCGCGCGGTCTGAATGTCCACCGGCATCAGCAGGGCCAGGGCCGCGACATTGTTCATGAAGGCCGACAGCACCCCGCCGATGGCCCCCATCAGCGTGATATGCGCGCCCAGGCTGCGCGAGGCATCCACCAGCGTGCGCGTGATCAGAAACACCGCGCCCGACCGCACCAGCCCGGCAGAGACCACCAGCACCAGCGCCACCACCAGCGTGGCCGGGTGGCCAAAGCCGTCAAAGGCGTCTTTGCTGGGCACCACCCCCAGCACGACCCCTGCCATCAGGGCGGCAAACGCCACAAGGTCATAGCGGAACCTGCCCCAGAGCAGCAGCCCGAAAACCGCGCCGAAGAGGGTGAAGAGAATGATCTGATCTGTGCTCATGACACAGGTGTAACTTGGATGGATCAGGGGGGAAAGCGAACATTGCCGTGGTCCGTTGACCTGCGCGATACGTAGATGGGGTTGATATGATTGCCTTTTGTCACGGTTGCATCGGGTCGCCCGGCGGGGTGCGGGACGCAGGCAACTGCGCCGGCCCGGAAAGGTTGCGTGAAAGGGCGCTGTGGCTTGTTTGGACCAATGCGCTCATTTATAGAGGCGCGACACCAGCTTTCACTGAACAAGAGGTTTCCATGGCAGGCCATTCCAAATGGGCAAACATTCAGCACCGCAAGAACCGGCAGGATTCGGTGCGCGCCAAGGTGTTTTCCAAGATGTCCAAGGAAATCACGGTTGCGGCCAAGATGGGCGATCCCGACCCCGACAAGAACCCGCGCCTGCGGCTGGCGGTCAAGGAGGCCAAGGCGGTTTCCGTCCCCAAGGACGTGATCGACCGCGCGATCAAGAAATCGACGGCGCAGGATGGCGAGGATTACGAAGAGATCCGCTATGAGGGTTATGGCCCGAATGGCGTGGCGGTGATTGTCGAGGCGATGACCGACAACCGCAACCGGACGGCGTCCAACGTGCGCTCCACCTTCACCAAGAACGGCGGCAACCTGGGAGAGACCGGCTCTGTCGGCTTCATGTTCGACCGCAAGGGCGCGGTGACCTATCCCGCGTCTGTCGGGGATGCCGATACCGTCATGATGGCCGCGATCGAGGCCGGGGCGGAAGATGTGGAAAGCTCGGAGGAGGGGCATACCGTCTGGTGTGCGGATACGGACCTGAACGATGTGGCAACCGCGCTGGAAGCGGAACTGGGCGAGTCTGAATCGACCAAGCTGGTCTGGCGTCCGACCACCACCACCGAGATGGACCTGGAGAACATGGAAAAGCTGATGAAGCTGGTGGACGCGCTGGAAGACGACGACGACGTGCAGCGGGTCACCACGAACTTCGAGGCCTCCGATGAGGTCATGGAAGCGCTGAACGGCTGAAATCCAGACAGGATCGACGTAAAAAAACCGCTCTGTGAGGAGCGGTTTTTTAGCTTTGGAGAACTGTTGGCCGCTTACCCGAGGCTGCGGGCCTTCAGCCAGCCAAGCGCGCCGCGCGTGCAGCGTTTTGACGTCGCAGCAGGCTTTTGCTGAGACAGCTGTGCCAGCAGGCCCTTGACCTCGTTCAACCGCTGCCGGGCGGCATTTCCGCCTGCTTCGGCCTGAACATTCAGGATTTTGGACTGCGTGTGCAGTGCAGATTCGATCACTTCCAGCTGCTCGGCGCTGACTGCTATTTTTTGTTGATTATCCAGCATGGCGTATCCTTTGGTCCTGCGTGTTATTTAGAAGCACGGGTGGGAAGCGCCAGAAGTTTCATAGCCGGATCACTCACTTGTGTACTTTTCATGACATGGGCTTTTCGTCCGGCGGGTTCAAGCTGTCTTGTGCAGTTTTTTGGACCGCCGTGGTAAGCCGCTTCAGCGCCGGGGCCATCACCCGCGTGACCTGCCAGTATTGCGGCACATCCAGCGGGGCATTCGGCACCAATGCAACAAGGGTGCCGCGCGCCAGATGTTCCTGCACGAGGCTGAGCGGATTCATGCCCCAGCCCAACCCGCAAAGCGCCGCATCGACAAACCCGTGACTGGAGGGAAGCTGGTGGATCGGCGGATGGAACCGCGTGGCACCCTGCGCTTCGGCCCAGCGGTGTTGCAGCCGGTCCTTGGGGTTGAACACCAGCATCGGTGCCTGCGCCAGGGCGGGCAGGGTAAACGCCCCGTCAAAATGGCGGTCCATGAAGGCGGGGCTGGCGGTCGCGACATAGCGCAGGTTGCCCAGGGCATGGACATCGCATCCCGGTGCTGCGCGGGCATGCCCGGTGACAGCGGCGCTGACCGCGCCCCGGCGCAACCACTCGTCAGAGGTGTCCTGATCGTCCAGCACCAGATCGAAATACAGGCCCTCGACCTGCGCCAATGCCGGGATCAGCCAGGTTGCCAGACTGTCGGCGGGCACCGCAAGCGACACACGCGGCGCGGCCCCCTGTTGATCCGCCAACCCAGCCAGCGCGTTTGCCTCCAGCAGCGCCACGTCTTCGGCATGTTTGGCCAGCCTCTTGCCCATATCCGTTCCGGTGCAGGGCTGGGCGCGGTGGACAAGGGTAGTGCCGATGCTTTCCTCCAGCGCCTTGATCCGTTGCGACACGGCAGAGGGCGTGACGCGCAGCGCCGCTGCCGCAGCGTCAAAACTGCCCAGGCGGAGCACGGCCGAAAGTGCGGCAAGCTGATGGGTATCGAAGGGAATAAGAAATTCTTAATTCATGTGATCAGGATTAATTTGCGTAATCCCGGCCCGTCTCATAGTCAAGCGGTGCACCAACCGCTGGAGTTTCGATGCTGACCTCTTTCCTGCCCGGCTTTGCCCTGAGCCTGACGCTGATTCTGGCCATTGGGGCGCAGAATGCCTTTGTCCTGCGGCAGGGATTGCGGCGCGCGCATCTGTTCTGGGTCTGCCTGACCTGTGCGCTGTCCGATGCGGCGCTGATTGCCGCCGGGGTGGCGGGCTTTGGCGCTTTGGGCGAACAGGTGCCGTGGTTCGAGCCACTGATGCGCTACGGTGGTGCTGCCTTTCTGATCTGGTACGGGGCGCGCAACGCGGTGTCGGCCTGGCGGGGCGGGGCAGCACTGGCGGTCGGCGGCGGGGCAACGGCCAGCCTGCGCCACACGATCCTGACCCTGCTGGCGCTGACCTGGCTGAACCCGCATGTCTATCTGGACACTGTTGTGCTGCTTGGCTCGATCTCGGCGCAATATCCCGACCGGCTGGCCTTTGGCACCGGCGCGGTGTTTGCTAGCTTCTGTTTCTTCTTCTGTCTGGGCTATGGGGCACGATTGCTCAGCCCGTTTTTCGCGCACCCAAGGAGTTGGCAGTTGCTGGATGCGGTGATCGCCGCGACCATGTGGGCGATTGCCGTCAAACTTTTGTGGATGTGATCTTGCCCTTGCCAGGGCGCGCGGCCATGGTCGCGCCATGACAACTGCGCTTCCCCATCGCCCGCTCACCGGCATTTTCTGGATGCTTGTCACGGGGTTCTGTTTTCTCGCCGTGACGGCACTGGTGAAATACATGGGGCCCCGGTTGCCCTCGGCAGAGGCGGCCTTCATCCGCTATGCTATTGGGCTGGTGTTTCTGCTGCCCGCCATCGGGTCCCTGCTGAATGCGCGCCCGACAAGGCGCCAGTGGTCCCTGTTTGGCATGCGCGGGTTGTGCCACGCGTTGGGTGTGATCCTGTGGTTCTTCGCGATGCCCCGGATTTCCATCGCCGAACTGACCGCATTGAACTATCTCGCACCGATCTATGTGACCGTTGGCGCGGCCATATTTCTGGGCGAAAAGCTGGCCGCGAGACGGATCATCGCGGTCCTGATGGGGCTGGCCGGGGCCGCGATCATCCTGCGTCCGGGCTTTCGCGAGGTCAGTCCGGGCCATCTGGCCATGCTGGCGGCGGCTGTGGTCTTTGCCGGGTCCTATCTGCTGGCCAAGGTGCTGGCAGACGAGGTGCGCCCGGCCATCGTGGTCAGCATGATGTCGATCTTTGTGACCATCGGCCTTGCACCTTTTGCCCTGCCGGTCTGGATCGCGCCGACGGGCAAGGAACTGATGCTGCTTACGACAGTCGCGGTATTCGCGACCACGGGGCATTATACCATGACGCTGGCCTTTGCCGCGGCTCCGGTTACGGTCACGCAGCCGGTCACCTTTCTGCAACTGGTCTGGGCCACAGCACTGGGTGCCGTCGCCTTTGCCGAACCGGTGGACATCTGGGTCGTGTTGGGCGGTTTCGTCATCCTTGCGTCCGTCACTTTCATCACCTGGCGCGAGGCGATGCTGAACCGTCAGGTCACCCCGATCAACGACCAGACCAAGGTCTGATCGCGGCCCGTTGCAGGTTATTGATTGACGGATCAATAAACATTTCATTAGGAAGGGGCATTAGCAACCGAAAGGTCGAATCCGCATGCCCAAAGTCGGAATGGAGCCCATCCGCCGCTCTGCCCTGGTCGAGGCGACCATCGCCGAGATCGGTGCCGCGCATTCGCTGGATGTCACCGTGGGCCAGATCGCCCGGCGCGCGGGCATGTCCACGGCCCTTGCGCATCACTACTTTGGCGGCAAGGACCAGATTTTTCTCGCGGCGATGCGCCATATCCTGACGGAATACAAATCAGAGGTGCACAAGCGGCTGTCGCAGGCCGAAACCGGCAAGGACCGCGCGGCGGCCATCATCGAGGCCAGTTTCGACGAGACCTGCTTTGCCCCCGAAACGGTATCCGCCTGGATGACCCTTTACGCCGCATCGCGCACCCATCCGGAAACCCGGCGCTTGCTGCGCATCTATCAGCGACGGTTGCGGTCGAACCTGACCCATGCGCTGCGCGGGATCAGTGCGCATCCGCAGGCAGACGCCGACACGATTGCGGCGCTGATCGACGGGCTTTATCTGCGCGCCGCCCTGTCCCAAAGCGGCCATCCCGACATCGCACGCAAAAGCGCGCTGTCCACGCTTGAACTGCTTTTGGGAGCGCAAAGATGACCAGACCGAATATCCTCATCCTGATGGTGGACCAGTTGAACGGCACGCTGTTTCCCGACGGCCCGGCCGACTGGCTGCATGCACCCAACCTGAAACGTCTTGCGGCGCGCTCCACCCGGTTCCGCAATGCCTATACCGCCTCACCGCTCTGCGCACCGGGGCGGGCGGCCTTCATGTCGGGGCAATTGCCAAGCGCCACGGGTATCTATGACAATGCTGCTGAATTCGCCTCCTCGATCCCGACCTACGCGCACCACCTGCGCCGCGCGGGCTATCAGACCTGCCTGTCGGGCAAGATGCACTTTGTCGGGCCGGACCAGCTGCACGGGTTCGAGCAGCGCCTGACCACCGATATCTACCCCGCCGATTTCGGCTGGACGCCGGACTATCGCAAACCCGGAGAGCGGATCGACTGGTGGTATCACAACATGGGCTCTGTCACCGGGGCGGGGGTGGCCGAAACCTCCAACCAGATGGAATACGACGACGAGGTGGCCTATAACGCCGTGCGCCAGATCTATGAATATGCCCGTGGCGGCGATGACCGGCCCTGGTGCCTGACGGCCAGTTTCACCCACCCGCATGACCCCTATGTGGCGCGGCGCAAATACTGGGACCTCTACGAGGATTGCGAACATCTGCAACCGCAGGTGCCCGCCATGGGCTACGCGGATCACGACCCCCATTCGCAACGGATTTTCGATGCCAACAACTGGCGCGAATTCGACATCACCGAGGAAGACATCCGCCGGTCCCGCCGCGCCTATTTCGCCAACATCAGCTATCTCGATGACAAGATCGGCGAGATCCTGCAAACGCTTGAGGACACCCGGCAAGAGGCGATCGTGGTTTTCGTCTCCGATCACGGCGATATGCTGGGCGAACGCGGGTTGTGGTTCAAGATGTCCTTCTTCGAAGGCTCGGCACGGGTGCCGGTGATGATCGCGGCACCGCAAATGACACCGGGCCTGCAGACAACGCCGGTCAGCAACATCGACATCTGCCCGACGCTCTGCGACCTTGCCGGCGTCAGCATGGAAGACGTGATGCCATGGACCACCGGCACCTCGCTGGTGCCGATGGGGCAGGGGGTCGCACGCACCGACCCCGTCGCGATGGAATACGCCGCCGAGGCAACCCAATCGCCCATGGTGGCCCTGCGGCAGGGCCGCTGGAAATACACCAATTGCGCCATCGACCCCGAGCAGCTGTTCGATCTGGACGCCGATCCGAACGAGCTAGCCAACCTCGCCGAAGACCCCGCCCATGCCGAAACGCTGGAACACTTCTGCATCGAGGCCGCAAGCCGCTGGGATCTTGAGGCCTTCGACGCCGATGTCCGCAAAAGCCAGGCACGCCGCTGGGTGGTCTATGAAGCCCTGCGCGAGGGTGGCTATTACCCCTGGGATTACCAGCCGCTGCGCAATGCCTCCGAGCAATACATGCGCAACCACATGGACCTGAACATCCTTGAGGAAAGCAAACGATTCCCTCGGGGTGAATGACCGCCACCCGTTTCATTGTTCCAAAAAATACACCTGCACTCCGATCCCGAAAGACGCCACATGCCTTATGATACGCAACCACCCGCAAGCCATTTCATCAATGGTGCCTATGTCGAGGACAAGGCGGGCACCCCGATCGACGTGATCTATCCCGCCACCGGCGAAAAGATCGCGACGGTACATGCCGCAACCTCCGCGATCATCGAACAGGCGATTAAGGCCGCGCGCGCGGCGCAGGTCGGCTGGGCCGCGATGACGGGCACCGAACGGGGCCGCATCCTGCGCCGTGCCGCCGACATGATGCGCGACCGCAACCACGACCTGAGCGTGCTCGAAACCTGGGACACCGGCAAACCCTATCAGGAGACATCGGTCGCGGATGCGACCTCGGGTGCGGATGCGCTGGAATATTTCGGCGGCATGGCCGCGACCCTGACCGGCGAACATATCCAGCTGGGCGAGAACTGGGTCTATACCCGGCGCGAACCGCTGGGCCTTTGCGTCGGGATCGGTGCGTGGAACTATCCCACGCAGATCGCCTGCTGGAAGGGGGCTCCGGCGCTGGCCTGCGGCAATGCGATGATCTTCAAACCCTCCGAGACCACACCGCTCTGCGCGCTGAAGGTGGCCGAAATCCTGCACGAGGCGGGCCTGCCCGCAGGCCTTTACAATGTGGTGCAGGGCATGGGCGAGGTCGGCGGCGCGCTGGTGACCGATCCGCGTGTCGACAAGGTATCGCTGACCGGATCTGTGCCGACGGGGCGCAAGGTCTATGCGGCTGCGGCCGCCGGGATCAAACATGTGACGATGGAACTGGGCGGCAAATCTCCGATGATCGTCTTTGAAGACGCCGACATCGAAAATGCGGTGGGCGGGGCCATCCTGGGGAACTTCTACAGTTCGGGCCAGGTCTGTTCCAACGGCACGCGGGTCTTTGTGCACCGCGCGATCAAGGAAAAATTCCTGACCCGGCTTTCCGAACGGTTGGGCAATGCGGTGATCGGGGACCCGATGGCCCCCGAGACCAGCTTTGGCCCGATGGTGTCCGAGCGGCAGATGAATATCGTGCTGGGCTATATCGAGAAAGGTCAGGCCGAGGGCGCACGCCTTGTGACCGGCGGCAAGCGGATCGACCGGGAGGGCTTTTATCTGCAACCCACGGTCTTTGCCGATGTGCGTGACGATATGGCCATTGCCCGCGAGGAGATTTTCGGCCCGGTCATGGCGGTGCTGGATTTCGAGGATGAGGATGATGTGATGGCGCGGGCCAATGACACGGAGTTCGGTCTGGCCGCCGGTGTCTTTACCCGTGATCTGGCCCGCGCCCACCGGGTTGCGGCCCGGTTTCAGGCCGGGACATGCTATATCAACACCTACAATGATGCACCGGTGGAAGCGCCCTTTGGCGGCTCCAAGAATTCCGGCGTCGGGCGCGAGAACTCCAGGGCGGCGATTGAATACTACTGTCAGCTCAAGTCGGTTTTTGTGCGCATGGACGATGTGGAAGCGCCCTTCTGAGCGGGGCGTGATCTGATTGCGCGCTGACGCGCATGATATTGTGGGATGCGCTGACGCGCATGATATTCCTGGTGCCCGTTGCGGGCTGAGCCCAGATGGATCAGCCGCGCATGTGCCGAGAGGGATTTGAAATCTGCTGAGAGGTGCTTGAGGGATCAATGTGATCCTCAAGTCACCTTTTCAATTTTGACGGTGCGATTCCCCGCAGCGTCAAGGACAAGCCGGGCAAGCCCGGTCGCGTGCCGCGATCCTTGACCCTGCGTGGAATCACGAAAAAGGTGGGACGAGATGCAGGCGGAATTTGTGATTGTGGGGGCCGGGTCGGCGGGATGCGCGATGGCATACCGGTTGGCCGAAGCCGGGCGCAGGGTTATCGTGATCGAACATGGCGGTTCGGATGCGGGGCCGTTTATCCAGATGCCTGCGGCGCTGAGCTATCCGATGAACATGAAAACCTATGACTGGGGCTACAAGTCCGAGCCGGAGCCGCATCTGGGTGGGCGGCGGCTGGCCTGTCCGCGTGGCAAGGTGATCGGCGGGTCGTCGTCGATCAACGGCATGGTCTATGTGCGCGGGCATGCGATGGACTTCGATCATTGGGAGGCGTCCGGCGCGCAAGGCTGGTCCTATGCGGATGTGCTGCCCTATTTCAAACGCATGGAAAGCTGGCACGACAACGGTCATGGCGGCGACCCTGCCTGGCGCGGCACCGATGGGCCGCTGCATGTCAGCCGCGGCCCGCGCAAAAACCCATTGTTCGAGGCATTTGTGCGCGCCGGCGAACAGGCCGGTTATCAGGTAACCGACGATTACAACGGCGAAAAGCAGGAAGGCTTCGGCCCGATGGAGCAGACCGTCTGGGGCGGGCGGCGCTGGTCGGCAGCAAATGCCTATCTGCGGCCCGCGCAGAAGACCGGCAATGTTCAGGTGATCCGCGCCTTGGCGCAGCGCGTGGTGATCGAAGACGGGCGCGCGACGGGGGTCGAGGTCTTGCGCCGGGGCCGCCGCGAAGTGATCGGTGCCGAGCGCGAGGTGGTGCTGGCCGCGTCCTCGCTGAATTCGCCCAAGCTGTTGATGTTGTCGGGCATCGGCCCCGCCGCGCATCTGGCCGAGCACGGCATCGAGGTGGTCGCAGACCGCCCCGGCGTCGGCCAGAACCTGCAGGATCACCTGGAGCTTTACATCCAGATGGCATCAAGCCAGCCGATTACCTTGTACAAGCACTGGAATCTGGTTTCCAAGGGGTTGATCGGGGCGCAGTGGCTGTTCACCAAGACCGGCATGGGGGCGTCGAACCAGTTTGAAAGCGCGGCTTTTGTGCGGTCCCGCGCAGGGGTGCCCTACCCGGACATCCAGTACCATTTCCTGCCCATTGCCGTGCGCTATGACGGTCAGGCGGCGGCAGAGGGCCATGGTTTTCAGGCACATACCGGCCCGATGCGGTCAAAATCACGCGGCTCGGTCAGCCTGCGGTCCGCGGATCCGGCGGCAGAGCCGGTGATCCGGTTCAACTACATGTCCCATCCCGAGGACTGGGAGGACTTCCGGACCTGCATCCGTCTCACGCGGGAGATATTCGCGCAGGATGCGTTCAAGCCTTACGTCAAGCACGAGATCCAGCCCGGCGAGGCGCTGCAATCGGATGCGGAACTGGATGGGTTCATCCGCGAACATGCCGAGAGCGCCTATCACCCCTGCGGCACTTGCCGGATGGGCCGTGCGGACGACCCGAAGGCTGTCGTTGACCCGGAGGCCCGCGTGATCGGCGTTGAGGGGCTGCGGGTGGCGGACAGTTCGGTGTTCCCGCGGATCACCAACGGCAACCTGAATGCGCCCTCGATCATGGTGGGGGAAAAGGTGTCTGATCATCTGCTGGGCCGCGATCCGCTGGCGCGGGCCAATGATGCCCCCTGGCTGCATCCTGATTGGGAGACCATGCAGCGTTAGGGTGTTCCGCGTTAATCATTCTTAACAACAGCCGTTGTCTGGGCGGGGGAAGCCTGACATCTTAACCTGATGTTAAGACTTTGTTCATGTTTCGTGCTGATGCTGATGTTTGCCGGTGCCGTGCAGGCTGCGGATGTCAGTGGCGTGGTTCGGGTGGTTGACGGCGATACGCTGGACGTGGGCGGCACGCGGATTCGGATCTTTGGCATCGACGCGCCGGAGCGGGATCAGCCCTGCACCACGCTGTCCGGTCAGAACTGGGGCTGCGGCGATTGGGTCACCCGGCAGGTGCGCGACCTTTACGAGGGCCGCGCGGCGCGGTGTACGCCGCTGGACCGGGACCGATACGGGCGCATTGTGGCGCGCTGTTTCGTGGCGGATGAAGATGTCGGGCAGGCGCTGGTACGGGCGGGGCTGGCCTATGCCTATCGCAAATATTCGCTTGATTACGATCTGGATGAAAAGGCGGCGCTGGTGTCGGACCGTGGCATTCACGGCTTTGTCCTGCAATCGCCTGCGCGCTACCGGCTGACCCGGATCGAGGGGCGGGTCGCGGCGGACCCGAACTGCCGGATCAAGGGCAACATCAGCGCGTCCGGAGAACGGATTTATCACACGCCCGGCCAGGCATTCTATGACCGCACCGGCATCAGCGCGGCCAGGGGTGAACGCTGGTTCTGTTCCGAAGCGCAAGCGCGTGCATCGGGTTGGCGGCCGGCGCGGCGCTGATCATTCGATGCGATAGGGCAGCAGATCGCGCCGGTCCGGGTCCACCACCAGATGCCGTTCCAGCGGTGGCACGGCGCGTTGGTGGCAATTCTTGCGCTCGCAGATGCGGCAGGAAATGCCGATCGGTTCAAAGGCGGAGTGCCGGGTGACATCCAGCCCGTCGGCATAGACCAACGCATCCGCATGGCGCACCTCGCACCCCAGCGAGATGGCATAGCGCCGCACCGGCGCGCCAAAGCGCCCCGCCGGTTTCGAAATGTCCCGCGCAAGGGAGATATAGCGCACGCCATCGGGCGTCTCGGCCAGTTGGCGCAGGAACCGACCGGGGGTTTCAAAGGCGCTGTGCACGTTCCACAGCGGGCAGGCCCCGCCGAAGCGGGCGAATTGCAACCGTGTGGCAGAGTGGCGTTTGGTGATCGTGCCGGCCTGATCGACCCGGACAAAGAAAAACGGAATGCCCTTGGCACCCGGACGTTGCAGCGTGGAAAGCCGGTGGGCCACCTGTTCGATGGAGGCCCCGAAATGGCTGGCCAGGATTTCCAGGTCATGACGGCATTCCTGCGCCTTGGCCAGAAAGACGTTGTAGGGCATCAGCACCGCACCGGCAAAGTAGTTGGCCAGCCCGATCTTGGCGATGTCGCGGGCGGGGCCGGGTTGGAACCGCGCGAGGTCCAGCGTTGCTTCCAACAGCTTGTCCTGCCGTGTCAGCGCCACCTGCAACAGCAGTTGAAAGGTCTGGGTTTCCGGCGCGCTGCGGTCCGACAGGGTCAGCACCCTTTCCGCCGGGTCGAAATGGCGAAGCGCGTCGGTGTCGGCAAAGACCACGCTGACACCGGCGTTCGACAGGGCAGAGACCGCCGCGACACGGGTGTTGCGCGGCCCGCCGGGTTGCGATGCGAAATGTTCGGCGGCACGGTCCACAGCGTCGATGTAATTGTCGCAGTAGTGAAAGAAATCGCGCACTTCTTCCCAGGGCGAGGGGGCGGCGCGGGCGTCTTCGCGGCCCAGTGCCTCGTCTAGGGACGCGAGCCTTTCATGGGCCTGCCGATAATGCTGGTGCAGTTCCAGAAAGGCGCGTGCCAATGCCGGGGCGTTCGAGGCGGTCAGTCGCAGATCGGCCACCGGCGGCGTGTTGCCCCCAAAGACCGGATCGCTCAACGCCTCGCGCATGTCGGTGACCAGCCGCTCGCCACCGCCTGCGCTGAGTTCGGTCACATCCAGCCCGAATTCCGCAGCCAGTGCCAGGACCACTGTTGTGCTCAGCGGGCGGTTGTTGTTTTCCATCTGGTTGAGGTAGGGCAGCGAGATGCCCAGCCGGGCGGAAAATTCCTTTTGCGTCAGGCCGATCTTGGTGCGCAGTTCGCGCAGCTTGGCCCCGGCATAGAGTTTCTTAACCGCCATCATGCGCCCTTTGCAAATTTGCAATTTCGCCGAAGATAGCTTTGCAAACTTGTTTTCGCAAGATCGGTGACTAGGGCCTGTGGGCAATCATCTTCCGCCACCCGTTTCAGTCCAAAATTGCTCAGTTCCAAGCTCTCTTAACGCAGAAGTGGGCAATTTTGGCGAAACCCCTGCGGGGCGCGGCGGATTTTGCCTCTGCCATCTCGGATTTTCGCTTCCAATGATCACATTGCTGCGCTCACTTCAGGGCGCCAGCGGCAAAATCCGACTCGCGCGGGTGGTCGAAGATGAACGTCCACAGGCCCTAATGCGTCATCCCATCGCTTCCTTGCGGATCATGTCGGCGGCTTTCTCGGCGATCATGATCACGGGAGATGCGGTATTGCCGGAGGTTATTTTCGGCATGATCGACGCGTCCACCACGCGCAATCCGGTCAAACCACGAACCTTCAGCTCCGTATCTACAACAGCCCTTTCGTCCGATCCCATCTTGCAGGTGCCGACCGGGTGGAAAATGGTGGTCGCAATATCTCCGGCCCCCTTGATCAGTTCTGCGTCGGTCCGAACGCCGGGGCCGGGCAGGATCTCGGTGGGGTGGAAGGGGGCCAGCGCCGTGGCGGTCATCAACTGGCGCACCTGTTTCACGCATGTCACCGCAACCTGCCTGTCCCTCTCGGCTGATAGATAGTTGAGCCTGATCTCAGGCTGCGCGTCCAATCCGCCCGCCGTGACATGGCAGGAGCCGATGCTTTCCGGGCGCAGGTTGCACACCGAAACCGTGATGGCCGGAAACGGATGCAGCGGGTCGCCAAGCCTGTCGGTGGACAGGGGCTGCACATGGTATTCGAGGTCGGGCGTTTCCAGCGACGGGTCCGATTTGGTAAACATGCCGAACTGGCTGGGTGCCATCGACATCGGGCCAGACCGGGCCGCCGCGTATTGCACCGCCATTTTCATCTTGCCGGTCACACTGTTTGCCATCGTGTTGAGCGTCTTGGTGTTCTCGACCCGAAAGACCGTCCGGATCTGAAGGTGGTCCTGAAGGTTTTCGCCCACCCCCCTGCTTTCATGCTGCACTTCGACGCCAATGTCGGCCAGCACCTCACCGCTGCCGATCCCCGACAGTTCAAGGATCTTTGGCGAATTGATGGCCCCGGCGGCCAGCAGTACCTCTGCCCTGGCGCGCGCCTCGAACACCGCACCTTTGTGGCGGAACCGCACGCCGGTCACCTGTTTTCCGTCCAGCACCAGCCTTTCAGTCTCTGCCTGTGTCAGCACGCGCAGGTTGGGGCGTTTCATCGCCGGGCGCAGAAAACCGCGCGCGGTGTTCCAGCGCACGCCGTTCTTCTGATTGACCTCGAAGAACCCGGTGCCTTCGTTGTTGCCATCGTTGAAATCGTCGCGCGGCATGATGCCGAATTCCTGCGCGCCGGTCCGCACCGCCTTCAGGATATCCCATTTCAACCGCTGCTTTGAGACCTTCCATTCGCCGCCCGCACCATGCAGGGCGGTCTTGCCGCCATGATGGTCTTCGGATTTCAGGAAATAGGGCAGGACATCGTCCCAGCCCCAACCGGTATTGCCCAACTGCCGCCAATGGTCATAGTCCGCCGCCTGACCGCGCATGTAGATCATGCCGTTGATCGAGGTGCAGCCGCCCAGAACCTTGCCGCGCGGATAGACCAGCGACCGCCCGTTCAGCCCCGGTTCGGGGGCCGTCTTCATCATCCAGTCGGTGCGCGGATTGCCGATGCAATAGAGGTATCCAACCGGAATTTGCACCCAATGATAGCGGTCCGATCCCCCCGCCTCCAGCAAAAGCACCTTTACCTTCGGGTTCGCGCTGAGGCGGTTGGCCAGCACGCAGCCCGCCGTGCCAGCCCCGACAATGATATAGTCGTAGTCACCATCGAGGGTTTCGGGTTTGCTCATGGGTGTCGATCTTTCCTGTCAGTCGTCGGCATTTCGCAAGTCGATGAAGCCGCCGGTCGTAAGTGTCTTGTGGGGGTCCAGGACATTCGCGTCAAATGGTCCGTGTGACGGTATCAACTTAATCCCGATGTTCGACGGCTGGCGCATCGTCCCAAAAGCCTTGCAGAGCGTCGATCAGGGACAGATAGCGCGCGTAGCGCTGGCCGTAGTGATCGTGCATTTTACCATCCGGCTCATAGGTTGTTCTGGTGCGTACCATGCGGGCCAGCCCCTCTTCGTAGGAGCTTGTTTCACCCACCGCCAGCGCCGCCCCGATGGCCGCCCCCAGCGCGCCGGTTTCTTGCGTTTCCGCCACCGTGATCGGTACGCCCAGACAATCGGCAAACATCTGCGGCCAATGCGGGCTGCGCGATCCGCCGCCTGAGAGGACGGCGCTGTCAAAGGACACGCCAGCCTCTTTCAACACCGAAATGTGACGGCGATGCTCGAACATGATGCCTTCGAACAGGGCGCGCAGCATGTGCCCCTCGCCATGCCATCCTGCCAGCCCGTAGAACCCCGCGCGGTATCTGGCCCCCAAGGCAGAGCCATAGAGAAACGGGTGAAAAAACGGGTCATCGGCACGGGGCTGCACCTGCCCCAATCGGTCGTTGCAAAAGCCGAACGGATCGTCGTGGTGTTTGCCGCGCTCGACGAATTCGCGCACATACCATTCCAGATTGGCCGCCGAGGTGGCGCTGGATTCGATATTGGCAAATCGCCCTTTGCCAAAGCCCGATACCATGAAGACGGAAGGGTCGTTGACCGGCACGTCGGAGAAGACCTGATTGATCCCCCATGTGCCCGCGATGATCGAAGCCTGTCCGGCACCGACCACGCCCGAGCCCATGGCGCTGGAGATCACATCGAAATAGCCCCCGATCACCGGGGTGCCGGGGGCGAGGCCGGTCGCCTCGGCGGCCTCAACCGTGATGTGTCCGGCGATCTCTGCCGGGTCGATCAGGCGGGGCAGTTTCTCGCGCGCGTCCGCCAGCCCGTATAGCTGCAACAGCCTGTCATCATAGATGCAGCCGGGCATCGCGGTCAGCCCGCAGCCCGACATGTCAGACACCTCGCTGACCCGCTCGCCGGTCAGTTTGTAGGTGATGAAGTCCTTGCACAGCAGCGCTGTGCCGCATTGTTCATACAGAGCCGGACGGTGGCGTTTGATCCAGGCAAGCAATGTAGGCGTTTGTGAGGGCCAGGGCTTTTGCAGGCAGAGCGCGTGCAGCGCGTCGCCATGTGCCGCATCCAGTTCGGCGGCCAGTCCGGCAGCGCGTGTATCCAGTGACTGGATGCCCACAAGCGGCGCGCCCGCGCGGTCCAGCATGTAAAGCCCGTTGCCGTGCCCGGCACAGCCGATCGACGCGATCTGACGCGCATCAATGCCGGCCTTTTGAATGCAGCCCGCAATCGCGTCCCGCGCGTTGGTCCAAAGCTCGGTCAGGTCACGCTCGACATGCCCCGGTTCCGGGGTTGCGGATTTGCCATCCAGCGCGCAGCGCGCCACCTGCCGCCCATCAAGGTCGAACAACACGGCCTTGATCACCGTGTTGCCCGCATCAAGGCCCAAAAGGTATTTCCCGGTATCAGCCACGGTTGTAGATATCCCAGGCTTCTTCGCCACTGGCGTTATTGTGGATCATCGCCATCAGCGCCGACACCACGGCTTTCGGATTGTCGTGTTGATAGATGTTGCGCCCATAGACCATGCCCTGCGCGCCCTGCGCCATCAAGGCGGCTGATTTCGTCAGGACGGTCTTCAGGTCTTCCTTCCCGCCGCCACGCACCAGCACGGGAACGCGGGCCGCCTCGATCACGCGATGGAAGTCCTGCGGGTCAGCGGTCGGGTCGGCCTTGATGATGTCCGCCCCCATTTCAGAGGCGAGCCGCACCAGCGTCACGATCTTTTCCGCGTCACCATCGACCTGATAGCCGCCACGCACATCGTTGGGCAGCATCACCAGCGGTTCGATCATCAGGGGCATGCCATAGCGCTGGCAGGCATCGCGCACACGCGAGATGTTCGCGACGCATTGGCGGAACAGATCGGGTTCCTCCGGCAACATGAACAGGTTCACAACCACCGCAGTGGCATCCATTTCCAGAGCGCCGATGATCGGCTCATCGGCGTTCTGCAACAACGACCACATCACGCGGTGACGCTGATCGTTATAGGGGTTGCCCATGTCGATCCGCATCACTAGTGCGGGTTTGTCCTTTTCCGGGCGGGATTGCAGCAGATCGGCCTGCCCATAGGCGCATTGGATTGCATCGGGCCGCGCCTCGATCAGCGTGTTCATCACGCTTGCCATATCTTCCAGACCGCCCAGAAAGCTCGGCTCATTGCAGACGCCGTGATCTACGGCCACGTCAAGACATCCTCCATTGGTGAACATCCGGTTCATTCGGGCTTTGGTGCTAATGCGCATTACGCTCTCCTACTTTCGTTTCTTGCAATCAACATCGCGGCGCTCACGCCGTGATACGCGTCCAGCTCGGCAACCAGCGCGGCGCTTTGCTGCTCTATTTCACTCTGTGTTAACGCCCGTTCCCGCCCGACCAGCACGGCAAGCGCGTCAATGATCTGCATGGAAACCTGGCCGGTGATGGCCAGCGCGGTCCGCCGCAACACCACATCAGACAGGGTTTCGACAAACTCGTTTCGGCACAGCCAGATGATCTCTGCCGTGCCATAGGTGCATCCGGCAACAAGCGGCCTGTCCTGTGCATCGTGGCAAAACCGGGCCAGTTCCACAGCCTGGGTGCCGTAGCGGTCGATCAACTGGTCGGCGCGGTCCGGCGGCAGGCCATATTGCTCTGCCAGTTGCGCGCGCAGATCAGCCGGATCATCGGGGAACTGCTTGCCGCCGCCAATCGCCATGTCGCGGGTAGAGACGCGACGATTGCGGCCAAGCGATGACAGCACGGCATCGGTTGTCTGCTCGGCGAAGGCCCGGAAGGTTGTCCACTTGCCGCCCACCATGCAGAATTGCGGCACTGGCCCATGCAAACGCCGGACGTCATGGCCCCGCGATATCCGTCCGGTAAAATCCTGGTCACTGCGGGGCAGGGGGCGAATGCCGCTATAGCTGAACACCACCTCATCCGGTGATATCGTCACCTGCGGAAACACCAGCCTCAGAGAGCCGAGAATATAGTCGCGCTCATCGGCTTCGCAGCGCACGCGGCGGGCTTGTTCCACCCGGATATCCGTCGATCCCGCCAGAACCTTTCCCTGATAGGGGAACACGATGCAGACCCGGCCATCTGTGTTCTCGAAATAGGCCATGTGGCCGTTCAAGGCGTCATATAGGCTGGCATTGTCGATGATCAGGTGTGATCCCTTGGTGCCCGTAACCAGACGCTCGGTCTTGCCCTGCGCAAGCGCGGCAATGGTGTCGTCCAGCCAGGCACCGGTGGCATTGACCACCACTTTGGGCAAGATCTCGAAACCCGTGCCGGTCAGCCTGTCCCGCAGGCGAAAGACATTCTGGCTCAGCTCAACCTCGGCATAGTTCAGGGCGACCGACTGCGGTGCCACCTCTGCCACGTCGCGCAACAGTTCGATGCACAGACGTTCGGGGTGGCTGATCCAGGCATCGTAATAGACAGCGGAACGCCGGGATTTATCCGTCAGCGCGGGCCACAGATGCCGCGTTTCGGTCTTGGAAAAAAACCGGTGTTTCGGCAGCACCCGCCGCTTGCGGGTGGTCCAGTCATACAGCGCCAACCCCAGTTTGATCGGCACCACCCCACGCGCGGCAGGTTTTCCGCCACGGCCAAGGAACTGCGCGGCAGCGTTCAGCGTCCCTGAAAACCATGAGGCAATCGGAATGACGGTGGGCAGGGGGCGGACCATATGCGGCGCGTTGCGCAGCAGGGCGTCGCGCTCAAAAAGCGATTCCCGCACTAGGTCGAATTCGCCGTTCTCCAGATACCTCAAGCCGCCATGGATCATCCGGGACGGTGCCGCGCTGCAACCAGAGCAAAAATCGTTCCGTTCGATCAACAGAACGCGCAACCCCTGCAAGGACAAATCCCGGTAGACGCCGATCCCGTTCACGCCGCCGCCCACGACAACCGCGTCAAACGCCGCATTCTGCGACAGCTTTGCCAGGTTTTGTTTGCGTTGCTCGGACATTATCTCTCCGTTCGCCGAAATCGACGTGCCTGCGGTGCAGTGGTTCGGGGTTGAAAACAGGCCTATGCGTCCAGGCCGTTCAGGTGGGTTTTGACGTTCTGATCTATCTGGGAAACCTCCTGCGCCGACAGCCGAATGCGGCCGGCCTTGGCATTCTCGACTGCCTGCTGCGCATCGCGCGCACCGCACAGCGAAAAGGTGATACCGGGCTGTTGCAGGGTCCAGGCAATCACGGTCTGCGCCGGTGTCGCCCCATGCGCCGCCCCGATGGGCGCGATGGTTTCCATCAAGGCCGCGACCTTTTGACGGTTGGCCATGGAAAAGCGGGGATTGTCCTTGCGCTGATCATCGCCGGAGAAAACCCGGTCCGGTGTCATTTTTCCCGAAAGCAGCCCAAGCGCCAGCGAGGAATAGCTGAGCGCGGACACGCCCGCCTTTTGACAGACCGGCAAAAGGCTGTCCTCGATGTCGCGCTTGACCATCGAATATTCCTCCTGGATTGCATCCAGCTGCCCGGCAGCAACATAGGCCTGGACATCCTCGACCGAGGTATTGCTGGCACCGATTGACCGGATCTTGCCCTGGGTCTTGAGCGCCTCCAGCGCCTCCATCGTCTCTTCGATGGGGGTGGTCGGGTCCTGCCAATGGGTGATGTAGTGATCAATGCAATCCACCCCCAATCGCGTCAGGCTTTGCTCGACCTCGTAGACAATCGCGTCTTTGCCAAGGTAGCGGTGAACCGGTTTGCCCTCGTAATCGAAGAAATGGTTGCCCTTTTGCGTGTGCCAGACAAGGCCGCATTTGGTGGCCAGCACCACCTTGTCGCGCCGCCCTTTCAGCGCCTTGCCGACGATCTCTTCGGCCACCCCCTGGCCATAGGCCGGGGCGGTGTCGATCAGCGACACGCCTTCGTCGATGGATGCATGAATCGCCGCGATGGAGCGGTCAACATCGGTCCCGCCCCACATCCATCCGCCAATTGCCCAGGTTCCCAGACCAATGGCGGAGGCCGAAATTCCGGAACCTCCGATGTCTCGCGTTAACATCTCATGCGACATTCTGTTTCCCTTCCAGTTCTTTCAGGACCGATCCGGCGGTTTCTTCGTCAAGGATCAGTGAGTTCAAAAAGTTTCCGTTCAGCGCCGCCGTGATCGGCTGGGCTTTTTGCTGTCCCGACGCCACCCCGATGACCCGCGCGCATTTGGGCAGTTCCTTGGGGGCCAGTGCGACAAGGCGCGAGTTCAGCGCATAGTTCGACACCGCGCCGTCGCTGTGGATGAGATGGGCCAGAAACTCGCCCACAACCCCCATGCCGACCAGCATCTTGCGGTCCGCATCCGGCACCGGGTGAAGGTCGTAATAGCTCGACCCTTCCGCCTCGATCGAGCCGACGCCGACAAGCGCCACATTTGCCCGCCGCGCGAGGTCAAAGACTTCGCGGATCGACGCCACCTCCATCAGCATGTCGCGCTGCTCCCGGCTTTCGGCAAAGAGCGGCGCATGCAGCAGCATCGTCTTGCCGCCCAGACGCTCGGCCATGCGTGTCGCGAGATGGTTCACGTCGGTGTAATACTTGCCCTGCACCCCGCCTGTCAGCGGCACCACGGTGACATCGACCCGGTGATCGGGGTCCAGATTTTCGACAACCGCGCTGACGGCCTTGCCGCCAGTGATTGCGATCACATCGCCGTCGCGCAGTGTTTCGTGCAACTGGCTGGCCGCCGCACGGCCAACCTGTTGCAACGTGGCCTTCGGGCTGCCCTGCACGAAGGGGGCAACCATGGCATCATCCAGGCTGGTCCTGTCGGTCAGCGCGCGTTCGATATCCATGAGCGCCTGGAACGGGCTTTCAATGTCGATCCTGACCATCCCCATCTGGCGGCCCTGGGTGATCAGCCGGTTCACCTTGGAGGTGGACAGGTTGAGCGCCGCCGCGATCTCGGCCTGTTTCTGCCCTTCGATGAAATGCAGGGTCAGGACCGTGTGGATCTGCCGCACATGTTCGAAGTCATTGGATTTGTCTGCCATGATCTACCTCCGACGCTTGTTGAGATAGTGGTCAATGGTCACAGCACTCAGCAGGATCGAGCCGCGGATGATGTCCTGCCAGTAGACCGACACATCAAGCAGGGCCAGCGAACTGGACACCAGCGACAGCAAGATGACTCCAAGAATGGCCCCCAGGATCGACCCCGAGCCTCCGTTCAGGCTGGCCCCGCCGATCACCGCCGCTGCGATGACCGTCAGTTCAAGGCCGATCCCGAAGGTGGGCTGCGCCGATCCGAACCGCGCCATATAGATGATCCCGGCAATCCCGCAGAGCGTCGAGCACAGGGTTGTCGTCAGAAAGATGACCTTCTTGGTGCGAATGCCGGAATAGGCCGCCGCCTTTTCGTTGCTGCCTGTATAGAACACCTTGCGGAACATCGTCGTGCGCCGCAGCAGGAAATCGAAGGCGATCACAAAGACAAGGAAGATGATGATCACGATCGGGACCGGGCCGATGGAACCCTGACCGATGAACTTGAACTCCGGGGGCAGGGTGAACAACCCAAGCGGCCGCCCGCCGGTGAACAGCAGACAGGCCCCGCGCGCGATCACCATGACCGCGAGCGACACAATGAAATGATGCAGCCCGACCTTGGTGACGAAAAACCCCTGGAACGCGCCGATCCCGGCACAAAGCGCGATGGCGATCCCCGAGGCGAGCCAGGGGTTTATGCCGTTCAGGAACAGCCATCCCGCGATCACCATGGCAAAGGCGGTGACAGAACCGACCGACAGGTCGATGCCGCCGGAAATCAACAGGATTGTCATGCCGATGACCAGAATACCGTCCACGGCAAAGGCCATCGACATGGCCCGCATATTGGCCCAGCTCAAGAAATACGGCGAGGCAAATGACATGACGACAAAGAGCGCGAGGATGATCACGATCAGCCCGGTCTCGCGCATCTTCAGCAGCTTGCGCCAGAACGGGACGCCCTGCACCTTGCTCGCCTGTGTTTCAGCCAAACTTACGGCATTTTCCATTTTTCTCTCACTTGTCAAAACGATACTGCCTGCGCGTCCATGACCGAAGCCAGGCGCATGATGTTTTCTTCTGTCATGTCGTGGCCCGCGACTTCGCCGCTGATCCGGCCCTCGCGCACAACGATGACCCGGTCACAAACGCCGATCAATTCGGGCAATTCGGACGAGATCACGATGATACCAACACCGCTGCGCGCAAGATCGCGCAGGATGCGATGAATTTCAGATTTCGCGCCCACATCGACGCCACGCGTCGGCTCATCCAGAAAGATCAGGCGCGGATTGACCGACAGCATCTTGGCCAGCGCCACCTTTTGCTGATTGCCGCCGGAAAGGGATGAGACAGGATCGGAGAGCGACCCACATTTGAGGTTCAGCTTGCGGCCAAGATCGCCGGCCTGGCTGATCTCGGAGGATGCCCTGATCAGGCCAAGACGGTTCGCGACCTGATCGAGGTTCAACGCCGAGACATTCTCGGAGATCGGCAGATCGAGGAACAGGCCGTCGCCCTTTCTGTCTTCGGACAGATAGACCATGCCCTTGGCGATGCTGTCCTGATAATTGCGCAGCGCCAGCTTTTCGCCCAGCAGCCAGACCTCCCCGGTCGCGGCCCCTTCAAGGCGGCAAATGCCCCTCGCAATTTCGCTGCGCCCGGCCCCGATCAGCCCCGCAATGCCAAGGATTTCCCCGCGCTTCAGGGCAAAGGACACATCCCGAATGCGGGGGCCTTCGTTGAGGTTCTTCACATCGAGGATGATCTCCTCGGAGGTCTCATCGGCAGATTGTTTTTCGGGGTAAAGCTTGTCGACAATCCGCCCCACCATGGCGTTGACCACATCGCCCGGCGTGATATCGGCCACATCACTGGTCACAATATGCTTGCCATCCCGAAACACTGACACGCGGTCGCAATTGTCGAGAATCTCGACCATGCGGTGCGAGATATAGATGATCGAAATCCCCTGATCCGCCAGTTCGCGCATGATCCGGAACAGCGTCTGCGCCTCGTTCTCGGTCAGGGCGGCGGTGGGTTCATCGAGGATCAGGATACGGCAATCCAGCGTCAGAGCCTTGGCAATCTCGACCAGTTGCTGGTTCGAAATCGACAGCTCGCGCAGCAGAACCGATGCGTCGATATCACTGAGCCGACGAAACACATTGGCCGCGTCCCGCTCCAGCTTTTCGTAATTCATCAACCAGGATCTGCTGACATTGGTTCTGGACATAAAGATGTTCTCAGCGACGGAGACATCGGGGCAAAGCGCAATTTCCTGATGCACAAAACCGATGCCCAGCCGCTGCGCCTCGGTGGGCGATGAGATGGTGACCGGCGCGCCATCCAGAATGATCTCGCCGCTGTCAGGCTGTAAGATCCCGTCGATCACATTCATCAATGTGGATTTCCCGGCCCCGTTTTCGCCCGCCACTGCGTGGATCTCGCCTTTGCGCAGTTCAAAATCCACACCACGCAGGGCTTTGACGGGGCCAAAGGACTTGCTGAGGTTCGAGATTTTGAGGATCACATCGTCTTGCATGGCAGTTCTCGGTTGACCGAAGGGTGTTTGAGATTGCGCAGCCTGGCTGGCCTTGTTGCCGGGCTACGCATGAGGTGCATGGTTCGGCCCGATCAGGACGGATCGCGGCCTTCCATATAGACGTTCAGATCAAAGCTGTCGGCGTTCTCCTGCGTGATCACGGCAAACCCGTTGTCCATGAAGGGGATCTGCACGGGATTGAAACCGGAGGTTTTCCAGTCGTTGAACGGATCGAAGATTTCCGACCGGTTGGCCAGATGCACCGCCATGAAACCCATGAAGCCCTGCACACCCTGGTTCGGGTTCAGCGCCATATGGATGTTGCCGGCCCGGATGTGCTCCAGCGTTGTTGGTGTCACATCCGCGTGCATGATCAGGATATCGGATTCGGCTTCCAGCTTTGCCGCAACCGCACCTTCTGCCGATCCGGCCTCTGGGATCCATATTGCGGCGATATTCGGGTTCGCCTGGATGATCGAGGCCGTCGCACGATAGGCCGCGTTGCTGTCCTGGTTGGTCGCCTGACGCCCGACCAGCTTCATGTCGGGATAGTTGGCTTCCATATAGTCGATCAGTGCGGTGACACGCAGGTCGTGGTTGGACTGCCCCGGATTTTCCAGCACGGCATATTCGGCGATGTCGCCAACCTGTGCCACGATTTCGTCGGCGGCAAACTTGGCTTCGGCCAGATTGTCCGAGGTGATATAGGCCGTGCGCTCCGAATTGGGCGAATCCGCAGCAAAGGTCACAATCTCGGTGCCGCTGGAGATTGCCCGGTTGATCGGTTCGATGAATGGATCGGACTGCATCGGGTGCAGCAGGATACCTGCCGGCGATTTGATCAGGTCCTGTTCAAACGAAGCGATCTGCTTGGTGATGTCGTAGTCGGGCGTGCCCGAGAACACGGTGTCACATCCAAAGGCCGCAGCGGCCTGTTTGAAGCCCTGATAGACCGGCACCCAATAGGGGTGACCCGATACCATGACATTCATGATGTATGTTTCTCCGGGCTCACACATGATCCCTTCGGCGGTGGCTGTGGTCGCACCCGCAAGGCTTGCAGCCATCACGGTTGAGGCGATGAACCCCTTCAGAGTCGTAATTTTCATGAGCATCCTCCCTAGCTCTATCGCGTGGCCGTCCGACTGCTATCCTCCATGATCACAGCCGGAATGACAGAAATTTCACGCAATGGTTTTTTCTGCGCCTCCGAACATCAGGGCGAATCTGTCGCCGGTCAACACGGTATCAAATTTTTCCCATGTACTGAAATAAATCCCAAACCCGAGGGTTTTCTGCATGCGCAAGGTGACATGATGGGCGTCCTTGCAGCGTCGGAATTAAAGGGTGTGTTTCAGTTTCAGCAGGTCAGCCACGCATCGGTTCGGGAAAGCCCGAACTGATGTGTAATTCCTGGACTTCTATTCGAACGGGGGCGCTGGTCAGCGCGGCGTCAGTCCCAGCGCCTTTTCGCGGCGGATGACCACCATGATCGCCCCCAGGCCAGCGATGGCCGTGGCCATCATCAGCAGCAGCAGCGGGTAGGCGCCGGTTTCAGGCGTCAGCAACATGCCCGCCAGAACCGCAAGCGCCGATCCACCGCCGATCATGATTGCGCCGCCCAGGCCCGATGCGGTGCCGGCCAGGTGGGGCCGGACCGACAGCATCCCCGCCGTGGCATTGGGGATACACAGCCCGTTGCCCAGGCCGACCAATGTCATCATCCCGAAAAAGGTCAGCGCAGTGCCAAAGCCGGACAGGAAGATCAGCAGCGAAACGGAGCCGCCGATGGCATTGGCCATACAGCCCCAGAGCACCATCGCGTTCACGCCGAAACGGGTGGCGAAAAGACCGGTCAGGAAGTTGCCTGCAAAATAGCCGACAGCCGGAGAGCCGAAATAGATTCCCAGCCAGAACGGGTCCAACCCGAAGACTGTGGAGCCGACAAAAGGTGCGCCGCCAAGATAGGCAAAGAAGGCACCCGAACAGAACCCGGCGGCCAGCGCATAGCCCCAGAAGCGGGGGGAGCGGAGCAATTCAGGATATTCGCGAAACTGCGCGATCATGGATTTGCCGGAGGCCTGCACTGTCTCGCCCATGTCTGCAATCACCAGGGCAAGGCTCGCGCCGCCGATGGCGAACATCGCCCAGAAGGTCACGTGCCAGTCGAAATACTGCTGGATCGCGCCGCCCACGGCGGGGGCGATCATCGGGACCAACGCCATGCCCATTGTCACATAGCCGATCATCGACGCCGATTGATCTTGCGAATAGAGATCGCGGATCACTGCCCGGCTCAGGACCATGGCTGTCGCGATCACCGCCTGTGCGATGCGAAACAGCAGGAATATCGCGGCATTGGGGGCGAAAATGCAGCCAAGCGTGGCAAGCATGAACAGCACCAGAGCCCAGATCATCACCTGCCGCCGACCGAGGTTGTCTGAAATCGGGCCGATGAACAGCTGCAATACCGCCGAACACAACAGATACAGCGGCACCGACAGTTGCATCACCGCATAGGATGTGCCGAAATAGTCAGCCATCTGGGGCAGGCTCGGCAGGAAGATATTCATCGCCAGCGCCGACAGGCCGGCCAGCACAATCAAGGTCAGGATGTATGGCGGTGTGCTGCGGTCCAGGAATCGGATCACGGGCGCGGTGGGCTGAATGTCTTTCATGCAAATGCAATTAGTCCGAGGGCGGAAAATTGTCCATGCCCGTTTGGCGCTTTGCTAATTCGCAATTTGCAAATGCAATAATGCATAGAGTTTGCAAATATTCAGAAAGATGCTTTCATCTTGGGCCCTCACAAGAATACTATGGCGCAAACCAGCATTGGGGGACCTTCCATGAAAGATATTCTCGAACAGCTCGAAGTGCGCCGCGCCGATGCCCGTCTGGGCGGCGGTCAGGCCCGGATCGACGCGCAGCACGGACGCGGCAAACTGACCGCGCGCGAGCGGATTGATCTGCTTCTGGACGAGGGGTCATTCGAAGAGTTCGACATGTTCGTGGCGCACCGCTGCACCGATTTCGGCATGGAGAAGCAGCGCCCGGCAGGCGACGGCGTGGTCACAGGCTGGGGGACGATCAATGGCCGCCTGGTCTATGTCTTCAGTCAGGATTTCACCGTCTTTGGCGGGTCGCTGTCAGAAACCCATGCGCAGAAGATCTGCAAGATTCAGGACATGGCAATCCAGAACGGCGCGCCGGTCATCGGCATCAACGATTCCGGCGGCGCGCGCATTCAGGAAGGTGTTGCCAGCCTTGCCGGTTATGCCGAAGTGTTCCAGCGCAACATCGAAGCCTCGGGCGTGATCCCGCAGATTAGCGTCATCATGGGCCCCTGTGCGGGCGGGGCGGTCTATTCCCCCGCGATGACCGACTTCATCTTCATGGTCAAGGACACCTCCTATATGTTCGTGACCGGCCCCGACGTGGTGAAAACCGTGACCAACGAACAGGTCACCGCAGAAGAGTTGGGTGGTGCCATCACCCACACGCGCAAATCCTCCGTTGCTGATGCGGCATTTGACAATGATGTGGAGGCGCTGGCAGAGGTGCGCCGCCTGGTGGATTTCCTGCCTGCCAACAACCGCGAAAAACCACCCGTCCGCCCGTTCTTTGATGATCCGGGCCGGATCGAGGCATCGCTTGACACGCTGGTGCCCACCAACGCCAACACCCCCTATGACATGAAGGAACTGATCTTCAAGCTGGGGGACGAGGGCGATTTTTACGAAATTCAGGAGGATTTCGCCAAGAACATCATCACCGGCTTCATGCGCATCGAGGGGCGCACGGTGGGCGTTGTCGCCAACCAGCCGATGGTGCTGGCAGGGTGCCTCGACATCGACTCATCACGCAAGGCCGCGCGGTTCGTGCGGTTCTGCGACTGCTTCGAGATCCCGATCCTGACGCTGGTGGACGTCCCCGGCTTCCTGCCCGGCACCTCACAGGAATTTGGCGGGGTGATCAAACACGGTGCCAAGCTCCTGTTCGCCTATGGGCAGGCGACGGTGCCGATGGTCACGGTGATCACCCGCAAGGCCTATGGCGGGGCCTATGACGTGATGGCGTCCAAGCATCTGCGGTCCGATTTCAACTATGCCTGGCCCACGGCGGAGGTTGCGGTGATGGGTGCCAAGGGTGCGACCGAGATCATCCATCGCGCGGACCTGAAAGACCCCGAGAAGATCGCCCAGCACACGAAGGATTACGAGGACCGTTTCGCCAACCCCTTTGTCGCCGCTGAGCGCGGGTTCATTGACGAGGTGATCATGCCCCATTCCACCCGCAAACGGGTGGCGCGCGCCTTTGCGTCGCTGCGCAACAAGAAGGTCGTGACGCCCTGGAAGAAGCACGACAACATTCCGTTGTGAGGGGGCAAAGGGTGCGCGAATATCCGATCAGGTCGGAGACAAAAATGTATTTGGCGTCGACGTCGAATAGCGAGCGGATAGCAGTATGATCTCTCCCTTCGAGTCCCGGCGATCCGTAGATCCATCCATTGCCTGCGAAGGCACGGAACAAGGCCGCTTGTGGCCGCCGTGCCCATCGTCTGCCCACCCCTTGGGCAGGCGATTGATCGACACCTGCGCCTCCAGGACAACGCGCACTTGCGCATCCGAGATAAAGTGCCAGAAAACCGATGTTGGATCGCCTCCCCTGGGCAGTCGATCGGCACGGCGCGCGGTGCATTGGGTTGAAGGCTGGGTGTTATGACACTTTGGAAGAATCAATCCTTCACCATCTCCCACGCGGACTCCGGCACCTTCGAAGGCGCCGGACTGCGCCCGTTCTTTGAATACCGCGATCTTGGCATCAAATCCGCCACCACCGCCAAATATGGCGCGCATGTGATCCGTGCGGTGCCGGGCATGGAATCCCCCGGCACCTGGCATTCCCACGACCTGGATTTCCAGATGGTCTATGTCACCAAGGGCTGGGTTGTCTTTGAATACGAAGGGCAGGGCGAACACATCCTGCGCGCCGGGTCCTGTGTGCTGCAACCGCCGGGCATTACCCACCGCGAGGTCCGCCATTCCGACGACATGGAACTGATCGAGATCATCTCGCCCGCCGATTTCTCCACGGCAGAGGAGGCGGCACCATGAGAACCGCCGCCCTGGCCCTGTTGCTGGCCGCCACGCCCGCGCTGGCGCTTGATGTGCCGTCTGGCCAGCCGGTGACCCTGCAGGAGGTACTGGTGGACTCCGTCGGGCCGCAGACCTGGCTGCGCTTTCGCCTGATCGCACCCGCGATTGCCCGCGACACGGGTGAAATCGACTATCAGACAGCCGCCGGTGACATGATGCATCTGTGCCAGGAACTGGCACTGCCCTACATCAGCGAATACGATCTGACCGGTGATGTCATCGTCATCTCACTGGCCGATCGCGAGACCGAATTTGGCGTCGCAGACCCTGAGGTGACTCAGTTTTTCGAGGCATTTCACGTAGAGAATGACCTCTGCATTTGGGAGAGTTTGTGATGCGGCCACCATATATTGCGGCTCGGGGCGGGGCTTTGCCGATTTCTGATGCTTTGGAGTCACATACGTGCCGATTGACGCGGCCCCCGTATCATTGGACATTCCTTTGCCGTAATCTGCGCTCAAGGAATACCCAGGTATCCCTTACCTCTGAACCGGGGCGTGCGAGGCATGTAGCAGTGCCGCGCCCCATCAACAATGACAGGAGACTTAGATGTCCAAGAGCATCAAACTCATCGCAGCCTTCGGCTTCATCGCCGCAATTTCGGCCTGCACCAGCGGCCAGACCGACGAAGAATACGTTGTCGTCGATCCCGAGCCCATCTCGGTTGAGCCGACATACACAGGCAAATACAAGTAAGCCTTCCCCAGGGCAGGCGTTCGCGCCTGCCCTGAACACGCCCCTCGCTATCGGGAGGGATGTGTGATGCCCGCTTATATGTTGAAACATCGCGGGTTTCCGGGCCGTTTGCCCGGCACCGATTTCCAATTCACAATCCGCCGACCGAACCCCAAGGGGGTCACACCGCTGACCCGCCGGGAACGGCGTTCGGACCGCAAGGCCGCTGACCGGCGCGCCGATGCCGCTTTCATGAAAGCGCTGTGGGAGTGTTTCGGCCCCGAGCCGTTCGAGCGGGGCAATCTGGATGCGGGGCGGCTTTCCTGGCTGTTCGGGCGCGAGGTGCTGCCCGCCACGGACCCTTTCGATGCGGCGGATTACGAGGCGATGCTGGTCATTGACGAGAGAATCGCCCGCGCCTCCTTTCCCGAAGCTTTCGAGGGGTGATCGGCGTGAATTTGCCTGTGTCATCCGAATTTCAGCGGGGCTTGGCCGATCTTGCGGCAACGCGCGGTATGGGCTTTCCGGCACCGCGCGCTTGGGCCAACGTCCGCCTTGAGGGTGGCGCAGACCAAACCAGTTGGCCAACCTCGCATCTAGACCATACCCCTTCCCCCTCTGGGCAGCAGCGGGTCACATCCCTGCTGCCCGTTTTTTCACAAGACGGGGGACATGGGGGGCAAAAAATCGAAGCTCGGCGGGAACCGGCACGCAATTGCCGCGTTGACGCTTCGCAAACAAAAAAAGAAGGAACGGGCAAGTGTTCGAGCATATCCACGTTACATCAAAATCGGCCCGCAACGTCGTGCTGGCGGTTGCCGCCTGCGGCGCGCTTGCGGCCTGCGGCGACAACATCGGCGAGCAGGCGCTTGCGGGCGGTGCGGTTGGTGCCGGTGCCGCAGCCATCACCAGCGGCAGCCTGTTGCAGGGCGCTGCCATCGGCGCAGGCGCGAACCTGGCCTATTGCCAGCTCAACCCCGGCAAGTGCAAATCCTACTGATCTGACACGCCGTCAGCGCCACACCGGCGCTGAAACCCGCTTAACTGACCCCGCGCAGCACCCGCTGCAGCGGGGTTTCCGCGTTTTCACCAAGACCAAGAAGGACAGTGCATGTTCAAGAAAATCCTGATCGCCAACCGGGGCGAAATCGCCTGCCGCGTCATCAAGACCGCGCGCCGGATGGGTATCACCACCGTTGCCATCTATTCCGATGCGGATGCGAACGCGCTGCATGTGCAGATGGCCGACGAGGCGGTGCATATCGGTCCGGCCCCGGCGAACCAGTCCTATATCGTGATCGACAAGGTGATGGAGGCGGTCAAGTCCAGCGGCGCGGAGGCGGTGCATCCCGGCTATGGCTTTCTGTCCGAGAACAGCAAGTTCGCCGAGGCGCTGAGTGCCGCCGGTGTCGCCTTTGTCGGCCCGCCCGTTGGGGCCATCGAAAAGATGGGCGACAAGATCACCTCCAAAAAGATCGCGCAGGAGGCCGGGGTCAGCACGGTGCCGGGCTATATGGGCCTGATCGCGGATGCAGAGGAGGCCGTGAAGATCTCGAATGAGGTCGGCTATCCGGTGATGCTCAAGGCCTCTGCCGGGGGCGGCGGCAAGGGCATGCGGATCGCCTGGAACGACGAGGAGGCGCGCGAGGGCTTCCAGTCTTCCAAGAACGAGGCGGCCAATTCCTTTGGCGATGACCGCATCTTTATCGAGAAATTCGTGACCCAGCCGCGCCATATCGAGATTCAGGTGCTGTGCGACGCCCATGGCAACGGCATCTACCTGGCGGAACGGGAATGTTCGATCCAGCGCCGCAACCAGAAAGTGGTTGAGGAGGCCCCGAGCCCGTTCCTGGACGAGGCGACCCGCAAGGCGATGGGCGAACAGGCCGTCGCCCTTGCGCAGGCCGTGGGCTACACCAGTGCGGGCACCGTGGAATTCATCGTGGACGGGGACAAGAACTTTTACTTCCTTGAGATGAACACACGCCTGCAAGTGGAACACCCGGTCACCGAGCTGATCACCGGGGTCGATCTGGTCGAACAGATGATCCGGGTGGCCGACAACCAGAAGCTGGAGATGGCGCAGGACGATGTGAAGATCAACGGTTGGGCCATCGAGAACCGGCTTTACGCCGAAGATCCCTATCGCGGCTTCCTGCCCTCCATCGGGCGGCTGACCCGTTACCGTCCGCCGGAGGAGGTGGTCGAGGATGATCACATCGTGCGCAATGACACCGGCGTCTATGAGGGCGGCGAGATTTCGATGTATTATGACCCGATGATCGCCAAGCTCTGCACATGGGCACCAACACGGCCCGAGGCGATCGAGCGGATGCGCGTGGCGCTGGACAGTTTCGAGGTCGAGGGGATCGGGCACAACCTGCCGTTTCTCAGCGCCGTGATGGACCACCCCAAGTTTGTGTCGGGTGACATGACCACCGCCTTCATCGCCGAGGAATATCCAGCCGGCTTCGAAGGCGTGGAACTGCCCGAGGCCGATCTGCGCCGGATTGCGGCGGCCACCGCCGCGATGCACCGGGTGGGTGAGATCCGGCGCGCCCGCGTGTCGGGCCGCATGGACAACCACGAACGCAAGGTGGGCAGCGCCTGGAACGTGGCCGTGCAGGGACAGTCCTTTGACCTCACGGTTCAGGCCGATCAGGCCGGGGCGACAGTGCGCTTCGAGGATGGCGCGGACCTGCGCGTCAGTGGCGATTGGACGCCGGGCGACCAACTGGCCAAAATGACGGTTGGTGACACGCCGCTGGTGCTGAAGGTCGGCAAGATCTCGGGCGGGTTCCGCATCCGCACGCGCGGGGCCGACCTGCGGGTGCATGTGCGCAGCCCGCGTCAGGCCGAACTGGCCCGGCTGATGCCCGAGAAGGTGGCCGCCGATACCTCCAAGCTGCTGCTGTGCCCGATGCCCGGCCTTGTGGTCAAATTGTCGGTGGCCGTGGGCGACGAGGTTCAGGATGGCCAGGCGCTGTGCACCATCGAGGCGATGAAGATGGAGAACATCCTGCGCGCCGAACGCAAGGGCATCGTGTCCAAGATCAACGCGGGCGAAGGCGACAGCCTTGCCGTTGATGACGTGATCATGGAGTTCGAATAAGATCCCATGCTGGCAACCCCGACCTTTCCGCTGATCCTGCTGGCTGGTGTCGCGCTTTGCGCGGTGCTGCTGGCGGTGTGGCGGGAAGCGCGGGTTGCCGGGCGGATCATCGCGCAATTCTTTCTGACCATCGGCCTGCCGGTGGTGCTGGTCCTGGGGGCGCTGATCTGGCTGGCGCTACCGCTGATGGGGCAGATCGACCCGCGTGTGGGGCAGGCGATGATCGCCGGTCTGGTGATTGCCACCGGCTGGCTGACCACCGCGATCTTTGCCGAAGGTGGCAAGGCGCGCGCGCGGGCAGAGAAGCTGCGCGACTATCACAAGGCGCTCTATGCCGAGATCGGCAATACGCTGGAATCGCTTTGGGAAGCCGATAGTTCAGAGCAATACGTGAACGCGCTGATCGACCGGATGCGCAAGGAGCCGAACTATGTCCCCTTTCTGCCGCGCGAACAGCACGATCATGTCTATGACGCCGTGATCGCGGAAATCGACGTGCTGCCGCGCCAGACCATCGACGCCATTGTCGCCTATTACAGCCTGATCAAATCGCTGTCCGGCCTGGCCGAGGACATGCGCGGGGACACGTTTCGCACCCTGGATGCAGAACGGCGGATCGCGATCTATTCGGATTATGTGGGGATGCGGAAACAGGCGTTTGTTTTCGGGAAATATGCCCTCAAACTGATCCTTGCCTATTCAGACGGCGGCAGTGCTGCCGCCGATCGGGTGATCAATAGCCCGGACGCGGGCCGGTCCGCCATGTCACGGGGATCGGTGTGAACGGGATGTCTGGGTCTTTTTCCATAATCTTGCTCCCTGCCTCTTGCCCCTTCAATATAGGGCAGGCGGGCCCATCCCACAAGGTTCAGCGCAGGATGACGCCCTCGGCCTCCTTGCGCTCGCGGATTTCGCGCTGGCGCATCGGCATCTTGTCAATGCTGCGGGTGATCTCGCGCACGTCCCAGGGAAACGGCTTGCGCAGCTTGATCCCGCCATCCTTGCCGACCAGCACCAGCATGAAGCCGCGCGGCCGCATTTTCAGCCGCAAGGGCGCGCGTGCGTCCGGGTCCGTGTCGGTCAAAACCATCACGTCGCGCGCGGCGAGTTCCTCGGGCTGGGCACGCAGCAATTCCATCTGTTCGATAAAGGCTGGGTCGTCCGCGCTGTCCGCAAAGACCACCACGGGGCGCTTTTTCCAGCGAAATTCACTTAAATCCGCCATGTCGGCGGGTGCAAACAACAGCCCGTCATCGCCGGTATCGGTCGATTGGGCGGCGGCTGAAGTTGCGAAAATTCCAGCAAAAACAAGCATCAACAGGCGTTTCATAAGATCTCCCCTGTCCCTGTATATAGGGGTTGGGCCGGCAAATGCGATGCACTTTCTCGGGACTGCGCGCATTAAGCACACTGCAAGGGTTTTGAGGCCATGACCGGGGCTATCCCCGTGATGTGGCCGGACCGGGCGGCCTTTTTGCAAAAGATGGGCCAGAGCATCATGGATGTCATTCTGCACCTCGGCGCGCACCGCACCGGCACCACCACATTTCAGCATTTTGTTCGGGACCACATTCGGACGCTGGATCAGAACGGCATCGGCTTCTGGGGGCCGGGCCGGACCCGCAAATCGGTGTTTCCGGGCATGTTCCACAACATTCCGCGCCGTGCGCCGCACCGCGCCGATGGCCGGGTGCGCATGTTGACCGCCAAGGCAGAGGCGCGGGGCATCACGAAACTGCTGGTCAGCGATGAGAACATGCTGGGCACCTGCACCTACGGGTTTCGCCACGCCGCACTTTATCCCGCTGTCGGAGAGCGGATGGCCCGGCTTGCCGCGGCCTTTGGCGGGCGGGTGTCGCGCGTGGTCCTGTCGATCCGCGCGCAGGACCTGTGGTGGGCCTCGGCCTCGGCCCTGACGGCGGCACGGGGCCACAAGATCCATGATGCGGCGAAATATGCCCGGATCGCGGAAAGCACCCGCAGCTGGCGCGATGTGATCACCGATCTGGCCTGCGCGGTGCCGGATGCGGATATCAGGATCATGCCGTTCGAGACTTTCGCGGGCCGACCCGAAAGGATGCTGCAGGAAGCGGTTGATCTGCGCCTGCCCGGCAAGCCGCAGATGCTGTGGCTGAACCGGTCGCTGCCGCTGAACGACCTGCGCGGGGTGCTGGCCGACCAGGGCAGCGATCCGACGCTTCTGCCCCGTGGGCAAGGGCGCTGGCAGCCCTTCACAACAGCGCAGGCGGCAGCCCTGCGCGAACGATATTCAGACGATCTGCACTGGCTGACCGCCGGTGCCGATGGTCTGGCGACACTGACAGAGGATGAAACCCGGAAAAGAGCGGGCCCAAGCCTGCCTCCGGCGCAAACGACAAAAGGACATGGACATGAGCAAAGACAAGTGGCGCAGCATCGCTGAAAAGGAACTGCGCGGGCGCGGCCTGGACGATCTGACATGGCGCACGCTGGAGGGGATCGACGTACAGCCGCTTTACACGGCGGAAGACACCAAGGGGCTTGATCATCTGGGGTCCGTCCCCGGTGAGGCACCGTTCACGCGCGGCGTAAAGGCCACGATGTATGCGGGCCGTCCCTGGACCATCCGCCAATACGCCGGGTTCTCCACGGCAGAAGAATCCAACGCCTTCTACCGGCGCAATCTGGCAGCGGGCCAGCAGGGTGTCTCTGTCGCCTTCGATCTGGCGACACACCGGGGCTATGACAGCGACCATCCCCGCGTCGAGGGTGATGTGGGCAAGGCTGGCGTGGCCATCGACAGCGTCGAGGATATGAAGATCCTGTTCGACGGCATCCCGCTGGACAAGGTCAGCGTCAGCATGACGATGAATGGCGCGGTGGTGCCGATCCTGGCCAGCTTCATTGTCGCGGGCGAGGAACAGGGCGTGGACCGTGCGGCACTCTCCGGCACCATCCAGAACGACATCCTCAAGGAGTTCATGGTCCGCAACACCTATATCTATCCGCCCGAACCCTCGATGCGGATCATCGCGGATATCATCGAATATACCGCCAACGAGATGCCGAAATTCAACTCCATCTCGATCTCGGGCTATCACATGCAGGAGGCGGGCGCGAACCTGGTGCAGGAACTGGCCTTCACGCTGGCCGACGGGCGCGAGTACGTGCGCACGGCCATTGCCGCCGGTATGGACGTGGACCGTTTCGCGCCGCGCCTGTCGTTCTTCTTTGCCATCGGCATGAACTTTTTCATGGAGGCGGCCAAGCTGCGCGCCGCGCGCCTGCTGTGGAGCCGGATCATGGAAGAATTTGCGCCCAAGGATGCCAAATCCTCCATGCTGCGCACCCACTGCCAGACCAGCGGTGTCAGCCTGGCCGAACAAGACCCCTACAACAACGTGGTGCGCACGGCTTACGAGGCGATGTCGGCGGTTCTGGGCGGCACCCAGTCGCTGCACACCAACTCGCTGGACGAGGCGATTGGCCTGCCCACCGACCATTCCGCCCGCATCGCGCGCAACACGCAGCTGATCCTGCAGGAAGAAACCGGTGTGACCAATGTGGTCGACCCATTGGCGGGCTCCTACTACGTTGAAAAGCTGACCGCCGATCTGGCGGATGCGGCATGGAAACTGATCGAAGAGGTCGAGGAGATGGGTGGCATGACCAAGGCCGTTGCCTCCGGCATGCCGAAACTGCGCATCGAAGAGGCCGCGGCCCAGCGGCAGGCCAACATCGACCGGGGCGACGAGGTGATCGTGGGCGTCAACAAGTACCGCCGCGACAAGGAAGACCCGATCGACATTCTGGACGTGGACAATGTCGCCGTGCGCGACAGTCAGATCAAGCGTCTGCAAAACATCCGGGCCAGCCGCGACGAGGCCGCCTGTACCGCCGCATTGGGTGAATTGACCCGCCGCGCGGCAGAAGGCGGAAATCTGTTGGAAGGCGCGGTAGAGGCCGCGCGCGCACGTGCCACGGTGGGAGAAATCAGCATGGCAATGGAAAAACAATTCGGTCGGCACCGCGCTGAGGTCAAGACCCTGGCAGGCGTCTACGGTGCCGCCTACGAGGGCGACGCAGGCTTTGCCGCGATCCAGAAGTCAGTCGAGGATTTCGCCGAGGCCGAAGGCCGCCGCCCGCGGATGCTGGTGGTCAAGATGGGCCAGGACGGCCATGACCGGGGGGCCAAAGTGATCGCCACCGCCTTTGCCGACATCGGGTTCGACGTGGACGTGGGCCCGCTGTTCCAGACCCCGGCAGAGGCGGCGCAGGATGCCGTGGACAACGACGTGCATGTCATCGGCATCAGCTCTCAGGCCGCCGGTCACAAGACATTGGCCCCGCAACTGGTCAAAGCACTGAAAGAGGCCGGGGCCGAGGATATTCTGGTGATCTGTGGCGGCGTGATCCCGCAGCAGGATTATCAGTTCCTCTATGATGCCGGGGTCAAGGCGATCTTTGGACCCGGCACCAATATCCCCGCAGCGGCGCAGGACATCCTGAAACTGATACAGGCCGCACGCAGCTAAATTGCAAAGGGCCGCCCGCAGGTGCGGACGGCCCTTGACCATATCAGATTGCGGCTACGTCAGTTTCGCGATGGAAAGATGCCCTGAAGCACAACACAGTACCGGATGACCTGCACCGGCTGAATGTTCGGATGGGGCAGGTTGCCGCCCGCGTTTGTGATGGAAGCCGTATTCAGGGTGTCGGACCCTGTTGGCGCCGTGGCGTACATCTTTTCGACCTGTTCGGGTGGCAGGCCTTCTGTCAGGGTCGAGTAGGACAGAAAGTCATTTCTCGGGCGGCGTTTGTCTCCGCCGTCATTGTTGACCGCCAACAAGTGGTTGTGCGTCGGCATCTCTGCCGCGGTCAGCGTCACTGTCTCAGTGCCGAATTTCTGTCCTTGCACTCGCGACGTCAGGCCGGGGCCGCTCCCTGTGTGCATCGGCACCCGTCCACGCAGGTCGGGCAGGCCGAATGTCGTGCGTCCGTCGCCGCCATACATCGTTCCGTACAGCGAAAAGAGCGCGGCATTCTGGCTGATCGCCAGCAACTGGCCATCTGCCCCGGTTGTGGTCCGCGGACAAAAATTCCAGCCGCCCATGACGATCTGGCCGATCCATAATTCCTGTGCGGCGGCAGGCGCGGCAGGGGCGCTTAGACCGGCAGCAAGGGCAACAGGTGCCAGCGCCGAAGTCATACGTTTGAGAGTGAACATGTCCAGGATCCTCCGAAATGGGTTAATACTGCGAGCTTGAATAAAAATTGTTCTGAAATAAGAATTCTCGCGGCCTCAGTTTGACCTGTGTCAGGCCTTACGTCAAACTCAATTAACGATTTATAATATTTACAGCGTCCCGCTTTTAACCTGAAGCATATCACTTCGCCAATGTCCCGGGAGCGCGCAGCGCGGCAGGGTATTGGCGATTCAAGTATCAGGCGGGGCGCTTTTACAATGGCATCAGCAGGGGGCATCGCATGGAACTGGATCACATCGCGGTTGCGGGGGCGCTGTTGCAACAGGCAACAGACCACGTCAGCCGCAGCCTGGGCCTGACCCCGCAACCGGGGGGGGAACATGCGGTTTTTCATACACATAACACGCTTCTCGGGCTTGAATCCGGGCTCTACCTCGAAGCGATTGCTGTCAATCCTGAGGCTCCGGTGCCGGACCGTCCGCGCTGGTTCGATCTGGACCGGTTTTCCGGGCCTGCACGGCTGACCAACTGGATTTGCCGCTGCGACGATCTGGAGGCGACCCTTGCCGCGCTGCCGGCAGGGTTCGGCGCGCCGGTCAGCCTGCAACGGGGTGATCTGCGCTGGCGCATGGCGGTTCCGGCCTCCGGCATCCTGCCCTTCGACAATTGCGCGCCCGCGCTCATGCAATGGGAGGGGGGCAACCACCCGGCGGCCCGCCTTGCACCCTCGGGTTGCCGGTTGGAGCGGTTGACCGTCACCCACCCCGACGCCGCCGCACTGGCCGAGATGCTGGCACCTATGTTGACCGACGCGCGCATCACCTTTGCCGCGGGCACTGCCGGATTGAAGGCGGCTTTTGACACACCTACCGGCACGAGAACACTGGTGTGATCATTCGGGCGGCAGGCGCGCCGGACGCGGCACAGGTGGCGGAACTGTGGAACAGCATGATCCGCGACACGCTGGCCACCTTCACCACCGATGAATGGACAGAAACCGCCATGGCCGAGCGGATCGCGCAGCGGCAGGGGGCATTCTGGCTGGCCGAGGATGCGCAGGGGCTTGCAGGCGTTGTGACCTTCGGCCCATTCCGGCCGGGGCCGGGCTATGCCGCGACAGTCGAACACTCCGTGATCCTGCGGGCCTCTGCGCAGGGCAGGGGCGTGGCGGACAGGCTGATGGATACCGCCGAGGCCGGGGCCGCTGCCATGGGCCATCAAGTGATGGTTGCCGCGATCAGCGGTGCCAATCCGCGCGCGATCGCCTTTCACGCGCGGCGGGGTTTTCGCCAGACCGGCCATATGCCGCAGGTGGGGTTCAAGGCCGGGCAACGGCTTGACCTCATTTTGATGCAGAAAACCATTTCCGCATCCTGACTTCCCCCCTTGGCGGCCCTATGATGGCACCATGTCGATCTGGACCCGCATCACCGAAGCATTGTCTGCACTGACCTCCGGCGAAGGGCTGGCGGCGGTGTTCGACCGCCTGCGCAGCCCGCCGGAGCGGTCTGTGGCCTTTACCATTGCGGTGATCGCGCTGGGGGCCAAGATGGCCAAGGCCGATGGCTTGGTCACACGCGAAGAGGTCATGGCCTTTCGCGAGGTGTTCCAGATCGCCGAAGGGGACACGGCGGGGGCGGCAAGGGTCTTTAACCTGGCGCGGCAGGACGTGGCGGGATTCGACGATTACGCCCGCCGCATCGCCGACATGTTCAGCGATCAGCCGGACATGCTGCGCGACCTGCTGGAAGGGCTGTTTCACATTGCCATGGCCGATGGCACCTATCACCCCAACGAGGATGCCTTTCTGGAGGAGGTGGCGCGTATCTTTGGCCTGTCAGAGGGTGATTTCGCAGCGCTGAAAGCCCGGTTTGTGCCGGATACATCGCCGTTGCCGCATACGGTTCTGGGCATTTCGCCCAATGCCACCCAGGACGAGGCCCGCGCGGCATGGCGCAAGCTGGTGCGCGAGAATCATCCCGACGCGCTGGTCGCACGCGGCCTGCCCGAAGAGGCGGTGCGCATGGCCGAGAAACGGCTGATCGACATCAACCGCGCCTGGGAAACCCTGTCGCGCCGCGCGGCCTGATGCGGATCGCCACCTATAACGTCGAATGGTTTTCGGCGCTTTTTGATCAGGACGACCGCCTGTTCGACGATGACGGCTGGTCTTCGCGTCATGACGTGACACGTGCTGACCAGACAGCAGCGCTGGGCCAGGTGTTCCGTGCGATGGATGCGGATGCGGTCATGGTCATCGAGGCCCCCGATCAGGGAAAGTCGCATTCGACAGTGGCCGCGCTGGAGCATTTTGCCGACCGGTTCGACCTGCGAACCACCCATGCAATCATGGGGTTCTCCAACGACACGCAACAGGAAATTGCGCTGCTCTACGACCCTGTGATGCTGACGCCCCGACATGACCCAAGGGGCGATTTCGCCGGGCCGGAAGGGGCCGGCGGCGCACCGCGGTTTGACACTGCCTTGCGGATCGACCTGGATATAGACGCGCATGAGGACCTCGTGGTGTTCTCCAAGCCGCCGCTGGAACTGGCGATCGAGACGCGCGGCGGCTTTGCGTTCCATATGATCGGGGCGCATCTGAAATCGAAAGCGCCGCATGGGGCGAAGACCGAACAGGAAGTGCTGAGCTTTGGGGTCGCGAACCGGCGCAAGCAATTGGCGCAGGCGGTCTGGCTGCGGCGGCGGATCGACATGCATCTGGCCGAGGCGACGCCGCTGATGCTGCTGGGCGATCTCAACGATGGGCCGGGCCTGGATTCCTTTGAAAATCTCTTTGGCAGATCCTCGGTCGAAATCGTGATGGGGCAGGAGGGTGAGGCTGGCGCGCTTTATGACCCCCATGCGCGGCAGGCGCTGCTGCGCAAACTTGGCGTGGCCCCGACAACGGCCCGGTTCTGGATCAGGCAGGAAAAGCGGTTTTTGCAGGCCCTGCTGGATTACGTGATGGTCACGCCGGATATTCGGGCGCGGGGCGCGCGCTGGCGCATCTGGCATCCGCTGGACGACCCGGAATGCTGGCAGGATCACGCATTGCGCGAGGCCCTTGTGACCGCATCCGATCATTTTCCTGTGACGCTGGATTTCGAGGATGGGCCGCAGGGGGTGTAATGGCGCGCAATCGTGCTAAATTGTGATCTATGAAACATCTTGCCGGTCTTGCCCTGTTGATCTGCCTGCCCTTGTCCGCACAGGCGCAGGAGGAAGAGGACCGTGGCCTGTCCCTGATGGAACGGGGCGCGCAGATGTTCATGGAAGGCATCATGAAGGAAATGGCCCCCGCGATTGACGGGTTGGAAGGGCTGGCCGATCAGATGGGGCCTGCACTGCGCAGTTTCGCAAAAGAGATGGGGCCGAAACTGGGCGAGATCCTGAACGAGGTGGAGGATTGGAGCGTTTACGAAGCGCCGGAGATTCTGCCGAACGGGGATATCATCATCCGGCGCAAGCCTGAACCGCCATTGGAAAAGCCGGTGGTCCCGACTGAGCCTGCACCGCAGATTGATCTTTGAAACCCGGCTTTCGCTGCCATGGCAATGCGCCTGGTCAGGCGGGCGGAAACCTGAACGATGCCTGGCGATTTCAGCGCGACATTCCATAAAGGACGACATGTCATGATTTGGGCTGCCCTCTTTCGCGACAGCTTGGGACATGGGAAGGTGCCGCCCCTTCGCCCACCGGGATTCGCGGGATGCGCGCCCGACCGGTCGAAGCAGCGGATCATAAAGGATATGTCATACAAGACCTGTCAAAAATGACATGTCATGTATGACATGTCCGCAACTGCGGTAAGCAGGTGCTGCAGCTACGGCGAGCAGGTACAGCAAGTACGATAAGCAAGCCTGCACCTTGCGGCGAGCAGGTCTGCAAGCCCCCGCAGCAGGTCTGTCGAAACAGAGTGCCGGATGCAAATGCGCGCCCCCGCAAAAATCGGATGCAAGCCGCGCCTGCACATCGAACTGCGCCCTGCTATTTCCTGACGGTCTTCAACTCCACCGAGGCCTGCAAGGACCCGGCAAGCGAATTCAGACGCGCCTCGGCCACCTCTCCAAACAGCGGCATCATGTCTTCGGTGATCCACAGTTGCAGCAGTTTTTTCTTGGGAAACCAACGCAGTTCGCCGCGATCTTCATCCTTGTTCATCCACAGCATTGCCCCGAACCGCATGGCCTTGCCCAAAATCTCGGCCTCTTTGCGTGCCCGTTCGTCGATCATCTCGTAAAGATCTTCAAAGCGCGTGTTCTCGCGCTTGTTGGAATAGCGGTGCAGCAGGGCAAGCCCCAGAAACACCCGTTCGGAATGCTTCAGCCCCCCCAGGTTGGCCCGTGTGGCATTGTCGAAACAAACCTCGGCCCGGTAATCGGGATGTGCGCGCCAACTGACGTCATGCAGCAGGCAGGCGGCCTTGACCAGTCGCGCGCGCTGCGGCGAACTGGATTTGTACAGTGGCAGAATGAAGTTGTAGAGGGCCTTGCCGAAACCCGGCGTGCGCGCATCCTTTGCCTCGGCAAAGCGGCAGGCCTCGATCAGCGGGTCCCGGTCGCGCAGGCGTTGCGGCATCTGTTCGTAAAGCATCCCTTCGCGGATACCATAGCTGGAAATCGCGATGTCCTTGGGCTTGAAGGTCTTGACCAGTCGGCTCAGCACCTCTGCCGCATAGGGCACCAGCGCCATCCGGGTCGATGAAACGCCGGCCTCGGCGCGCAGGTCCTCCAGGTTCGATTGCTTGATGTATTTGACCGTGGCGCTGACCGCGCGGGGCGTCATGCGGTATTCGTGCAGCACATGCAGCGGATAGCCCCGGCGCACCATGTCGATGCGTGCGATGGCCCGCCAGGACCCGCCCACCAGGAACAGCCGGTCGCGCTGGGCACCCATACGCTCCTGCAACGCCTGCATTACCTCCTTGATCTGGGCATTCCGCGCCTTTGCACCGCCCTTGATGTCGCGCAGTTTCAGCGGCCCCAGTTGCGAGGAGACCCGCCGCCCCACGCGGCCCCCTGAAATCTCGGCCAGTTCCATGGAGGATCCACCGATGTCGCAGACAAGGCCATAGGCACCGGGCCAGCCCAGCAGAACGCCCTGGGCGGACAGCCGCGCTTCTTCCTCACCGTCGATAACCCAGATGCGCAGGCCGGTTTCGCGCAGGACCTCATCGCAGAATGCCGCGCCGTCACTGGCGTCGCGCACCGCCGCCGTTGCCACAACCGTCAATTCGCGCAGGCCCATGCTGTCTGCCAGCTTGCGAAAACGGCGCATGGCCGACAGGGCGCGGACACGCCCCTGTGGCGACAGATGGCCGGTCTCTGCCATGCCCGCACCCAGGGCGCACATGATCTTTTCGTTGTAGAAATACGCAGGCGAGCGCGCCGCGCCGTCAAAAACCACCAGCCGGACAGAGTTCGACCCCACATCGACGACACCCACGCGCGACAGCTTGCGCGCGCTGGGATCTTCAAACAGCGGTTTTGCGAAAAGGCCCAGATCAGCAACGCCGGTTTCCGGCACCGGCGTGTTGGTCTCCGTAAGGTTAGCCATGAGGTCTCCTGGCGGTCGGCTCAACTGCCGGTAAGATGGGGCAGGCGGCCGCGGGGGTCAATGTCCGATCCCGGCGACCACCGGGCTGCGCGGCGCGGCATTTACCGTCAGTCTTCCGTATGGGTCAGCTTCGGCACGTCCGAAGCCCCCGCCGATCCGCGCCCCGACAACGACGGATTCTCCATGAAGAACCGGTGGCAGTTAAAGCTGAACTGCCCTTCGACCAGCGGCGGCCGGGTAAACTTGCCATCCGGGGCCATGACCCAGCTTTGCGCCACATCGGCCAGATTCGCCGCCATGATCTGGCTGGTGATCTGGGCCTTGACCGTCGGGTTCTCGATCTCCACCAGGGTTTCGACCCGGCGGATCAGGTTGCGCCCCATCCAGTCAGCAGAAGAGATAAAGACCCGCGCCTTCTTGTGGGGCAGGCCGTAACCGTTGCCAAAACAGACGATGCGCGAATGCTCCAGGAACCTGCCCACGATGGATTTGACACGGATGTTCTCCGACAATCCCTTGATGCCCGGGCGCAATCCACAGATGCCCCGGATCACCAGACTGATCTGCACCCCGGCCTGGCTGGCGGCATAGAGCGCGTCGATCACTTCCGCGTCGATGATGGAGTTCATCTTGGCCCAGATCGCCGCAGGCTTGCCCGCCTCGGCATGGGCCGCCTCTGCCGCGATCAGCTCCAGCAGGCGGGGCTTCAGCGTGGTGGGGGAAATCGCCAGATTGTCCAGCTTCTCCGGCTGCGCGTAGCCGGACAGGAAGTTGAACACTTTGGTGGCATCGCGCCCCAGTTTCTGGTCGCAGGTGAACAGCGACAGATCGGTGTAGATGCGCGCCGTGATCGGATGGTAATTGCCGGTGCCGTAATGGGTATAGGTCACCAGTTGGTTGCCCTCGCGCCGCACCACGGTGGAAATCTTGGCATGGGTCTTGAGGTCCAGGAAACCGTAAACCACATGCGCGCCCGCGCGTTCCAGCCGCCGGGACTGGCGGATGTTGGCGGCCTCGTCGAACCGCGCCTTGAGCTCGACCAGCGCGGTCACCGATTTGCCGTCCTCCGCCGCCTCGCAGAGCGCCTCGACAATCGGGCTGTCGCGCGAGGTCCGGTAGAGCGTCTGCTTGATCGCCACGACATTCGGATCGCGCGCCGCCTGGGACAGGAACCGCACCACCATGTCAAAGGTCTCATAGGGGTGGTGCAACAGCATGTCCTTCTGGCGGATCGCCTCGAACATGTCGCCGTCATGGTCGCTGACCCGTTCCGGCACGCGCGGGGTAAAGGAGGGCCACAGCAGGTCGGGCCTTGCGTCGGTGACCAGCTTGCTCAGGTCATCGACCCCGATCATGCCGTCGATCTCGATCACGTCGCGCTCGTGCACGCCAAGCTCTGCCATCACCACGGCTTTCAGCTTTTCCGGCGCGCCCGCCGAATGCGTCAGGCGGACAACCTCCCCCCGGCGGCGGCGTTTCAGCGCCACCTCGAATTCGCGCACCAGGTCTTCGGCCTCGTCCTCGACCTCCAGGTCGCTGTCGCGCAGCACCCTGAACTCAAAGTGGCTTTTCAACTTGTAGCCCGGAAACAGGTCCGGGATCTTGAGCACCAGAAGGTCCTCAAGCGGCAGGTAACGCAGCGTGCCCTCGGGGGCGGGCAGCGGCACGAAACGGTCGATCTGCGCCGGGATCGGCAGCAGCGCCTGCAGCGGGCGCTTGTCGCGGGTCCGTTCCAGTTGCAGCGCGAGGGCGTAGCCGGTGTTGGGGATGAAGGGAAACGGGTGCGCGGGGTCGATGGCCAGTGGCGACAGCACCGCAAAGACCTGCGTCAGGAACATCTCCTTGAGGTATTCGTGATCGGCTTCGGTCAGGTCCGATTGATGTTCCAGAAAGATGTTCTGCGCGTCCATTTCCGCCATCAGGTCAACCAGCACCCGTTGCTGGTTCATCATCAGGTTGCGCGCGTCCTCGTTGATCAGGACCAGTTGTTCCGCCGGGGACAGGCCGTCGGCAGCAGGTGTGGTGTTGCCCGCCTGGGCCAGCTCGCGCAGGCCCGCCACGCGCACGGTATAGAATTCATCAAGGTTGCCCGCCGAGATCGACAGGAACCGCAGCCGTTCCAGCAGCGGCACACGGGGGTTTTCGGCCTCTTCCAGCACACGCCAGTTGAACCCCAGCCAGCTGAGTTCGCGATTGAAAAAGCGGCCCGGCCCCGTGGTGTCGAGGTCGGGCAGTTCGATGGCGGGCGGAAACGGCCCTTCTAGGAAATCTGCGTGAGTCATGGCGGCCTTATGGCGCTGATGTGTAACGATGTTGCGACAATGCAGGCAGTATCAGCCCGCTGCGGGGGGCTTGTCCAGCACCTGCGCCGCCAACTGCCGGGTCAGCGGGCGTTTTTGCGCCAGACTGGCGGCATCGAGGCGTTGCACCAGGTCGATTGCAGCGGCAAAGGACCGGTCCATGCGGGACAACAGGTACGGTATCAGGTCGGGCTTGGGGGTCAACTGCCGGTCGGCCAGCAATTTGACCAGAAGCGCGGTCAGCAGCATGTCGTCTGGCGGCTCCAGCGCCACCGCCGTGGCACCGCGCATCCGGCTGATCAGGTCCGGCAGGGTCAGCCCCCATTGTGCCACGGGGGGCGCGCCGGTCAGCAACAGGGTATGCCCCTCTGCCAGGATCAGGTTGTGCAGGTGGAAAAGCGCAGTCTGCGCCGCGTCGTTCCCGGCGATCTCCGGCACATCCTCAACGGCAAGGGGGCCCGTGGCCAGCGCGGGCACTTCGACATCCACAAGGCGGCGCGCCGCGACGATCCGGGCCTGCGACCGCTCGGCCCAGACATGGGCCAGGTGGGTCTTGCCCGCCCCTTCGGGGCCGGTCAGCGCCAGTTTGCCGCCGGGCCAGTCGGGCCAGTGGTCGATCATCGACAGGGCCATGGCGTTGGAAGGTGCCGCGAAAAACGCGTCACGCCCCAGTGCGGTGCGGCTGGGCAGGTCGAATCCCAATTGTCGGGCCATGTCAGTCGTCCAACGTCGTTGGACCGGTGCCGAGATAAAGCAGGCTGTGCTTGTAGCGGTCGGTGGCAAAGCGCGCCAGTACCCCCAGTGCGGCTGCCAGCGGCACGGCGATCAGCATCCCGACAAAGCCGAACAAGGTGCCAAAGACCGACAGCGCCAGCAGCAGCCAGACCGGATGCAGCCCCACGGAATTGCCCACCAGCTTGGGTGTCAGCACATTGCCCTCGATCACCTGACCGATGGCAAAGATGCCCGCAACCAGGCCAATCGACAGCCAGTCGCCCCAGAACTGGAACAGCGCCAACCCAATGGCCAGCGCACCGCCCAAGAGCGCCCCGAGATAGGGGATAAAGGTGACCAGACCGGCGATGAAGCCCACGACCAGCCCGAATTGCAGCCCCACCACCATCAGCGCAATCGCGTAATAGGTGCCAAGGATCAGACAGACAGTGCCCATGCCCCGGATGAAAGACGCAAGTGTTTTGTCCACGTCACGCGCCAACTGCCGGATCACCGGCGCATGGTCGCGCGGCAGCAGCCGGTCGATGGCGGCGACCATGCGGTCCCAGTCCAGCAGCAGATAGACCGACACCACCGGCACGATCACAAACAGCAGGATCACGTTGAGAATGGAGGCGAAGGAGGCCAGCGCTGTCTCCAGCAATTGACCGCCGCGTTCCTGAATGGTCGCCCCGATCGAGGTCAGAGAGTTGCGCAGGGTCGAATCCTCGTCCAGCAGGGCGGGGAAGCGCGTGGTCATGAAATCGGTGAAATCCTGCGTCAGCCTGGGCGCGGTTTCGATCAGCGATGCGGTCTGATTGACCAGGGTCGGGACCACCAGCAGCGCCATCACCCCAAAGATCAGGATCGCAACAAAGGTGATCACCGTCGTGGACAGTGCCCGGCTCAGCCCCATCCGCTCCAGCCGGTCAGCGACAGGGTCGAGGAAATAGGCGATGGCCCCGCCCAGCAGGAAAGGCACCAGCACCTGACCCAGGAACCACAGGGCCACCATGAAGACCACGGCCGCAATGCCCCAGTATTTCAGTTGATCTCGGATCGGAAGGGCCATGGGGTTCTCCGCAAAGGACAGCCTATCACTTCGCCCATGCAGGCCGGTATTTCAAGGGTCGCGCGCCGGACGGGCGCTTTTTTGATCAGGGCGCGCGGCAGGAAACACGCCCACATGCAGCACCGCGCGCGGGGTGTTGAGCCGCCCCCGCGCCGGGCATAGGGTTGGCCCGACAGATTGGTACAGACCGGCAGGAGGCCCCATGCGGAGCGAATTCGACAAGGAACTGGAACAGCGGCTGGTCCGCTATGCGGCCATCGACAGCCAGAGCGATGCAGGCTCGCCGAGCCAGCCCAGCACCGCGATCCAGCTGGACATGTCGCGCCTGCTGGTGACGGAATTGCAGCAGATCGGCGCGCAGGACGTCACCCTGACCGATTATGGCGTGGTGCTGGCGACAGTGCCGGGGACGGCCCCCGGCCCGACAATGGGCTGGTGCGCCCATGTGGACACCGCCCCGCAGTTCAATGCCGCCGGGGTGAAACCGGTGGTCCATCGCGGCTACAACGGCGGCGACATCACCTTTGCCGATGCCCCTGATCTGAAGCTGAACCCGGCGGTCTCGCCGCATCTTGAGGGCAAACAGGGCGAGGACATCATCACCGCCTCCGGCACCACCTTGCTGGGCGGGGATGACAAGGCGGGGGTGGCGATTGCCATGACCGCCGCAAGGTATCTGCTTGAAAATCCTGACATTCCGCATGGGCCGATCCGTCTGGCCTTTACCCCGGACGAGGAAATCGGGCGCGGGGTGGATGCCCGTCTGCCTGCCGATCTGGGCGCTGATTTCGCCTATACCTTTGACGGCGGCAAGCCGGGCGAGATCGAGTTCGAGACCTTTTCGGCGGATGGCGCGGTGGTAAAGGTGGTGGGCGTCTCGGCCCATCCCGGCTTTGCCAAGGACAAGATGGTCAATGCGCTGCATCTGGTGGCGCGGATCATCCAGTGCTTGCCGCAGGTGCGCATGACCCCTGACACAACCGAAGGCGCGGAGGGTTTTATTCATGTCAGCGAGGTGACGGGCGGGTCATCGGAGGCGGAGATCACCCTGATCCTGCGTGATTTCGAACTGGAAGGTCTGGCGGAGAAGGGCGCGTTGCTGCGCCAGGTCTGCGAGGTGGTGGGCAAGGCTGAGCCGCGGGCGCGGATCACCTGCGAGATTTCCCCGCAATACCGCAACATGCGCTATTGGCTGGAAAAGGACAGGACTCCGGTGGATCTGGTGCGGGCAGCGGTGGCCGATGTGGGGCTGACGCCGGTTTCGGTGCCGATCCGGGGCGGCACCGACGGGTCGCGCCTGACCGAGATGGGCGTGCCCTGTCCGAATATCTTTACCGGGATGCAGGAGATTCATGGCCCGCTGGAATGGATTTCGGTGCAGGACATGGCGCTGGCGACCGGGGTGGCGATCGCCCTGGCGCGGCGGGCCGTGTCCTGAAGGGGTGGGCCCATGGCCCACATGCGATATTATTGATTTGGCGCTGCCAAATCGGTTTGCGAGACGCTGTCTCGCGCTCTGGTATATTTTGGGAACAATGAAAGGGAAGGGGAACTGCGGGGCTGAGATGTGCATCGCGATTGCGGGCGGCGCGGACATGGCATAGTCAGACCGCAGCAATTGCCCAAAGAGGAGCCCGCCATGCGTCTGAGCCGATATTTCCTGCCCGTGCTGAAAGAGACCCCCAGCGAGGCGCAGATCGTCAGCCACCGTCTGATGCTGCGGGCGGGGATGATCAAGCAGGCCAGCGCGGGGATCTATTCCTGGCTGCCGCTGGGGTTCAAGGTGCTCAAGCGGATCGAACAGATCGTGCATGAGGAACAGCAGCGCGTGGGGCATATCCCGATGCTGATGCCGACGCTGCAATCGGCGGATCTGTGGAAGGAATCGGGCCGCTATGACGCCTATGGTCCCGAGATGCTGCGGATCCGCGACCGTCAGGACCGTGACATGCTTTATGGTCCCACCAATGAGGAGCTGATCACCGACATCTTCCGCTCCCATGTGGGCAGTTACAAGGACCTGCCGCTGACGCTCTATCACATCCAGTGGAAATTCCGTGACGAGATCCGCCCGCGTTTCGGCGTGATGCGGGGGCGCGAGTTTTTGATGAAGGATGGCTATAATTTCGATCTGACCAAGGAAGACGCGCTGCATGCCTATAACCGCCATCTGGTGAGCTATCTGCGCACCTATGAGCGGATGGGGTTGCAGGCGATTCCGATGCGCGCCGATTCCGGCCCGATCGGGGGTGATGACACCCATGAGTTCCTGGTGCTGGCGGAAACCGGCGAATCGGAGGTTTTCTATGACAGCCAGATCACCGATCTGAAGTTTGGCGACCGCGAGATCGACCATGACGATCATGCCGCCTGTGCCGCCGTGCTGGAGGAGTTCACCTCGCGCTATGCGCGCACGGACGAGACCCATGACGAGGCGATCTTCAGCCAGGTGCCCGAAGACCGCCGCCGGACCGCGCGCGGGATCGAGGTGGGGCAGATCTTCTATTTCGGGACCAAGTATTCAGAACCGATGGGGGCCACCGTGCAGGGCCCCGATGGCAAGCCGGTGCCGGTCCATATGGGCAGCCATGGCATCGGGGTCAGCCGCCTGCTGGGCGCGATCATCGAGGCCAGCCATGACGATCGCGGCATCATCTGGCCCGAGGGGGTGACACCTTTCCATGCCGGGATCGTGAACCTCAAGCAGGGCGATGCCGAAGCTGACGCGGCCTGCGAGGCGCTTTATGACGCGCTCAAGGCGTTGGGGCTGGACCCGCTTTATGACGATACCAAGGGCGGGGCGGGGGCCAAGTTTGCCACCATGGACCTGATCGGTCTGCCCTGGCGCATCACCGTGGGGCCACGCGGCCTCAAGAACGGGGTGGTGGAACTGACCTCACGCCGGACCGGCGAGAGCGAGGAAATGCCGCCGGAACAGGCTGTTGAACGGATTGCGCAGGTTTACGCCGGTATCCTCTGAGGGTTGGACGCAGGATGGGCCGGGATGTAGGGTTGCTCGAAAAAAGGGAGCAGGCCAGATGGTCGTCGGTGTCAGAATGACGGGCATGGTGCAGCACTGCCCGGTGCCTGCCGTGCCGGTTTTGCCATGATCCTGCGGGCGTTGACGCTTGCGGGCGGGCTTGCGGGGGCGGCGGTCACCTCGCAATTCCCCGAGTTTTCCCAGCAATACACCCAGCGACTGGGGGGTGCGGTGGATGCGCTTGCCGAAGTGGTTGCGGATTTCGACGCATCCGCGACTGCCGTCGGTCTGTCCCGCGATGCGGCGCTGGCGCAGATGCAGGGCACCGAATTTCTGGAACGCAGGCGCGCGGATATGACGGCGACCTTCCTGCGCTACGAGCGGCTGCGTGCGGATCTGGCGGAGGTCGAGGGGCAGGGGCCGTTCATGCGGGCCTATCATGCGGCCCGGCTGACCGATGGCCAGATCGCGCGGGCGGCCTGGACGGCCTATCAACCGGCGGTGCCGATCAATTTCGCGGGCCTCAGCTTTGCCTTTGTCGGCTTTCTGCTGGGCACGGCCGCGCTGGGGGGTGTGCTGCGGCTGCTCGCCTGGCCGTTTCGCCGCAGAAAGGGCGCTTGACGCTGCGGGTCCGAAAGCCCAGTTTGCGCCAAATCTCAGGAGCCCCCATGGCGCAGAACCGCACCGCCCCCTTTGCCCCTTTCGAATGGATGATCGCCTGGCGTTACCTGCGGGCGCGCCGCGCCGAAGGGGGTGTCAGCGTGATGACCTGGATCAGCCTGATCGGCATCACCCTGGCGGTCTTTGCCCTGATCGCCACGCTCTCCGTACGCTCCGGGTTTCGGGCGGAGTTCGTGGATACGATCCTGGGCGCGAATGCCCATGTGACGATCTATCAACTGGGCGAAGTGGCCGAGAACGGGCAGATCGACCGATCCATTTCCGATTACACCGAAATGGCCGCAGCCGTGGCACAGGTGCCCGGCGTGACCCGCGCCGCGCCGCTGGTGCGCCAGCAGGTGATGGCCAACAAGGGCCAGTCCAACGCGGGCGTCGAAGTCTTTGGCATCGCGGCAGAGGATCTCAGGACAATCCCGCGCATCGCCCATTCGGAAAATGCGACCGGCGACATCAATCGTTTCGACGAGGGCATCGCCATCGGCGTCGGCGTGGCCCGCACGCTGGGGGTGAATGTGGGTGACAGGATCAAGCTGATCTCGCCCAACGGGGTCAAGACGGCCTTTGGCACCAGTCCCCGCGTCAACGCCTATGAGGTTGTCTATATCTTCGAAGCGGGGCGCTACGACATCGACCGCACCCGTGCTTACCTGCCTTTGGCAGAGGCGCAATCTTTCTTTAATCGGGAGGGGTTGGCGGACGAACTTGAAGTGATGGTTGAAGAGCCGGAGGATGTTGACCGGCTGACCATCCCGCTGTTGCAGGCGGCCGGCGACCGCGCCCAGGTCTGGACCTGGCGCGATGCCTCGGGCTCTTTCCTCAATGCGCTGGACATTGAGGACCGGGTGATGTTCGTGATCCTGTCTGTGCTGGTGCTGATTGCCGCGATGAACATTGTCTCCGGCCTGATCATGCTGGTCAAGAACAAGGGCCGGGACATTGGCATCCTGCGCACCATGGGCCTGACCGAAGGGTCGGTGCTGCGGGTGTTCTTTATCTGCGGCGCCTTCACCGGGATCATCGGCACGGTGATGGGGGTGATCCTGGGATGTCTCTTTGCGCTTTATGTGGATCAGATATTCGCGGTGGTGAACTATCTGTCCGGCGGCACCGCCTGGGATGCGTCGATCCGGGGGATCTATTTCCTGCCGGCCAAGTTGCAGATGGGGGATGTGCTGTCTGCCGTGGGGCTGTCGCTGGGCCTGTCCTTTGTCGTCACGATCTTTCCCGCACGCCGCGCCGCGCGGATGAACCCGGTTGAGGCTCTGCGCTATGAATAATCCCACCCTCGATCTGCAAGGCATCACCAAATCCTACAACCCCGGTGCGCCGAACGAGGTCAAGGTGCTGCGCGGCATCGACCTGCAGGTCGCGCCGGGCGAGGTGGTGGCGCTGGTGGCCCCTTCCGGTGCGGGCAAATCCACCCTCCTGCATATCGCCGGGCTGCTGGACACGCCCGATACCGGCAGGGTCGGCATCGGGGGCGAGGATATGACCGGCCTGGGCGACCGCCGCCGCACGGCGGTGCGACGGTCCGATGTCGGGTTCATCTACCAGTTTCACCACCTGCTGCCGGAATTCACCGCGTCGGAGAACATCGTGCTGCCCCAGCTTGCCAATGGGACCGGCAGGGCGGAGGCGGAGGCGCGGGCGCGCGATCTGCTGACACAGGTGGGCATCGAAGGGCGCGCGGACCATCGCCCGGCGGCCCTGTCCGGGGGCGAACAGCAGCGCGTCGCCTTTTGCCGTGCGCTGGCCAATGCGCCGCGCCTGCTGCTGGCGGATGAACCGACCGGGAACCTGGACCCCGCGACCTCGGATCAGGTTTTCGGCACCCTGATGGCGCTGGTGCGCGACACCGGTCTGGCCGCGCTGATTGCCACCCATAATCTCGACCTTGCCGGGCGGATGGACCGCCAGATCAGGCTGGACGCGGGCCATCTGGTTCCGGTCTGACTCCGCGCCATCCCGCCACCCGCGATCATCGCGCTTGACGGTCCTTCCATACCGGGGACACAGTGGTGCTTTCGAACCAGAGGAATGACAGATGCCCGAGGTGGCGCTGAAAGACATCGCCGAGACGGTTCAGGCCGCCCTGATGGGGCATGGTGCCGATTCCTTTGCCGCCGCCGAAGTGGCCCGCGCTGTCGCGGCTGCGGAATCCGTGGGGAATAAGATCTGCGGCCTCTATTACGTGGAAAGCTATTGCCAGCAGTTGATGTCGGGCCGGGTCAAGGGCGATGTGACCCCCGGCGTGACCATGTCCCGCGCCGCCGTGGTGCATGTGGATGCGCGCTTTGGCTTTGCCCAACCGGCCTTTGCCTATGGGCTGACCGTGGCACTGGATGCCGCGCGCCAGCACGGTATCGCCACGCTGGCGGTCGCCCATGCGCATACCTGCACGTCGCTGGGCTACTTCACGGAACAGATCGCGCGGGCAGGGCTGATCGGGCTGGGCTTTACCAATGCCTCGCCCATCGTGGCCGCGCCGGGGGGCAAGACGCGGGTGATCGGGACCAACCCGATCGCCTTTTCAGTGCCGGACGGACGGGGCGGGATCGCCATGCAGTTCGACCAGTCCACCACCACGGTTGCACTGGGCAAGATCACCATGGCCAGGGCGGCGGGCGAATCCATCCCCGAAGGCTGGGCGGTGGATGCCCAAGGCAGCCCCACCACCGACCCCGAAGAGGCGCTCAAGGGGTCGCTGGTCTCCCTGGGCGGCTACAAGGGCTGGGGCTTTGGCCTGATGGCGGAGATTCTGGCGGCGGGCATGACCGGCGGCGTGCTGTCGCAGGATGTGAAACCGCTCAAGGCGCCCGAGGGGCCGCCGCATGACCTGGGCCAGTATTATATCGTGATCGACCCATCGACCTCGCCCGATTTCGGGGCGCGTCTGGCGGCATTGGCGCAGGCGGCCTCGGCGGACGAAGGCGCGCGCATGCCCGGTCAGGGCAAGGTGCCATCCGATCCGGTTGCGGTCGAAGACGCGCTCTGGGCGCGCATTCAGGCGCTGACGGAGCTGCCGGGTTAGAGCGATGGCGAGGAAATCGGCAACGATTTCCGACTCGGACATCGCGCAAAATCAAAGGGTTAGAGCGTCGCGATTGAGTCAGGTAAGCTGGACGGTGCTCTACAGCGTCCCGCCTTTAACCTGATACACTCCGTATCGCCGATGTCCCGAGAGCGCGAAGCGCGGCAGGGTATCGGCGATTCAAGTTTAAGGCGGGGCGCTTTAGGCTCTGGACCCTAGCCCTGTTGGGTCAGCCAGACCCCCACCGCCATCATCCCGATGCCTGAAAGACGCGCCAGCCCAAGCGGGTTCACCTGCGCGCCGAACAGGCCAAAGTGATCAATCGCCGCAGCCGAGAGCAATTGCCCCAGAAGCACAAAGAAGATCGCATTCCCGACCCCGAAATGCGGCGCGATATAGGTGACCGACAGCACATAGAAGGCGACGAAAAATCCCCCCAGGAACAACGATTTGGGCGCGGTGGCAAAACGCGACCACTGATGCGGACCCAGGATCACGGATGCCAGCAGGCAGACCGCCAGCGCCACCGTGAACAGAACCACTGCCGCCGCAGCGGGCGAGCCCACGTGCCGCCCGAGTGCCGCGTTCATCGCGGCCAGCAGCGGGATGCCGACACCCGCCAAAAGCATGATTATCGCGTGTTGCGCCATTCTGCCTCCTCCACCTTGATCTGCATCATGGCGGCGGGTCCAAAGGCGCGCAAGATGACATTCCATTCAACCGGAGAATTCTCATGCCCAGCCCGATCCGAACCCTGTCCCTGCTTGGCCTGCTCTGCGGGGCGGTGGCCTGCACGCCCAAGGAAATGCCGACCGCCAACGACGGCGCCGCGTTCTTTGCCGCCAATTGCACGGCCTGCCACGGCACCACGGGGCGCGGCGACGGGCCGCTCGCCCAGGATCTCAGCCCGAAACCTGCCGATCTGACCATCCTCACACGGGCAAACGGCGGCAGCTTCCCACGGGCGCGGGCGCTCAGCTATATCTATGGCGATCCCGAACAGGGCCACCTCGCGCGGGTCATGCCGCAGTTCGGCGGGGCGATGGCGGATGATCTGGTTCCCATCGAGGTGGATGGCGTCATGACCCCGACACCCCGCGTGCTGGCGGCACTTCTGGCCTATCTGGAAAGCACCCAGCGCTAACCGCAGATGCCCTTGATCTGGACCCCGTCCCAGGGCAGGCGCACGTCCGACTGCGGGCGCGCGGGCAGGGGGGCCACCGGCATCACCTGCGAGATCAGCGCATGCAGCCGCTTGGTGCGCGGGGCCTGCGGGGCCAGCGCCCGGCAGCAGACGAATTCCTCCACGATGGAGCCTTGCTGTTCATAGCCGAACTCACCGAACTTGCGGGGTGTGTCGATCTCGAACAGGTAGGGGTCGTCGCTGACCGTGTGCTCTGACGCGGCGCGCAGCGGCGAATAGCCGGTGGTCGCGCGGTTCTGCCACTGCCAGACATGGGTCAGCTCATGCGCCAGCAGCATTCCCGCCACCAGCCCGATCGCATCGGGATATTCGGGCAGGTAATCGTCAAGGAACCAATCCTTGTCGAACAGGATCGTGTTGAAGACGGCGACGGCGGCGGGTTTGGTCGTCACGATTTCATCGGTGGCGGGGGGCAGGATCAGCTCGCGGCAGGTGGTGCGCGGACGCGGCTTGCGGCGAAAGGTAACCGCCCGCGTGGGCGAACCGTCATGCAGGCGCACCACGTTCATGTCCAGCGTGTCGCCATGGATGCTGTCAAGGAACGCCCGTTCGTTCACCGTCAGGGGACGCCCGCAAGAGGCCAGCAGCAACAGGAGGAGAAACACACGGATCATGCGCGCAGTAAGGCGTGCGGCGGGGCCGGGATCAAGCGAAGATTACATCTCAGCGCGCGAATGTCGCGGTGGCCAGCGCGACCGGCTTGCCCGAGGGTTCCGCGATCAGGGTGCAGCGGGCAAATATCATGGATTTCCCCGCGCGGGTCACCTCTGCCACGGCGCGGATGCTGTCGCCGCTGGCGGGCCGCAGGAATTGCGTATCAAGGGTCACTGTGCCCACCGGTTCGGGCGCGTCCAGATGGCCGAAACAGGCAAAGACCATCGCCGTATCCGCCAGGGCCGCCAGGGCCTGACCCGACACGATGCCGCCGACGCGGTTGATCTCTGCGCTGATCGGCATGGTCAGTATGGTACGCTCCGGCCCGATTTCCGTGATCGTCGGCTGCAACGCGCGCACCCAGGGGGCAAAGGCGTGTTCAAGGATGTCTTGCGCGGCTTGCGGCGTCATGGGGGCCTCCGGGGCATATTATGCCCTGAAACCTTAGGCGTGCAGCGCGCGGGCGCAAGCCCCGGCAGGGGCCCGCGCCGCAACGTCGTTATTTGACCTTCTTGCCCGCGATCACGGTGCCATCCTTGGTGCCGCTGTTGGCGGTGGCCAGCACCTTGACCTTTTCCTTCTTGGGTTTCTTGGCTTCCTTGTTGCCCTTGTTCTTTTCCTTGGACATGGCGGTATTCCTCTGATCGGGTTCCCGAACGGCAAAGCCCATCGGGTCGATGCTCAGGGGGCAGGGGCGCGGCGCGCGCGCGGCTTTTCCGGTGAGGCAACAGGCGGCGCGAATGGCGCGGGGCCTGTAGGGACAAGGTGGGGGTGATGGGGGCGTTTGGCAAGAGGTTTGCGGGGCGACTTGGCGAAACGTCAGGGCCGCGCCCGACCTCGGGCCGAAGGCCGTCTTGCAAAGGCTCCAGTGGAGCCTTTGAGGCCGTAGGGGGGCGTCAGCCCCGGGGTGCACGCATGTGCGCCCTCCCCGTGGGGGAGGTCGGGCGCGGCCCGGGACGGGGTCCCGGGCGGGAAAAAGTAGTAATGGTAAGGTGCGTCCTGAACGCACCTACAACGCGGCGACCCAGTTTCTATTTCAAAATAATATTGGTGCATGTAGAGGTCGCACCCTACGGCTTGCTAGAAAACCGCCCTTGATGTTTATGATTTGGCGGCCATAATATCCAGAAGACAGTTGTCAGGTCCTTTAAATGTCTGAAGAAGAAAATAAATCTGATCTTATTAATTCGGCTGCCAATTTGGCAAAAGCAATTCCGATTTATGATGATGCGCTTCAACCAGTCATGAAGGAAACAGGAAAGGTTCTTTCGACCGCTGGTAGAGCAGTTAATGTGGCTATTGCACCAATCCGAGGACTTGTTTGGGGAGCAGAAAGAATTGAGGAATGGATAGCTACAAATGTCGCTAAGAAACTCGATAATGTACCTCCAGATGAGATTGTTACTCCAGATCTAGCCATCGCAGGACCAACTATCGAAGCACTGAAATTTAATGGGCACAAGCCTGAGCTTAGTGAAATGTTTGCAAATTTGCTTGCTAGTTCGATGACGAAGGTTACTCACAGGAACGCCCATCCATCATACGTCGGTATTATTTCCGCAATGAGTTCACTAGACGCTCAGATCTTTTCTGCAGTGTCGTCTCGCCATGCTCTTCCAACAATTAGGGTAATAAGAGTGACAGAAGGAGTGGCAGGAAGCGTCACCGTTGTTACCCATTTTCACCCTGATCTAGCGAAAATCACACTTGGATACTTGGGGGTTCATCAAGGAATTTTGGAAGCTACTCAGGCGAGCACCGAACGCCTAGAAAGACTTGGATTAATACGTGCAGTATCTGATGGATATCTCACTTCTGAAAGAAACAAGAAAGAGTATCTTGAGCTAGAAACGGACAAATATATCAAAGCATTTAAACGGCTTGATGTTGATGGGTTGTCTTCCCATGAGGCGCAAAAGAGCTACTTGATTATCACTCAAATAGGGAAGAACTTTAGAGATATAGTTCTTAGATAGGGCGCAGCAGTTCGCACCCCTCAAACATCCAACTCCTCCACGAACCGCGCGTTCTCCTGAATATACTGATACCGCAACTCCGGCTTCTTGCCCATCAGCCGCTCCACCAGATCGCCGGTCTCGCCCGGAATGTCCTCGTCCACCGTCACCCGGATCAGCTTGCGCGTGGCCGGGTCCATCGTGGTCTCTTTCAGATCCTTCGCGTCCATCTCCCCCAGACCCTTGAAGCGTTGCAGGTCGATCTTGCCCTTGCCGCCCAGACCCTTCTCCAGCCAGTGGTTTTTCTCAATATCATCGGCCACATACAGCCGCTTGGCCCCCTGCGTCAGCCGGTACAGCGGCGGGCAGGCCAGATAGAGATGCCCGTTGTCGATCAGCGGGCGCATCTGGGTGAAGAAGAACGTCATCAACAGCGAGGCGATATGCGCCCCGTCCACATCCGCATCGGTCATGATGATGATCTTGTCATAGCGCAGATCGTCGAGGTTGAATTTCGACCCCATGCCAACCCCCAGCGCCTCGCAGAGGTCGGAGATTTCCGCATTGGTTGTCAGCTTGCCGGAGGCCGCGCCCAGCACGTTCAGGATCTTGCCCTTGAGCGGCAGCAGCGCCTGCGTATTTCGGTTGCGCGCGCCCTTGCCGGACCCACCGGCCGAGTCGCCCTCGACAATGAACAGCTCCGTCCCCTCGCGGGACTTGCTGGTGCAATCCGTCAGCTTGCCGGGCAGCCGCAGCTTTTTCGTCGCGGTCTTGCGCGCGGTTTCCTTTTCCTGTCGGCGGCGCAGCCGTTCCTCTGCCCGCAGCACCAGGAAATCAAGGATCGCACCGGCAGACTTTGTATCCGCCGCCAGCCAGTTGTCGAAATGGTCGCGCACCGCGTTTTCCACCATGCGCTGCGCCTCGGTGGTGGCCAGCCGGTCCTTGGTCTGGCCCACGAATTCCGGCTCGCGGATGAAACAGCTGACCAGCGCGCAGCCCCCGGTGATCAGGTCCTCGCGGGTGATCGTGCCCGCCTTGCGGTTGCCGACCAATTCGCCATAGGCCTTGATCCCCTTCAGGATCGCCGCCCAGAACCCGGCCTCATGGGTGCCGCCCTCCGGCGTCGGGATCGTGTTGCAATAGGACTGGATGAAGCCATCGCGCGAGGGGGTCCAGTTGATCGCCCATTCCACCTTGCCGGGGTTGCCGAATTTTTCCTTGAAATCGACCATCCCGCCAAACGGGGCCTCGGCATAGGTGGTCGAGCCGCCCAGCGTCTCGTTCAGGTAATCCGACAGCCCGCCGGGAAAGTGGAACGAGGCTTCCATCGGCGTGTCGCCATCGGGCAGGGCGGATTTCCAGCGGATTTCGACCCCCGAAAACAGATAGGCCTTGGACCGCGCCATCGCGAACAGCCGCGCAGGCCGCAGTTTGAGCGCGCCAAAGATTTCCGGATCGGGGTGGAATGTCACCGCCGTGCCGCGCCGGTTCGGGGCGGCACCGATCTTTTCCAGCCTGCCCTGCGGCAACCCGCGCGAAAATTCCATCGCATAAAGCTCGCGGTTGCGCGCGACCTCGACCCGCAGGTGGTCTGACAGCGCGTTCACCACGGATGAGCCCACACCGTGCAAACCGCCGGAAGTCTCATAGGAATCACCTGAAAACTTGCCGCCCGCATTCAGGGTGCAGAAAATGATCTCCAGCGCCGATTTGCCGGGGTCCTTGGGGTGCGGATCGGTGGGAATCCCGCGCCCATTGTCGCGCACGGTGACATGGCCGTTCTCATGCAGTTCCAGCTCGATCCAGGTGGCATGACCCGCGACCGCCTCGTCCATGGAGTTGTCCACGATCTCCGCCACCATATGGTGCAGCGCGCGATCGTCCTTGCCACCGATGTACATGCCGGGGCGCAGGCGCACATGTTCCATGTCCTCCAGCACCTGGATGGAGGAGGCATCGTATTCCTTGCCGCTGGGCTGGGCACCGGAAAGTAGATCGGACATGTGGCAGGCCTGCTGTTTGTTGATTTTTGTTGGTTGCCGAGTATGCCAGAGCCCGCCGCGCGGGGGAAGGGCGAAGGCCGCCTTGCGGTGCATTTCCCGAACCCTGCCCGGCGTTCAGGACATGCGCGGCACCACCGGGTCGGTGCGCCTTATCCCCGGATCAGAACAATCCCGAATACTGATGCGCGGGCGCGTTCAGCCCGTTGCGGTCATAGGGCCGCCAGAAGGCGGAAAAGATCAGGGCGATCAGGATGATGGCGATGGCAAGCAGTGGCACGACACGAAGCAGCATGGTGAAATCCTCTTCTTTCAAATGCCATCAGCCTGCGGAAAGCCGAGAAACCGCACAAGTCAGGTATTCCCGACCAGCGGTCTCACGGCCGGACGCCCCAAACCTCTTTCTTATTGGCTTGGAAATATCCCGGCGTGTCAGATTTCAGAGGACTTTGACCTTCACGTCATCAGCTGACCCAAAATCAGAAAAATCCGGCAAGCCGCCCTTTGCACGGATCGCAGCGAAAGAGGAAAAGGAGCCCTTTCCGCTCGCGCGGAGTCAAGGCCGCAGGCCGCCGCGCATCATGCCAGAGGCATGTCTGCGACATGACGGGCCGTCCCCCCGGCACGGCGATTTGGTTGCTGTTGTGTCTCATCGTTAGGTAGGAAGTGTTTGGCTGCCATAAAGTGCCAGTCACTGCTGTCAGATCGCCGCACCACGGCCCTGCGATGCGCGGCTTGGTGTTTCATTGCGAAAGGCAAAATAGTCCCTGCGGTTTCAACAGACTTTGCCCCAGACCGCGCCGAAGGTCCGGCTGGAGCCAGAAATGCCTGGCGTTTGGGCCAATATTGCATGACGGGGCTGGATGAGAAGGTTCAGAAAGCCCCGTGCAGCGAGTCAAAGCTGCGCGGCATTCGACACCGTCATGTCGCAGAGATGCCTCCGGCATGATACGCGCGGCCTGTCGCAGGGCGTGACCTCACCGCGTCGCAAGCCAGTCCAGAATCGCCTGCGCCACCTCCTGCGGCTTCTGGTGATGCAGCCAATGGTCGGTGCCGGGTATCTCCACCCGTGTCAGATCGGCGGCAAATTCCTCCAGACCGGCTGTCGCCTCGGGCAACAGGGCGCGGTCGTCGCTGCCCCAGATCAGCAGATGCGGGCAACGGACCTGTAATTTCTCCAGCGGCAGATCGGGCATCTGCACCGTTTCACCCGGCTTCGGCACCAGCAACGGCGACGCGCGGTACCAGTTCACCATGCCACGCAGCCGCCCCGGCCGGGACCATGCCCCGACATAGGCCGCGCGCGTCTCGCCCTGAAGCCAATCCATGTCCATATTGGCCGAAAACATCGCAAGCAGCTTGGCACAGCCGTCACGCCCCAGCTTGTTCTCCGACCCTTCTGCCCGCAGGTAGTGAATATATTGCGAGGCCTCCGCCTGTGCGCCCCCTGCCGCCAGCGCGCGCTGAAAGGGGACGGGATGCACCCCGTTCATGATGATCAGTCTCGACACCAGATCGGGCCGGATGATCGCCAGCCCATAGGCCACCGCCGCGCCCCAGTCATGCCCCAGCACCACCATCGGCGCATCCCCGATCAGCGCCGCCATGTCGCCCACCAGTTTCGAGGTGGCATAGTCCGATACCGCTTCCGGTGCCCAGCTCTGGCCATAGCCGCGCTGATCCGGTGCGATGCAGTGAAACCTGTGCGCCAGCAGCGGCGCCAGATCGCCCCAGGCCCCGCCGAATTCAGGAAATCCGTGCAACAGCAAGAGTTTCGGCAGGTGTTCATCGCCCCAATGGCGCACAAAGAACGGCCTGCCATTCAGCGTCACGGTCTCGGTGCGCGGCTCGGTCATGTCTCGTTTCCTTTTCCTGTCCATGTCGATAGCCCGCACCCCGACGGCCTCTTGCCGCGCCAGAGCGGGGGGCATCGGGCCTGACCCGGTCAACGCGGTTGATCAGACTGGTGCCTCCTCCGATGCAAAGTCTGACCCTTGGGGGCGATCAAGGCAATGGGTCACAAAAGATGACGCAGCGCGCTTTTGAGCTTGGCAAAGACAAAGGCGATCCGCGCAATCCGCGCCTGATCCTCATGCACCACCAGCCAGACCGGCATCTGATGTGCGGTCTCGGGGGCCACCCGGCGCAGCCCCAGACGCGCGGCCAGCTTCACCTGACAGAACCCCAGCCCCACACCGGCACCGATGGCCGCGATCTGCGCCAGCGGATCGTCACAGCGCAGCACCACGTTGGATGGCGCAGGCAGGCCTGCTGCGGCCAGCGCCGGCAGGATCAGATCCTCCCGGTCATCACTGACAAAGGGTTGCGCCTGCCAGGGCCGATCCGCATCAAGCGGGGCAAAATCCGGGGCCGCGAACAGCCCGATCTCGCAGTCCGGCAGACGGGTGGCCACCAACGCCTGCTGGCGCGGCGGGGTAAAGCGGATGGCGATGTCCGCCGCACGCCGGGTCAGGTCTTCGGCCCGGTCGGTCGCGGCCACCTCGAAGCGCAGCCCCGGTGCCTCACCCTGCATCTGCCGGATCAGCCCCGGCAGGACATGTCCCGCCACCACCCGGCTGGTGGTGATCCGCACAACACCCTCCAGCGCCTCCGCCTCGGCGCTGGCCACGCGGCCCAATGCGGCGGCCTCGGCAAGGACGGAGGCGGCCAGCGGCATCAGCGTATGGGCCATCCCCGTCGGGGTCAGCCCGTTTGCCGCACGGGTGAACAACTGGGTGCCAAGCTCCGCCTCCAAGGCCTCGATCTGACGCCGCACGGTCGGCTGGGCCAGCCGCAGGACACGCGCCGCAGCCGATAGGCTGCCGTGGGTCATCACCGCATGAAAGGCCGGGATCAGATCAAGCGAGGGGGTGCTCATCATTTTGTGTTAGGTGAGTATTCCTTTTTGGTCAATTTCTTTCAGGAAGGGTTTCTGGTCATGCTGAGGCCACAGCAACGAAAGGCGATACCATGGCAAAGACCCCGACACCCCGTGCAACCAGGTCAAACCCGCAGGCCCTCACCCTTCAACTCGAAGGGCTGGCGCTGGCAGGGGTCTGTATTCTCATCTATGCCCAACAGGGCGGCGGCTGGGGGCTTTTTGCCCTGCTGATTCTTGCGCCCGACCTCTTCATGCTGGGCTACTTGCGGGACAAGCAGACCGGCGCGCTGGTCTACAACATTGGGCACAGCTACCTGACACCGCTGGCGCTGGCCGGGGCAGGGCTCTGGTCCGGCAGTGATCTTGCCCTGTCGCTTGCACTGATCTGGGGGGCGCATATCGGGTTGGACCGCGCGATGGGTTACGGGCTGAAGTACGCCAGCGGCTTCAAGGAGACCCATCTGAGCCGGGTCTGAGACGGGTTTGAACCGGGCGTTTCATCTCTTCACCTTCGCCATATCCCGGCGTATGGCTGGGATATGACGACCCCTCTGACATACGGCGGCCATGTGCGCGCAATCCTGACGCTGGGCCTGCCGCTGATCGGCGGACACCTGGCCCAGGTGGCCATCGGCGTGACCGATACGGTCATGATGGGCTGGTACGGGATCGACGAACTGGCAGCGGTTACGCTGGCCTCCACCTTCTTTTTCGTGCTGTTCATCTTCGGCTCCGGCTTTGCCTGGGCGGTGATGCCCATGGTCGCGGCTTTTGACGCCGAAGAGGACGATACCGGCATCCGCCGCGCCACCCGCATGGGGCTGTGGCTGTCGCTTGGCTTTGGGCTGCTGTCGCTGCCGGTGATGATCTGGGCAGAGCCGATCCTGCGGATGATGGGGCAGAGCGATGAACTGGCACGGGAGGCGGGCCGCTATCTGAGGGTCATGGGATTCGGCATCCTGCCCGCCCTGCTGGTGATGACACTGAAAAGCTATCTGGCCGCGCTCGAACGCACGCAGATCGTGTTCTGGATCACGCTGATCGCGGCGGGGATCAATGCGCTGGCCAATTACGCGCTCATCTTCGGCAATTGGGGCGCGCCGGAACTGGGCGTGGTGGGGGCGGCCATCGCCTCTGTCACCACCAATGCCGTTTCGCTGATCTGCGTGGTGATCTACGTCTTGCTGGTGGTGCCACAGCATCGCATTTTCGTGCGCCTTTGGCGGGCGGATGCGCAGATGCTGGTCCGGGTGTTCCGGCTGGGTTGGCCGATCGGGCTGACGGCGTTAAGCGAGGTTGGCCTTTTCGCCGCCACCGCCGTGATGATGGGCTGGCTGGGCACGGTGCCGCTGGCGGCCCATGGCATCGCGATCCAATTGGCCTCGATCACCTTCATGGTGCACCTCGGGCTCAGCAATGCGGCCACCATCCGCGCGGGCAATGCAAATGGCCGTCGCGACGCGGCGCGCCTGTCGCGTGGCGCGATCACGGTCACGGGGATGTCGGTGGTCTTTTCGGTCTTTGCCACGGTGATTTTTCTGGGCTGGCCAGAGCCGCTGCTGTCGGCTTTCATGCAGGACGGTGAACCGGCGCGCGCGCAGATCCTCAGCATCGGCGTGGGTCTGCTGGCCATGGCGGCGCTGTTTCAGTTCGTCGACGGGGCGCAGGCTGTCACACTGGGGTTGCTGCGCGGCGTGCAGGATACCCGCGTGCCGATGTGGATTGCCGCCTTCAGCTATTGGGGGGTGGGAATGACCTGTTCTTACCTTTTGGGATTCACGCTGGGCGGCGGCGGCATCGGGGTCTGGTCCGGTCTGGTCACCGGTCTGGGCGTTGCCGCGATCCTGCTGAATCTGCGGTTCTGGGGCGTGACGGTAAAGACCGTCGGAAAGGACCATGCAGCATGATCGCCTATGTCACAGTTGGTGCCGATGACATCGCCCGCGCGAAACGGTTTTACGCGGCGTTCCTCCCGGCGCTCGGTTACGCGCTAAAGGAGGGGCCGGAGGGGCTGAGCTATGCGCTGCCCGTAGAGCCGGGTCAGCAGTCGCAACCGGATTTCTATGTCAAACCAACCTTTGACGGGCGTCCGGCCTCTGTCGGGAATGGCACCATGATCGCATTTGAAGCCCGCAGCCAAGCCCAGGTGCGCGCCCTGCACGCGGCAGCGCTTGCCGTTGGCGGTCAGGACGAGGGGCAACCGGGCTTTCGCGCCGCCTATGGGCCGCAGTTCTATGTCGGCTACCTGCGCGACCCGCAGGGCAACAAGATCGCCCTGTTCTCCAGCAATCCGGCGGAACCCGGCAGGGATGGCTAGATCATGCCCCTAACGTGCAGCGCGATAAACCTGAACCATCTGACGCTATAGTGTGCCGTCATTATAGTGTGCCGTCATTGACCTGAGGCAAATCTCATCGCCAATGTCCCAAAACCGATAGCGCGGCAGGGTATGGCCGGTTCAAGACTGAAGCGGGGCGCTTTAAAATGTTAAAATCATTGACGTCAGGCAGCGTCAGATGTTCCAGTTTTACAGCGTCCCGCCTTTAACCTGATACATTCCGTATCGCCGATGTCCCGAGAGCGCGAAGCGCGGCAGGGTATCGGCGATTCAAGTTCATGGCGGGGCGCTTTAACCCGAAGGGTCACAGCGACCCCGGTGCAATTGCTTGCTCCATCTTCCGGTCCTTTACAAAAGAAGACATGTCATTTTTGACATGTCTTCTTTTGTAAATCAAAGCCGAGTGCATTTCCGGTCAGGGCGTATCAAGATCGGGAACCGGTTCTTAGGGTCCCAACCCTGGCACCGCAGATATGCGGTATAAAAAGGTTTCAGCGTGTTCTGTGAGTGCAAAGGATCGCGACACGCTCTGACGCGAAACAATATGCCTCAATCCTTCAGCAGCCTGTCCGCCTTCTTGCGCACCAGCGTGCTGCGCAGATCGTGCATCGCCAGCAGCAGCGCATCTGTGACCGCCTCCAGCTGTTCGTCGGTGGCCTTGGACTGCACCCATTGCGTCGTCAGGTTCAGATAATCGACAGCGCGGTGGATGTCGTCGATGTCGCGATGGGCCAGAACCTGACGGCGCTCCTCCATCCAGTTGCGGATGGTGTCAAGGTCCGCCTCTGACAGGGTCCGGTCGCCATGCGGCTTGATCTCGCCATTGCGGATATTGGCCATGGCGATCTGGTCCATCTCGATCCGCCGCTGGCGGTTCTCGGTGTCGATCCGAAACACTGCGGCCCCGTTTTCGCGGACCCGGAAATAGTATTCTGGCAGTTCAGTCGACATGGGTACCTCGTTACACGCAGCCCGCGCAGAAGGTCTGGATGCGGCCGCAGGCCTCTTTCAGCGCTGCATCGGACGTAGCGTAGCTGACCCGGAAGTTGGGTGAAAGCCCGAAGGCGGCCCCGAACACCACGGCCACCCCGGTCTCTTCCAGCAGGGCGGTGGCAAAGGCCTCGTCATTCTCGATCCTGGCCCCCCCGGCAGAGGTCTTGCCGATCAGCCCGGCGATGGAGGGGTAGACATAGAATGCCCCCTCCGGCACCGGGCAGGTGACACCGTCGATCGCATTCAGCATGGAAACCACAAGGTTGCGGCGGCGCACGAACATCTCGTTGTTGGGGGCGATGTAATCCTGCGTGCCGTTCAACGCCTCCACCGCCGCCCACTGGCTGATGGTACAGGGGTTGGAAGTGCTCTGCGACTGGATCTTGCGCATCGCGCCAATCAGCTTTTCGGGGCCTGCGGCATAGCCGATGCGCCAGCCGGTCATGGCATAGGCCTTGGACACGCCGTTGACCGTCAGCGTCCGGTCATAAAGTGCCGGTTCAACCTGCGCCGGGGTGCAGAACTCGAACCCGTCATAGGCCAGATGCTCATACATGTCGTCGCTCATCACCCAGACATGCGGGTGACGCAGCAACACATCGGTCAGCCCCTTCAGTTCGTCCCGGCTGTAGCCCGCGCCGGTGGGGTTCGAGGGTGAGTTGAAAATGAACCATTTTGTTTTCGGCGTGATCGCGGCTTCCAGGGCCGCGGGCGTCAGCTTGAAATCGTCTTCCAGGGTTGCGGGCGCGATCACAGGTTCCCCCCCCGCCAGCAGCACCATGTCGGGGTAACTGACCCAGTAAGGCGCGGGAATCACGACTTCCTCGCCGGGGTTCATCGTCGCCATCAGCGCGTTATAGAGGATCTGCTTGCCGCCCGTACCGACGCTGACCTGCGAAGGTTTGTAGTCCAACCCGTTGTCACGCTTGAACTTTTCGCAGATCGCCTGCTTGAGTTCCGGAATGCCGTCAACTGGGGTATACTTCGTCTTGCCAGAGGCGATCGCCGCGACGGCCGCGTCCTTGATGTTCTGCGGCGTGTCGAAGTCCGGCTCGCCCGCGCCAAGGCCGATGATGTCGCGCCCCGCAGCCTTGAGTTCCGCCGCCTTGGTGGTGACAGCAATTGTGGGGGACGGTTTGACGCGGTCAAGCGTCGCAGAGAGCAGTTCCATTCCGGACCTCGGTATGTGATGTATGCGCGACCCTCTTAGGGGGGAGAGGCAAACCGATCAAGAAAGAACGCCTTTGTTCTGATGAAAGGGATGATGAATGGACGATGTAACGGACTGGTACGGACCCGATGCTGCAACCTTTGGCGACAGGCTCGCCGCAGCACGCGAACAAGCTGGCATGAGCCAGGGAGAACTGGCCAAGCGGCTGGGTGTGCAGTTGCCCACCCTGCGCGGCTGGGAAGATGACCATGCAGAACCACGCGCGAACCGGCTGTCGATGCTGGCAGGATTGCTGAACGTGTCGATGATGTGGCTGATCAACGGCGAAGGCGAAGGCATCGTTGCGCCGGATGCGGCGATACCCGACAACGCGGGCCTGACAGAGATCATGTCGGAAATCCGCAGCCTGCGCGCGGACATGATGCGCAAGGCCGAAGACATGGGGCGGCTGGAAAAACGCCTGCGCCGTGTCATGACAGACACCGCGAATGTCTGAGCTTGCCGAACACCGGGTAAAGCGGCTGCACATGCGGTCGATGCGGCGCGGGATCAAGGAAATGGACCTGATCCTGCCCGCCTTTGCCGCTGTTCACCTGGCGCAGATGAATGACGCCGATCTGACCCTCTACGAAGAGATGCTGAACGAAAGCGATCACGATCTCTATCTGTGGGTTTCCGAACAGGCAGAACCGCCTAACCGCTACGCGCCGTTCATCACCATGATCCGCGCGCAACTGGCGGGCGGGGTTCGACCGGCGTAGGGTCTGCCATACGGGATTTTGTTGCTGTTCTCAGTGTAACGCCAAGCCGCGCATCGCTGGGCCGTGGTGCGGCGATCCGACCGTCGTTCATGCCACTTAATGGCAGCCAAACACTTCCTACCTGCCTGTCAGGCACAACAGCAGCCAAATCGCCGTGCCGGGGGACGGCCCGGCAATGCGCGGCGGCCTGCGGCCTTGATTCCGCGCGAACGGAAAGTGGAAAAGGGCGCGAACCGGCCCTTCACTGCGCCGGTTATGAAGCTCCGCCAGGGGCCGGATGCCCCCACCGCACGCCCGCTTCACTTTCCGTTTAACGAAATATTCTGCTTTTTTGCGCAAATTCCCTCCAACGCACCGAGTCGGAGAGAGAAATGAGCATTCAGGAACCAATGGCCATCCCCGGACGGGAAAAGGGCTTCATGATGGGATATCTTGAGGCGCTGTCGCTGGTCGAGCGTCTGCATCGCCTGCTGCTGGACGTGATCAAGGATGAATTCGAACGCGTCGGCGTGCTGGAAATCAACGCGGTACAGGCCCTGCTGCTGTTCAACATCGGCGATAACGAGGTGACGGCGGGCGAATTGAAAAGCCGGGGCTACTACCAGGGCTCCAACGTCAGCTACAACCTCAAGAAACTGGTCGAAATGGGCTATATGCACCACAACCGGTGCGAGATCGACCGCCGCTCCGTCCGGGTCCGCCTGACCGAAAAGGGGCGCAATATCCGCGATGTGGTGTCTGACCTCTTCTCGCGCCATGCCGACGGATTGGAAGAGAAACGCGTGCTGGGCCCGACGGGCATTGCCGACATCACCCTGTCGCTGAAACGGATGGAACGGTACTGGACCGACCAGATCCGCTATATCTACTGATCTGCCGCGCGCAGGTTCCGGGCAGGGGGCACCAGTTCGGAAACCACCAGCCCCTCCAGTTCCTTCAACAGTTTTTCCTTCATCGCGCGGGCATAATCGGCAAAGCCGATGGCGGTGCGCACAAAGGCATCCGGCCCCATGATCACCTCCGCCCGGAAGTAGGAGGACAGCTCTCCGATCTCGGCCTGGCGGATGTCACCTGACCGGGGGTCGTCCACCCCGATCACCAGCGCATTGATGGTCACGCCGCTGCCTTCAAGCTGGGTTTTGACAGTGCGGGGGCGGGGGCCGAGGTTGGACTTTCCATCGCCTGAAATATCCAGCGTGCGTTTCCAGCAATCACTCTGGCCAGACAGTCTGCGCACCCCGTCGGCCATTGCCACCCCCAGCGCGGTGCCGGGTGCCGCGGCGCGCCGGGTGGTCTGACGCAGGGTTTCGATCACGCCGTCAAGGTCGGCGGTACTGTCCAGGTCGGTCCAGGGCACCAGCTCCACCTGATCCTGCGGGCCACTCCATTCAAACACCATCAGACGGACAGGTGCCTGCGGCATCGCCAGAATGCGGGCGCGCACCTCCGGGCTGTCCAGCGCCTCTGTCAGCCCGCCGATCTGCTGGCGATATTCCCGCGCATCGACAGAGCCGGATACATCCAGCGCCAGCGCCAGCGCCTGACGGCAATCGGCATGGGCCAGCACCGGCCCCAGCAAAAGGGCGGCCACAAGGGCCGCAAGACGGATCACCTGTCCCCCTCGCGGCGGATCAGGGCCCCGATCGCCGCCGGGGACACTTCGCGCACCAGCTTTTGCCGCATCGCTCGGGCAAAGTCCGAAAACCCGTCCGCGATCACCACAAAGGCCCCCGGCCCGTGCAGCACCTCGCCCCGGTAAAAGGCGATCAACCCCAGTTCACCCTCGAAATCGGCCGCGTTGATCGCCAGCCCGTTCACCGTCACCCCGTCAAAGGGGAATTCGCGATAGGCGATATCAGGGCCAAACCCCTCGTTGTTCTGACCGTCCCCGGAGATGTCCAGGGTCTTTTCCAGACAATCGGGCGCACGCGCCAGCAGGCCCGCGCCAAACCCCAGCGCATAGCCCATGGCGGTGGGAAACTCGTTGTGGCTGCGCAGGCTGGCCGCCACAGTCTCCGCCGCCCCCGTCAGGGCCATGGGGCTGTCGATCATCGTCCAATCCAGTATGACCTGCTGGTTATACCGCCCCGACCATTCGTAAACCGCAAGCGCCACCGGCAGGTCCGAGGCAAAGAAGGCCTCGGCCACCTCGGGCGACGTCAGGGCGGTCGCCGTGCCCTGCCGCTGCAACCGGTCCTCGGAGGGGTCCACCGAACTGGACACATCCATCGCCAGCACCAGCGCCAGACGGCAATCCGCCGCCGCCGCAGGGGTGGCAAGCAGCGCCAGAAGGGCGGCGGCCCTTACCAATGACCGGTGTTTTCCATGCTGGCCCAGGGTTCCTGCTCGGGCAGGGCATCGCCCTCCTGCAACAGCTCGACCGAGATGTTGTCGGGGCTGCGCACAAAGGCCATGTGCCCGTCGCGCGGCGGACGGTTGATCGTCACGCCCTGGTCCATCAGGCTCTGGCACATGTCATAGATATTCTCGACCGTATAGGCGAGGTGCCCGAAATGCCGGCTGTCGCCGGGCAACGCGTCGTCGCCGTCCCAGTTATAGGTCAGCTCCACATCCGCATGGCCATCCTCCATGCCGGGGGGACACAGGAACACCAGCGTAAACCGCCCGCCCTCGTGGTCGATCCGGCGGCGTTCGATCAGCCCCAGCTTCTTGTAGAAATCAATCGAGGCATCAAGGTCTTTGACGCGCACCATGGTGTGCAGATATTTGATCGGCATGCGGTTTCCTTTGTGTCGCCGGGCTCAGAATAGCGATTGAAAGCCGATGTTCAGCCCGAAGTTCCGTGTCTCGAAGCGGGTGATGTTCGAACTTGTCTGGCTCGCTTCGAGTGTAAGTTTAGGGGCGAAACCGAAAGTGTCAAAATCAACAAAGAGTAATGAGCCGGAAATCGTCGCCTTGACGTCGCGTCGCGCCTGCGGGCTATAGAGCGGATCGTCGTATTGGCGCAGCTCGCCCGCGACCGATACCAATGCCTGCGCGCCCAGCACCGGCTCGGCAAAGGCATATTGCGATCCAAGGTTCAGCCTGGTGTGGGCGATGGCGCGGCTGTCACTGTCGGTGCGTGTCACTGCGGCGTCCCAGCTGATCCTGTCGCCGCTGGCCAGGGGACGGCTCCACCGCCCACCCAGCGCATAGGTGTTGTTTGACCGGATCGCCGCATCCTTTCGGTCGGAATGACCGAAACGCGCATCCCAGACAAAACTGCGCCCGTTCTTGCGCTGGAAGGCCTGCCGAAACTCGACCTCATAGTCGTAGGCAAAGTGAGTACCACCCGACCAAAGCTGGCCAAAGCTGAAAGAAACCGTCTGGCGCGGCTTGCCCGGCCCGTTGGTCCAGTCGTGTCCCACCCGCGCCTGCAACCTGCGAAAGGCGTAGTCCGATGCGCTGACACCGGCAGGCACGTCATCGTCGGTAAAGACCACATGGCTTTCCGTCCAGCGCAGTGCGACGAAGTTCCGGCTGGTGGTCTGGACGTTGAAATTATAGCGCAGCGTCGTGTCCGTGCTGATCGACAGACCCGAAATCGGCACAGCCGCCGGGTTGGTAAAAATCAGCCCCCCCAGCACAAAGGTATTGTCGCGCGGGGCGTTGTTGACGTTGTCGCTGGGGTTGATCCCGAAAGAGAAATTCACCGACCATGGGTTCGCCGTGCGCACGAACTGGTAATCGCGCACCGCCCGGTTGCGCATGCGCTGGCTCGGCGCCACCTGGGCCGCGCGGCGCAGCCAGAACTGCGCCCGCGTCTTCTTGCCGTCCGACGAAAGCGCCTGCGCCATCGCCAGTGCCGCGCCGTATTTCTCGATGTCCCGCTCCGCCGTGCGCCAGGCTTGCCGCGCGGCCTGTTGCGCGGGGCCATAGCGTTCCAGCCTGCGCATCGCATGGGCATGCACGATCAGACTGGGCGTATCCCGCGCGTCCCGCCTGATCAGCACCGTGGTGATGTCAGCCGCCGCGCGCAGCTGTCCCGCCGACAGCAACTGCGCCGCTGTCAGCCTGGCCTCATCCGGGTCCAATGTGGTTTGCGCCAACCCCGCTCCGGCGATGACCAGCGCACAGGCGAGGGGCAATGTCAGGCGTTTCATCACCGCTCCGCGATGAAACCACCCACTTCGCGGATGCCGTTGTTGGCATTGCCCGTGGCCCCTTCGACAAACAGAATCCCCGCAACCTCGGTCCCGCCGGGGCCTGCCAGCACACCTTCCCAGCTGCCGGAGCGGACGATATTGCCGCCGACAACCTCACTGGCGTCGGCTGTCACCGTTGTGGCTGTGGCGAAATCAATTGTCGTATCCTGAAGCGAGATGAACCCGTCCAGCGCGCCAATCGGCTGACCGGCATCATTGTAAAGCGCCCGGTTCGTCACAAAGCCGCCAATCGTGCCGGTATCATCGAAATCGTCGAAATCGACCGCCAGTTCCACGTCGCCGGTAACATAATTCACCACGTTTTCACCATTGACGCCCGCGTTCAGGCTGGTGCGTACCCCGGCATATTCGCCCGAATAGGAATAGATGCCATTCGCCGGCAGCGACGGAGTCGCGCCCAGCCGCTGCGCCCCGGCACCGCCATAACCAAAATCAATATAGGCCGTTGTCCCCGCCGCCGCGACCTGCGTTAGCCCGCTGTCGGATCGCCGGAAGACCGCGAAATACTGGATCTCGTTGGTGCCCGCCGCGGGCGCGCTCTGATAGGCGTTGAAGCCGTTGTTGAACTGCTCCGTCCCGATCCGCTCATAGGCGTTGTCGGGGTCGTCAAACGGAATGTTGTTCAGCGTCAGCGTATCGGAACCCGGATCATAGCTGATGTTGTTCAGCGACAGGAACGTGTTCTGCTCATCCAGATAGACATTGCCCGCGTCGGTATCCGCGCCGCCCTGATCCACTGCATCCCCGCCAAAAGGGGGTGTTCCGCTACAGCCCGCAAGGCCAATTCCGACCGCAAGGCCCATCCATAGACGTGTCACGTGTTCTGCCCTCAATATATATCTTTGTTTTTCCGCACCCTCCCAAACCGTCACGCGTCTTGTCAACGCGCGATACGGGGCCGGGTTATTTTCATCGCGCAGTGCATCCCAAAAACAATACCGCATATCGTGGTTCCTGTGACGCACCCCCGCAGATATAGTAAAACGCGAATCCCAAGCCCATCACAGGACGCGCCCCATGACCCTCACGCCCGAGCAACAAGCCGAAATCGACACCCTGCGCAGCCAGTCGCAGCAGACCCTGCGCGCCACCGTGCCGGGGATGGAGGCGCATCTCTACCGCGCGCATGAGGTGCTGGATCACGGTTTTATCCGGGTCATCGACTACATGGGCGACGATTCAGCGATCTGCCAGGCCGCCCGCGTGTCCTATGGCAAGGGCACCAAGAGCGTGCAGAACGACGAAGGGCTGATCCGCTATCTGATGCGGCACTGGCATTCCACGCCCTTCGAGATGTGCGAGATCAAGCTGCACGTCAAACTGCCCGTCTTTGTCGCCCGCCAGTGGATCAGGCACCGCACCGCCAACGTCAACGAATACTCCGCCCGCTATTCGATCCTGGACCGCGAATTCTACATTCCCGCGCCGGAACACATCAACGCGCAATCCGTGGTCAACAACCAGGGCCGCGGTGGCGTGCTGGAGGGCGAGGAGGCCGCCCGCGTCCTCGAAATCCTGAAATCCGACAGCAACCGCGCCTATGACAATTACGAACAGATGATTTCCCAGGAGGGGCAGGACGGCCTGGCCCGCGAACTCGCCCGCATGAACCTGCCCGCCAATGTCTATACCCAATGGTATTGGAAAGTGGATCTGCACAACCTGTTCCACTTCCTCCGCCTGCGCGCCGACGCCCATGCGCAATACGAGATCCGGGTCTATGCCGATGCGATCTGCAATGTTGTGGCCGACTGGGTCCCGGCGGCTTATGGTGCCTTCGAGGATTACCGTCTGGGCGGTGCGACCCTGTCGGGCAAGGCGCTGGACTGCGTGCGCCGGATGCTGAAGGGGGAGGAGGTCACTCAGGAGACGTCGGGGATGTCGAAGGGGGAATGGCGGGAGTTTGAGGGGGTTTTGGGTTGATTTTTACCCGGTATTAAGGACATTATGCTTTAGCCTTTCTCGTATCAGAGGAGGCTACCTATGCTCACTAATCGGAAAACCGACATGATAAAGATGGTATTTGCGCTAGGAGCAGCGTTTACTATGGCTGGGTTCAGCGCCCTTGCTCAAAGCAAGACTGTACTGGTCCCTGGACCAACCGCTGTCTTAGATGCACAAACGGTCGAGCCAATTGGTAGGCTGAAGGTTTATGCAAAGAAGCCGTCCGCGTGGTTCGGCAACGCTTTCAATGAAGAGCTGGGTGAAATCGAGCCGTTGCAAAAGTTCAGTGTTTCCGATGTGGAGGAAATTGGGTCGTTCAAGGGTTCCGATGTTTGGGTTAAACTTGACTCGGGCGAAATTGCTGGGCAAGCACAAGGAGTTTGTTCCCAAGGATGCTGGGCGTACTTGGGGGCGAAAGACTCGGGGGCGGTACCTTTGACCGAGGATCAGTTGGGGCAAACTGGTATAGAGTATGGAAATTTTATATTCATTGACTAGAAGAAGTAGCGTTTAAATTTTAGGAATTTTAATTGGTGGAAGTTCAGGAGCCACATTTCGAGTATTGGAAGATTTTTGTTTTTTGCATGGTCTTCCTATTTTTCGTTGTTGGTAGCAAAGCCAACGATATTGTTATGAAACCTGAGCCACTCACTCTTGGACAAAATGCAGTATTTCTTGGCTCATCTTTCCTGTTTCTTGCTTTTCCAATGTGTCATGTCGTGTATGAAGCTTTTTTGACCTCTCGTGATTTATTCGTTTGGGTCGGGTCCATTGTGCCGCCCTTAACCGCAGGGTTTACAGCAAGAACCCAAATGACAAAGTTTACTGGTGATTAATAGTCAGCGTAATGGCGGCTTCTAAGATCTGCGGCACCGATTTACAGTCACTCTAAGGAACTCCCTCAATCTTTCCGCATCCATGCCAAATCTCCGATTTGGCAGCGCCCGAACCGCCCCCACGGGGCGGGCGCTTCGCTTCCCACCCCTCGGTTCGGGCGCGGTGCTTTCTGTTGAGGGCAGCGCTTGCATCCCCGGCGAATTGCTCGCGCAATCCGCGTTTGGCATTTCAAAAGGTCCCCCGGACCTTTTGATCCGGCTTCGCCGGACCATGCCTCACCCCACAGACGCGCCGGGCGTGAGGTTCCGATAGAGCGGTGTCCTGAATAAGTCACCCAAGGCAGGGACAGGTGGGCAACCCTGCTAAAGCCCGACTTCTCGCAATCCCCGTTTGCAGATCGTCGGTGGTCGCCGGTCTTGGCTGAACGCGTCGATGCCGCATTGCGTACACCGCCAGCGCCGCATCCCACCCTTCGCACCGTCCTTGCGCCAACGGCACGCCTGCGACCGGCGCGGCTTGCGCCAGAGGCGGACGGCCTGCCATCCCAGGAACACTACGACAAGCGCCAGCACACCCATCTGGATTGGCGTTTCATATTGGCTCAGGCTTTCCAGCCAGCCGTGCTCGCGGGCTTTCACGAATTCCATGCGGGTCCATACCGCCCGATTTGGGCAAAAGTTTGAAACCCGCGGTCCCGCCGGATCGCAACACCCCGCCGAACGCACCGGAAACCAAAAATAAATCAACATTAACAATACCTTAAAGTTCACAGCTGTGAACCGCTCCGCACCTCATTGACAGCCGCGAAAATCCCCCCAGACTCCGCCCATGTTCGACCTGTCCAATCCCCCTGCGGATTTCCTCGAAAATCCCTTCCCGCATTACGACCGGCTGCTGGCCGAGGCCCCCTTCTGCCCCCAGCCCGACGGGTCGTTCCTGATCAGCCGCCACGCCGATCTGAACGCGATCTACCGCGACACCACCCTCTATATCTCCGACAAGAAACAGGCCTTTGCGCCCAAATTCGGCCCCGGTTCCCCGCTCTATGAACATCACACGACCAGCCTCGTGTTCAACGACCCGCCGCTGCACACCCGCGTGCGGCGGATCATGACCTCCGCCCTCACGCCCAAGGCGCTGGCGCGGATGGAACCCGGCCTGATAGCTACCGTCGATCACCTGCTGGATGCCATGCCGCGGGAGGCCGACCTGATCGAGGATTTCGCCTCCTCCATCCCGATCCAGATCATCGGCAACCTGCTGGATGTCCCGATGGATGAACGCGCGCCCCTGCGGGATTGGTCGCTGGCCATTCTTGGCGCGCTGGAGCCCACCCTGACCGAGGCGCAGCTTGCCCGTGGGCACCGGGCGGTGACAGAATTCAAGACCTACCTGCAAGACCTCATCGCCCGCCGCCGCGCCGATCCGGGCGACCCCGAGACCGATGTGCTGACCCGCCTGATCAATGGCGACGACAGCGGCAGGCTGAGCGAGATCGAGTTGATCCAGAACTGTATTTTCATCCTCAATGCAGGGCATGAGACCACGACCAACCTGATCGGCAATGGCCTGGCGTTGCTGCATGATTTCCCTGATCAGAAGCAGCGGCTCATGGATGATCCTGCCCTGATCGACACCACGGTGGAAGAGGTTCTGCGCCTGCGGTCCCCAAACCAGTTCGGCAACCGTGAGACAACCGCGCAGGTCACGCTGGGCGGGTTTGATATCCCTGCGGGCAGCAACCTGCACCTGTGCATCGGTGCGGCCAACCGTGACCCGGAAGTCTTTGACGATCCGGCGACCTTCGACATCACCCGCAAGCCGAACCGGCATCTGGCCTTTGCCGGAGGGCCGCATGTCTGTGTCGGGCTGACCCTGGCGCGGATGGAGGGGCGCATTGCGATAGCCCGTTTCCTGCAACGCTTCCCGAGCTATGCCCTGACAGGTCTGCGCGTCCCCGGCGGGCGCATCCGCTTTCACGGCTATCAACACCTGCCTGCGCGGCTAAGTTAGGACAAATGAAGCAATAAACGCTGGACAGCCCAGCCGCGCGCGGTCACACTTGGGCCATAAAAGCGGTACTATATACGAGGGAAAACATGCGTCTCACAACCGGAGCGATGGCTGCCGTCGCCATGACATTCGCCACATTGATGCCTGCGCAGGTCGCGGCAGGGCCCAAGATCTATGCCTATCCAGCCAGTGCAAATTACTGCCCGGCGGGCCTGCAACCCATTACAATCGCTGGGGTTATCTGCTGTGGGTCACCAAACCAGAGCATGACCTACCAGCAGGCCATGGCCCATCCGGTGCGCCAGCACAAACCGGTCAAGAAACATTACGTGCGCTCGGCGCGCGCGCATTGTCAGGCGGGTCTGAAGGGCTGCGACTGATGTGATCAAGGGGTCCCGGTGCAATGCCGCCGGGACCACATCGGTCAGAGCAGCGCCAGATCGGTCGCCATCTGACGGCCGTCGCGTCCCTCGCTGAGTTCAAAACTCACTTTCTGCTCGTCGGCAAGGCCGGTCAGGCCGGATTGCTCCACTGCAGAGATATGTACAAAAACGTCGTTCCCCCCGCCTTCGGGCGCGATGAAACCGTACCCTTTGGTCGTGTTGAACCACTTCACGGTGCCAGTTGGCATAATGTCCGTGCCTCCTTTGATCTTTGCTGTTCCTGCCGGGGCAGGGTGGGTCTGGTCAGTGCCCGGACCCACACATGAAAAGATTGAGCGCTGAGTGGGAAAATCAAGTTTCCCGTCCAAATTTCCTGCAATAAAGTGCTGTGGACTGACAAAAGGGCCTGCGAAATGCGCATCTATGGATTGAAGAATTGTGACACCTGCCGCAAGGCGCTGAAATCGCTGCCTGATGCGGAATTGGTGGATGTGCGGGCCGAAGGCCTGCCTGACGCGGTACTGGATGCGGCACTGGCGCAGTTTCAGGGGGCGCTGGTCAACACGCGCTCGGCCACCTGGCGGGGGTTGGATGAGGCAGAGCGCGGCATGGCGGCGCGGGATCTGATCAAGGCACATCCGGCGGTGATGAAACGACCGCTGATTGCGGCGGGCAATGCGCTTTTTCTGGGGTGGAGCAAGGACGTCGAGGCCGATCTGAAGTCCCTTCGGTCCTGACTCCTGCCGGTTAAAGCGCCCCGCCTTGAACTTGAATCGCCAATACCATGCCGCGCCGCGCGCTCTCGGGACATTGGCGATGTGATATGCTTCAGGTTAAAGGCGGGTCGCTGTAAACGCGTGCTGGCTGACACCAGAATGATTATCCATGTGCAGCGAAAATTGACTGGGATGTTCAGAGGCGACCGCCACCCCTGTGCAATCGAACCGACAATACGGACATTGGGTTGACGTGGGGCGGAGGCCTGGAAAGAGGCCTTTCCGCTCGCGCGGAGTCAAGGCCGAAGGCCGCCGCGCATCATGCCAGAGGCATGTCTGCGACATGACGGGCCGTCCCCCGGCACGGCGATTTGGCTGCTGTTGTGCCTCATCGTCAGGTAGGAATTGTTTGGCTGCCATAAAGTGCCAGTCACTGCTGTCGGATCGCCGCACCACGGCCCTGCGATGCGCGGCCCGGCGCCTTCGGCTTGATTCCGGGCTTTGGTGTAAGACCGCAAAGCCCGCATAGCCGACACCCAACCGCCTCGGTCAGAGCGTCCGCTTGCGGCCTTCCGGAGGGTGTCGGTTCGCGTGAACATTGGTCAAACCCGCCCGGTTCCGCCGCGCAGCGCCCGGTCGAAGGACAGCGGCCCGGCCCCCTTGACCACCAGCACCAGCAACAGCAACACCCAGAGGCCGCGTTGGTCCAGCACCAGCGCATCGGGGAAGCGGTCGAACCATGCGCCCAGTGCATCGGTCTGGCCGTGGCCGTAAATGTCGGTCAGCGATTGCAGGACAACAAAGCCGATCATGCCAAGTGCCGCGAGGCGGGTGAACAGCCCCAGCACGATGGCGGCGGGCAGGATGAATTCGGCCCAGGTGCCGGCAACGACAACGATCTGGTGAAACACGGAAAGCGCGTCCGTGTCATAGCCTGCGGCCTCGAAGGCCTTGGGGAAAATCTGGGCATAGGCCCCGGCGGAGGGCACGAAAAGCCCCGCCAGACCCTCGCCCAGCTTGGTCAGGCCGGAGTTCAGGAAATAGACCAGCAGGACCGCCGCAAAGAGGAACCTTGCAAGCGTTGACAAAAGCCAGTCCGCCCGTCCCAGCCGGTCCGTAAGGGCAAAGTAGCGAGACAGAAGTGATGACATATCGTGTCCTTGGTCAAAGGGCGGAAAACGCCCGGGCGGTGAGGGCGGCGGCCAGACAGGGGCCGAGGTCGAAATCAGGGTGGCACGCGCTGGCCCTGTCCACGGCGTCACCCAGGGTTTGACCCTCGGCCAGTGCCGCGAGCCAGTCGGCGGCACCGGAGGGCAGGGGGTGCGGCAGCGGGTCGAATTCGGGCCGGGTGACCAGCACGTCCTGGGGGTGTGCGGCGGGTTTGGGGGCCTCTGCCTGCATGTTGAAGCGCCAGATGTCGTAGAGCGGCCATGCCGAGCGCAGGATCACGCTGGCCGGGGCCAATGGCAGGCGCAGGTCCGAGAGCGCGTCGGGGGCCATTGTCGCCAGCGGGGCGGGATCGAAAGGCGGTGCATCTGCCGCATGGTAGGACTGGCGCAGGGCAAGGTCGAGCCGGGCGGCATCGGGCAGGTAGCCGATCTGTGCCAGGGGGGCGAACCCCTTGATGAAGGCGGGAAAATCAGCGCCGTAGAACATCATCAGCGGCGATCGGGGCGGATGGCTGCGGACAAATTCCAGCGAGAGGTGGTCAAAGCGCTGGCCGCCGATCAGCTTGCGGACCAGCGGGAAGGCGGTTTTCATCGCATCGGTCAGCGAGACGGTGACGTTGTTGCGATAAACGGCATAGCGCCGTCCGGCGGGGGTGGCCTTGCCATCGCTGAGGCCGGTTGGCACCGGCTGATCCGGGTCCAGCAGGGCCTGCCGGAATGCCCCCTGGGAGGTCATGCGGCAAGCGCCATCGCGGCGCGCCGGGCGTCTGCCCGCAGGGTCGGCCAGTCGGGCACATCGTTGTCCCATTCCACCAGCACCGGTTTCGGGCCGGTCTGCGCCAACGCATATTCCAGCAGCGCCCAGACCGGATCGGCCACGGGCTTGCCATGGCTGTCGATCAGCAGGGGCGCGCCGTGATCGTCGTGATCTATGTCATGGCCGCCGACATGCAGCTCGCCCACCTGTTCGGTCGGGTAGGCGTCGATATAGGCCTGCGCGCTGATCCCCAGATTGGTGGCGGAAATGAAGACATTGTTCACATCCAGCAAGAGACCACAGCCGGTTTGCCGGGTGAGGGCAGATAGAAAGTCGCATTCAGACAAGTCGGAATCGTCAAATACAAGGTAGCTGGAGGGGTTTTCCAGCAGCATCTGCCGCCCCAGATGGTCCTGCACCTGATTGATATGCGCCGCGACGCGGGCCAGCGTGGCCTGGGTATAGGGCAGCGGCAGCAGGTCGTTCAGGAACTCCGCCCCATGGGTGGACCATGCCAGATGTTCGGAGAAACTGGCCGGTTTGGCCCAGTCGCAGAGCTTTTTCAGCCGGGCGAGATGGTCGCGGTCCAGTGGTCCTTCGCCGCCGATGGAGAGGCCGACACCATGCACCGACAGGGGAAATTTTTCCGACAGCGCGCGCAGCTGGGCCAGCGGGCGGCCACCGTCACCCATGTAATTCTCTGCATGCACCTCGATCCAGGCAACATCGCCGGGGTCGTTCTGCAAGTCGTTGAAATGCTGGGGTTTGTAGCCGACGCCGGGGGCGTTTGGCAGACGGTCGAACGGGCGGGCCGCGTCAAGCATCATATCGCTCCGGGCTGCGTGGGGCGCACCCCGGACGGACCGCCCGGAGTGCGGGTATTGTGTTTACGCGGGCAGGTCGCGGTCCAGCGCTTCAAGGGAGCCCGTGCGCTCTGTCCCGTCGGCCATTTCCGGCAGGTCGATGTCGGCGCAGGTGCCTGCGTCAACCAATGTCCAGGCGTTGCCCTGATAGTCGTTCACGGAGGTGCCGGCGCAGGTTGTGCCGGGGCCTGCCGCGCAGTCGTTTTCCCCTGCAAGGCTGACGCCGTAGCATTTTTCCTTGGACGCCGCTTCGGCGGTGGTGGTGGCATGTGCGGTCATCGCGGCGGCAACCGCACCTGCAATGGCGAATGATTTCATGGTGTTGGACATAGATCCTCCTGTATTCGTCATGTGTAACCTGTGATGCCCTGAGTAAAGCAGTCACCGGACCTTAGCACCATTCACGAGCCGGTGTGTCACGATCCTGTCAGGAGATACGTGAGAAATCTGCTGAAAGTTGCGGGAAATCCGCGTGATTTCCGCGATAATGTTTCAAGCGGGGTCCGGGCGGCGGGGGCCGCCCGGTGATTGTTACAGGTCGCGCAGGTCCGGTGGTGTGGCTTCGCCAGCCAATGTTACAGCCACTTCGGCCAGCGGCTGCACGCTGGTCTGCTTTTCGCCAAGGCGGCGGACGGAGACGGTTTTGTCCTCCACCTCGCGGGCACCCACAGCGAGGATCACCGGCACCTTGCCGACGGAATGTTCGCGGACCTTGTAGTTGATCTTTTCGTTGCGCAGGTCCGCTTCGGCGCGCACGCCTTTGGCTTGCAATTCCGCCACGACCTCCTGGACATAGTCATCCGCTTCGGAGGTGATGGAGGCCACGACAACCTGACGCGGGGCCAGCCAGAAGGGCAGCTTGCCGCTGTGTTCCTCGATCAGGATGCCGATGAAACGCTCGAAGCTGCCCAGTGTCGCGCGGTGCAGCATGAAGGGGCGGTGTTTTGCGCCGTCTTCACCGATGTAGGTGGCATTCAGGCGTTCGGGCAGGTTCGGGTCGACCTGGAAGGTGCCGCATTGCCAGACCCGGCCAATTGCGTCGGTCAGGTAGAAGTCCAGCTTGGGCCCATAGAACGCCCCGTCGCCCGCCTCAAGCGTGTAGGTGCGGCCGGTCTTGCGGATCGCTTCTTCCAAAGCGTTTTCGACGTAGTCCCAGGATTCCTCCGACCCCACGCGCTTTTCGGGACGGGTGGCGAATTTGATCTCGAAGGTGGGAAAGCCCAGTTCGGCATAGATTTCCGCCAGGAATTCGATGAAACGGGCGCATTCCGCCTCGATCTGGTCCTCGGTGCAGAAAATATGCGCGTCGTCCTGGGTAAAGCCGCGCACGCGCATGATGCCATGCAGCGCGCCGGAGGGTTCGAACCGGGTGCAGGAGCCGAATTCAGCCAGCCGCAGTGGCAGGTCGCGGTAGGATTTGAGGCCCTGATTGAACACCTGAACGTGGCAGGGGCAGTTCATCGGTTTCAGCGCGTTGATGCGGGTCTGGGCCTTGTTCTTGACCGCAGCGTCGTCGTTCTCGCCATCGCGGCTTTCGTCCACTTCGACGATGAACATGTGATGCTGGTACTTGTCCCAGTGGCCCGAGGCCTCCCACAGCTTGCGGTCGACGACCTGGGGGGTGTTGATCTCGCGGTAGCCGCCCGCACGTTGCTTGCGGCGCATGTAGTCCTGCAACAGGGTGTAGATGGTCCAGCCGTTCGGATGCCAGAAGACCTGTCCGGGAGCTTCCTCCTGCATGTGGAACAGGTCCATCTCGCGGCCCAGCTTGCGGTGGTCGCGTTTCGCGGCTTCTTCCAGCATGTTCAGATGGGCGCGCAGCTTTTCCTTGCCGGTAAAGGCGACGCCGTAGATGCGTTGCAGCATTGCGCGGCTGCTGTCGCCGCGCCAATAGGCACCGGCGATGGACATCAGCTTGAAGGCATCGCCGGGCACTTGCCCGGTGTGTTGCAGATGCGGACCACGGCAGAGATCCTGCCAGTCGCCGTGCCAGTACATGCGCAACGGCTCATCGCCGGGAATGCTTTCGATCAGCTCGACCTTATAGGGCTCGCCCCGGTCCTGATAATATTTGATCGCAACATCGCGGTCCCAGACTTCGGTGCGGACGGGATCGCGCTTGTTGATGATTTCCTTCATCTTTTTCTCGATCGCGCCCAGGTCTTCGGGGGTGAAGGGTTCGGCGCGGTCAAAGTCGTAGTACCAGCCGTCCTTGATCACCGGCCCGATGGTGACCTTGGTGTCGGGCCAGATCTCCTGCACGGCGCGGGCCATGATGTGGGCCAGATCGTGGCGCACCAGTTCATTGGCCTGCTCATCGTCGGCCATGGTGTGGATGGCGATGTCGGCATCCGCGTCGATGGGCCATGCCAGATCGAAATGCGCGCCGTTCACGGTGGCGGAAATGGCTTTCTTGCCGAGGGATTTGGAAATGTCGGCTGCGACCTCGCCCGCAGTGATACCTGCGTCGTAGGACCGTGCGTTGCCATCGGGAAGGGTGAGGGAAATCTGGGCCATATCGGCTCCTCGTCGGTTTGGCGCCCACTGAACGCCCGGTTGCGGGTTATGTGTTCGGGTCTTCTGGCAAGCGGGGGCAGGGCCGTCAAGGGGGCGCGG
>NZ_LXYI01000012.1 GCF_001650875.1 Sulfitobacter sp. EhC04
TCCAAGGTTTGTGGCTGCTGTCAGCGGGAGCTGCAGCGGCGACAAATCTGACAAGGAGGAAAGCGCGGGCTGATCTCGGTGCTATGGGGATAGTGCGTTACGGCTGCATCGACTGAGGGGCGGAGCGAACCACATTGTGGCGACAGACCGCGCAGTTAAGTCGGTTTTCCCGACAGTACATGGCCGACCAGCGTTCTATCCTACCTCCACCGGCGTGCTGCAACGCGGGATCTCGTGAGGTGGCCGCACTGACTGGTCCGGTGTCTGCACAGGAAAACGCCAGGTTTTTGCGTCTTATCATGCGGCGTTCTCCCATGGCGGTGCGCGGGATCTGGGTGTTTGGCCCCGTGTGAAGGTCTCGATGACGATCATGGCACCGCCGCACTTCGGGCAAGGCTGATGGGCATCCAGACCTGCGGGGTTGTCACTTTCCCCCTCGACCGGCGTTTGGCCGGGTTTTGGTTCTGTATCGAGTAAGCCCCTGATCGTTGCGATCCTGTCACGCCGGATGCCATTTGCGAGGAAGCCTGTGTGGCGAATGCGGTGGAAGCCCGACGGCAGGACGTGGATCAGGAAACGGCGGATGAACTCGTCCGTGGGCAGGCGCATGGTCTTCATCCGGTCGCCACGTTTGATGCGGTAGTCTTTCCAGCGGAAAGCCACGGTATCGGCATCAGCACTCACGAGGCGGTGGTTCGAGATCGCGACGCGGTGTGTGTATCGGCTCAGATAGGCCAGCACGGCCTCCGGCCCGCCGAAGGGTAGCTTGGCATAAACAACCCAGCTGGCTTTGCGCAGCGGCGCGAGATGGGAGGCGAAGGCATCGGGATCGGCCAGTCCGGCCAGTTTCCCGAAGAAGGCCAGCTTGCCCGTTTTGTGCAGTCTGATCAGCCCCTCGAGGAACAAACGCCGGAACAGCCGCGACAGGACCTTCACCGGCAGGAAGAATCCCGGGCGACAGGCGACCCATCGGGACCCGTCCGGGGGCAGCCCGCCACCCGGTACGATGACATGCACATGAGGATGGTGCGTCATCGCCGAGCCCCAGGTATGCAAGACCGAGGTCATACCGATCCGCGCACCAAGGTGTTTTGGATCGGCCGCAATGGTCAGCAGAGTCTGCGCCGACGCCTTGAACAACAGACCATAGACCTCCGCCTTGTTCTGGAAGGCAATGTCCGCAATCTGGGCCGGAAGCGTGAACACCACATGGAAGTACTCTACCGGCAGAAGGTCTTCGATGCGCGCCTGCATCCAGTCTTTTGCGGTTGCTCCCTGACACTTCGGGCAGTGCCGATTGCGACAGGAGTTGTATGCAATGTGCTGGTGATCGCACTTTGTGCAGGCAGCGACATGCCCGCCGAGAGCGGCGGTGCGGCAGTTCTCAATCGCGGACATGACCTTCAACTGTGGAAGGTTCAGGTGTCCGGCATGTTCGCGGCGATAGACCGGCCCATGAGCGCGGAAGATATCCGCAACCTCCAGTCTGGGACGAGGCATCGGATCCGGGGTCTATCCGGGGCCGGCCTCCCGTCGCACCAGCAGATCGAGCGGGCTGGTCACATCCCGGATCGTCTTGGTCGCAACCTTGGTATAGATTGTCGTGGTTTCCAGCTTGGCGTGCCCGAGCAGCACTTGGATCACCCGGATATCCGTCCCACCCTCCAGCAGATGCGTGGCAAAGCTGTGTCGCAGCGTATGGGGCGAGACCCGCTTCTTGATCTCTGCAAAATCACAGGCCACACCGAAGGCCCGGTTGAACTGCCGTGTCGAGATCGGGTCGACCCGGTTGCGGCCCGGGAACAACCAGCCCGCCGGCCGGGCTTCGCGGTAATAATCACGCAGCAGGACAAGCAGGCTCGGCGACAGCATCACGTGGCGATCCTTGCGGCCCTTGCCCTGGTCGATGCGGATCAGCATCCGGTCGCTGTCGATGTCGCCGATCTTGAGATGTGTGACCTCGCTCGCCCGGAGCCCGCCGCCGTAGGCCACGCTGAAGGCAGCCCGGTATCTCAGCCCCGGTCCAGGTGCCGCTTCGAGAATGCGGGTGACCTCCTCGGCGCTGAGCACAACCGGGATCTTCTTCGCGGCGCGCTGATACCGCATGTGCTGCTTCATCTCCGGACGCGGGCAGGTCGTCGCATAGAAGAAACTCAGAACCGTCAGCCGGTTGTTGAAGGTCGGTGCGCCGACGCCCTTCTCCTTCATGTCCAGCTGGAACGCGCGCAATTCCTCGGGTGTCGCGCTATCCGGTGAATGACCCAGAAACCCTGTAAAATCGCGCATCGCCCGCAAATACATCGTCTGGGTTTTTGGCTGCAGCCCCTTGATCCGCATATCTTCAAGAAAACGGCGGCGCAGCGGTGGGATATGTTGCTCTGACATTGAAACCTCCTGTCGTCAGATTGAGAAGGCGCCAATCGTCTGACAGGTTGGTCAGTTCGCAAAATCCATGCCGTTCACATCAGCACGCAACACCCACCACAAGCACCAATACCGCGAGAGCGGTTTCGTCC
>NZ_LXYI01000013.1 GCF_001650875.1 Sulfitobacter sp. EhC04
CGATTGGCAATCCGTTTGGCGTGGGCCAGACGGTGAGCAGTGGCATTGTTGCGGGGCGGGCGCGCTCCGGGGCGGGGGGCGGCAATTCGGGGCTGGGCTATTTCATCCAGACCGATGCGCCGATCAACCCCGGCAATTCCGGCGGTGCGCTGATCGACATGGCAGGGCAGTTGATCGGGATCAACACCTCGATCCTGACCCGGTCGGGCGGGTCCAACGGCATCGGCTTTGCGATCCCTGCGGACCTGGTAGAGGCCTTTGTCACGCAGGCGCGCGCGGGCGCGGTGGCGTTTGCCCGTCCCTGGGCGGGGATCAGCGGCCAGCCGGTGGACAGCGACATGGCGGGGCCACTGGGGCTGGACCGGGCAGGCGGGATCATCGTCTCTGGCCTGCACGAGGCCAGCCCGTTTCTGGAGGCCGGGTTGCAAGTGGGGGATGTGATCACCCATGTGGGCGATGAGCCGGTGCATACGCCCAATGAGATGATTTATCGAATGAGCGTTGCGGGCCTTGGCAGCGAGGCACCGGTGCGCTTCCGGCGGGACGGGGAGGAGAAGGAAACCGAAGTCTCGCTGATCGCCGCGCCGGACATGCCGCCGCGGAACGAAGTGGTGCTGCCCGAGCGCAGCATCCTGCCGGACCTTCGGATCGCGCGGGTGAACCCGGCGGTGATTTCAGAGTTGAACCTGCCGTTGGAGGCGTCTGGCGTCGTCGTGCTGGACGCGGGCCGGTTCGGTCCGCGCGTCGGGCTGCGCAATGGCGATATTCTTTTGTCCGTCAATGGTGTGGAGGTCGAAGACCCCAAGGACCTGCAAGCCCTGTTCGGCGGTGAGGTCCGGCGGTTCGATATCGTGATCCAGCGCGGCACCCGCCGGAGCTTTCTGCGGTTCCGGGTCTGAGCGGTGGCAGATCTGTTCGATACCGGGGATGCGGGCGAAAGCGGCGGGCATCGCCCGCTGGCGGACCGGCTGCGACCGCGTACCATTTCCGAAGTTATTGGCCAGCACAAGGTTCTGGGGCCAGATGCGCCGCTGACCGTGATGCTGGGGTCGGGTGCGCTGTCCTCGCTGATATTCTGGGGGCCGCCGGGGGTGGGCAAGACCACCATCGCGCGCCTTCTGGCGGATGAGACGGACCTGCATTTCGTGCAGATCAGCGCGATTTTCAGTGGGGTGCCGGAACTGCGCAAGGTCTTTGACGCGGCCAAGATGCGGCGGCGGCAGGGGCAGGGGACCTTGCTGTTTGTCGATGAGATTCACCGTTTCAACAAGGCGCAGCAGGATGGGTTCCTGCCGCATATGGAGGATGGCACGATCCTGTTGGTGGGGGCGACCACCGAGAACCCCAGCTTCGAACTGAACGCGGCGGTCCTGTCGCGCGCGCAGGTGCTGGTGCTGGAGCGGCTGTCGATTGATGAACTCGAACAGATGGCCCGGCGCGCCGAACAGGAACTTGAGGTGGACCTGCCCCTGCAGCCCGATGCCCGCGCGGCCCTGCTGGAGATGGCCGATGGCGATGGGCGGGCGCTGCTGAACCTGATCGAGCAGCTGGTCGCCTGGAAGGTCGATGGCAAGCTGGACAAGACGGCGCTGGCGGCGCGGCTGATGCGGCGGGCGGCGCAATACGACAAGGGCGGGGATGCCCATTACAACCTGATCTCGGCGCTGCACAAATCGGTGCGGGGGTCAGACCCGGATGCGGCGCTTTACTGGTTCGCGCGGATGCTGGAAGGCGGCGAGGACCCCCGTTACCTCGCGCGGCGGATCACCCGCATGGCGGTGGAGGACATCGGGCTCGCCGATCCCCAGGCCCAAGCGGTCTGCCTGCAGTCCTGGGAGACCTTCGAGCGACTTGGCAGCCCCGAGGGGGAACTGGCGCTGGCGCAGGCGGTGACCTATCTGGCGCTCGCGCCCAAGTCGAACGCCGCCTATGTCGCCTACAAGGGCGCGCGGCGGGCAGCGAAAGAAACCGGATCGGCCCCGCCGCCCAAACATATCCTGAATGCGCCCACGAAGATGATGAAGGAACAGGGGTACGGCGATGGCTATGCCTATGACCATGATGCCGAAGACGGGTTTTCGGGGCAGGATTATTTTCCGGAGGGGGTAGCGCGGCAGGCGCTTTATGCCCCGGTCGAGCGGGGGTTCGAGCGGGAACTGAAAAAGCGGCTGGAGTATTTCGCGAAGCTGCGGAGCAAGCGGGGTGGGGCGGAATAATCTGGCGTTCTGGCTGTCGGTTCTGCCGCCCCCCACCCAAGAAGACATGTCATGCAAGACCTGTCTTATTTGACATGTCTTGCATGACATGTCGTCATTTCCGGGCCACACCGGGCCACACCGGGCCACACCGGGCCACACCGGGCCACACCGGGATAATTCTGGCTTACCAAGACGCCAGGCGCGACATGTTCCTGGCAAGGGTTCGGGTGACAATTGCCTGCAAAGGCGGGCCAAGGGCGTGAATTCTTGACAATTGCCGCGCAAACCGTGACAGACGCCGCATGATTTCAACCTTGTCTCTTGTTGCGCTCGGCGGTGCCATCGGTGCCGCGCTGCGGTTCCTGTCCGGTGTCGCGATGCTGCGCCTGACCGGCCCACAGGACTTTCCGCTGGCCATCATCACGGTAAACGTGGTCGGGTCCTTCCTGATGGGGGCATTTGTCGTGTTCGCCGCACACAAGGGGTTGACCCATTACAGCCCCTTCGTGATGACCGGGCTTCTGGGCGGCTTTACCACCTTTTCCGCCTTTTCGCTGGAAACGGTCACCCTGATCGAACGCCAGGCCTATGGGCAGGCAGGGTTTTATGTATGCGCCTCCGTCGGCTTGTCCGTGGCGGCATTGATGCTGGGGCTCTGGGCCTCGCGGGGGATCTTCGGATGAGCAAGGTACAGACATTGACCGTGCAGGAGGGCGATGGCGATCAACGCCTGGACCGCTGGTTCAAACGGCAGTTTCCGCAAATTTCGCAGGGGCGCGTCGACAAGATGTGCCGCAAGGGCGAGATCCGCGTCGATGGCGGCCGCGTCAAGGGTGCGACGCGCCTTGAGGTCGGCCAGCAGGTGCGCATCCCGCCCCTGCCGGACAGCGAGGCCCCGCCGCCGCCCAAACGCACCCGCGTGACGGATGCGGATGCCAAGTTCATCCGGTCCTGCGTGATTTATCGCGACGACCATGTGATCGCGCTGAACAAGCCGCCGGGCCTGCCGGTTCAGGGCGGCTCTGGCCAGTCCGACCGGCATGTGGATGCGCTGGCCGAGGCGCTGATGTTCGACCTGGATGAAAAGCCGCGTCTGGTCCATCGGCTCGACAAGGACACATCGGGCGTTCTGATCATGGCGCGCACCCGTGCTGTCGCGCAGGCATTGACGGCAAATTTCCGGCACCGCGAGACGCGCAAGATCTACTGGGCCGCCATCGCCGGCGTGCCGCATCCCAAGAACGGGCAGATCAAGTTCGGGCTGGTCAAGGCAGGCGGTCACGGCGCCCGCGGTGAAGGTGAAAAGATGATCGCGGTGCATCCCGCCGACATCGACAGCACCGAAGGGGCCAAGCGGGCCACCACCGATTACGCCGTTCTGGCACAGGCCGGCAGCCGCACCTGCTGGGCCGCGCTGATCCCGGTGACGGGCCGCACCCACCAGTTGCGCGCGCATATGGCCGAGATCGGGCATCCCATCGTGGGCGACGGCAAATATGGCGGCTCGGGCCAGGACAACCCCGGCGATGGCTGGGGCGCGCAACTGGGGGGCGATATCTCCAAAAAGCTGCACCTGCACGCGCGCAGCCTGACGGTGGAGCATCCGGTGACCAAGGCGGTCCTGAAACTGGTGGCCCCCTTGCCCGACCATATGGCCCGCACCTGGGAGACGTTCCAGTGGTTCCCGGCCGATGTGCCGGACGATCCGTTCGAGGAAGGCTGGGGATGAGCGGCGCGCCCCTCAGACTGGTGATTTTCGACGTGGACGGCACCCTTGTCGACAGCCAGGGCGACATCGTGGCGGCCATGACTGCCGCCTTTGCTGCGGTTGGCGTGCCTTTGCCGCAGCGGGCCGAGATTCTGGGGATTGTCGGGCTTTCGCTGGACGTGGCGATGGCCAGTCTTGCACCGTCTTTGGCGGGTGCCGACCATGATCGCATGGTCGGGGCCTACAAGGCCGCCTATATGGATTTGCGGGCCACGGCAGGGGTGGCACAGTCTTCGCCCCTCTATCCCGGTGCTCTGGCGGCCCTGCAATCGTTGCGCGACAGGGATGACATCTTGCTGGGTGTTGCCACCGGCAAATCGCGGCGGGGGTTGGACAAGCTGATCGAGGGGCATGGGCTGGGCGGCATGTTCCAGACCCAGCAATGCGCCGATTTTCACCCGTCCAAGCCGCATCCCTCCATGCTGCTGGCCGCCCTGTCGGAGACAGGGGTCACAGCCGACGGGGCGGTGATGGTGGGCGATACGAGCTTTGACATGGATATGGCCCATGCCGCGGGCATTGCGGGTGTCGGCGTCAGTTGGGGTTACCATGATCGCCATCGCCTGACCCGCGCGGGGCGGGTGATTGACAGTTTCGACGCCCTGCCAGCGGCGCTGGACCTGATTTGGGGGATGCCCGCGTGAGCGACTGGAAAGCCAAGAGATTCTGGAAACAGGCGGCAGTTGTCCCCGCCGCGAACGGATTCGCGGTTGAACTGGACGGCAGGCCGGTCAAGACACCGGCGAAACAACCGCTGATCCTGCCCACCGACAAGATGGCAAGGGCGGTTGCTGTCGAATGGGACGCGCAGGAAGGGGTGATCAACCCGAACCTGATGCCGGTCACAAAGACCGCCAATTCGGCGATCGACAAGGTTGCCGTGCAACACGCCGAAGTGGCGGATATGCTGGCCGACTACGGCGATGCCGACCTCCTGTGCTATCGTGCTGACGCGCCCGAAGAACTGGTGGCGCGGCAGGCGGCGCATTGGGACCCGATGCTTGATTGGGCCGAAGAGGTGCTGGGCGCGCGGCTGATGCCCCGGATCGGCATAATACACGCGCCGCAGGCCCCTGCTACACTGGATACCTTGCGCGCGCGGACACATGCGTTGAACAATTTCGAACTGGCCGCCTTTCACGATCTGGTCAGCCTCTCGGGCTCACTGATCCTGGGGTTTGCCGCAACCATGGGCGCGCGCGACACAGAGGTTCTGTGGGACATTTCGCGGCTGGATGAGGCATGGCAGGCTGAACAATGGGGCCGCGATGACGCCGCCGAAGCATTGGCCGAAATCAAGAAAGCAGCCTTTTTGCACGCCTGCCATATGTTTGCCCTCAGTCAGGCCGATTAGACCCGATGCGGGGCATCCTGCGGGCGGTTTCTTGTTAATCGGGCGAAAACCCGAGGGCTGACCCTTGACCTTTTTACGGGAATCCGAGCACATTAACCTACACTGAGCATGGGGACACCTGCACAGTATCGCCTCCGGCATGGAAGTGTCGGATCAACCGTCCAGAACGTGGCGGATTATCAGGAAGAGGTAAAAATGAACAAATCTATGATTTTTGGTGCGTTGACCGTTGCAGGTCTGGCTGCCGGCGCTGCCGGCGCAGCCACACTTGACGATGTCAAGGCACGCGGCACACTGAACTGTGGCGTGACAACCGGTCTGATCGGTTTCGCGGCACCAGACGCGAACGGTGAATGGAAGGGCTTTGACGTTGCGGTATGCCGCGCTGTCGCCGCTGCGGTCCTGGGGGATGCGACTGCTGTCGAATTCGTCCCGACCACCGGCAAGACACGCTTTACCGCGCTGGCATCCGGCGAAATCGACGTGCTGGCCCGTAACACCACCTGGACCTTCTCGCGCGATGTCGACCTGAAGTTCGACTTTATCGGCGTGAACTACTACGACGGTCAGGGCTTCATGGTGCCCAAGGCACTGGGCGTATCCTCGGCCAAGGATCTGGACGGCGCGACCGTCTGCATCCAGACCGGTACAACAACCGAGCTGAACCTCGCGGACTTCTTCCGCGTGAACAACATCAGCTACGAGCCGGTGCCGATCGAAACCAACGCCGAAGCGCAGCAGCAGTACCTTGCCGGTGCCTGCGACGTCTACACAACAGACGCGTCCGGCCTGGCCGCGACACGTGCCGCCTTCGAAAATCCGGGCGATCACGTCCTGCTGCCTGAAATCGTCTCGAAAGAGCCGCTGGGCCCGCTGGTCCGTCACGGCGACAGCGAATGGGGCGATGTGGTCCGCTGGACCCTGAACGCGCTGATCGCAGCCGAAGAGCTGGGCGTGTCCTCTGCAAACGTCGGTGAAATGGCTTCCTCGACCAACAACCCCGAAATCGCGCGCCTGCTGGGCACCGAAGGGGAACTGGGCGCCATGCTGGGCCTGGATGCAGATTGGGCCAAGCGCGCCATCGAAACGCAAGGCAACTACGGCGAGATCTTTGCCACCAACATCGGCGAAGATACACCCATCGGCCTGGCACGCGGGCTGAACGCCCAGTGGACAGACGGTGGCCTGCTTTACAGCCCGCCTTTCCGCTGAACAGAACTGCCGAAGGGCGCGGAGCATTCCGCGCCCTTCGCGCCTGACGGCACCAAACCTATTCAATGCGGTGCCGACGACCAATAATGACCCTGCCGCATGTGCCACAAAGGCACAGTGAAAAAAAATCAAGGCATGGGACACAGGGAAAAATCTGATGACAACACTCACCGACCCCCCGAAGGAGTCGTTCAAGCTCTCTATGCTGTTGAACGATACGCGCTATCGGTCGCTGACAATGCAGGCCATTGCGGCCCTGTTGCTGGCCCTTGCGATTGTCTACCTTGGCAACAACCTGATCCAGAACCTGCGGGCCGCCGGGCTGAACATCTCTTACGGGTTTCTCGGCAGCGCCTCGAACTATGACATCAACCAGACGCTGATCGAATACAGCAGCCGGTCCACGCACCTGAGAGCCGCCGTCGTCGGCATTCTCAACACGCTGCTGGTTGCATTGCTGGCCTGCGCTACGGCGACGGTCTTTGGCGTGATCGCCGGGGTCCTGCGGCTTTCGCCGAACTGGCTGGTGCGCAAGCTGATGGCTGTCTACGTGGAAATTTTCCGCAACATTCCCGTGCTGATCTGGATCATCATCATCTTCACCGTGATGACCGCCTCGATGCCTGCGCCCAGCGCATTCCGGGGCGAGGATCCGGCTTCTTCGATGTTGTTCGGAGCCTTTGCCTTTACCAACCGCGGTGTCTATGTCCCCGCGCCGGTCTGGGGGGCGGGGTCAATGGTGGTTGTGGCGGTCTTTGTGCTGTCCATCATCGGGGTGTTTGCCTACCGCCGCTATGCGACAAAGCTGCTCTATGACACGGGCAAGCTGTTGCCGATGTTCTGGCCTTCGGTCGGGATATTCCTGCTGCCTGCGATCCTTGCCTTTTTCATCATGGGCTCCCCCATCGGTCTGGACTACCCCGAACTGAAGGGCTTCAACTTTGGCGGCGGGATCAAGATCGGTGCGCCGCTGATTGCGCTCTGGTTCGCGCTGTCGATCTATACCGGTGCCTTCATCGCGGAGAACGTGCGTGCAGGCATCCAGGCGGTGTCCAAGGGCCAGACAGAGGCCGCTGCGGCCCTGGGCCTGCGTCCGGGACGGGTGATGAACCTGGTGGTGCTGCCGCAGGCGCTGCGGGTGATCATCCCGCCGCTGATTTCGCAATACCTCAACATCACCAAGAACTCATCGCTCGCGATTGCCGTGGGGTATGCCGATGTGACGGCGACACTGGGCGGCATCACGCTGAACCAGACGGGCCGGGCCATCGAATGTGTCCTGCTGCTGATGTTGTTCTACCTCACGATCTCGCTTCTGATCTCGGCGTTCATGAACGTCTACAACAATGCCGCCAAGCTGAAGGAGCGCTGAAATGTCGGACACACATGCACAATCCGTCGCCTTCGTCCGCGAAACGGCCATTCCGCCCGCCGCACCACCCTCCACGGCGGCGGGGCCGGTCAAATGGGTGCGCGACAACCTGTTTCCCACCTGGGCCAACGCATTGCTCACGGTCGCGGCGCTTTATGTGATCTGGCTGGTTCTGTCCTCGACCCTGCCGTGGATCCTGGGCGGCATCTGGAACACCAACAGCCTGGCCGCCTGCCGCGAGATTCTCGATGGTCGGTCCGCTGCCTGTTTCTCTGTCCTGACAGAGCGGTGGCACCAGTTGCTTTACGGCTTTAAATACCCGTCGGAACTGTATTGGCGGCCCAATCTGGCCCTGCTGCTGCTGTTCTTTGCCGCAGCACCGGTGCTGTTCTTTGACCTGCCGCGCAAGCTGCTGATCTTTACCGGGCTGTACCCGTTCATCGCCTATTGGCTGATTTGGGGCGGTACGATCCTTGCGCCATTGGTCGCTCTGGCGGGGTTCATCGCGGGCTACCTGGTCTATGCAAGGTTGGTCAAAGCGAGCTTTGCCAAGGGCTTTCTGGGCGGAATCGCCGCGGCGGTCATCGTCTGGGGGATTGGGGGTTACCTTATCCCGGAAGGGGCATCGGACCGCGCCATGCTGGAAGCGATCCCCAGCAGGGACCTCGGCGGCTTCATGCTGAACCTGATGCTGGGCGTGACCTGTGTGTCGCTGTCCTTGCCCATCGGCATCGCGCTGGCGCTGGGGCGTCAGTCGCACCTGCCGCTGATCAAGGGCATCTGCGTGGTGTTCATCGAATTCATCCGGGGCGTGCCGTTGATCACCCTGCTGTTCGTGGCAAGCGTGATGCTGGCGTATTTCTTTCCGCCGGAATCCACCGTGGACCTGTTCCTGCGGGTGGTGATCATGATCACCATGTTCTCCTCGGCCTATATCGCCGAGGTAATCCGGGGCGGTCTGGCAGCCTTGCCCAAGGGGCAAAACGAGGCGGCGGATTCGCTGGGGCTGGATTATGCACAGGCCATTCGCCTGATCATCCTGCCGCAGGCCCTCAAGATCTCCATTCCCGGCATCGTGAACATCGCGGTGGGCCTGTTCAAGGACACCACGCTGGTCTCGGTCATATCGCTGTTCGATATCGTGGGCATGATCCGCGGGCCGATCCTGGCGTCGACGGACTGGAACGGGGTCTATTGGGAACTCCTGATGTTCGCCTCTGTCCTGTTCTTTGTCGTCTGCTACGGCATTTCGCAATATTCGCAGTGGCTGGAACGCCGCCTTGCGACAGATCATCGTTAAGAAAGGGCTGACACATGGCCACTGCAACACAAATGAAAGTATCGGACGAGGTCGCGATCTCGATCCAGAATATGAACAAGTGGTACGGCACCTTCCACGTGCTGCGCGACATCGACCTGACGGTCTACCGGGGCGAGCGGATCGTGATCTGCGGGCCCTCCGGGTCCGGCAAATCGACGCTGATCCGCTGCATCAACGCGCTGGAGGAACACCAGAAGGGACGCATCGAGGTGGACGGCACGGTGCTGTCCTCGGACCTCAAGAACATCGACAAGATCCGGTCCGAGGTTGGCATGTGCTTTCAGCACTTCAACCTGTTCCCGCATCTGACGATCCTGGAGAACTGCACGCTGGCTCCGATCTGGGTGCGCAAGACACCCAAGAAAGAGGCCGAAGAGATCGCGATGCATTTCCTCGAAAAGGTCAAGATCCCCGATCAGGCCGACAAATACCCCGGCCAACTGTCAGGCGGTCAGCAGCAGCGTGTCGCCATCGCGCGGTCCCTGTGCATGCGTCCGCGCATCATGCTGTTCGATGAACCCACATCGGCGCTGGACCCCGAAATGATCAAGGAGGTTCTGGACACGATGATCGAGCTTGCCGAAGAAGGCATGACCATGCTCTGCGTGACGCATGAGATGGGCTTTGCCCGTCAGGTGGCGAACCGGGTGATCTTTATGGATCAGGGCCAGATCGTCGAGCAGAACGAACCCGAAGAGTTCTTTAACAACCCGCAGTCCCCACGGACCCAGTTGTTCCTGAGCCAGATCCTCGGCCATTGACCAAAGGTGGGGCGAGTCCCTGCCTGACATGAGTTTTCAAGGGGCGTCTGCGATGTGCAGGCGCCCTTTGCGTTATAGGTCTCGTGGCACGACAAAGGTGACGACACGCCCCTTGCCCCATCCCGCGTCTGACCAATCTTCGACATCGAAATCCGCGATCAGCGTCGCACCGGTCGGAAAGCCCATGAACTGTTGATGATCCGGCGCAGTGGCGACGATATCATCCGCACACATGCCAACACCGGGGTTATGCCCCAGCACCAGCACGGAATTGCCCGTTGCCCTCTGTAGCAGGCTCAGGATCTGGTCCTGCGAAGCGAGGTACAGCTTGCGGGTGATCGTGGTGTTGATCCTCTGAGGCAGATCCAATCCGGCCAGGGTCTCTTGTGTCCGTACGGCAGATGAACAGAGCACCTCATCCGGCAGGATGCCCACATCGCGCAGCCAGTCGCCAAGCGCGTGCGCATTGGCGCGGCCCCGGTCGTTCAGGGTGCGGTCGTGGTCGTTCAAAGCTTCGCCCGACCAGTCGGACTTGGCGTGGCGCATCAGGATCAGGCGTTTCATGTCAGGCCCCTTTGAATTGGCGCATGTGGTATTCTGATTGCGCGGGCAAACGGCCAAAGCGCTGAGAGACCGGGCAGGCCGTGCGTACCCGGCACCCGCCCGTGATACAGGCCTGTCCGGCGACCGTGTCAAGATACGCCTTGCATGCCGGTACGTCGTAGCCGTCCGGCGTCAGCGCGGCGACCGGGCAGGCTGACACGCAGGGCGTTGCCTTGCAACTCTTGCAAGGTGACGGGGGCCTGTCGGGCAAGTCGATATGCGCGCGCAAACCCAGCGCACCCCGGAAAGAGACCATCAGCCCTGCCGTGTCATGAACCAGAAACTGAACGGGAGAGGCATGCACCCGTCCCGTGCGCAGGGCCCAGGTGTAGAACGGCAGAAAGGGTGGTCCACCAAAGGGATAAAGCGGCACCGCGCCCAGCGTCCTGGCCCATGTGTCAATGATCCGCCGTGACCAGCGGTCCATCGGGTCGGGGGCGCCGTCCGTGGCCTCGGCGCTGTCGCGGTAGGCGGGCCAGAAGGCCGGTTCATCGGGGCCCAGCAACAGGACGGTTCGGCAATCCTGCGGGACATCGTCACCGGCTTCGGGGTGAAAGCCGCCAAGGATGCTCAGGTGACGCACGCGGGCGCTTTGCTGAAGCGCCGCGAAATTCATCCCTGCCGGATGATGCTGCCCGCACCGTGTTCGGTAAAAAGCTCAAGCAGGCAGGCATTCGGCGCACGACCGTCCAGGATCACGGCAGCGCGCACGCCGCCCTCCAGCGCATCCAGTGCGGTCACGGTCTTTGGAATCATGCCCCCGGCGATGGTGCCATCCGCGACCATCTCGCGGATCTGCGCTGCCGTCAGTTCGGTCAGCACTTCGCCCTCGGCATTCTTGACCCCGGCCACATCGGTCAGCAACAAAAGCCGGTCGGCCTTGAGCGACGCGGCAATGGCACCCGCAGCGGTATCGCCGTTGATGTTGAACGTCTCGCCGCCGTCGCCCATGCCCAAGGGGGCGATCACCGGGATGATCCCCTTGTCCGCCATGTCACGCAGGATGCGGGGGTTCACGCGGGTCGGTCTGCCCACCAGTCCCAGACGGGGGTCCTCATGTTCGCAGATGATCAGGCCGGAATCCTTGCCCGACAACCCAACCGCGCGGCCACCCTGTTCGGAAATCGCCTGCACGATGCGGGCATTCACAAGGCCCGACAGGACCATTTCGACCACTTCCATCGTCGCCTCGTCGGTGACCCGCTGGCCATCGACAAATTCGGACTGGATGTTCAGCCGCTTCAGCATGGCATTGATCATCGGGCCGCCGCCATGCACGATCACCGGGTTCACCCCGACCTGCCGCATCAGGGTGACATCGCGCGCGAATTCATCCATCGCCTCGTCGCTGCCCATGGCATGTCCGCCCAGCTTGATCACGACGGTGGCATCGGCATAGCGCTGCATATAGGGCAGGGCCTGGCTGAGGGTTTTGGCGGTGGCGATCCAGTCGCGGTTCATGTCTTGTTTTCTCATGCCTTTGGTTCCGGGAACGGCGGCGGGATTATTCCAGCGTCGCGATGATGGCACGAAGCGTGGGAATGCCCCAGCCCTTTTCCGAAGAGGTGACGATGATTTCGGGAAAGGCAGCGGGATGTTTCGCCAGTGCACCCCGGACCTGATCCAGCACCTTTTCGCGTTCCTTTTCCTTGACCTTGTCGGCCTTGGTCAGAACCGCCTGAAAGGTGACGGCAGCACTGTCGAGCAGCGACAGGATTTCCTCGTCCACCTTTTTCACCCCATGGCGCGCGTCGATCAGCACAAAGGCGCGGCGCAGGGTTTGCCGGCCACCCAGATATTGCTTCAGCAGGCGTTGCCATTTCTCGACCACCGGCAGCGGCGCATTGGCATAGCCGTAGCCCGGCAGGTCGACGAGGTAATGGGACTCACCGGCAGTGAAATAATTGATCTCCTGCGTCCGCCCCGGCGTGTTGGAGGCGCGGGCAAGCGCCTTGGTCCCGGTCAGCGCGTTGATCAGGGTGGATTTTCCGACGTTGGAACGCCCGGCAAAGCAGACCTCCATCCGGTCGGCGGGCGGCAGGCCATCCATCGCGACCACACCTTTGACAAACACGGTTTCCCCGGCAAAAAGCAGGCGGCCCGTTTCCAGGGTCTGCGGTTCCGGTTCTTCCGCAACTGGGAAAGGAAGCTGCATTATCTCACCTCGACGGAATCGCCGATCGCAATCGGGCCTGACTGGATCACCTCGGCATAGACGCCAAAGTCCTGGTGGTCCCAGGTGTTGAGTATACCCAGCGTGTCCACGTCACGTTCGCCGGTTTCGGGGTTGGCGGCGGTGTGCAGGCAGCGGCGGATCGGTGCACGCACGTGCAAGAGCGCGCCGCCGATGGCCACATCCTTGCCGATCCAGTCGAATTCGTCCCAGGCATTGCCCGTGTCGAACCAGATGTTACCGCGCCAGCGCAGGTTGGAAAGCGGCACGCCAGCCTTCTCTGAAACGGCCCGGTGGGACGCCATGTTGCACAGGCTGACCGACGGGAAATCAGTGTCAGTAAAGCCGCGCCCCGACAGACGCAGAATCCGGTCGGGCAGGGCACGATCCTGGGGCACCAGCGGCTGCACCCATTCAATCAGCCGCGCGCTCTCGCTGTCGGGCCGAAAGGTCAGGTCAGGCCGTTCCGGGTGCGTCAGGGTCAGCGTTTCGCCATCCGCGCCCAGCACAGCATTGATCGCGGCCAGTTTCGGGGCCTTGGTGCCGATGCTGAAATTGACGCAGCGCGCCCATTCGGACCCATCCGCTTTCGAATGGTCGTGCGCCACGGCCCAAAGCCTGTCGTGGGGCATCGCCTGCCCGGCGGTCAAGGTCACCGCCTGCAACTCTTCGCGCCCGTGGCTCTTGAGAGGATGGCGGAAAAGTTGGGCCAGGGCTGTCATTTCTTGGCGTCCGGCTTTGGCTTGCGCCGGAATGACCCCAGGATGTTGCCCATGATGTCAGGCTTGTAGCCCTGGCTGCGCATGATCAGGTATTGTTGGGTAAAGGTGATCGTGTTGTTCGCGATCCAGTAGACCACCAGCCCGCTTGCAAAGCTTCCCAGCATGAACATGAACACCCAGGGCATCCAGGCAAAGATCATCTGTTGCGTGGGGTCGGTAGGGGCGGGGTTCAGTTTCTGTTGCAGGAACATCGAGATGCCCAGCAGCAGCGGCAGGATGCCGATAAAGATCAGCGCCATGATCGTGCCGGCCTCGGGGGCGGCCCAGGGCAGCAGGCCATAGAGGTTGAACAGCGAGGTCGGATCGGGCGCGCTGAGGTCCTGAAACGGGCCAAAGAATGCCGCGTGGCGCAGTTCGATGGTGACAAAGATCACCTTGTAGAGCGAAAAGAAGATCGGGATCTGCAACAGGATCGGCAGACAGCCCGCCGCCGGGTTCACCTTTTCCTTGCGGTAAAGCTCCATCATGCCTTGCTGCATCTTCTGGCGGTCGTCGCCTGCGTCTTTCTTGAGCTTCTCCATCTGCGGCTGAAGCTCTTTCATCTTGGCCATGGAGACGTAGGACTTATAGGCCAGCGGGAACAGGATCGCCTTGATCAGCAGGGTCAGCCCGATGATCGCGATGCCCATGTTGCCGATCAGCTTGTTCAGCTCGTGCAGCAGCCAGAAGATCGGCTTGGTCAGGAAAAAGAACCAGCCCCAGTCGATGCTGTCGATGAATTTCGGCACGCCCGCATCTTCGTAGGCGCGCAGGATGGCCCATTCCTTGGCACCTGCAAAGAACTGGGTTTGCATGTTGGCCGCCGCACCCGGCGCCACGGATTGCGTGGGCTGGCGGGTGACGGCGCGGTAAACGTCGGACCGCGCGTCATAGGTCAGCGCCTGGTCAAAGGGCTGGCCCTGATCGGGGATCAGGATCGCCTGCCAGAAGTGGTCGGTAAAGCCGATCCAGCCCGTGGTCACATCTTCCTTGACGATGGCCTGGCGGCCCCATTTCGCGTTGGCATCCGCCTCAGCGATGTCGCCCCAGTCGGTCTCGATCAACTCGTCATTGGCGATCGACACTGCGCCTTCATGCAGGATGAAGAAATTTTGCAGATCATCGGGCTGGGTGTGCTGGACGATCATGCCATAGGGCGCAAGGGAGACCGGGGCTTCGCCGTTGTTGGTGACCCCCTGGCCCAGCGTGAACATGTAGTTGTCATCGACCGAGATCGTGCGGCTAAAGACCTGGCCTGCGCCGTTGTCCCAGGTCAGGGTCACGGGGGAATCGACGCCCAGCGTGTCGCCTTCGGCCAGGGACCATTCGGTGTCGGGGCCGGGAACAGCCGTGGGGTCAATGCCGGTGCCGGCGGCCCAGCCCTGCAGGGCATAATAGGCGTCTGTGGTGCCCTGGGGCGACAGCAGCGTGACGATCGGCGCGTTCTCGTCCAGCGTGGTGCGGTAATCCTTGAGCTTCAGATCGTCGATCCGTCCGCCGACCAGCGAGATGGAGCCGGTCAGGCGCGGCGTTTCGATGTTGACGCGGGGCGCATCGGCAAGCGAAACGGGTGATGCGGTGTCGGACTCGCCCGAAATCGGTGCGGTTGCGGTATCGGCAGGTGCCACGGGCACCGTCCCGTCGGTGGCCTGCTGGGTCACCGGTGTTGTGCCGTCGACAGCGGTGTTCGGTTCCGGCGGTGGAAAGAGCACGAACCAGGCAAGGATCACGATGAAACTGAGTGCCGTCGCGAGAATGAGATTCTTGTTCTGTTCGTCCATGGGGACCGCCACCTTCGGGATACTTTTGATCTGGGTGGGTTGAACAGAGTTGAGGCCCAGAGGTCAAGCGGATTCGGGTAAAACCTCTGGTCTGCGCGATGATCCGACGCAGTCCGTGCAGGTGGATTTTGCAAGGCGCGGGGCCTGAACCGCAACAGGTCGTCAGCCGCTCTTGCCATCCATGAAACGGGGGGTGTCGGCCAGTTTGGCGGTGTGGCGGCTGATCCAGTCCAGGGTCTGGTCGAACGGCATGGGCCGCCCGATGCCATAGCCCTGCACATGATTGCAGCCCAGCTGCGCCAGCAGAACGTGTTCGCCCACGGTTTCGACACCCTCTGCCAGGGTTTCCACCTCCAGCCTTTCGGCCATGGTCAGGATTGCGCTGATCATGCGTTGCTGTTCCGGGTCGCGGTCGGCCTTCATCACGAAGGAGCGGTCGATCTTGATGCGGCTGACCGAAAACCGCCGGATCGAGGTGATCGCGGCATGGCCGGTACCAAAGTCATCCAGGTCGATGCGGCACCCCATTGCGCCCAGCGCATTGATATTGCGGGTGATCAGGTCATCCGGGGCACAGGCCACCACTGTTTCAAGGACTTCAACGGCAAGCCGGTCCGGGGTCAGATCGAACCGGTCCAACTCCCATTTCACCTTGTCGGTCAGGCGCGGATTGCGCAGTTCCGAACTTGTGAAATTCACACCGACCTGCGGCACATCCACATTTGCCCCGTCCCACGCCTTGAGCGCGGCAAAGGTGTGGTACATCATGACTTCTGTCAGCCGGTCCAACAGGCCGGCGGTTTCGATGGCGGGCAGGAAATCCCTGGGCAACAGGATGCCGCGCTGCGGATGATGCCAGCGTGCCAGCGCCTCGAACCCCGTGATCTCCCCGGTGTCGGTTGAGATCTGGGGTTGAAACCAGGGCTGGATCTGGCCGGATTCCAGGGCCTTGACCACATCATCGCGGATCTCTTCGCGGGTTTCGATGGCGATGCGCATCTGGTCGGAAAATGCCCGGATCGCGGAGGGTCCCCGACTTTGTGCTTCGCGCAGGGCCGTGACAGCGGCGCGCATCCAATCCTCGCCGCCGCTGCCGGGGGCGCGCGTGTGCTGGCAGAAGCCGACACTGGCAGAGACGTAGATGTTGATGCCGTTGACGGCCACGGGTTCTTCAATGGCGGTTTGCAGGCGCGACGCCAGTTGAATGCAGGTTTCCAGATCAAGGTGGCGCACCGGACCCGTGCAAATGCCGAACCGGGCATCGCCAAGCTGTGCGACACTGTCCACCTCGCGCAGAACAGCGATCAGGCGTTCGCCCGTGCGCAGGACCACCATGTCGGCGGCGGCCTGTCCGTATCGGTCTGCAAGCGCGTCGAACTCACTTAATGCGATGGCATAGGTTACGGCAAATCTGTCTTCGGCAATGGCCTGGGTCAGGGTCTTGCACACGATGTCGGAAAACACCTGCCGGGTGAGAATGCCCTGCGCCGCCTGGTCCGGCGAACGAAAGCGCGCAATGCTTTGCCCGAATATCCAGTAAAGCACCGGGATAGATAAGGAAAACCAGATAAGCCCGGTTTCGCCAGCGGCGATGTAGATGGCCAGGGTCAGGGCAGGCAACAGCACCAATGCCCCAGGCCCGTTCAGCGTGGAAGAGAGACGATTGTGCCATCTTGCCAGTGTCCCGGCCCGCTGTCGCGCCATTGGTGCTTCCCCGCTGATCGTAAGATGCGTCCGCTGCATATGCAGGACCTTAACCTGACCGGGATGAGCCGGGGGTTAATGTCGCGAGAAAAGGTGGTGCCGATTTAGCTAAAAGTCTGGGGATCGAGCGACAGGCCCGCAAAATCGAACAGTTTCGGGTCCAGCAGGTGCGAGGGGCGCGCGTTCATCAGCGCCCGGAACATGATCTGACGCCGACCGGGGCTGTTTTTTTCCCAACCATCGAGGATTTGCTTGACCTGCTGGCGTTGCAGCCCGTCCTGCGAACCGCAAAGATCGCAGGGGATGATCGGGTAATTCATTGCGGCGCTGAATTTTTCGCAATCGGCCTCGGCCACATGGGCAAGGGGGCGGTAGAGGAACAGATCGCCCTGCTCGTTCACCAGTTTGGGCGGCATTGTCGCCAGACGCCCACCGTGAAACAGGTTCATGAAGAAGGTTTCCAGGATGTCGTCGCGGTGGTGCCCCAGCACCACGGCAGAACAGCCTTCCTCGCGGGCGATCCGGTAAAGGTGGCCGCGACGCAACCGCGAACACAGCGCGCAGAAGGTCCGGTTTGCCGGGACCTTGTCCATCACGATCGAATAGGTGTCCTGGTATTCGATCCGGTTCGGCACGCCCATTTTTTCCAGAAAGGCGGGCAGGACCGTTGCCGGAAAGCCGGGCTGGCCCTGATCGAGGTTGCAGGCCAGCAGATCGACAGGCAACAGCCCGCGCCATTGCAGTTCATGCAAGACCGCCAGCAGCGTATAGCTGTCCTTGCCGCCGGACAGGCAGACCAGCCAGCGCGCACGGGGCGCATCGGGGTCCTGTGCGCTTGGGGCGATCATGCCGTATTGCTCTATCGCCTCGCGCGTGGCGCGCACGATCCGCTTGCGAAGCTTCTTGAACTCCGTCGTCTGGGGCGCGCCCTGGAACAGCGCGTGGATTTCTTCGGGTTGGTCGAGCATGTGATCGCAGTAGTCCATTGCCCAAAGGCGATCAAGGACGTGATGCGCGGGCGATGAAGGTTTCGCGCTAAAGGGGAAAATATGCTAGGCTCTGGACCCAATAATCTTATATGCTCAGTTTGACAGATTTTTTCGCAGACTAGGAAAATCTGCGCAAGAATAGTGGTTCTATTTCAAGCAGATGTGACGCAGGCTGCGGGAAAATCCGTCAAACCCGAAGGGCGGAGATTTCACTTCATTTCAACGTCTTGAGTCGTTTGCAAATAGAACCACTATTGGCGGCACGCCTCAAACCCTTGAAATTTCGTGAAATCGCCGCTGAGCATGTAAGATTATTGGGTCCAGAGCCTAGGCTACCGCTTATTGCCGATCCTATTGATAAAGGAATTTGAGAAATGACGCTTTTTGCAAGCAGGCGCACCTTTAATGCGCAGACGAACAGATTTACCAACAATGCCGCGGCACTGACCCGCTATGTCCAGATCACCAGCAGCGCGGGGTCCGTCAGCAAGGGCGGTATCATTTCGCGCGCGGATTGGCACCGGGAGGTCCTGCGCGCGGCGCAAAGCCGCGAGATCCTGTTTTTTGTCCACGGGTTCAACACATCGCAAACGACCATGCTGCACCGGCTGGCCGCGCTGGAGCAGGGGCTGCGGAAACATGGCTATCGCGGTGCGGTGGTCGGCTTTGACTGGCCCAGCGACGGCAATGTGCTGGCCTACGATTCCGACCGCAACGACGCCAAGAAGGTCGCGCCATATCTGGTGACCGAGGCGATTGGCCTTTTCCTGAACGAAAGCCCCCGGTTCAAGCTGCATCTGCTGGCCCATTCGATGGGGGCCTACCTCACGTTGCGCGGGTTTTCCGGTGTCGGCGATGCGCCCGGCGCGCGTAAATGGGACGTGGATCAGGCGATGTTTGCGGCGGCGGATGTGGATGTGGAATGGATGCGCAAGGGGGCCTGGGGCAGTCTGGTGATGGATCGCCGGTCCAACCGCCTGACGAATTACTACAACGGCAATGATGCGGTGCTGCAATTGTCGGGGGATTTCATCCATGGCGGTCGCAGGCGGGCCGGGCGCAAGGGGCTGCCTGATCTGGTTGAAAAGGATCAGGTCGACGTCGATGCAACGCAGCGTTATGCGGCCTTTCCGCAGAAGGGCGCGCAGATATCGCACCGGTTCTATTTCGACGATGACGGTTTTTTCAAGGACGTGGCGCTGACAATTGCCGGAACGGCGGCGGGCGACATGCCGACCCGGTTGATCACGAACGGGGATGCCGTCTTGAAGGCGTGACCGGTAAAGGCGACGTAACACCGTCGGCCTCGCCCCTTCGCCGGTGCCTGTAGCGGGAACGTGCTGCTCCTGCGCTCCGAAAATGATGACATGTCATTTTTGACATGTCTCCACGGGAGGGTGTCACAAGGGGGTGCCCGGCTCAGCAGGAGGAGCATGGCGCAGGTCGCCGGTCGTAAGCGGCGAAGCTCGCCTGATCCCGTTGGAATGGTGGCAGGCTCAGACCTCAGTGCGGTCCGTGGTCCTGCGACATGGGCGGCACGGGATCATATCCGCTGCGCCCCCAGGGGTGACAGCGCCCGATCCGGCGCAGTGCCAGCCAGCCGCCCTTTAGCCCCCCATGCGTTTCGAGGGCCTCCAACGCATAGGCGCTGCAGGTCGGCTGATAGCGGCAGTTGAACCCGACCCAGGGGCTGAAAACCAGCCGATAGGCGCGCACCGGCACCGAAAGGATACGGGCGAGAACAGTCACGCGGAGGGCCTGTGCAACTTGCCCAGCGCGCGGGCAAAGTCCGATTGCAATTGCGCAAAGGGCAGGGTGGCCGTGGCCCCGCGCCGACCGATCAGCACATAGTCACATCCGGGCTGACCCAGCACCGGCAGGGCAAGGCGCGCGATTTCCCGCAGGCGCCGCTTTGCCCGGTTGCGCGCCACGGCATTGCCGACCTTCTTGGAGCAGGTGAACCCCACGCGGATGACATCCGGGTCAGGCGTTTCATCCGGCTTGCGTCTGCGCATCTGGATCACGAAGCCAGGCATCGCGACATGGCTGGCGCGGGACGCACGCAGAAAATCGGCGCGGTCTTTCAGTACCTGCAGGCGCAAAGAAACCGCCGGAGGGTTGTTCCCCGGATTGGCAGTGCTGCCATCCACGGGGGCCTCTGGCGGTGTCAAGCTTTGCAAAACGCGGCGCGGTTTACGCGCTCAGCGACTTCCGGCCCTGGGCACGGCGTGCGTTGATGATCTTGCGGCCCGCTTTGGTGGCCATGCGTGCACGAAAACCGTGCCGACGCTTGCGGACGAGGTTCGAAGGTTGAAAGGTGCGTTTCATCGCGTCCATCTCCAATAGGTCATGCGGGGCGCAGATTCGGCCCGTCACGTCAATTCAGACCCGCTCTCTAGTCAGGATGCGCGGGCAAGTCAAACCCTGCTGGCCGGTTTTCCCGCCCGGTTGCAACAATTTATCTGGCGCGGGTGGCAAATATTTCAATTCAGGCCGATCTTTCGTGAAACTACACTGAAAAGCACACTGTGGTTCAAGGGGCCGTGATAGGGCTAGGCGTGGCCCGCGTTCCGGATCATCTGTGAAACAGGCAGATGGCTGATCTGCAGCAGGGGTACGGAAATGGCTGACATGACCGATGGAAAAAACACCGGATCGCACCGGGCGCGCATTCTTCCCCTGATCGCGATTGCCGTCGCGGCGGCGGTGGGGGCATTCACGCTGCGCGATTACCTCAGCTTCGACGCACTGCGCGACAACCGCGAGGCGCTGATCGCCTTTCGGGACAGCAATTATCTGGCAAGCGCGCTGCTCTTCATGACGGCCTATGTCGTGATCGTCGCCTTTTCCCTGCCGGGGGCCACAATCGCGACCCTGACCGGGGGCTTCCTGTTCGGCACTGTCCTGGGCGCGGGTTTCAACGTGATTGCCGCCACCACCGGCGCGACGCTGATCTTCCTTGCCGCGCGCATGGGGCTGGGGCAGGCGCTCAGGGCGCGGATGGCGGCCTCCGAAGGGCTGGTGTCAAAGATCAGGAAGGGCCTGGACGAAAACCAGTGGTCGATGCTGTTTTTCATCCGCCTTGTGCCTGCGGTGCCCTTCTTTGTCGCCAATCTGATCCCGGCCTTCCTGGCGGTGCCGCTCTATCGCTTTGTGGTCTCCACCTTCTTCGGGATCATGCCGGGGGCTGTTGTTTATACCTCGGTCGGCGCGGGCCTGGGCGAGGTTTTCGCGCGTGGTGAGACACCGAACCTTGGCATCATCTTCGAGCCGCATATCTTGTTCCCCATCCTCGGGCTCTGTGCATTGTCTTTGCTGCCTGTCGCACTCAAATGGGCCACAGGCCGGAAGGACGTATTGAAATGAACCGGATCAAGACAGACATCCTGATCATCGGTGCCGGCTCCGGCGGGTTGTCCGTCGCGGCGGGCGCGGTCCAGATGGGGGCCGATGTGGTCCTGCTGGAAGGCCATGAGATGGGCGGCGACTGTCTGAACTACGGCTGCGTGCCCTCCAAGGCTCTGATTGCCAGCGGCAAGGCGGCCCATGCCCAGCGCCACGCGGCGCAATACGGTGTGGCCAATGCCTCCGGCGCAGCGGATTACGCCGCCGCCAAGGATCACGTGGCGGATGTGATCGCGCAGATTGCCCCGGTGGACAGCCAGGAGCGGTTCGAGGGGTTGGGTGTCAAGGTGATCCGCGACTACGGGCGTTTCATCTCGCAGGACGAGGTGCAGGCGGGCGAAACGGTGATCAAGGCCCGGCGCATCGTGATCGCCACCGGGTCATCGCCGCTGGTGCCGCCAATACCGGGGCTCGACAAGGTGCCCTATGAGACCAACGAAACCCTGTTCGCCCTGCGTGAGAAGCCGGAACATCTGCTGATCATCGGCGGTGGCCCCATCGGGATTGAGATGGCCCAGGCCCATCTGCGGCTGGGCTGCAAGGTCACCGTGATCGAAGGGGAAAGGGCGCTGGGCAAGGATGACCCCGAAACCGCCCGCATTGTTCTGGATACCCTGCGCGACGAAGGTGTCGTGATCGAGGAGAACGCCACCGCCGCCGAGGTCCGCGGCACCGCAGGCGCCATCGAGGTCGAGGCAAAGGATGGCCGTGTCTTCAAGGGCTCTCACCTGCTGATCGCGGTGGGGCGCAAGGCCAATACCGACAAACTGGACCTCGACAAGGCCGGGATCAAACCGGCCAGGAACGGAATCGACGTGGACACATCCCTGCGCACCAGCAACCGCAAGGTCTATGCCATCGGGGATGTGGCAGGCGGGCTGCAATTCACCCATGTGGCGGGCTATCATGCCGGGGTCATCATCCGTTCCATGCTGTTTGGCTTGCCGTCCAGGGCAAAGACAGCCCATATCCCCTGGGCGACCTATACCGACCCGGAACTGGCGCAGGTCGGGCAGACAGAGGCCGAGGCGCAGGAGAAACACGGCGACAGGCTGGAGGTGGTGCGGTTCCACTATGAACACAACGACCGGGCCCTGGCGGAACGCAAGACCAATGGCTTTATCAAGGTGATGGTGGTCAAGGGCAGGCCCGTGGGCGCCTCCATTGTCGGCCATCAGGCGGGGGAACTGATCGGCCTTTGGGCGCTGGCTCTGGCAAATGGCATGAAAATGAGCCAGATTGCCGCCATGGTGGCTCCTTATCCGACAATCGGTGAAGTCAACAAACGGGCGGCGGGGGCCTATTTCAGCCCGCGGCTGTTCGAAAGCGATCTTGTAAAGCGGGTGGTGCGGTTTGTTCAGCGATTTGTGCCGTGACAACGGGGGCCTGCGCGCCGGAGCGCGACAGCCCGCCCGCCGTCCCATCGGGGTGATGCAGACATGCTGAACTCCCTGTCCGGTCGCCTGCTGATCCTGACCACTGTCTTTGTCATGGTGGCCGAAGTGTTGATCTTTGTGCCCTCCATCGCGCGCTTCCGCGAAGACTACATGTTGCAGCGGCTGGAGCGGGCGCAGATCGCCTCGCTGGCGCTTTTGGCAGACGACATGCTGGACCCGGCGCTCGAAGCGGAATTGCTGGAAACGGCAGAGGTCTTCAACGTCGTCCTGCGCCGTGACGCGGTGCGCCAGTTGATGCTGTCCTCCGAGATGCCGCAGGCGATCTCGCAGACCTTCGATCTGCGCAATGCGACGGCGATGACATTGATCCGGGATGCGGTGATGCGCCTTTTCCGGCCCGAAAACGAGGTGATCCGTGTCATCGGCGCGCCGGTCCGGGATGCGGGGCTGCTGATCGAGATCACCATGGAAACCGCACCGCTGCGCATGGCGATGATCGACTATGGCCTGCGCATCCTGATTCTCTCGGCGGTGATTTCGGCGATCACGGCGACCCTGCTGTTCCTGACCATCAGGGCGATGTTCCTCAAACCCGTGAAACGCGTGGTGGGTCATATCCAGCGTTATGCCGAAGCCCCCGAGGATGCCCGCCGCATCATCGAGCCCAGGGCAGGCGTGACCGAGCTGCGCGAGGCCGAAGTCGCCCTGCGCACCCTGCAGACGGAACTGACCCAGGCACTGAAGCAGAAGGACCGGCTGGCGCAGCTTGGCGCGGCGGTGAGCAAGATCAGCCACGACCTGCGCAACATCCTGACCACCGCGCAGCTATTCACCGACCGCATCGAAACCTCCGAGGACCCGGCGGTCAAGCGGCTGGCGCCCAAGCTGGTGGGGTCGATCACCCGCGCGGTCCATCTGTGCGAAAGCACATTGGCCTTCGGCAAGGCGGAAGAGCCGGGGCCGACCCTGACCATGGTGCCGCTGGCCGAACTGCTGGAGGAGGTGATCGAGAACGAACGCCTGGCCACCCAGAGCGACCAGATCAACTTCAGTGCCCAGGTTGCACCCGGCCTGAAGGTGCGCGCAGACCCCGAACACCTTTACCGCGTGCTCAGCAACCTGACCCGCAATGCCCGGCAGGCGCTGATGTCCGCAGGCACGGGTGGTGAAATCACCCTGCGGGCGTCGGAAAACGACACCCACTGGAACATCGAGGTCGCGGACACCGGCCCCGGCCTGCCCGCCAAGGCGCGCACTTTCCTGTACAAGCCGTTCCAGGGCGGCACCCGCAAGGACGGCTCCGGATTGGGCCTGGCCATCGCGGCGGAACTGGTGCGCGGTCACGGCGGGCAACTCTCCCTGCTGAGCAGTGACAAAACCGGCACATGCTTTTCGGTCTGCCTGCCCAAGGGGGACGCCGCCGTCTGACATCGCCCGGAAATCCGCCACAGGTCAAAACTGGGGCTTGCAAACTTCTGCGCGGGCAACTAAACCCCGCGCCAGTGGACCAATAGCTCAGCTGGATAGAGTACTTGACTACGAATCAAGGGGTCGGGGGTTCGAATCCTCCTTGGTCCGCCACTACCACATTTTCTACGGTTTGAATGGGTCGCCTTGGGCGGCCTTTTTCTTTTGTTTGCATGGCTTTCGTGGTCGTGGTGCTTTGGCTTGAGTTTCTTTCGATGTTGTCTATATTCATTCCTTGAGTGGTATGAAATGTGGTATTTTAATGGCCCTATCTGGCAAGCTGACGAAGAAGCTGGTGGAGAATCTAGGCGCTGGGCGGCATGGCGATGGGAACGGCCTTTATTTGGTGGTCGATCCGTCCGGGGCGCGGCGTTGGATCGTGCGGGTGGTCGTTAAAGGTCAGAAGAACAAAAAGGGAGCGCCACTGCGCACGGATTTTGGCTTAGGCGGTGCTGACATCGTGACGCTGAACCAAGCGCGTGAGCGGGCGCTGGAATATCGCCGCATGGCAAAGCAGGGGCTGAACCCACGTTTCAATGCCCGACAGGAAATCCCGACCTTCGAGGAAGTGGCGCAACAGGTTCATATTGACCGGATGCCCACATGGAAAAACGCTAAGCATGGCCAGCAGTGGATTAACACTCTGCGTGACTATGCCTTCCCTAAGATTGGTCGGATGCCGATTGATGCTGTTGATCAGCCTGAGGTGATGATGTGCCTCGCGCCCATCTGGACGGAAAAGCACGAAACTGCCAAGCGACTGGCGCAGCGGATCAAGACTGTCTTGGATGTGGCGCGGTCCAAAGGGTTCAGGTCTGGCGAAAATCCCGTCACCGCAATCAAAGACGCGCAAGCCCTGCCCAAGGTCAAAGCCAAGGTGCAGCATCACAAGGCAATGCACTGGCAGAACGTGCCAGCCTTCTATGCCGACTTGAAGCCACGCAATGCGATGGCGGCCAAGGCGCTGATGTTTACCTGTCTATCGGGTTCAAGGACAGGTGAAGTGCTGGGGGTGCGTTGGGAAGAAATCGACTTTGATGCAAGATTGTGGACCTGCCCCGCCCACCGCATGAAGACAGGTGATGATCACCGCGTACCATTGACCGATGAAATGTTGGCAATCATCGAACCATTGAGGGCGATGCAGTCTGAATATGTGTTCGAAGGGCAGAAACGGAATAGGCCATTATCGAATATGTCGATGTTGATGCTGTTGCGCCGGATGCAAGTAGAGGGCGTGACGGTGCATGGGTTCCGGTCAACCTTTCGGGATTGGGCGTCTGAGGTAGCCAATGCGCCGCGCGAGATTGCGGAATTGAGTCTTGCGCATCAGGTTGGGTCGAATGTGGAGCGCGCTTACGCGCGATCCGACCTGTTGGAAAAACGGCGGATATTAATGGAGCGGTGGTCGAATTATGTCAGCGGGGCAAATGCAAAGGTTGTTTCGCTACCGACATCGGATGCAAACGCAAGATAAGTAAATGCGTAAAGGGGGGGGTGACAGTCGACTTTTCCACAAACTGACTGCGCTGAACCGCTTCAAGGCGACGGCTTGAAATGTGGAAAGGGTGCCACCACCTACCCCTTATGGAAAAGCCCTCTAAGGTTGATCAGATACATTCCCTGTGTGAAGCACTATTTGGCGAGCGTCATCGCAATTATCTATCTGTGGCCAGCTCATTTTTGGATATTTCTCGCCCCAACTTTCATGACAGCAAGACGGAGTTTTTGCAGGAACTGACTGCGGTGGAGGCTATCATCAGTCATTGCGATGGGATTTTTTCATTGTTGGTGGGACAAGGCCAGGATGCGCCAGAAACACACAAGCTGATGATTGATCGACTTGTTCCGGCTATTAACCAACACGTCATGCAAAGTATTGCCTTCAAGGAAATATCGACCCCGAACGACCTCGCGGTTAAAAACGTAGTGGAGACCGGATTTCATTATAGTTCATTGCTGGTTGTGCTGCATATGATGGAAGCCTATCGGCGTCGATTGAAAGAACTGAAACAGCAAGAGGTGGACTTTTGGAACGTGACGCATCGTCCGCCAAAGTATTATGCTCGGACAGTTGCCCTGCGATTTGCGCGCTTGTTTGCACAAGAGCGCAGGGTCAAGCCAACCATCGGCACGGTGAGCGATGGAAGCCACCCATCGACTGATTACGGGCGCGCTCTAGAAGAGGTTTTTAACATACTTGAGATCAACGCTAACGTGCGCACGGCAGGAGAATGGGCGATTAGGCAGTTGGAGGAGTCGGATTGGAATCCCCCATTAAATGCCCTGTCAGGCGGTTTGTTTGGGATGGGAACCACGAAAAATTCTACGGGTCCAACAATATCACCTGTAGTGGAAGCACTGTCAAAAGCTTGAGAAAAGCCGACGGAACAAACACCTTATTACTTTGAACATACGTGCTTTTGGCGTTGTTTTCCGACGTAATACCTTCTGTCAGACAACATCCAGTCCATCACAAAAGGATTGGAAGCATGGCAACCTTATTCGAGCAAAACAGAAACTACGTTCTTGGCGATGACGAACTGAACATCATTGGCGACCGCGAAAAGCTGGCGCAATGGCGTCACAAGGGCATGGGTCCAGTGTTTTACAAGCTGGGCCGCAAGATCATATATCGCGGCGCAGACTTGAACGAATGGGCTGAGGCCCAGCGCGTTGAGCCTTCCAAGGGTGGGCAGGTCTAATGGCCAAGCGTGTTTCAACGCGCAAAATCAAAAAGCACCGCCTCTATGGATATGATGAAGCGGGCGGTGCGCTGGGCGTCACGCCGCATACTGTGCGGGATTGGCGCGCAAGTGGCTTAGAGGTGATGGCGGCAACCACCCCGCATTATATTCTGGGCGCTGAATTGATCCGGTACATTGAGGACAAGCAAGCCAAGAGATCGGTCAAAATGGCCCTGGATCAGATGTATTGCCTTAAGTGCAAAGCGCCGCGCAAGCCGCTTTGGGGAATGGTCGATTACATACCTACCAATGACGCAAGAGGGCGTCTGATGGGGCTCTGTGAGGCTTGTGAGGGTGGCTTGCAACGGTTTGTGGGCAAGGGTGATCTGGGCAGGTTTGGCCAGATTTACGAGATCACCAACAAGGGTGTGTCTTGAGCCTATACGAACCCCTCAAGGCCAGTTCAAAACCATACTTTGAGCAGTCTCGCTAGTCGCCGCTTTGTGCAGGCCCAATTCCCCCTAATGAAAGGAAGCCAAGATGAGAAAAGTTGTTGAGGAAAACGAGCGGATGAAGCGCAAATATGTGTTCCATCTTGAGGAAGCGGATGGGTTAGATGCCAAGTCTACAGACAAGGTTCTAGCGGCGGTCCTCAAATTTGAGCAATCCACAGGGTTCAAGCCATTCAAGCGGTTTCATATTGATCAAGCCGCCAAATTCAAAACCTATCTTTCCCAAGCAAAAAACCAACGCGGGCAACCCTTGGGTCATTCGACGGTGGATGCCACCCTGACACTTGTGCGCAAGTTCTTTCACTGGTTGGCCGGGCAGTCGGGTTACAAAAAGGCGCTGACCTATAGCGATACGCGCTACTTCAACAACAACCGAAAGTCGGCACGCATTGCCCATACCGCCAACGACAAGCAAAGCCCGACACCTGAGGCAGCATTTCACGCCTTCCAAGCTATGCCCAGCGCCACGGATTTTGAGAAGCGGGACAAGGCGCTGTTTGCGTTCTTCATGCTCACAGGGGCGCGTGTGGGGGCAGTGGCGTCCCTCAGGCTCAAACATATCGACCTGTTTCATGGCAAAGTGTTCCAAGACCCGCGTGAGGTAAACACCAAGGCCGCCAAATACATCGACACCGTGTTCATGCCTGTTGATCTTGCCTATCTGGAATGTTTCACGGCATGGGTGAAATATCTGCGCACGGAAAAGTTCTTTGGCGACACCGATGCTCTGTTCCCCAAGGCCCAGATGGGGCTGGCGAAAACAGGCGGGTTTCAAAAGGTGGGACTGTCGCGTGATCCATACGCCACCACGACCCCGCTGAACAAGATCATCCGCACCGCTTTTGCCATGGTGCAGTTGCCGCAATACACGCCCCATGCCTTTCGCACCACATTAATCAAGATGGCGAATGACCGCTGTAACACTGTGGAAGAGTTCAAGGCATGGGGGATGAACATCGGGCATGAGAACATGGCCGTCACGATGGGGTCATACCTGCCTATTCCGAAACAGCGCAAAGAAGATCTGATCTTGAAGATGCGGGGCGGCAGCTAAATTCAAAGTGATTTCAGATGCCCTATTTCTTCGCCCACAGTGGTCTGCAACACGCAGCCTCTAAACCTGCGAAAGCCTTTGTGTTCTGAGAAGGTTAGGACTCAAACGGACTACCGTTGAGCAACTGATTGCAAAACAATACTGTACTGGTTTGCCGGCTGGCTGCCGGACAGAAAATCTTATTCCCTTCTGGCAATTTTCCCCTTTTGGGTCGTCCGAGTTGCATGTGGTGAAGCCAGTCGCTAGCCTGTCGCTTATTGCCTGGGATGATGTCGCCCAGCCTGCCCCAATTAAATTTTTCAGAAAGGCGTTGATCAGATGAGCCTATCCAACACCGCACCTGTCGCTGAAAATGATGCTGTTGCCACGGATGCTGACAACATCCTCTCCGGTTCGGTTCTGGCAGATAATGGATCGGGGGCGGACAACGACCCAGATGCGGGCACGGTTCTGGGGGTGATAGAGGTCAATGGCGTCGCAGCAAATATCGGCCAGCAGATCACCTTGCCCTCGGGCGCACTGCTGACGCTCAACGCGGATGGTACGTTTGACTATGACCCAAACGGCGCGTTTGACGCGCTGCCAGCCGGGGAAAGTGTCACGGATACTTTCACTTATACGCTGACCGATGGGGACACGGTCCCCGTTGCGGGCACATTCGGACCGAGATTTCTGCTGTCGTCGCTGGACGGGAGCAATGGTTTTGTCATCAATGGCATTGATCAGTATGACACCTCCGGTCGTTCAGTATCGTCTGCTGGCGATGTAAACGGTGACG
>NZ_LXYI01000014.1 GCF_001650875.1 Sulfitobacter sp. EhC04
TAGACCGAGTTCAATGCAAATCCCCAGAGTTTTTCCACTCCCCAGTGACACCTGGCGTCCCCGAAACGACCGGTCAAGCCTTCCAGGAGCGTGAGCCTGGCACGGTTAGGCAACTGCCGGCGGAGATCGGATCGGCGATGTTCGCCTTGCGACGGTTCCACGACTTGCGGCGGGCGCGCAGACTATCCGACTGTTGCCTCACCTCTTCAGCCGTTGCGGAAAAGCTCTGAATCCTCGACGACCTTTTGTGCCAGAAGAAGGCTGCAGCCCAGCGCGTCGCCCAAGCCGGCGGCGACCGACCGGGTCATCCAGCGCGCCCAGCGACCTTGCCGGTGATGCCCGACGACAACCAGATCGGCGGCGGTTTCGGTCGTGACACTTGTGATCCTCGCGACGGGGTCGCCGAATTCTATGCGGACCTCGGGTGCCAGCCCCATGGCGGAAAGTCGTCGACGGCCTTCATCGAGGATCTCCTTGAAATCGGCTTCCTGGCGGGCAAACGCGTCAGCATCCGCGCCTTGCGCCAGTGCGCTGCCCGCGCCCGTCTCGACCACCGCCAGCAGGATCACCCCGGCACTTGTGATCTGCGCAAGCCGCGCCCCTTCGCGTAGCGCCAGCCGCCCCTCGCGCGAGCCGTCGAAACACAGCAGAATTTTCGTATACATCGATGACTCCCCCGGCCAGGAATGGCACTTGAAAGGTAAGTGCCATGATACTAATTAGGCTTGCAACTATTGGCAAGCTGATGAAAGAAGAGGTCGATGCAGGGCGACACCGATAAAATCGAGTTTCAGGAACCTTTCGCGCGGTCCCTGGCAGCGTCGTCGCGGATGTGGAGACGGTATCTTGACCTCCGGTTTCGAGATCTCGACCTGTCGCAGGCAAGATGGAACGTGCTGTTTGAATTGTCTCGAACCGCAAACAAAGAAGTAACGCAGGTCGAGCTGGCGCATAGCCTGGGGATCGAGGCGGCGACGCTGGTCCGCCTGTTGGACGGGCTCGAAGGGGCGGGTCTAATCGAACGCCGACCTTCGTCCAAGGACAGACGGGCAAAGACGCTTCACCTGACAAAGGCTGCGAACCCTCTGATCTTTCGGATGAAAGAGATTTCGGCCTCCAGCCGGGCAGAAATTCTCGAGGGTATTTCTACGCAGGATCTGCATGTAGCCACAACCGTTTTGAACCGCATCGTGTCCAGACTGGAGAATTTGAGCAATGGTCAAAATGGATGATATAAAGACGGGTACAGCGGCTACGGATGTGGCGCCCGTGGACACACCGAAGCCGCCGCCCCTGCCCCGACGCCGCCACACGAGATGGACAAGACTGATCGTCTTCGGCGGCGTGGTGGTGATCGCCGTTTGGCAGGCTTCCCCGTGGCTCGCCGCACGGTTCACGCAGGTGCACATCAATGATGCGCGGATTGCGGCCAAGGTCGTTACCATCTCAAGCGAGGTCGCCGGGCGGGTCACGGCGATGCCCGTGCTTGTAGGGGACACCATGGAAGAAGGCGGTCTTGTCGCTGCAATCGACCCTGCCTATGCACAGCCGCAGCTTGATGCAGTTTTGTCGAGACTTGCCGCAACCGATGCGCAGCTGGCAGAGTTTCGGGCACGTAAGGCGTTGCTTGGAAAACAGCTCTCCGCACGGCAGGACGCGGCCTACGCTGGCATAGCTGCCGCAGAGGCGAACCATGAGGCATCACTTGCAAATTTGACCAACGCCCGGACCCGTCACGAAAGGGCAATCAAGCTTGCCAATCAGAAAATCACGTCGCAGCAAACCCTCGACGAGTCGCAGGCGGCATTGGACACCGCCGCCCAGCAGGAGCGTGCCGCTTTTGCCGCGATTGAAAGCGCACGGGCAAATCTGGCCATTGTCGAGGCCGACGGCGAACAGATAAACGTATTGGACTCGCAGATTGCGTCCGCACTTGCCGGACGAGCAGGCATCGAGGCCGACCGCAGTCTAAAAGAGATCGACCTCGCCCACAGGACAATTATTGCCCAGTTCGATGGCATCGTTGATGGGACCTTTGTGGATGTCGGGGAATATGTGACGCCGGGGACGCGCATAGCGATGTATCACGCACCGGACGACGTCTGGATCGACGCCAACGTGAAAGAAACCGATCTCGGCAAACTTTTGGTCGGATCGCGGGCAAGCATCGCCGTCGACGCATTTCCGGGCCGGAAGTTTGAGGGCAAAGTCGTCGGCATGGGCGGTGCCGCGACCAGCCAGCTTGCGCTCCTGCCCAGCCCCAACCCTTCGGGCAATTTCACGAAAGTGACGCAGCGCGTACCAATCCGTGTTTCGATCAACGCTTCCGAAACCGAACTGAGACCCGGAATGATGGTCGAGGTTTATATCGATGTCACAGACTGACCGATATTTCGAACGTTACGGCCCAGCCTACAAGTGGCTGGCCACCGGGACAATCATGATCGCGACGATTTCGGTCGTGTTGTCCACGACGATTGTGAACGTCGCCATCCCGGCGGTCATGGGGGCATTCGGCATCAGCGCGGTGCAGGCCCAATGGATTTCGACGGGCTTTCTGGCGGCCATGACCGCGACGATGCTGCTGGCCGACTGGGCCAACCGCGCTTTCGGGATGCGGCTGACGATGAATGCCGCGATGGGCGTATTCTTCATAGGTTCAATCCTTGGTGGCCTCGCGCCCAACGAGACAGTGCTGACCCTGGCCCGCGTCGTGCAGGGTGCGGCGGCGGGCGTCGTTCAACCGCTGGCCATGATCATGTTGTTCAAGGTCTTTCCGCCCAACAAACGTGGGGCGGCCATGGGGATCTATGGTGTCGGCGTGGTACTGGCGCCAGCTCTGGGTCCCTGGATTGGCGGGGTACTCATGGATGCTTTCAACTGGCGTTTTGTCTTCTACCTGGGCCTGCCCTTTTCTGGCCTTGCCATCTTGCTGTCGAACCTGTTTTTACCTAGCCGCGAAGAAAGCGGCCCGATTCCGGCCTTCGACTTCATCGGGGTGGCGATCCTGTCCATCTTTCTTGCCGTACTGCTCAGCACACTGTCGAATGCGCAGCGGCTTGGATGGGAATCCAACACCATCCTGTCGGGTTTCACGATTTCCATCGCGTCAGCCATCGCCTTTGTCGTCTGGGAGATGAAAACCGCGAAACCCATGCTCGACATGCGCCTTTTTGCGAATTTTGCCTTCTCCTCGGCCTCGGTCGTCGCCTTCATCATGGGGGCGGGACTATTCGGGTCTACCTATCTCCTTCCGGTTTTCGTTCAGCAGATCCAAGGCATGACGCCGACGCAGGCCGGCCTTCTTCTGATGCCGTCGGGGTTCGCGATGCTGCTGGTCTTTCCCATTGCGGGGCGATTGTCTGACAGGGTTCCGGCGCCGATTATGATCGGCTTCGGCATGGTCGTCTTTGCCGGGTCCTCCTGGCTGATGGCCGCTGCAAATGTCCATACGGCCTTCTGGACCTTGGCATGGTGGACGATCCTGTCGCGCGTCGGGCTGGGTCTGGTGTTTCCCGCCATTTCGTCAGGGGCGCTCAAGGTTCTCCCGCCGCACCTTCTGGGCCAGGGCTCGGGTGCATCGAACTTCGTAAGGCAACTTGGCGGCGCCTTCGGCGTGAACCTTCTCACCGTTTTCATCGAGCGGCGCACAATCATGCATGCGGATGCCTTTGCCGCGACCCAGACCAGCGACAACGCCACAACGATGGAGCTTCTGCACGAGGTGGCCGGCCTCCTGCACGCGTCGGGACTGCCAGATGCGCAACTCATGCCCGCCGCGTCATCGTACCTGGGCCAGACCGTGATGATCCAGTCGTCGAACGCGGCCTTTCAGGACGGCTTCCTGATCGTATGCGGTATATTCCTGCTCGCGCTGGTCCCGACCTGGTTCATGTGGCGCGCGCCTCGCTCTGATATCTAGACGCCATGCTCGCCTGGCGCGCCGGCCGTGCAGTCTCGCCACCAAACTCGCCGACGCGATACGTCCGCCATCATATCGTCAGCTCGGAGCGCAACAAGGCATGCCGCCGCGCCGTTGATGTAACTGGTGTCACGGTGCACCTAAAAAGGGTCATCCTCAATTTGTGTGGCGCGGCTATCCTGAGACTGGAAAATTCAGGAGGGATAGTCATGCTTTCGAAGCACCACTGCTCGCCTGGGAGCGATGTTTCAGTTCAAAGCGTTGAGCGAAGTGAATCCGGCAGGTGGATTGTATCGGGCAGTCTTACACCAAACGGCATCTGCCCAGACTGTGGATTGCATTCACCACGTCGCCAGGGCTGGCGGCGTCGGCGGCTGCAGGATTATCCCGCGCATTGAGACGAGGTAACGGTTGATCTCGCGGTTTGCCGTTGGCGATGTTTGGCGCTCGCTTGCCCGCGCCGAACTTTCTCGGACCAGATCGCCTTGATTGCGCGGCGCACTTCGCGTGTCGGGGAGATTGTCAGCCTTCTTGGGCATGCGGTCGGCATGGCGCGCAACCTGGCCAATGACGACATCGTCCGGCTGATCCTCGACTACACGGTGATCAAGACGCGTATCGACAAGAAAGCCACCAACATCCCGTTTCTGGCGGCCATTGGCGTGCGCCGCCCCTCTCGGCAGATTTCATCGCAATCGCCTGCCGGGCAATGGACGGGTAGAAAGTGCGGATCTCGATCATGAATATGGGCGGTGAAAGTAAAGCTATCTGGGCCGAGTTTCTCGGCGATCTCGACGCGCGCGGCCTGAAGCCACCGGAATTTGTCATTTTCGACGGCGCTCCCGGACTTGAGGCCGCGCTGGTCGCGCTTTGGGGCGAGGGTCTTGGCCGTCCAGCGCTGCCTCGACCACAAGCATCGCAACCTTCTAGACCACGTCCCGAAACGCATGCAGGACGAGTTGGCCGAGGACTACCGCGACATGATCTATGCCGCAAACGCGGTTGAAGTCGACAAGCGTCGCAAGGCGTTCCTGCTCAGATGGCAGTTGAAATGCCGCACGGTGGCGGACAATCTGGAAGAGGTTGGAGACCGGCTGTTCACCTTCACCCGGCTGGACCCGCCGCAGTAGAAATCAGCCCGCATGACAAGCGCCATCGAGCGCCTGAACGAGGAGTTCCGCCGCCACATCAAAACCCAAACCGTGCTGCCCTGCGCCGAAACCGTGCCGATGCTTCTCCGGACGCTGATGGCATCGGGCCAGACCCAGATGCGGAAAGTGGATGGTTGGGAAACGCTGGATCAGCCCATCGCACCGATCAGCCTTGACCTCGCGGCCTGATCAGGCCCAAATCCCCATACCCGGAGAACGCCGCCAGAGAATTTCCACGAGTTTCGGGACACCACCGATCATCGCTCCAGATAGCGCTCTCCAGAAGGAGCCGGGCGTGACGTTGGGTCGGCATCTTTTTCAAACGTCGCGAACAGATTTTAATTCGGTGATCATTTATAAGCCTCGCTTCGGCGAACCCGGAAAATTGGCTCATTTTTCAATTTCCGAAATGTCTACGTGAGGAGGTGATCGGGGCCGTCTCGACGCAAGCCAGGCTGGACGATCACAAAGGTCGTAATTTTTTGTAGATAATGGGGCATTTTCAAGGACTGTCAGGCTAGTGACGTGGGTGTAAGAGACCGGTCGCGAAGGGAAATCATTTCGCGCAATAGCCGATGCAACAATGACTGTCGCATCGCGCCATGGTCCGGGTCGCTCCAAAGATTCGTCATTTCTTCGGGGTCTTCGGCAAGATTATACAGCTCACCCCAGTCGGAGCCTTCCCAGACCGAGAGTCGCCATTTGTCGGTGATATAGCTCATCAGCCCTGCCTTAGCTTCAGGGTCTTTGAAAACCGCCATCCCATGATCGTCGATCAGGATGCCTTCACGCGGTGCGACGCTTGCATCGAACAAATCGTGGCCTTGGTTGCCGAAATAGGTCTGCAAACCGGCGCGCGCCAGAACGGTTGCTCCGATATCAATAGTTCCACCCAGATCCTGACGAACCTCGCCTTTGGTACCCTCGGGATCCTGCCAAACAAAAGGTACGCGGACAACGCCTTGAAAATGCAGACCAAGCTTAAGAATGACCCCGTGATCACCCATGTAGTCGCCATGGTCCGACGTAAAGATGATCACCGTGTTGGCCCGCACTTCGGGCGTCAGCGACTCAAGCACCCGACCAACTGCATCATCGACCATGCTGATCATGCCGTAATTCAATGCAATCGCTTCTTGAGCGTGGCGCGCACTGACGGGCACGGGCCATTGAGCATCAGGTTCAGCGGCTCCTTTTTCATAGGCGAACCACAGGCCCGGCGGCATGTCATCGATGGTCATCGGTTTGTGGTGCGACACGGGAACCGGAATATCGTCAGGATTATACATGTCCCAATATTTGCCCGGAGGTGTGAACGGGTGGTGCGGGTCTGGGAACGAGCAGGTCACGAAAAAGGGCCGCCCTTCAGCACTTTCCTGATGGTATTTCAGATAGTTGATGGTTTCATTAGCAACATAAGCCGTTGGATATAGCTCTTCCGGTATAGAGGTGCGCCATGACTGAACTACGCTGATAGTGTCGTCAGGTATCGCATTTGCCTTGCCGCGCAACGAATCCGGGTCGGGGTGCCGGGCGTTGAACCAACTGGTATAATCGCCCTGCACCCGGTCAGAGTGGGACGCAGCAAGCCGCACGGTGTCATAGCCGTAGTAGGGCATCTTGGGTACGGCACGATGCGGATCCTCATGCCACTTGGGGTTTACCTCGGCGTCGTAATCCGGGCCATTTCGGCGGCGGCGCATGGCCTCTTGCAACTCGGCCGGGGGCGCTTTGCGGTCAGGGTTTGCGGGCGGGCGCGGGCCGGGGGGACGGCCAGTGACGTTTTGCAGATGCGATTTTCCGAACAGAGCGGTGCGCCAGCCGGCAGCGCGCAACAGGTCAACAAAGGTCACCGCGTCGCGGTCCAGCGCGATGCCGTTGGTGCGTACCCCGTGTACCATCGGGGTGCGCCCGGTCATCAGTGTCGCCCGGTTGGGCTGGCATAGCGGAGACGAGACGTAGAACTTGTCAAATCGCGTGCCTTGGTTGGCCAAGGCGTCGATGTTGGGGGTTTTCAGCACCTCATTGCCATAACACCCCAGATGATCCCAACGCTGCTGGTCGGTCAGGAAAACAATAAAGTTCGGTTTCGTGGCATCGCCCATGACATATCCCTATTTATGTTGCGTTTACGATGTTGTCCTCTGTGGCCAAGCCGGGGATTTCGCGCACAAGCATCAGCCTGAGAGCAATAATCGCCAACAACGGCAGACCTGCCAGATTGATCCAAATCCCATAGGTTGTGGCGTCATCGGGCAAAAGGAAACAGGCCCCGGCCAGAACCGCGACCCCGCGTTCCCACCCCAAAAGGCGGCGCGATGCGTAACCAACCAGCCCGGAGCTGATCAGCGCGACCCCTAGAACCGCTGTCGCCACGGCAACGACAATGCGCCACGGGTCGCCTATCATCAGCAAGGACGGTGAATAGACAAACAGAAACGGCAGAACGAAGGCGGGCCATGAAAACTGCACCGCCTTCCAGCCCACTTTCATCGGTGGGGCACCGCCGATATTGGCCGCTGCAAACGCAGCGACCGCAATTGGTGGCGTGATCAGCGACATCATACCAAAGAAAAAGATGAACATATGCGCGCTGATTGGGGTAAGCCCCAGTTCAACCAGTGACGGCGCGGTCAAGGTTGCCAGCAACAGGTAAACCCCCAGTGTCGGAAGGCCCATACCCATGATGATCGACAGAATGGCGGCTGTGATCAGCAACAGGAACAAGCTGCTTTCGCCAATGCTGACCAGTTGCAACGTAAGGCCAAAGGACACCGCAGTGATATTGAGAACGCCTATGATCGCTCCGGCACAGGCGCCAATGATGATGATGTCGGCAACGGTTCTGCCCCCGCTCACCACTGCGTGAAACACTCCGCGCAGGGTCAACCGGGTTGGCCCGTAGCTGCGCAAAAAACCGAGAAACAGCGTTACGGCAGTGGCATAGGCCACGGCGCGTTCGGCTTCCAGATTGTATTTGAACAGACCCGTGATAAGTACGGCAAATGGAATAATGTAATGACCGCCCTTGCCCAATACTGTCATGGCACGCGGCAGGTCGGCACGTTTCAGCGCGGTGATTCCTTTGCGTGCGGCCAATAGATCGGCCTGAATGAACAGGCAGGTATAATAGAGCAAACCAGGGATCAGCGCGGCCAGTGCGACTTCGGCATAGGGCACATTCAGGAACTCGGCCATCAGAAAGGCGACGGCGCCCATCACCGGCGGCAATAATTGCCCCCCGGTCGAGGCTGACGCTTCAATTGCCGAGGCGTCAGATGGGGAATAGCCGGATTTCTTCATCATCGGGATGGTGATCACCCCAGTTGATGCAACATTGGCAACTGCGCTGCCCGACACCGACCCAAACAGCGCTGACGCGGCGATGGCAATCTTTGCGGTGCCGCCGCGAAACCGGCCCATTGCAGCCAGTGACAGATCGGTGAAGAACGCACCACCCCCCGCAACATTTAGGATGTTGCCGAACAGAACAAACGACACGACGATTGTGGATGTCACCAGCAAAGGCAGGCCAAGGATCCCATTGGGATCAATGGTCAGATAGCTGAGAAGCCGACCGGGCCGCACCTGGCGTCCTTCCAGGTGGCCGGGCAGGTAATGAGCAAACAGCCCGACGATCAAGAACGCCACTAGTATCAGACAAAGCGTCAGTCCGGCGACCCGCCGCAGCGCCTCGACCAGCAGCGGAATCAGGATCGCGCCGCAGATGATTGCAGGCATCGGTTTGATGATCATTGTCGGCAATAAAACAGGGTACATCACCGCAAGGTATCCGCAGGTCACGAACCCCGTAGTTGCGGCGACAATACCAAACCACCAGCCGAAGGTTCGCCCGGTCCAAGGCTCTGTTTCGGCTGGCAGAAAGATAGTGGCAAGGGTGAGGCCCAATGCAAAGGACATATACTGTTCTTTGTAAACGCTCAGCGTCAAGAGCTGCAGAACGTCCAAGGCCCACACCAAGGCACCTGCTACGATCAACACCGCAACGGCATTCTTTATCGGTGTTATCGGGTGCATCGGGCCTACTCGCCGGTGATGCCGTTGGCTTTGTAGTAGCCGGCCGCACCGTCATGTGCCGGCAAGTCGGGAACCTTTCCGGCCAGCGTTTTCAGGTCCATCCGGTTGAAGGCGGGGTGAATTGCGATGAATTCGTCCCGTGCGGTATACAGTGCTTCTGTAACCGCAGCGACCGTTTCTGGCGCCGTGTCGGCGCTGGCCAGCAGGACCAGCGTCGACCCCATTATTGGCGTTTCGGTTACGACACCGGGGCGCCGCTTGTTTGGCGTAACTTGGCGGATCAATGTGCCCGGAACGATACTGGTGATGATGTCCAACCGGTCGTCACGATCAGGCAGGGGCACAAACCGGACGCCGCCGACTGCGGCATCCGCCTGCGAAACCAGACCCGACCCAACCGTAAAGACCACCGCATCCGACCGGCCTGCCATGAAATCCTGAACTGCGGCCGGGGCTGCTGTGGCATGAACCGGTATGATATCGTCTTCACCCAGGTCTGCCGTTGCTAGCTGCGCGCGGCCCCAATATTCCAGAATACGCTGCTGGGTAATGCCCCATGATACGCGTTTTCCTTTCAGATCAGCCATCGTCACGATGTCGGAATCCGCTCGCACGAACCAGCCCGCTTCAAACGACACAAGATGTCCGACCAGACGGATATTGGGTTGGGGATTGCCCTCGAACACGGTTCGTCCCGAAGCCGCCAGACTGGCCAAATCGGCGCTGACCAGAGAAAATTGGATCTCACCACTGTTTAGCAACGGGATCGTGACCTCTGGTCCGCCCATCGGTACTGCACGCAATGTCATACCGCGCCCGTCCATCACCTTGGCCAATGCCGCGCCGAGCGCCGCCCCGAGAGAACCTTGTGCTGTTGTCCCGATCGTGACGGTTTGGGCCGTGGCGGAGGCGGCAGTCATCACACCAACCGCCACGATTGCAGCCCCGAAGGCTGACCGGGCGGCCCCCGGTATACTAAATATTTGTCTCACTACTTTCATCATTATCTCCTCCCCTGACAGACAATTAATTTCTTGTTCGGGAACATTTGCTGTCAGCCCGATTCCCGATTTGTCATTTGTTTGCAAATTTACCTGCCACAGCTTGCGACACCGTGTGAAAAGGTCAACGATTGCAGACCGTGAGTTCGGCCAGTGAACTGTCGGTGCGAAATGGTTTTGGACCAGCACACTGAGCTACTCCCCGATCCTTGGACAGGATCTGGCGTTTTCTAAGCTACTCTCGGCTCCGGTTGATCGGGTTGCGTAAGTGGGTTTTTCTGCCAGTAGACCACCGACGGCGGTAGACCGCCACGGGCAGAATGCGGTCGCTTTCGGTTGTAGAAATCGAGCCAGTTCCTGAGCCCGGCCCGTGCCTTCGAGCCGGTCTCCCAAGCATGCAGGTAGACGCACTCGTATTTCAAGGTGCGCCAGAGCCGCTCGACGAAGATGTTGTCCGCTGCCCGGCAGTGGTGTTCCTGCAAACCATGAGAGGGGAGGTAGCGCCCCTTTCCGTCCATTGAGATGCGGACACCGGCACGTCTGAGCAGGTCAATCCAGACGAAGGACGTGAACTGGGCGGATTCAACCGGTCGTCGCAACACCTTCGATCATATCCTGTTTGAGCAGCCGGTCGAGTGCCTCTGCCGGTGTTTGCCACCCCAGTGTTTTCCGGGGACGCGTGTTCAGCGCTTGGGCAACGGCGCTGAGCTCTTCTGCGCCATGCTGGCTGAGATCCGTGCCCTTGGGGAAGTATTGGCGGAGCAGACCGTTGGTGTTTTCGTTGCTGCCGCGTTGCCAAGGGCTCTGAGGGTCGCAGAAGTAGATCTCGAGACCGGTGTCGAGCCGAAGTTGCGCGTGTTGGGCCATCTCGGCCCCCTGGTCCCAGGTCAATGAGCGACGCAAGTGGGCAGGCAGGCTGCTGATCGTGCCTACGATGGCATCCCGGACTGCCTCGGCACCGTGGCCGGCAAGGGCTGGCCCATTCTTGACAGGCTTGCCCGTCCCGTGCCCTTCCATGCGCGGCAAGTGCAGGAGCATGGTGAAGCGGGTCGTGCGCTCGACCAGCGTGCCGATCGCCGAGCTGCCGAGACCGAGAATGAGGTCGCCTTCCCAATGACCAGGAACAGCCCGGTCATCGATCTCAGCCGGACGGCCGCTGATCATCAGGGCATCGGCAATGAAGGCCTTGCCACGGTTTCGGGCTCGTTCGCGAGGCAACCTGAGGGCGCGGCCGGACCTCAGACAGGCGGAGAGTTCTCGCCTTAGTGCCCCACGTCCTTGAATGTAAAGCGCCTGATAGATGGCTTCATGGCTGATGCGCATGGTCAGATCCCCGGGGAAGTCTGCCTTCAGGCGCTGCGAGATTCGTTCTGGGCTCCAGGCAGATGACCAGCGTCGGCTTTGTCGACGAACAGCCCGCCGCCCTTTCCATACCACGACGGGGCCATCGAAAGCGATGCCGTCCGGGGTGGCAATCAGGCCCGACAGCCGATCCTGAACGTAGTCGCGCAAGATGGGCTTAGCTGCGAGCTTGCTGATCTTTGGACGCTTGGCCGAACGATCCGCATGCCACTGCGCTGCAATGGCCCGATAGTCGAACTCTCCGCTGCGCGTCGCCGAGTTGCGCCTGATCTCACGCGAGATCGTGCTGGGAGATCGGCCCAACTTACGCGCGATTGCCCGCAGGCCGGTGCCCCGAGCGCATTCAAGGGCTATCTCCTCGCGTTCCACGAACGACAGGTTACGGCACTTCGGCAACGGAGCCGATGGCGCGAGATGTGTGGGAGGCATTCCGCCAGAACTCCGAAACCAACGGGTTCCGACAGGCGGTGAAACTCCCGCTGCTACGGCAGCTTCCTCGCTGGATAGCCCCGCCGCAATCTCCCGCCAGAACCGGCACAGATGCTCACGCTGCCAGACTGGTGGCCGACCTGGCGAGGATAATTTGCGTCGCATCGAACGATCCGACGTCCGCCTTCCTGACATCAACAACACCTCCAATAGCGCGGTGTTGCGACGACCGGTTGAATCCGCCTTGGCTGCCCTGATCGGTATTCATGATCCCGAGTGGAGGACCTGGTTGGGCCGCTCTACGCGCAACCCTCTCAGCAAGTATGGGTATCGCTTGTGCCCCTTGGCAGGCCTGCTGGTATTGGGCGTCTGGTAGATTGGCATTAGACCCATGAGCCGCCGCACCCGCTTGTCGTTCACCGCGTGGCCTTCGTTGCACAGATGCCGGGCCATCTGCCGCACGCCGTAGAACGGCGTTTCGAGAAATTGCTCGTCGATCAGCCGCATGAGGCCGAGGTTCAACTCGGCCTCCCCGGCCGGTCGATAGTAGAACGACGACCGCGAAAGCGACAGCAGCCGGCACTGCTGCCCTACCGACAGATCCGGATGCTCGCGATCGATCATGCCGCGCCTCACGTCCCGCCCCAGGGCTTGAGCTTTCTGGACATCGCAGCAGGGACCGTGGCCCGCAGTGCGGCCGCGTAAGCCCTGCGAAGCATCGTTGGCGACCGCCAACTCGCCGATCTTGGCATTCAGATCTTTCACCTGCGCCTCGTCAACCACGGGTGTCTTCTTTCCGCCCCGCTCGAAGACCCCTGAAGGGCTTGGTCAGGCGGTGCTCGATCCCGTTGGCTTCGCAGATCATGTCGAAGCGCATTGGCCGGGAGAGGATCGTGTTCCGGTTTCGTGGCTGCTCGGCGAACTGGATGCCATTATCGGTCATAACCGTAGAGCGCGGCTCCCTCGGACCAGTCTTCAGATGCTCGATCTGTCGCTCGCTTCCGCCACTTAACAACTGTCTTGGGATTGATCCTGATCCAGCCCCCAGTTCCCCGCTCAGCTGCGCGAGCGAAGCTTGCGCCTCTCATCGTTTGCTTTGCAAACGACTGCCGGCCAGTGGATCGCTGTATTACAGCTCTGACGGCGAACGTGGTCGTGGCGCAGCCGTGACGAACTTGTCCCATAGGGCTTCCTTCCATTCCTTCGAAAGGATCACACCATCAAACCGTGGGATCAAACACCTAGAAAGGCTGTGAACTGGCCCCCCTTTCGACCGGACACTTGGGCATAACCATGGAGGCTTAGGGATAGCCCTAAGCACGTGCTTATGTCTGACTATGAGATCATCACCGACGGCGGCCGCCGGCGCCGCTGGTCGTCATCCGAGAAGCTGCGGATTGTGGAGGAGACGCTGGACGAGACCGCCAGCATCTCCGCCGTTGCGCGTCGCAATGGCGTCGCGCCGAACTTGCTGTATCGTTGGCGGCGTCTGATGCTGGAGGGAGGGGCCGTGGCCGTGTCCGGGGACGATGACGTCACAAGCAATCGCGCCGTGCGGCAGATGGAAGACCGCATCCGCGAGTTGGAGCGCCAGCTCGGGCGCAAGACGCTGGAAGTCGAGATCCTGAAGGAAGCGCTCGACAAGTCACGCTCAAAAAAACTGACGTGGCATGTGCAGTCGCAGCCGAAGGACGGTTCCCAATGAGCGTCGTAGCCGAGACCCTGGGCGTCTCCAGATCAAACCTGCACGCCCGCGTGACGGGAAGCGCGAAGCCGCGTCGGCGCTACCATAAAGCGCAAGACGGTGAATGGCCGAACGCCATGCGTTCGAGTGAGGCCATGAACGTGGTGCCGCTGATCACCAAGCTCGTGGCAGCGCGTCCGACCTATGGCTATCGCCGCATCACAGCCATCCTGAACCGGCAATTACGGGCGCAAGACGCAGCGCCTGTTAATCACAAACGCGTCTACCGGATCATGCAGGCCCAGAACCTGCTGTTGGCGCGTCGCTACACCGAACGGTCCGATCGCACGCACAACGGCAAAGTCGTGACCATGCGATCGAACCTGCGCCCCTCTCGGCAGATTTGCCTTGCAAATCGCCTGCCGGTCAGGGGTGCTCCGACGGCTTCGAGTTCACTTGCTGGAACGGCGATATCGTGCGCGGGGCCTTCATCATCGACGCCCATGACCGCGAGATCATCTCCTGGTGCGCCGTCGTGAACGCAGGCATCAGCGGATCGGACGTGCGCGACATGATGCTGGCAACGGTGGAAGCGCGGTTTGGTGGTCACCGTGCTCCGCACCAGGTCGAGATGCTCACCGACAACGGCTCGCCCTACATCGCCAGGGACACCCGCATCTTCGCCCGGCAGCTCGGCCTGAAGCCCTGCTTCACTCCGGTGAAGAGCCCGCAGAGCAATGGTGTGTCAGAGGCCTTCGTCAACACGCTGAAGCGGGATTACGTGAACATCACGCCGCTGCCAGACGCCGCCACCGTCCTTGGATTGATCGCCGGGTGGTTCGAGGACTATAACGAAAATCACCCGCATTCAGGGCTGAAGATGCGCTTACCACGCGAGTTCATTGCAGCTCAAACCGCAACCGCCTGAGTGTCCGGTGAAACGGGGGCAAGATCAGGCTGCAAAATGGTCGAAAAAGTAGGACCACCTCTGACACAGGGCGGAAGCTGACTGAAGAACTCCAGAACCTGCGCCCGTCGCAGCTTCTTGCGCAGAGCGGCACGGCCAGTGCCATCAGCCCCATGCACCTGAAATACGTTCTTCGCCAGATCGAGCCCGACCGTGATAATCTCCGACATGACCGTCCTCCTTTCTTTGTGGATCATCGCAGACCCACCTTGGCACATCGATGCCGTCGGGGGGCGGTCACATCATCAAAGCCCATTCTATGTAAACATGAACACACTCGATAAAGTCGCTTGAGAAGAACTTAACAGTCTCCGGTAAACCCGGGGCGGTTCAATCCGATAAGTTGACGATGCCCTTTAGACACATACTTCAGTTCGTCCGTCGCGCTCACGGTTTAACCGGGCCGTTTCACAGCGCGACAACAACATGAAGAGATCACCCGAGCCACTATCCGAGTTGCTCCAACAATACCCAATTTCAGTTTCGCGCATTTAGCGGTACAAGTATCAATTCCCGGTCCGTTTTTGTTAATATGTGGCAGCCGTCATCCTTCACCAGGATCATGTCCTCCAGTTTGAGCATTCCGGCTTCGGCGTCGCAGAGGTGAAGTTCGATGGCTAGCACCATGCCTGCCACTATTTTTTCTTCTCCGCCGCGCGACAGGAATGGCGGTTCATTGAGATCCAGCCCGACGCCATGACCCACGAAATGCGCCATTTTTCCGTCGGAGAACTTAAGAAAGGAGTCGAGTATTCCCGCGTTTTCAGCATGATGGCAAGCGCGCTCAAACACGTCACCCGATGTCATGTCCGGCGAGATATCTGCAATCAGTCTGTCTGAGACCAACCGAAGAGACTGGTGCAAATCCAGAGCCTTTTTCGTCGGCTGCCCCAGGCAATAGGTTCGCGACTGGTCGCCGTGATAACCTTGAACGCAGATCGGGATGTCCACGATTACCAGATCACCGGGCTGAAGCCTCCGGCGTGACGCCCCGGCAGGGACTGCGGCGCTCAATCCACAGCCGGAAATGGTGAAAACGACCCCGCTCATTTGTTGTCGGTTCTCCCCCGATGCGAGCGGGCCGCGTCCCATAGTGAAGTCGGGTTGCCGGACGAAATACACGCCTTCGTGCCCGGCCCGGCGGTGCCCATCTTCCACGATGGCGGAGGCTTCCAGTTCCGTCATCCCGGCGCGCCATGTCTTTATCGCCTGCCGGTGGCCCTCGTCGAGCGCCTGTGCGGCGATTTCGATGGTTGCGATTTCTCCGGCGTCCTTGATCTTTCTCTGTTCGAGAATGTCCGACGAAAGATCCACGATCCGCGCGGACCGGAGAACCTTGCCGAGTTGTTGGTACTGAGGGACGGTCATCACGTCGAGCTCAGCGCCGATATGCAGGCCATCGGTGTTTTCTCCAAGGCATGTGGCTACGATTTCGGCGAGTCTGCTTTTGAGGGAGACGCGATCATCCGGCAGGCTGCTTTGCCTTCGGGCGAAGACCAGTCCGGAGCGCACGAAGAGATGGGCATCGTCCGGAGAGACGAAAAGCCATCCCGGCTGAGAGGTTCCAGTGTAGTAGAATATGTCTCTGCTCAAGTGCAGCAGGGCGGCCGCCAGATCGCGCCGCCGGAGACGCTGCTGCAGGGCATTGATCCTCTCGCTATGGACTTTCATTCTTTTTCCTTCGTCAGCATTGAATGTAGGGATTTGAGGTTCGCTGGAACGGGCTTGGGTCTGGACGGCACGACAGGGTGCGTGATCCCGAGACTGAAACAGTCGCGATCATTGAGGCACAACTTGTCCTGCACACATCGTAAAGCCGGCTTGGCCTGTCGTTCGTCAAGTCACTCGGACACTGATCCTCCCCATCGCAACTCGCAGTTCAATCACAAAGCAAGTGTTGACCTGATCCAGTCACTTAGATAAACAAACGTATGTTTTTCTATTAGGGTCTGTCAAATGGCAACTGCGACACGCTCCAACAACCGGCTGGATGTATTGCTCGACAGTTCGGCGGAGTTATTTTCGGCGGGCGGGTACCAAGGTACGACAATGCGGGACATCGCCACGAAATGCGGGATGCTGCCGGGATCGATTTACTATCATTACCCCAACAAAGAGGCCTTGCTCGTCGGGGTCTATGAAGAGGGCGTTCGGCAGTTGAGCGAGCGCGTTCAGCGAGAAATCGCCAAGGCGACAGACCCGTGGGAGCGGCTAGAGCTGATGCTTGCTGCGCATGTCGAGATGATTGTCGAGCCCACCGCCTATGCCAGTGTTATCATCCGCGTCTTGCCCGATGATGTGCCCCCAGTGCGGGATGATCTCGTCCGGCAGCGGGATAAATACGAAGTTTACCTGCGCGACTTGGTGGGCGCGCTGCCACTGCCGGAGGACTTGGACCCAAGTTTGCTTCGGCTTTTCCTGATCGGGGCGGTTAACCACATCCCGGTTTGGCACCAGCCCGGCGGGGAGAGCCCCAAGCAGATCGCGCGCCAATTGATGCGGGTTCTTCGTCGATCGTTTTCATGCCAAGCCGAGGAGAATTGAATGATGGCCTATCCTGAGCGCGTCCTGGTGACGAAAATCGGATTCGACGGGCATGACCGGGGTAGTCGCGTAGTCGCCGCCTACCTGCGCGACGCCGGCATGGAGGTGATCTACACCCCTCCCTGGCAGGAGATCGAGACGGTGGTCAAACTGGCCATGCAGGAGGACGTGGACGTGGTCGGGGTGAGTTCGCTCGCGACTGATCATCTCATCATGCCGGACCTGATTGCGGCGTTGCGCGATGCGGAAATGCGTCATGTGCGCCTTATCGTGGGTGGAATAATCCCGCAGAACGAACAGCCAGAACTGATGGATGCCGGCGTCAGCGCCATCTTCGGTCCGGGCGCTACCAGCGAAGAGATTGTTGAAACCGTCCGCAAGCTTGCCGTCGAGGCGCGCGCGGCGCGCGAAACCGCAGAGGTCGTGTAATGTCCAAGAAAGCTTCGAACACTAACGCCGTCACCCTGAAGGATAAGCAGGCCGAATGGAAAGTCCGCTATGACAAGGAGATCGGGCAGGACCGGACCGTCGTAAACCGCTCCGGTCTCGAAGTGCGTCCGCTCTATACGCCGCTTGACTGGTCGGATAGTCGCTACGGCGAAGATTTGGGAATGCCGGGCGAGTTGCCATACACTCGGGGCATCTACAACACTATGCACCGTGGTCGCACTTGGACACAGAGACAACTTATCGGGCTGGGGACGCCGCAAGACTACAACGAACGGGTCCGGATGCTGCTGCAGCAAGGGGCGTCGGCGATCAGTCTTCTTCCGTGCAACTCAGGCTTCCGCGGTATCGATTGCGACGAAAGTCCCTTGCCGCTTCTTGGCACCTGCGGAACCGTCATCAATACGGTCGATCACATGGACGCGGCGCTCGACGGTGTGCCAATCGGCGAGATATCCACCGCGATGAACGACCCCACGCCCTTCACGCTTTTTGCTTTCTTGCTCAGCGTCGCGAAACGTCGGGGCGTACCGCTCGACAAGATTACAGGCACTGCGAACCAGTCCGATTACATTTCGCATTTCGTGGCCAATCACATGTTCTACCGGCTAAGCCAGCCAGGTGCGCGTCGGGTCTTTGTTGACCATGTTAAATTTTGCCGGGAGCATGTGCCAAACTGGAACCCGGTCTCGGTCGTCGGTCAGCACATGCAGCAGGCTGGAGCTACCCCTGCAGAAACTATGGGGCTGACGCTCTCGACCGCGATCCAGTACGCCGATGACTGCATTGAGGCGGGTATGGATCCCGACAATTTCCTGCCGCGCTTCACTTTTTTCTTCGACATCTCCATCAGCTTTTTCGAGGAGGTGGCAAAGTTCCGTGCCGGGCGACGGATTTGGGCCAAGATCGTTCGTGAGCGTTATGGCGCCAAGGATCCACGCTCATGGCGCTTCAAGTTTCATGGTCAGACATCCGGTGTCGATCTGACCCAACAGCAGCCTCTCAACAACATTGCCCGAGTGACAGCGCAAGCGATTGCGGGAATATTCGGGGGCTTGCAATCCATGCACACTGACGGATTTGACGAAGCAATGGCCTGCCCGACAGAGGACGCCGCGCGCATTGCTGTCGCAACGCAGAACATCCTGCGTGAAGAAGCGCACCTCTGCGACGTCATCGACCCGCTGGGCGGTTCCTACTACGTCGAATCTCTTACCAACGAGATGGAGGAGAAGATTTTCCAGGTCATGGACTCGATCGAGAATACGGGTGGGATGTATAACGCTGTCGATGCAGGAATCGTGCAGCGCATGATCGGGAAGTCTGCGTTAGAGTATCAAAGTCGCATCGAAACCGGCGCAGAGAAAGTCGTGGGCGTAAATTGCTACCAATCCGAGGTAGAGGATCGAGAGGTTGATACGTATCGCCCGAACCGTGATGCGATGGAGGCGCAGGTGACGGCGTTCAAAGCTTTCAAGGCCGACCGGAAGCAAGCCGATGTGGACAGGGCGTTAGCTGAGTTGGCACGCGCCGCAAACGGCACCGAAAACGTTTACCAAAAAGTGGTGGAGGCCGCCGATAACGGTGTTACTCATGGCGAGATTATCGCTTGTCTGCGCCGTGAGCTTGGGTTTGGTCATCCGCTGATGGTGGCCTGATGTCCAGCAATAAAAAGACAAGGATGGAGGCGCTTGCCGAACGGCTCCGCGCGGGTGATTCCCGTGCACTTGGGCGGGCGCTGACTGTGGTGGAAAGCGGTGATGACGATGCTCTGGCTCTGACCGAAGCACTGGCTGGTGCGTTTGGAGAAGCCCACATCGTGGGCTTCACTGGCCCGCCTGGTGCCGGCAAGTCGACGCTTCTCGATGCTTTGATTCATGAATGGCGGAAAGAGGGCCGTCCGGTGGCTGTCCTTGCCGTAGATCCGGTGAGTCCGGTATCGGGCGGCGCGGTGCTGGGCGACCGAACGCGCATGGGTGCTCACAGCCTCGACGATGGAGTCTTTATCCGTTCCGTCTCGGCGCGTGGTCATCTCGGTGGTCTTTGTGAAGCGGCGCATGACATGGCCGATATGATGGACGCTGCCGGCTGGCCGCTCATCCTGATAGAAACAGTGGGGGCTGGTCAGTCGGAAACTGAAATCACCCAGGTGGCTGACCTGAGCGTGGTTATTTCCGCGCCGGGGCTCGGCGATGAACTCCAAGCTATTAAGGCCGGGATATTGGAGATCGGCGATCTGCTAGTAGTCAACAAGGTGGATCGCGACGATGCCGATGAGACGGCAAAGCACCTCGAAGCAATGCTGGCTCTGCGATCCGGCGCGAAGCGCGATATTTCTGTCTTACGGGTCTCTGCGGCGACAGGGAGGGGGGTTACGGAGTTGAAAGACGAGATCGATCAACTCTTGGAAGCAACAGGCGCCACCGTGGGTGCCGACCGGAAGCGCAAACGCGAGGCGCGTAAGCGGAGGCTTGCCGTTCTTCGCTTCGCCAGCCGCATCTCAGCGGGAATTTCGGAAGAAGACTTCAGAGCAATGAGGCCGGAAGAGTTGGATCGTGCCATAGAGCGTTCGCTCGCCTTGTTATCGACAGAGGTTGAGGATTGAGCCTCTTTCATAGCACTTCACACGACTGGCGACCCAATCGCCATTTAGCCAGTTTAGTGGTCGGGAGATCCAGATCAAGTCGCGCTGGTCTGACGAGCATTGATAGCGGTGCGCTTGGCCGGGGGAATATGTTGCAGCGGTTTGTCAAGGCTTAAGGAGTGACGCCTGAGCCGAAGGCGACGGGTACTGTGGAGGGGAATGATGAACAACCGAACGGGACAATCGGCAGTAGCGTCGATTCCGGCGCTATTGCACCGCAATGCATCGAGGTTTGCGAACCGTCCGGCCTACCGCGAAAAGGAATTCGGGATCTGGCAGAGTTGGACGTGGTTCGAGGCGGAGCGCGAAATCGAGGCGCTGGCGCTGGGTCTGATCGACATGGGCGTGAACGCGGGCGATTTTGTGTCTGTCGTCGGTCGCAACCGGCCGTATTTTTACTGGGCTATCGCCGCAGTGCAATCGGTCGGCGCGGTTCCTGTCACGCTCTACCACGATTCCGCTACCCAAGAGATGGCCTATGTCATGGACCATTGCGGGGCGCGAGTGGCCATCGTCGAAGATCAGGAGCAGGTCGACAAGATGATCGACATCCAGGAGGATCTGCATCAGTTCGAGCACATGATCTATATCGATCCGCGCGGGTTGCGGAAGTATGATCACACGAAACTGCATCAGTATTCCGACGTTCAGGACAAGGGTCGCGAGATGCGCGATACCCACCTGTCCGAGCTTGAGGCGCGCCGCGGCAAGCTGGATTACGACAGCATCTGCGTCATGCTCTACACCTCCGGCACGACGGGCAAACCCAAGGGTGTGGTGCTGTCCAACCGCAACATCATCGAGACGTCGAAATCATCCGCCGAATTCGACAATCTGCGCCATGACGAAGAGGTGTTAGCCTATCTGCCGATGGCCTGGGTCGGGGATTTCATCTTTTCCATCGGGCAGGCTTATTGGTGCGGGTTCTGCGTCAACTGCCCCGAAAGCCCGGACACCATGCAGACGGATCTGTGCGAGATTGGGCCGACCTATTATTTCGCCCCGCCCCGTGTATTCGAAACACAGCTGACCAGCGTGATGATCCGCATGGAGGACGCTGGTCGCCTGAAGAAGTGGTTGTTTGATCACTACATGGCCCACGCGCGCAAGGTGGGTGGCGACATCCTCGACGGGAAGCCGGTCGGGGCGATGGACCGGTTGAAATATGGCCTCGGCAATCTGCTGGTCTATGGTCCGCTGAAAAACACGCTGGGCCTGAGCCGTGTGCGCGTCGGTTATACCGCCGGAGAGGCAATCGGGCCGGAAATCTTCAGCTTTTATCGCTCCCTCGGGATCAACCTCAAACAGCTCTACGGGCAAACCGAGGCATCGGTGTTTATCACGCTGCAACCGGATGGCGGTGTGCGTAGTGACACGGTAGGCGTGCCCGCGCCCGGGGTGGAAATCCGCATCGCCGACGATGGCGAGGTGTTCTACCGCAGCCCCGGGACGTTTGAATATTATTACAAGAATGAGGAAAGTACGAAATCCACCAAGGATGCCGAGGGCTGGGTCGCGACCGGCGATGCCGGATTCTTTGATGACGAGACGGGCCAGCTGCGCATCATCGACCGGGCCAAAGACGTGGGCAAGATGGCCGATGGGGCGCTGTTTGCGCCGAAATATGTCGAGAACAAGCTGAAGTTTTTCCCCAACATCCTTGAGGCTGTCGTGTTCGGCAACGGGCGCAAGGAATGTACCGCCTTCATCAATATCGACCTGACGGCGGTGGGCAACTGGGCCGAGCGCAACAATATCGGCTATGCGTCCTATCAGGAACTTGCCGGGCATCCGCAGGTTCTGGAAACCGTCCGCGCGCATGTCGAGACGGTGAATGAATCGCTGGCGACCGACCCGATGCTGGGCGGCTGCCAGATCTATCGCTTTCTTGTGCTGCACAAGGAACTGGACGCCGACGACGGCGAAATGACCCGCACCCGCAAAGTGCGCCGCGGTGTGATTTCCGACAAGTTCGGTGATCTGGTTACGGCGCTTTATGACGGTTCGGACGAAATATTCACCAAGACCGAAGTGACCTACGAGGATGGCCGCAAGGGTAGTATTTCCGCAACCCTCAAGGTCATCGACGCCAAGGTGCAGCCGGTCGAGACGCGACAGGTGGCAGCGGAATGATCGTGCGCCGTCCAGCTTCGCTTTCGCCCCGCCCGCTGTTTCGTAATGGCGTGGACCTCAAAGGATATTCCCATGCTAGATAGTGCCGAAAGCTACACCACCGAGGACGGCCGCACCATTGGCCCCGTGGTGATGGAGATGAAGAACATCACCCTGCGGTTCGGGGGTGTGGTAGCAATCCAGGATATCAGTTTCGACATCCGCGAGGGTGAAATCCGCGCCATCATCGGCCCAAACGGAGCGGGCAAATCGTCGATGCTGAACGTGATCAGCGGGTTCTATAACCCGCAGGAGGGCGATGTATTCTACAAGGGCAAAAAACGCCCGCCGATGAAACCCTATCAGGTTGCAAGGCAGGGCATCGCGCGCACCTTCCAGAACATCGCCCTGTTCGAAGGGATGAGCGTGCTGGACAATGTGATGACCGGCCGCATCCGCCAGATGAACGCGAGCCTGTTCGCGCAATCCATCTGGAAGTGCGAGGCCGAGCGCGAAGAGGTCGCGAACCGCGAGGTCGTGGAAAAGGTCATCGACTTTCTCGAAATCCAGCACATCCGCAAGACGCCGGTCGGGCGGCTGCCCTACGGCCTCAAGAAACGGGTCGAACTGGCGCGCGCATTGGCGGCGGAACCGTCGATCTTGCTGCTGGACGAACCGATGGCGGGCATGAACGTCGAGGAAAAAGAGGATATGAGCCGCTTCATCCTCGACATGAACGACGAATTCGGCACCACGATCGCACTGATCGAGCATGACATGGGCGTGGTCATGGACCTCAGCGACCGTGTGGTCGTGATGGATTACGGCAAAAAGATCGGCGATGGCACCCCCGATGAAGTGCGCAACAATCAGGCGGTGATCGACGCCTATCTGGGGGTGGCACATGATTGATATTTCAACACACCTCCCGGACTTAATCTGGGACCTCCGCCAGACAGAGGCACCGGGTCAGGCCCGGTGCGCACATGGAGAAACGCAAAATGTCTGACACAATGATCTTTGCGATGGAGGTCTTCCTAAACGGTCTGATGGCCGGGGTTCTCTATGCGCTTGTCGCACTCGGGTTCGTGCTGATCTACAAGGCCAGCGGCATCTTCAACTATGCCCAGGGGGTCATGGCGCTGTTCGCGGCGCTGACGTTGGTCGGGATCATGGAGGGGCAGGTGCCGTTCGCGCATCTGATCAACGCGACCATCGGAACGGAAATACACCATTTCGGCTGGCACGTTCCGGTACTGCTGGCCATCGTGCTGACGATGGTCGTGATGATCGCGCTGGCATGGCTGGTGAACCATTTCGTGTTCCGCCACCTCGTCAATCAGGAACCGATCATCCTGTTCATGGCGACCATCGGTTTTGCCTATTTCCTCGAAGGAGTGGGCGACGTCATGTGGGGTTCGGACATCAAGAAACTGGATGTCGGTCTGCCGCAGGGGATCAACACCGCAATTGATGAATACACCTATGGCATCGTTAACTACGGGTTCTTTATCGACAATCTCGACCTTGTCGCGACAGTGATCGCCGCGGTGCTGGTGATCGCGCTGGTTGCGTTCGCCCAATACACCAAACAGGGCCGCGCGATGCGCGCTGTTGCGGATGACCATCAGGCGGCGCTGAGCGTCGGTATCTCGCTCAACTGGATATGGGTCATGGTCTGGTCTCTGGCCGGGTTTGTCGCGCTAGTCGCGGGGATCGTCTGGGGGACGAAATCCGGCGTGCAGTTCTCGCTGTCGCTGATCGCGCTCAAGGCACTGCCGGTGCTGATGCTGGGCGGGTTCACCTCGATCCCTGGAGCCATCGTGGGCGGGTTGGTCATCGGCGTTGGCGAAAAGCTGTTTGAATTCCTGATCGGCGCGCCGTTCCTCGGCGGGGCGACGGAAAACTGGTTCGCCTACATGTTGGCGCTGATTTTCCTGGTGTTTAGGCCGCAGGGACTGTTCGGGGAGAAGATCATTGATCGGGTGTAAGCACAACGGACGCAAGGGAGAAACCGATGTTCTATCGTGAGGCAGGTGATTTCAAAACATCCTATGCCGAGGACAACCAGACCTTTCCGATCAAGTTCGACAGGTATCGGTATTACTTTGTCCTGCTGGTCGCCTTCGGCATCGTGCCATTCGTCGTCAACGACTACTGGCTGAATGCGGTTCTGCTGCCGTTCTTGATCTATGCAATCGCGGCGATCGGGCTGAACCTCCTTGTCGGCTATTGCGGGCAGGTAAGCCTCGGCACGGGCGGGTTCATGGCCGTGGGGGCCTATTCCTGCTACAAGCTAATGACGTCCTTCCCAGACGTGTCGATCCTGATCCATGTCGTGCTCGCCGGGGCGATCACGGCGGCGATCGGCATGCTGTTCGGCCTACCGTCCCTGCGGATCAAGGGGTTCTACCTCGCGGTGGCGACGCTGGCAGCGCAGTTTTTTCTTGTGTGGCTGTTCAACCGGGTGCCGTGGTTTTACAACTATTCGGCCTCGGGCCAGATCAGTGCACCGGAACGGACCGTGTTCGGCGTGCCGGTGACGGGGGCCGAGACATCGCCTTGGGCTGTCTACCTCGTGTGCCTTGTGTTCCTGACAATCAGCGCGATCATAGCGCGCAACCTCACGCGCGGCATGGCCGGGCGCAAATGGATGGCAATCCGCGATATGGACATCGCCGCCGAGATCATCGGCGTCGACCCGCTACGCGCCAAGCTGAGCGCGTTTGCAGTCAGCAGCTTTTTCATCGGGATTTCGGGCGCGCTGTTCTTTGCCGTCTACCTCGGCGCGGTCGAGGTGGGTGAGTCGTTCGGTATCACCAAATCGTTTCTCGTGCTGTTCATGGTGATCATCGGCGGGCTCGGCTCAATATTCGGGAGCTTTGCCGGGGCGGCGTTTCTGGTGCTGCTGCCCGTTCTGCTTAAAAACCTGCTGGTGGGCAGTTTGGGGTGGCCGACGGACCTTGCGGCGCATCTGGAGCTGATCATCATCGGGGCGCTGATCATCGTGTTTCTGGTCGCCGAACCGCACGGGCTAGCGCAGCTGTGGCGCATGGCAAAGGAAAAACTGAGACTTTGGCCCTTCCCACACTAGGGGCGGGTAAGGAGGCAGAGGGATAACCCCTCGCTTGACAGAAGACATCGGACATAACCAAGGGAGGAATAACCGATGAAAACGAAACTAATGACTTGTCTTTTATCAGCACTGTTGGCCGGGTCGCCGGCACTTGCTGAGCTAACAATCCCTCTCCTGAGTTTTCGAACCGGGCCCTATGCTGCAAATGGAATACCTAACGCGGATGGCTACTCCGATTATTTCACGCTGATCAATGAACGTGATGGCGGCATCGGTGGCATAAAGATCGACATGCCGGAATGCGAAACTGGATATAGTACCGAAAAGGGTGTGGAATGTTATGAGGCAACTAAGGAAGGTGCGATTCTCTACCAGCCTGTATCAACCGGTCTGAATTATCAGTTGATTCCAAAAGCTGGCGTGGATGAAATCCCAATTCACTCCATCGGCCACGGCCGCACATCAGTCGCCAATGGAAAAGTGTTTGAATGGATATTCAACTATCCAACAAATTACTGGGCGGGTGCGAGCATTGCCGTAAAATACCTGCTTGAAGAGAACGGTGGCAGCCTGGAAGGCAAAAAAATCTCGCTCGTCTATCATAACTCTTCGTTCGGCAAAGAACCAATTACAACCATGGAAAAATTGGCCCAGAAACACGGGTTCGATTTTAGCACTTTGGCCGTTGACCATCCGGGACAAGAGCAGAAATCGCAATGGTTGCAAATCCGACGTGAGAAGCCTGATTACGTGCTTTTATGGGGCTGGGGCGTCATGAACCAGGTGGCAATTCAGGAAGCTGCCAACGTGCGTTTCCCGTTGGAAAATATGATTGGTGTCTGGTGGTCTGGTTCTGAATCCGATGTTCTGCCCGCTGGCGAAAGTTCTGACGGTTACAAGGCGCTGGCAATGCACGCACCTGGGTCAAACTTTGACGTCTATAAGGATCTCAAGACTTATGTATATGATAGGGGCTTGGCCGCCGGTAATGGCGATCAAATGGGGACCGTTCTTTACAACCGCGGCCTCTATTCCGCAATGTTGGCAGTAGAAGCCGTGAAAAAAGCCCAGGACATACACGGGACTTCCCAGGTTACAGGGCCCATGGTTCGTGACGGTATGGAAGCACTTGAAATAACAGAGGAAAAAATGGTGGGCCTAGGCTTTGCTAATTTTGCTCCGGAAATCAAGGTGACGTGTACTAATCACGGAGGCCAAGGTCTGGCTGCCGTGCGCCAGTGGAACGCGGAAACGAAAAGTTGGAACATGCTGACCGATTTCATAGCGCCGGATTCAGACGTGGTTGATCCTTTGATTATCGAGGATTCCGAGGCCTATGCCGCAGAGGCGAGTATCGAACCGCGCTGCAACTGATCGTGGCGTGATGACAAGGGTGGTGGCGGCGCGACCGCCATCCCCATCCACCCCAAAATGGCCTGTGGATACGCTAGCGACTACGGAGACACACATGACCGACCCAGTACCCAGCGACGAGATCATCCTGGAGATCAACAATATCGAGGTGATCTACAATCATGTGATCCTGGTGCTGAAAGGCGTGTCGCTGAGAGTGCCCAAGGGCGGCATCACCGCCTTGCTGGGCGGTAATGGCGCGGGCAAGACGACCACGCTCAAATCCATATCGAACCTGCTTCGCTCCGAGCGCGGCGAGGTGACAAAAGGAAGCATCCAGTATCGCGGTGAGCGCATTCAGGATCTTGCGCCATCCGATCTGGTCAAGAAGGGCGTCATTCAGGTGATGGAGGGACGTCACTGTTTCGAGCATTTGACGGTCGAGGAAAATCTGCTGACCGGGGCCTATACGCGCAGGGCGTCGCACGGCGACATAGATGCCGATCTGAACATGGTCTACGACTATTTCCCGCGCCTCAAGGAGCGCCGCCGCAGCCAGGCGGGCTATACCTCGGGCGGCGAACAGCAGATGGTCGCAATCGGGCGCGCATTGATGAGTCGCCCCGAGACGATCCTGCTCGATGAGCCGAGCATGGGCCTCGCGCCGCAGCTGGTTGAAGAGATTTTCAACATCGTCAAATCGCTGAACGAAAACGAAGGGGCGACGTTTCTATTGGCCGAACAAAACACCAATGTGGCGCTCAGGTTCGCGCATTACGGTTACATTCTCGAGAGTGGCCGGGTCGTGATGGACGGTCCCGCGAAAGAGCTGCGTGAGAACCCGGACGTGAAGGAATTTTATCTGGGCATGTCGGATGAAGGGCGCAAATCGTTCCGTGACGTGCGCAGCTACCGCCGCCGTAAACGGTGGCTGAGCTGATATCGAGCTCGTTTCGAGGATATTGATGACCTGCCCCCCGCTGGTCCCCGGTCATGACGAGAGTTTGCGGGTTTGATTTTGGTAGTCGTCGGTTTCGGGCTTGGCAAGCGCAGCAGGCGCGGAACCCTCAAATAGGCGTTGTTGCACATCTCTGACGACAGAGGATTCACTTCGCGAATTCATGCGGTTACACGAGCTGCATGAGCAAGCCACCTCCCGCCCGCTGCCGCACGACGAACTGGTCCAGCTATAACGCGTCCCTGCGCAAGCGCGGCTCGCTGCTGATCTGGGTGGACAAGGACATGACCTGGCGCGCACAGCGTGATGGGCGGCCTGGACGCCCGCCGGTCTTCTCCGATGCCGCCATTCAGCTCTGCCTGTCGATCAAGGTTCTCTTCAAGCTCCCTCTGCGCCAGACCGCCGGAATGGTGGCCAGCCTGCTCCGGCTGGCTGGTTTGGACTGGCCCGTGCCGGACTTCTCTACGTTGTGCCGGCGGCAAAAGATCTTGACCGTGTAGGTTCCGTATCGACGTGCCGATGGGCCAAGGAACCTGCTGGTCGACAGCACTGGCATCAAGTTCCTCGGCGATGGCGAATGGCAGGCGCGCAAGCATGGCCTGCAGCGACGACGCCAGTGGCGCAAGGTGCATCTGGCCATGGACCCGGCCACGTCTGACATCCGCGCCGTCGAATTCACCCCCAGCCGCGACGGTGATAGTCCCGTGCTGCCGGACCTGCTCGGCCAGATCCCCGAAGGCGAGCCGATCGGCACCGTCACCGCCGACGGCGCCTACGACACGCGCCGCTGCCACAAGGCCATCATCGAGCGCGACGCCGTCCCGATCATTCCGATCCGAAAGAACGGACGGCTGTGGAAGGAGGACCGCCCGGCTGCGCGGGTTAGGAACGAAACCCTGCGCGCAACGCGATACTACGGCAGGGCCTTCTGGAAGCGCTGGACGGGATACCATGTCCGCAGCCGGATCGAAGCGAAGATGCGCGGCCTCAAGGCCTTCGGCGAGCGCATCGCAGCGAGAGACCCCGATCGCCAGACCGCCGAAATCCATATCCGCGTCGCTCTTATCAATCGCTTCAACGCCCTCGGCACCGCCGAGATCGTCCGCGCGGCATGAGGTTTGTGGGGTAAGGGGCAGTCACGTCTCGCGAGAGAGTTCCGCAACAACGCCCTTTTGATCCGAAAGCAGGCATCCAGGGTTGGAACATCCTAAGAGTCTGATTCAAAACTATCTGAGCATTATTAATCCCTTGCGAGATGGCGTGTGACACGTCGAATATGGGCGACGGTGATCCACGCCTCTGCGCTGGCGATGGATTTTTCCCAATCCTTTGACAGCCGGCGGCATCGGCCCAGCCAGGCGAGAGTACGTTCCACGACCCAACGGCGCGGCAGGACCTCGAAGCCCTGCGCCGTGTCGGAACGCTTGACGATCTGCACGGTCCATCGCCCAATGGCCTTCAGAGCGTCTCGCAGTTTGGGACCGGCATAACCTCCATCGGCAAATATATGACGCAGCATGGGATAGCGCGCGGCGACGGCTTTCAGCACATCCGGCGCGCCGTCACGGTCCTGAATTCCAGCGCTGTGGACCTCGAGCCCGACGAGCAATCCGGTTGTGTCAGTGACGATATGGCGCTTGCGACCCTTAACCCTCTTTCCGGCATCATATCCGCTAACACCGCCGCTTTCCGTGGTTTTTATACTCTGACTATCGATAACCCCCGCCGTTGGCCGGGCTTTACGACCCTCCGCCAGCCGCGTGGCTTCAACCAGCTTGCGGTTCATCTCATCGAGAAAACCGTCGTTGCGCCAAGTATAGAAATAGCTCCGCACAGTCGATACCGCCGGAAAGTCGTTCGGCAGCATCCGCCACTGGCACCCGGTCGTCGCCATGTAGAGGATCGCGTCGAACACGTCGCGCAAGCTTGTCGTGCGGGGTCTGCCCGTGGACTTGGGTGCTGGCATGAATGGCGCGATCAGTGCCCATTCGGGGTCTGTCAGATCGCTTGCATACTTGGCGCCCACTCGGGCATGTTGGCGTCGGGTGAGTTCGGTCCAGGCCATCGTGATCTCCGTTCAGCTTTGCAACCGAACAGAAGCACAACCTGCTGAACTCACTCAATTAGTTTTAAATCGGGCTCTAAGAGGTAGAAGTAGGAACTTCCGAGGCTTTGCATAGTTCATTTTAAGGCTGACGCGGACAGCATGGCCTTCCAACCCGAAGCAGTGAGCGATACTTGAACCGCGCCTCCTATTGGCGCCGAGGGTAGGGGCATGTGATCACATATAAAATTAACATAAACTTCATTATGCGCCTTTACTCTTGGCCGACTGCTATCTCATGGAAGCACTCAGCAAGGAAGGTTCCTAGAAGCGACATAGTGGCTGGTGCGAAGCCCGGGTCTCCCGGGCGGTTGCTCCCTGACTGGGGAGACAACAATATGCTCGTCATCAGCCGCAGCGTTCTCAAGCTGCGTGATTTCAAGATCATCGTCGGCCTTGCCGATATGAGCTGCACGACCGCCAACATCCCGCTGGTCGAGGGTGCCAGAAAGCGGCACGCAGCATCCATTGCGGCGTCTACCCCGAAATCCGTTTGAGTTCGGCAGCGCGGGGATCATAGCGATAGCTCGTTATTGTGCCATCCCTGATCTTTTCAACAGCGTCGTTGATGACGAAGAGGGGTACGAGGAACCATTCTCGTGGGACCACAGGCCTTCCAAAGCGATCCATGATTTCGATCTCGAGCCGTGCGGGTTCGAAAATGCGATGGATCAGGTTCTCCAGTTTTGTTCGGTTGATGTTGTAGAGTTCATAAGTTGCAACCACCTCGACGTTCGCCATCAAAAACGTCGGCTGCAAGTGCGCGCCAGCAATCCGCTTATCAACGCTCATATTGGTGACGCCGATCTTATGCACGAGTTCCCGGTTTGCCGTGACGAGTGGATGATCGGATTTGCTGCGAAGAACATAAATGATCCCGCTCGCCTCATCACCGTCGAGTGTCTGATCGGAAAAAAGTGGCCCTGCCGAAGGATCGGTGATCCGCCGTCCGGCGTCGTCCTTGTTCAACGCGCGCTGAAGCGAGCGCATCAGCATGTTGCTCTCGGTCCCGTTGTCGAAAATCACCCGCAGACGCGCATCCGTGCGACCTTGCTCGTTGGTGATGGTCTCGCCCTTGTCGGCGACATAGGCCTTTTGACCGCCGACGATGAAGAAGCGTCCCTTCTCGATCTCGGCTTTCATCTCGAACGGGCGAGTTTCGCGCAAGCCGCTATCCAGTTCTTTCTGGACCTGCTCGAACAAGGGTTTGAACGTCGCGAAATCCTTGCATTTCTCGCGGTTTGCGACTTCATCGGCGGCCTTTTTCTCGGCTGTTGACCGGACATGCTTCAATTCCGTGAGAGGTGATTTAGCAACTTCCACGCCCAGTTCGGCGAGGAGGGCATCGTCATCGAGGTCATCGGAGTCTGATGCTGAGGGCGCAGGAGTGTTTGCTAGGAGACCCTGCTCGTCGAGTGGGGCAAGGAGGTCGCGGCATTCCTGCAAGTCGCGGATCCGATCAAGACGCACGGCGTAGAGGCGTTCAAAGATATCACGATCCTCCCCGTGCTGGGGAGGCCGGCCATGCTCATCTGCAAATCGCAAGATTTCCTCAAAACCTGCGATGATGCGTTCTTCGCGTGGTGTGCGGCTGAGCTGCTTCTTGACCTCGACCTCGACGCCAAGCTCAGCAAGGAGGGCGTCGTCTTCGTCGGTGAAACCCTTAGCCATTGGTAGCCTCCTGCTTCATGCGCGCGAGATAGGCGACGCCTTCGGCCATTTTCTTCTCCCACGGATCAGGCGATGTGATGGAAGGCAGACGGCCCCGCTCCTGCTTGAACTTGACGGCGCGTTTCGCCAGATCTCGCGCCTCGTCCGGTGACAGTTGCACCTTTTTCGCCGAGATGACGGCCTGAACCTGCCGAAGGCTTTCCTCGCTCATCGTCTTTGCCAGAATCGAGTAGGCTTCGCCGAACGGATTGATGCGATCAATCAGATCGATGTCGAGTTCGCGCACGTCCATTGCGAATTTGCGCACCCCGTCGATCAAGGCGGTATTGCCGGTTGTTTCTGTGTCATCGCGGTTCGACAGCGCGATCTCTTTCGCCTTTTGGGTCAGGTTCAGCGCAGCAACTGCGTGTTGGCGCACCGCTTCCTGATCCTCTGCATCTAGCTCTGGGAACCTGGCACCGACAATCTTGCCCATGCGAACCTGCGTCAGTTCCTCCGGCACCAGCTCTTCGTCGAAGAGACCCCGTTCGATCGTAGTCTTGTCCTGAACGAAAGCTGTGATCACCTCATTGAGGTCCTCTTGGCAGATGCGCTTGGCTTCCTTGCTCTTGGGTTCGACCAGGCCTTTGATTTCGATCTGGAACTGTCCGCTGGCCTCGCTGAAGCCAACGTTCTCTTTGTTGGGGTCATAGCCGCCCTCGCCGTAATCGAACCCTTCGACAGGGCCACTTTTCACGGTCTTGGGCGTGAAGTTGAAACGTGGGGCCAGCACCTGCTCCATCAGCAGGCTTGCAGCGATCGCCTTCAGTGTATCGTTGACTGCCTCGGTCACAGCTTCGGCCGCGGCGTCGGGCTCCGCGATAAGGTTGGTGAACCGCGCTCGGGTCTTGCCCTCGGCATCGCGGGTGGCGCGGCCGATGATCTGCACGATCTCCGTCAGGCTGGCACGATAACCCACCGTCAGGGCGTGT
>NZ_LXYI01000015.1 GCF_001650875.1 Sulfitobacter sp. EhC04
CGCTGCAGCTCCCGCTGACAGCAGCCACAAACCTTGGACTTTGCTGCCGTTCGCAAAGCCGCGCATCGTTGGGCCGTGGCGCGGCGATCCGACCTCAGTGATTGGCAGTTTATGGCAGCCACGCACCTCCTAACTATCTGTCAGACACTACAGAAGCCAAATCGCCGTGCCGCGGGACGGCCCGTCATGTCGCAGACATGCCTCTGGCATGATGCGCGGCGGCCTGTGGCCTTGATTCCGCGCGGGTGGAATGCGGCAAGGGCTCCTCCCCGCCCATCGCCGCGATCTGCGTGAAGGTCCGGTTTCCCAGCAAAAACCTGAACCAGGCATTTCGGTTGCCACCGCTCAGCCCGCATTCGCCGCCCGCATCTGGCGCAGCATCGCCGTGGAGTAGATCACCAGCGCGAGCCAGATCATCGGAAAGGCAATCGCGCGGGCGCGGCCAAAGGGTTCTTCGAACACCAGCACGGCACAGAGGAAGATCATCGTCGGCGCGATGTATTGCAGGATGCCGATGGTAGACAGCCGCAACAGCTTGGCCCCGTTGGCATAAATCATCAGCGGCACCGCCGTGATCACGCCACAGCCGACCAGCAGCCAGAAATCGCGCCCGAAGTCGAAGCTGAAATGCGACGTGCCGGTGGCTGTCAGATATGCCAGATAGCCCAGCGCGGGCAGGATCAGGATCAGCACCTCCAGCAGGAACCCCTGGTTGGGTCCGATCGGCAGGCTTTTCTTGCACAAGGCATAAAAGCCCCAGGACACCGTCAGCCCCAGCGCGGCCCAGGGCATCCGGCCCGCGTCGACCGCCAGCACCAGCACCGCGCAGGCGGCAAGTGCAATGGCCACCATCTGCGCGCGGTTCAGCCGCTCTCCCAAAAGGACCGCCGCCAGGAAAATGCTGAACAGCGGGTTGATGTAGTACCCCAGCGCCGCATCCAGCGCGTGGCCCGAGTTGATCGCCCAGACATAGATCCCCCAGTTGATCGAGATCAGCGCCGCCGTCACGCAGCCCATGCCCAGCATCCGGGGCGACCTCAGCGCCTCGCGCAGGGCGTCGGTGCGGCGCAGCACAATCAGCACGGCGGCGGCAATCGGCAGCGACCACAACACGCGATGCGCCACGATCTCTGCCGCCGGGATATGCGACAGCAGTTTCATGTAAAGCGGCAGGAACCCCCACAACCCATAAGCGGTGATGGCAAAGCCAAGGCCCAGGGGCGTGTCTTCGTTTGTGACGGGGGTCAGGCTGTCGGGGTTGCGCATCTGTAACGGTCCTTTGCGCCTAGGGGTAGGCAACCCGCCGGGCGGAGGGAAGGATAACTTTGTACCCGTTACATTTTCGCCCGCGCGCCTGTCGGATCATACATCGGCTTCAGCGAGGCCTCTGCCCTGACCCGCACGCCTGCCACGTCGATCTCATAGGTCGAGGCCAGCAGATCAGCCGCCGTTTCCCCGACGCAAGGGACATAGCCCATGCCCATCGCGCCGCCCAGCGCATGGCCATAAGCCCCGGAACTCAGGAAACCGACGATCTGGCCGTCCCGCAGCACCGGCTCATTGTGATAGAGCAGCGGTTCAGGATCGGTCAGGCGGAATTGCAGCATCCGCCGGTCCAGCCCCGCCTCACGCTTGCGCAGCACGGCGTCGCGCCCGATAAAGTCCGACTTGTCAGTCTTCACGGCAAAGCCAAGCCCGGCTTCCAGCACATGATCCTCTGACGTGATGTCATGGCCAAAGTGGCGGAACCCCTTTTCGATGCGGCAACTGTCCATCATGTGCATGCCACACAGGCGCAGGCCCAGGTCCTGCCCGGCCTCTGCCAGCACCTCGAACACATGGGCGGACTGATCGGCGCTGACATAGATTTCCCAGCCCAATTCGCCCACATAGGTAACCCGGTGCACGCGGGCCAGCCCCATGCCGATCTCGATCTCCTGCGCCGTGCCAAAGGGGTTCACCGCATTGGAAAAATCATTCGGTGACACCTGCTGCAACAGATCACGCGCGCGCGGCCCCATCACGGCTAGCACCCCTTCGCCCGCCGTCACATCGGTGATCACGACGTTGAAATCACCCTGATGGCGGCGCATCCATGTCTGATCCGCCAGCCGGGTCGCGGCGGGGGTGACCACCAGATAGGCCAGTTCGGACAGGCGGGTGACGGTCACATCCGCCTCGATCCCCGCATGATGGTTCAGGAACTGGGTATAAACGATCTTGCCCAGCGGCACGTCATACTGCCCGCCGCCGATGTGGTTGAGGAATGCGCAGGCATCGCGCCCCTCCACCCGGATCTTGCCAAAGGAGGACATGTCGTACATGCCGACATGCTCGCGCACCGCCATGTGTTCTGCGGCCACGTTGTCAAAGAAGTTCTGCCGCTTCCAACTGTAGTGATAGGCGCGGTCCTGCCCCGGTTCGGCGAACCAGTTGGCGCGCTCCCAGCCTGCCAATTCGCCCATGACGGCACCACGTTCCAGCAGATGGGCATGGAACGGGCTGCGCCGCACGCCGCGCGCGGTGGCCTTTTGCCGGTAGGGGTAGTGATCGGCATAAAGCAGGCCCAGCGTTTCGATGGACCGCCGGGCCAGATAGCGGCGGTTGCCCTGAAACGGCTGCATCCGGCTGATGTCCACATCACCCAGGTCAAAAGGCTTTTCGCCCGCGTCCATCCATTGCGCCAGCGCCATGCCTGCGCCCCCCGCCGACTGGATGCCGATTGAGTTGAAACCGGCCGCGACCCAGACATTGTCCATCTCCGGCGCAAGGCCAAGGTGATAGGCGTCATCGGGGGTAAAGCTCTCGGGGCCATTGAAAAACGTATGTATCCCCGCCTCGGCCAGCATCGGCATGCGGTTCACCGCCGCCTCTAGGATCGGCTCGAAATGGTCGAAATCCTCAGGCAATTGGTCAAACTCGAAATCCGCAGGAATGCCGTCCAGCGCCCAGGGTTTGGCCTGCGGCTCGAACGCGCCCAGCAGGATCTTGCCCGCGTCTTCCTTGAAATAGGCGCATTCGTCCGGCACCCGCAGGACCGGCAGTTGGGTGAGGCCCGCAATCGCCTCTGTCACGATGTAGAAATGTTCGCAGGCTTGCAGCGGGACGTTCACGCCCAGCATCTGCCCCACCTCGCGGCCCCACATGCCGGCACAGTTCACCACCATGTCGCAGGCGATATGCCCGCTGTCGCCGCCCTGTTCCCAATCGACCCCGGTGATGCGGCGGCCTTGCCGGGTCACGCCGGTGGCGCGGGTCCGCTCGAATATCTGCCCACCGCGCTGCCGCGCGCCCTTGGCCAATGCCAGCGCGATGTTGGCCGGGTCGCCCTGCCCGTCCTTGCCAAGGTAGACACCGCCCCTGACCTCCCCGATGTTGAGGTGGGGATATTTGTCCTTCACCTCTGCCGCGCTGATCTCCTCCGCCTCCACGCCAAAGGCGCGGGCCATGGCAGCCTGGCGGTTGATCTCTTCAAGCCGTTCACCGGTCAGGGCAACGGTGATCGAACCGCAACGCTTGAACCCTGTCGCAACGCCCGTTTCGTCCTGCAAGTTGCCGTATAACTCTTGCGAGTATTTCGCGAGCTTCGTCATGTTGGCAGAGGCGCGCAATTGCGCGATCAGCCCCGCAGCGTGCCAGGTGGTCCCGGAGGTGAGTTGTTTGCGTTCCAGCAGTACCACGTCCTGCCACCCCAGCTTGGTGAGGTGGTAAGCGACGGAACAGCCGATGATGCCGCCCCCGATGATGACAACACGGGCCTGGGTGGGGATGACAGCCATATCAGGTGACCTCAGACAATGGAGTGACCCGCCGCACGCAGGCGGCGGGCGATTTCGGCAATATGCGCGGGGCTGACTTCGCAGCAGCCGCCGACGATGCTGGCCCCGGCATCGACCCAGCGCAGGACATGATCGGCGTAGCGTTCCGGCGTCAGATCGCGCCGCATGCTCAGGCTGTCCACGGTTGGCTTGTCCTCCAGAAAGCCCTCGGTAATCTGCTCGAACGCATTGGCGTAGGCGCCGAAGGGCAGACCGGATTGCGCCAGTATCGGCATCGCACTGTCAATCGCCTCGGGGACCGAACAATTGACAAGGACCGCCTGCGCCCGCTCCCGTGCCAGCGACAAAACCTCTGACAACGCCTCGCCCGAGCGCAGCCTCGTGCCGTCCTGATCGTCGACGGTCAGGGCCAGCCAAACGGGCTTGCCCGCTGTGGCGGCCCCCTTCAGGATGCTTGCGGCATGGGTCAGCGAGGCGACAGTTTCACAGATCAGCAGATCGCAATCGCCGGCAAGCAGCCCCGCAATCTCGGCATAAAGAACCGCACCGGCATCTGCGTCCGGATGCAGATCGGGCCGGTAAGAGGCCATCAACGGCCCGATGCTGCCCGCGATACGGGTCGCGCCACTGGCCCGCGCCTCCGCCAGCGCCAGCCTGTGCAACTCCTCGAACCGGTCTTCCAGCGGGGTGCCTGCCAACCTGTCGCGGTGGATGGCATAGGTGTTGGCCGTGGCCAGCGTCGCCCCGGCCTGCGTAAAATCGCGGTGCACACCGGCCACCATGCCGGGGTTGTCGATCATCACCTGCGTGGACCACAGCGGTGTCGGGTTGTCGCCGGAACGGTGGATCAATTCCTGCCCCATGCCGCCATCAAGCAGCGTTATATCACTCATTGCCGTGCCTCGGCGCTCAGGTCGCGGCTGGCCAGCAGGGCTGCCGCGACGATCATCAGCGCGCCGGATATCCGGTTCACCCAGACCCCGCTCAGCGCGCGCAGACGCCCAAGTGTCCGCGTTGCGGTCCACCCCCAAAGCAGCAGCACCGCACCATCGACAAGCAGATAGGTGACCCCAAGGATCAGCAGTTGCGGCAGGACGGCCTGAGCCGGGTCGATGAACTGCGGGAAAAGCGCGCCAAAGAACACAACCGCATATGGGTTGGCGGAGGAGGTCAGGAACCCCTGTCGGAACAGGACGCTCGTGCGCGCCTCGCGGGCAGCACCCGGTTCAACCGCGCCGCCCCTTGTCATCATCAGGCGCACTCCGATCCACCCAAGATAGGCCACGCCAACCCATTTGATGATCCAGATCGCATCGGCAGAGGCCGCGATGATTGCCGTCAGGCCAAAGGCCGCCGCCGTCATTTGCAGCGCATTGGCCGACAGATCACCCGTTATCGTTGCCGCACTACGCCGCAGCCCGTGGCGCAGCGAATTGGAGATGATCAAAAGCTGGCTCGTGTCCGGCGGCGTCAGAAAGAAAGCGGCCAGCACCCCCAGATAGATCAGATATGTCTCGATGCTCATGCGCGCAGCCTTTCGTTTTCAGGGTCCCATAGCGGCTGATCCGGTTGCACCACCGCCGGGCAGAGTCTGCCAAAGATGTTGATCTGCACCTGCGTGCCGGGTGTGGCCAGATCCGCGCGGATGGTGCCCAGCGCGATGGATTTGCCGATCCGGTATCCCCAGTCGCCACTGGTGGTTTCGCCCACCACCTCGCCGTTGTGCAGAACGGTGGACATATAGGGCGCATCCTGATCGCCCGCCTCGACAATCATGGTGACAAAGCGTTTCTTCACGCCCGCCTGTTTCTCGGACAACAGCGCGGCCTTGCCGGGGAAGTCCTGCGGTTTGTCAAACCGGATGAAACGGTCCAGCCCCGCCTCCAGCAGGGAATAATCGGTGGACAGGTCCCCCTTCCAGGTCCGATACCCTTTCTCCATGCGCATCGCGTTCAGCGCATACATGCCAAAGGGTTTCGCCCCGGCACCAAGCACCGCGTCATAAAGCACCGGGATGTCGGCCATCGCCGCATGGATTTCCCAGCCCAGTTCGCCCGCAAAACTGACCCGCGCCAGGGTGCAGTCAACGCCCGCAACCTGAGCAGGTTGATGGCTCAGCCAGCCCAGCGACAGGTCGGCTTGCGTTTCGATCGCGGTGAACAGCGCGCGCGACTTGGGGCCGGTCACGATCAGCGTGGAATAGTCACTGGTCTCGTCGGTCAGGCTCAGCCCTTCGGGCAGGTTCCGCTGCAACAGTTCAAAGTCATGCCACTGCGCAACCGCAGCCGTGATCAGGGTAAAGGCATCCTCCGCCTGCCGCATGATCGACATTTCGGTGAGGATGCGGCCCCGGTTGTCAGGGAAATAGCCCAACGTCATGCGCCCGACCTTGGGCAGGGCACCCGCGATGCGCCCCCGCAGCCATTCCGCCGCGCCCTCGCCGCCAAGGGCGAAGCGCGAGAACCCCGGCAGGTCCAGCACCCCCACCGCGTCGCGGACGGCTTCGACTTCATCCTGAATGCGGATCGCCCAGGGGCCGTTGCGGTCCCAGGTCTGGGTCGCTGCCTCGGACGTGTCGTCGCCTGGCTGCGCAAACCAGTTGGCGCGCTCCCAGCCGTTATAGGCACCCATCTGGCCACCCAACGCAATCACCTTTTCATGGACTGGCGACAGCTTCCTGTCACGCCCCGCAGGCCATGCATGGCGCGGGAAATGCATCGCGTATTCGTGGCCATAGGTTTCCATCGCCTTGGCAAGGCAATGGTCGTGATCGGTATAATCGGTGTAGCGGCGCGGATCGACGGACCACATGTCCATCTCTGTCTGTCCGTGCATGATCCATTCCGACAGCACCTTGCCCGCGCCGCCGCCCTGCGCGATCCCGAAGGTGAAAGAATGCCCTTCAAATGCATTGCGAACCCCCGGCATCGGGCCAACCATGGGCAGCCCGTCAGGGGCATAGGGGATCGGGCCGTTGATGTTGCGCCCCACCCCGGCACTGCCCAGGATCGGCACCCGCGCCATCGCGTCCTCGATGTAATATTCCAGCCGCTCCAGATCGTCGGGGTAAAGCTGAAAACTGAAATCCTCGGGCATCGGATCATCCGGCGTGACCCAATGCGCCTTGCAGTTCCGCTCATAGGGGCCAAGGTTCAGACCGTTCTTGTCCTGCCGCAGGTAATAGGATGTATCCACATCGCGCAGCAGCGGCACCTTATGGCCCTTCTCTCTGGTCCAAGCCTCAAGCTCTGCAATCGGCTCGGTCAGGAAATACTGATGCGACATGGTGACCATCGGCACGGTGCGCCCGCCGAAGGGTTTGAACATCTCGCCCACACGCTGCGCATAATACCCCGCGCAATTGGCGACAAATTCGCAGCGGATCTCGCCCTTCGGGGTCTTCACGATCCACTCGTCGCCGTCGCGGTCGATGCCGATGGCCGGGCAGAACCTTTCAATACGCCCCCCCGCATCCCGCGCCCCCTTGGCCAGCGCCTGTGTCAGCTGTGCCGGATCAATGTCACCATCCAGCGGGTCCCAAAGCCCCCCCATAAGATCATGGGTTTCCATGAAGGGATGCCTTTCCTTCAATTCGTCCGGTGTGCAGACGGTCATTTCCAGACCCTGGTACTGCCCCATGGAGGCCACGCGTTCGAATTCCTGCATCCGTTCCTTTGAATGGGCCAGCCGCACGGAGCCGGTGACGTGGTAATTCATCGGATAGCCCACGTCCTCGCCCAGAGTGCGGTACATGGCGGCGGCATAGCGCTGCATGTTCATCACCGCCCATGAGCCCGCAAAGTTCGGCACATTGCCGGCCGCGTGCCAAGTGGACCCCGCGGTCAGTTCGTTCTTTTCCAGCAGGACGCAATCGGACCAGCCCGCCCTGGCCAGATGATAAAGGGTCGAGGCACCCACGACGCCGCCGCCGATGATGACAACACGGGCGGTTGTGGGGAACTCACTCATCTGTCCGTGCCTTCTCTGGGTCGATGCCCGGAATGTCATAATAATCGCCCTTGTCGGCGGTGAAGATGTGCCGTTCCAGATGCAGACCGGTTTCCCCGTCCAGAGCGCCCAGCGCCACGCCGATTTCATCCTCGTCGTTGCTCTTCCAGAACAGGAAGGACCCGCAGGTCGGGCAAAAGCCGCGTTTGGCGCTGTCAGATGCCGCGTACCAGCGCACCGGGCCGGTCATCCTGAACCCCGCCATCCAGACGTTCACGGACGCCCAGTAATGGCCCGATTGCTTGCGGCACTGGCTGCAATGGCAGGCCGCCGGGTCGCGTGCCGTCCGGTCTGCGGTGAATGTGATCTTGCCGCACAGGCAGCTGCCTTTGAGCATGGTTCAACTCCTTGTCGGGGTGGTGGCAGTGCCCAGCAGGACACCGTAGATGATGAAACAAAGCGCCATGACCCGGCGCACCCAGATGTTAAAGACCGCCCCCAGCGCCGCCCGCCCGATGCCCGCGCCAAGCGCGGTAAAGGTGACATAGCTGAGCGCCGTCAGCGTCAGCGCGGTGGGGAAAATGACCACCATCTGTTCCCAGATCGGGACGTTCGGCTGCACAAACTGCGAAAAGGCGGCAAGATAACCTGCGACGGACTTGGGGTTGATCGTGGCGATGGCAAGCGCCCGGAGGTAGACCGACTTTGCAGGCCGGTCCGAAACCGTGACCGGGGTTCCGGCCATCACCCATCCGCGTATCCCGAGATAGATCAGAAACCCCGCGCCAATCCATTTGGCCACCGTAAACGCCGTCTGCGACGCGGCAAGCAGTGCCGTGACCCCAAGCACGGAAAGCAGCAGGAACAATGTGGCTTGCGTGAGGATTGCCAGCACCCCGATCAGGCCGCGCCGGAAACCAATGGTCATGCCGTTGGTGATGCAATTGACCGCATTCGGCCCCGGCGTGGTGACAAATACCAGCCAGAAAAGGGCAAATACGGTCCAGGCTTCAAAGCTCATGTCATTTACCTAATACACCGGCGGCGCGATCACCCAGATCGCCACCGCCGGGGTGTCGAAAGGGTTGGACCAGCGGAACGCCTCGCCGCGGATGCGAAAACTGTCACCGGGGTTCAGCAGATGGGCCGTGCCCTCGATCTCGACCTCCAGCTTGCCAGAGACAAGATAGCCGACCTCCTGCGTGGGGCGGCTGACGGGTGCCGTGATCCGGCTGTGGGGTTGAAAGGTGGAATGCACCACCTCGAAATCATCCGTGAGGTCGGGGGACAGCAATTCTTCGACCAGCCCGGCGACATCAGAACCGATGGGCCGCCGTGCGCCCTGCCGCACCACATAACCCGCCTCATGCGCAGGGGCCGCGGCGTGGCGAAACAACATGGAGACAGAAACCCCGAGACAGGCCGCGATATGGCGCAAATCAGTGATCGACGGGTCGGAGATACCCCGCTCAACCTGGCTCAGCCAGCCGACGGAGCGGCCAAGGGTGTTGGCCATCTCCGTCAGGGTCAGATCCCGGCTCTTGCGCAGGGCGCGCAGGTCCGCTCCGAGGGAAAAAGGTGGGTCTGGCGGGCTGTGCTGCATGATACCTGGGGTGAAATTTACGACTCCATTTTCACGCTAGACCCCTGATATGAAATTTTCCAGCATTATTTCACGCACCCGAAAACCGAATGCAATATGTCGCCAAGGGCGGTGGCATCCACCTGCGAAAAGGCATCCGACTGATTGCTGTCGATGTCGAACACCGCGATCAGCCTGCCGGTGCCATCGCGAACCGGCAACACCAGTTCCGACCGTGTGGTCGAGGCACAGGCAATGTGACCCGGAAAGGCATCCACATCCGGCACCAGTTGCACCTTGCCCTCCCGCGCGGCGGCCCCGCAGACACCACGGGAAAACGGGATGCTCAGGCAGCCGTGGCCGCCCTGATAGGGACCGATCTTGAGCAACTCCGGCGCGACAACCCGGTAAAACCCGGTCCAGTCGAAACGGTCATCGGCATGATGCACCTCACAGGTGACCGTGGCCATCAGGGCAACGGCATCGGCCTCCCCTTCGGTCAGCGCCGCGATGGTCCGGGCCAGGGTGGCGTAGTCAACTTGCATGGGGCGTTTCCTAAGAAATTACAGGCGTTCAATCGCAATGGCGGTGCCTTCGCCGCCGCCGATGCAGATCGCTGCAATGCCGCGTTTGAGATTGCGTTTCTCCAGGGAGTTCAACAGCGTGACCATGATCCGCGCGCCCGATGCGCCAATGGGATGGCCCAGCGCACAGGCCCCGCCGTTGACGTTCACGATCTCATGGTCCAGCCCCATTTCATGCATGAAGGCCATGGGCACGACAGCAAAGGCTTCGTTGACCTCCCACAGGTCGACATCTTCTTTTTTCCAGCCGATCCGGTCGAGCAGTTTTGTCGCTGCGGGCACCGGGGCCGTGGTGAAAAGGCCCGGTTCCTGCGCGTGGCTGGCATGGCCCAGAATGCGCGCGCGGATGTTGAGGCCCTGCGCCTGTGCCGCCTCTTCCGAGGAAAGGATCAACGCGGCGGCCCCGTCAGAGATCGACGATGAATTGGCCGCTGTCACCGTGCCGCCCTGACGGAAGGCCGGTTTGAGCTGCGGGATCTTGTCGGGCTGGGCCTGCGCGGGCTGTTCATCGGCGGCCACCATTGTGCTGCCCTTGCGCGAGGTGACCTCGACGGCGGCGATCTCATCGCTGAAGGCACCGCTGTCCTGTGCCGCGATGGCGCGGGACAGCGACGCCAGGGCATATTCATCCTGACGTTCGCGGGTGAACTGGTAGGTCTCGGCGCAATCCTCGGCAAAGGTGCCCATGAGGCGGCCCTTGTCATAGGCGTCTTCGAGGCCATCCAGGAACATGTGGTCGATCACCGCCCCATGGCCAAGCCGCGCACCGCCGCGCATCTTTGGCAGCACATAGGGCGCGTTCGTCATGCTTTCCATGCCGCCCGCCACCACAACATCGGTCTGGCCCAGCGCGATCTGGTCAAAGGCAATCATCGCCGCTTTCATGCCGGAGCCGCACATCTTGTTCAGGGTGGTGGCGGGCACGTCCTGGCCCAGACCGGCGGCGAAACCGGCCTGGCGGGCGGGGGCCTGTCCCTGACCGGCGGGCAGGACGCAGCCCATCAGGACCTCCTGAACCACGGCGGGCCCGGCATTTTCCAGCGCCGCCCGGATGGCATGGCCACCAAGCTCTGACGCCGTGAGCCCCGCGAAGGCCCCCTGAAACCCACCCATCGGGGTTCGGGACGCACCTGAAATCACGACATTCCGCATCATATTCTCCTCTTTGTCCGCGCCGTTGGTTACCTGTTGATAATCTTTGGCGATTATCTAACGGCGTCATCATCTGGTTCTAAAGGTCTGTCTATGGAAGTTTCCGTCAAAACAGAAGCTGACTTCTGCGTGGTCGCTTTGCGTGAACAGCGGATCGACGCGGCTGTCGCGCTGGATTTCAAGGACACAATGCGCCAGGCCGCACAGGATGGGGACCAGAACATCATCCTGGACCTCAGCGAAGTCACTTTCATCGATTCCAGCGGCCTGGGCGCGATTGTGGCCACGATGAAGTTTCTCGCGCCGGACCGGTCCCTGATCCTGGCCGGAATGACCGCGCCAGTAGACCGGGTTTTCAAACTGACCCGGATGGATTCAGTCTTTGCCATCTTCCCAACGCTTGGTGCCGCCTTGAGCGGACAACATGCATAAGCAGGGGACCATGACCAGATCGACGGCCCTGTCGCCGGAAACATCACCCTTTCCATTCGATATTCGCTTCAACAGCAGCAAGGCCGCTGTCCGCCAGGCGCTGGCAGAGGTGCGGCAGGAACTGGCCCCTCTGGGGCTGGATATCGAAGAGCTGCAAATTGTGGAACTTGTGCTGGCCGAGGCGCTGAACAACATCGTCGAACACGCCTATGCGCAGCCAGTACCGGATGACATGATCACCATCTGTGGCGACCACCGGGCAAACGGTTTGCATTTCCGGATCGTGGACCGGGGCGGGGCCATGCCGGACGGCAAACCGCCGCTGGGCAACACCCAACCCATCAGCGCCGAGATCGAGGACCTTCCCGAAGGCGGCTTTGGCTGGTTCCTGATTCGTGACCTTGCCAAAGACGTATGTTACCGCCGCATCGGAACGGAAAACCGGTTGGACCTGCGACTGGCGATTGCATTGGACTGGCGGGAATAACCGGTCTCGCCGCATTTGTCGGGAACCGGCCATGCCGCAGCAGGCAGGGCGGGGGGCAGACCCGGCAATCGCCCCAATTTCGGACCGGACCGCCAAAAGGCCTCATTGTGATCATATTCGCGCCACCGTTGCGGGGCATTTTCCGTCTTGTAGCTGCATATGGCTTCCCTCGGCGCTGCGTTTAATAGCCCCCACCCAGTGCGTGGCGTCGAGGTACTTTCCCAAACATTCTCACCCGACATCGGCAGCCCTGCGACAACGCGCGAAAGCGTTTCGGAATATACCTGAATCACTTGTTCGCTGCCTCTCCCTTCGGTCGAACGCGAAAAGTGACGTGCGATGTTTCAAGTTTATCCCGAAACGCTGTAGGTTGCCTTGAAACGATTTATGTTGGGATAAACTATGCGCGATTTTCACCTGCCCGGACGCTCACCTGTACTTGCGGCAAACGGCATGTGCGCGACGTCACACCCGCTGGCTGCCAAGACGGCGGTCGAGATGCTGGAGCGGGGCGGCAATGCGATGGATGCGGCCATTGCCGCCGGTGTCCTGCTGGGCATCTGCGAACCGCAGATGACCGGGATCGGTGGGGATTGCTTTGTTCTTTACACCCTGCCCGGCAGCAAGGATGTGCATGCGCTGAACGGATCGGGCCGCGCGCCTTCGGGGGCCGATGCAGCGCTTCTGCGTCAGCGCGGGGACACCAGCGTGCCGTTGTACAGTGCGGATGCGGTTACCATCCCCGGCGCGATCGACGCCTTTTGCCATCTGTCGGAAACTGCCGGCACGGCGGGGCTGGACGCGGTTCTTGCCCCGGCCATCCGCTATGCCGACTCCGGCGTGCCGGTCGCGCCGCGCGTCGCCTTTGACTGGGCGCGCGAAACGGAAAAGCTGAAGGGCGCGGCGCGGGATCATTTCCTGATCAACGGCAAGCCTCCTCAGGTGGGTCAGAATTTCCGCGCACCCGGTCAGGCCGAGGTGCTGCGGCGCGTCGCCAAGGACGGCAGAGATGCGTTTTACACCGGCGAAATCGCGGAAGATATGCTGCGCGCCCTCAAGGATCAGGGTGGTGTGCACAGTGCCGAGGATTTTGCCGCTGTCGCCGCAACGTCGGCCACCCCCATCGCCGGTGCTTACAAGGGCATCGACGTGGTCGAGCACCCGCCAAACGGACAGGGTGCAACGGCGCTGCTGATGCTCAACATTCTTGACCAGTTCGATATCGCGGGCATGGATCCGTTGGGGGCCGAGCGTATCCACATCGAGGCCGAAGCGGCCAAGCTGGCCTATGACGCCCGCAACCGTTTTCTGGCGGACCCGGATCACACCGCCAAGCTGGATCACATGCTGTCATCCGACACCGCGCAGCGGCTGGCCGCGCTGATCGACCCAAAGCGCGCGATGGATGCCCCCGCTGCCCTGTCCGAACAGGTCCACAAGGATACGATCTACATCACCGTGGTGGACAAGGACGGCATGGCGGTTTCGCTGATCTATTCCATCTTCCATGGCTTCGGATCGGGCATCGCATCCGAGAAATTCGGCATCCTGCTGCAAAACCGGGGGGCCGGATTTACCCTGGAGGAAGGCCATGCCAACGAGTTGAAAGGCGGCAAACGCCCAATGCACACGATCATTCCGGGCATGATCCGCGAGAATCGCAAGGTGATCATGCCCTTTGGCGTCATGGGCGGGGCCTATCAGCCCTGCGGCCATGCGCGCTTTGCCTCGAACCTTCAGGATTTCGGCATGGACCCGCAAAGCGCCATCGACGCGCCGCGCGCCTTTTCCGATCAGGGGGTGCTGAAAGTGGAACGGGGATACCCCGACGCGGTCCGCGCGCAGTTGAGCGACATGGGCCACAAGGTAGAGATCCCCGATGCTGCCATTGGCGGCGCACAGGCCATCCTGATGCGCCCGGACGGCATCCTGGAAGGGGCCAGCGACCCCCGCAAGGATGGATGCGCGCTGGGGTACTGACCGGCGCGCCTGCGGCGTCCATCGCAACCGCAGAGAAGGGAAAGGTAACCCATGGGTTACTTAATAACTTGTTAATAATAGATAAATTTTGGTTAAGCCGAAGGCTTGCGAAGCATCAGTTCAACTGGAAATGCAGGGGATAGGACCCATCGGTGAAGGGGCCGAACAGGTCGGGAATATCGGGGTGATCCACCGGTTCCCCGGAATAATCCGCGACAAGGTTCTGCTCTGACACATAGGCCACGTAGTAGCTTTGATCATTTTCCGCCAGCAGGTGGTAGAACGGCTGATCCTTGACCGGGCGGTTTTCCTTGGGAATCGATTCATACCATTCATCGGTATTTGCGAATTCCGGGTCGACGTCAAAGATCACCCCGCGAAACGGGTGTTTCTTGTGCCGGACAACCTGCCCGAGATGATATTTCGCGCGTGTACGTAGCATAACATTGCAGCCCCTACCTTTCGTTAGTAGTCGGTTCAAGGGGCATTTGTCCAATCACGCATGAATCGGCAAAGGAAACAAACTGTTGCCCCCCGTGCTTGAGGTCATGAGAATCGTGGCACTTGGCCCCCCCCCCCGCCGGGCCCAAGCCGCGCAGGGGGAAAGCGGGAAAGGGCGCATTTCCGCTTTTACCAACTGTTCTGCTGTAAAATTTTTGATGTGATCCGCCATCAAAATAGCGTATGCTGTGACAAAATAAAAAACGACCAAGCGAGAGGCAAATGAGCAAAACTCTTCGCGCTATGATAATTGTACTGATGGTCGCCTCCTGCGGGGGCGGGCAGTCGTCTGCGCCGAACGACCTGGACAACGCCTGTACAATTCTCAGAGAGCGCCCCGAATACTATAAGGCGTTCCGCAAGGTGGAACGCAAATGGGGTGTGCCGGTGCATGTGCAGATGGCCACCATCCACCAGGAAAGCAAGTTCGTATCGGACGCGCGCACGCCGTTCAAATACGTGCTGGGCGTGATCCCGATGGGGCGGCAATCCAGTGCCTTTGGGTATTCCCAAGCGCTTGATGCCACCTGGGAAGAATACCGCAACGCGCAGAACCGCCGGTCCGCCAAGCGCGACAGGATCAATGACGCCAGCGATTTCATGGGCTGGTACATGAACCAGACCCGCGACCGCAACGGCATTGCCCTGCACGACGCGCGCAACCAATATCTGGCCTATCACGAGGGTCACACAGGTTATGCGCGGGCCAGCTACAACAGCAAATCCTGGCTGGTTGCCGTGGCCGGCAAGGTCGAGGCGCGTTCGCTGATGTATCAGCAGCAGATCGCAGGTTGCCGTTTGCGGTGACGTGACAGCCCCGGTCAGCACTGGCCCGGTCAGCACTGGCCCCGGTCAGCGCCGGGGCCGGTACGACCTACCTTGTGGGCGCGCTGCCCGGACTGCCCGTGTCGAACAGGCTGTTGGGCAATGATCCGCCCTTTTGCAGGTCCCCCAGCACCACGGTTGTGACCGAACCGTTGCCGTCATTGATGATCCATTGGCGCAGTTCCACCGGGTTGCCGGTGAACTTCAACTGGATGTTGCCGTATTGCGGGTTTTCAGGGTCCTGTGCCGTCACCACCGTGGCGGTGCCGTCATAGGAATGGCCGGTGACCATATTGGCGCGTGCCAGGTCCACCTGTTTGGCCAGGATGATCGACAGCGGGGTGCGCGACAGCGGATAGCTTTCTGCGGGCTGGTTCGACTTCTTGTCATAGATCACCACGGTATTCGCGCCGGCGACCACCAGCGCGGATTCAGGCGGGTTGTATTCGAACCGCACCTTGCCCGGCCGTTTGATATAGATGGTGCCGGTGCTGATCGACCCGTCATCATTGATCTGGGTAAAGTCGCCCTTGGCGGTCTGAAGCTGGTTCAGATAGGCCGATATGTCGTTCAGCGGCAGTTTTTGCGCCATTGCCGCAACGGGGCTCAGCAGGGCAAGTGCAAGTACGATGGGTTTCATCAGTCGCATTGTGATCTTCCTGTGTTTCAGTTGGAACAGACATAGGGCGGAACCCGGTGATATGCGATATCAGGTCGCGGTTTTCTGCTTACCGGCGTGACGCATTGCCTATCGGGGGTGGTGTCAGGCCCCGGCAGTCAGGGCCGCAGTACGTCGCATAAAAAAGCCGCCGGTTGGCGTGACCGGCGGCTGTTGGCGCATCTAGCGAACAGGGCTTGAAGGAGGTAAGCCTTATCCCTGTTCCGGCACCAGTATCTCGCGTTTGCCCACATGGTTGGCTGGAGAGACGAGGCCCTCGTCCTCCATCTGCTCCACCAGGCGGGCGGCCTTGTTGTAGCCGATGGCCAGCTTGCGCTGGATGTAGGATGTCGAACACTTGCGGTCCTTGATCACCACCTGCACGGCGGTGTCATAAAGCGCGTCCTCGCCATCGGTATTGCCGCCTGTGTTCAGCCCCAGCACCGCGTCGATGTCGCTTTCCTTGTCATCGGCCGGGCCTTGCACCACGCCGGAGACATAGTCAGGCTCGCCGAACTGCTTGAGGTGGTTGACGATTTCCTCGACTTCCTCGTCTGATACGAATGGGCCATGGCAGCGGGTGATCTTGGCCCCACCCGCCATATACAGCATGTCGCCCATGCCCAGAAGCTGCTCGGCACCCATCTCGCCCAGGATCGTGCGGCTGTCGATCTTGGAGGTCACCTGGAAGGAAATCCTTGTGGGGAAGTTCGCCTTGATCGTGCCGGTGATCACGTCGACCGAGGGGCGCTGTGTCGCCATGATCAGGTGGATGCCCGACGCCCGTGCCATCTGGGCAAGGCGCTGGATGCAGGCTTCGATTTCCTTGCCCGCGACCATCATCAGGTCGGCCATCTCGTCCACGATGACGACGATATAGGGCAGCGCCACCGGGGTTGTTTCCTCGGTCTCGAAGATCGGTTCTCCGGTGTCCTCGTCAAAGCCGGTCTGAACGGTGCGGCTGAAGAGTTCGCCCTTGGCCAGCGCATCGCGCACGCGGCCATTATAGCCTTCGATGTTGCGCACGCCCATCTTGGACATCTTGCGATAGCGTTCTTCCATTTCGCCCACGGTCCATTTCAGAGCGACAACGGCCTTTTTGGGGTCGGTGACAACCGGGGACAGCAGGTGCGGGATGCCGTCATAGACGGAGAGTTCCAGCATCTTGGGGTCGATCATGATCAGGCGGCATTCCTGCGGTGTCAGCTTGTAGAGCAGCGACAGGATCATCGTGTTGATGGCCACGGATTTACCGGACCCGGTGGTCCCCGCGATCAGCAGGTGGGGCATCTTGGCGAGGTTCGCCACAATGGGATCACCGCCGATGTCCTTGCCCAGCGCCAGCGGCAGGCGTTGGTTGCCATCGCCAAAGTCGCGGCTGGACAGGATCTCGCGCAGGACCACCTTTTCGCGGTTCTCGTTGGGCAGTTCGATGCCGATCACGCTGCGCCCCGGCACGGTGGAGACACGGGCGGAGAGCGCGGCCATGGAGCGCGCAATGTCGTCGGCCAGACCGATCACGCGGCTTGCCTTGAGGCCCGGTGCCGGTTCCAACTCGTACATGGTCACCACGGGGCCAGGGCGCACCGCGACGATCTCGCCCTTGACGCCGTAGTCATCCAATACCGTTTCCAGCATCCGCGCGTTCTCTTCCAGTGCCTCGTCGCTGAGGTGCAGGCGCTGCACGGTGTCGGGGCTTTCCAGCAGGTTCAGCGGCGGCAGTTCGAAACCGGGATGGGTGTCTTCGAAGGTCAGGGTCGGCTGGGCTTCGGCCTGGGCCTGTCTGGAGGGCTGCACCGGTTTGCGGGTCGGTTGCTGCACCACGACGCGGCGCGGCTCGGCCACGGGGATGGAGGGGGTTTCCGGTGCGGCCTGGTGCAGCGGCAGGACATCGGGTTGCCCGGCGGTGTCAGCTTCGTCGTATGAATCGTAGCTGTCGTCCACCGGCGCGTATGACAGCGGTTCCTCTGCCACGGGTGGTTGCGCTGCCATAGTGGCGGCGCCGGTGCCAGAGATCGACAGACGGGATGCCGTCAGAGGCGGCTCTGCCCGGCCGGCCTGCGCGGCTTGCGATGTCAGGGGCGGCTCGGGCGGCAATTGCCCGGCAGGTGCGGTTTTCAACAGCAGCGGATCAGGCCCCCTGCCCCGCCCCCGCGTGAGCGGTGCGGTTGTCGGCGTATGTACCGCCGTGGTGCTGCGCACGCGATTCTTGATCACATCCGCGATCTTGGACTTGATGCGGTCGCTGCCCGGTTCTTCCTCTTCCACCACGGCGTCGGAATATGTTTCCACCAGTTCGGGCTCCGGCATCGGGTCGGGGCGTTTGATCAATCCGGGCATACGGCCCAGCAGGCTGGATTTGGCCGGTTCGACCTGCGGATGGGTTTCAAGCACCGGTTCGGCACGGGGCATGTTGCGCTGGACCGCCACTGCCGACACTTCCTGCTGTGCGGCAAAGGCCGCGTTCTCTTCTGCCTCGATGCGCAGACGTTCGCGCCGCTCGGATTGGCGGGCCTGCAAGGTCTGGGCCGCATGCACGGCACCGGACGCGCCGCGCCCCATGATGTTCATCATCGTGGCATAGGCCATGATGGTGCCCACCAGCAGGAAGCGGCCAATGCGGTTCAGTTCGGCCCTGGTGAAACCGAGCACAAAAGCGCCCAGTGCCAGAATGCCCAGCCCCATGACCACGGACATGAATTTCACGGTAAAGGTCGATCCGATCGGCAGGATCGTCAGGATCGCGCCCATCACGGTATCGCCAAACAGACCACCCAGACCAAAGCTGTGGGTCTGAAGCCATTCCGGTCCCGGTGCCAGGGTTGCGGCATAGATCGAGCCAAGGGCCACGGCAATCGGCGCAAAGATCAATCGGCCCAATGCGCGGTCCTGTCCCCAGTGCAGTGCAAACCGCCCCCCCCAGAACAAAAGGATTGCGGCCAGCCCCCATGCGCCCCAGCCCACGATCATGAACAGCGGTGCGGCGATGGAGGCGCCCATGCGGCCCATCCAGTTCTGCACCGGCGCATCGGTTGAGACCATCCAGTTGGGATCGTCCGGCGTGTAGCTGCCGATCATCATTGCGGCCATCACGCCCAGCATGATCAGCGCCAGACCCAACAGTTCCTTGCCGCGTTTTTCCAGCGCCTCGGTCATGTTGCTGTCCAGCAGGGGGTCACGCCCACGGGTCTGATATGCCATTGCTCGTTTCCTCGTTCTCAAGTCGGATAAAGGCAGTCGCGGATCAGTTCCAATCCGCGTGCCGTTTCATCTTTGGGGGCCACCAGGGCGACCCGGATGTACTTTTTACCGGGGTTTCCCACCCCTTCAACGTCCTGCGCCAGATAACCGCCCGGCAAGACCTTCACGCCAGTTTCTTTCCACAGCTTCAGGGCTGCGGCCTCGTCGTCCTCGACCGGAAGCCAGAGGAAGAATCCGGCCTCCGGGCTGTGATAGCCGGGCACATTGCCCAGGATGCGGTCCGCGATCCGGTATTTCTCAAGGTAAAGCGCCCGGTTTTCAACCACATGCACCTCGTCGTCCCAGACAGCGGCGGCGGCGGCCTGCAAGGGCAGCGGCAGCGGTGCGCCTGCGTAGTTGCGCAGCTGCTTGACCTCGCGAATGGTCTCGGGGCCGGAGGCGACAAAGCCGGAGCGCAGGCCCGGCAGGTTGGAGCGTTTCGACAGCGAATGAAAGATCACCACGCGGTTGCGGTCGGTGCCCAGTTCCTCGGCCACCTGCAATGCGCCGACGGGCGGCGTGTCGCGGTAGATCTCTGAATAGCATTCATCGGCAAAAATCTTGAAATCGTGCTTTTCGGCCAGGTCGATCAGCCTGGTCCAGTAGTCACGCGATGCGACAGCGCCCTGCGGGTTGGCGGGCGAACAGATGTAGCAGGCCGTGGTCCGGTTCAGGATTGCGGGATCAACGCTGTGGAAGTCGGGCAGATGCCCGGTTTCCTCGGTGGCATTGACCATGATCGGGTCCGAATTGCCGGAAATCGCGCCAATCATATAGACCTGATAGAAGGGGTTCGGCATCAGGATGGCAGGTTTCTGGCCGTCCTTGGTTTCGGGGCAAAGGGCAATCACCGCGTTGTACAGACCTTCGCGGGTGCCGTTCAGGGCCATCACTTCACTGTCGGGGTCCATGTCCACGCCATAGCGGCGCTTGATCCAGCCCGCGATAGAGGCGCGCAGTTGCGGCGAGCCATCGTTCGGAGGATAGCTGTTAAACCCTTCCGCAGCTTCGACAATCCTGTCCGTGACCCATGCCGGGAAGGCATGTTTCGGCTCCCCGATTGTCATCTGGATCAATGGTCCACCACCTTCGTGCACGTCCAGAAGGGCGCGCAGGCGCGGCCACGCATGGGCCGGAAGGTTCGAAAACCGCTCAGGATAGAACATTACAACTGCCTCGGATCGGGATCGTTATCGCCCCGTTTGTTTCAAAGTACCCAAGGTGCTGCCTGCCGTCCAGAAAAACCGGCGCAAGCTCAGCGTGTTGTGGTATTTAGGCCAATCTCAGACCAGCATTTCCTCGACCGCCGCGCCAAGTCTCAAAAGCTGTTCTTCCATATGTGGGGGGCACATCAGCATCAGACCACAAGAGGGAGTATCCGTCGGCAGGGTGAGCGCGCATAATCCCATCAGGTTGCCGATGCGGGTGTTGCGCAGGGTCAAGAGATTTTCAGAGACATAATAGTCATGGTCTTGTTGCAGTTTCGCAAGCGACGGCGGCAGCAGGGCGGCGGTCGGCAACAGGACCGCGTCGTAACCCGCGACTGCCGCGTCATAGCCTGCGCGCAACGCGTCCAGCTTTGCCCATGCCGCCACGTAATCCGGCCCGGAAAAGCCTTTGCCCAGGCGAAACCGTTCCAGAATCTCGCTGAACATCGCATCGGGGTTCGCCTCGATCACATCGCGCCACAGGCCGTAAGCCTCTGCCGTATATAGACAACTGCTGAGCGGCATCGCCTCTGCCACCTCGGGAATGTCGATTTCGGTGATCTGGGCTCCGGCCTCTGTCAGGCGGGCAATCGTCGCCTCGAATGCGGCGGCGGGGGTCTCGCGGAGGTCGTCCATCGCGGTGGTGCGCAGGACCGCGAAACGGCGCCCTTCCAGATCACTGTGACGCAGATCGGCAGATTTTTCCCCAGCCATGGCGGCAAGCAGCAGGCTGGCGTCCTCGACCGACCGGCACAGCGGGCCAATTGTGTCGAATTTCAGGGCCAGCGGGACAACACCCTCAAGGCTGAGCCGCCCCGATGTTGTCTTGAGCCCCACCAGATCGTTCCAGGCGGCAGGAACACGCACCGAGCCGCCGGTGTCAGAGCCGATGGCGGCAGCGGCCAGCCCGAAGGCCACCGACGCCGCAGCGCCGGAGGACGACCCGCCGGAAACGGCGTTTTCATCGTTGATGCAGGGCGGTGTCGCGGTGCTGGGGTTATGGCCGAGGCCAGAAAAGGCCAGTTCGCTCATATGGGTCTTGCCCAGACAGACCAGCCCGGCGGCAGTCGCATTGGCCAAAACCACCGCATCGCGGTCCGGCACGCGCCCTTCCAGCAGTCTGGACCCGGCTTCGGTCGCCGTGCCTGCGGTATCAAAGAGGTCTTTCCAGGAGATCGGCACGCCGTCGAGCGGGGACAGCCGTTGCCCCGCCCTGGCGCGGACGGCGGCGGCGCGGGCCTCTGCCAGGGCGCGGTCGGCGGTGACGCGGGCATAGATGCGGTCCCGCAGGGGGTGCGCCGCGATGGCATCCAGATAGGTCTGGCACAGGGCCACCGGATCAATATTCTTTGCCGCGATGCCGCGCCCCAGATCCGCGGCGGTCATGGTCAGCCAGTCTTGCATGTTAGGTCCCCTGATTTTCGCAGACGGTAGCGACCACAGCGCGCATGGACAATCCCCGAGCGACCGCCATATCAAGGGGCATGAAATTCGATACCGATATTGCCATCATCGGCGGCGGCCTGAATGGCCCGGTCCTGGCGCTTGCACTTGCCGGTTCGGGGCTGCGGGTGACGTTGATCGACGCGCTTGAGATCAAGATCCGCAGGAATGCGGGCTTTGACGGGCGGTCCTATGCGCTGGCGCTGTCTTCTACCCGGATGCTGGAGGCGCTTGGCCTTTGGCAGGGGATCGCGGATCAGGCCCAGCCCATGCTGGAGATCAAGGTGACAGACGGGCGCGCGGGCGACAGGCCGTCACCGATGTTCATGCATTTCGACCATGCCGAGATCGAGGAAGGCCCGATGGGCTTTATGGTGGAAGACCGGCATTTGCGGCGGCATCTGCTGGATGCGGTCAAGGCGGACAAGCGCATCCGCCAGATGAACGGCGAAACTGTCATCGGCCAGAGCGCGGATGCCGCCGGCATCACGCTCACGCTGGCCAGCGGCGGGTCGCTGCGGGCGCGCCTTGCCGTGGGGGCCGATGGGCGCAGCACGGGCACCGGACGGCGTGCGGGGATCGGGCGGGTTGAATGGGCCTATTGCCAGACCGCGCTGGTATGCGCGATTGAACATGCGGCACCGCATCACGGTATCGCGCATCAGTTGTTCATGCCATCCGGGCCGCTGGCCATCCTGCCGCTGCGCGGCAACAGATCCGCCATCGTCTGGAGCGAGACGGCCGAGACCGCCAAGGCGATCAACGCGCTGTCCGATGCGGCCTATCTGGAGGTGTTGCGGCCACGGATCGGTGATTTCATGGGAGAGATCGGTCTGGCAGGGGCGCGCTATACCTATCCGCTGAGCCTGTCGCTGGCGCAGAATATGGTGGCACAGAGGGTGGCCCTGGTCGGCGATGCGGCCCATGGGGTGCATCCGATTGCCGGACAGGGGTTGAACGCGGGGCTGCGGGATGTCGCGGCATTGGCAGAGGTGATTGCCGATGCCCGGCGGCGCGGCGAGGACCCCGGTTCTGACGCGGCACTGGCGCGCTATCAGGAATGGCGGCGTTTCGACAATGCGTCGCTTGCTCTGGCGACCGATAGTTTCAACCGTCTGTTTTCGAACGACAACCCGGTGATCCGTTTGGCGCGCGACATCGGGATGGCCGCCGTGAACGCGCTGCCCGGCCTGCGGCGCGGTTTCATCCGCGAAGCTGCCGGTCTGACCGGAGAGCTGCCAAGACTGATGCAGGGCAAGGTGCTGTGATCCGAAGAGGGGTCAGCCCAGTTTGCGGGCTTCGTCGATCAGCATGACCGGGATGCCGTTTCGGATCGGATAGGCCAGACCGGCGGCCCTTGAGATCAGTTCCTGATTTTCCGCATCATATTCCAGCGTTGTCTGATTGCGCGGACAGATCAGGGCATCCAGCATGCGGCGGTCAAAGATCGGGGTCTCGGTCATTGTATCAATCCTTCGTCATGGCCGCCGCGCATGGCGTATTCGATCAGGGTCACCAGGGTCTCGCGCCGGGTCTGGAGCGAGGGTGCCTCAAGCAGGGCCTGTTTGTCCTCTGCGTCGAAGTCGAGCATCATCGAAAGTGAATTGATCAGCAATTCATCTTCCGCCTCTTTCAGCGTGCTCCAGTCGGCGGAAAGGCCGCGGGTTTCGAAATAGCGGCCCAGCAGGTCCATGAGGGGTTTGCGGCTGAAGTTGGCGTCCTGTTCCTCGTCGCCCAGGTCGCGTTCAAAACCGTCCCATTTCACGTCGCATCTGCGGTAGGGGCTGAAGCCCTCGACCTCTTTGATCACCCGAAAGCGGGACACGCCGCTGAGCGTGATCATATAGCGGCCATCCTCGGTTTCGGAGAACTGGGTGATGCGCCCGGCGCAACCGATGCTGTGCAGACCGGGCCCCTGGCGGCCCGGCACCGGGTTGGGCTGGATCATCCCGATCAGCCTGCCATCGGTCTTCAACGCGTCGGCAATCATCTGCAGATAGCGCGGTTCGAAGATGTGCAGGGGCAATCGCGAGCGGGGGAGAAGCAAGGCTCCCGCCAGTGGAAAGATCGCGATCGTATCTGGCAGCTCTGTTTGCTTTATCATGGCCTAGCACCTAGCGCATGCGCAGGATCAGGCAAATATCATCGAGCTTAATTTGCGACGCCCGTTCAAGACCACGGGATCGTTGGGTTTCAGCGCATCGAAGATCGTGAACAACTGCGTTTTCGCGGCACCGTCGTTCCATTCGCGGTCGCGGCGGAACAGATCCAGAAGATGGGTCACCGCCAGTTCGGCATCGCCCTTGGCATAAAGCGCCTGGGCCAGGTCGAACCTTGCCTGATGGTTGTCGGGTTCCGCGTCCACGGTGGCGGTTAGTTCGGCAACCGGGCCTGCGTTTTCCGCCTGCCGTGCCAGTTCGAGCTGGGCAAAGGCGGCTTCCAGTTCCGGGGCTTTGGAAATCTCGATCGGGGCACCGTTCAGCAGGGCCTCGGCCTGGTCCAGTTCGCCCATTGCGATATGGGCGCGGACCATGCCGCCATAGGCACCGGCGTGTTGCGGGTCTTCGCCCAGAATGGCAACGAAGGTCTGTGCCGCATCCGCAGCCGCGCCTTCGGTCAGCATGTCCTCTGCCGCCTCCACAGCTTCGGCCAGCGCATCGCCCGGCGCTTCGCCACCGGCAGCCTTGATCACCTTGTCGACAAAGGCCTTGATCTCGGATTCCGGCAGGGCCCCCTGGAAGCCGTCGATTGGCTGGCCCTTGTAAAAGGCATAGACGGTCGGGATCGACTGGATCTGCAGCTGGCCCGCGATCATCTGCGCCTCGTCCACGTTCACCTTGGCCATCTTCACGGCACCCTTTGCGGCGGTCACCGCAGCCTCCAGCTGGGGGCCCAATGTCTTGCAGGGGCCGCACCAGGGGGCCCAGAAATCCACGATCACCGGTGTTGTCTGCGACGCCTCGACCACGTCGGTCATGAATGTCGCTTCGCTGACATCCTTGATCAGGTCGGCGTCGGGTGCGTTGGCGGTCAGGTTCAGTTCCATGGTCTTGTCCTCGCGTGTCAGCATTTGACCTTATATGAGCGCTTGGGCGCGTGAATCAAAGGTCAAAGGTTGCAAAAACCGGCGCGTGGTCGCTGGGTTGCTCCCATCCCCGCACGGCGCGCTGGATGTGGCTGGAGTGGGCGGCGTTGGAAATATCCGGCGTGGCCCAGACGTGATCGAGGCGACGGCCCTTGTCTGCCGTATCCCAATCAGCCGCGCGGTAGGACCACCAGCTGTACAGATTGCCCTGCGGAATGTCCTTGCGGGTGATGTCGACCCAGCCGCCCGCATCCTGTGTGGCACCCAGGGCTTCGACCTCCACCGGGGTGTGGCTGACCACCTTCAGCAGTTTCTTGTGATCCCAGACGTCGTCCTCTCGGGGGGCGATGTTCAGATCGCCCACGAGAATCGCCTTTTGCGGCTTTTCGCCATGAAACCAGTCGCGCATTTCTGCCAGATAATCCAGTTTCTGGCCGAATTTCTCGTTGATTGTCCGGTCGGGTTTGTCGCCACCGGCGGGCACGTAGAAGTTATGGATGGTTGTGCCGTTCTCCAGCCGGGCCGCGACGTGGCGGGCATGGCCGAGGGTCGCGAAATCGCGGTCCCCGGCATCTTGCAGCGGCAGTTTGGACAGGATGGCAACGCCGTTGTAGCCTTTTTGCCCGCGCGCGACCATGTGGGTATATCCCGCCTGGCTGAATGCCTCTGTCGGGATCTTGTCGACCGGGCTTTTGCATTCCTGCAGGCACAGGATGTCCGGCCCATGTTCAGCCAGCATTTTCAGGACAAGTCCTTCGCGGAGGCGGACCGAATTGATGTTCCAGGTGGCAAGGGTGAATGGCATGGGATGCTCCGTCTGTGACCTTGGGCAGGTTAACCGCTCGGGCGGGGGAGCGCCACCAGGTCACGTCCTCCCTGCCGGACATATTCGCCGGACGAGGTAGATCATAGCGAAGAAAAAAGGCCGGGCACGAAGCCCGGCCAAGTCCAACAGGGAGGTATGTGCCAATACCCGGGCACAAGCTTCGGGGTTCAAACCGAGCAGCGGGTCATGAAAACCCCGCCTCTCGTAGGGGTAACCGCAGAACCCTGATTTGGTTCCGGCGGTCAGCTCATTAATCTGTAGCCACCGGATTCGGTAACAAGAAGGCGCGCATTTGACGGATCTGGTTCGATTTTCTGGCGCAGGCGATAGATGTGGGTTTCCAGCGTGTGGGTGGTTACGCCCGCGTTATAGCCCCAGACCTCGTGCAGCAGCACATCGCGCGGGACGACGCCATCATTGGAACGGTAAAGAAACTTCAGGATATTGGTTTCCTTTTCCGTCAGGCGGATTTTTTTGTCGTCTTCGGTGACCAGCATCTTCATCGAGGGTTTGAAAGTATAAGGCCCAAGCTGGAAAACCGCATCTTCGGATTGCTCGTGCTGGCGCAGCTGGGCGCGGATACGGGCCAAGAGGACCGGAAACTTGAACGGTTTGGCGACATAATCGTTGGCACCGGCATCCAGACCCAGGATGGTATCTGCATCGCCGTCATGCCCGGTCAGCATCATGATCGGGCTTTTCACACCCTGTTTGCGCATCAGCCGGCAGAGTTCGCGGCCATCGGTATCGGGCAGGCCAACGTCCAGGATGACCAGATCATAGATCGCCTCTCTGGCACGGGCCATGGCGTCGGCGCCGTTGCCTGCTTCGAAGACGTCAAAGTCCTCTGTCATGATCAACTGCTCGCTCAGCGCCTCGCGCAGGTCCTCGTCATCATCGACGAGCAGGATTTTCTTGAGCTGGGCCATCTTTAACCTCCACACTATTTTGTTAACAGGTGTGCCTTGCGTCCGGGTTCGACAAGGTTTGGCATGCTGGCTTCACGGCCTCGTGTGGCAGAGCGCCGCAATGTTTCAATTCAGAGCCATGTGGCATAGTTAAGTTTCAATCGCCTTTCGGAGTTGTAACACAATATGGCCCTGGCCCCCGACATTATCGAACAACTGGCCCGCGCGCGGGCGGATTTACGCATGGGCATCCCGGTTGTCCTGCTGGATGCAGAGCCTGTGCTGGTGCTGGCCGCCGAAACGCTGACCGCGCAGCGGCTGGCCGATGTTCTGGCATTGGGGGGGGAGCCGGTTCTGGCAATCACCGCGCGCCGTGCCCAGACGCTCAAGGCGCGTGCCTATGACGGGGATCTGGCGCGGGTGATTCTGCCGGAGGACGCGACACCGGCCTGGGTGCAAAACCTGGCCGATCCCGCTGACGACCTGCGCGCGCCGATGAAGGGCCCGTTGAAATGCGCGCGGGGTGGGGATGTGGCCGCGCATCGCGCCGCCCTGCAGCTGATCAAGACAGCGCGCCTTTTGCCCGCCGCGCTGATCCTGCCGCTGGCAGATGCCAAAGACTTTGCCGCGCGGCATTCCCTGACGGCGCTTGACCTTGCCGCGGTGACCCCTGCGCTGGCCGAACGCAGCCCCTTGCATCCGGTCGTCAATGCCCGTTTGCCGATGGAAGTGTCAGAGGCGGGCCGGTTGCATATCTTCCGCCCCGAGGATGGCGGCGAGGAGCATTATGCCGTCGAGATCGGACGGCCAGACCGGGCAAAACCCGTGCTGGCGCGGTTGCATTCCGCCTGTTTCACGGGGGACCTGATGGGCAGTCTGAAATGTGATTGCGGCCCGCAATTGCGCGCCGCGCTGGCGCAGATGGGGGCCGAGGGGAACGGCGTGCTGCTCTATCTCAATCAAGAGGGGCGTGGGATTGGGCTGGCCAACAAGATGCGGGCCTATTCCTTGCAGGATCAAGGGTTTGACACCGTCGAGGCGAACCACCGACTGGGGTTCGAAGACGATGAACGCGACTTCCGGCTGGGGGCGGATATTCTGAAATCCATGGGGTTCTCAGCCGTGCGCCTTCTCACCAACAATCCGCGCAAGGTCGAGATGATGGAATCCTCTGGCATCAAGGTGGCCGAACGCGTGCCGCTGGCGGTCGGGGAAAACCGCCATAACGCTGGCTATCTGGCGACAAAGGCCGCAAAATCAGGGCATCTGTTTTAGGGGGCGACCATGGAAGGCCGATGCTCTTGCGGGGCGCTGCATTACAGGGGGACGGCCGTTCCGGTGTGGAAGCTGCAATGCCATTGCAGGGAATGTCAGTATATCCCGGGCGGGGGGAAACCCTGTCATGATGAGATACCTGTGTGCAAATGACCCCCGATGACCTGGTCCTGACCCCCATTGGCCTGCGGTTTCAGGGGCGGCTTTACCCTTGCAGCATCGGCAAGGGGGGTCTGAATGGACAAAAACGCGAGGGCGATGGTGCCACGCCGAAAGGGGTCCACAAGATTGTCGGGATGCTGTACCGGCCCGACAGGCTGGCCTGCCCGGTGAGTTGGGCCGTGCCGATCGGGCCGGGGGACCTGTGGTCCGATGATCCGGCAGCCGGGGATTACAATACGATGGTGCGCGCGCCCTACCCGCACAGTCACGAGATGCTGCGGCGCGCGGACTCGCTTTATGATCTGGTGATCCTGACAAACTGGAACTGGCCCCACGCGGTTGCCGGGCGCGGCTCTGCCATTTTCATTCACCAGTGGCGCAGGCCCGGATACCCGACCGAAGGCTGTATCGGCCTGCGGCGGGCCGATCTGCATGCCATTGCGCCGATGATCCGGCAGCGTACACGGCTGATCGTGGCCTGACGCCGGGCCTTATCCCGGCACTCTTTCCCCGAAAATGGCGGATCCGACCCGCACATGGGTGGCACCCAGTGCCACGGCGCGTTCGAAATCGCTGCTCATGCCCATGGAAAGGCCCTGTAACCCGTTGCGTGCCGCGATCTTTGCCAGCAGGGCGAAATGCAGTGATGGTTCTTCGTCCACCGGGGGAATGCACATCAGCCCCCGTACAGGCAGATCGAGATCCCGGCATTCGGTGACAAAGGCATCGGCATCGCCGGGCAGGACACCTGCCTTTTGCGCTTCCTCGCCGGTGTTCACCTGGATGAACAGATCGGGGCATTTCCCCTCTTCCTGGGCCAGCCGGGCGAGGGCACGGGCCAGCTTGGGCCGGTCCAGGGAGTGGATCGCATCAAACAGGGTGATCGCCTGCCGCGCCTTGTTGGATTGCAACGGGCCGATCAGGTGTAGATCGACGCCGGGAAATTCGGCGCGGAAATCGGGCCATTTGCCCGCAGCCTCCTGCACCTTGTTTTCACCAAAACAGCGGTGGCCCTGCTCAAGCACATGACGCACCCGCGTGTCCGGCTGCACCTTGCTGACGGCGATCAGGGTGACGGAACCGGCTTTGCGCCCGGCGTCTGTCTCTGCCTTGGCCAATCTGGTGGTGATATCTGTCAGACCCATGATGTTCCCCTTGCTGCCCTGGGGCGCACAGAACAACACGGTGGCAGAAATGAAAAGGGGCAGACCCGAAGGCCTGCCCCAAACTCACGTGTATGAGTTCAACTTAGAAGTTGAAGCGCACACCGAAGTCAACCAGCGTCGCGTCGGAACCTGTGGAGGAGATACCGCCACGGAGGGACGTACCGCCACCCATGTCGTGGTTGAAGTCAACACCGTAGGATGTTTCAGCGAAGTAGTCCGCGTCAGCAACGTAGGCTTCGATGTTTGTGGCTGCGCCAACATCAAAACGACCGGACAGAACCCAGTGATCGCCTGTACCACCAGCGCCGATTACGCCATTGTCATCGCCGTTTTTGGCGTATGCCAGGTTCACGTCGGCAACGCCGAAGGAACCGCCAACTGTGACTGTCCAGTCGGTGTCACCCACGAAGTCGGAGTCCTGTGCGCCCAGAGCGAATGTCCAGCCGTTCCATGTGTACGCGATGTGACCCGCGATACGGTCGTTGGCCGGACCGGTGGGGTTGGTTGCGGACACGTGGACTGCCAGATCACCAGCGGAGTACAGAACTTCGATACCGTTGGAGCCCGAGCTACCCAGGCCTTGGCCGTTCTGGTAAGCATCGCCACGGAAGTTGTAGGCAACGTAGTCATAGGAGTGACCGGTCAGACCAAGGTCGATGGGGTACTGACCAGGCATGAATTCCAGCGCGCCGTAGATGTTACCAACACCAACTTCGAAGCCGCCGGAGCGGGCGAAGAAGCGTGCGCCGTTGAAGCCCGGAGCGACGGCGACGGCTGCGTCACGCTCTTCGGATTCGAAGTGAATGGTACCACCGAACACGACACCAGCGTCGGATTCAGCAGTTGCATTCACGATCAAACGCAAACGGCTTGTGATGTTTGTTGTGTCACCAGCTGCTGTGTCTGTGTACAGGATACCAAAGCGGCCATAACCACCAAATGTAACGTCTGCTGCTGCAACGCCGGCGGTCGCGACCAGGGCTGTTGTAGCGAAGAGAACTTTTTTCATGAGTTTTCCCTCGGTTTGAATTCATATGCCCAGACCGGGGAATCCGGAAAGGGTATGAAGGGTGTTTGCACCCAACCCCCCCCTCCTTGCAAGAAGCCTGAAACGCTCAGGGGCAATGTCGCTGCCAATGGTGCAGCTTTGCCACAGTTTTATCTCAGCCCGGCCCTTCTCGGGCGTATCCAAGACCGCAAAGCCCATATTCGACAGGGGAATCACTGCGCTACATATGCCTTGCCGATGGTGCAGCACTTGGATAGACCATTGTGCAAACAGGCAAAGGAAAGCTGAAATGGCATACAGGACCGTTTGCAAAGGCGCAGTGGCACTTCTTATTGTTGCGAGTCTCGGCGCTTGTGGCCTGGGGCGGGAAGCAACACAGCGCGCAGCGACATACAGCAATACCAACAACCCCAACGTGATCGAGACCGACCCGGACAATACGATCTGGTCGATTTTCAACCGCAAGAGCGGTGACACGAGAGTTTCGGTAAACAAGTATCTCTGGTCTGCATCGCTTGAGGTCCTCAATTTTCTGCCGGTTCAGTCCATCGACCCATTCACAGGCGTGATCGTGACAGGCTATGGCAGGCCACCCGGCGGCGGCTCGGCCTATCGCGCAACGGTGCTGATCGACGATCCGGCGCTTGATGCGCGGTCCCTGAACCTGGCGCTGCAAACCCAGGGCGGGCGCACCGTGAACACGGCCACCACCCGCGCGGTAGAAGACGCCATCCTGTCCCGCGCCCGTGAGATGCGTCTCGCCGACAATAAATTCTGATCCCGAACACGATCCACGACTTCTATGCGCCGGGCCCAGTGACATGAACGGCCCGGCGCAGTCCGTTTGAACGAAGGCCAAGCCATGACCCGCTATACTCCCGCCGAAATCGAAGCCCGCTGGCAAGCTGCCTGGGAAAAGGATGGCATTTTCCGCGCCGTCCGCGATGTCTCCAAGCCGAAATATTACGTGCTGGAGATGTTTCCCTATCCCTCGGGGCGCATCCACATGGGGCATGTGCGCAACTACACGATGGGCGACGTGATCGCGCGCTACAAGATCGCCACCGGGCATAACGTGCTGCACCCGATGGGCTGGGACGCCTTCGGGATGCCTGCGGAAAACGCCGCCATGGCCATCGGTGGCCACCCCAAGGACTGGACCTATGGCAACATCGACGACATGCGCGGCCAGATGAAGCCGCTGGGCCTGTCGATCGACTGGTCCCGCGAATTCGCCACCTGCGATCCCGAATACTATGGCCAGCAGCAGGCGCTTTTCCTCGACTTCCTTGATGCGGGGCTGGTGTATCGCAAGAACGCCGTGGTGAACTGGGACCCGGTCGATATGACTGTGCTGGCCAACGAACAGGTTGAGGCAGGGCGCGGCTGGCGCTCTGGCGCGCTGGTGGAACGGCGCGAGCTGACGCAGTGGTTCTTCAAGATATCGGATCATTCAGAGGAACTGCTGAATGCGCTCGACGGGTTGGACAACTGGCCCGCCAAGGTCAAGCTGATGCAGGCCAACTGGATCGGCAAGTCGCGCGGGCTGCAATTTGCCTTCTCCACCATCGAGGCACCGGACGGCCATGACCGGATCGACGTTTATACCACGCGCCCCGATACGCTGATGGGCGCGTCCTTTGTCGGTATCTCGCCCGATCACCCGCTTGCCAGGGCGCTGGAGCGGGAGAATTCGGATATCGCTGACTTCTGCGCCGAGTGCCGCAAGGGGGGCACGACGGAAGAGGCCATCGAGACCGCCGAGAAGCTGGGGATGGACACTGGTATCCGCGTGCGCCACCCGTTCGACACGGCGCATGAACTGCCCGTCTATATCGCCAACTTCATCCTGATGGATTACGGCACCGGGGCCATTTTCGGCTGTCCGGCCCATGACCAGCGCGATTTCGAATTCGCGACCAAATATGGCCTGCCGATCATTTCGACCTTTCTGCCATCAGAGGACGCGCCCGAAACCCTCGAAGAAGCCTTTGTGCCTGCCAAGGACGAGAAGGTCTTTTACAACCGGGGATTTGCGGGTGAAGCGCACCAAACCGGCAATGAGGCCATCGACGCCGCGATTCGCTTTTGCGAGGAAAACGGCGTGGGCCAAGGCGTGACCAAGTTCCGCCTGCGCGACTGGGGTCTGAGCCGCCAACGGTACTGGGGCTGCCCGATTCCCGTGGTGCATTGCGATACCTGCGGCGTGGTCCCCGAAAAGAAAGAGAACCTGCCGATCGAACTGCCCTATGACGTGGATTTCGACACGCCCGGCAACCCGCTGGACCGTCACCCGACATGGCGTGACTGTGCCTGCCCGTCCTGCGGTGCTGCGGCGCGGCGCGAGACGGACACGATGGACACCTTTGTCGATTCGTCGTGGTACTTCGCCCGGTTCACCGCACCCCGCGCCGAAACGCCGACAAACATGGAAGACGCCAAATACTGGATGAATGTGGACCAGTATATCGGCGGCATCGAACACGCGATCCTGCACCTGCTCTATTCACGTTTCTTTGCGCGGGCGATGCAGATCACCGGTCACCTGCCGGAAAGCGCCATCGAGCCCTTTGACGCGCTGTTCACGCAAGGGATGGTGACGCATGAGATCTACCAGACGCGCGATGCGAATGGGCGGCCCGTCTATCACCTGCCCGAGGATGTGAGTGACGGTAAGCTCTCTGACGGCACTGCCGTTGAAGTCATCCCCTCCGCCAAGATGTCGAAGTCCAAGAAAAACGTGGTCGATCCGCTGCACATCATTTCGAACTACGGGGCGGATACCGCCCGCTGGTTCGTGCTGAGCGATTCGCCCCCGGAACGGGATGTGGAATGGACCGCCTCGGGCGCAGAGGCGGCGTTCAAACACCTGGGCCGGGTCTGGAACATCTGCGACCGGATCGCACAGATGGAGACCGATGCCAGCGGAGACGGCGACGCGGAGTTGCTGCGCGCCATGCACAAGACCATCCATGATGTGACGATGGGCGTGGAATCCTTTGGTTTCAACGCCGCGATTGCCAAGCTTTATGCATTTACCGCGACCCTGCAAAAATCCAAGGCGGGCCAGGCCGCGCAGCGCGAAGCGATCATGACGCTGGCGCAGCTGATGGCCCCGATGACCCCGCATCTGGCCGAGGACATCTGGGCGCGCCAGAACGGCGAGGGCCTGATTGCCACCGCCCCCTGGCCAAAGGCGGACGAGGCGATGCTGGTGGATGATACGGTGACCCTGCCGATCCAGATCAACGGCAAACGACGGGCGGAAATCCAGGTGCCTGCCGACATGTCAAAAGAAGAGGTTGAAAAGATCGCGCTGGCCCATGAAGCTGTGATCAGGACCCTGGATGGGGCCACCCCGAAGAAGGTCATCGTAGTGCCCGGACGGATCGTGAATGTCGTTGCTTGACCGACGCACCCTTTTGCTTGCCCCGCTGGCGCTGGCCGCCTGCGGGTTTGAGCCGGTCTATGGGCCCGGCGGCAGCGGTACTGCGCTGCGCAACCGGGTGCTGGTGGATGAACCGAATGATCGCAACGGCTATCTGCTGACTCGCGAGATCGAGGAACGGCTGGGACGTGCCAACCCTGCGGGCTTTGGCCTGGCGGTCAAGATCGCCACGACCGAAGAGCGCCTTGCCATCGATTCGGCGGGCAACACCACCCGGTTCAACCTGCTGGGCGCGGTGGATTTCGCGCTGCGGGATCTGACCACGGGCCAGATCGTGACATCCGGCACCGTCGAGAACTTCACTGGCTATTCCGCCACCGGCACAACTGTTGCAACGCTGGCCAGCGCGCAGGATGCACAGGAACGCCTGATGCGCATTCTGGCCGAGCAGATCATCGCAAGGCTTTACGCCGCGCAGATCCCCGCATGAAACTGTCCCCGCGCGAGGCCAACAGCTATTTCACCAAGCCGGATGCCGGCAAGACCGGCCTGTTGATCTTTGGCAGCGATGCGATGCGTGTCGCCCTGAAACGGCAGGAATTCCTGAAATCGCTGCTGGGGCCCGATGCGGAAGAGGAAATGCGCCTGACCCGCATTCCTGCGGCCGAGTTGCGCCGTGACCCCGCGATGTTGCTGGACGCGATCAAGGCCGTGGGGTTCTTTCCGGGGCCGCGTGCGGCCTTTGTCGAGGATGCCAACGACAATGTGGCGAAACCTCTGCTGGATGCGCTGGTGGACTGGCAGCCCGGCGATGCGCAGATTGTCGTGTCGGGGGGCGACCTCAAGAAGACCTCCAAAGTGCGCAAGGCCTTTGAGAGCCACCCGAATGCCTATGCCGTGGCGATCTATGACAATCCGCCCGACCGGGCCGAGATCGAGCGGCTGTTGTCCGAGGCAGGATTGCGGCCCGAGCCCGATGCCATGGGCGCGCTGAGCGAACTGGCCCGCACGATTGATCCGGGCGATTTCCGCCAGACGCTGGAAAAGCTGTCGTTATACAAGCTGAACGATTCCACCGCCCTGACCGGACAGGACGTTGCTGCCTGCGCGCCGACATCGACCGAGGCTGATGTGGATGACATCCTGCACGTGGTGGCCGAAGCCCGCGCGGGCGACATCGGGCCGGTGATGAACAAGTTGCAGGGCCAGGGGGTGAACCCGGTGACGCTGACCATCATGGCGATCCGCCATTTCCGCACGCTTTACCGCATTGCCGCATCGCCCGGCGCGCCGATCTATGGGGTGCGTGACCGGGACCGGGCCATGCGGCAGGCCAAGGCCTGGGGCGCGGCAAAGCTGGAAACCGCGCTGACGGTTCTGACAGACACCGACCTGACCCTGCGGTCGGCCGCACAGACCGCACCGGCGCTGGCGCTGGTCGAACGCGCCTTTATCCGCCTTGCGATGCTGGGTGCCCAGCGCTGACCCCGGCACCCTGCCCGCGCGCGGCAGGATGCGAATACATTCTGGCTGGTCGACGAATTTGACGCGATTATCCGGGCAGCAGCCAAACACGATTTTGCTTTCCCTCAGGACTGGCGGGTGCCTGAGATCAAGGACAGTCTGAAGACGGCGTTGCTGCGCTCTGCCGACGTGCCGGCGGATCGGCTGGAAGGGTCATGCCTGGAGGGAGACAAGATGACCCATGCGGACATTCTGGGTGCATGGGCCGCAATGATGCGGGACCGGCCCGCGTTCAAGGCAGCGCAGGAGAAGGTTGCGGAATCCAGAAGGCTTTCCATCTTCCATCGCGTCGCGTTGCAGAAGAGCGGTTCAATGGCAATTGGCGGCGGCCTTGGATGGCAGGGTCTGCGGATTAATGCTTGACCCAGGCTGCCGCCTGCTGCCCTGCCCAGCGCCCGGTCGCAAGGCAGGCATTGATCAGATAGCCCCCTGTCGGTGCCTCCCAATCCAGCATCTCCCCTGCCACAAAGACCCCCGGCAGGTCGCGCAGCATCAGATTGTCATCGAGCGCACCAAATCGGACACCCCCGGCGGTCGAGATCGCCTCAGCCATCGGGCGCAGCCCCGCGTGGCGGATCGGCAGCGCCTTCAGCACCCGCGCGGTGGCCCTCAGACCCTCGGGCAGGGGGCGCGCCATTTCCTGTATCAGCGCGATCTGCGCCGGTGTCAGGTTCAACACCTTCCGCAGGTGGTTGGACAGGCTGGCCTTGCCGCGCGGCTTTGCCAGGCGCGTCGTGATCTCTGGCACAGAGAGGTCCGGCAGCAGGTCAAGCGACAGATCATGCCCTTCGCGCAGCCCGCGCGAGACCGCATAGATGCCGCCGCCCTCCAGCCCCCCTGCGGACAGGCTCGCCTCCCCCCGCGACTGGAACGGACCGGCGGACCATGCACCGCCTTTGATCGGCGCGCCAAAGTGTCTGACCATATGGTCAGACCAGTCCACCGCTACCCCGGCATTCGCGGGGGTAAAAGCCGCCAGGTCGACACTCCGAGCGTGCAATATCTCCGCCCATGTGCCGGTTGCGCCCAGTCGCGGCCAACTGGCGCCACCAAGGGCCAATACGGTCACATCCGCCTGCACCGTCCCGGCACCCTCCGGCGTCTGAAATGCCAGTGCATCGCCCTGCCAACCCTGCCAGTGCCACCGGGTCCTGATCTGCACCCCAAGCCCGGCAAGGCGTGCCAGCCAGGCCCGGAGCAGCGGTGACGCCTTCATCGAGGTCGGAAAGACCCGGCCTGTCGAGCCGGTGAAAACATCCTGCCCCAACCCGCGCGCCCAATCCTGCACGGCGCTTGCGTCGAATGCCGCGATGATCGGGGTCAGCGGGGCACGGGCCTCGGCATAGACTTCCATGAAAGGCGTGGGCGGCTCGTCCTTTGTCAGGTTCAGGCCGGATTTCCCGGCCATCAGGAACTTGCGGCCCACCGATGGCTTGGCGTCGCACAGCGTGACCTCAAGACCGGCACGCCCCAGCATCTCTGCCGCCATCAGACCAGCCGGGCCTGCGCCGATCACGACGGCACGGCTCATGCCCCTGCCCTGGGCAAACCACCTTTGATCTCGACCACGCGCTGGGGATAGGGAATCTCGATATTCGCGTCCTTGAGTGCGTTCCAGACCAGGAACAGCACGTCGGAGGTGTATTTGTTCGGCCCGTCATCCAGCCCGTTCACCCAGAACTCCACCGCGAAATCCACACCGCTGTCGCCAAAACCGCGCAGCTCGCAATCGGGCGGGTATGGTGCATCCAGCACTTCCGGGTGTGTGGCCACTGCGGCCTCGACCAGGGCGGGCACCCTGTTGATATCGGTGTCATAGCTGACAGAGAATGCTGCCTCGTATCGGTTGGCCGATCCGGCATCGGAGTAATTTGCCACGCGGGTGGTGATGAAATCCTCGTTCGGCACCACAATCCAGCGGCCATCGAAGGTTTCCAGAATGGTGGCACGGGCCATCATCTTGACGATCTTGCCCGCTTCGCCCCCGTCAAGTTCCACAAAATCACCGACGGTCGCCTGCCCCTCGACCAGCAGGATCACCCCCGAGATGAAATTCGACGCGATCTTTTGCAGGCCAAAACCCAACCCCACCCCGATCGCACCACCCAGAACGGCCAGGGCACCCAGGTTGATGCCCATGATGTTCATCAGCAACAGGAAGGCGACGGCAAAGATCGTGAACTCGACTGTCTTGATCAGCAATTGCCGGATCGAGGGGCGCATTTCCTCGTTCTGAGCGATGATCTGCGTGGTCTGGGTGTTCGACCATTGTCCCAGCCAGAACAGGAATGTCCCGGCAATGACGCCCCGTGCGACCGTGATCAGCGAAAAGCGGATATTGCCGACGCCCACGATGGTTTCGGTCAGCGCGGTGTTCACGACTTCCAGCAGGCCCAGGGCATAGATCGCCATGATCGGCAGCAGGATAAAGCGCCCCATGGTCTTGAGCAGCGGATCGGTGATGATGTCGCGCACCAGCGCCCGCGCGGCCAGAAACAGGAACAAACGCTTGCCAAAGGCGATGACAGCGCCAGAGTCGAACAGGGACCTGACAATGCTTTCTCCGATTCCTGTCAGCGCATAGGCCATCAGCGGAGAGAGCAGCGGCAGAAACAACAGGACAAACCGGCGCGGCGCGGCAAAGATGTTGGCACTGTCGCCGGGGTCGATCACCCGCTGCAATGCAGGTTTCAACCGCGCCGAGATCAGCGTGGCAAGCAGCCATGCCGCCACAAGCAGTGCAAACTGAGACCACGCCGCCGGGCTCAACAACCAACTGAGCGCAAGTTCCCAGCCCTGCACGGCATAGCCATAGGCCTGCTGCACGATTTCAGGCTGCGCAGAAAGGTCGAACTCCATCACCATTACCTTGTTTCATTCAGCAAATACGCCATCCTCATGCCCGGACGGCAGCAAAGGATCAAGGATTTTGCATAGGGTCAGAACGTACCGCACCCGGTTTGCCGTCTCTCAAGGCGTGGGATTCCAGCAAAGGTGCCGCACAGACAGGACATGTCCGCTGTGAAACCCTGCGCCGAAAAAAATGCCGACAGCTTTGTCGCGTCCTGCCTGCAATATCCACAGGCTCTAACCTCCGCAGCACATCCGCTTGATCCCGGCCGCGATCTCGGGCCTGGCGGCCACAGTGTCGGCCGTGAGGTCGCGGGCATGTTCCAGCAAGGCGTCGGGCGCGACAATCCGGTCGATCAGGCCAAAGGAAAGCGCGTCTTCCGCCGTGATCTTTTGCCCGCCCATCAGGATCAGCTTGGTACGTGCGGGCCCTATGAGGGCCGCCATGCGCACCGGGTCGGACGGCTGCGGCAGGAACCCCAGCTTCATCACCGGATAGAAGAACTTTGCCTCCGGCACCGCGATACGGATGTCGCAGGCCAGGGCCATGCCCATGGCACCGCCCGCAAGGGTGCCGTTCAGCGCCGCGACGGTCAGCCCAGGCAGGGCCGCAATCGCGCCGGACAGGCGTTCCCATATGTCAGAAGTGGCGAGGCCTGCGCGGGCGGCCTCCAGATCGGCACCGGCGCTGAAAACACGGCCCGTGCCGGTCAGGATCACCGCCCTGGCCTCTGTCGCCGCCTCCATCACCTCCGCCAGCTCGCTGAGCATGGCATGGGTCAGCGAGTTGGCCTTGTCGGGGCGGTTGATGGTGACGGTCCAGATGTCACCCGCGCGGTCACAGAGGATCATATCAGACCCACGGCGCGGCGGATGTCCTCGTCCCGCAGCGAAATCTCGTCACCCTTGAACCGGTCGGCTTCGACACTGCACATCCACAACAGGCACCGTGCGGGCCAGTCGGCGGGAATATGGTCTTCCCAGGCCAGCTTGCTGACCGGATTGATGCCGGAGGCCTTGATCTCGCGCTGCATCTGCGTCGCAACGGTGCCGGGCGAAAGGCCAATGGCGCGGATGCCGTGTTCGGCCTCTTCCTTGTCAAGGCAGCGGTTCAACATGTTGACCGCCGCCTTGGAGGCGCAGTAGTGGCTCCAGCCTTCGATCGCGCCATGGGCCGCCCCGGAGGAGATCGTCAGGATCGACCCGCCGCCCGCTTCGCGCATCGCGGGCAGCACCGCATGGATGCCGTTGAACACGCCCTTGAGGTTGATGTCGATCACCTGCCCCCAATCGGCGGGATCAACGTCAGCGAGACGCGAAATGGGTTCGATCACGCCGGCATTGTTGATCAGCACGTCCAGACTGCCGAAGGCGCTTTGCGCGGTAGCGACCGCCGATGACATTTCGCCGTATCGCGCCACATTGCAGGGAATCGCAATCGCCTTGTCTCCGATTTCCCCCACCAGATCGCTCAGCGCGTCCTGTGACCGCGCCAGCAGTACCACATTTGCCCCCGCTTGGGCGAAAACCCGCGCAGTTTCGGCGCCGATGCCACGGCTTGCACCTGTGATCATAACTGTCTTGCCGGTCATATCCATTGGATCACTCCTTTGATCGGGGGATGTTTTGCATAGGGTCTTTGCCCTGTGGTAAAGCTGTGAAATGCGATGGTCCACCCCCGTGCGGTACTTGACCCTGCGCGCCCTTTGTCAGAGGCTCTGGCCACATTTGCGATAAGGATATTCTCATGTTTCGTCTGAACTCCGCTTCTTTCGGTCTCGCGTTGCCCGCGATGCTGTTGTCTTCTGCCGCTTGGGCCGATCTGACCCCGACACAGGTCTGGGGCGACTGGCGCCAGTATATGGAGGGCATGGGCTATGGCATCAGCGCCTCCGAAAACGAGGCAGGTGGCAACCTGACCGTCAGCGATCTGACCCTGGACATGCCGATGCCCGATGAGGGCGGCGCGGTCACGATGACCATGGGCACCTTCGAATTCGTCGCGAACGGCGATGGATCGGTGGCAATCGTGATGCCTGCAACGCTGCCCATGGCAATTTCCGCCACCGGCAGTGAAACCGATCCCGGCTTTACCATGAACCTGGACTACACCCAGTCCGACCATACGATGACGGTCAGCGGGACGCCCGAGAGCATGACATATGCCTATGATGCGGGCACCATTGGTCTGAAGCTGACAGAGCTGATCGTGGATGGCAAAAGCTATGGCGAGGAAAATGCCAAGATCGACGTCGTTGCGACCGACTTTACCAGCCGGACAACAATGACCATCGGTGACATGCGCAGTTATGAACAGACCGGACAGATCGGCGGCGTCACCTATGACCTGTTTGTGCATAACCCCGAACAGACGGGCCAGCTTGCCATGGTCGGCAGCATGTCCGAACTGACCCTTGAGGGGGGTGGCATGATCCCGCGCGACAACCTGGATGCATCGGATATGGCGGCGATGATCGCGGCGGGCTTCGATGTATCGGGCAACATCACCTTTGGCGCCGGCAATACCGACATCAATTTCCAGGATGAGACCGAGGGCGATTTCGCCGCAACCACATCTTCGCAGGGTGGCGATCTGAGCGTTGAAATGGGTCCGGGCGGCATTGCCTATGCCGGGTCGCAGAAAGACACCAAGATGAACATCAAGGTGGCCGATCTGCCGTTCCCGATCGACCTGAGCATGGCGCGCTCCGGTTTCAAGCTGGAAGCGCCCGTTGTCAAATCCGACGACCCGCAGGATTTTGCCTTTGGGATCACGCTGGGCGATTTCGTCATGTCCGACATGATCTGGGGTATCTTTGACCCCACCGGCCAGTTGCCGCGTGACCCTGCAACCGTCGAACTGGATCTCAGCGGTCAGGCCAAACTGCTGGTCGACTACATGGACCCCGAAGCGGCAGCAAACCTTGCTGGCCCTCCGGGCGAGGTCAACGCGCTGACGGTGAACACGCTGGTGGTGGATGCCGCCGGTGCGCGCCTCGAAGGTCAGGGTGACGTGATCTTCGACAACACGGACCAGACCACATTCCCCGGCATGCCGAAACCTGTGGGCGCTGTCGACCTGTCGCTGGTGGGCGGCAACGGGCTGATGGACAAGCTGGTTGCGATGGGCCTTTTGCCCGAGGAACAGGCAATGGGCGCGCGGATGATGATGGGCCTGTTCGCAGTGCCCGGCACCGAACCGGACACTCTGAGTTCAAAGATCGAATTCACCGAAGATGGCCAGGTCTTGGCCAATGGGCAGCGTATCAAGTAAGCTGCGAGCTTCGAATTGACCAAGAGGCGCGGCGCTGGCCGCGCCTCTTTTCATTTGCAGTGTTCCCCCGGCTGTCGCATGCCGCGCAATTCTGACTGTTCCCGGCGGATTTTCTGAATTCGGTCAGGAAGCCGTGGCAAGCAATCCTGACCCGACTGCCATGCATTTCCGACCCAGACCGGACCCTTGGCACAGGGTGCGCTGGCGGACAATGCTGCCGTTCGCAAAGTTCAGGCACATATGCTATTGTCCTGCATGCTTGACCTCAATGACACCACCACGATCGAGGTGAACGGAACCAGCCTCGCCACATTCCAACAAGGTAGCGGCGACCCTGTCACGCTTGTCCACGGTGGTGTTTCGGACCTACGAAGCTGGTCCGGTCAGATGTCCGCATTGTCGAGGAAATTCCGGGTTCTCTGCTATAGTCGCCGGTTTCACGCACCGAACGCCCCCATTCCGCCAGACCAGCCGGATACGTTTCAAACCCACGTGGACGATCTGGCCGCGCTGATCGACCGCCTTGGGACGGCTCCAACCCATATTGTGGCGCATTCGTGGGGCGGCCTGATTGCACTCGCCCTGGCGACGCAACGCCCCGAGATGTGTCGAAACCTGGTTCTGATCGAAGCACCGAGCGTAACCGTTCATCTGGAAATCCCGCCAAAACCGCTGCAATTGCTAAACCTGTTCCTTTCGAACCCGAAACTTGCCTTTGCGATCGCGAAGCTGGGTGCAGGAACATTTGCGCCTGCGGAAAAGGCATTTCGAAAGGGGGACGACAAAGCCGCCATTGCACACTTTGGCCGGGGCGTTTTGGGGGATCGGGCATTTGATGGTCTCTCTGAAGAGCGCTACCAGCAGGTCTGGGACAATCGAGGGCCGGACAGAGCGCAGGCTTTATATCACGGCTTTCCCGATTTGCGTAACGCACCGCTCTCGCGTGTCACGATGCCCGTCCTGTTGCTCAGCGGAAACTCAAGCCCGGTTGTATTTCGGCGGTTGAATGATGCTTTGGCTGACAGGCTGCCCAATGCGATCCATCGCATAATACCCAATGCGTCGCATATCGTTCAGGAGGATGCCCCTGATGAAGTAAATGCCCAGATAGCAGGATTCCTGAAAACGTAAGTTGGACCCGATCCCGCCATTCCTGCGCCCGGAGCACGCCAATCGGGCCGCTGCCCTTGCCCTTGTGACCATTGGCGATTACCTCTGCGCCTACCCCGATTGGAGCCTGCCTCATGTCACAGCCCCTCGATGCGCTGACCAAATCCCTGTTGCTTGCCGCCGGCAAGGCAGGCGCGGACGCGGCAGATGCCAAGGCCGTGCGCGCGACGTCTGTTTCTGTCGATGTGCGCGGCGGTCTGCTGGAGCAGGCCGAGCGCGCGGAGGGCACCGACATCGGCCTGCGTGTCTTTGTGGGAAAACGATCTGCCACGGTTTCGGCGTCGGATACATCTGAACGCACGATGGAGGAAATGGCCGTGCGCGCGGTAGCCATGGCCCGCGAGGCCCCCGAAGACCCCTATGCCGGGTTGGCCGAGCCTGAGCAGCTTGCACGGGGTTGGGACATCGAAGCCCTGCAACTGGTCGACCCGGCAGAGGAACCCTCGCCCGAGGCCCTGCAAGAGGACGCGGCCGCCACCGAAGCTGCGGCGCTGGCCGTCAAGGGCGTCAGCCAGGTGCAATCCGCCAGCGCCGGATACAGCGCGCAGCAGATATTTCTGGCCACGACAAACGGTTTCGAAGGCGGCTATGGCCGCACCAACCGGGGGCTGTCCTGTGTTGCCATCGCGGGCAGCGGCAGCGGTATGGAACGTGATTATGATGGCGACAACCGCATCTTTCAATCGGACCTGCGGGATGCCGACGACATTGGCCGGACCGCGGCGCAGCGCGCCCTTGCAAGGCTTGATGCGCGCAAGCCGCCCACCGGAGCATATCCCGTCCTTTTCGACGAACGCGTCGCATCCTCGCTAATCGGCCATCTGCTGGGCGCAGTGAACGGCAACGCCATAGCGCGCGGCGCGTCATACCTGCGTCACGCGCTGGGGGAGGCCGTCCTGCCCGATCACCTTTCGCTGATCGAAGATCCGCACCGCCCCCGTGTCGGCGGGTCGCGCCCCTTCGACGGCGAAGGATTGCCGACCCAGCGCCGCATGATCGTGGAGAACGGCGTGCTCACGGGCTGGACGCTCGACCTTGCCACCGCGCGCAAACTGGGCATGGCACCGACCGGCAACGGGGCGCGCAGCACCTCTTCGGGGCCGTCGCCCACCACCTGGAATGTGGCCCTGACCCAAGGCACGGCCAGCCGTGACGACCTGATCCGCGAGATGGGCACCGGTCTGCTGGTCACCTCGATGATCGGGTCGACGATCAATCCGAACACGGGCGATTATTCGCGCGGGGCCAGCGGCCTGTGGGTCCAGAACGGCGAGATCACCCATGCGATCAACGAATGCACCATTGCGGGCAACCTGCGGGACATGCTGCGTGCGATTGTCCCCGCCAATGACGGGCGGCCGCACCTGAGCCGGGTCGTGCCGTCCTTGCTGGTGCCGGGGATGACCCTTGCCGGCGCGTGATCTGCCCCTGCTGATCGACGCCGCCCGCATTGCCGGACGTGTCGCCACCAGCTTTGTCGGAAAGACGGCGCGGCGTTGGGACAAACCGGGCGATGCAGGCCCGGTGACCGAGGCTGACCTGGCGGTGAACGATGTGCTGCAAACAACCTTGCGGCTTGCCCGGCCCGATTATGGCTGGCTGTCGGAAGAAACCGAAGACACCACCGAAAGACTGGGCAAGGACAGGGTGTTCATCATCGACCCGATCGACGGCACCCGCAGCTTTGTCGAAGGGTCACACACCTGGGCGCACTCCCTGGCCGTGGCAGAGGCAGGTGTGGTTACGGCAGCGGTCGTGTTCCTGCCGATGCGGGGCAAGCTCTATGCCGCTGCAAAGGGTGAGGGGGCGACACTGAACGGCGAAGACATGCGGACAGCGCAGCAGCCCGACCTGTCGCAAACCACGGTGCTGGCTGCTAAACCCGCGCTGATGGAACATTTCTGGAAATCCCGCAGTGCCCCGACCTTCAAACGCAGCTACCGGCCATCGCTGGCCTATCGCCTGGCGCTGGTGGGACAGGGCCGTTTCGACGCGATGCTGACCCTGCGCCGCAGCTGGGAATGGGACATCGCGGCCGGAGCCCTGATCGTGACAGAGGCAGGCGGCACCTGTTCCGATCAGACGGGCCGACCGCTGGTCTTCAACAATGCCGATCCCCGGCTGAACGGAGTGGTCGCCGGCGGGGTGCCTGCGCAGGCGGCCCTGATCGCCGCACTTGCCTGAAACGTTTCTTCTGGTACGACAAGGATACTCCCAAGTGACAAAGGAAATTCCATGACACAACGCTTGCACCTCGTTTTCGGCGGTGAACTGGTCAATCCCACGGACACCGCATTCAAGAACGTCGATGACATCCATATCGTCGGTATATTTCCGAACTATGCCACCGCATTCGACGCTTGGAAGAACGAGGCACAACGCACGGTGGACAACGCGCATATGCGCTATTTCATTGCCCACCTGCACCGCCTGCGGGACGAGGAAACACCCGCCTCGCCCACCGAAGAGCTGGGCTGAACCCGCAATGGCGCGGTCGCTGGGGCTCGCGGCGTATCGTGCCATGGTCCGGCACGGGGTGGCCGATGTGGTCCCGCCCGATGTGCCGCGCCCGACCGGTGAGCTGGTATGGGTTCGCGCCGCTGAGGCCGGGAACCTGCTGGCCGTCCGGGACCTTGCCTTGCGGCTGTGTGCGGTGCGGGACGGGTTGAATGTGCTGATCACCCTGCCGGAGGGGGCGGACATGACCGCGCTGCCGAACACGGACAACAACGTGATCGTCCAGCCCGTGCCAAGCGAACACCAGTCGGCGGTCAAGGCGTTTCACGATCACTGGCGCCCCGATAGCTGCATCTGGGTCTGGGGCGCACTGCGGCCCAATCTGGTGCTGGAGACCGGCGCACGGAACTGTCCCATGTTCCTGATTGACGCCGACACCCGTGGTTTTGACGGCCGCCGCGATCGTTGGCTGTCAGATCTGACCTACCAGATGCTGTCACAGTTCGACTATGTTCTGGCCCGGTCCGAGCCGGGGTTGCAGCGGTTGCTGCAACTTGGCCTTTCGCGCCAGCAGATCGAAATCACATCACCCCTCCTGGCAGGAGGCCAGGCGCTGCCCTGCGTGGACTCGGATCTGACAGAACTGTCTACAGTCATCGGCGGCAGGCCGGTTTGGTTTGCAACCCAATTGCAAGCCAAGGAATTCCCCACCGTCCTTTCAGCCCACCGCCAGGCCATGCGCCTGTCGCACCGGTTGCTGCTGATCCTGCAACCGGCAGAGCCGGAAACAACCGCCGAGGCGATCGAGCTTGCGCAGGCACGCGGTTTCGCGACCGTGAACTGGAGCGATGGCACCTTTCCCGACGAGGCAACGCAGGTTGTCGTTACCGATGACCCCGGCGACCGTGGGCTGTTCTTTCGACTGGCTCCGGTATCCTTTCTGGGCTCGTCCCTGGTGCAGGGCGAAAGCGGCTGTGACCCCTTCGACGCGGCGGCCCTGGGGTCTGCCGTGCTGTACGGTCCGAAGGTCCGGCATTTCATGGGGTCCTACACAAGGCTGGCGGTCGCAGGTGCAGCGCGGATCGTCAACGATGCCGACGCGCTCGGCACCGCCGTTTCACGCCTGATCGCCCCGGATCAGGCCGCGACGATGGCCCATGCGGGATGGGATGTGATCAGCCAGGGTGCCGCGCTGATGGACCGGGTGACCGATCTTGTGCAGGACGCGCTTGATGATCAGGTCAGGGCGCAGTGATGCGGGCCCCGGATTTCTGGCATCTGCCCCGGCCCGACTGGCGCGCACGGCTGTTGCAGCCCCTTGGCACGCTCTACGCACGGGCGACCGCGCGCCGTCTGGCCCGGGGCACGCGCGCGCGGCTGGAGGTGCCCGTGGTCTGTGTCGGCAACATCAACGCGGGCGGGACCGGCAAGACACCCACGGTCATGGCTGTTGTGGATCACCTGCGGAACCTGTTTCACACACCGCATATCGTGTCGCGCGGCTATGGCGGAACCCTGGAGGGGCCCGTGCAGGTCGACCCATCGCGCCACAGCGCTGCTCAGGTCGGAGACGAACCGCTGCTGCTGGCGGCCTTTGCCGAGGTCTGGGTCGCCAGGGATCGCGCCGCCGGAGCCAGGGCCGCGCAACAGGCAGGCGCCACCGTGATCGTGCTGGATGACGGGTTCCAGAACCCGGCGCTGCACCATGATCTGGGCATTGTGGTGGTGGATGCGGAAAAAGGATTCGGCAACGGGTTGTGCCTGCCTGCGGGCCCGCTGCGTGAACCTGCGGAGGTCGGGCTGGGCCGGGCAGATATTTTGCTGTCGATCGGTGATTCTGCCGCACAGGCCAGCTTTGCGGCACCGACCCTGCCGCCTTCCGTACCGCATGTGCAGGCCGCCCTTGCCCCCTTGCAGACCGGTATGAACTGGGCGGATACCACCGCCTTTGCCTTTGCCGGGATCGGCCACCCGGAGAAATTCTTTGCCACGCTGCGCGGGCTGGGGGCGACGCTGGTCCATGCAGAAGCGCTGGACGATCACCAGCCGCTGACCGCTGCGCTGATGACACGGCTGGAGACAGACGCCCGCGCGCGCGGCGCGCAACTGGTCACGACGGAAAAAGACGCGGTCAGGCTGCCAGACAGCTTCCGCAGCAAGGTGATCACCCTGCCGGTGCGTTTGCAATTCGCCGAGGGAAACGCGCTGTTCGAAGCTCTGGACGCGCTGCCACGTCCCGCGTGACACAGCGGAATTTTCGAAAATTCCGGCCCGATCTTTTTGAAAAGATCGGTCGGCCGGTCAGTTGTCCTCGCCCAGCTTCGGAGCCGGGCGGTGCAGCGCCAGTTCGGCATCCGAAAAGGTGAACGGCGAGCGCAGCCCCGGAACCCCGTCCAGTTCGATCTGCATGCCGCGCGCCACCACCTGCGGGTCGGCCATGACATCGGACAGATCGTTGATCGGCCCCGCCGGCACATTGTTCGCCTCGCAGGCCGCCAGCAGATCGTCCCTGCTGCGCAACCGCGTTGCGCCATTCAGGCGGCGGATCATCTCGGGCCGGTTGGCCACACGGTCGGCGTTCTTGGCATAATCCGGTGCCTCGGCCATCTCATCCAGCCCCAGCAGGCGGCACAGACGCTGGTACTGGCCATCATTGCCGGTTGCGATGATCAGGTGACCGTCTGCACATTCGAACACTTCGTAGGGAGTCAGGTTGGGATGCGCGTTGCCCATGCGCCCAGGCGGTTTGCCGGTGGTCAGGTAGTTCATCGCCTGATTGCCCATGATGGCCACCGCGCAATCCAGCAGTGCCATGTCAATGTGCTGACCCCTGCCGGTCTGGCTGCGCTGGTGCACGGCGGCCAATATCGCGGTGGTCGCGTAGATGCCCGTGAAGATATCGGTGATCGCCATGCCCGATTTCTGCGGCTGGCGGTCCGGTTCTCCGGTGATCGACATCAGGCCCGACATGCCCTGAATGATGAAATCATACCCGGCCCGATGGGCATAGGGGCCGGTATGGCCGAAACCTGTGATCGAGCAGTATATCAGATGCGGGAACTCGTCCTTGAGGCTGGCATAGTCCAGCCCGTATTTGGCCAGCCCGCCGGTCTTGAAATTCTCGATCAGGATATCGGCATCCGCCAGCATCGCCTTGACCTGCGCCACGCCCTCATCGGTCCGGAAATCGGCGGTGACAGACGCCTTTCCCCGGTTGGTGGAGTGAAAATAGCTTGCCGACTGGTCCTCATCGCGGGTGACGAAGGGCGGGCCCCACTGGCGGGTGTCATCGCCGGCAGGGCTTTCGACCTTGATCACGTCGCATCCCAGATCGGACAGGGTCTGACCGGCCCAGGGCCCGGCCAGGACCCGTGCCAGTTCTATGACCTTCAGGCCTGCAAGCGGTGCGCTCATCAGCTGCCAAGCTCGGCGTCGATCAATGTCTTGAAGTCGGCGTAGGACATGTTCGATTGCTTCGTGCCGTTGATGATGAAGCTGGGCGTCGAGGTGACGTCATCGCCCTCGCGATTCTCGGCTTCCCAGGCGACCAGCGTCTGCGCCGTGTCGGCATCCTGAAGACAGGCGTTCAGGGTGTCGTTGTCCATCCCCGCAAGGCGGCCGATCTTGCGCAGCCCTTCGACGATCGCAGCAGGCTCGCCGCCGCGGACCCAGTCGGACTGACCCTTGTAGATCAGATCCGCAATGCCAAAGAACTTCGCTTCGCCACCGCAACGCGCCACCATGGAGGCCCAGAGGCCGGGGCGGTCGAAATAGACTTCGCGGTAGATGAACCTGACCTTGCCGGTGTCGATATAGTCGGCCTTGAGCTGCTTGAACGGCCCCTGATGGAAGGCCGCGCAATGCGGGCAGGTGAAAGAGGCGTATTCGATGATCGTGACCGGCGCATCCGCGTCGCCCATCACCATCTCGGTGATGGTGGAGGTATCGACATCCGCATCGCTGGATTGGGCATTCGCCGCGCCGACGATGGCAGTCGAACCGGGTGTTGACGAGTTGCGTGTCAGCGCCCAGCCGCCCAGCCCCGCGACGGCGACACCGCCCAGAATCAGATTTCTACGTTGCATGTGATGTTCCTTTGTCAGCTCTTCAGCGGTTGTTCTTGTTCAATATGTTCTCGCCCAGACGCGCAAGGGCCTCGCGCAATCCGTTGTCCGAAACCTGGCCCGCCGCCGCAGTCGCTTTTGCGCGCAGTGCCGGATCAGGTGCCGCCTTGGACTTGGGGCTTTGGTGGGCGAATGCAACCTGCCCTTCGGCAAAACCGGTTGCAGCAGTCTGGGTGATGCGCACCCGCGCGATGGCGTTGTAACCGTAGATCGCGTTCACCTTGGCGCGCAGTTTTTCCTTCTGCATCTCCAGCATTGGGGCATGTGACCCGGTTGTCAGCAGGGTGAGCGTCGCGCCCAGCCCCCCCCGGCCATAGCTGACCTCGACGGGTTGGCAGATATCCGCAATGTCCTCGCCCGCAACTTCGACCCATTGAGTCAGCAGCCGCGACTGCGCAAACCCACGCGATTCGGATGCCTTCCGGATCTGGCCGGACAGAAGGCTGTCGGTGCGTTTGAAACCATAGGTTCCGGTGCGGCGCGGTGGCATGGGCTTGTATCTCCGAACGTGCGGCATACCATAGCGGTCTGGTGCAGTTGCGCCACCCCATGACCGCCGAGGACCTATAAACATTGCGTGAAACATCGTCCCCCGGCAATCTGCCGCGCCTGCTGCTGGAATGGTACGACGTCCATGCCCGCGCGATGCCCTGGCGCACCGGCCCCGCAGACCGCAAGGCAGGCATCCGGCCCGATCCCTACCGCATCTGGCTGAGCGAGATCATGCTGCAACAGACCACTGTTGCCACGGTGCGGGACTATTTCGCACGCTTCGTCGCACGCTGGCCCACAGTGGCGGACCTGGCCGCTGCGGAGGACGCCGATGTGATGGGCGAATGGGCCGGGCTGGGCTATTACGCGCGGGCCCGCAACCTGCTGAAATGCGCGCGGGCTGTGGTCGCGCAACACGATGGTGTCTTCCCCGCCGATCATGCGGCCTTGCTGGCCCTGCCGGGGATCGGCCCCTATACGGCGGCTGCCGTGTCCTCCATCGCGTTTGATCTGCCCCACACCGTGCTGGACGGCAACGTCGAGCGGGTGATGGCGCGGCTTTACGACATCCACACACCCCTACCCGTCGCCAAACCGACGCTGATGGAAAAGGCGGCGGCACTGACACCGCGTGACAGACCGGGCGACTATGCGCAGGCGGTGATGGATCTGGGTGCCACGATCTGCACCCCGAAATCCCCCGCCTGCGGGATCTGCCCCTGGCGGGATCCCTGCAAGGCGCGGCGCGAGGGCACCGCGCCGCTGCTGCCAATGAAAACACCAAAAAAGCCCAAGCCGGTGCGCCACGGCACGCTGTACCTGGCGCAGCGGATTGATGGCGCGTGGTTGCTGGAAACGCGCCCCGACAAAGGGCTGCTGGGCGGCATGCTGGGCTGGCCCGGCTCTGACTGGCTGGACATTGCGACCAAGCGGCCCGAAGGCACGCCGCCTGTCCCGGCCAATTGGCACGATCTGGCTGGCGAAGTGCGGCACACCTTTACCCATTTCCACCTGCTGCTTTCGGTCAGGATAGCCCGCGTGGCATTGGACGTGCAGCCCGATCGCGGCGACTTTGTTCAAAGGCAGGACTTTCGCCCTTCCGATCTGCCAACTGTGATGCGCAAGGCGTTCGATTTGTCGCAGGCAGAGCATGTCACGGGCCTTTGACCGCCAGGCAAGCTGCGCTAGGGTCAGCTTGCAAAAAGAGAACCTACCATGACCCTGCAAGGCAAAATCGTATCGCCAAAGGATCTCGCCCGCGCGACGCGGGCGCTTCCGTTCTGGTTGTCGCTGGGATTGATCCCGCTGGCTTGGGTCACCGCAATCCATGGCGGCTGGACAGTGATCCTGCTGCCACTGACAACATGGTACCTGTTCACGCTGCTGGATGCGGTTGTGGGGCTGAATCTGGACAATGCGGATCTCACTGCCTCTGAAAGCGACCTGTTCTGGTATCGGCTTGTCACCCTGATCTGGGTTCCTGCACAGTTCCTGACCCTGTTCGGGCTGATCTGGTACGTCCCGCAGGCCGAACACCTTGGCACCTTTGAACGCTTCATGGTGTTTTTCGGGGTCGGTGTGATCACCGGCACGATAGGGATCAACTATGCCCATGAATTGATGCACCAGCGCAACCGGTTGGAGCGGTTTCTGGCGGATGCCCTTCTGGCGATGGTGCTCTATTCGCACTTCCGGTCCGAACACCTGCTGGTGCACCACCGCTATGTCGCGACCCCGCGCGACACCGTGACCGCGCGGTACAACGAAGGGTTCCACCGTTTCTATCCCCGTGTGCTGCGCGAATCGCTGGTCTCGGCCTTTGCCGCCGAAAAGGCGATGCTGGCGCGCAAGGATCTGCCCTGGACCGACCTTTCCAACCCGTTCTTCAAATACTGGGGGTTTCAGGCCGCGCTGCTTGTGCTGGCCCTGTTGCTGGGCGGCTGGTCCGGGCTGGTGCTGTTCCTGGTGCAGGCGGGCGTGGCGATCTGGCAGTTGGAGCTGGTTAATTACATTGAACACTACGGGCTGACCCGCAAACACTTGGGCGATGGCAGATACGAACACGTCCAGCCGCGCCATTCATGGAACGCCGCGCACAGGGCGTCGAACTGGCTGCTGATCAACCTGCAACGCCATTCCGACCACCATTACAAACCCGACAGGCGGTTCCCGGTTCTGCAGAACTATGGGCCTGATGAAGCGCCGCAATTGCCCCATGGTTATCCGATAATGACAATGGCGGCGATGATCCCGCCGCTGTGGCGGCGCATCATGAATCCCAGGGTCCGCATATGGCGGGCGATGTATTACCCGGAAATCAACGACTGGACCCCCTACAACAAACAAAGCACGCCCCAGCCCCGCTGAATGCCGGTTGAATTGATCGTGATGACACGCAAGGGACAATTTACACGGCTGAGGTGACCTCCTAGCGTTTCAGGATGGTCTATTGCCTTCGCCTGATTCCTGGCCTGCTGGCCTTGGTGCTTGCCTGCATGTCGGGCGGTCTTCGTGACGCAAACGCCCAGACCCAGAGAGTTGAAGTGGACCTTGAACTGGTCCTGCTGGTCGATGTCTCCCGTTCCATGTCCGAGGCAGAGCTTGACCTGCAACGCCGTGGCTATGCTGCGGCGCTCGGGTCTTCCGAAGTGTTTGCGGCCGTGCAGTCCGGGCTGCTTCAGAATGTGGCCCTGACCTATGTGGAATGGGCCGGCACGCAGCAGGTCGTGGTGGATTGGCGTGTGGTCACCTCCCGCGCCGATCTGGAGGAATTCGCGCGTCAGGTGACAGCCAGGCTTGATCCCGGTTTGCGGCGCACGTCGATCTCTGGCGCGCTGCACTTCGGGGCAGAGCTGATCGAGAACAACGCCTATGCCGGTCTGCGCCGGGTGATCGACATTTCCGGCGATGGTCCCAACAACCTTGGAGGACCGGTCACCCTTGCCCGTGATGCGGTCCTTTCACGGGGCATCACAATCAACGGGCTGCCCCTGATGACCAGCGACGGTGCCTATTCGCAGTTCGACCTGCCGGACCTCGACATCTATTACCAGACCTGCGTCATCGGGGGCCCGGGTGCCTTTGTCATCCCGGTCACCGACTGGCCCGATTTTGCAGACGCGGTGAAGCGCAAACTGGTGTTGGAAATCGCGGGGCTGACCCCGGCGGCACAGGTGATCCAGGCACAGGCCCGAGATCCACGCGATTGCCAGGTCGGTGAAAAGATCTGGCGCGATTTCTCCGATGGGCAGGGTGGCTTTCTGCCGTGAAACGGGACTAACCGCCAAACGAAAAAGGCCCCGCCACAAGGGCGGGGCTTAGGTGAGTGCCTTTATAGGCGGACCTTCATGTGGAAGGCCGCAGGCACCGGCGGTGTTCGGATAAGGTGAAGGTGTCTCAGTTGGCCATTTCGGACCGGATCTGCTGGCGCAGCACGTCGATGGGCACGGTCTTGCCCTCGCGTTTGAAGCACCAGTAGGTCCAGCCGTTACAGCTTGGCGCGCCCTCAAGATGCGCCCCGACCTGGTGGATAGAGCCTTTGATGTCATCGCCGATCAGCGTGCCATCTGCGCGCACCTTGGCCTTGTGACGGTTGTTCATGGAATACAGGTTCTCGCCCGGGCGCAGCATTCCCCTCTCGACCAGTTGGCCGAAGGGCACGCGCGGCTCGGCGCGCTTGGATGTCGTGGTCTGCAGCGCGTCGCGGTCAAACCGGCGCACATTGGCGATGCGTTTCGTCGCCACCTTGCGATAGGCCTCCTCGCGCTCGATGCCGATGAAATCGCGGCCCAGCATCTTTGCGACAGCACCTGTTGTCCCGGTGCCAAAGAAAGGGTCAAGCACCACGTCACCCGGATTGGTCGAACCGACCAGGATGCGGTGCAGCAGGCTTTCGGGTTTTTGCGTCGGATGCGCCTTGTCGCCTGCATCGTCCTTCAGCCGCTCGTGCCCGGTGCAGATCGGCAATACCCAGTCGCTGCGCATCTGGATGCCTTCGTTCAGCGCCTTCAGCGCTTCGTAGTTGAAGGTGTATTTCGCATTCTCGCCCTTGCCCGCCCAGATCATCGTCTCATGGGCGTTGGTGAACCGCTTGCCCCGGAAATTCGGCATCGGGTTGGACTTGCGCCAGACCACATCATTGAGAATCCAGAACCCCTGATCCTGCAGCGCCGCACCGACACGGAAAATATTGTGATAGCTGCCGATCACCCAGATCGCCCCATTGGGTTTCAGCAGGCGGCGGGCGGCCTTCAGCCAAGCGCGGGTGAATTTATCGTAAACAGCAAAGCTGGCGAACTGGTCCCATTCGTCGTCGACCGCATCCACCTTGGAATTGTCGGGCCGCACCAGATCGCCGCGCAATTGCAGGTTATAGGGCGGGTCTGCAAAGATCAGATCGACGCTGTTCTCCGGCAGGGCATTCATCACGTCGATGCAATCACCGGCAAGGATTTCGTTCAAGGGAAGTGCCACCGCACCCTTTGTCATGGTCTTCATCAATTCTGCCTCTGTGCCCGGTGCATTTTGCACTCGTTGGTTGAGCATCAGGATGAGTCAAAGGCGAATCGCGGTCAATTTCTTTTTTGAATCAAGTGCTTAAGAAATTACCTTGCTACAACATATTGTGTACGGGCTTGAACGAACGTCTATGGTGAGGGGTCACACCAAGATTTTGAAGCGCCGAGATGTGGCTTTTTGATCCATATCCCATGTTGGTCTCCCAGCCATAGCCGGGGTGCTGTTGCGCAAGGGACAACATGACACAATCTCGACATACTTTGGCCATGATTGAGGCCGCCGAAATGCTCTGCGACCGGGCATCGCCCTTGATGATCGTCTCTGCCGGGAGGGTCAGATCGCGGGGCAGCATATTGCCGTCGACCAACGCGTAATCCGCTGGGGTTTTCAGCCCCGCCAGCGCGCGCATCATCGCCAGATGGCTGGCCCGCAGGATGTTCAGCGTATCAATCTCCTCCACGCTGGCATGGGCGATGCTGACATCCGCCACCTGCATGATCTCTTCATACAGGCGCGCGCGTGACCGTTTGGTCAGTTTCTTGGAATCGTTCAGCCCCTCGGGGATGCGCGCGGGGTCCAGCACCACTGCGGCTGCGGTGACAGGACCTGCCAAGGGGCCACGGCCGACCTCGTCCACTCCGGCGATCCGAAGGAACCCCCGACCCTGGGCTGCGTGTTCAAATGAATAATCCGGACTCATGACGCTTCCAAAACGCAAGACGGCCCGCGCCGCAAGGCCCGGACCGTCAGAAACCATCTACTGGTTACATGAAAAGGCGGGGGAAGTGCCCGAACACCTCCCCCAGTTTCCCGCAGGTCAGGGACCTGGCCTGCGAGGCATGACCTGCGGTTTTATCCGCGGGCCAATCTGTATCCCGCATCCCGCAGGCAGCGCGCTTCAAAGCCGCTGCGCAGGCCGTTTGGGGTCCCGAACTTGTATTGGCAGTTCTGGGGCAGGGATTTCACGTGGCGATAGTTGCGCTGCAGGCAGCGTTCGCCGAACATCTGGATTGTGCCGCGACGGGTGTCGAAGCTTTGGAAGCACTGTTTGGGCAGCAGCTTGTTGTTCACATGGCGCGGCAGGGGACGCGGCTGCGGATGATAGCGCGGCGGATTGTGACGCGGCTGGACGCCACGCGGCGGATAATGACGCGGGGGTGTTGTCCGGGGATGGTTGTAGACCGGCGCGGGCTGGTGGTTGGCGCGCTTCTTCTTGTTGTTGTCGTGAATGATCTTGCCCACGACGGCGACGCCGAGGATGGCGGCAAGGGCGCGCACGGTGTCGCGATCACCGGCAAAGGCGGGGGCAGCGCCCATGGCGGTGATCGCGATGGATGCGGCGGCGATGGTGGCGATGAATCGGCGGTACATGTGTCTGATCCTTATTAGAGGGTGCAGACGGGGGCCGCCTGCTGATGGGATCAAACTGGGGTCAGGGGGGCAAGACAGGCAATATCAGGGGAATGTTATCGGATATCAGAACCTCTAAACCCCTTTGGATATTGAATATCAGCGGACAAAAGCGCAGAGATACTACATGAAACACGCCATCCTTTCCATTCTGTCTGCGGGTCTGATCGCTGCTGCCCTGCCTGTCTCGGCGGCGGGGTGTTATGCCGATTACAAGGCCAAGCAAGACAACCCGCTGCGCCTGCACTACGGCGTTGCGCAAATCAACGGGGCCTGCAATGCAGGTGCCGCCAAGGCGGAGCTTTCCGCCCGGCTTTCGGCGCAGGGGTGGACCCTGCTCAACATCCTGTCGGTCTTTGGCGAGGACGGGTTGGCACAGAGGAGAGACAGTGCAGGATCAAACTATCTCCGCTTCTGACATGCGCCGCTTTGGCGGCCGCATTGTGGGTGCCGGAATTACAGCAATTGTCGCGGCCCTGCTGATCGCGGCAGGGCTGCTGTTCTGGTCCCTGCCCGATGCCAATGCCTTCAATGCCGAAGTCACACGTATCTTTGTCGAGAACGATGACCTGACATCCGGTACGGAAATCAAGTTGCTGGAGATCCTGGCACAATCCGGCACCGCCTTTTCCGAAACCCTCAACAGTTATCGCATGGTGATCTTTGTGCTGCTGGTCTTTGCCACGGCGATGCTGGTGGCGGCGCTGGTCTTTCTGATCATGCTGGTTGGTTTCAACCGTCGCATGGCCCAGATCGAGCGGGCGGGCATCCAGGTGAATTCGCTTCTTATCAGTCGCGAGGAAAATACCGTGTACCTCAACAACCTCGGCTTCAAGTTGACCGATGCGGCAATGGAAACCATGAGCGTGCTGGCCGAGGCCCGGATGGACGATGACGTCCTGTCCGGTTCCGAGATCGAAGGGGTCATTTCCGGCCGCAACGCCGCCGATTGCGACGAGGCCGCAGGGGCAACGCGAATCAAGCGGTTGCGCGATACGCTGGGCAACCAGATTGTCAGTGAGCTTCTGGTCAAGAACATCGCGCGGCGCGGTTACATGCTGGCCATCGACAAGGACGTGATCAAGGTCATCTGACCCCCGCCGCGCGATACAAGGCAGTGCGCCTGTTCGCACCCTCTGGTCAACAGGACACGGCCCGGCGTAGGGTCCGGCAGAAACTGCAAGGACCCCTGTCATGCCCGTACCTGTGAACCCCTTCAAAAAAGCCCTCAGCGCGGGCGAAACAGTCTTTGGCTGCTGGCTCGGCCTTGCCGATACTTTCAGCGCCGAACTGATGGGCACCGCCGGGTTCGACTGGCTTTTGATCGACGGTGAACATGCGCCCAACGACCTGCGGTCGATCCTGGCGCAACTTCAGGTTCTTGCCGCCTCACCCAGTCACGCCGTGGTTCGGTTGCCGATCGGCGAAACCTACATGATCAAGCAGGTGCTGGACGCAGGCGCGCAGACCGTGCTGGTTCCGATGGTGGAAAGCGCCGACCAGGCCCGGCAGTTGGTGCGCGATGTGACCTATCCCCCCCACGGCGACAGGGGCGTGGGATATGCGCTGACCCGTGCGTCGCGTTTCTCGCAGATCACTGACTATGGCGCTACTGCCGATGCGCAGACATGCCTGCTGGTGCAGGTCGAGAACCTCAAGGGGCTGGCCGCACTTGACGATATCCTTGCTGTTGATGGGGTGGACGGAGTCTTTATCGGGCCGGCCGATCTGGCGGCGGACATGGGGCATATGGGCAATGCCCAGCATCCGGATGTTCAGACCGCAATCATGGACGCCCTGCGCCGGATCAAGGTCGCAGGCAAAGCGCCCGGCATCCTTTCCACAAGGGACGAAATGACAAATGAAGCCCTGGCGGCAGGCGCGCAGTTTGTTGCCGTCGGTGCCGATGTCCTGCTGCTCAGCCACACCGCACAGGCGCTGGCGCGGAAATGGATACCCCAAGCCTGATGCATATCGGTCTGATCCTGCTGGCGCTTGCCTATGTGCTGAGCCAGTTCTTTCGCGCCTTCCTGGCCGTGCTGGCCAAGATTCTTGAACAGGATATCGGCGCTTCGCCAGATGACCTGGCCTTTGCCTCCGGCCTGTGGTTCGTCGCCTTCGCGGCGGCACAGATCCCGATTGGCGCGGCCCTGGACAGCATCGGTCCCCGCCGGACCGCCGCCGGGCTGCTGCTGATCGGCGGCGGCGGCGGGGCGGCTGTGTTTGCGATGGCAACCAGCCCACTGCATATCGCCATCGCGATGACGCTGATCGGCGTCGGCTGCGCGCCTGTGCTGATGGCGTCCTACTATATCTTTGCCCGCGAATACCCGCCGATGCGGTTTGCCCTTCTGGCGTCTGTCATGGTTGGGGTGGGCAGCCTGGGCAACCTCGTGGCCTCCTATCCGATGGCGCTGTCGGCGGAACTGCTGGGCTGGCGCACCTCTCTCTGGGGGCTGGGCGGCCTGTCGACGCTGGTGGCGCTGTCGATCTATCTGTGGGTCAGGGACCCCGCCAAGGTCGAAGGCGAAACCAAGGGGTCGCTTGCAGAGCTTTTCAAACTGCGGGCGCTCTGGTTCATCTTTCCCCTGATGGGGGTCAACTATGCCCTGCCGGGCGCGGTGCGCGGCCTCTGGATTGGTCCCTACCTGACAGATGTGTTCGGGGCGGATACCAGTGCAGTAGGGCTTGCAAGCCTGCTGATGGGCACCGCCATGATCTCCGGTACATTGTTCTACGGCTTTGCCGACCGGCTCTTTCCGTCGCGCAAATGGATGCTGGCAGGCGGGGCGATGGTCACCTGCCTTGCGACCTTCACTGTGATCCTGCTGCCCGCGCATTCGCTGGTCCTGGCGGTCGGGCTGATCTGTGCCATCGGGTTCTTTGGAAGCGGCTATGCGGTGATCATGGCGCATGGGCGCAGCTTTCTGCCGCCGCATCTGATCGGACGGGGGGTGACCATGCTCAACCTCTTCAGCATCGGCGGGGTCGGCATTCTGCAATTCGCATCCGGACGGGTCTATCACCACTATGCCGGAACGGGCGACACGGTACTGCCCTATATGATGGTTTTTGTCCTGCTGGGTGCCTGCCTGGTGGCGGGGTTGCTGGTGTACCTTTTCAGCAGCGACCGCGCCGCCTGACCGCCCGCGCATCGCGCAGCCCTTTCCCTTTGCCGACAGGCGCGATAAAGGGCAGCCACCATCACACATAACATTGGAGAATTCAGATGGGTTATCGCGTCGCCGTCGTGGGCGCCACAGGCAATGTGGGCCGCGAAATGCTGAACATTCTGGCAGAGCGCCAGTTCCCCGTGGATGAGGTCGTGGCCCTGGCCAGCCGCAAATCCATGGGCACGGAAGTCAGCTTTGGGGACAAGACGCTCAAATGCAAGGATCTGGACACGTTCGACTTTACGGGCTGGGACATGGCGCTGTTCGCCGTGGGCTCAGACGCCACCAAGAAGTACGCGCCGGGTGCCGCCAAGGCCGGATGCGTGGTGATCGACAACTCGTCACTCTACCGCTACGATCCGGACGTGCCGCTGATCGTTCCCGAGGTGAACCCGCAGGCGATCCATGATTACGCAAAGCGCAACATCATCGCCAACCCGAACTGTTCGACCGCGCAGATGGTTGTTGCGCTCAAGCCCCTGCACGACCGTGCGACGATCAAGCGGGTGGTGGTCAGCACCTATCAATCCGTGTCCGGCGCGGGCAAGGAAGGCATTGACGAACTGTGGGATCAGACCAAGTCGATCTACAACCCGGTCGACGACAAACCGGCGAAAAAGTTCACCAAGCAGATCGCCTTCAACGTGATTCCGCATATCGACGTCTTCATGGAAGACGGGTCGACCAAGGAAGAATGGAAGATGGTTGCAGAGACCAAAAAGATCGTGGACCCCAAGATCAAGGTCACGGCCACCTGCGTCCGCGTCCCGGTCTTCGTGGGCCACTCGGAGGCGATCAACATCGAGTTCGAGGATCATTTGGACGAGGACGAAGCGCGCGAGATCCTGCGCGAGGCGCCCGGCATCATGGTGATCGACAAGCGCGAGGACGGTGGCTACGTCACGCCGATCGAATGCGTGGGCGATTTCGCGACCTTCATCAGCCGCATCCGTCAGGACAGCACCATCGACAACGGCCTGAACCTGTGGTGCGTCAGCGACAACCTGCGCAAGGGTGCCGCCCTGAACGCGGTACAGATCGCCGAGTTGCTGGGCCGTGAGGTTCTGAAAAAGGGTTAGGCGGGCTTTCGCTTTGACCGGGATCAGGGGCCTTGCGGCCCCTTTTCTTTTGCCCGGCAGGCTTGCACAATGTGGCCAGTTATTGATCACAGGGATTACCCGATGCGTATTGTTGCCGCCTGCCTGCTCAGCCTGCCCACCGTGGCCCAGGCCGACACATTTACCCTTGCCAGTGCCCCCACTGCCGCCGTCGTCTACGGCTACGGCGCGCAGGTCACGCGCGAGGTTGCCTTCACCGTTCCTGCCGGTTCGCATGAGGTCATCCTGCCCGATCTGCCTGCCTGGATGCAGGGCGACATGCTGCGGGTCAGCCTGGACGGCGCGCGCCTTGGGGCGACGCAATTCCGCTCCTCTGCCGTTCCCCCCCGTCCCGACACTGACAGCGCCGCAGTCACTTCTGCGAAGGACCGCATCAAGGCCGCAGAACGCGCGATCACCGATCTTGAGGACCGGGTCGCCGAAGCCCGCCTTGCCGCCGCTGCGGCAGAGGCAAAGGTCGGCTTTCTGGGCGCTTTGGGAACAAACGAAGGGTTGCCAAGCGATGTGACAACCCTGAGCGATATCGCCCGGATGGTCGAAACCGAAACGCTGGCCGCCCGGCAGGCCGCCCTTGCGGCGCAGCAACGCGCCCGAGACATCGAGAGAGACCGCGAGGATCTCGACAAGGAGTTGAATGATGCGAAAGCCGCGCTTGCCGCTCTCACTCCGCCGCCCAAGGAAGTATCGCAGTTGACCCTGTCGGTCACAGCCGAGGCCGAGGGGGAGCTGACCCTGTCACTGAGCTATCCCGTCGATGCGGGCTGGCGGCCGGTCTATGACCTCTACCTGCGCGGTGACGACCCTTCGACGCTGGAAATCGTCCGGGGGGCCATGATCGCGCAGTACAGCGGCGAGAACTGGGAGGATGTTGCGGTTACCCTTTCCACGCTGGCACCTGCATCGCAGATTCGCCCCAGCGTGGTGGCGCCTCAGCTGCGCCGGATCGAAGAGCCGGAGCCACCCCGCCCCATGGCGTCGCTGCGCAAGGAAAGCGGCAGCATGGATGCAGCGGCACCCGTCATGGAATCTGCGGTCAGGTTCGATGACAGCGTCGCAACTTCCTTCGACGGGCCGGGTGTGACCTATACCGTGGCGCGCCCGCTTGATCTGGCCAGTGGCGTGGACGCGACGCGGGTCAATCTGGACCAGCTGAGCTTTGACGCGCGCCGCTATGCCCATGCTGCACCGGCATTCGACAATACGGCGTATCTGATGGCCGAATTCACCAATACCACGCAGGAGCCCCTGCTGGCGGCAAATGAGGCAGCGCTTTATATCGACAACACGCTGGTCGGGCGCGCGCCATTCCCGCAGGTTCCGGCAGGGGGTGAGGGGGATGTTCCCTTTGGCCCGATCGAAGACCTGCAAGTGTCCTATACGATCCTGAACCAGTCCGAAGGCGATCGCGGCATCATCAGCCGGTCAAATGCCCAGCGTCAGCAGGTCCGCATGGATATCGAGAACCTTGGCAGGACCGATTGGGAAGTCGAGGTTCAGGCCGCCGTTCCCTACACCATACAGGATGACCTGATCATCAAGTGGAGCGCGGCCCCCGAACCGGATGAGACCAATGTCGAGGACCAGCGCGGGGTGCTGCAATGGAACATCGACGTGGCCGCCGGTGAAACCGGTGAAATCGAAATCCAGCAAGAGCTGAACTGGCCCGACGGCATGGTCCTGAGATAAAGGCGGGCGCCAGCGGCGCCTGCCAATGGGCTGACCCGGTTAAACGGGCTGGAAACGCTTGCTTTCCGAGCTGTAGTATTCAAGCCCGCCTTCGCCGATGTCGGTCCAGAGGCCGTGCATCGTCAACTGCCCCTGCTGGACCGGCTCTGCCACAAAGGGAAATGTCATCAGGTTCTCAAGCGATGTCATCACCGCCAGTTTCTCCAACTGGCGTTCCTGTTCGACCCCCTCGGGCATCTTGGAGACCTCATCATACTTGGGTCGCAGAATGTCCATCCAGCGGCCCACGAAGCTGTCTTTCGCGTCCATCTCGGGGGCGTTGCCCTGGCACATGTCGATGCAGCCCTTGACGCCACCGCAGTTGGAATGGCCCAGCACGATCAGATGGGCAACCTTCAACACCCGCACCGCGTATTCCACCGCAGCCGATGTGCCGTGATGGTCGCCATCGGGCTCATAAGGCGGGACAAGGTTGGCGATATTCCGATGGATGAAGAATTCGCCCTGGTCGGCCCCGAAGATCGACGTCACATGCACCCGGCTGTCACAACACGAGATCACCATGGCGCGTGGGCGCTGCCCCTCGTCGGCCAGTCTGCGATACCACGAAGCGTTATCCGCATAGCTTGTTGCTTTCCAGCCATGATACCGCTGTATCAGATAGCCCGGCAGTGGTTTTGCCCTGTTCATCGCGCTGATCCCCTTGTTCTCGGTCACGCTGAATTAGCCCAAATCAAAGGCGAATTCGAGCGAAAAGGTAGGTCCCCTCAACCCTTTTCAAACACCTGCGCAGCATAGTCGCACCGCAGCCGTGGGGGCTGATCAAGGGGTGAGACTATGTTGGTTCTGCAAATGAAACCTATGGAAAACGTATGCGTCGATCAAACGCGGCTGGACGCGCTGTATACCCAATTGGGCGAAGCCGATGCTGAGGAGATTCTGTGCCGCGCGCTGGAGGACATCGCGCTGCGATTGTCGCATTGTTCGGAACTCTATCACAGTCAAGACATGCCGGAATTGCGCAGGAATACCCGCACGTTGATCGCCGTGGGTGGCCAGATCGGGATGCTGGCCGTGACCCGCGTTGCCACAGATGTCGTTGCCTGTATCGACCGGGGGGATACCATCGCCATCGCCGCCACGCTTTCGCGATTGCTGCGGGTTGGAGAGCGGTCGCTTTGCGCGGTTTGGAACAGCGACGAAAGCCCGATCTGATGGCTTGCGGGCATCGCTGGAAAGGATAGGCTGCGCCGCAGGTTGTCCCAAAATCGAAAGCGTTCCATGCCCTGCACCTTTGTCCCGAAGACCGCCAATACCGTGCCGCTGCACGTCCTTTCAGAAGATGCGCTGAACGGTTGGTCTGCCGATCAGACGACAGCAGTTCAGAACTGGATCGAGGCAAACGGCTTTACCGGCGGCCTTGGCCAGTCGCTGGTGATCTCCGATGCGGACGGCAAACCGGGCATGGCCCTTGTCGGCTACGGCAATCCGAAGGCGCGCGCGCGGGGACGGTTCCACCTGGCCGGTGCCGTGACGGCCCTGCCCGAAGGCAGCTACGAAATTGCCAGCGGCCTGCCCGAAGACGCGGCTGAGGCCGAGGCGCTTGGCTGGCTGTTGGCCGGATACGCCTTTGACCGCTACCGCGCACAATCGCCCCTGCGCGCAAGGTTGGTCGCGCCGGAGCATCTGGACGCAACCCGGATCGAAGCCATTGCGGCCGGCGAAGTGCTGACACGTAACCTGATCAACACACCGGCATCGGACATGGGCCCCCCGGACCTCGCCGATTCTGCACTGGCACTGGCAAAACAGCACGGTGCCGAGATCGACATCATCGTCGGGGAAGACCTGCTGACGCAGAATTTCCCGATGATCCACGCGGTTGGCCGCGCCGCCGACCGCGCGCCACGTCTGATCGACATGCGCTGGGGCAAAAGCGGGCCAAAACTGACCCTGGTCGGCAAGGGCGTCTGTTTCGACACCGGCGGGCTGAACCTGAAACCCGGTGCCTCCATGGGCTTGATGAAAAAGGACATGGGCGGTGCTGCTGCCGTGCTGGGGCTGGCGCATATGATCATGGCGACGGGGCTGGACCTGCAATTGCGGGTGCTGATCCCGGCGGTCGAAAACTCGGTTTCCGGCAATGCCTTCCGCCCACAGGACATCCTGACGTCGCGCAAGGGGCTGACGGTCGAGATCAACAACACCGATGCAGAAGGCCGCCTTGTGCTGGCCGATGCGCTGGCCTACGCCGACGAGGACGCGCCGGACCAGATCATTTCCATGGCCACGCTTACCGGGGCCGCACGGGTGGCGGTCGGCCCTGATCTCGCCCCCTATTTCAGCGACGATCCCGCCTTTGTCTCGGCGCTTGAAGCCGCAGCGGCGGCCACCGCCGATCCGGTCTGGCGGATGCCCTTTCACGACCCCTATGAGAGCATGATCGAACCGGGCATCGCGGATCTGGACAACGCGCCCAAGGGCGGTTTTGCCGGGTGCATCACCGCCGCCCTTTTCCTGCGCCGCTTTGTCACCGAAAGCCCCTATGCGCATTTCGACATCTACGGGTGGCAGCCTGTCGCTGCCCCTGCCCGCCCCAAGGGCGGTGCCGGTCAGGCAACACGGGCGCTTCACGCAGCCCTGATGCCAATGCTCACCCGATGAGCGACCCGCGCCTGACGCCCATTGCCGCGCTGGTGACCCGGTCAGAACCGGGACAGGTAACTGCTGCCGTCGCCGATCTGTGCCGCAGCCCCGGCGGCCCAAGAGACCGTCAGCTTCTCTTTGGTGACACCCTGACCCTGCTGGGGGAAGACACCAACGGGTTTACCTATGTTCAGGCGGACAAGGACGGCTATTGCGGCCATGTCAGCACCGGGGCGCTGGGCAGCGGTGCCAAGGCAACCCACAGGGTCAGCGCCCCTGCCACCCATGCCTATACCGCGGCGGATTTCAAATCGCGGGAATGTCAGAGCCTCAGTTTCGGCAGCGCGGTGGCGGTCACCGGCGAAAAGGGCAGATTTGCCGTCACATCCATCGGTCACATTCCCATGGTCCACCTGCGCGAGGCCGACCAGCACTTTGACGATCCCGCCGCCATCGCCGCGCTGTTTCTTGGCACCCCGTACCTCTGGGGTGGCAACAGCCGCTGGGGCATGGATTGTTCCGGGCTGGTGCAGGCCGCCCTGCTGGCCTGCGGCATCCCCTGCCCCGGCGACAGCGACCAGCAGCTTATCCTTGGGGAACCGGCAAAGCCCCCCTACCGGCGCAACGATCTGTTGTTCTGGAAAGGGCATGTGGCGCTGGTCACCGACCCCGAAACGCTGATCCACGCCAATGTGCATGCCATGCAGACAGTCTATGAGCCGATTGCCGAGGCGCTCACCCGCATCCGGGAACAGGGCGACGGCAACGTGACGGCGCACCGGCGTCTTTCGCTTCCTGCTGGTTGACCTTTCGTAAGGAAGGTCCGCCACCCCGGCCTGGTCTATTCCACCGCGCGGATCAGCTTGCGCTCCAGCACACGCAGGACCGCTTTGAGGTCATGGCCCCGCCGCAGCACCTGGCCGTTTGCCCCGATCACCGCATACATCCCCTGCTTGCTGCGCAGCTTCGGGCGTTTCTCGATCCGGTAAAGCGGGATCTCGGCAGTGCGGCGGAAAACGGAGAATACCGCCACTTCGCGAAGGCAGGATATGCCGTAATCGCGCCATTCGCCCGCCGCAACCATCCGCCCGTAAAGCGACAGGATCAATGACAGTTCGGTGCGGTGAAATGCGACCTGTTCGGCAGGACGCTCAAAAGGGGTGACTTGCGGAGGAAATTGCACTGTCATGTTACTACAGTTGCGCCCTTCGCCACCCAAATCAAGAGCCTACGTAGATGATAATGATTGAAAGAGTTACATAATTATGGAATACACCAAAAATATGAAACATAAAGAGCGCGCCAAATGACCCCCCAGGAACGTGCGGAAAAATCGACAGAAATCATGTTCGCCGCAGATCGGGCATCTGCCGGGCTGGGCATGACCATCACGGCTGTCGCCCCCGGTCAGGCCACGCTGACCATGCAGGTCCGGCCCGAGATGTTGAACGGCCACCAGATTTGCCACGGCGGCTTCATTTTCGCCCTTGCCGACAGCGCCTTTGCCTTTGCCTGCAACAGCTATAACCAGCTTGTTGTCGCCCAGCAAAATCAGATCACCTATCTTAGCCCCGGTCGCGCAGACGAGATGCTGACTGCCCATGCGGTCGAAACTTCCAGAACTGGGCGCTCGGGCATCTATGATGTCACTGTCACCGGCGAGGACGGCCGCGCCGTGGCGCTGTTTCGCGGGCTGTCGCGCAGCGTCAAAGGCCAGCATTTCCCAGAGGAAGGGACCCAGAAATGAAAGACCTCACCCCCGCGAAATCCACACTTGATACAATTGAGATCGCCAGCCGGGACGAGATCGAGGCGCTGCAACTGGAGCGCATGAAATGGTCCCTGCGCCACGCCTATGACAACGTACCGTTCTACAAATCCAGCTTTGACGCAGCGGGTGTGCATCCCGATGACCTGACATCGCTTGCCGATCTGGCAAAATTCCCGTTCACGGTCAAAACCGACCTGCGCGACCATTACCCATTTGGCATGTTCGCGGTGCCGCGTGAAAAGGTGGCCCGCATCCACGCTTCCTCTGGCACCACGGGTCAGCCGACGGTCGTGGGATACACCCAAAGCGACTTGAACAACTGGGCCAGCGTGGTGGCGCGGTCCCTGCGCGCGGCGGGCATGAAACCCGGCGACATGCTGCACAACGCCTATGGCTACGGGCTGTTTACCGGGGGGTTGGGCATCCATCTGGGGGCCGATGCGCTGGGGCTTTCGACCTACCCGATCTCGGGCGGCATGACACCGCGCCAGGTCCGCCTGATCGAGGATTTCAAACCCAAGGGGATCACCGTCACCCCGTCCTATGCCCTGTCCATTCTGGATGAATTCGCGGCGCAGGGGATCGACCCCCGCGCCAGCTCGCTCGAAGTCGGCATTTTCGGTGCCGAACCCTGGACCAACGCGATGCGTCTGGAAATCGAACAGGCGTTCGACATGCACGCCGTCGACATCTACGGCCTGTCCGAGGTGATGGGGCCGGGCGTGTCGATGGAATGTGTGGAATCGAAAAACGGGCTGCACATCTGGGAGGATCATTTCTATCCCGAGATCATCAACCCCGAAACCGGGCAACCGGTCGCAGACGGCGAACAAGGCGAACTGGTCTTTACCTCGCTCACGAAAGAGGCCTTTCCGATCATCCGCTATCGCACCCGCGACCTGACCCGCCTGATGCCCGGCACGGCGCGCACCATGCGGCGAATGGAAAAGGTCACGGGCCGGTCGGATGACATGATCATCCTGCGCGGCGTGAACGTCTTTCCGACCCAGATCGAAGAGGCGCTGATGGCAACCAGCGGCCTTGCCCCGCATTTCCAGATCGAATTGTCCCGTCCCGACCGAATGGATCAGATGCGGATTCTGTGCGAATGCGCCGACGCCTCTGTTTCGGACGATCTTCGTGCCGGTGCAGCCAAGGCCCTGTCTGCCCAGATCAAGCAGACCGTCGGGATCAGCGTCAAAGTGGAAGTGGCCGATGTTGGCGGTGTCCCCCGATCCGAGGGCAAGGCCGTGCGGATCGTGGACAACCGCCCCAAGTCATAAGTCCGATAGCCCGACGGATCAGATCAGCCGCATTTGATGTCGACGATCACGTCCGTTTGGTCCAGCACGATGTTCACGCGGGAGGCGTTGAAATCCATCGTGACCGGATCGCCCAGGCGATATTGCCGCTTGGGATCCGGGATCGACAGCGCCACCACCGCATCCTGCCCGATCATCCCGGCATAGGACGCCGCGTTGCAGGTGTCAGCACCGCTTGCGCTGGCACCGGACGATGCGCTGCCGTTTTGCTGGGGGCCACAGGCCGCCAGCGCGGCGATGGTGACAAGTGCGATCTGTGTTTTCATGTCCTGCTCCTTGATTTCGTTCTCATGCTTCGTATCGGGCCAGAAAGGTTTCGACCGCGCTGTCCACCACCCGGTCAATTTCCGCGTCAGTGACCGTCTTTGTCACGCCAAAGATCAGGCGCGCCCAGATGTCAGCCTTGCAAAGCTCGCCAAACTGGTCGGCGGCCAAGGCGTGATCTTCGATCCGCAGTTCACCCCGCGCTTCGGCCCCCTGGAAATAGGCGACCATTTCGGCCCGCACAACCGCAGGACCAGTATTGTAGAATTTCTGGCCCAGTTCGGGAAACCGATCCGATTCGGCAACGCAGATCCGAAACACCTGCTGCCCGAAGGTGGAGGTCAGAAACCGCAGAAAGTGTCGCCCTGCCTGGCCCAGCACCGCGCGCGGCGGCGCGCACATTTCGATGCTCTTGACCGCTTCCTGGCTCTGGCGCACACACTCGGCGCTTGCGACCTCCATGAACAACAGCCGCTTGTCGGGAAAATAGCTGTAAAGCGTCGCCTTGGACACTGCTGCAACGCGGGCAATCTCGTCCACGCTGGCCCCTTCAAAGCCGTCGGCCATGAACACGGAACGGGCGCCTTCCAGCACCTGATCGAATTTCCGGCCCTTGCGAACCTTGGGGGTGGCAACGTTCATTTCTGCTCCGAGGCGTGGAGGTGCAACAATATAAACCGAATCGTTTAGTTCCAAGCGGTATTTCCTTTGCGCTGGACGCTTGCGCCGGATCGCATTGCTGGATACCCCTTGGAACATGCTGGCGATCTTCATGAAAACTCTGCCCTTCTTTGCCCTGATCGGGTTGGGCTTCTGGGCGGGAAGGTCCCGGTTCTTCAGTGCCGAAGCGACCGCCTATCTGACCAAGTTCGTATTTTACTTTGCCCTGTCGGCAATGCTGTTTCGGTTTTCCGCCAATCTGTCACTGGCGGAGGTCTGGGATACCCGCCTTGTGGTCGCCTACCTGTGGGGGACCACCTTTGTCTACGGGATTGCCACGCTGGTCGGTTTCCTGCGCGGTCAGGACGTGTCAACAACCGCAATCGAGGCGCAATGCGCGGTGATCGGAAACACCGTGTTCCTTGGGGTCCCGATGCTGGCCTTGCTTCTCGGCTCCGAGGCGGTCGGCCCGGTGCTGCTGGTGCTTGCCATAGACCTGATTGTGTTCTCCAGCCTGATTGTCATCCTGATCAACGGAGCGCGGGGTGGTCTGGGACCGCTTCAGACGCTGCGATCCATCGCTCAGGGACTGGTCCGCAACCCGATGATCGTCGCCATCGTCCTGGGGTTCACCTGGTCGGGTCTGCGGATACCCATTCCAGATCCGATGAACGACTTTCTCAGCATCCTTGGAGGTGCCGCAACACCCGGTGCCCTGTTTGCCATCGGCGCGTCGCTTGCCCTGACCCAGCCCGAGCGGATTCACATCGCAGGATGGCTGAGTTTTTGCAAACTGGTGCTGCACCCGCTGTTCGTCGCCTTTGCAGCGCTGTTCCTGTTCGGCGTGGACCCGTTCAAGGCGGGCGTCATCATCGCCGTTGCCGCGCTGCCCGTGGCCGGAAACGTCTATATGCTCGCCCAGCACTACGGTGTTGCGCCGGTCCGGGTCTCGACCGCGATCCTGTTGTCCACCGCCGCCAGCATCGTGACCGTCAGCCTCGTTGTGGGTTGGGTCACCCAGCTTTGACCGCATGGTTTTTTACCCGCCCATTTCTCCGGGAGAACCGAAACTTTGAAAGGACACACGATGAAAACGATCTCTGAAAACGCCTGTTTCGGCGGCACGCAAGGGGTCTATTCGCACAGATCCTCAACCTGTAATTGCGACATGACGTTCGGCCTGTTCCTGCCCGCCGAGGCCCGCGACGGGCCTGTGCCGGTGCTGTGGTATCTTTCCGGCCTGACCTGCACCCATGAGAACGCGATGACCAAGGCCGGCGCGCAGTGCTGGGCAGCGGATCATGGCATTGCGCTGGTCTTTCCCGACACTTCGCCGCGCGGCGAAGATGTAGCGGACGACGAGGCCTATGACCTTGGCAAGGGGGCCGGGTTCTATGTGAACGCGACCGAAGACCCATGGAAATCCCATTTCCGCATGTGGGACTACATCGCCGAAGAACTGCCCGCGCTGATCGGCGAACACTTCGCCATCGACCTGGACCGGCAGGGCATCACCGGCCACTCCATGGGAGGACACGGCGCGCTGACCCTTGCGATGAACCTGACCGGACAGTTCAAATCGGTATCCGCTTTCGCCCCCATCGCAAACCCCACTGCCAGCGACTGGGGCAGGAAACAGCTTGGTGCCTATCTGGGCAGCGACGAGGCAACCTGGGCGCGCCACGATGCGACCCTTCTGATGGCGGACAAGGGGTTCGACGGGCCGATCCTGATCGACCAGGGTGCATCCGACCAGTTCCTTGACCTGCTCAAGCCCGAAGCGCTGGCTGCCGCCATCGCCGCCAAGCGCCAGCAGGCGACCTTCCGGATGCAGCCGGGCTATGACCACAGCTATTTCTTCGTCTCCAGCTTCATGGAAGACCACATCGCCTTCCATGCCGAAGCGTTGTGGGGCGCATGACCGCGCTGTACATCGACGCCGATGCCTGCCCGGTCAAGGCAGAGGCAGAGCGCGTGGCAACACGGCACCGGGTACGAATGTTCGTCGTCTCCAACGGCGGGTTGCGCCCCTCGCAAAACCCGCTGGTCGAGACGGTGATCGTGCCGGACGGTCCGGATGTCGCGGACATGTGGATCGCAGACCGCGCGGGCAATGGCGATGTCGTCGTCACGGGTGATATCCCGCTCGCCGCCAAATGCGTGGCGGCGGGGGCAAAGGTGCTCAAACACAACGGTGAGGCGCTGACAGGGGCCAACATCGGCAACGTGCTGGCCACCCGCGACCTGATGGCCGACCTGCGCGCCGCCGATCCGTTCCGACAGGGCGGCGGCAAGAGCTTTACAAAGGCCGACCGCTCCCGTTTTCTGGACGCGCTGGAGCGCGCCCTGCGCGCAGCGCAGCAGCAATAGCCGTTCTCTTTGAGAGAGAACACCCGGACTTCCCAGGAACTCCGGACAGGGGAGAAAAGGCAGATGAGACCGCAAGCCGTCGTTTTCGACATCGGCAACGTGCTGATCCACTGGGACCCGATCCCGGTCTATGACCGCCTGATCGGGGCGGACCGCAGGCAGGCGCTGTTCGATGCCGTGGACCTGTTCGACATGAACCGGCGGGTCGATATGGGCGAACCCTTTGGCGATCTGGTGCGGGCCACCGCCAAGGCCCACCCCGACTGGCACGACGAAATCCTGCTGTGGCAAAAGCACTGGATGGACATGGCAACACCTGCCATCGACCGCTCTGTCCGGTTGATGCAGGCCTTGCAGAAGAACGGCGTTCCGGTCTTTTCGCTGACCAATTTCGGGATCGAAACCTATGATCTGGCCGCAACGCATTACCCGTTTTTCCGCGCCTTCGACCGCGATTTCATTTCCGGCCATCTTAAGATGATGAAACCGGACCCTGCCATCTTTGCCCATCTGGAGACGACAAGCGGCGTTGACCCCACAGCGCTGCTCTTTACCGATGACAGCGCCGCCAATATCGCCGCCGCTGCGGCACGCGGATGGCAGACGCATCTGTTCGATGGTCCCGACGCATGGGCCAACCGCCTTGTGGCGGCGAACCTGCTGAGCGAGGAAGAAGCACAATGACCGATGTTCCGAATATCCCCTTCGAAGCGGGCGAGGCGCTGCTGGACTGGATCGGCCTGACCGATGCGCTGGCCGCAGGGCATGACCTGCCCAAGGCAGAGATCGGGGATACATTCCTCTACCGGGGCAAGGATACCTTGCTCAACCGCGCCGCCTGGATCGACGGTCTGGGCATCGCGGTCAAATCGGCCACTGTCTTTCCCGGCAATCCGGCACAGGGCCGTTCCATGGTGAACGGCGGTGTCTGTCTTTATGCAGACGATACGGGTCAGATGTCGGCCATTATCGACTTCCACCTGGTGACCAAATGGAAAACCGCCGGCGACAGCCTGCTGGCTGCCCGCAGACTGGCCCGCCCGGACAGCCGCAATATCCTGATCGTTGGGGCCGGGACGCAAGGCAGAGCACTGCATGCAGCCTATTCCGCCGCCTTTCCCGACGCCACTTTTACCGTCTGGAACAGGACCACAGAAAACGCACAGGCCATGGCCGACGAACTGCCGGGGCTGGCCGTTGCCGAGGATCTGGAAACAGCCGTGCGCGGCGCGGATATTGTCACCTCTGCCACCATGTCGACCCAACCGCTGATCAAGGGGGACTGGCTGCAACCGGGGCAACATATCGACCTGATCGGCGCTTACCGACCCGACATGCGCGAAATGGATGATGCGGGACTGCAGCGGGCACGCGTCTTTGTCGACAGCTTTGACACGACCATCGGCCATATCGGCGAAATCAACATCCCGCTGGAGTCGGGGGCAATCACCCGCGATGACCTGATCGCGGATTACTATGACCTCGCCCGGTTCACCCGCAGATCCCCCGATGAGATTACCCTGTTCAAGAACGGCGGTGGCGCGCATCTGGATCTGATGACCAGCCGCTACATTCTGGACCGCTGGAACGCACAGCAATGATCTGGTTCCTGCTGATCCTGGCGGTGGTCATTTCCCTGCCGCTGCTGATCGAATGGAAACGCCGCAGGATGGACGATACCGCGCGCAGCGCCGCACCCGGCCTTGTGCAGATGGGCTACAGGATGCTGACCTAGGCTCTGGACCCATTAATCTTATATGCTCAGCGGCGATTTCACGAAATTTCAAGGGTTTGGGGCGTGCTGCCAATAGTGGTTCTATTTGCAAACGACCCAAGACGTTGAAATGAAGTGAAATCGCCGCCCTTCGGGTTTGACGGATTTTCCCGCAGCCTGCGTCACATCTGCTTGAAATAGAACCACTATTCTTGCGCAGATGCTTCTTGTCTGCGAAAAAATCTGTCAAACTGAGCATGTAAGATTAATGGGTCCAGAGCCTAGAACCTCTATGGTCGCGACGCGGGCCTCTGCCAGGGTCAGGCCGTCACCAGCCCCGCCAGCCGTTTCTCCCGGATCGGCAGATGCACGATGGCGCTGAAGGCCCCCACAGCCACGCCGATCCACCAGACGGCTTCGTAGTTGCCATAGGCGTCATACATCCGCCCGCCCAGCCAGACGCCCATGAAGCTGCCCAACTGGTGGCTGAAGAACACGATGCCATAAAGCGTACCCATGTAACGCAACCCATAGATATGCGCGACAAGGCCCGAGGTCAGCGGCACCGTCGCCAGCCAGAGCGCGCCCATCCCGACAGAGAACAGAATCACCGTGACCGGCGTGATCGGGAACATGATGAACATAGCCGCGATCACCGTGCGGCCCACATAGATGCCCGCCAGCAGGTATTTCTTGGAATACCGCTTGCCCGCCCAGCCCGCGGCCAGCGTCCCCGCGATATTCGCGAGACCGATCAGCGAAATCGCCACGGCCCCCAGTGCCGATGTGGTCGTGATCCCGATGTTATGCAGCACCCCGCCCGCCAGGATCGGCCCGCACATCTCGGTCACGAAGGCGGGGAAATGCGCGGTGATAAAGGCCAGCTGATACCCGCAGGAAAAGAACCCCAGAAAGATCAGCGTATAGGACGGATCGCGGAAGGCCTTGACCAGGATCTGGCCCAGGCTTTCCTCAAGCTCGGCCTTGCTGGCCATCGCGGGCGCGCGCATCAGCGGCAGCGTCAGGGTCATTGCCAGGATGACGACCGCAAAGACGAAAAAGGTGCTTTGCCAACTCAGAAACGTCAGCATCCATTCGGCTGTTGGCGCGCCAAAGACCTGCCCCGCCGACCCTGCCGCCGTGACAATCGCCAGCGACATGGACCGGTTTTCATCGGAGGCCGCCCGGCCCACGACGGCCAGGATCACGCCGAACCCGGTTCCCGCGATGCCAAAGCCCACCAGCCAGGCATAGGCCTGATGCTCCAGCGGGGTGCCGGAATTGGCCGACAGGATCAGCCCCAGCGCATAGACGACCGCCCCGATGATGATCGCCCGCCGGTCCCCGATCTTTTCCGCGACAGCGCCAAATATCGGCTGCCCGACGCCCCAGGCAAGGTTCTGGATCGCGATGGCAAGCGAGAATTCCGTGCGCAGCCAGCCAAACTCTTCTGCGATCGGGATCTGAAAGACACCAAACGATGCGCGGACTGCGAAGCTGACCATGATGATGAAGCACCCGACCATGAGAACGGGGGTGAAAATGGGTGTCCGTTCTTGCATGTCGGGTCCGCCGTTTGAATTTTCCGCGACCCTACTGAAACGTCAGGTCGCGTCAAATGATCAAATGTGTTGATACACGCACATTTCGTGACCTATGCGCCCGGCGCAGGCACCGCTGCTTTCCATCGCCTGCTCGGGCAGGTAAGAAATCCCCCATGCCGACGCTGCAAGAAACATATGATGATCTGATCGCCCAGGGAAAGCTGACAGCGGACCCGGCGCAGCAGGCTGTTTTGCCGGAATTCGACCGCATTCGCACGGCCTTGTTGCAGCCGGTAAAGAAGGGTCTGTTCCGCAAGGCCCCCGAACCACCCAAAGGGCTTTACCTCTGGGGGGGTGTGGGGCGTGGCAAATCCATGCTGATGGACATGTTTGTTGATCATATGGACGATATTCCGGCGCGACGGGTGCATTTCCATGCCTTCATGCAGGAAATCCACAGTGCCATGCACGAGGCCCGCAAGACCGGCGTGGATGATGCCATTGCCCCGGTCGCAGCCGATGTGGCGGATTCCGTCCGCCTGCTGGCCTTTGACGAGATGCAGATTACCGACATCACCGATGCGATGATCGTGGGGCGGCTGTTCCAGGCGCTTTTCGCTGCCGGGGTTGTGGTGGTGACCACATCGAACCGGGTGCCGGACGACCTGTACAAGGATGGGCTGAACCGGGATCTGTTCTTGCCCTTCATCGAGTTGATCAAGGACCGCATGGTGATCCATGAACTGGCCAGCCCCAAGGATTACCGGCAGGACCGGCTGGCGGGCAGCCAGGTCTATTTCACACCTGTGAACTCCGAGAGCCGTGCGACCATGGACGCGGTCTGGGACGATCTCGCGGGCGGGCCGGGCGCGCCGCTGATCCTCAAGGTCAAGGGCCGCGAGGTCGAGATTCCCGCCTTTCGCAATGGCATGGCGCGTGCGGGGTTTCACGCGCTCTGTGGCAAACCACTGGGGGCGGCGGACTACCTCGCGCTGGCCGATGCGGTGCGGGTTCTTTTGCTGGACGACATCCCGCAACTGGGCCGCAGCAACTTCAACGAGGCGAAGCGTTTCGTGACCCTGATCGACGCGCTGTACGAGGCCCGCGTCAGGCTGATCTGTTCCGCTGCCGCTGCCCCCGAAATGCTGTACCTCGAAGGGGAAGGCACCTTTGAGTTCGAACGCACCGCATCACGGTTGCGCGAAATGCAGGCTGAAGGATGGGGCGGCTAGGCCCAGGGGGCCCTTTTGAGCGAAATGCTCTAGCTGTCGGTAGACAGATAGATCTCTTCCTGTCCGCCGGTGACGTCAGGATGGTAGGGCGCGGTGCTTTGATACAGAAACCAAAGGCCGCCCGCGATGATGCCGAGGCCAACCATGATAAAGATCGCCTGGGACAGGCTGCGGTTGTCGCTCTGCTTTTCGGAGATGGTATTCGATTGATGTGCCATGATGCTGCTCCGGTGTCGTCCTCTTTATGTTCTCGTGGCCGAACCACGTGTTGATTGAGGTCGATTTATACCACATCTGGCGTCCACAGGAGCATCGGCAACGAAATATCGCGAGCTAGCTGTTTTCCCGCAACACCACGCCCGCAAGGTAAAGTGACCCGCAGATCAGCACCCGTGCATGGGGGTCCTGCGCTACGATATCGGCAAGGGCATGCGCCACGTCGGGCGATTCAACGGCGTCCAGCCCTGCTGCCCGCGCCGCTCTTGCCGTATCAGAAGCAGGCAGTGTCGCGGCCTCGCCGGGGATGGAAACCGCATGCAGCGACCGGGCATGTGCCGCAAGAGGGCGCAGATAGCCGCCGATGTCCTTGGTGTTCAGCATGCCGCAGATCAGGTGGGTGGGCCGTTCGGGTGCCTCCGCAAGCAGGGCTGCGATTGCTTCGCCCGCTGCCGGGTTGTGGCCCCCGTCCAGCCACAGATCGGCTGTTCCTGCGATGTCGACCAGTGGCCCGGATTTCAGCCGCTGCATCCGCGCGGGCCAGTACGCGCCGGTGACGGCGGCCTCGCAGGCCTCGTTGCTCACGCCCAGATGCCGCAATGCGGCGAGCGCCGCGCCCGCGTTCATCAACTGATGCGCACCGGGCAGATTGGGCAGGGGCAGGTCCAGCAGGCCGCGCTCATCCTGATAGATCATGCGCCCGGCTTCCTGACCGACATGCCACTGCTGCCCATATGCCAGCACCGGCGCGCCCAGTCGCGCCGCCCGCGCCTCGATCACTTCCAGGCCCGCCTCCTCCTGCGGCCCGACGATGCAGGGCACGCCGCGCTTGATGATCCCCGCCTTCTCGCCCGCAATTTCGGCCAGTGTTTCGCCCAGATATTGCTGATGGTCCACCGACACCGGGGTGATGATGCACAGCGCGGGATTGTCCACCACATTGGTCGCGTCCAGCCGCCCGCCCAGACCGACCTCCAACAGTGTGTAATCCGCAGGCGTGCGGGAAAATGCCAGCAGCGCAGCGGCGGTCGTGATCTCGAAATAGGTGATGTTGCCGCCCCCGTTGGCGGCGTAGCATTCGTCCAGAACCTCTGTCAGCGCCGCCTCGGCGATCAGGTCACCGGCCAGCCGGATGCGCTCGTGAAACCGCGCCAGATGGGGGGAGGTATAGGCATGTACATCATTGCCCGCCGCCTCAAGTCCCGCACGGATCATGGCCTGGGTCGATCCCTTGCCATTGGTGCCGGCAATGTGGATCACCGGCGGCAGATCATTCTGCGGGTTGCCCAGCGCGTCCAGCAGCCGCCACATCCGGTCAAGCGTCAGGTCGATGATCTTGGGGTGCAGCGCCATCATCCGCGCAAGGATGGCGTCCGATGTCGGGGTTGTCATTTCTTGCCGGCTTTTGGGGTGTCCTTCTTGGACGTATCCTCGGGCTTGGCTTCCGCATCTGTCAGCGCATGCGCCAGTTCGCCGCCCCCCTCGGGCGGAGGCAGATCACCGCGCACGGCGGGCGGCAGGCCCAGCAGCATCCGGGTGATGCCGATCAGTTCCTCACGCAACTCGGTCCGGGGTGTCACGCGGTCCAGCATGCCGTGATCCAGCAGGTATTCCGCGCGCTGGAAGCCATCCGGCAGCTTTTCACGGATCGTCTGTTCGATCACCCGCGGCCCGGCAAAGCAGATCAATGCGTTGGGTTCCGCGATATGGACGTCGCCCAGCATGGCATAGCTGGCGGTCACGCCGCCGGTGGTCGGATGGGTCAGCACGACGATATAGGGCAGACCCGCCTCTTTCAGCATCTGCACAGCCACCGTGGTGCGCGGCATCTGCATCAGGCTCAGGATACCTTCCTGCATGCGCGCACCGCCCGCAGCCGAAAACAGGATCAGCGGGCGCTTCAGCTTTACCGCCTCCTGGGCGGCGGCAATGATCGCATTGCCCACATACATGCCCATGGACCCCGCCATGAAGGAGAAATCCTGACATGCCGCGACAATGGGCGTGCGACCGATTTCGCCGGTGGCAACCAGCATCGCCTCGGTTTCGCCGGTCTCGCGCTGCGCCGCCTTCAGGCGGTCGGGATAGCGCTTCTGATCGCGGAAATGCAGCGGATCGGCAGGCGGCACCGGCACCTTGATGTCGGTGAATATGCCGCCGTCGAACAACGCGCGAAAGCGGTCCCGCGGAGAGATCGGCATATGGTGGCCGCAGTTGGTACAGACGTTCAGGTTGTCCGATACTTCGCGGTGAAACAGCATGGTGCCGCAGTCATCGCATTTCGTCCACAGGTTGTCCGGCGTTTCACGACGCGAAAAGATCGAATTGATCCGCGGGCGGACATAGTTCGTGATCCAGTTCATATCAGGCCCCTGTCGACTTGTTCGCCACCCAGATAAGCCCCGAGTGCGACAAATGCAATCAACGGCGGATCGCGACCCGTGCCGCCAGCCAGAACACGAGCATCATTGCGAAATCCACAGGCAACCAGGCGGCAAGCATCTGGGTGTCCTGCATGCCGAAGGGCGTGAGGTACAGCGCGAGGCCCGACAGGTTGTCCGGCAGGGACACGATCAGGATCGCCGTCACATTGTTGCAAAAGTGCAGCGCGATCGCAGGCCCAAGTGACCCCGACCGCGCGGTCAGATCCGCCATCAGCACCCCGAAAACCCCGGCCCACAGCGCGATGGCAAGGGCGTTTTCACAAGATGAATCGGGCAGGTAATGGCCCAGTGCAAACAGGACCGAGGGCGCGATCATCCAGACTAGCGGGGATCGAAACCGCACCGCCAGCTGCTGCTGGACATAGCCGCGAAAAACGATCTCTTCTGCGCTGACCTGTACCAGCACGCCCAACAGGGACAGGGGCAGCAACACCAGCCATTGTCCGAAAGGCATGTTGGGAACAAAGTCACCGCCCATGTCCCAAGGTGGCAGAATGGCGATGACCAGGCTGAGGGCGACCAGCATCAGCGTGACCGCGCGAAAATCCGTCCAGGCCAGTGGCAGAGGTCCGATCAGGCTGCGAAAAGGCCGCCGATGCAGCACGCGAACAACAAGCGCCACACTCAGCATCATGCAAGCAAAGCTGGACAGCAGCAGGAACATCGCCAACGGCGTGTCCCCGGCGACCAGCGCATTGTAGAGCGCGTTGCTCCTGTTTCCGGCGATCTGGTACACGGTGCCGAAAAAGAGCTGGTTGAAGGCCATATAGGCCGCAAAGGCGATGACGAGGCCCGCCGCGAAACGCCACAGTTCCGACTTTTCCCGCGCCGGGGCGACAAAGGAACTCAGACCGGAATAGGCCCCGGTCAAGACTCCTGTTCCTGTTCGTGTTCCACCAAAATGGCAGGCGGAAGCGGCGGCCCGAACTCCCTTGGCAGCTCAATCCCGGCCGCGCGCATCACGTCGGCCGCACCAGTCAGATGGCCCGCTACCGTCCGCAACTGGGTCAGCAGCAGGGTCTTGTCGCTTTCGAGTACGGACCGGAATTGTTCCGCCCCGATGCGGAGAAACTGGCAAGGCTCGGTCGCAATCAGGTTCATTTGCCGGGGTTCGTCCAGAATGATCGAAAGATCCCCCATCAGGCGGCCCGGCTCCACATCTGTGATGTGATGATTTTCGCCGTTGTCTCCGGCCCATACGATTTCAGCCTTGCCCGACAGGCAGAGATACGCGGCATCAGCCCGCTCCCCGGCGGAAAAGATGACCTGCCCCGTGTCCGCGCGATACCATTGCGCGGCAAAGGCCAGCAGACGCTGTTGGCGTCGATCAAGCGTGCTGAACAGGCTGTTTCGCGCAATGATCCGCAGTTTCCGGCGCAGATCGTCCGATGCACCTTCTTCCGTTTCAGTCTCCTCGACCTCGGATGCTCCGTCCAGTCGGCCATTCCGGATTTCGATATGCATGTCATAGGCCCGCGCATCTGCGAATTTGTCATTCAGGAAAATCTGCGTGGTATGGGGCAACAGGTCGCTCAGGCTGTCGCTGATCTGCTTTTGTCTCTGGGCATCGGCACCGGCAAGAACCTGATTGAACACCAGGACATCCGGTTGTTTGATCACCGCCCGGCCAAAGGCGGCCCGCTCCTGAAACTGCACCGGCAGATTGGCCCCGCCGATATCGGTCGGAACGTCGAACAGGTTGGCCGAAACCATCTGCTTGAGATTATGCGCCTCCATCACATCGACCACCGCGTCACGAACCAGATCGGCCTGAAGCCCCGCCATGGCTGAAAAGCGGCCATAGATCAGGTTTTCAAGGATGGTCAGCCGCGGCAGGTAATTGTCCGGCGCGATCTCGACAAACAGGTCGCTCGCCTCTGCGCGCAACTGCGCGCCGCGCAATTTTCGGATGGACAGGATTTCCCGTTTGAAGCTTTCGGGAAAACCGGGGCCAATCTCTTCGGCGGTAAAGGCAAAAGGCACAGTCAGCAGCAGTGCGAATTCCCGTCCGCTCAGCGCGGCATCGCCCTTGTCCCGGCGGCGCCGCGCGATGTCGACCAGCTGTTCGTACAGGGGTTCCTCAATGCCCAGGGCCGTGAACAGCGGATGATCCGTCCCGTCGCGACCAAAGGTGTCGTGCAGTGTCTCGATCAGGGTCTGGGAAATGGCGATGCCCTGTTCAGCCAGACCCTGTTCGATGATCATGCCAAGGAATCCCCCCTCTTCGACCAGTGCCTTCTGGCTGATCTTACGGCGCGGCGCGGCATACATCAGGTTGCCAGCCAATGGCACCGCCGGGTTGAAGGACTCGGGATCGAAACGATGCACCGCCTTGTCCAGCTTTTCCGCCTTCAGCCGCTGATGGACCTCGTCGCGCAGCGCCACGATCCGACGGGCCAATTCCGGATGTTTCTCCGGGTCCATCCGGGAATCCAACATGCTGAGGAAAATGCCATCTGCGGTGCCCAGCGCCGAGGTGATCTTGTACCAGAAATCGAAAACCTGCTCCCTGGACTCCAGATCAGCAATCGAAGGGTCGAGCCATTCCGCCCTTGTGCTGTCCGGGCTGTTGCCGGATCTGCGCGCCTCTATCGTGTTCCGGTCGCTCAGCTTGGGGTCCCAGAGCACGGTCGCAGGCTGCGTCATCAGGGGCATCAGCAGGTTGTCCCCCACGGTCCCCTGAAAAAGATAGGGCTGCGCGCCCGCGTAACCGATTCGCGCCGCGATCACCGCCTGATGCAGGCCTGTCAGATCATACCCGGCCATCTGGACATGTCCCCGTGCCGGAACCACCTCGCGGGTCAGCACATCGGCCAGGGCAATCCGCTCCGACTGGCTTGGGACCTCAATGGCGACACGGCTGCCTGCGGGGATGGTAAAGCTCAGGTCATGCAGGACCGTCGTACCGTCTTCGTTGCGCACCGTGACCCTGTCAAACGCGATATCGCCGCGCAGATGCGGGATCTCTTCGGGGCTGCCGGTGAAAAGCTCTGCGTCGATCATCTTGGGCGGGTTGAACCGTTCCAGCACCACGTCCCAGCGCACGGCCATGTCCTGGGTCTGATTGTAGTAGGTCAACAGTTCCTTCCAGGGGCTCGACAGGTCCTTGTAGGCGGCCAGTGCCGCAACCAGCGCACCCACCGTGATCTGCCCCTGGATCGCAAGATACCCCCCCACCGCATAAAAGAAAAACGGCGTCAGCTGGGTGATGAAGTTGTTCAGGAACTTCATGAAGAATTTCTTCTGGTAGATGCGGAACCGCACGTCAAACAGCAGACCCAGCCGGTCGGTAAAGGCCGACAGCCGGTAACGCCAGCCGCCGTTGCTGCGCAGATCCCCGATGCCCGCAGCGGTTTCCCCGATCTCGGCCGAGAACAGGCGCACCTCCTTGATGCGTTGCTTGTTCAGCTCGTTGATCTGCCGCTGCAGCATCGGGATAATCCATGCCTGAAGCGGGATCAGCGCAACCCCGGCGACCCCGAACCAAAAACTTTGCAGGAACAGGAAAATCACGATGATCAGCATCTGGCCCGCCTGGAACATCGGCTGGGCAATGAAATCGCCCATCAGGCCGCCCATCGGCTCCGCCTCTGAGGTGACCATGCTGACCAGCTCCCCCTGCGAGGTCTTGCGAAAGTAACTGCGCGGGAACAGCATCATCCGGCTGATCAACTGATAGCGAAACCGCCGCAGCAGACGTTCCGACAGGATCCCTTTCAACGTATTCAGCCGCATTTTCAGCAAGCCGTGCACGATGACGGCGATCAGGTAGGCAAAGCACAGGGCCAACAGGAACTGCACCTGGGTGATCTCGAAGCCAAAGACCGAAACCCTGTCGCTCTCTGCGCCGATGGCATCGTTGATGATCCGCTTGGGCAGTTCCAGCGTGGCATAGAGAAAAGGAAAGGTGAACAGCGTAAACGCCAACAGGTAAAGCTGGTCGCGCCGCGAGTATTTCCAGATAAAGGAAAAAATGCTGGGTTCCATGCACCGGACTTTCGCTGGGGACCCATCGTGCTGACGGGGTCGCTGCAACTTATGCGCGGTGCCTGCCCATTACAACATTGCCGCCCAAGCTTGCTGTGGACCGTCACGGAAGATTGTTCCGATACTGGCGCTTTCCGCGCCTTGCTGGCCGTTGGTTCAAACCCTGCGAAATGCCCGTATCAGCAGGGCAATTTGTTGCCAGGCGCAGCAACTCGGGCGCAATGCCCTCAGATCTTGCCTTCGAAATCGCTGTGGATGAACTTGCAGTCGCAATAGCCGCATTCGACCCAGCCGGTGTCGCGCGGGATTTGCAGCCAGACACGCGGATGGCCCAGCCCCCCTTCGCCGCCATCACAGGCGATGCGATAGGTGTTCACGATCCGGGTTTCGGGCGCAGGCTGGCTCATGGAGGAGGTCCTTGGCTAAGGGGCGGTTTCAGGACCCGTTATGCCCAAAGCGCAGGCCATGGACAAGACCCGCAACCTAGCCCGTCTCGCCTCGATCAATCCGCGCCAGGTAGCAGTTGTTCCGTGCGGACCGCACATGGACATAGGCGATGGCATCCTCCGACAGCAGTTCGGCGGCACGGTGGGCGATCTGACCGGTCGGAACCACAGCCCCCGTGCCATAGACGATCCGGTTGTCAGCCCCGTACCCCTTGACCAGATAGTCCGGCGAGGTCTGCAATATCTGAGGCAGATCCACGCCGCCCCCGCGCGCGCAGGGATCGGCGCAGAGAAAGATCGGCCCGGCCTCTGCATAGGGGTGCAATTCGGCAAAGGGGCGGTGCGCCAGGATCAGCATCCCGGCACCTTCGGGAATGCCACGCAGACAGTGGCGGCACGGGTTGCCGCCCCCGTCAGAGGTCGTGCGTTCCGGGCTCTGACCGTGAATGTCAGGCTCCCCGCGCTGATAGGCCCGGACGATTTCGCTGGGCATGGCGGTATAGTGCATTGGTTGTCTCCATCATTGATCCGCCGACAGCCTCGCCGGAAACCCGATGCTTGCTCAATCCGAATGTTACGCATCTGGCCGTCGCGACAGGAAAGAGGTTCACGGCGGGCGCGACAGCCGTTAAAAGGCCATCAAAACAAAAGATGGAGCAGCCCCAGATGAGCATCCCGAAACCCGTGGTTCTATGCATCCTCGATGGTTGGGGTATGCGCGAAGACCGGACCGGCAACGCCCCTGCACTGGCCAGAACTCCGACCTTCGACAGCATCATGGCGACCTGCCCGCATTCGACGCTGATCACCCATGGGCCGGACGTGGGGCTGCCCAGCGGCCAGATGGGCAATTCCGAGGTCGGCCATACCAACATCGGCGCGGGCCGGGTGGTGGCGATGGATCTGGGCCAGATCGACCTGGCCATCGAGAATGGCGATTTTGCGAAAAATCCGCCGCTGCTGGAGTTCATCAGCGCCATGCAGGACAGCAAGGGAACGGCGCATGTGATGGGTGTCGTCTCGGACGGGGGGGTGCATGGGCATCTCAACCATATGATCGCGTCGGTCGGCGCGCTTTGTGCGGCAGGGGTGCCAGTGGTGATCCATGCGCTGACGGACGGGCGCGATGTCGCCCCGCGGTCTGCGCTGGGGTATTTCGAGACTCTGGCCGCAGCGCTGCCCGCAGGCGCGCGTATCGCAACTGTCACCGGGCGTTATTTTGCAATGGACCGCGACAACCGCTGGGACCGGGTGAAAACCGCCTTCGACGCGATCACGCAGGGCAAAGGTGCGCAGGCGGACAGCCCGCGCGCGGCGGTGCAGGCGGCTTATGACAGCGGCACGGATGATGAATTCATCCCCGCCACGATCATCGGCGACTATGCCGGCGCTGCGGATGGCGACGGGTTTTTCTGTCTGAATTTCCGCGCCGACCGCGCGCGCGAGATCATGGCAGCACTTGCCGCCCCGGATTTTGACGCCTTTGACGCAGGCGCGCGGCCTGGCTGGGCGGCCTGCATGGGCATGGCGAAATACTCAGACGCACATGCGGGTTACATGACCACCATGTACCACAAACCCGAGCTGCCCAACACGCTGGGCGCATGGGTGGCACAGCACGGCAAGCGTCAGTTCCGTCTGGCAGAGACAGAGAAATATCCCCATGTGACCTTTTTCCTGAACGGCGGCGAGGAAACGGCGTCGCAGGGCGAGGACCGCCAAATGCCGAAATCCCCGAATGTCGCGACCTATGACATGCAGCCGGAGATGTCGGCAGGCGAGGTGACAGATGCTTTCGTGAGGGCCATCGAAGAAGGTTACGACCTGATTGTGGTGAACTATGCCAATCCCGACATGGTCGGCCATACCGGCGATCTGGATGCCGCGATAGCCGCCTGCGAGGCCGTGGATGCGGGACTTGCCCGCGTGATGAACGCGCTTGAGGCGGCGGGCGGCGCGATGATCCTGACGGCGGATCACGGCAATTGCGAGACCATGATCGACCCCGAAACCGGCGGCGCCCATACGGCGCATACGCTGAACCCGGTGCCGGTGGCAGTGGTCGGTGCCGCGCCCGGCGCGCATCTGGCCAGCGGGCGACTGGCCGATCTCGCGCCCACGGTGCTGCATCTGATGGGCTTGCCCCAGCCAGCCGAGATGACGGGGAAAAACCTGCTGTCATGATCCGCATTCTAGCCCTTGTTCTGCTGTTCTGGCCGCTTTGCGTGGCTGCTGAAACCGCGGCAACCACCCAGGCGCAGGCGGCAGCGGCAGAACTGGAGGCCGCGGCTGAAATGCTGGACAAGGCCGAAGGGGCGCGGGACCGGGTGATGGCCCTGACCGAAACCATTCAGGCCTTTGAAAAGGGGCTGGGCGCAATGCGCGACGGGCTGCGGCAAGCTGCCATCAACGAGGCACAGCTGTCGAAAAAGCTGCAATCGCGCGACGGCGAGGTGGCGCAATTGTTCGGTGTCCTGCAAAGCATTGGCGGCAACCCCTCGCCCACCGCATTTCTGCACCCCGATGGCCCGGTGGGCACCGCGCGCGCGGGCATGTTGCTGGCGGAACTGACACCGGCCCTGAACCGGCATGCAGACGCCCTGCGCCGCGATCTGGAAGACGTGCAGACCCTGCGCCTGCTTCAGGTCGATGCCGCCGAGCGTTTGCAGGCCGGTCTGACGCAGGTGCAGGCAGCGCGCACGTCGCTGAACCAGGCCATGGCCAACCGGACCGAATTGCCGACCCGTTTCACCGCCGACCCGGTCCGCACCGCGATCCTGATCGCTTCGACTGAAACGCTGGATGGTTTCGCCTCTGGCCTGGCAGAGATCATCACGGACGAGGTTGAACCGGCCCCGGTCACCCTGCAGGGCCGGATTGGCGAATTGCCCCTGCCGGTACAGGGCCTGGTGCTGCGCCGCGCCGGTCAGGCCGATGCGGCAGGGGTCAAACGCCCCGGCATCATCATGGCGACCCGCGCGCGCGCCATCGTGACCAGCCCGGCAGCCGCCACCATCAGATATACCGGGCCGCTGCTGGACTTTGGCAACGTGGTGATTCTGGAACCCGAAGCGCGCACCCTGTTCGTGCTGGCGGGGTTGGACGTGGTCTATGGCGAGGCGGGTCAGGTGATCGCAGGCGGCACACCGATTGGGCTGATGGGTGAAAAAGACGCAAGGCAGCCAGCAGAAAGCGGCACGGCATTGTCACCTGATCGTGAAGGCACTGGCACTGACCGCACAGAAACGCTCTATATAGAAGTAAGAAGAGACAACATTCCACAGGACCCAGAAGCCTGGTTCCGGACCGAGAAGGATGAATAGGCAATGAAGAGATTTTTGATGGCCGCTTTGGGCGGTACGGCCGCAGGCGTGATCGCCACCACCCAGATTGCAGCCCCGCTTTTGGCGCAAGAGGCCGCCAAGACGGAAAACGTATATGAACAACTGGACCTTTTCGGCGATATCTTTGAGCGCATCCGCGCGCAATACGTCGAAGAAGTGGACAGCAGCGACCTGATTGAGGCCGCGATCAACGGCATGCTGACCTCGCTTGACCCGCATTCCAGCTATCTGTCCCCCAAGGACGCGCTGAAGATGCGCGAACAGACGCGCGGCGAATTCGGCGGGCTGGGCATCGAGGTCACCCAGGAAGACGGTTTTGTCAAAGTTGTGTCCCCCATCGACGGGACACCGGCGGACGAGGCCGGCGTTGAGGCCGGTGATTTCATCACCCATGTGAACGGCGAAAGCCTGCTGGGCCTTGCGCTGGATGATGCGGTCGAACTGATGCGCGGGCCGGTCGGCTCCGAGATCGTGATCACGGTGGTGCGCGAGGGCGAACAGGAACCCTTTGACGTGTCGATCATCCGCGACACCATCGAACTGACCGTGGTCCGGTCCCGGATCGAGGGCGATACCGTGGTGCTGCGCCTGTCCACCTTCAACGAACAGACCTATCCCAAGATGAAGGAAGCCATCGACGAACAGGTCGAAAAGGCCGGCGGCATCGAAAAGGTCAACGGCTTTGTCATCGACCTGCGCAACAATCCGGGCGGGTTGCTGAACCAGGCGATAGCCGTGTCCGATGCTTTCCTTGAGGAAGGCGAGATTGTCAGCACGCGGGGACGTGACGCGGCGGACGGTGACCGGGTGAACGCGACGCCGGGCGATCTGAGCATGGGCAAGCCGCTGGTTGTCCTGATCAACGGCGGCTCCGCCTCGGCTTCGGAAATCGTTGCGGGGGCCCTGCAGGACCACCGCCGTGCGGTTGTGATCGGCACCAAGAGCTTTGGCAAGGGGTCCGTGCAAACGGTCATGCCGCTGCGCGGTGACGGCGCCATGCGCCTGACGACAGCGCGGTATTACACGCCATCGGGTCGGTCCATCCAGGCGCTGGGCGTATCGCCGGACATCATTGTCTCCCAGCCGCCGGTTCAGCCGGAATCCGAAGAGGAAGAGGAAACACCGCGCCGCCTGTTCCGGTCCGAAGCGGACCTGCGCGGCAGCCTGAACAACGACAGCCTGACCGAGGACCAGATCCAGCAGATCGAAGAGGACCGGGCAAAGGCCGAAAAGGCCGCCGAACTGCGTGAAGAAGACTACCAGCTCGCCTATGCCATCGACATCCTCAAGGGTCTGTCGGCACTGGGTCCGAACGACTGATCCCTTGCTGAAACCGAAACGCGAAAGGCCCGCCAGAGATGGCGGGCCTTTTCATATGTGGCGCAGGGCCTGGAGCGATATCAGGCGGTTTCGACGCAGTGACGCCGGAACGCGCGTTTCAGCATGTCCAGTTCCGCGCGCAGCAGGTCCATTTCCGCCCGAATGTCGTCACCCAGGATTTCACCTGCCATCACCGTGATATGCCCCAGGTCCGTTTCCGTCACGGCATCCTGGATCATCAGGGTTTGAACCCCGTCGGAAATCGCCTCCGGCGGTATGGTGATGGACAGCAGCCAATGGTCCGCCTTGTCGTTGCGTACCAGATCAACGCCTTCGACAACCTGGTTCTGGTGGGTGACCCTGATCTTTGGCGCGTCATCACCCGTGCCGGTGATCACCCCCTGCCAGACCCCTTGCCGCATCTTTGTCTTGGTCAGTTCCAACGTGGACATCGCTATCCTCCTTACAAGTGGGCGCGGGGGCGGCGCGAGAACGTGAGGTCGCGCAGGATGACCTGATTCATCTGCGGTCCTTCAAAGATGACGTCGATCCAGGCCCGGTCCACCCGTTTTTCATTCAGGTTGGAATAGGCGAGGTCGAATTCGACCCGGTGGCTTTCCTCGTCCAGCGGCAATTCGCGAACGATCTGTTCGGTGTTCGGCCCATGGCGGATGTTCAGCCGGGCAAAGATCTCCAGCGGCTTCTCAAGCTCCACAATCGCATCCATGCGCAGCAGGTGAGTCCGCTTCAGACCAGTCACACCCTCTTCGGGCAGGTCGATGACCAGCGACAGGAACGAGCCATCGAATTTGAAGACATCCAGCCGCAGCCCATAGGGGGCCAGGTCAGCTTCGCGCAGGTTGCGCAACTGGCGCAGGGTCAGTTCAGAGTATTCGCAATCATGAAACAGCGTCACCTCGTTGCCCAGCAGGCTTTTGGTCTGCACGGAACTGATGCCGGGCGTGGGCAACGGCCCGCGCCAGAGTTCCGGCCGCCACGCCCAGTCCGCGTTATGCGGTTTGGGAAAGCTGGTGGAGCCGATCATCGGCAGCGCAAGCCGTTCATCGGCGGTATGGATCAGCTTGTCGAGGTGGGATTTAAGCAGCCTCGCCCGATTCCGCTGACGGCGCAGCAGCGGCAAATCGGCCTTTTCGGCCAGACGCGCGGCGCGTGCCCAGCGCTGAATATTGCGCGAGAACACTTTCCCATCCAGAAAACCGAAGCCAAGTTTGGACATCTGCAAGAAGCCTTTTGTTTTCCGTATCCTATCCAGACCGGGCGTTTCATTCAAATGAATAGGCCAGGAGCTCGGGCGGATAAAGGCAACTGTTGCCGAATGGGAAACAATTGCCCTCAGTGCACGCTGCGTGTCCGGTTGAGCAACGCCGCGATGATGCTGCGGCCTTCATCTTGCACTTCCGCGTCACCCTTGGGCCCGTAAAGGGCGACCCCCATGAGCTGACCGTTCACCAAGGCGGTCGCGCGCCAATGCCTGCCGTCCAGTTCATCTGTCGGTGCAGGCCCGCTGGCCCGAAATATCTGGGTTCTGTCGTCGCCGGTGGGTGCCGAAACCTCGGTCAGGCCCAGGGCGGCCCCGGTGACCTGCGGATCGGGCAGCGTGGTGCCGGGGGCCACCTTGGACAGGCTGACCGTCATCACGCCCAAGGGTGCCGCCGCAGCGGCGGCAGGCGCGCCCAGCCGGTCGCAACGTGCCATCAGGGCAAAGCGTTGCTTCAGGCTTGCGCTGTCGATGCAGAAACCGGAGGGTGCCACAAGCGTGACAGCGCCCCCTGCCATATCCGCTTGGGACAGGGGTTTTGGCTCCGACCCCAGCGCGCCTGCGAAAAAATTGGCTCCCTGGCCGCCTTCGCAGGCGGACAGGGCTGTCATCGAAATCGCGGCCAGTGGTGCCTTAAAGGTCCATGTAGTCATGGGTTTCCGCCTTGGCACCCGGATGTGTCACAGCACCCAGGTAGGTCGGCCCGACCAGTTGTGCGTATTTCCACAGCGCGCCAGAGGCGTAGTTCGTGGGTCGCGCCCCTTTCCATTCGGATTTGCGCTTGGCAAGCTCCTCGTCGCTCAGATCGACCGTGATCGACCCTTTGATGGCATTGAGCGTGATCATATCGCCGTTCTTCAACAGGGCGATTGGCCCGCCGTGTGCCGCCTCGGGCCCGACGTGTCCCACGCAGAACCCGCGCGTCGCGCCGGAGAAGCGGCCATCGGTGATCAGCGCAACCTTCTTGCCCATGCCCTGACCGGACAGCGCCGCCGTGGTGGCCAGCATTTCGCGCATGCCCGGACCGCCAGCGGGGCCCTCGTTGCGGATGACAAAGACGTCGCCTTCGGAATAGGTGCGGTTCTGGACCGCCTCGAATGCATCCTGTTCGCATTCGAACACCAGCGCGGGACCGGTAAAGACGATGTCGTCTTCGCTCATCCCGGCGATCTTCACGATGGCCCCTTCGGGCGCGAGGTTGCCTTTCAGGCCCACAACGCCGCCGGTCTTGCTGATCGGGTTCTCGACGGAATGGATCACCTTGCCGTCCGCCTTGCGCGTGACCTGATCCAGCACTTCGCCCATGGAATACCCCGTGGCGGTCATACAATCGAGGTGGATCAGACCAGCCTTGCGCAGCTCGTTCATCACGACCGGCACACCGCCCGCTTCGTAAAGGTCCTTGGCCACATAGGCACCGCCCGGCTTCATATCGACGAAATAGGGGGTGTCGCGGAAAATGTCGCAGACATCTTCAAGGAAAAAGTCGATACCGGCCTCATGGGCCATCGCGGGCAGATGCAGGCCCGCGTTGGTGGACCCGCCGGTGCAGGCGACGATCCGCGCGGCATTCTCGAACGCCTCGCGGGTGCAGATGTCACGCGCGCGGATGTTCTTTTCGATCAGGTTCATCACCGCAGCGCCCGATGCCTTGCCATATTCATCGCGCGATTCATAAGGCGCAGGCATGCCCGACGAGTTGGGCAGCGCAAGGCCAATCGCCTCTGACACGCAAGCCATGGTGTTGGCGGTGAACTGTCCGCCACAGGCCCCGGCAGAGGGGCAGGCGACGCGCTCAAGGATCTCAAGCTCGGCCTCGGTCATGGTGCCGTTCTGAAAGTTGCCGACCGCCTCGAACATGTCCTGCACGGTCAGGTCACGTTCGGCAAAGCTGGCGGGTACATCCGCGCCTTTGGGTGCCTTGCCGGGCAGGATCGACCCACCATAGAGGAACACCGAAGGCACGTTCAGCCGGATCATCGCCATCATCATGCCGGGCAGGGATTTGTCGCAGCCCGCCAGACCCACGATGGCGTCATAGCAATGGCCGCGCATGGTCAGTTCCACGGTGTCGGCGATGGCCTCGCGGCTGGCGAGGGAGGACCGCATCCCCTCGTGACCCATGGCGATGCCGTCGGTCACGGTGATGGTGGTGAATTCGCGCGGCGTGCCCTGCTCGGCCTTCACGCCCAGCTTGACCGCCTGCGCCTGCCGGTTCAGCGCGATGTTGCAGGGCGCGGCTTCGTTCCAGCAGGTGGCAACGCCGACCAGCGGCTGGTGAATCTCTTCGTCTGTCATGCCCATCGCATAGTAATAGGACCGGTGCGGCGCGCGCGCGGGCCCTTCGGTCACATGGCGGCTGGGCAGTTTGGATTTGTCAAAGCGCTGGTTGCTGGACATCTGATGGCTCCCTCAAAGACATTCGGAACCGGAATAGTCGGGCAAGGACAGCGCTGCAAGTATCGAACGTCAGGCAAATTTGTCGCGGCTCTGTCGTCACCTGGCCGAAAATGGATTGCCAGCCCCTGACGCGGGCACATTCTGCCCCTCTGGTCGCGGCAGTCCAATCGCCCCGGCAAGCGGCAGATACCTACTGGCAGCAGCCCGCCGCGCGCGGTAGTAACCTAATGCGCAAGAAGGGGAGCACATCCATGTCCGGCACATTTGGCAAAGGCCACCACCTGCATCTGATCGACGGCTCGGCCTTCATCTTTCGCGCCTATCACGCGCTGCCGCCGCTGACGCGCAAATCCGACGGGCTGCCCATCGGGGCGGTCTCGGGCTTTTGCAACATGATCTACAAGATGGTCGAGGACAACGCAGGCCCCGACGCACCGACCCATGTCGCCGTGATCTTTGACAAGGGCAGCCACACCTTCCGCAACGACATGTACGACCTTTACAAGGCGAACCGCGAGGCGATGCCCGAAGACCTGCGCCCGCAGATCCCCCTGACCCGCAAGGCGACAGAGGCGTTCAACATCGCCTGCAAGGAGCTGGAAGGCTTTGAGGCCGACGACATCATCGCGACACTTGCCGTGCAGGCCCGCAAGGCGGGCGGGCGCTGCACCATCATCAGCTCCGACAAGGACCTGATGCAGCTTGTGGGTGACGGCGTCGAAATGCTGGACGCGATGAAGAACAACCGCATCGACCGCGATGGCGTGTTCGAGAAATTCGGCGTCTTCCCCGACCGCGTGGTGGACGTGCAGGCGCTGGCGGGCGACAGTGTCGACAACGTGCCCGGCGCGCCCGGCATCGGGATCAAGACGGCAGCCCTGCTGATCAACGAATATGGCGACCTGGAGACGCTGCTGGAACGCGCGGAAGAGATCAAACAGCCCAAGCGCCGCCAGACCCTGATCGAACACGCCGACCAGATCCGGCTCAGCCGCAAACTGGTCCTGCTGGACGAGAACACGCCGCTGGATTTCACCCTCGACGACCTCGAAGTCCGCGAACCGGACGCGGAAACCCTGATCGGCTTTCTGGCCGAAATGGAATTCCGCACCCTGACCAAACGCGTGGCCGAGAAAATGGGTGCGGAAATGCCCGCAATCGAAGACACCCCCGCCCTGCCTGACGCGCCGCAGATGGATGACATCCCCTTTGATGGCGACAAATACGAACAGGTCGGCGACGCCGCCGCCCTACAAAAGTGGATCGACGCAATCTATGAGACGGGCCATGTCGCCGTGGACACCGAAACCACCGGGCTGAACGAAATGACCGCCGACCTCGTCGGCATCTCGCTGGCGGTCGAACCCGGCAGGGCCTGCTACATCCCGCTGATCCACAAGGCGAACCGGGGCAATGACCTGTTCGGCTCCGACGACCTGGCAGAGGGGCAGATGGCCGTGGACACCTGCCTCGACATGCTCAAACCCGTGCTGGAGGACCCGAGCATCCTCAAGATCGGGCAGAACATGAAATACGACGCCAAGATCTTTGCCCAGATCGGCATCACGGTGGCCCCCATCGACGACACGATGCTGATGTCCTACGCCCAGCACGCGGGCCTGCACGGCCATGGCATGGACACGCTGTCGGAACGCTACCTGGACCACACGCCGATCCCGATCAAACCGCTGCTCGGCTCCGGCAAATCCGCCGTGACCTTCGACAAGGTGCCACTGGAAGACGCGGTGAAATACGCCGCCGAAGACGCCGACATCACCCTGCGCCTGTGGCAACTGCTGAAACCGCAACTGCACCGCGCGCAGGTCACCAGGGTCTATGAAACCCTCGAACGCCCGCTCGTGCCGGTCCTTGCCGCCATGGAACGCTCCGGCATCAAGGTCGACCGCGACACACTCAGCCGCATGTCCAACGCCTTTGCCCAGAAAATGGCCGGGCTGGAGGATGAAATATACGAACTGGCCGGCCGCAAGTTCAACGTCGGCTCCCCCGCGCAGGTGGGCGAAGTCCTGTTCGAGGACATGGGCCTCGAAGGCGGCAAGAAGGGCGCCAACGGCAAATATTCCACCGGCGCCGACATCCTCGAAGACCTGGCCACCGAACACGACTTCCCCCGCCGCATCCTCGACTGGCGGCAATTGTCGAAACTGAAGTCCACCTATACCGACGCCCTGCAGGACCACATCAACCCCGACACCGGGCGCGTCCACACCTCCTATTCCATCGCCGGGGCCTCCACCGGGCGGCTCGCCTCCACCGATCCGAACCTGCAGAACATCCCGATCCGGTCAGAGGAAGGCCGCCGCATCCGCGAGGCATTCGTGGCCGAGGAAGGCAAGACGCTGGTCGCCCTCGACTATTCCCAGATCGAGCTGCGCATCCTCGCCCATATCGCCGACATTCCCGAACTCAAACAGGCCTTTGCCGAGGGCATCGACATTCACGCCCTGACCGCCTCCGAGATGTTCAACGTGCCGCTGGAGGACATGACCCCCGACATCCGCCGCCAGGCCAAGGCGATCAACTTTGGCGTGATCTACGGCATCTCCGGCTTTGGCCTCGCCCGCAACCTGCGCATCCCGCGGGCCGAGGCGCAGGGCTTCATCGACCGCTATTTCGAACGCTTCCCCGGCATCCGCACCTATATGGACGACACCAAGGCCTTTGCCAAAGAGCACGGCTATGTCCAGACCCTGTTCGGCCGCAAGATCCACACGCCGGAGATTGCTTCAAAAGGCCCCCGCGCAGGCTTTGCCGCCCGCGCCGCGATCAACGCGCCGATCCAGGGCACCGCCGCCGACGTCATCCGCCGCGCCATGATCCGCATGCCCGAGGCGATCCGCGACCTGCCCGCAACCATGCTGCTGCAGGTCCATGACGAATTGCTGTTCGAGGTGGAAAAGGGGGCCGAAGACACCCTGATCACCACCGCCCGAGAGGTCATGGAAAACGCCAACGACCCGGTGGTGAAGCTGGACGTGAAACTGACGGTGGACGCGGGGCAGGGGAAGAACTGGGCGGAGGCGCATTAACGCGTTTCCAGTTTTCGTTGAAACGAAGCATCGCCAATGTCCCGAGAGCGCCGAAGGCGCGGCAGGGTATTGGCGATACAACATAAACTGGAAACGCTATAGGGGGGTGTGGGTCTGGGCAGGCGTTGGACTAAGCGTGTGATTTCTGGGATGCGACGAGCGAAACTTGAAATTGCTCACCAAGGCCCCTCACGAAACACTCAGATATTTAGAGGTCGCAAATCAGCGTACATTCGGTTTCTCAGTTCTTGTGGAGAAGCTTTTCATTAACCTTTCGCTCGCACAATTTGATCGCGGACCGCACTGCGATACAACGATACCGCATCCAAACCGTCAGACCCACAAAGACCAATATCGGCATTAACAGAAAGTATCCCAAAATCGAATACGATTGCCAACATGTCGTTGGGTAGTCTGGTATAACAATTGCGAGCGCTAGAACAGCAAGACACACCGACAGCAACAAAAGAACTACTGCGAACACTTGACGGCTGAACCCCTGGAGAGAGATTTCAAGTTTTGCCAAATCAGCCTTTATCCTGTTAGACTCCGCGCGTAGTCCGTGGAGACTGTTTACATTGATGGTCGATTGAAGTGTGAGCGACCTACGGGCGAGATCGGCAATGCCGCCCGAACCGATCACTTGAAGGATGGCTAAGCCAAGATATAAACCGACCCCTACTTCAAGGGCACTTGAGAAAGATGAAAGAGTCAACTCTTCCATACCGCAGAAACAAAAAAGAACTTTAGGATCAAACATATATGTCTTTCGGTAGTGCTTTTGATGACATCCTAACAACGCGAGGTTTGAAACTCCGAGAACTGGCTGTGCGTGCAGAAATCTCGGAAACAGAACTAAGGCATGCACAAGACGGGAACAAGGAACTTGAGGATGAACAGGTCCAAAGGATAGCTGATGAGCTGGGTGTGCCGATCCGGGCGCTTTTTGCCAACTCAAATCTTCCACTGTCAAAGGTTCCAGATTTCCGCCGGAAATCAATTGGTGTTGGTCGATACGACAGAGGTACAATCGCAGCCATTGGGTTCATCGAAAAAATATCAGGCTCGCTTTCCTCGCTGCCTCTTGATCTGGGGTTGGATCAATCTGCTCATGAAAAAATTGGTGATCTGAAAAAATCATCGGCCAGAGAGCTTGCCGAGAAGTGGCGTACACGTTGGGGAATAACAGATGCTAAACAGCTTGATTGGAAAAGTTCTCATAAAATGTATGCCAGCCTTAGGGGCTTTATTGAGTCTTTAGGCATATTTGTACTGCATTACTCATTCGGAAGTGACGAGGTATCGGGGCTGTATACGAGGTCTCAAAGTGGGCCACATACAATACTGATCAACACCACATGTTCTAGCAAGGCGAGAAAACTATTTACCCTGGCTCACGAGTTTTGTCATGTTCTTATTCGGAAAGAAGGGGCGTCAAACGTATCGTTCGCAAAGAATGACGTGGAGCGGTTCTGTAATCAATTCGCCGCATATCTGCTTGCGCCTAGAACGGTAATAGAAGCCGCTCTCAAAAGATACGGGTACTTTCCTTCCATCAACGGCGATTTCGTTCGGCTCTTTTCTTCCAATCTTGGAATCAGCCAACAATGTGCGGTTCTGCGTCTTGTCGACACAAAGAACCTAACCTCAGACGACTATGGGGCTTGGATCAACCGCTTCAAAGGAAGAACGCCAACAGGTGACGAGCAAGATCCCAAAGGTGGTCAGGGCGACCCTCTGCAAAATAAGCGAACACAGTACGGGACTTCGCTTCTTAAAAAACTCGCTGAAGCAAAGAATGGCGGGTTTCTCGACGACATTGACATTTTTAGACTAGCCGGGATCAAACCAAGGTATCAGCGCGACCTCTTGGGGGGCGCGTGACAAATGGCCCAGAAGAATAATGATCCCACAAAAGTGATGGACTTGCATGGCATCAGAGCCGCGCTGAGCACTGCAAACAACCAAATTAAATCTACTGTCATTGACGGAATTCAGTCTGGTGACATCCAACTTTTTAAAGGCGTCAGTGAAGAATTGAAGGCGATTGACGAAGACCTATATGCCGATTTTCAAACGATCAGACCGAAGAAATACATGAAGATTAAAGCGGCCCACCAGTCGCATGCACAGATGCTTTCAGAACAACATGGGTCCGGTCTTTTTGGCTCATTTCCGCCTTCCGAGCGCTTTGAGTGCGTTGCGCTTTGTATGAAAGAGGGTCTGGAATTGGTGTCCGCCCCTAAAGCTCTCAAAGAGTATAAAGGAATTGTTTCGAAATGCGCCCTTAATGGACTTATCGTGAGGGACATTTCTGAGCTGTAACTAATGCGCTTCGCCGACACCACTTTAGCCACCACACTGGAAGGCCTGCTCAAATTCGTTAAGTAGAAGATTCCGAACTTACAC
>NZ_LXYI01000016.1 GCF_001650875.1 Sulfitobacter sp. EhC04
TAAATGCTATCAAAGGAGCGGCATCAAACCGCGACACGTCCAAACAGCACTAAGCAATCTGTTCACTGTGGTACTGTCTTTAGTAAGTAAAGAAATCGGAGGCGTAGTTCAATTGAGCAATCGCCACGCTCAATGAATGACCGGATCGACGAGCCGCAGTGCTGAATTGTCGATCAAGACCGTATGTCGGCTTTGGGCCGTTCGTGTCGGTGGAAATCAACTTCCGCTTGTTCCGCTTTCAAACTGGCCCCCTGATCTCCAACCAAGAATTTTGCTTGATAACTGCTTCCCGGTGGATATTTGGATAAGAACTCACAGCACCGAGAGGCACGCCATTACTACTATCCAAGCCAGAACAAGAGAGACCATCGCCTCGTTCGTATCCCGAACGGCAGCTTACTTTCACGTGAACGCTGCTGCATTCTCGATGGACAAAAACACGTCGTTTCAATCCCTGATTTCCGGGAAAGCGGAAGCGGTCGCCGCTCTTGAAGATTTCAAGGTCAGGATCTCTAATAACGTTACGGCATGGTCTCCGACTTCTACCGCGGCGGCAAAAGGCAGGCGACTTTTTCGCGGGCACACATTCCCGGCCAAAGTTCTGCAAGGGTCAACCATGCGCGGGTGCCCACACTGCCTGCGAGGTGACCTCAAGGGACAGGACAATCCTGCTGTCAGCATGGCGATGCGAGGCCATTGGCTGGTTCCCCATGTGACCCTTTGCCTGAAGCATCAACATCCTATGGTCACACTTTGGAAAGAGAGCCACCTGATAGAGAGGTTTGATTCAGCAGCTCATCTTGCCCTAATCGCGCCAAACATCATTGCTGGTCATTTTGATGAAGAAATTCGTGATGAAACCGACTTCGACATCTGGCTTGATAATCGCTTGGAGGGGCACGATGAGGGCAACTGGTTGGAACAATTTCCCCTGCACGCCGCCTGTAACTTCTGCCTGATGCTCGGGACGTCTCTATTGCGTCATGAGATGAGTGCGCCATCGTCAGTTCAGCCTGAGGATTACTGGGGCGTCTATCAGATGGGCTTTGAAGTCGCAAAGAACGGAGAGAAGGCCATCCAAGACGCCCTCATGGGTCTTCAAACGCTGCCAGGCGGACCACACGACGGACCAAAGAAAATCTTTCCAAAGATGTACGAGCGCCTTGCCTACGATTATGTTGATGACCCAGATTACAGTACGTTCAGAAACATCCTCAGGACCCACATGTGTGAAACGTGGCCGCTTGGAGTAGGTGACGAGCTGTTGGGTGAACCCGTAACAGAACGGAGACTACATTCCGTACGAACAGCAGCTCAAGCAACGGGTATTGATCAACGGCGTTTAAGAAAGATCCTTATTGCCAAGGGTGTCATCTCGGAAACAGGGCTTTCATACGCCTGGGAAATCTTCGATGCTCAAAAGGCGGAAGAGGCTTTGCGGTCCGCAACTACGCTTATCACAGCTAAAGCTTTCGCCGAGGGGATTGGCGCCACCCGTTCCCAGTTTGATCTACTTGTTTCAGGCGGGGTATTATCGCCCAAGCTCAGCTCCTTGGATGAGGTCGGTACAAAAGCCATCTGGGATCCAGCCGAGGGTGTGGACTTTCTTGAGAGCGTGTTTCTGGGAGCAGCTCCACTCAGGAGCGCACAGCATGGATGGGAACATATTGCGAAGTCTGCCATGCGCCTTAAAATCGGCCCTGAAGAAATCATTCGCGCCATTCAAAGCAAGCGGATTGTTCGGATTGGAAATCACGCGGACTACGATGGCTACTCCGCCCTTTATGTCTATCATGATGAAGTCTGCTCAATCTTGTCGCCAGAACCAACCATGGGCCAAAACATTGAGCTTTTCTCGAAAGCTGTCGGCATCGGTCAACCGCGCCGCATGCAACGCCTGATCTCGAATGGACACACCCCCGCGACAGAACTGGAGAACCCGAAACTCAAAACCCGACAACGATATGTCACGCGCGAAGATGCTGATGCGTTCCACAAGAAATTCTACACGCCACGCACAATGGCGCAAGCTTATGGACGGAGCTGGCAAGCCATGATGGCAACCCTACGGGCGGATGGAATTTCTCCATTTTCACCGGACGGCGAGGACTACGGGAGCCTCTTCGAACGAACGCTGATCGACGCAAAATTCAAATAACTTCCTGATTTTTAAAACTAAAAAATGAGGGCGGCGCTGAAGCGCCGCCCTTCTTTTTTTCCAAATTGGCACATTCAACATCGCTTCCGGAAATCAGATAAGGTGATTTCCGGAAACAGGATGGTGTAATTCACATAAGATTAATGGGTCCAGAGCCTAGCCGCATTTGGAATGGCCGCAGGAGGCGCAGGTCATGCAGCCTTCGATCATGCGCATGTCGAACTGCCCGCAGGACGGGCAGGCCTTGCCACGGGGGGCGTCGAGGCCGACGACGCGGGCCTGGGGATCGGTTTTCAGGCCCAGCCCCTCGCCCGCGATGAACCCTGTCGCGATCATGTGCTGTTCGATCACGCCGCCGATGGCCGCCAGGATCGAAGGGATGTACTTGCCCTTCATCCAGGCCCCGCCGCGCGGGTCAAAGACGGCCTTGAGCTCTTCCACCACAAAGGACACGTCGCCGCCGCGCCGGAACACCGCTGAAATCATCCGCGTCAGCGCCACGGTCCAGGCGAAATGTTCCATGTTCTTGGAGTTGATGAACACCTCGAAGGGGCGGCGATGGCCGTTCAGCACGATGTCATTGATGGTGATATAAAGCGCGTGCTCAGAGTCGGGCCACTTGACCTTGTAGGTGTTGCCCTCCAGCTCGCTCGGCCGGTCGAGCGGTTCGGACATATAGACAACCTCGCCGCCCTCCACGACCGGCAGGGGGCTGTCTTCGGACTTGGTGTCGCTGACTGACAGAACAGAGCCCGTCACATCATTGGGCCGGTATGTCGTGCACCCCTTGCAGCCCTGGTCCCAGGCGGCCATGTAGACATCCTTGAAGGCGTCAAAGCTGATGTCCTCGGGGCAGTTGATGGTCTTGGAGATCGAGCTGTCCACCCATTTCTGCGCCGCCGCCTGCATCTTGACGTGATCCAGCGGGGCCAGTGTCTGGGCGTTGACGAAATAATCGGGCAGGTCCGCGTCGCCCTTCAACTCGCGCCACATCTGCACGGCGTAATCGACAACCTCTTCCTCGGTCCGGCTGCCGTCCTTTTGCAGCACCTTGCGGGTGTAGGCATAGGCAAAGACCGGTTCGATCCCTGAACTGACGTTCCCGGCATACAGGCTGATCGTCCCGGTGGGCGCGACGGAGGTCAGCAGCGCGTTGCGGATGCCGTGGGTACGGATCGCCTCGCGCACGTCCTCGTCCATCATCTGCATGGTGCCCGAGGCGAGGTAGGCCTCGGCGTCGAACAGAGGAAACGGGCCTTTTTCCTTGGCCAGATCGACACTGGCGAGATAGGCGGCGCGGGCGATCTGCTTCATCCATTCTTCGGTCTGTGCCGCGGCCTCGTCAGAGCCATAGCGCAGGCCGGTCATCAGAAGGGCATCAGCCAGACCGGTGACGCCCAGGCCGATGCGCCGTTTGGCCTGCGCCTCGCGCGCCTGTGCCTCCAGCGGGAACTTGGAGGCATCGACAACGTTGTCCATCATCCGCACCGCTGTCGCCACCAGTTCACCCAGCGCATCCAGGTCCAGACCGGCGTCCGGCTCAAAAGGGTTGCTGACCAGCCGCGCCAGGTTGATCGACCCCAGCAGGCATGCGCCATAGGGCGGCAGGGGTTGTTCGCCGCAGGGATTCGTTGCCGCGATGGTCTCGCAATAGCTGAGGTTGTTGGCCTGGTTGATCCGGTCGATAAAGATCACCCCCGGCTCGGCGAAATCATAGGTCGCGCGCATGATGCGGTTCCACAGGTCGCGGGCCTGCAGGGTGCGATAGACCTTGTTGTCAAAGGTCAGCTCCCAGGGGCCGTCAGCCTTGACCGCATCCATGAAAGCATCGGTGATCAGCACTGACATGTTGAACATGCGCAGGCGCGCGGGGTCGGATTTGGCGGCGATGAAATCCTCAACATCCGGGTGGTCGCAGCGCATGGTGGCCATCATCGCACCGCGGCGCGAACCCGCCGACATGATGGTGCGGCACATCGCGTCCCAGACATCCATGAAAGACAGCGGCCCGGAGGCATCCGCAGACACGCCTTTGACATCCGCGCCCCTGGGCCGGATGGTCGAGAAGTCATAGCCGATGCCGCCGCCCTGCTGCATGGTCAGCGCGGCCTCTTTCAGCATGTCGAAAATGCCGCCCATGCTGTCGGGCACCGTGCCCATGACAAAGCAGTTGAACAGCGTCACCCGGCGCGCGGTGCCCGCCCCAGCGGTGATGCGGCCTGCGGGCAGGTATTTGAAATCCTCCAGCGCGGCGTAGAACGGCTTTTCCCATTCTTCGGGATTTTTCTCTACCTGCGCGAGGTTGCGGGCGATGCGCAGCCAGGTGTCCTCCACCGTCACATCGCGCGGCGTGCCATCGGCATCCTTGAAGCGGTACTTCATGTCCCAAATCTGTTCGGCGATGGGGGCGGCAAATCGGGACATGTCGAATCTTTCGGCTGGATCAGGAAGGTGATCAAGATAACCCATCCTGCGCCAAACCACCACACTTTGAATGCGCCGTCCGATGTACTACCTTATGTCGTGGCTCAGGGGTGAGTCTGGGGAAAAGCCTGTGGATAAATACGTGAACCTGATCAAGCTGAGTGTCGGGACCGAAAGCGTCGAGGGTCTGGAAGACTGGCAGCGCGAACGGTCCAGGCAGATCAAGGGCGGCAAATATTACCACATCACCCGGATGTGGCCCAAGCGCGAGGCCGAAATCCTGAACGGCGGGTCGATCTATTGGGTGATCAAGGGCGAAGTGCTGGCACGTCAGCGCATCCTGGGCTTCGATGAAAAGATCGGCAATGACGGCATTCGCCGCTGCGGCATCGTGCTGGACCCCGAAATCATCCGCGTCTCACCGGCGCTGCGCCGCCCGTTCCAGGGCTGGCGCTATCTGGACCCCGCCGATGCGCCGCCGGACCTGCGCAAGGGACAGGAAGGTGACACGGCCCTGCCCAGCGAGCTGAACCGCGCGCTGGCCGAAATCGGGGTGATCTGAAGGGCGTAACAGCCAGGTCCAGAGGCGTGATCCGGGTCGGGTGCCTTCGGTCGAGAACGCGCGCGCCGCAGCAGGTTCGCAGAGCTGACGCAGTTCCCGCCGCTCCCTTACCCCAGTCGCGCTTCCAGTTCTTTCAGCGTCTTGCGGACCCGATCATCCACCGGCGCGGTGCGGCTGCGCCAAAGCGTCGCCTGAGAGCGCAACACCATCGCATCGCCCAGGATCTTGAGGTGGTTGGCGCGCAGGGTTTCGCCGCTGGATGTGATATCGGCAATCGCCTCGGCGGTTTCATTGGCCACCGTGCCTTCGGTCGCGCCCTGGCTGTCGACCAGCGCATAATCGGCCACGCCGCTGTCGCGCAGGAAGTTGCGGACCAGCCGGTGATATTTCGTGGCGATCCGCAGCCGGAACCCATGCGCCGCGCGAAAGGCGGCGGCGGCGGCATCCAGATCGTCCAGCGTGTCCACGTCGATCCAGGCTTTCGGCACCGCGATGATCAGGTCGGCATGACCAAACCCCAATTCCTCCACCGGCTCGACCAATTGCTCCCAAAGCGCCAGCTTTTCCTGCACCAGATCGGTGCCGGTGACACCCATGTGGATGCGCCCGGCGGCCAGTTCGCGGGGGATTTCACCAGCAGACAGCAGGATCAGGCTGACCCCTTCGATCCCCGCGACCGCCCCGGCATATTCCCGGTCTGACCCGCTGCGTTGCAGGATGATCCCGCGCTGCGCGAACCAGTCAAAGGTCTTTTCCATCAGCCGCCCCTTGGACGGCACCCCAAGCTTGAGCGTCATGGCGCGCCCTCCAGTTCCAGCATCAGGCCGGGACGCATCACACCGCCCACCGCCGGAATTTCGCGCCCCTGCCCCAGCCGCCGGGTCAGCGCGTCATAGCGCCCGCCACTGGCAATCGTCGGCAGATCCGCGCGCGCCTCGGCCCGGAAGCCAAAGACGAAACCGTCGTAGTATTCCATCGACGACCGGCCATAGCTGGCCTCGAACATCAGGTTGTCGGTGTCCACGCCCCGCGCCCGCAGCGCCGCCTCGCGCGCGGTGACACGGGCCACTGCGGCGGCAATGTCGGGCATATCCACGGCCAGGTCGTGCAACTGGCTCAGCGCATGGGGCATGACCTCGCGCACGTCCAGCAGGGCCTCGATCTGCTCCACCTCGCGGCCCGACAAGGGCGGCGTTGCCGCATCCTCGTGCAGGGCGGCGATACGTTCTTCGATGTCCGCGCGGCTGCGCAAGCCGATCAGCGGCGCGTCCGTCGCGGCCTGCCCTGCCAGCAGCGCAGCCCGGCTGGGCGGCACCGGCGCGCGCCCGGAAAACCGGTCCAGCAGCGCCCTGAACCGGCGGGGCCGCCAGATGTGCCGCATCAAAGCCTGCCTGCGCCGCGCGCTGGTCTGCAAGCCCTGCACTGCCGCCATCAACACGCCAATGTCGCCGGTCACGGCGCGCAGGGGCAAGCCGCGCAATGCCTCGGCAATCAGCGCAAAGACCTCCGCGTCCGCCGCCGCCGGGTCGGCACGGTCAAACACCTCATAGCCGACCTGAATGTATTCATTGGCGCGGTCCGGGTCTTCTTCCTGGCGGCGAAACACCTCACCCGAATAGGTATAGCGCGCGGGTTCCGCCCCCTCGGCCATATGCATCTGCACGACCGGTACGGTGAAATCCGGGCGCAACATCTGCTCGCCCCTGAGCGCATCGGAGGTCACATAGGCGCGCGCGCGCATGTCCTCGCCGTAAAGCTCCAGCAAGGTTGTCGCCGGCTGCAGGATCGGCGGTTCGACCAACAGGGCACCCTGCGCCTCGAACATCGCGCGCAAGCCCGCCGCGCGGACCAGGGTTTCGGACCGTGTGGGCATCACTGGCCGTCCAGAATTTCGCGGACCTTCGCGACAAGCTGGTCGCGCGGCACCTCGTACTGGCTGGGCCGGTCCTTCCATTCCTCATGAGTGGCGCTTTCGGCGATCTTTGCGCCCAGGATCAGGTCTTTGATCTGCACCACGCCGCGCGCATGCTCATCCCCGCCTTCGATCACGGCGGCAGGGCTGCCCCGCTTGTCGGCATATTTGAGCTGATTACCGAAGTTCTTGGGGTTGCCCAGATAGACCTCGGCCCGGATGCCCGCCTGCCGCAACTCTGCCACCATCGCCTGATAATCGGCCATACGGTCACGGTCCATCACGGTGACAACGACGGGGCCGGGATCATTCGCCGCGCCTTCGTTTTTCATCGCCAGTGCGGCCAGCAGCCGGTCAACGCCGATGGAAACGCCGGTGGCGGGCACTTCCTGCCCGGTAAAGCGTTTCACCAGATCGTCATAGCGCCCGCCGCCCGCGACAGAGCCGAAATTGCGGGTGCGGCCCTTTTCATCCTGGATGGGGAAGGTGAGTTCGGCCTCGAAGACAGGGCCGGTGTAATAGCCAAGGCCGCGCACGACGGAGGGGTCGATGACGATGCGGTCTGAGTGGTAGCCCTGTGATTTCAGAAGCTCCGAAATTTCTCGCAGTTCCTCGACACCTTCAGCCCCGACTTTAGAACCATCGACTAACTCGTACAGAACTTCGAGAACATAAAAGTTCCAAAGCTTTGCCCACGGTTCATAGCGACCCAGCACGGAGACTAAATCAGCATCATGCAGTGTCGATGCACCAAAGAACATTGATTTCAATTCTTCAGGAAGATCGCCATTCTCGCTCACGCGCAATAGTCTCTCCTGCGCCTTGTTATTAGCAGCAACGAATCCCATGATTTGGCGAACCTGCAAGTCACTCAACCCAGCACCACCCGTAAAGTCCCCGCTCTCGTCCTTGCGCCCTTCACCGAGCAAGGCGCGCACGCCCTCCGGCCCCAGCCGGTCCAGCTTATCAATCGCGCGCAGCACAATCCCACGCTCGGCTTCCTTGTCATCCCCGGACAGGCCAGCCACTTCCAACACACCATTCAACACCTTGCGGTTGTTCACCCGCACGACGTAATCCCCGCGCGCAATCCCGACCTCTTCCAGACAATCGGCCAGCATCGCGCAGATCTCCGCATCCGCCGCCACAGACGGCGCACCAACAGTATCCGCATCACATTGATAAAACTGGCGAAACCGTCCCGGCCCCGGCTTTTCATTGCGCCAGACCGGGCCCATCGCATAGCGCCGGTAGGGGGTCGGCAAATCATTGCGGTGCTGGGCATAGACCCGCGCCAGCGGCGCTGTCAAATCATAGCGCAGCGCCAGCCAGTCGCCAGGCTTGTCGCCCTCGGCATCCTCCTGCCAGGCGAACACCCCCTCGTTGGGGCGGTCCACATCGGGCAGGAACTTGCCCAGCGCCTCCACCGTCTCGACCCCGGAGCTTTCCAGCGCGTCAAAGCCATAACGGTGATAGACGGCAGCGATCTTGCGCAGCATCTCGGCCCGATGGGTGACCTCGGCGCCAAAGTAGTCGCGGAACCCTTTCGGGGTCTCGGCCTTGGGGCGGGGGGTCTTCTTGGGCTTGGCCATGATACCTGTTCCTGTCAGCGCTGCTTATGCGCCCTGCCTCTACCCCAGCCCCCTTGCAAGGGCAAGCGACGCGGCGGCATCACACCTGCTGCTCTTTTTGGCGAAAAAATATCCCTGCACGACATCCATTCCAAGCGGGCCATCCGCATGTTACAGCGCTGCCATGGAAAAACTCGAAGAACAGATCGCCCACCTGACCCGTATCGTCGATGACCTGTCCGAGGTCATCGCGCGGCAAGAGGCGGAAATCACCACCCTGAACCGCCGGGTGCATATGCTGATGCAACGCGAGGGCGAACGGGAAGCCAGCCAGGGCGGTGGCGTGGTGCTGGGCGACGAACGCCCACCGCACTACTGAACACAACGCCTGCCTCAAGCGCCAAAATTCTTTAAAGAATTTTGCCCGGAATTTTTGAAAATTCCGGTCCCTCAGCCGCTGGTCTTGACCGCAGCGGCAATTACCGCGCCGTCATGCACCAGCAGTTCGGTCCAGCGGCTGGAGTTTCCGAAACTGTCATAGGCGCTGACAAAGAAGGTATTGCGGTCCATCCGGTCGATCTTTGACCCGCAGGGCTTGCCCTTGCGCGCGCCGCAGACATCGCGTTTCACCCCTTCATAGGCCTGGTCCGTGGCACCCACCGGCAGGTTCTCGCCCCCCGGTCCATAGTGCAACTGCTCATAAAGCGATGCAGCCCCCAGCAGGACATTGGCCGCCGTCAGCTGACGTGGGCAGCCATCCGCAAAACCGGTGATGTAGAAGGTCCGCGCAACCGCCGAACCGGATGCGGAATCATACAGCGCATAGCCCCGCGCCGGCGCGCTCTCGATCTTCTGGCCCATCGGTTTGCCCCTGGCCTCGCAGACCCGCGCAACGACGCCATAGGGCAGGACCGTGCCATAGGCCACATCGCGCGCATCGGGGCCGTCACGGGGCGTCTCGCGGTTTGACCCGCCGCCAAGCCCGAACAGCCCGCCGCGCCGCCCCCGAGTCTCTCGTTGCTGTGGCGCGGCCCCGGGGCTGAGTGCTGCGACCTGGACATCCGCATCCTGCCCCTCTTCTGCGGGCTCAGCGCCCTGCGCCGGCTGCGCCGACGCTCCGGCGCGCCGGAACAGGCCCAGGAACCCGCCGCGCGCAGCGGGTTCCTGCGCGGCCTGCGCCTCTTCTGCCGGGATCACAGCCGCATCACCACCCGAGGCGGCACTGCTGCCAAAGAACCCTTCGCGCGCGACTTCCGCCTCGCTCGGCAGGGCCTGTGCCGCCGGATCGTCATTCGCCAACTCCACGTCGGAGATGCGATCCACCCCGGCCAATGGGTCGCCGCAGGCCCCCAGCGCCAGCAAGACGCTGACAAGAATAGCTGATCGAAACATGACACATCTCCCCGATGTGGGGTCTTTTAGCCCAGCGGCGCAGCTTCGTCCACTCAGCCGGCGGGATGGCCGGGCGGCAGGCGTGAACCGGCTCAGATTTCCTGTACTTCCAACACGCCGCCCAGCGACCTGATCGCGCCCTTGATCTGGGGTGTCACCGGATATTCGAACCCCAGGTCCACCTCGACCTCACCAGGCAGGGAAGGGTCCATCAGACAGAGCTGGATCGGCCCCTTGCCCGCAGCCCGCGCGGCTGACCGCGCGCCCTCCAGCACCTGCGCCACTGCCGCCACCGCCTCTGCCGCATCGACAAAGACCCGCAGGCCGATGCTGCCGGCATCCGCCACGGCCATGTCCACCGGGGCCACGGACCGGCCCAGCAATTTCAACTGGTCGCTTTCCATCGTCGCCTCGACCGTGACCACAACTTTTGAGCCTGTCTCAAGATGATCGCGCGCCGCCTCCAGCGTGTCAGAGAAAAGCGTGACTTCGTAGCCGCCGGAGGGGTCAGACATCTGGGCAAAGGCAAAGCGGTTGCCGCGCGCCGATTTGCGTTCCTGCCGCCCGGCCACCACACCCGCCAGCCGCGCGTTCATCGCGCCCCGCTCGGTCACCTTTTCGGTCAGCTCATCCAGCGTCAGGAACGGCACGCCCCGGTCATTGCCCCACTTGCGTTTGAGCGGTGTCATGTAGTCATCCAGCGGATGCCCCGACAGGTAGAAACCAACCGCCTTGAATTCCTCTGTCAGCCGTTCGGCGGGCAGCCAGTCGTCGCAGGGCAGCATGCGCGGCTCGGGCAGGTCATCGCCCGCCTCGCCGAACAGCGACACCTGGCTCGACGCCTTTTGTTCATGGATCGCCGCCGAATAGCTGACCAGCGCATCCAGCGCCTGGAACACCCGCCGCCGGTTTGCATCCAACTGGTCGAAGGCCCCCGACCGCGCCAGCATTTCCAGGGGCCGCTTGCCCACACGTTTCAGATCCACCCGCCGCGCCAGATCGAAGAGGGTCGCAAAGGGCCGCTCCTGCCCCTCGACCCGCCGTCCTTCGGTGATCAGCTTCATCGCCTCCACACCGACATTCTTGAGCGCGCCCAGCGCATAGACCAGCGCGCCGTCCACCACCTTGAAGGTCGCATCCGAGCGGTTCACGCAGGGCGGCACCCAGGGCAGTTCCAGCCGCTTGCGCACTTCTTCGAAATAGACCGCCAGCTTGTCGGTCAGGTGGATATCGCAGTTCATGACACCGGCCATGAACTCGACCGGGTGGTTCGCCTTGAGCCATGCCGTCTGGTAGCTGACCACGGCATAGGCCGCCGCGTGGGATTTGTTGAAGCCGTAGTTGGCGAATTTCTCCAACAGGTCGAAAACCTCAGTGGCCTTTTTCTTGTCCACCCCGTTGTCCATCGCACCCTTTTCGAACTTGGGGCGTTCCTTGGCCATTTCTTCGGCGATCTTCTTGCCCATGGCCCGGCGCAGCAGGTCCGCACCGCCAAGCGAATACCCGGCCATGACCTGCGCGATCTGCATCACCTGTTCCTGATAGACGATGATCCCTTGGGTTTCCTCTAGGATGTAATCAATCGAAGGGTGGACGGATTCGCGTTCCTTCAGCCCGTTCTTGACCTCGCAATAGGTAGGGATGTTCTCCATCGGGCCGGGACGATAGAGCGCCACCAGCGCCACAATGTCCTCGATGCAGGTGGGCTTCATCCGTTTCAGCGCATCCATCATGCCGCTGGATTCCACCTGGAACACCGCCACCGTCTTGGCGCTTGCGTAGAGTTTGTAAGACGCCTCGTCATCCAGCGGGATTGTCGAGATGTCGTCAAGCACCCCCTCCGGCGGGGTGAACAGCTCCGTCCCGTCGGCAGCCAGATGCAGGTGCCTGCCCGATGCCTTGATCTGGTCCACCGCGTTCTGGATCACGGTCAGGGTCTTGAGGCCCAGAAAGTCGAACTTCACCAGCCCGGCCTGTTCCACCCATTTCATGTTGAACTGCGTCGCGGGCATGTCCGAACGCGGGTCCTGATACAGCGGCACCAGATGATCCAGCGGCCTGTCCCCGATCACCACACCGGCGGCATGGGTGGAGGCATTGCGCAGCAGCCCCTCGACCTGCTGGCCATAGTCCAGCAGCCGCGCGACGACTTCCTCGTTCTTGGCCTCCTCGCGCAGGCGCGGCTCATCCGCCAGCGCCTTTTCGATGCTGACGGGTTTGACCCCCTCGACCGGGATCATCTTGGACAGCCGGTCCACTTGCCCATAGGGCATCTGCAACACCCGCCCTATGTCGCGCACCGCCGCCTTGGACAAAAGCGCGCCGAAGGTGATGATCTGGCCCACCTTGTCGCGCCCGTATTTGCCCTGCACGTATTGGATCACCTCCTCGCGCCGGTCCATGCAAAAGTCGATGTCAAAGTCGGGCATGGACACCCGTTCGGGGTTCAGGAACCGCTCGAACAGCAGGGAATAGCGCAGCGGGTCCAGATCGGTAATCAGCAGAGCATATGCCACAAGCGAGCCCGCGCCAGAGCCGCGCCCCGGCCCCACCGGAATGTCGTGATCCTTGGCCCATTTGATGAAATCCGCCACGATCAGGAAGTAGCCGGGAAAGCCCATCCCCTCGATGATCCCAAGCTCGAATTCGAGCCGTTTTTCGTAATCCTCCACCGGCGCGGCATGGGGGATGATCGCCAGCCGTTCACGCAGCCCCTCCTGCGCCTGACGGCGCAGCTCGGCCACCTCGTCATCGGCGAACCTGGGCAGGATCGGATCGCGCCGATAGGCCATGAAGGCGCAACGACGGGCAATCTCAACCGTGTTCTGGGTCGCCTCCGGCAGGTCAGCGAACAAGGTCACCATCTCCGCTTCGGATTTGAAATAATGCTGAGCGGTCAGTCGCCGCCGGGCTTCCTGCTGATCCACGTAGGCCCCTTCGGCAATGCAGATCAGCGCGTCATGCGCCTCGTACATCTCCGTTTTGGGAAAATAGACGTCGTTGGTGGCGACCAGCGGCAGGTCCATGGCATAGGCCATTTCGATCAACCCGCGTTCTGTCAGCCGCTCGGCTTCGGGCTGGCCATCCTCGCCCGGATGGCGCTGCAACTCCACGTACAACCTGTCGCCAAAAGCCGCCGCAAGCCGCGCCATCAGCGCCTCTGCCGCCGGGCGCTGGCCGTTCTGCAGATGCATCCCCACCGGGCCACCCGGCCCGCCGGTCAGGCAGATGATGTCGCCGCTCAACGCCTCCAGCTCGTCCAGCGTCACCTCGGGCCGCGCACCGCCCTTGTCGATGTAAAGGCAGGAGTTCAGCTTCATCAGGTTTTCATAGCCCGCCTCGCTCTGCGCCAGCAGGACCACCGGGGCGGGGTCGCGCGGGCGTTCCCCCGGCTGGACCTCGACATAGGCCAGATCGACCTGGCAGCCGATGATCGGCTGCACCCCGGCCCCGGCCATCCCGACAGAAAATTCAAGCGCGGCGAACATGTTGTTGGTGTCGGTCAGCGCCAGCGCGGGCATCCCCGCATCGCGGCACATCTGCGGCAGCTTCTTCAGCCGCAGCGCGCCTTCCAGCAGCGAATATTCGGAATGGGTGCGCAGGTGGATGAATCGGGGGGCATGTTTCATGCACCAACCGTATCCAGCCCACCCGCCGGGGGCAATCGGCGGTGTGTCGCGCAAACCAAGTTAACACTTAGCATAATCACTAAGTATCTATTGACGCCCGCGCTGACATCCCGATATTTGGCGGCATGGCCAATGAACGACTTGATCTTGTCTTCTCGACCCTCTCGGACGCCACCCGCCGCGCGGTGGTGGAGCGGCTGGTGGGCGGCCCGGCATCCGTCACCGAACTGGCAGCGCCGCATGACATGGCACTGCCCACCTTCATGCGGCACCTCAAGGTACTGGAAACCGCAGGACTGGTGCGATCGGTCAAGAAAGGCCGTGTGCGCACCTGCCATATCGAGGCGGCCCCGCTGATGGAGGTGCAGGGCTGGCTCGCCTGGCAGCGCCAGGTCTGGGAACAACGGCTCGACAGGCTCGACGCATTGGCCCTCTCGTTGGAAAAGGACATGGAATGACCGAATACGATCCGAAACGCGACCTTGAACTGATCCGAAGCATCGCGGCGTCCCCGATGGCGGTCTGGCGCTGCTGGACAGAGCCGGACCTGATCAAGCAATGGTTCTGCCCGGCCCCCTACAGGGTTACCCATGCCGAGGTCGATCCAACCCCCGGCGGCATCTTCCTGACCGTCATGCAGGACCCCGAAGGCACGGATTTCGACGCCGAACCGGGCTGCGTGCTGGCCGCTGATCCCGGCAAGCTGTTTTCCTTCACCGACGCGCTTGGGCCGGGGTATCGCCCCCGCGGCAGCGGGTTCATGACCGCCATTGTCTCGCTGGAAGCCATCGACACCGGCACGCGCTATACCGCCCGCGTGCTGCATGCCTCCCCCGAGGACCGGCAGAAACACATCGACATGGGCTTTCACGAAGGCTGGGGCATCGCGGCGGATCAACTCGCAGCTGTCGCGGCGGGCCTCAAGGACTGATCCTTTGCCGCATTCCCGGGCATCCGCCGCCGCCCGCGTGGATTTTTCACGCGGCGGCGGCGTGCTTTTGCTTGCCAGAGCCCTGGAAAACTCCCTAGTCTGTTCGGAGTAAACGGGCCGCTCCCCTTCTACGTCGCATCGAGGGGGCGCGCATCTGGCCCCCACACACGTAACGCGACGGGTTTCAGGCATGGACATCACGTTTCTTCTGAACGGAGAACCTGTGTCACTAACCGACGTATCCCCCACCACCACGCTGCTTGACTGGCTGCGCGAGGCGCGCGGCCTGACCGGCACCAAGGAGGGCTGCAACGAGGGCGATTGCGGGGCATGTACCGTGATGATCACCGACGAGGCCGGATCACGCGCGCTGAACGGCTGCATCCTGTTCCTGCCGCAGGTACAGGGCTGCCATGTCACCACCGTGGAAGGCCTCCGCGCGCCCGACGGCAGCCTGCACCCGGTGCAGCGCGCCATGATCGACCACCATGGCAGCCAATGCGGTTTCTGCACGCCGGGCTTCGTGGTCTCCATGGTCTGCGCGCATCTCAACGGGGCCAGGGACCACGACACCCAACTGGCGGGCAACCTCTGCCGCTGCACCGGCTATGCGCCGATCATCCGCGCGGCAGAAGCGGCCAGCGCAGCACCGGTCCCCGTGCATCTTGAAAACCTGTCCTTTCATTGTTCCGAAAATACCACCGGGGGGTCCGGGGGGCTGGCCCCCCGGGTCCTGCATCCCACCCATTCCGATGATCTGGCGCGCTGGTACGCCGCCAACCCGCAGGCCACCCTGATTGCCGGGGCCACCGACGTGGGGCTGTGGGTCACCAAACAATTCCGCGATCTGGGTCAGGTCGCCTTTCTGAACCGCTGCGCCGACCTGCGCGGCATCACTGACGCAGGCGATCACTGGCGCGTCGGGGCGATGACCAGCCTGACCGCGCTTGAGGCCCATATCGCCCCGCACCATCCCAGCCTCGGCACCATGCTGCGACGCTATGGGTCGGTGCAGGTCCGCAATGCCGCCACCATCGGCGGCAACATCGCCAATGGTTCGCCCATCGGAGACGGCCCGCCCGCGCTGATTGCCCTTGGGGCCACCCTGCACCTGCGTCGCGGCGACACGCGCCGCAGCCTGCCGCTGGAGGATTTCTTTATCGCCTATGGCAAGCAGGACCGCACACCGGGCGAATTCGTCGAAGCCATCAGCATTCCCAAACTGCCCGACACCCTGCGCTGCTACAAACTCTCGAAACGCTTCGATCAGGACATTTCGGCCGTCTGTGGCTGTCTCAGCATCACCCGCCAGGGCCAGACCATCACCAGCGCCCGCATCGCCTTTGGTGGCATGGCAGGCACCCCGAAACGCGCAGATGCAGCCGAGGCCGCGCTGGAGGGCGCGCCTTTCACTGCTGACAGTTTCCATTCTGCAATGGCGGCTATGGCTGAAGATTTCGAACCGCTGTCCGACATGCGCGCATCAGCGGGCTACCGGATGCAGACGGCGCAGAACATGCTGTTGCGGTATTTCCATGACCTCTCCGGCCAGACCACGGATGTCAGCAAGGTGAGCGCATGAGCATCGCGCGCCCCCTGCCCCATGACGCCGCACATCTGCATGTGACCGGCGCCGCGCGCTATGTCGATGACATCCCGGTGCCGGGCAATACCCTGCACCTGGCCTTTGGGCTGAGCCAGACCGCAGCAGGGCGCATCACCACGATGGACCTTGACGCGGTCAGGCAGGCCCCCGGTGTGGTCGCGGTGCTGACCGCAGAGGATCTGCCCTTCGAGGCCGATTGCTCCCCCTCCAACCATGATGAGCCTTTGCTGGCGGCTGGCACCGTGCATTACGTCGGCCAACCGCTGTTTCTGGTCGTGGCCACATCGCATCTGGCCGCACGCCGCGCGGCGCGTCTGGGCAAGGTCGACATCGCGGCAGAAAAACCGGTCCTGAGCATCGCGGAAGCCCTTGCCGCCAACACCCGTTTCGAAGACGGGCCGCGGATTTATCGAAAGGGCGAACCGGAAGCGGTCCTGCCCAGTGCGGCACACCGTCTGTCGGGCAGCATCGACATCGGCGGGCAGGAGCATTTCTATCTGGAGGGGCAAGCCGCCCTTGCCCTGCCGCAGGACGACGGCGACATGCTGATCCACAGTTCGACCCAGCACCCGACCGAGATCCAGCACAAGGTGGCCCATGCCATCGGCAAGCCGATGCATGCCGTGCGCGTGGAAACCCGGCGCATGGGCGGCGGGTTCGGCGGCAAGGAAAGCCAGGGCAACGCACTGGCCATCGCCTGTGCGCTGGCAGCACGGCAGACTGGGCGGCCCTGCAAGATGCGCTATGACCGCGATGACGACATGATCGTGACCGGCAAGCGGCATGATTTCCGCATTGACTATGACGTGGGCTTTGACGACGCGGGCCGCATCGTGGCGCTGGACTTCACCCAATACGCGCGCTGCGGCTGGGCCATGGACCTGAGCCTGCCGGTGGCGGACCGCGCGATGCTGCATGCCGACAACGCCTATCACCTGGACCACATCCGCATCACCTCGCACCGGTTACGGACCAACACGCAGTCGGCCACGGCCTTTCGCGGCTTTGGCGGGCCGCAGGGGATGGTCGGGATCGAAAAGGTGATGGACCACATCGCACATGCGCGCGGGCTGGACCCGCTGGCGGTGCGGCGGGTCAATTACTATGCCGATCACGTTGCACCGCCCCCCGAGGTCGAGACAGGCAGCGCAGCCGTCACCGCCTCACCGGCAGAGGACAACACATCGCGCGGGGCGCAACCTGTGCCTGCCGCAACGCTCCCGGCCCCGCCCGAGGGTGTGCAGACGACCCCCTATCACCAGCCTGTCACCGACTGCGTCATCAACGCGCTGACCGACCGGCTGGCGGCAAGCTGTGATTATGACGCCCGGCGCGCCGCGATTGCCGCGTGGAACGCAGATCAGCCGATCCTGAAACGCGGCATCGCGCTGACGCCGGTGAAATTCGGCATTTCCTTCACGCTCACACACCTCAATCAGGCGGGGGCGCTGGTGCATGTCTATCAGGACGGCTCGATCCACCTGAACCATGGCGGCACCGAGATGGGTCAGGGCCTGTTCCAGAAGGTCGCGCAGGTGGCCGCCAGCCGCTTTGGCGTGCCGCTGGAGGCGGTCAAGATCACCGCGACGGACACCGGCAAGGTGCCGAACACCTCGGCCACGGCGGCCTCCTCCGGGTCGGACCTGAACGGCATGGCGGTGCAGAACGCCTGCGACGAGATCCGCGAGCGGATCAGGGCGCATCTGGCGGAACGCTACCAGATCACCGAGATCAGCTTTGCCGGGGGCAAGGTGCGCGCGGGCGGGGAGCAGATCAGCTTTGCCGAGGCTGCCGCCTCTGCCTATCAGGCGCGGGTCAGCCTGTCGGCCACCGGGTTCTACAAGACACCCGATATCGAATGGGACCGGATCAGGGGCCGGGGGCGGCCGTTCTATTATTTCGCCTATGGCGCGGCCTGCACCGAGGTGGTGATCGACAGGCTGACGGGTGAAAACCGGATTCTGCGCACCGACATCCTGCATGACGCGGGTGCCTCGCTGAACCCCGCCATCGACATCGGACAGATCGAGGGCGGTTACGTGCAGGGCGCGGGCTGGCTGACGACGGAGGAACTGGTCTGGGACGATCACGGCGCGCTGAAGACGCATGCGCCATCGACCTACAAGATACCCGCCTGCGGCGACCGTCCGGAGGTGTTCAACGTGGCCCTTTGGGATCAGCCCAATCCGGCGCGGACGGTCTACCGGTCCAAGGCGGTGGGCGAGCCGCCGCTGATGCTGGGCATATCCGCGCTGATGGCCCTGTCGGACGCGGTGGGGGCCTGCGGCCCGGCCTATGGCGATTTGCAGGCCCCGGCGACGGCGGAACAGGTGCTGGCAGCAGTGGAAAGGACGCGGGCATGAGCGGCGCGATCTATATCGAGATCACCGCCACGCGCGGTTCCGCCCCCCGCGACGCGGGCACCGCAATGAAAGTGACTGCCGAGGCTACGACGGGCACCATCGGCGGCGGCGCGCTGGAACATCAGGCCATCCGCATTGCCCGCCAGATGTTGACGAACGACGCGCCGGAGCTGACCCGCAGCTTCCCCCTTGGCCCCGGTCTGGGCCAATGCTGTGGTGGATCGGTGAAACTGCTCTTTACCCGTGACAAGCGCAGCACCGACATGGAACATTTCCACGTCCACCCGCTGAAAACACAGCCTGCGCACCCGGCTTTCCTCTGGCTCTGGGGCGCGGGCCATGTCGGGCGCGCGGTGATGCGCGCGGCCCACCCGCAGGCGTTCAAGATCACCTGGGTGGACGACGCCGCCGACCGGTTCCCATCCGGCCCCCTGGGCGCGGACGCCCGCGTGATCGCCGCCGACATGCCGCGCCTTGCCATGCGCGCGCCGGTTAACGCGCACCACCTGATCTTTACCTATTCCCATGACATCGACCTTGCACTGTGTGCCGCCCTGCTGGAACGCGGCTTTGCCTCCTGCGGGCTGATCGGATCAGAGACCAAATGGACGCGGTTCGACAAGAGACTGCGCGCACTGGGGCTTGATCCCGCGCCGATCACCTGTCCCATTGGGGACAAATCGCTTGGCAAGGCCCCGGATGCCATTGCCAGGGGCTGTGTAAACCGGCTTCTTGCCCTGATGCCCGAAGGGGAAACCGCATGAACGAAAAACCCCTGCTGGAGCTGTCCGGCCTGACCAAGGCCTATCCCGGCGTCGTGGCCAATGACGATGTGTCGTTGCGCATTGCTCCGGGCGAGGTCCATGCGCTGCTGGGCGAAAACGGCGCTGGCAAATCCACCCTGGTCAAGATGATCTATGGCCTGGTGAAGCCTGACGCGGGCAGGATGCAAATGCATGGCACGGGTTTTGCCCCGGCAGAGCCGCGCGCGGCGCGGGCGGCGGGCGTGGGCATGGTGTTCCAGCATTTTTCCCTGTTCGACGCGCTGACCGTGGCCGAGAATATCGCGCTGGGCATGGAGGACGCGCCGAAACTGCGCACGCTGAGCCAGCGCATCCGCGAGGTGTCGGATACCTACGGTCTGCCACTCTCGCCCGACCGCGTGGTGGGGGATCTGTCGGCAGGCGAACGCCAGCGGGTCGAAATCATCCGCTGTCTGTTGCAGGAGCCCAAGCTGCTGATCATGGATGAGCCTACTTCCGTGCTGACCCCGCAGGAGGTCGAGATCCTGTTCAAGACCCTGCGCAAGCTTTCTGCCGAGGGCACCGCGATCCTGTATATTTCGCACAAGCTGGAGGAGATCCGCGCGCTTTGTGACAGCGCCACGATCCTGCGGCTGGGCAAGGTGGTGGGCCATTGCACCCCCTCCGAGACATCGGCGCGGGACATGGCGGAAATGATGGTGGGCACGGTGCTGAAGACACCCACGCGCGCAGGCAAGACACCCGGCGACGTGGTGCTGTCGCTGACCGGATTGTCCGCGAAATCACCCAGCGCCTTTGGCATGCCCCTGCGCGAGATCAGCGTCGAGGTGCGTGCGGGCGAGGTGCTGGGCATCGGCGGGGTGGCGGGCAACGGGCAGGACGAACTGTTGGCAGCCCTGTCCGGCGAAACCCTGAGCGCGCCCGGCATGATCGCCTTTCGCGGCCGGGACGTGAGCGTGCTGGGCCCGACCCCGCGCCGCGCAATGGGCATTCTGACAGCGCCGGAGGAGCGGCTGGGCCATGCCGCCGCCCCCGACATGTCGCTGACGGAGAACGCCATGCTGACCGGGGCCGCGCGCGAGAATCTGGACCGGGGCGGCCTGCTGGACTGGAGCGCCGCGCGAAGCTTTGCCGAACGGATCATCAGCACATTCGACGTGCGCACACCGGGGCCGGGCAATGCGGCGCGGTCCCTGTCGGGGGGCAACCTTCAGAAATTCGTGATCGGGCGCGAGGTCCTGCAACGCCCCGACCTTCTTGTGGTGAACCAGCCGACCTGGGGTGTCGATGCCTCTGCCGCCGCCGCAATCCGCCAGGCGCTGCTGGATCTGGCAGAGAACGGCGCGGCCATTATCGCAATCAGCCAGGATCTGGACGAGTTGATGGAAATTTCGGACCGTTTCGCCGCATTGAACGAAGGCCGCCTGTCACCCCCCCGCCCCGCGCAGGGGCTGACGGTGGATGAGATCGGGATGATGATGGGCGGTGCCCATGGAATGGAGGTGGCGCATGTCTGAACCGGCTCATTTGTGTATTTTGGGAACAATGAAGCCAGGGGGCGGCGCATGATCCGGCTGGAGAAGCGACCGCAGCCAAGCCGGGCCTTTTCACTGGCCACGCCGCTGCTGGCGGTGCTGGCAACCATGGTGTTTGGCGGGTTGATGTTTGCCGTGCTGGGCAAGGACCCTGTCACCTCGATCATCACGATCTTCTGGCAGCCGCTGTTCGGCGAATTCGCCTTTTACTATCGTCCGCAACTGCTGATCAAAGGCGCGCCGCTGGTGTTGATCGCCATCGGGCTGAGCCTGGGCTTCAAGGCGGGTATCTGGAACATCGGGGCGGAAGGGCAATACATCATGGGCGCGCTGTTTGGTGCGGGCGTGGGGCTGGCGTTCTATCCGATGGAGAGTTTCATCGTCTTTCCGATGATGGTGCTGGCCGGGGCCTTTGGCGGCTGGTTATGGGCAATGATCCCGGCATTGTTGAAGGTCAAGTTCGGCACCAATGAAATTCTCGTTTCGCTGATGCTGGTCTATGTGGCAGAACAGTTCCTTGCCTCCATGTCACTGGGGCTGATGAAAAACCCCGAAGGTTTCGGCTTTCCGGGCAGCCGCAACCTGCAGCAATACAACAGCGCCTTCAACGCTGACCTGATCGAGGGATCGGGCATGCATTGGGGTGTGGTGGCGGCATTGATCGCGGTGATCTTTGCCTATGTGCTGCTGACCAAACACCGCCTTGGCTTTGCCATCCGGGTCACGGGTGAGGCACCGCGCGCCGCGCGTTTCTCTGGTGTGAACCCGACGCGGCTGGTGTTGTTCTGCCTTGGCGCATCGGGGCTGCTGGCCGGTCTGGCCGGGCTGTTCGAAGTTGCGGGGCCTGCGGGCCAGGTGACGATTGATTTCAACGTGGGGTATGGCTTTACCGCGATCATCGTCGCCTTTCTGGGGCGGTTGCACCCGATCGGCATCCTGCTGGCGGGCGGGCTGATGGCGCTGACCTATATCGGCGGCGACATCGCGCAATCGCAGCTGGGTCTGCCTGCCGCTGCCATCCAGGTGTTCCAGGGAATGTTGCTGTTCTTCCTGCTCGCCTTTGACCTGCTGACAAATTACCGGCTGCGCCCTGGCCGGACGGAGGTGGCATGATGGACCTTTCTGCAATCAACCCGATCCTCTTCGTCGCCGGTTTCCTGGTCGCGGCAACGCCCCTGATCTTTGCCGCCATCGGTGAGTTGGTGGTCGAGAAATCCGGCGTGCTGAACCTCGGGGTCGAGGGCATGATGATCACCGGGGCGATCTGCGGCTTTGCTGTTGCAGTGGAAACCGGATCACCCCTGCTGGGCTTTGCCGCCGCCGCGGCGGGCGGGGCGCTGCTGTCGCTGCTCTTTGCCTTCCTCACCCAGATCGCGCTGGCCAATCAGGTCGCTTCCGGCCTGGCGCTTACGCTTTTCGGGCTCGGGCTCTCGGCGCTTCTGGGCCAAAGCTATGTCGGGGTGAAACCGCCGCGCCTGGGCGATATCGACTTTGGCCCGCTGGCGGATATTCCGGTGATCGGCCCGATCCTGTTCACCCATGACATCATCCTCTACCTTGGCATCGCGCTTGTCGCGGCCACCTGGGCGGTGCTGAAGTTCACCCGCGCGGGGCTGGTGTTGCGCGCCGTGGGCGAAAGCCATGATGCCGCCCATGCGCTGGGCTATCACGTCAAGCGCATCCGGACCCTTGCCATCATGTTCGGCGGGGCCTGCGCGGGCGTTGGCGGGGCCTACATCAGCCTGATCCGGGTGCCGCAATGGACCGAAGGCATGACCGCCGGCATCGGCTGGATTGCGTTGGCGCTGGTGGTCTTTGCCAGCTGGAAACCATGGCGACTGTTGCTGGGTGCTTATCTTTTCGGCGGCATCACACAATTGCAGTTGAATCTGCAGGGCGCGGGCGTTGCCATTCCGGTGGAGTATCTGGCAATGTCGCCCTATCTCATCACGATCATCGTGCTGGTGATCCTGTCAGCGGACAAATCGGCGGCACCTGCCTCCCTTGGCCGCACTTTCCATGCCTCTCAATAGGGGCCAATTCAGCCCGACAAGGGCATCAAACGGGGAACTCACATGAAACTCACGAAACTCCTGACAACTGCGGCACTGGCCGCCGGTTTGGCAACCGGCGCGCTTGCGCAGGACAAGACCAAGGTCGGCTTCGTCTTTGTCGGCCCTGTCGGCGACGGCGGCTGGACCTACGAACACAACGAGGGTCGCCTGGCCCTCGAAGAGGAATTCGGCGATGCGGTCGAAACCGTCTTTGTCGAAAACGTCGCCGAAGGCCCGGACTCCGAGCGCGTGATGACACAGATGGCGCTGGACGGTGCCGACCTGATCTTCACCACATCCTTCGGCTATATGGATCCCACGATCAACGTCGCCAAGAAATTCCCGGATGTGAAGTTCGAACACGCCACCGGGTACAAACGGGCCGACAACGTCTCGACCTATTCCGCACGCTTCTACGAAGGCCGCGCCATCCAGGGCCACATCGCGGGCTCCATGACCAAAAGCAACATCATCGGCTATATCGGTTCCTACCCGATCCCCGAAGTGATCCGGGGCATCAATTCTGCCTATATCCATGCCAAGAAAGTGAACCCGGACGTCCAGTTCAAGATCGTCTGGGCCTACACATGGTTTGACCCCGCCAAGGAAGCGGACGCCGCCAAGGTGCTGATCGAACAGGGCGCGGACGTGGTGCTGCAACACACCGATTCCACCGCGCCCCAGGCCGCGGCCCAGGAAGCCGGCAACGTAATCACCTTCGGTCAGGCCTCCGACATGGCACAATACGCGCCCAAACCGCGGGTCTCGTCGATCATCGACAACTGGGCGCCCTATTATATCGCGCGCACCAAGGCGGTGATGGACGGCACCTGGGAATCGACCGACACCTGGGACGGTATCGGGCCCGGCATGGTCGGCATCGGCGAGATCACCGATGCGGTGCCCGCCGAAGTCAAGGAACAGGCGCTGGCACTGAAAGACAGCATCGCCTCGGGCGACTATCACCCCTTCACCGGGCCGATCAACAAACAGGACGGCAGCGCCTGGCTGGCCGAAGGCGATACAGCCGATGACGGCACGCTGGCCGGTATGAACTTCTATGTCGAAGGCATCGAAGGCGACATTCCGCAATAACGCGGCCAAATCCCGACGCAAGGAGGCAGGTCACCACACCTGCCTCCTTTTTCGTTTCATTGTTCCGGAAAATACACCTGCATGCCCACACGGCCGGATGTCCGGTCGATGCTTCGGGCTCAGCGCGCCGCACCCACTCGACATGACGTCGCGGCGTCAGCCGCGTCCGCCGGATCACAGCACCGCTTCGCGCTTTTCCTTTTGCGACCACCCGTTACACTGGCCCCGGAACCGTCGCGAAAGGCCAGATCATGATCCACGTCCACCACCTCAACCGCTCCCGCTCGCATCGCATTCTGTGGCTGCTTGAGGAAATCGGCCATCCCTATACCATCGCCCACTACAAGCGGGACGCCAAAACCAACCTGGCACCGCCGGAACTGCGCAGCATGCACCCCTTGGGCAAATCGCCGATGGTGGAACTCGACGGCAAGCTGATCACCGAAAGCGCCGCAATCACCGAAGTGCTCTGCGCCCGGTTCGCCCCCGAGATGATTCCCCCCCGGGACGATGACGCCTACCTGCGCCATCTCGAACTGATGCATTTCGCCGAAGGCTCTGCCATGACGCCGATTCTGCTGAACCTCTATGTCGGTCGCCTGGGCGAAGCGGGCGCGCCGCTGCATCCGCGCATCTCTGAGGAACTGACCAGCCATTTCGCCTATATGAACAGTCTCGTGCGCCCCTCGGGCCATTTCGTGCTGGACCGGCTGTCTGCCGCCGACATCATGCTCAGCTTCCCGGCAGAGATCGCCATGCGCATGGACCGCGGCGCGGAGTTCCCGGCGCTCAAGGGGTTCGTCGATATGATCCATGGCCGTCCGGCCTATCAGCGTGCAACGGAAAAAGGCGGCGAATGAGGGCGGGCTGAACGCCCTGCAAAGCGGCCATTGCGCCGGGCCTTTCTCCATGCCACCAAAGCAGTCATGAAACAAACTTTGACCAGCCTGAATGGCACCCCCGCCAGCCGCCTTGCCTTTGGCACCATGCAATTCGGCGGGCGGGCGGATGACGCCGCCTCCGCCGCAATGTTCGAGGCCTGTATCGAGACGGGCATCACCCATTTCGACACGGCACATGTCTATACCGACGGCGCGTCGGAGACCTTGCTCGGGCGGTTCCTGGGCAGCCGTCGCGACGACCTGATCATCGCGACAAAGGCAGCCTACTCCGGCGGTGCGAGCCGCGACAATATCCTGAATTCTGCCGAAACCTCGCGCAAGCGGATGGGGCTGGACACGCTCGACGTGCTCTATCTGCACCGTTTCGATCCAGACACCGACATGGCCGAAAGCTTCGAAACCTTCGCGCAACTCAGGGATAAGGGCCATATCCGCCACATCGGCCTTTCCAACTTTGCCGCCTGGCAAGTGGTGAAGGCAGCGGGTGTCGCTGCGGATTTTGACCTGACAGTCGCGGTGATCCAGCCGATGTATAACCTGGTCAAACGGCAGGCCGAAGTCGAGATCCTGCCGATGGCGGATGATCTGGGCATTCTCGTGGCCCCCTATTCGCCATTGGGCGGCGGGCTGCTGACCGGGAAATACGGTGCTGGCGGCACCGGCAGGCTCAGCGAGGATGACCGCTATGCCGCGCGTTATGGACAGGCGCAGATGCATGACGCTGCCCAGGGCCTGACCGAAATCGCGCAGGAGACGGGCGTGCATCCCGCCACGCTGGCAGTGGCCTGGGCCGCGCGGCATCCGACGGGACCAAGCCCGATCATCTCGGCCAGATCGGTCGAACAATTGCAGCCCTCGCTGGCGGCGATGCAGTTCGAAATGTCGGGTGAACTTTATGCCCGGCTGAGTGCCCTCAGCCCGACGCCGCCACCCGCCACGGATCGGCTGGAGGAACAGACATGAGGGATATCGTCATCATCGGGGGCGGCATCGCCGGCCTGTCCGCAGGCGCGCGTCTGTCTGCCGATGCACAGGTGACCGTGCTGGAGAGCGAATCGGCACTTGGGTTTCACGCATCGGGCCGCTCTGCCGCGCTGTTCGAGCAGAACTACGGCCTGCCCAGCACGGTCGCGCTGAACAAGGCCAGCGCCGACTATCACTGGCATGCGAACGGCGGCTATCTCAGCCCGCGCGGTTTCCTGCTGGCAGCCCGCGCCGATGAACACGCGGCATTTGAGAAAGACGCCGAAACGCTGGGCATCGCACCGATCAGTCTGGAACGGGCGCTGGAGCTGGTGCCGATCCTAGACCCGGAACAGCTGGCGTACGCGGGTTATCACGAAGAAGCCTATGACATCGACACCGACCGGATGATGCAGGATTTCGCCCGCGAGATTCGCCGCAATGGCGGTGCCGTCATCACCGATGCGCCTGTCTCGGCGATCAGTCGGCAGGGTGAAATCTGGCAGGTCAGCACACCCAAGGGCAACCATAGTGCCACCCGGCTGGTCAACGCGGCCGGGGCCTGGGCCGATCAGATCGCCGGGATGGCCGGGATCGCCCCCATCGGCATCGTCCCACATCGTCGTTCCATGGCGCGGCTGCCAGCACCCGGCGGTCATGACGTCAGCCGCTGGCCCATGTTCTTTGGCGTGGGCGAGACCTGGTACGCCAAGCCCGACGCGGGCGCGCTGCTGGTTTCCCCGGCAGAGGAAGATCCGGTGGACCCGCATGACGCCTGGGCCGATGACATGGTACTGGCTGAAGGGCTGGCGCGCTACGAGGCCATTGTGACAGAGCCGGTCACCCGGCTGCTCACGTCCTGGGCCGGACTGCGCAGCTTTTCCCCGGACCGCGCGCTGGTGCTGGGCCCAGAACCGGGTGACCCGACCTTTGTGTGGTGCGCGGCGCAGGGCGGCTACGGGTTTCAGACGGCACCGGCCGCCTCGCAACTGCTCGCCGATCTGGTGATGGGCCGCGCGCCTGCGATGCCCGGCGACGTGGTGGCCAGCCTCACACCGGACAGGTTCCGGGGATGATCCGCAAATTGCCGCCCACTGCCAGCGTCGCTGATCCGCAGGAGAGTGGCAAGCTGCATGCCCCCGCCGCCGCGCGCAATGCCGATGCGATCTGCGCTGTCTTGCTACAACATGCGCCCGCCACAGGCCGCGCGCTGGAGATTGCCAGCGGCACGGGACAGCATGTGGTGGTCTTTGCCCGCGCCCTACCGGGCCTGCATTGGCAACCAACCGAAATCGACCCGGCCCGCCGCATCAGCATCGACGCCCATGTGACAGAGGCGGGGCTGGCCAATGTCGCCCCTGTGCGGCACCTCGACGCCAGTGCGCCCGATTGGCACGCAGACAGCGGTCCATACGACCTGATCGTGTTGGTGAACCTGCTGCACCTGATTTCCGACGCCGAAGGCCGTCAGGTGCTGAACGGCGTGGCAGCAGCCCTTGCCCCCGGCGGGGTCTTTGTCCTTTACGGGCCGTTCAAGCGATCGGGTGAATTGATCAGTGAGGGCGACCGCCGGTTCGACGCAGAATTGCGCGGCGCCGATCCGCTGATTGGCTACAAGGACGATCTTGAAGTTGCGGGCTGGCTGGGCAACTCTGGTCTGGAACCGGCCCACTGTGTCGGGATGCCCGCCAACAACCTTGCCCTTGTCGCGAGAAAGCCAGCCTGATGATCCTGCTCCGCCGCCTTTCCCTGCTTTGCCTTCTGGCCCTCGCCGCCTGCGGGGCGCACGACACAGGCGTGCCGCCCGCCCCACCCGGCGTTCTGTTTGCGCCGGATTTCGGCGACAGCGATCCTGCCTCTTTCAACACACCACGCCCTGCCGCCTTTGCCGTGCACGGGATCGACGCCGCACGCTTCCAGAAAAGCATTGAGTGGGGCACCGCGCGGGCCAGCGGCGTAAACTTTGCCTTCATCAAGGCGACAGAGGGCGGCGACCTGCTGGATTCCGGGTTCGAGGAACACTGGCGTGCGGCGGGCAGTGCTGGCGTGGCGCGTGGTGCCTATCATTTCTACTACTTTTGCACCTCGCCAGAGGATCAGGCCCGCTGGTTCATCCGAAACGTCCCGCGCACCCCCGGCATGATGCCCCCGGTGCTGGACATGGAATGGAACCCCTTCTCACCGACCTGCGCCACGGTGCGCCCGCCGGGGGCTGAAGTGCGAGACCAGATGCGCCGCTGGCTGCGGATCGTCGAAGCGCAATATGGCCAGCGTCCGATCATCTATACGACACCGAAATTCTACAGCGAAAACAACCTGGACCAGTTCCGGGGTTACGAGTTCTGGCTGCGGTCCACCGCCAAAACCCCGGCGGAGGTTTACCCCGGCCAGCCCTGGCGCTTCTGGCAATACACCGCCACAGGCGTCGTGCCGGGCATTGCCGGCGACGTGGACCTGAACGCCTTCAACGGCAGCCGGTCGGACTGGCAGGCCTGGATTGCGCGCCGCGCGGTGCGGTAGCCGTTTTCTTCGAAGAAAACGGGCCGGAATTTTCGAAAATTCCGACCCCCGGCATCAGATGCCGCCGCCGAGGTGGACAGCGGCGGAAACGCTTCACCCGTCGACCCGAATGGTCGCGTTCTTGGGATCATAGGGGCTGTCCTCGACCACCACTGCATCCCAAAGCTGATCGAACATCTTGATCTTCAGCTTCGTGCCCACCTCGGCGTGTTCCGGCTTTACATAGCCCATGCCGATGCTCTTGCCGAAGGCCACCGAATAGCCACCCGAGGTCAGACGCCCGGTGCGCGTGTCACCGGCATAAAGCACTTCGCGGCCCCAGGGGTCTGCATCGTCCGGCCCGTCGATCAGCACCGTCACGCATTTCGCGCGGATGCCGTGATCGGCCATCGCCTGCTTGCCGTGAAATTCCTTGTTCAGATCGACAAAGCGCGGCAGATCGGCCTCCAGCGGGGTCGCGTCACGGCCCAACTCATTGCCAAAGGCGCGGTAGCTCTTTTCCTGCCGCAGCCAGTTCTGTGCCCGCGCGCCGACCAGCTTCATCCCATGCTTCTCGCCCGCTTTCTCAAGTTGGTCGAAGAGGTAGTTCTGCATCTCGATCGGGTGGTGCAGCTCCCAGCCCAGCTCGCCGGTATAGGCCACGCGGATCGCACGGACCGGGCACATGCCCAGCTCAATGTTGCGCATGGTCAGCCAGGGGAAGCGCTTGTTCGACAACACCGTGTCGGGGTCCGCATCCTTGACGATCTCTTTCAGGACATCACGCGACTTTGGCCCGGCAATGGCAAATACGCCCCATTGCGTGGTGACATCATGGCATTCGATATATCCGAACTCCGGCGCCTTGTCCTCGATCGCCTTGCGCAGGTAATCGCTGTCATAGGCTGTCCAGGCCCCGGCGCTCACAAGATAATATTCATCTTCGGCCAGCCGCACGATCGTGTATTCCGTGCGCGTGGTGCCCGCCCCGGTCAGCGCATAGGTCAGGTTGATACGGCCAACGCTGGGCAGCTTGTTGCAGGTGAACCAATCGAGAAACTGCGTCGCCCCCGGCCCTTTGACCAGATGCTTGGTAAAGGCTGTGGCGTCGATCAGGCCCACACCCTCGCGGATCGCCTTCGCCTCTTCCACGGCATATTGCCACCAGCCACCCCGGCGGAAACTGCGCGCGTCATGGTCGTTGAACCCTGAGGGCGCGAAATAATTCGGGCGTTCCCAGCCGTTGACCCAGCCGAACTGCGCGCCGCGCGCGGCCTGCCGGTCATAAGCAGGCGAGGTGCGCAGCGGACGGCAAGCGGGGCGTTCTTCGTCGGGGTGGTGCAGGATATAGACGTGTTCGTAGGCTTCCTCGTTCTTGCGCGCGGCGAACTCGGTGGTCATCCAGTCGCCATAGCGTTTGGGGTCGAGCGACGCCATGTCGATCTCGGCCTCGCCTTCGACCATCAGCTGCGCAAGGTAATAACCGGTGCCGCCCGCCGCCGTGATCCCGAAAGAGAAACCTTCAGCCAGCCACATGTTGCGCAGGCCCGGTGCAGGACCAACCAGCGGGTTGCCGTCAGGGGTGTAGCAGATCGGGCCGTTGAAATCGTCCTTCAGCCCGCAGTTTTCGGCGGACGGGATGCGGTGGTTCATCGCCATGTACTGATCCTCGATCCGGTCCAGATCCAACTGGAACAGATCGGCGCGGAAACTGTCGGGCACGCCGTATTCGAACCGCGCAGGTGCATTCGGCTCGTAGACGCCCAGAATCCAGCCGCCCCGCTCCTCGCGGACATAGCTTTGCGCATCGGCGTCACGGATAACCGGGTGCTCGACATTGCCCGGCTGCTTGCGGAACTCGACCAATTCGGGGTCCTGGTCCATGACGATGAATTGATGCTCGACCGAGATCGCAGGCATCTTTAGCCCCAACATCTTGGCCGTACGCTGCGCGTGGTTGCCGCTGGCGGTCACCACATGCTCCGCCGTGATGACGATCTGTTCGTCGGACGGCACAAGGTTGCCGCCCTTTTCGACCATCTTCGTCGCGGTGACTTCCCAGGCCTCGCCGTTCCAGTGGAAGGCATCCGCCTGCCACTTGCGTTCGATCATCACGCCGCGCTGACGCGCGCCCTTGGCCATCGCCATGGTCACATCGGCAGGGTTAATATAACCGTCGGTCTGGTGATAGATCGCACCCTTCAGGTCCTCGGTCCGGATCAGCGGCCACTTCGCCTTGATCTGATCCGGCGTCAGCCACTCGTAGGGCACGCCGCAGGTCTCCGCGGTCGAGGCATAGAGCATGTATTCATCCATCCGCGCATCGGTCTGCGCCATCCGCAGATTGCCCACCACGGCGAAACCGGCATTCAGGCCGGTCTCCTCTTCCAGTGTCTTGTAGAACTTGATCGAATAGTCATGGATATGCGTGGTCGCGAAGGACATGTTGAAATAGGGCAAAAGCCCAGCCGCGTGCCAGGTGGAGCCTGACGTCAACTCGTCGCGCTCCAGCAGCATCACATCTTCCCAGCCCGCGCGCGCCAGATGATAGGCGATGGATGTCCCCACGGCACCGCCGCCGACGACCAGTGCTTTGACGTTTGTTTTCATGTCCGGGGCTCCCCTGCTGGATCTGCCCCCCTTTTAGTCAGGGCACTGGAATTCCACCATTCCGCGCCGACGCAAGACAGCGCAAAACCGACCTGCGCCGCGCGAATTTTCGACTGCGCTTTCCGTCACCGCTCAAAAGCGGCGAATCCACCAAACCAATACGCCGGTTCAGGCCCACCCCTGCCTTTCATTGTTCTTCAAATATACACTTCCCCTCGTGCCACTGGCGCAAACGCCCAAGGGAAGGGCTCAGCCCGCCACAGACACCCATAATGTCATGCGGCGCAGCCGCGCCTTTGGATCACGCGGGCAGGATCTTGCCGGGGTTCATGATGTTGTCCGGGTCCAGCGCTACCTTGATCGCCCCCATGACGCTGAGCGCCTCCGGCCCCATTTCCTTGATCAGATAGGGTCGCTTGCCCTGCCCCACACCATGTTCCCCGGTGCAGGTGCCATCCATGGCAATCGCCATGTCATTCAGCCAACTGATAAAGCTTTCCGCCCGCGCCACCTCTTCGGCATCATCCATGTCGAGCAGCAGCGAGGCGTGGAAGTTCCCGTCGCCCGCATGGCCCACCACCGGTGCGATCAGCCCTAGTTCCCTCGCCTTGGCATCTGACGCCGCCACCGCCTCGGCCAGACGCGAGATCGGCACGCAGACATCCGTGGCCACAGCCTTGCAGCCGGGCCGCAGTGCCATCACCGCCCAATAGGCGTCATGCCGCGCCTGCCAAAGCTTGTTGCGCTCCTCCAGCGATGCAGTGGCCTGATAGCCCGTACCACCCTCTTCCTCCGCCAGGATGCCAAAGGTCTCCGCCTGTTCGGCAACACCCGCCTCCGAGCCGTGGAACTCCAGCAGCAACATCGGCGTTTCCGGCAGATCCAGCTTGGAATAGGCATTCACCGCCTTGACCACCAAGGCATCCAGCAGCTCGATCCGCGCCACCGGCAACCCGTATTGGATCGTCGCCATCACCGCGCGCGACGCCGCTTCCAGCGTTGGAAAGGAACAACGCGCGGCCGACATCGCCTCGGGAATGCCCTGCAACTTCAGGGTGATCTCGGTGATCAGCCCCAGTGTCCCCTCCGACCCCACCATCAGACGGGTCAGGTCATAGCCGGCAGAGGATTTCCGCGCCCGGCTGGCGGTGCGCATGATGCGCCCATCCGCCAGCACCACCTCCAGGCTCAGCACATTGTCCTTCATGGTGCCATAGCGCACCGCGTTGGTGCCCGAGGCCCGCGTCGCCGTCATCCCCCCCAGCGAGGCATTGGCCCCCGGATCAATCGGAAAGAACAGCCCCTGGTCGCGCAGGTAGGTGTTCAGCGCCTCGCGCGTCACCCCCGGCTGCACCCGGCAATCCAGATCGCCCGCGTTGACCTCAAGCACCTTGTCCATCTGCGACAGGTCGATGGAAATCCCGCCAGCGGGGGCGTTGATATGCCCTTCCAGTGACGTCCCGGTGCCATAGGCGATGACCGGCACCTTATGTTCCGCGCAGATCTTCACGATCTCGGACACTTCCTGCGTCGATTGGGCAAAGACCACGCCATCGGGCATCTGATTCTCGATCCAGGTGGTCGTATGGCCGTGCTGTTCACGGATCGACAGTCCGGTCTGGAACCGCTCGCCGAAGCGCTGCTTGAGCACGCCCAGAACCGATCCAATCCCGTCTTCATTGCGTGCCAATGTGGTTATCTGTGCCATATCGTCCCCTTTTCCGCCAAGCGCGGTCCTTTATTGTCCATATGCGATGCCCTCGCGCCGCGGGTCCGCGCCACCTTGCAGGTCATCACCAATCGCAATCAGATGCAGACCCGAGGTCAGTTCCCGGCTGCCCACCTCGTAGCCCATCTCGCCCAGCGCTCCGGTCAGGTCGACCGCCGCTGTGCCCTCTTCAAGATCATAGGCCCCGAACCGGTTGACGGCATGGGGGATACTGGCGGCCTGCTGCACGTCCAGTCCCCAGTCGATCACCCCCACAATGGCCTCGGCCACATAGCCGATGATCCGGCTGCCGCCGGGGCTGCCCACGGCCAGCACCGGCTTGCCGTCCTTCAGAACAATCGTCGGTGCCATGGAGGAGCGTGGCCGCTTGCCCGGCTCGACCCGGTTGGCAATCGGCACGCCCTCGCTGTGGGAGCTAAAGGAGAAATCCGTCAGTTCATTGTTCAGCAGATAGCCGTTCACCATGATCCGGCTGCCAAAACCGTTCTCGATGGTGGTGGTCATGCTGGCCACATTGCCCGCCCCATCGACAATGGAGATATGCGACGTCGACGGCAGTTCGAGCGAGATGTCATCCGCCCAGTGCAGCGCATGGTCGAATTCCGGTTCGCCCGGAATCACCTCGCTCAGCGCCACATCCCCCGACAACAGCGCGGCACGCTGCGCCAGATAGGCCTCATCCAACAGTCCTTTCACCGGGACCGGCACATAGTCGCTGTCCGCCAAATACCGTCCGCGATCCGCAAAGGCCAGCCGCGCGGCGTCACCCATCAGACGGCGCACCTGCGCATCCTGCGGTCCCGCGCTCAGGTCATACCCTTCCAGCAGGCCCAGAATCTGCCCCACAGCCACCGCCCCCGAGGACGGCGGCCCCATCCCGCAGACCTCATGACCACGATAGGGCGCACAGACCGCCGCGCGCTCCTTGACCTGATAAATGCTCAGGTCAACGGGAGAGAGCATCCCCGCCCCTTCCATCGCACCGTTGACCGCCTCAACAATCGCCTGCGCATTGTCACCGGTATAGAACGCCGCCGCGCCGCCGTTCAGCATCCGCAGCGTTTCGGCATAGGCCGGGTTCTTCAACAGGTCGCCTGCCGCCAGCGGTTCACCACCCGGCATGAAATAGGCTGCGGTATCGGCAAATCGCCCCAGCCGCTCCCGATCTCCCTCGATCAGCCCCGCCAGACGTGGGGAAACTGGAAACCCTTCCTCGGCCATGGCAATTGCTGGCGCGGTCAGATCAGCGAAAGGCAGCTTGCCCCAGCGCCCATGCACCGCCTCCATCAAGGCAGGTGTGCCCGGCACCCCGACAGAGCGGCCGCCGACCACCGCATCAAAGAACTTCAGCGGCGCGCCATCCGCATCCTGAAACCGGCGCGGGGTCGCGGCCAATGGCGCGGTCTCGCGCCCGTCCAGCGTCGTCACCTCGCCCGTCGCAGCATCATACCAGACCAGAAAGGCCCCGCCGCCCAGGCCAGAGCTTTGCGGCTCCACCAAACCCAGCATCACCTGTATCGCCACCAGCGCATCCGCAGCGGTCCCACCGGCAGCCAGCGCATCGGCCCCGGCCTTGACCGCATGGGGGTTTGCCGCTGCAACCATCCAGTTCCGCGCCACAACCGGCTTGCCCTGTACCTTTGCGGCCATCGCGCCTGCATATTCGGGGCCCATATCCTCGAAAACACCCGCACCCGCCGCCTCCGGTGCCACCGTATCCGCAACCTGCTGGGCCGCCACCGGCCCGGCAGCAAGAACGGTCAGAACTGAGATCACTTTCCACATGGCGCAACACCTCTCTCTTTTTGGTTCCAAATATCCCAGGGAGTTTGAGGAACAGCGTCCCTCATCCCCAAATAGATCGCGTGCGGCGCAGCCGCGCCTGCGGATCACGCCCGCCTCGGGTCACAACATCGAGGGCACCACCTGATCGGGCGGCCGGTGGCCGTCGTCGAAGGTCTTGATGTTGATGATGACCTTCTCGCCCATCTCTATCCGGCCCTCCAACGTGGCCGATCCCATATGCGGCAGCAGCACCACGTTATCCAACTCCCGCAGTCGCGGGTTGATGTCGGTCCCGTGTTCATAGACATCCAGCCCAGCGCCCTTGATCTCACCCGCGCGCAACATCCGCGTCAGCGCATTCTCGTCGATCACTTCCCCCCGTGAGGTGTTCACGATCACCGCATCGGGTTTCATCAGCTTCAGCCGCCGCGCGTTCATCAGGTGGAAGGTCGAGGGCGTATGCGGGCAATTGATCGAAATCACGTCCATCCGGGCCACCATCTGATCCAGGCTTTCCCAATAGGTCGCGTCAAAATTGCTCTCGGTCTGGGCATGCAGCCTGCGCCGGTTGTGATAATGGATCTGCATCCCGAAGGCGCGGGCCCGCGTGGCCACCGCCTGCCCGATGCGGCCCATGCCAAGAATGCCCAGCCGCCGCCCGCTGATCCGGCCACCCAGCAGCGCGGTGGGGGCCCAGCCGGCCCAGTCGCCCTTTTGCATCAGGGCCATGCCCTCGGGCATCCGGCGCGTCACCGACAGGATCAGCGCCATGGTCATGTCGGCGGTATCTTCGGTCAGCGCGCCGGGTGTGTTGGACACCAGAATGCCGCGTTGGCGGGCCGTTGCCACGTCGATATTGTCGACCCCCGCCCCATAGTTCGCAATCAGCTTGAGCTGCTCGCCCGCCTGACTGATCAAGGCCGCGTCGATGGTGTCGGTGATCGTCGGCACCAGCACATCCGCGCTTTTGACCGCTTCGGCCAGTTCGGACCGGGTCATCGGCGCATCGTCAGTGCGCAGCGTCACGTCAAACAACTCGGACAGCCTCGTCTCCACTGCATCGGGCAACCGTCGCGTGACTACAACACTCAACCGTTTCTTTGACATTTCGTCCTCCCCAGACTTGGCGACCTTCATATTCCCGCGCATGGTGTCCCAAGCAGCGACGAGGCACAAGAACCTCGCGGTGTAAAAGAGCAAACAAAACCAATCAGAAGACAGTGCAGGCAGCACCCATGATCCTTCGACTCAAAAGCGCCGCAATGGCGTTTGTGATACTGACGATTCTGACGGCGCCCGTGCTCTGCCCTCCGGCCCTGGCCGACGGGGTCGGGCCCGTCACCAACCTTCCCCTGCCCAGATTCGTCTCGATGAAGGCCACCGAAGGCAACGTGCGCCGGGGGCCTTCGTTGTCACATCGCATCGACTGGGTGTTCAAACGCCGCGACATGCCACTCAGGATCACCGCAGAGCACGGCCATTGGCGCCGGGTGGAGGACCGCGACGGCATGGGCGGCTGGGTCCATTATTCTCTGCTGTCGGGCACCCGCACGGTGCTGGTGGAACAGGATATGCTGGCGCTGCATGTGCGGCCCGACCCGAATGCGCCGGTCTCTGCCGCGCTTGAACTTGGCGTGGTGGCAAAGCTGGGCGAATGCATTCCCGAATGGTGCGAATTGCGCACGGGCGGTTTTTCGGGCTGGGCGCCCAAGGCCCGGATCTGGGGCGTTTCGCCCACCGAAATCCACGACTGATCACGACAGGCCCAAGCGTTTTCCCGCCCGCTGATTGCCCGTGTCCCGGTTTTGCATCACACTCCCTTTACCGCCCCAAAAGAGGACCAGACATGCAGGCCATCACCTACGACAGATTCGGCGCGGCACGTGATGTTCTGCGCCAGCGGGACATCGACAGCCCATCCCCCGGCCCCGGCGAGGTCCGGGTGAAGCTGGCCTTTTCCGGCGTGAACCCCTCTGACGTGAAGTCGCGCGCAGGATTGCGGCCCGATGTCACCAAACCCGATTATCCCCTGATCGTGCCACACAGTGACGGTGCCGGAGAAATCGAGGCCACAGGCCCCGGCGTGGACAAGGCCCGCATCGGCCAGCCTGTCTGGATCTGGAATGGTCAATGGCAGCGCAGCCACGGCACGGCGGCCAGCCACATCACCCTGCCCGCCCATCAGGCTGTGCCGCTGCCCAAAGGCATCGGCTTTGATGTGGGCGCGAACCTCGGCATTCCCGGACTGACCGCCTGCCATGCGGTATTCGGCGGCGGTGGCGTGGCCGGAGAAACGGTGCTGGTGCAAGGCGGCGCGGGAACGGTCGGCCTGCTGGCGGTGCAGCTTGCCAAATGGGGTGGGGCAAGGGTGATTGCCAGTTGCAGCGATGCTGACCGTGACGCCGTCGCCGCAGCCGGCGCTGACGTGGTGCTGGACTACCGCGCCGAAGATCTTGCCGGGCAGGTGCTGGCGGCCAACGGCGGCAACCCTGTAGAAACGATTGTGGAGGTCGAATTCGGGCTCAACATCGCGGCGGACTCCGCGTTGATCGCCCCCAACGGGCGGATCGCGGCCTATGGATCGTTCAAGCAGATGCAGCCGGTGCTGCCCTTCGGACCGCTGCTGTTCAAGGCGGTGACAATCGACATCATCCTGATCTACCTCTTGCCCGCCGCCGAGCGGGACGCCGCCATCAGCCGTCTGCATCACGCGCTGGAAGATGGCGCGCTGAGCTGCCCGACCGAGCGGATTTATCCGCTGGCCGACACTGCCGCCGCCCATGAAGCTGTCGAGAAGGGCGCACGCAATGGGGCCATTCTGATCGACTGCCAGAGCTGAACAGCCGGAATTATCCTGATCATCCAACGCAGTGTTTTGCATAATTCTGCGTCGCCTCCCCCTTTGCGCATGATTGCCAGGGCAGCGGCACCGGCATAGGGTGGTGCAATTGCACTTCCACGGATTTTAGATCATGCGCTTTTTTGCCCTTCTGTTCTGCCTTTTCCTGCCCTTTGCCACCCTCGCCCAGACCAGCGATCAACCGACCGGGACCATCGCGATCCAGGATGATGCCGCATCCGATGCAGCCATTGCCAACCGCATCCGCGACATCCTGCGCGAGTTGGACGGCTACGAGGACATTTCCGTGACCGTCTCCTCGGGGATCGTGACCCTGCGCGGCACGACGCTGGACATGACGTCTGCCACGCGGCTGTCAGAACTGGTCGGCCGGGTTGAAGGCGTGGTGGCCATCGAGAACGAGGTTTTCGAGACGACCGATGTGGCACGGCGGCTAAACCCTGCGGTGGAACGGTTCAAATCTCGCGGCTATCAGTTTGTCGCCTTCTTGCCGCTGGCGATGATTGCCCTGGCGGTGTTCTTTGCCGTCGTTCTGTTCGGCTTTTTCATCGCCCGGCGCAAACAGCCCTGGGACCGGATGTCGCCCAATGCGTTTATTGCCGACATCTACCGGCAGATCGTGCGGCTTTTCTTTATCATCAGCGGTCTGGTCATCGCGCTGGACATCGTCGGGGCGACAGCACTGCTCTCGGGCATTCTGGGGGCGGCGGGCATTGTCGGCCTCGCCATCGGTTTTGCCGTGCGTGACACGGTGGAAAATTTCATTGCGTCCATCATGTTGTCGATCCGCCAGCCGTTCCGGCCCAATGACACGGTGGAAATCGAAGGCGACACCGGCAAGGTCATCCGCCTGACCAGCCGCGCCACCATCCTGCTGAGCTTTGACGGCAACCACATCCGCATCCCCAATGCCACAGTGTTCAAGAGCCGGATCGTGAACTTCTCGCGCAATGCCGAGCGGCGGTTCACCTTTGCGCTGTCCGTCGCCTCGGACGCGGACCTGGATCAGGCACGCCACATGGCCGAGGACACGCTGAACGCCCTGCCCTTCGTGTTGGACAGCCCCGAGGTTTCGGTCTGGATTGAATCGGTGGATGATTTCTGGATTACCCTGAACATGGCCGCCTGGATCAACCAGAATGACACCTCCATTGTGCTGGCCCGGTCGGAGGCGATCCGCCTGACGCTGGCGGCATTTGACGCGGCGGGCATCTCTGCCCCCCTGCCCAGCTACCGGATCGAGAACCTGCCGGGCACCGCCACGCCGGCGCAGGACAGGCGGGCAGACGCCCCGCAGCAAGAGACAGCCGCCCCCGCCCCGGTACAGGATGTCGAGGCAACAGCGGAAAAGGAACTGGAAAAGATCGTGGATCAGGAACGCGCGGAACTGTCGCGGCGCGATCTGTTGAATGTGAACGCAACAGAGGAATAGGATTTTTGCCAAAACGGGTCTTGCGTTGACCGTCCAAGGCCCTTAATTAGCGGCTCACGTTGGGATGTAGCCAAGTGGTAAGGCAACTGTTTTTGGTACAGTGTACCGTAGGTTCGAATCCTACCATCCCAGCCACTTCTCCGAATTTGTCGAAGTAGATCAGACAGCCCGCCCTATGGGCCGCGTCGGCCTTTGGAATCGGACCAGCGCTGCACGACAAAGCCGCCGTTCGTACAGTTCCCAGTGAATGACAGCTTCGAATCTGGTGTGACGTAAGGAGCAAGCCAGGCGGGGGCGCGTGACGCGGACCCTTGATCGGATTTGGAAAATCCGTTGCACCGGGCCAAACCTGCGCAACGTTCGACAGTTGCCGCTGCGCACCCGGAGTGACGTCCTGTGGCCGCGGATCAGCTTGGGGACATGCCCCGCAACCGCTCAGACCGGCGGCGCAGCAATTCCAGCGTCGTCAGCAAGAGGACAGAGATCACAACCAGCAGGGTGGCGACCGCCAGAATGGTCGGGCTGATTTGTTCGCGCAACCCAATGAACATCTGCCAGGGCAAGGTCTTCTGCCCCGCTGAGCCCACAAAGAGCACCACCACCACCTCGTCGAAGGACGTGATGAAGGCAAACAGCCCGCCCGAGATTACCCCCGGCAGGATCAGCGGCATTTGCACCTTGAAGAAGGTCCGGATCGGCGAGGCCCCCATATTGGCCGCCGCCCGCGTCAGCGAGCGGTCAAAGCCCACCAGCGTCGCCGTCACGGTGATGATCACGAAGGGAATGCCAAGCGCCGCATGCGCGAGCACCACGCCGATATAGGTGCCCTGCAACCCGATGCGGCTGTAGAAAAAGTACATGCCCGCCGCCGAGATGATCAGCGGCACGATCATCGGAGAGATCAGGATTGCCATGATCGCCCGCCGGAAGGGGACATGCGGCTGGCTCAGCCCGATGGCCGCCAGCGTACCGAAGCCCACCGACAACAGCGTCGCGACCGGTGCGATCATGACCGAGTTGCGCAGCGCGTTCTGCCAGTCTGAACTGTTGAAGAAGTCGCGGTAGTGCTTCAGCGAATAGCCCGCCGGATCGAATCGCAGCATTTCCGGCGTGAAGGTAAAGAAGTTCTCGGCGTTGAAGCTCAATGGCATGACGACAAGAATCGGCGTGATCAGGAACACCAGGATCGCCCCGCAGATCACCCGGAAGGCAAAGTGCCACAGCACCTGCCCCGGTGTCAGATAGGGCGGCAATTTGCGCCTGTAGCGGCCTTCGTAGAGCCAGAAACTGAACCAGGAAAAGAACCAGCCGAACAGCGCGCCGATCACCAGCGCCGGGATACCACCCAGCAGGAAACCGATGATCGCCAGCAGCACGACAGAGCCCCACATGCCAGCCTTTTCGGCCTTGATGACCTGCGTCAGCACAAATGCCAGCGCGCCCATCGCGATGGCCCCGACGATGATGCCCAGCAACCCGCTGCCCTGTGCGGTCCCGACAAAGAGGCCCGCAAGTGCCCCTGCGGCGGCCACGACAGAAACATAGAACGACACCGGCGTGCGGCTGATCGGCGTGAGTGCAGTCATGGTCCTAGCCCCCCAGTTTCACGTTATCAATGCCGACGATCTTGTCGTAGGCCCAGTAGAGCGCCAGAACGACCGCCAGCAGAATCGCCCCAAGCGCGGCCGCAAGGCCCCAGTTGAGCGAGCTGGAAATATGATAGGCGATCCGGTTCGAGATGAACGTGCCTGTTGTACCGCCCACGATCTCGGGCGTGATGTAGTAACCGATGGACAGGATGAAGACGAGGATCGACCCCGCACCGATGCCCGGCACCGACTGCGGGAAGTAGACCCGCCAGAAGGCCGTCCAGTTCGTTGCGCCCAGACTTTTGGCCGCGCGCAGAAAGGCTGGCGGAATCGTCGCCATCACCGAATAGAGTGGCAGGATCATGAAGGGCAGCAGGATGTGCGTCATCGCGATGATCGTGCCGGTCTGGTTGTTGATCAGCGCCAGACGGTTCACGTCAGAGACAATGCCGAGCCAGACCAGCGTGTCGTTGATGACACCCTGCTGTTGCAACATCACCTTCCAGGCCGAGGTCCGAACCAGCAGCGAGGTCCAGAAGGGCAACAGCACCAGGATCATCAGCAGGTTCGCGGTGCGCGCGGGCAGGTTCGCCAGCAGCCAGGCCACCGGATAGCCCAGCAGGATGCAACTGCCGGTGATCATCAGCGACATGAACAGCGTCCGCAGGAACAGCGTGCCATAGATCCGCTGGTTCTCCGGGCGCAACTCGGCCCCGTCGGGACTTTTCTGCATATCGACCGCATTCAGGAAATAACCGTTGGTGAAAGGGCCCGAATAGGTCTGGATCGTCTCCCAGATCGGGATCTCTCCCCAGTCGTTGTCGACCTCGTTGAAAGCAGCGGCGTAATCCACGGTTTCGAAGCCTGCGGCGGCAGTGGCGGCGGCCTTGATCTGTGCGGCGGCGGGGCCGCTATATGCCGTGATCTGCTGCGCGGTCGGGCCGGTCAGGTCGTCGTAGAACGAGGAATAGATCAGCGCCCAGGGGTCTTCCGTATAGAGGTTGTCCTCGTCCTCGTACTGGACGAAGTCGGCAAAGATCTCGTATTTGGCGGCGGTCTGCGGGAACAGATCTTCGATGCCCTCGCGCATTTCAAAGGCAGGTTGATTATCGCCCGAGGCCTTGTCCCATGCCAGTATCTCGGCCAGCCATTCGTCGGAGCCAAGGAAGGCGTTCCAGTTCTCGCCCTGCTTCCAGAAATCATCGAAGTCCTCGAACTGGTCCTGATAGACCTCGCCCATGTCGCCAACACCGCGCCCGGATTTGCGGAACAATGAGGATGCGCCGGTCAATTCGTAGTTGAGCCGGGAACCAAGGCGGGTATGCAGCTTGCGCTCCTGCGCGATGAATATGTCTTCGTAAAGTGCCTTGTAGACCGGCGCGCCGGGGGTCTGCCCGGACCCGGCTTCCCAGTCTGCCAGCGCTTCGGTGGTGCGCGGCAGGGTCTGGGCCACGATCTGGTTTTCGACCGAGCGGAACAGCATGTCCGCAATCGGGGCGATGAAGGTGACAAGAACAAAGATGAGAAGCGGGGCGATCAGGATCAGCGCGCGCAGCTTCTGACGCCGCAGGGCGCGATTCAGGCTGCGTTTCAACGAAGTACCGTCGGCGGCGCGGATCTTTCCGTCGGATTTACCCGCCCCCTGATCGGGAGAATCCTGGGGGATCGGCGCGGTCTTTTCGGTCACATCGCTCATCGGGGTGTCCTTCGCGGGGAATTTGGGCAGGCCGGACCAAGGGTCCAGCCTGCGAAGGGCGGGCCGAGAATGGCCCGCCCTGGTTCAGCTTATTGCGCGAGCCATGCCTGGAACTTCGCGTCGATGTCGTCGCGATAGTCGGCCCAGAACTCGTAGTTGTAGAGGAACGTGTTGCCAGCGTTTGCCGGATCGGTCGGCATGTGCTGCTTCATGTCCTCGGGCACCAGCGGCGCGGACGACTGGCGTGCCGGACCGTAGGAAATGTATTTGGCCTGATCGGCCAGACGCTGGGTGTCGGTCGCGAACTTGATGAAGTCCTTCACACGGTTCAGGCGCGCCTCGTCCAGACCTTCGGGAATGATCCAGCCGTCAAGGTCAAAGACCTGCGCGTCCCACATCATGCCGACGGGCTGATCCTGCTCTTCGATGACCGAGAACAGGCGACCGTTGTAGGTCGACCCCATGAAGACTTCGCCATCCGCCAGAAGCTGGGGCGTATCCGCACCGGCCGACCACCAGATCACGTCATCCTTGATGGTGCCGAGCTTGGCCAGCGCCTGCTCCTGACCTTCTGGCGTCGCCAGCACGTCATAGACTTCGTCCTTTGCAACGCCGTCACAGAGCAGCGCCCATTCCATGTTGTTGATCGGACGCTTTTCCAGCGCGCGCTTGCCCGGATATGTCTCCAGATCGAACACGGAGCAGATTTCGGTGGGTGCCTCAGCGCCTTCCGGCACCATATCCGTGCGGTAGCCGAATGTGGTCGAATAGACGATCTGCGGGATATAGCAGTCCGACACGATCAGGTCACCGAAATCATCTTCTGCCGATGTGCCGTCGTCGCCTTCGGCAAGCAGCTCGTTGGGCTCATATTCCATCGCCAGGCCTTCGTCGCACAGGCGAATGGCGTCAGACGCCACAACGTCAACGAGATCCCAGGTGATGTTGCCCGCTTCGTTCATCGCGCGCAGCTTGGCCACGGCTTCGTTGGAGCTTTCATCCCAGACGACGTTCACTTCGGGGTGCATTTCCTGATAGGGTTCGACATAGGCTTTCAACTGGCTGTTCTGGTAGGCACCGCCCCAGGATACGATGGTCATGTCGTTGGACATTTCCTGTGCCAGGGCAACGCTTCCGACAGCACTGAGCGCGGTCGAAGCAAGTAGCATTTTGGTGAATTTCATTTGGTATTCTCCCAAGTTTTTTCCCGTTCATTCAAATGAGGCCAATAACAACGGGTTTAGTTACGGGCCTCGTGTTCATCGCGGGCTTGCGCCTGCGACATGACACGCGCGCCTATGCGTCCAGCGCGCGGCAATCTTCTGCCTGCCAGCCAATCTCGACGGTCTGTCCCGGCTCCAGGCGGACCTGGTCAGGCGCGTTGCGTGTCTTGACGATGAAGCTGTCGTTCCCCGCGACCCGAAGCCGCGTGCGGAAGATGTCCCCCATGTAGATGAATTCGAGCACCTCGGCCTGCAACGTATGTGCGCCAGGGTTGAGACGCTCCATGTTGAACTCAACCCGTTCCGGGCGGATCGACAATTGCGTGCGCTCGCCTGCCTTGTCCACGTTGACCGGCATCGCGTCGATCAGGCTGCCATCGTCCAGCTTGACGACGGCCAGCCCGTTCGTGATTTCCTTGACCTCGCCCTGCAGCGTGTTGTTCTCGCCGATGAACTGCGCCACGAAACTGTTGCAGGGTTTCTCATAGAGCTCGTCCGGCGGAGCAAGCTGTTGGATGCGGCCATCCTCAAAGACCGCAACGCGGTCCGACATCGTCAGCGCTTCGGTCTGGTCGTGGGTCACATAGACCACGGTGATCCCGAGGTCGTCTGCGATGTGCTTGATTTCGAACTGCATGTGTTCGCGCAACTGCTTGTCGAGCGCGCCCAGCGGTTCGTCCATCAACACCAGATCGGGTTCGAACACCAGCGCACGGGCCAGCGCCACGCGCTGTTGCTGACCACCGGAAAGCTGTGCGGGGCGACGGCCACCAAAGGAGCCCATCTGCACCATGTCGAGCGCCCGCTTGACCTTGGCCTCGCGGTCTGACTTGCCCATCTTGCGCACTTCCAGCGGAAAGCTGAGGTTTTCCGCAATCGTCATATGCGGGAACAGGGCGTAGTTCTGGAACACCATCCCGATGCCGCGCTTGTGGGGCGAGATGTTGTTGATCGGACTGCCGTCCAGCAGGATATCGCCGTGGGTCGCCGTCTCGAATCCCGCCAGCATCATCAGGCAGGTGGTCTTGCCGGACCCCGATGGCCCGAGCATTGTCAGGAATTCGCCCTTGCCTATCGAAAGGTTCAGGTCTTTGACCACAAGCGTTTCGCCATCGTAACTTTTCTGTACGTGATCGAACACGACGAAATCGCCGCCAGTGGCTTTCTCAGACAAATCGCACCTCCCCAGGTGTTATGTTTGTTCCGCAATTTAAGCGGTGGTGTCTGCCATTTTGACAGGTTGGCTTATAAACAACCACATGCCCCACAGCTTTGCAACCGGGCAGGTGCAACAAGGCCCTGCTTCGAAAGCTACTGATGATTCTTTATGCGGGACCAAGAACCTCCACGACGGTTTCGGTCGTTTTTGCGACAATCTCGTCTGCCTCCGCTTCGGTCAGGCAGAAGGGTGGCGCAAAGCCGATGATATCACTTTGAGGCATCGCGCGCCCGATGACACCCTTTGAAAGCAGTGCGGCGGCCACCTGGGGGCCTATTTTCTTCGCGGGATCATAGAATGCCCGGTCGCCCCGATTCTCGACCAGTTCAACCGCACAGAGCATCCCTGCCCCGCGAATGTCGCCCACATGGCGATGGTCGCCAAGCGCCGCCTGCATCTTGCCGTGCAGATAGGCACCCACGGTTCCGGCATTCTCGACCAGCTTCTGGTCCTCGATCACCTGCAGGTTCGCGACCCCCGCCGCCGCCCCGATGGGATGTGCGGAATAGGTCCAGCCGTGGCCGAGCGGGCCGTTTTCATCCGTCCCCTGCTCAAGCACCTTCCAGACCTTGTCGGACACGATGGAACCCGACAACGGCGCATAGGCCGAGGTCAGGCCCTTTGCGATGGTGATGAAATCCGGCTTCAGCCCGTAGTGATCGGACCCGAACATGCTGCCCAGACGCCCGAAGCCTGTCACGACCTCGTCTGCGATCAGCGCGATGTCATGCTTTTGCAGCACCGCCTGAATCGCATCCCAGTAGCCTGCGGGCGGCGGCACGATGCCCCCGGTGCCCAGAACCGGCTCCCCGATGAAGCCCGCGACGGTGTCGGCCCCTTCCCGGTCGATGATCGCTTCGAGGTCTGCCACGCAATGCGCCACAAACTCCGCCTCGGTCTGGTCAAGATTCTCGCGGCGGAAATAATCCGGCGCGACCGTATGCAGCACCCCCGCCATCGGCAGGTCGAACTTGGCATGGAACAGCCCCAGCCCGGTCAGCGAGCCGGTCATCAGCCCCGAGCCGTGATAGCCGCGCCAGCGGCTGATGATCTTCTTTTTCTGCGGTCGGCCCAGGATGTTGTTATAGTACCAGAGCAGCTTGATGATGGTCTCGTTCGCATCCGATCCGCCAAGCCCGAAATAGACCTTCGACATATGCGCGGGCGCGCGCTCCATCACCATCCGGGCCAGCGTGATCGCAGCTTCGGTGCCGTGCCCGGCATAGGAATGGTAGTAGCTCAACTCATGCGCCTGCTTGGCAATGGCATCGGTGATCGCGCGCTGGCCGTAGCCCGCGTTCACGCAATAGAGCCCGGCAAAACCATCCAGGAGGCGGTTGCCGTCACGGTCGATGATGTGACTGCCCTCGGCCCCCTTGATGATCCGCGCCGGGCTTTCGCCGCGCGCATGCTGCGCCAGATGTGTGGACGGGTGAAAGAAATTCTCGCGGTCCCATTTGTCCAATACGTCGTTCGTCAGCATGTTGCGCGTCCTTCTTATGCGTCGATGATGTTCGCTTCCGGGCCGTAGGCGAATTTGGTGATGTTTTCGGTGCGGTTACCGCCGACCACGAGGATGTCATGTTCGCGGTAGCCCCCTGCCCCGGCTGTGCCCTGCGGCACCCAGATCATCGGCTCCATTGACACCACCATGCCCGGCTCCAGAACGGTATCAACATCCTCACGCAGTTCCAACCCCGCCTCCCGGCCATAGTAATGCGACAGGATGCCGAAGGAATGGCCGTACCCAAAGGAACGATATTGCAACAGACCCTGATCCGCGAAGAAGCGGTTGATCTCGTCGCAGATGCCCGAACAGGTGGCGCCGGGCCGGATCAGCGACAGGCCCAGCTCGTGCGCTGCCACGTTGGCCTCCCACATCCTCCGGCTGGTCTTGTCCGGCTCGCCCAGAAACAACGTGCGCTCCAGCGCGGTGTAATAGCCCGAGATCATCGGAAAGGTATTGAGGCTGAGGATATCGCCCTTTTGCAGCCTGCGTGTCGTGACCGGGTTATGTGCCCCATCGGTATTCAACCCCGACTGGAACCAGACCCAACTGTCACGCAATTCGCTATCCGGACGCGCGCGGGCAATCTCCAGCTCCATCGCGTCGCGGCCCGCCATGGCCACGTCGATCTCCCGCGTGCCCGCCTTGATCGCAGCGCGGATCGCTTCGCCGCCGTGGTCGGCAATGCGCGCACCCTCGCGGATCAGGGCGATTTCCTCGTCCGATTTCACCATCCGCGCGGCCATCGTATCCCCGGCAATATCCACCAGTTCCGGCGCGCCCAGCATGTCGGCAAGCGTGTCCCGCGCGGTCAGTGTCAGGTGATCTGCCTCGATCCCCAGCCGCCCTGCGCCGCCCGTCAGCCCCGCTACCGCGCGCCAGAAGTTGTTCCGCGCCCAGTCGGTATAGATCACATTATCCCCGTGCGACCGCCGCCAGGGCTGGCCTGCGTCGATATTGGCGCTGACGGTCGTGCAGGCGTCTTGTGTCACGACGCAGCCATAGGGCCGCCCGAAACTGCAATAGAGAAAGCCCGAATAATAGGCGATGTTGTGCATCGAGGTCAGCAGCACGGCGGGAATGTCCCGCACCGCCATGATGTCGCGCAGCCCGGCCAGCCGCCGGTCGTATTCGGCAGCCGAAAAGGGCAGCGGTGCCTTGTCGCCGTTGTGGCTGGTGAAGCTCTGCGGGCGGTTGGAAAGATCGGTCATCGAAACATCCTCAATGGGACCCGGCGCGCTGTCCGCGTGCAGGTCAAAGAAAATATCCGGGCGTACAGGATGGGAAAATGGCCGGGAATTGCGACGCCATCGCGGGCCATATGCAAAACTGGCTAATCTATTGTATGCGGTCCTGTCAACGCGTAGCCTCCGCTGACAACTGCAGGAGGCACCCCCCTTGACCCTCACCGATCCAACGCCGTTTTCGCCACAGGAATACGAGCGCCGCCTGTCCCTGACCCGTGCCGCCATGGGTCGCGTCGGCATTGACGTGCTGATTGCCACGGACCCGTCGAACCAGGCCTGGTTGACGGGTTATGACGGCTGGTCGTTCTATGTCCATCAGGCCGTAATCGTACCGCTCGACGGAACCCCCTTCTGGTGGGGCCGCATGCAGGACAGCAACGGTGCGCTGCGCACTGTGAACCGCGCCGTGACAGACGTGGAGTTCTACACCGATGGATTCGTGCAATCGACAGAGCGCCACCCGATGCAGGACCTCTCTGCCAAGCTTGCCGCGCGCGGATTGGCGCGGGGGCGGATCGGCGTCGAGATGGACAATTACTACTTCTCCGCCAAGGCCTATACGACGCTCCTCGACTCGCTCCCCGACGCAACGGTTGTGGACGCCACGGCCCTCGTCAACTGGCAACGCGCCATCAAGTCGGAGGAAGAACTGACCTTCATGCGCAAGGCCGCAACGATTACCGAGAAGATCACCCAGCTTGCCATCGACCGCGCGGCACCCGGCGTGCGCAAGAACGAACTGGCGGCAGAGATCACTGCGGCGGGGCTTACCGGCGTAGGCGAGACCTGGGGCGACTACCCCGCCATCGTACCGCTCATGCCCTCCGGCACCGACGCGGCCGCCCCGCATCTTACCTGGAACGGCGACAAGATGAAGACCGGCGAGGTGACGTTCTTTGAGCTTGCCGGTTGTTACCGCCGTTATCACGTGCCGCTGTCCCGCTCTGTCATGCTGGGCACCCCGCCCGACCACATCAAACGCGGCGAAGAGGCGCTGATCGAAGGGTTGGAGGCGGGTTTGGACAAGGCCCGCGCAGGCAACAGGACCCAGGACATCGCCAACGCGCTTGGGGCCGCGATGGACAAGGCAGGCATCGAACGCGGCGCGCGCTGCGGCTATTCCATCGGCCTCAGCTACCCGCCCGACTGGGGCGAACGCACCATGTCGCTGCGCCCAGAGGACGAAACCGTGCTGCACCCCGGCATGACCTTCCACTTCATGCCCGGCCTCTGGATGGAGGACTGGGGACTGGAGATCACCGAAAGCATCCTGATCACCGAAGAAGGCCCGGCACAGCCATTCTGCACCATCGAACGCAAGCTCTTTGTCAAGGATTGACCATGAGCCATCTCGACACAGCGACCGCAATCCTGTCCGACCTCATCGGCTATCCCACCGTGTCGTCGGACAGCAACCTTGCGATAATTGATGACCTCGCCGGTCGGCTGTCGGACGCAGGCGCGCGGGTGGATGTGTTTCACGACGACAGCGGGACCAAGGCCAACCTTTATGCCACAATGGGTCCCGACGCGCCGGGGGGCATCCTGCTGGCCGGGCATACGGATGTGGTGCCGATCACCGATCAGATCTGGGCCAGCAACCCCTTTGCAATGACCGAACGGGACGGACGCCTTTATGGGCGCGGGACCTGTGACATGAAGGGCTTTATCGCTACCGCAGTCGCGCTGGCCCCCCTGTTCGCGTCGAAAGCCACCCGCCGCCCCATCCACTTTGCTTTCACCTATGACGAGGAGACCGGCTGCCTGGGCGCCAAGGCGCTGGCCGAGCAACTGGCAGCGCGCAGCGACCGTCCTGCCCTGGCCATCATCGGTGAACCCACCGAAATGCGGGTGATCGAGGGACACAAGGGTTGCTGCGAATACTCCACCCATTTCACCGGGCGCGAGGGCCACGGTTCTCTGCCGTACCTCGGGGTGAACGCGGTCGAATACGCCGTGCGCTATATCACGCGCCTGATGGAACTGAACGATGAACTGAAGGCCCGCGCCCCCGGCGGCAGCGCCTTCGACCCGCCGCACAGCACCATAAACGTCGGCTCACTTCACGGCGGTGTGGCGCATAACGTGATACCGGGGTTTGCGACAGTGGAGTGGGACATGCGCCCTGTCCAATCCGCCGATTTCCACCACATCAATGCAACGATGCAGGACTACGCCGCCAATATCCTGCTGCCCCGGATGCGCGCTGTCTGGCCTGACGCAGATATCGTCACGGAGGTCATCGGCGAAACCATCGGGCTGGAGGTCATGGCCGAAAACGCCGCCCGCGACCTTGTGCTGGAACTGACCGGCACGAACGGGACCGATGTGGTGTCCTTCGGAACGGAGGCGGGTATTTTTCAGCAACTCGGCATGGCCGCCATTGTCTGCGGACCTGGGTCCATCGAACAGGCACATAAACCTGACGAATACGTCGAGACAAGCCAGCTTGCGGCCTGTATCACCATGCTGGAAGAGCTGGCAGACCGCCTGGGCTAGGGCCTGCTTTCCACCGGTTTGGGGATCACCCGGCATCCGGCCCGGTGACATGTTCAGCCGGGCCAGCTGGCACGCGCATAGCACCCTTGCGCTTGTATTCCCGCCCCGGCAGGTTGTAAGTGGCCCGCAACTGCCTATTTCCCTGAGGGCCGCCAAAACGCTGCCCCAGCCGCCACGGCACAAAACAAACCCTATCATGTGTCAGGTGTTGCCTTGATCCATCTTCATATTTACAACTCGTCCCGCCCGCACGCGGAACACGCAGGAACAAGCCGGTGACACGGGTTCTTGTCACCGGCACCGCCGGTTTCATCGGCTTTCACCTGGCCCGCCGCCTGCTGGCCGAAGGCTTCGAAGTGCAAGGCTATGACGGGCTGACCGACTACTATGACGTCACGCTGAAGCAAAAGCGCCACGAGATGCTGCTGGAGAACCCCGCGTTCTCGGCCACCGTGGGCAAGCTGGAAGACGAGGACCTGCTGTGGTCCGTGGCAGAGGCGTTCCAACCCGAGATCATCGTGCATCTCGCCGGACAGGCAGGCGTGCGCTATTCGCTGGAAAACCCGCGCGCCTATCTCGACAGCAACGTGATCGGCACGTTCAACGTCATGGAAGCCGCGCGGAAACTGAAGGTCAAACATCTGCTGATGGCCTCGACCTCTTCGGTTTACGGCGCGAACGAAGAAATGCCTTTCGCTGAAAAGGACCGCACCGAAACCCAGCTGACCATCTACGCCGCCACCAAGAAGGCGAATGAGAACATGGGCCATGCCTATGCCCATCTGCATGATCTGCCGACGACGATGTTCCGGTTTTTCACGGTTTACGGCACCTGGGGGCGGCCGGACCTTGCCCTGTTCAAGTTCGTGGATGCCATTCTGGATGGGCGGCCCATCGACATCTATAACCATGGCGACATGTTCCGTGACTTCACCTTTGTCGACGATCTGGTGCGCGGCATCATGCTGCTGATGCAGGCGGTGCCGCAGCGCCCGGCCAGCAAGGCGGAGATCCCGGAATGGGACAGCCTGTCGCCGGTGGCCCCCTTCCGGGTGGTGAACATCGGCAATTCGCAGAAGGTGCGGCTGCTGGATTTCATCGACGCGATCGAGGCCGAACTGGGCATCACGGCAAAGCGCAACTATATGCCGATGCAGACGGGCGACGTGCCCGCGACCTGGGCCAATGCGGACCTGCTGCGCAACCTGACCGGATACCAGCCCCGCACGGATGTCCGCGATGGCATCGCACAGTTCGTGGCCTGGTTCCGCGACTACTACAACAGGTAAGGTGGCTGCGATGGAAGCCGGGGCAGAAAAGATCGCGATCATCGGGCTGGGCTATGTCGGCTTGCCGCTGGCGGTCGCCTTTGGCCGGCAGCGGCCGGTGGTCGGTTTTGACATCAGCGCGGGCCGCATCGACGACCTGCGGGCGGGCCATGACCGCACCCGCGAGACCACGGCGCAGGAACTGCAACAAGCGCGGCACCTCAGTTTCGCCACCGACCCGGCAGAGATCGCCGATTGCCGCATCTACATCGTCACCGTGCCAACGCCCATCGACGCGCACAAGCGGCCCGACCTTGGCCCCCTGCGCGGTGCCGCAGAAACGGTCAGCCGGGTGCTGAAACCCGGCGACCTCGTGATCTTTGAAAGCACGGTATATCCCGGTGCGACCGAAGAAGACTGCGTGCCGATCCTCGAACGCGGCTCCGGCCTTCGGTTCAATACGGATTTCTTTTGCGGCTACAGCCCCGAACGGATCAACCCCGGTGACAAGCTGCACCGCCTGCCGGACATCCGCAAGGTCACCGCCGGATCAACGCCCGCGGCGGCGGACCGTGTCGACGCGCTCTATGCCCAGATCATCACCGCAGGCACCTACAAGGCCGAAAGCATCCGCGTGGCGGAGGCGGCCAAGGTGATCGAGAACACCCAGCGGGACCTGAACATCGCGCTGATGAACGAGCTGGCGATCATCTTTGGCCGGATGGGCATCGACACCGATGCGGTGTTGCGCGCCGCCGGGACCAAGTGGAATTTCCTGCCGTTCAAGCCCGGCCTGGTGGGCGGCCATTGCATCGGGGTCGACCCCTATTACCTGACCCACAAGGCCGAACAACTGGGCTATGATCCGCAGATCATCCTGGCAGGGCGGCGACTGAACGACGGGATGGGCGCCTATATGGCGGGCCAGTTGGTCAAGGCGATGATCAAGCGTGACATCGCCATCGGCGGCGCGCGGGTGCTGGTGCTGGGCCTGACTTTCAAGGAAAACTGCCCCGACCTGCGCAATACCCGCGTGATCGACCTGATCCGCGAATTGCGCGACTATGGCGCGGAGGTCGATGTGCATGACCCCTGGGTCGATCCCGCAGAAGCCAGGCGCGAGTTCGGCATCGACATGGTGCAAACCCCTGCCGAAGGGACCTATGACGCGGTTGTGCTGGCGGTCGCCCATGCGGAGTTCAGCGAGGCCGGTGCCGCCGCCCTGCGCGCCCATGGCAAACCCGCACAGGTTTTCTACGACATCAAAAGCGTTTTCCGCCCCGAGGACAGCGACCTGCGGGTCTGAGCCACCCGCGCCCGGCGGGACGCCCCGATATTTCAGGTTTGGCAATTGACAGATTTCAATTTTCTTAATCGGAAAACTGGACTCATAAGATTATCCGCAAAAACGCCACGGCTGCATTGACGCGACGCCCCCTTCAGTTGCACAGATAAACAGAGACTTCCGGCAGGCATCGCCGGGGCGCACTCTGGCAGGTCGCCGGATCACAGCCGCTCCGGATATGCTGTTTTCTGAAAACTGCGAGCAGGAATCCCCATGGCCCGTGAATACCTGAAGAAAGCCACATTGACCGCAAAATCGGATGCCAGCGAGGTGCATGAGACGGTCAAGACGATCCTTGCCGATATCGAGACGGGTGGTGATGCCAAGGCGATGGAATACGCGGCCAGGTACGATCGCTATGAGGGCAATGTCTTGATGACCGCCGAAGAGATCGAGGCGGCCTGCGCGCTGGTGCCGGAGAAGCTGAAGGCCGACATAAGGTTTGCCCATGACAACGTGAAACGCTTTGCCGAAAAGCAGAAAAGCACGGTGTCGGACATGGAGATCGAGATCGTGCCCGGCCTGATGGCGGGCCAAAAGGCCATTCCGGTGGATACCGCCGGCTGTTACGTGCCGGGCGGGCGTTACAGCCATATTGCCAGTGCGATCATGACCGTGACCACCGCCAGGGTCGCGGGTTGCCGCCATATCACCGCCTGTTCGCCGCCGCGTCCCGGTGTCGGCGTGGCCCCCGCCATCGTCTATGCCGCCCGCATCAGCGGCGCGGACAGGATTCTGGCAATGGGCGGGGTGCAGGGCGTGGCCGCGATGACCTTTGGTCTGTTCGGCCTGCCGCGCGCCAATATCCTTGTCGGTCCCGGCAACCAGTTCGTGGCAGAGGCCAAGCGCATCCTGTATGGTCGCGTCGGCATCGACATGATTGCGGGGCCCACCGACAGCCTGATCCTGGCCGATGCGCAGGCCGATCCAATGGTTGTGGCGACCGATCTGGTCAGCCAGGCAGAGCATGGCCATAACTCGCCGGTCTGGCTGGTCACGGACGACCGCGCGCTGGCGGAAAAGGTAATAGACCTGGTGCCGGGGCTGATCGACAATCTGCCTGATGTGAACCGCGAAAACGCCTTTGCGGCATGGCGCGACTATGCAGAGGTGATCCTGTGCGCGGACCGTGCGGAAATGGCCGCCTGTTCCGATGATTACGCACCTGAACACCTGACCGTGCAGGCCGGTGATCTGGATTGGTGGCTGGATCGGCTGACCTGCTATGGCTCGCTGTTTCTGGGCGAAGAAACCACCGTGTCCTATGGCGACAAGGCAACGGGGACAAACCACGTCCTGCCTACCTCCGGGGCGGCCAGCTATACCGGCGGCCTGTCGGTCCACAAGTACATGAAGATCGTGACATGGCAGCGCGCCACCCGTGAAGGCTCCAGACCCGTGGCCATTGCCACCGCACGCATTTCGCGGATGGAGGGGATGGAGGGGCACGCCCGCGCGGCGGATGTGCGACTGGCGAAGTATTTTCCCGCAGAGACCTTTGATCTGGCTGCCGATGGCTGACCCCCGCACCCGCCGCATGTTACATTGCGTGCCAAACCTCTCATCCCAAATCGCGCGCCGCGGCGCGCCCCTCGAAAGGCAAGACAACCGATGAACATCGACAAGAAGATTGCAGATGATCTTGTCGCCAACGACATTTCCTTTGTCACCACCGTGCCCTGCAAGCAACTGGCCGGCGTGATCGAGGAGATCGAGGCCCGCGACGACATTTTCCACATCCCCGCCAACAAGGAAGACGAGGGCATGGGGCTGTGCGCCGGGGCCTTCATGGGGGGCAAGCGGCCTGCCATCATCATGCAGAACACCGCCATCGGGGTGACGATCAACACGCTGGCGACGCTGATCCAATACTACCGGATGCCCCTGCCGATGATCATCTCCTACCGGGGCGAACTGCGCGAACCCGTGGCCTGCCAGGTGGAAATGGCGGTACATACCAAGGCGCTGCTGGCGCAGCTCAACATCCCCACCTACCACTTCCATTGGCAAAAGGATGTCGCGGAGTTGGATAACATCCTGAAATACACTTTCATGTGCAACAAACCCGTGGCGATCCTGACCGACGCCAACTTCTGGGGAGGCTATGGCGACCAATGATCCGTTCCGAAATCCTGAAAGACATCGCGCCGATCCTGCGGGATCAGCTTGTGGTCTGCAACATCGGCATCCCCAGCCAGGAACTGCACGCCATCGACGATCAGCCCACCAATTTCTACATGCTGGGCACGATGGGGCTGGCATCCTCCATCGGTCTGGGGCTGGCGCTGTCGCAGCCCAAGCCGGTGATCGCCATCGACGGGGACGGATCGGTGCTGACCAATCTCGGCACCCTGCCCACCATCGCCAACAACGTCGCCGACAACTTCATCCTGCTGATCATCGACAACGGGTCGTATGGTTCCACCGGGGATCAGCCGACCTATGCGGGCAAGAAGACCAGGCTTGAGAAAGTGGCCGAAGCCTGCGGCTGCGAGAACGTCGTGACCTGCCAGGGCGAGGATACAGGCAAAGTGCTGCAAGCGGCGCTGGCGTCACGGAAGATGACCGTGATTGTCGTGAAATGCGACAGCGGCAATGCCAGACATCCGGTGATCACGATGGACCCGGTGGTGATCCGTGACCGTTTCATGAAGGCCGTGCAGGCATAGGTCGCGGCCCGGAGGGACGTGTCAGGCGCATACCACCTTGGCCGCAAGCGCCACGAACGTGGCGCGCTCCTCGGGGGTAAGCGGGGCAAGGATGTCGTCTTGCAAGCCGCGCACGATGGGGCGCATTTCAGCCAGCCGTGAGCGGCCCGCCTCGGTCAGTTGCACCAACCTCGCGCGCCTGTCGTGCGGGCTGGGATGGCGGGTCACCAGCCGTTTGACTTCCAGCCGGTCGATGACACCCCCGATGGTTGCCTTGTCGTAACCGATCTGCGCCGCGATGCTGGCCTGATCGGTTTCGGGGTGCGCCGCGATTGCATCGAGCGCAGCGAACTGCACCGGCGTCAGGTCGTGGCCCGCGTCTTGCATTTGCCGTGCGAAGGTTTGCGTGGAAATCTGGTGCAGCCGCCTGATCAAATGGCCCGCCATGTTCTTTACGTCTGTCATGAAGCCTTTCCTTTGCGCCTTCAGTAGTATGCATACAAACTAATATTGACAACACATGGTAAGTATAGATACCACCTTTGCAATAAGGAGGACTTCGATGCAATTCCATCTCAACGGTTTTCGCCCCGGTGATCCGGCCATCTCTGACCGCACAGGCAGGCCAGCGCAAACCGATACCGTGGACGTGCTGATCGTGGGCTGCGGCCCTGCGGGGCTGACGCTGGCCGCACAACTGGCCGCCTTCCCCGAGATCACCACCCGCATCCTTGAGCGCAAACCCGGCCCGCTGGAGGTTGGACAGGCCGATGGCATCGCCTGCCGTTCAATGGAAATGTTCGAGGCTTTCGGATTTGCAGAGAAGGTCGCGAAGGAGGCCTATTGGGTCAACGAGGTCGCCTTTTGGCGGCCCGGTGCCGAGGGACGCAAAATCACCCGCGCCGACCGTATTCTGGACACGGAAGAGGGGCTGTCCGAGTTTCCCCATACCATCCTTAATCAGGCACGGGTGCATAACTTTTACCTTGAGAAAATGCGCAACAGCCCCACCCGGCTGACGCCGGATTACAACCGTGCGCTGGTGTCACTGGCCCGGACGGATGACCCCGATTACCCGGTTCGGGCCGTGTTCGATTGCCTTGATGCCCCCGGCACGCAGGAAACCCTGCGCGCCCGCTACGTCGTGGGCTGCGACGGGGCGCGCAGCGCGGTGCGGTCCGAGATGGGCCTGGACCTGAAAGGCGAGGCCACCCGCCAGTTGTGGGGGGTGATGGACATACTGGCGGTCACGGATTTCCCCGACATCCGATTGAAATGCGCCATTCAATCTGCGGATCAGGGCAGCATCCTGATCATCCCGCGCGAGGGTGGCCATATGGTGCGGCTGTACATCGAGATGGACGCGCTGCATGGCAATGAGCGCGCCGCCGACAAGAACCTGACGGCCGAGGCCCTGATCGCCAAGGCGCAGGCCATCATGGCCCCCTATGCGCTTGACGTGAAAGAAGTCGCCTGGTGGTCGGCATATGAGATCGGACAACGCCTATGCGACCGTTTCGATGACGCGTCTCAGGGCGGGCATGGGGGCAAATCCGCGCGCATCTTCATCGCGGGGGATGCCTGCCACACCCATAGCCCCAAGGCGGGACAGGGCATGAATGTTTCCATGGCCGACGCCTTCAACCTGGGATGGAAACTGGCCGCCGTGTTGCGCGGGCAGGCTACCCCCGCCCTGCTGGACACCTATTCGGAGGAACGCCGCGCCAAGGCGAAGGAGTTGATCGACTTTGACCGCGACATGGCCCGGTTGTTCAGCGCCAAACCGGCCTCCACTGAGGAGGCCGCTCAGTTTCAGCGCTATTTCCGTCAGCATGGCCGGTATACCGCAGGTGTCGAGACGCGTTATGATCCGTCGGTCCTGACTGCGGACGGGACCCGTCAGGCGCTGGCAACTGGTCTGCCGATCGGGATGCGGTTCCATTCCGCCCCGGTGATCCGGGTGGCCGATGCAAAGCCCATGCAGCTTGGCCATACGATCAAGGCCGATGGGCGCTGGCGGCTCATCGCCTTTGCGGGCCGGGACGACACCGGTGCACCCGGCGGGCCGATGGCACAGCTAGGCGAGGGGCTGGCGCAGCGGGTGCCAGACGGTGACCCGGATGCGGTTCTGGATGTCAGGGCCGTTTTCCAGCAGCCCCACCGCAACCTGCACATCGACCGGATGCCCGCCCTGCTGCTGCCCCGCAAGGGGCGGTATGGGCTGATCGACTATGAAAAGATCTTTGCCGCCGATCCGGCTGAAGGTCGGGATATTTTCGATCTGCGCAGCATCGACCGAAACGGGGGGGCGATGGTGCTGGTGCGGCCCGACCAATATGTCGCCGCGATCCTCCCGCTGGGCGATCTGGCGGGCTTTGATGCTTTCCTTGCAAAGTCGCCCCTGCGGTGGGGCGGGCAGACGGGCTGACCCTATAATTCGCGCGCCCAAGGCGGGTTCGCACCCGCGCGTGAGACGGTCACCGCAGCCACGCGCGCGCCAAATGTCAGCGCGTCGGTCACGGCCTGCGCCGACAGCCCGCGCACCGCGTCTTTCGTCAGTAGCCCCTGTTCGGACAGGCTGGCCAGGACGCCCGCGTTGAAGGTATCGCCAGCGCCAACGGTATCCACCACCTTGGCGCGCAGCGCGGGCACGGTCACGTCGGTGCCATCGGCCAGATAGGCTGTCGCGCCCTCCCCGCCGCGCGTCACGATGACCAGCGCGGGACCGTGATCCAGCAGCGCCCTGACCTTGTCCGGCACCGGCATTGGACCGGGATGGAGCCAGGTCAGATCCTCGTCAGAGACCTTGACGATATCGGCCTGCCTCAACATGGCCCCCAGCCGGGTGCGAAAGCGGTCTGCGTCACGGACAAAGCCGGGGCGGATGTTCGGGTCGATCATCACCGCACGCCCTGCCCCCGCCTGCGCCAACAGGTCCGCATAGGTGTCCGCGCAGGGCTCGCAGGCCAGGCTGATCCCACCAAGGTAGAGCGCCGTCACATCATCACCCACGCGGGGCAGCTCCTCCGGTGACAGCATCCGCCCGGCCGAGTTTTCGTCATAGAACATATAGCTGGCCTGCCCGCCGTTCAGCTCGACAAAGGCCAGAGTCGTCGGACGGTCCGCAAGGACCACATGGGATGTGTCCACCCCGTTTGCCGTCAGCGCCGCCGACAGCAGGTTGCCAAAGGAATCTGTCGAGATGCCCGTCAGCATCCCCGCGGGCACGCCCAGCCGCCCCAGCGCGATGGCGGTGTTGAAAATCGCGCCGCCCACATGCGGCGCGAAGCCAGCGGCACCTGATGGGCTTGAGATCGGCAGCATGTCGATCAGGGCCTCGCCCGCACATAGGATCATCAATATTCCCCCCTCGGGAAGCTGCCGCGTACAGGCGCGGCTTTTGTCCCCATATTGGATGAAAGCCACGCCGCCGGATGTCAAGAATAATAAATCACTCTAGTTTATTAATTATGCAGATTACGCCCCGGCTGGCCGTTTATCGTTGAAGGCCATGACGCCCGGCGCTATCCGGATCAGGCTCCACGCTACGTGCGGCGGCATGGCTGCAACCTTATGTGCTGCCAGGCGTCACACCACCGGCGTGGTTACGCTGGCCTGTTCAACCGCCCCTTGCACGGGCCGCCAACTTGCTGTCCGATGTGGCCAAGCCAATTCCAGCTCCAAGATCAGATACATAAAGACAAAAAGGTTATTCCATGACGACAATTACCCAGGACTGCGCCCCATTTGAGGGGCAGAAACCCGGCACCTCGGGCCTGCGCAAGAAAACCCGAGTCTTCATGGAGCCGGGCTATGTGGAGTCTTTTGTCCAATCCACCTTCAACGCCATCGAAGGGGTCGAAGGCAAGACCCTGGTAATCGGAGGCGACGGGCGGTTCTTCAACGCCGAAGCGATCCAGACAATCCTGCGGATGGCCGCAGGCAACGGCGCGAAACGCGCCATCGTCGGCAAGGACGGGCTGCTGTCCACCCCGGCAGCGTCAAACCTGATCCGCAAGCGCGGCGCATTTGGCGGGCTGATCCTGTCGGCCAGCCACAACCCCGGCGGGATCGACGCGGATTTTGGCCTGAAATACAATGTCTCCAACGGTGGCCCGGCCCCCGAAAGCGTGACCGCCGCGATCTTTGAGGAAACCAGGACCATCAGCAGCTACAAGACGCTGGACACCGACGACATTGACCTGGGCGATCTGGGCGAGACGAAACTGGGCGACATGACGGTCGAGATTGTCGATCCGGTCGCCGCCTACGCCACCCTGATGGAAAAACTGTTCGATTTCGACGCAATCAAGGGGCTTTTCCAGGCCGGGTTTACCATGCGGTTCGACGCCATGCACGCCGTCACCGGCCCCTATGCCAAGGCGATCCTTGAGGACAAGCTGGGCGCGCCGGAAGGCACCGTATTGAACGGCGTGCCGTCGGTCGATTTCGGCAAGGGCCATCCGGACCCGAACCCGATCTGGGCCAAGCCGCTGGTCGACATGGTGATGGCCGAAGACGGCCCCGATTTCGCCGCCGCCTCGGATGGGGACGGGGACCGCAACATGATCCTGGGGCGCGGCGTTTACGTGACGCCCTCCGACAGCCTTGCCGTACTGGCGGCGAATGCCCACCTGGCACCGGGCTACAAGGACGGGATTGCCGGCGTTGCGCGCTCAATGCCCACCAGCCGCGCCAGTGACCGCGTCGCCGACGCGATGGGGATCGCCTGTTTCGAAACCCCCACGGGGTGGAAATTCTTCGGCAACCTGCTGGACGCGGGCAAGGTGACGCTCTGCGGCGAGGAAAGCGCCGGCACCGGCAGCAGCCATGTGCGCGAAAAGGATGGGCTCTGGGCCGTGCTGCTCTGGCTCAACATCATCGCGGTGCGGGGCCAGTCGGTGCATCACATCCTCAAGGATCACTGGAAGGAATATGGCCGCAACTATTACTCGCGGCATGACTACGAGGCCGTCGATGCCAGTGCCGCAGCCGAGTTGATGGCCGCGCTGGAAGCAGCATTGCCGAAGCTGCCCGGACAGGCCCCCGCCGGGCTGATGATCACGGAGGCGGACCAGTTTTCCTACCACGATCCGGTGGACGGTTCGGTGAGCGAGAACCAGGGTCTGCGGATCAACTTTGACGGCGACGCGCGCGGCGTGCTGCGCCTGTCCGGGACAGGTACGGAAGGGGCAACGCTGCGGGTCTATCTGGAACGCTACGAAGCACCTGACGGTGATCTGGAGATCGAGACGCAGGCAGCCCTGGCCCAGGTCGCGGCGGCGGTGGCCCAGTTCAGTGATCTGGAAAAGCGCACCGGCAGGACGAAACCCGACGTCATGACCTGAGGGTGAGGCTCAGGCCGGGCGGGCGCGTCAGGGTATCGGCTATAGCCTTCACCCCGCCTCTTCAGAACAGATCTTTCAGCGCCGCGAACAACTCCGCCTGCGAAGAGATGTCGAGCTTGCGATAGATGTTGCGCCGATGCACCTTGACCGTCTCGCGCGCGATGCCAAGGTCAAGCGCCGCCGACAGGTTGGAATGCCCCTGCAGGATCAACGCGGCCAGCTGCGCCTCCCGCCGGGTCAGGGAGGTGCCGGAGAGCGCGGTGACGTGATCGCGGATCATCGTGTCCAGCGGGCTTTGGACCGGCGGCCGGGCCCTCTCGCCCAACTGATCCTGACGATGCTCGCAATACTGGCGCAGCATTTCCAGCATGACAGGGCTGAAATGGCGCAGACATTGCAGTTCCTTGCGTTTGAAGCGTCCCTGTCCGGCTTGCCTGCTCATTGACAGGTGGCCCGTGGCACCGCCCTTGAGGTCAACCAGCAGGCCAACCTCGTCGCAGATTTCGGTCTTGCTATAGTACTGAAGGTAATATTCGCCGGAAAAGAAGCGGTCCGGCGCGATCTCGGACAGCCGGTACATCGCGCCGGGGGAGGCCCGTTTGCGCATCTGGAAAAACGGATCAAGCCGATAGGACCCGTCCAGGTAGTGACGCGGATAGGAGGTCTTGAGCGACCAATCCGCCAGCCAACTGTCCAACGCCTGTGGCGTGCCACTGTCGCTGAACCGCAGAATCAGAAAGGTATCGAACCGCAACCGCGCGCGCAGCAGGCGGCGAAAATGTTCAAAGAACGATTCGTCCCTGCAATGGGCAAAGGCCCTCTGGAGGCGGCGCACATCACCCTCTCTGAGCATCTCAGTCATTTATAACCCCCAAAAAGCCAATCTTTAGTCATTTAATACCCCTGCGGGGGTATTTTTTTGCCAGACTATTGCAGCAATCATTCGTTTGCATGGTGTTTGCCCCAATCTAGGGCGACCTAGGGCGACGTTGAAAAGACCATAACAGGGGGAACGCTTAAAGTGGCGACAGCCATCAGTGTACGCAATCTGCGCAAGGTCTATCCGGGACAACCGCCCGTCGTCGCGCTGGCGGATGCCAGCATCGACATCAAGGACAACGAATTTTTCACCCTGCTGGGCCCGTCGGGCTGCGGCAAGACAACCCTGCTGCGGATGATCGCCGGGTTCGAGCATCCGACGGCAGGAAGCCTGACCATGCACGGTGAAAACCTGCTGGACCTGCCGCCCTACAAACGGCCGGTGAACACGGTCTTCCAAAGCTATGCGCTGTTCCCGCATCTGACCGTGGCCCAGAACATCGGTTTCGGTCTTGAGATGCTGGGCAAGCCCAAAGCGGAGATCAGGCAGACCGTCGATGAGATGATGGCGCTTGTGAAGATGACGGAGATGGCGGACCGCCAGACCGGCCAGATCTCCGGCGGCCAGCAGCAGCGGGTGGCACTGGCCCGTGCCTTGGCCCCCAAGCCGCGTGTGCTGTTGCTGGACGAACCGCTCAGCGCGCTGGATTTCAAACTGCGCAAGGACATGCAGCTGGAACTCAAACGCCTGCAAAAGGAGACCGGGATCACCTTTGTCTTCGTGACCCACGATCAGGAAGAGGCGCTGACCATGTCGGACCGGATCGCGGTGATGAGCGCGGGCGAAATCCGCCAGATCGGCAACCCCCGCCAGATCTACGACCAGCCCGCTGAACGCTTTGTCGCGGATTTCATCGGGGATACCAATTTCCTGCCCGCCGAGGTGATCGACACTAAAGGGCAAACTGTCACGATACGCCTGTCATCGGGCAAAGAGATTGCGGCCCGCGCGGCAGAGGGCGGATCGCACAAGGGCAAGGTCACCCTCGCCGTGCGCCCCGAACACGCCAACATTGGCCCCGAGGCCGACGGTCTGCTCGGCGGCACGCTGGGCGAAGTCGTCTATTTCGGGACCGACACGCATTACCATGTGGCACTGGAGGACGGGACCGGCTTCGTCGTGCGGCAACAGAACCGCCCGGATGCGGCGGCCCAATTTTCCACCGGCGACCGTGTCGGCGTGCATTTCGCACCCGGCATCGGCCAGGTCCTGAAGGATTGACCTGATGGCCGATCTGTCCTCTGCCGCCGAGACACAGGCCAGCCGCCGCCGCTGGCTGTTGCTGGCACCCGCCCTGTTCATCCTGGTCTTCGCCGCCGCCGGGCCGCTGCTGATCACGCTGGTCTATTCGTTCCTGACCCCCGGCGATTACGGCGGCGTCGAATGGCAGGCGTCCTGGCAGGCCTGGTTCAACGTCTTCATGGAGCGCGATATCTTTGACGACACGCTGGGCTGGTCGGACGCGCATCTGAGCATCTTCTGGCGGTCCGTAAAGCTGTCGCTGATGACCACGGTACTCTGCCTCTTCTTTGGCTTTCCCACCGCCTATTTCATCGCGACCCGCCCCAAGAAACAGCGCGACCTGTGGATGCTGCTGATCATCATACCGTTCTGGACCAACCTGCTGATCCGCACCTTTGCGGTGGTCGAACTGATCCGGGCGGAAGGTACGGTCAACACGCTGCTGATCTGGCTTGGGATCATCGACTCGCCGATCCACATGCTGTTCACCGAATTCTCGATCCTGCTCGGCATGGTCTATGTCTATCTGCCGCTGATGGTGCTGCCGCTCTATGCCTCGATGGAACGGCTGGATTTCAGCCTCGTCGAGGCAGGCTATGACCTTTACGCCACGCGCTTGAAGGTGTTGCGCCGGGTGATCCTGCCGCTGGTCAAACCGGGCGTGATCGCAGGCTCGATCCTTGTCTTCGTGCCGTCGTTGGGCGCTTACGTGACGCCCCGCGTGATGGGCGGCGGCAACCAGTTGATGATCGGCAACCTGATCGAGCTGCAATTCGGCCAGGGGCGCAACTGGCCGCTGGGGGCCGCGCTGTCGATCACGCTGCTGGCAATCGTGATGGTGGCCCTGATGGCCTATGTCCGCGCCGCCGGAAATCAGGAGCCGCACCGTGTCTAAGGCATTCAACATCAGCCGGCAAAACGGCTTTACCACCATTGCGATTACCTGTTTCGTGCTGCTTTACCTGCCGATCGTCCTGCTTGTCGTCTATTCCTTCAATTCCGGCCCCTCGGTCGCGATCTGGGAAGGGTTCTCCTGGCGCTGGTATCAATCGGCATGGGAAAACGATCAGGTACAGGAGGCCACCGTGCGCAGCCTGGTCATCGCGCTCTGGGCCTCCGCCATCTCGACCACCTGCGCGGTGCTGGCCGCATTGGCCACAACCCGCACCCGCAAGTTCAAGGGACAGGGCGCGGTCTTTGCCATGATCAACCAGCCGCTGATGGTGCCCGAGATCGTGACCGCCGTGGCGCTGCTGATCTTTTTCGCGATGATAAAGGTTTCGACCGGCTATACCGGGCTCGCTTACCTGATCGTCGCGCATTCGGCCTTTTGCATCCCCTTTGCCTACCTGCCGATTCGGGCGCGGCTGCAAGGGATGGACCTGAGCCTGGAACAAGCCGCCGCCGATCTCTATGCCACCCCCTTCAAGGTGTTTCGCCGGGTCACCCTGCCCCAGCTCTGGCCGGGGATATTGGCCGGGGCGATGCTGGCCTTCGTGATTTCGCTGGACGATGTGGTGATCACGGAGTTTGTTAAATCCGCAGGGCAGGATACGCTGCCGACCTATATGCTTGGCCAATTGCGGCGGGTAGTCACGCCAGAGGTCAATGCGATCTCGACCGTGCTGTTTGGCATCTCGGTGACCTTTGTCATCGCGTTCACCGTGCTGGGCAAAATCAAAAACTAAGCCAACGGGAGTAAGACAATGAAAAGAACACTGACGGCCCTGACACTGGTGCTGGCCACACCTGCCTTTGCCGAAGGGCAACTGAACATCTACAACTGGGGCAATTACACCAGCCCCGAGATGATCGAGAAATTCGAGGCCGAAACCGGGATCAAGGTCACGGTTACGGATTACGACAGCAACGACACTGCACTCGCCAAGGTCAAGGCGGGCGGTCACGGATTTGATATCGTGGTCCCCTCGGGCACCTATGTGCCGATCTTCATCGGTGAAGGGCTTCTGATGGAAAGCAAGCCCAACGAGATGGAGAACTTCAAGAACATGGACCCGCAGTGGGTCGATGTGGAATTCGATCCGGGCCGCAACTATACCGTGCCGTGGCAGTGGGGCACTGTGGGTGTGACTGTGAACACCTCCGTCTACGGTGGCGACATCAACACCGCCGCCGTGATCTTTGACCCACCCGAAGAGCTGAAGGGCAAGATCAACGTGGTGCCCGAGATGAACGACGTGATGGGCATGGCAATCCATTTCGTTGGCGGCGACCAATGCACCGCTGACAAGGAAGTCCTGAAAAAAGTGCGCGACACCCTGGTCGAGGCCAAGAAGAACTGGCTGTCGATGGACTACGGCATGATCGAGAAATTCGCCAAAGGCGATGTAGCCGCGGGCGTGAACTGGAACGGCGCATCCATGCGGTCGCGCGACCAGAACGCGGACATCGCTTTCGGCTATCCGCAGGAAGGTTATCCGGTCTGGATGGACAATGCCGCGATCCTTTCTGATGCGCAGAACGTGGAAGAGGCCAAGACCTTCCTCAACTTCATCATGGACCCCGAAAACGCCGCGATGCTGTCAGAATTTGCCCGTTACGCAAATGGGATCGCGGGTTCCGAGGCCTTCATGCCCGACGACATGAAGACCGCTCCGGAAATCGTGGTGCCGGAAGCGCTGAAGGGGGCCGCCTATGTGGCCAAGACATGCCCGCCGGAAGCGACCAAGATCTACACCGCGATCTGGACCGAACTGCAGAAGTAAGCTGAGAGGCAGCCGGGGGGCGTGCCCCGGCTGCCATCACGCACCCGGAGTTTTCAAAAACTCCGGTCCGATTTCTTCAAAGAAATCGCCCACTCCACGGAGCCAATGAATGACCCCCGGCATCACCCTCCACAACGGCAAGCCGATGTCCTTCGGCCCCGATCTGCCCGCAGCCCAGGCGCTTGCGGTCACAGGCGGGGCGCTCACGGCCGTCGGAAACACCGCAGCAGCAAGACCATCGAGAGCCGGAGCACGCCCGCCGGCCGCCGACACGCACCCGGAGTTTTCAAAAACTCCGGCCCGATTTCTTCAAAGAAATCGCCCGCGCTACGGAGCCAATGAATGACTTTCAACTCCGATCTGCCCGAGGCCCAGGCGCTTGCGATCAAAGGCGGGGCGCTCACTGCCGTTGGAAACACCGCAGCAGCAAGACCATCAACAGCCGGGGCACGCCAGCCGGCTGCCGACACGCACCCGGAGTTTTCAAAAACTCCGGTCCGATTTCTTCAAAGAAATCGCCCACTCCACGGAGCTATTGAATGACCCCCGACATCATCATCCACAACGGCAAGCTGATGACCTTTGATCCTGACCGGCCCGCCGCGCAGGCGCTGGCCATCACCAACGGCATGCTGACAGCAGTTGGAAGCGATGCCGAAATTCGCGCGCTGGCCGGTGACACCACCCGCATGATCGACGCCAAGGGCGGCACCGTGCTGCCGGGTCTGATCGACAGCCATGTGCATCTGTTCGGGGGGTCGGTCGAATTGGACAGCCTCAGCCTGTATGGCGTTGAAGGGCTGGAGGCGATGGCAGAGGCGATCCTCCCCCATGCTGCCGACAACCCCGGTGACAACCTCGTTTTCTGCGTCATGGCCGACTATGGCATCCTTGGCACGGGCCGGACCCTGACCCGGCATGACCTCGACACCATTCTGCCGGACCGCCCGCTGGCGATGTTCGCCCCCGATCACCATACCGTCTGGGCAAATACAGCCGCGCTGGAGGCCGCAGGCCTGCTGCAAGGCGGAGAAGTTGACGCGGGCTCCGAGATCGTGATGGGCGACGACGGGCTGGCCAACGGCGAACTTCTGGAGCCGGGCGCCTATGGCCCCATCCTGGCCATGACCCGCCATGCCGGGCGCGAGATGATGGGCCTGACCACGGGCAAGGACCCTGTCCCGGCCCCGACGCCCGCGCAACGCGAGATGGACAAGGACGTGATCGCCCGAGGCCTTGCACATTGCGCTGAGCAGGGCATCACCGGACTGCATCTGATGGACGGCAATGTCTATCAGCTGGAATTGCTGAACGAACTTGAGGCCGAGGGCCGCCTGCCCTGCCGCTGCATGGTGCCTTTCCACTTCAAGGGCACCGACCCGATTGACCGCATCGCCGCCGAAGGCGTGCCGATGCGCGACCGCTATCAGGGCGACAAGGTCTGGTGCGGGCATATGAAGATGTTCATCGACGGGGTTGTTGAAAGCGGCACAGCGCTGATGCTGCGCCCCTACCCCGGCGATTTGGGCAAGGATGGCAACATGGGCGACGAGGTCTTTACCCAGGAGCATTTCGTCGCCGCCGCTCAGGAGGCCGACCGCCACGGGCTTCAGATTGCCGTCCATGCCATCGGCGACGCAGGGGTGCGCCGCACCATTGACGCCTACGCCGCCGCGCAGGCTGCCAATGGCACGCGCGACAGCCGCCACCGGATCGAACACCTTGAGGTCATGCATACCGACGATATCCCGCGCCTTGCCGACCTGGGCATTGTCGCCTCGATCCAGCCGGGCCACGCCCCGCGCGGCCATATCTTTCCCCCCGGCGCGGTGGGGCAATACCTGCATGCCGACCAGATTGCCGGGGCCTATGCCTGGCAGGACATCCGCAACATCGGCGCGCGGGTCGTGTTCTCGACCGACTGGCCGGTGATCCCGCTGGACGTCATGCCCAACATCAAGGCCGCGATTGCCCCGCTCGATCTTGGCCCGGACTGGCGCGACCAGACCCAAAGCCTGCATGACACGCTGGCCAGCTATACCCGCGACAACGCATGGGTGGAGTTCAACGAGGACCGCAAAGGGCAGATCAAGGTGGGCATGATGGCCGACATCGCCGTGATGAGCCATGATCTGAACGCGCTGCCGCCTGCCGAGATTACACAGGCGCAGGCGCAGGTGACAATCTGTGATGGCAAGGTGACCTTCGAACGGGGCTGACCCGGCCCCGAAACTTACCTATAAGGTCGCGACGCAAGCCATTCAGACCAGCCGAGGGACCATGCCAGAGAACAGAATAATCATTGCCGGGGGCGGGATCGGCGGTCTGGCCCTTGGGCTGACGCTGCACCAGATCGGCGTGCCCTTCACCATCTTCGAATCCGTCAGCGAACTGCGCCCCCTCGGTGTGGGCATCAACCTGCAACCCAACGCGGTGCGCGAATTGTTCGAGATGGGCATCACAGCGGAAGAACTGGACAAGGCAGGCGTGCCCGCCCGCGAATGGGCGCTGGTGGGCCAACAGGGTCAGGAAATCTACGCCGAGCCGCGCGGCCTTGAGGCCGGATACAACTGGCCACAATATGCGATGCACCGTGGACACCTTCAGATGTTACTGGCACAGGTCCTGATGGACCGGGCAGGTACGGATGCGGTGCGCCTGGGCAGCCGCGTGACGGGGTATCAACAGACGCCCGATGGCGGCGTGAGCGCAATCGTGACTTCCCCCGACGGGTCAGAACGCCGCGAGACCGGTGCCTTGCTGATCGGTGCGGACGGCATCCATTCAAAGGTGCGCGCCCAGATGCACCCGGATCAGCCGCCGATCCACTGGGGCGGTGCTGTCATGTGGCGCGGCACCAGCATGGTCAAGCCGGTGCGCACCGGATCATCCTTCATCGGGCTGGGCACGCACCGTCAGCGCATGGTGATCTACCCGATCTCGCCGCCCGACCCCGACACCGGGCTGGCGCAGGTCAACTGGATCGCAGAGGTCACCATGGACGACCCCGGCGCACGCGACGACATCGGCTGGTTCCGGCAGGTGGAGATCGGGGATTTCGCGCATCACTTCGATGACTGGGTCTATGACTGGCTCGACGTGCCTGCCCTGCTGCGCGGGGCTGATGTGGCCTATGAGAACCCGATGATCGACCGCGACCCGGTGGAGACCTGGGTGGATGGCCCGGTGGCCCTGATGGGCGATGCGGCCCATGCGATGTATCCGACCGGGTCAAACGGGGCGAGCCAGGCCATCGTGGATGCACGCGAGCTGGGCGCGGCCTTCCTCGCACATGGCGTCACACCCGCTGCGCTGGCGGCCTTCGATGCGAAACTCTGCGCCCCGATCTCGGCGCTGATCCTGCGCAACCGGGGTGCCGGGCCGTTTGGCCTGCTCAACATGGTGAACGACCGCTGCGGCGGCACGTTCGACAACATCGACGACGTGATCCCGGCAGCAGAACGGGCTGAGTTCATGGCAAAATACAAGGCCGCCGCCGGTTTCGCCATCGAGGCGCTGAACAGCGCCGCGCCCATCATTCCCGATAGCGCGCAGGTGCGTCAACGTGCCGCCGAATAGCGCTAACGCGCCCCGCCTTAGACTTGAAACGCCGATACCGGGTGTATCAGGTTAAAGGCGGGACGCTGTAACCAGCCAATGCCGGATAATCGCTGACCAGCAGGCGGCGGGGGGCCACGTCCTCCTCCACGTCTGAGAACCGGGCAATCGGTTCGCGAAAGATATTGTCGGTTTCGTCGTCGTTCACCGTGCTGACCTCACCGATCAGCACATCGCCGCCCTCACCCCAGAAGGCATGCCAGTCGCCGGGCCGCAGGGTCACGCTTTGCCCCGGCGCCAGGCGCAGCTTTTCCCCTGGCTGATAGGGCCGCAGCAGACCGTCGCACATCACTTCGCCGCCCCGGTCGGGTGCAAATGCGCCCGTATTGTCAGAGCCGTATAGCTCGACCACCAGAGTCGCACCGCCCCGGTTGATGATGTCTTCGGCCTTGATCACATGGGTGTGCATCGGCGACAGCTGATCGCGTTTCGAGATCAGCAGTTTCTCGGCATAACACATGCCCCGCCCCGCCGTGAGATCACTCAGCAGCCCGTTGCGCAGGGTGAACAGCACCAGCCCCATTTCGTCAAAGCGGCCCGCGCCATAGTCGGTCACATCCCAGCCGCAGCGCGCATTGACGACATGGGGTGCGGCGGCGGCCTGCGCCGAAAACGCCTCCGGCGTCCAATCGGCGAAAGGCGGCAGGACAAAGCCGTGACGGCGGATCATTTCATCCGCCTCGGCCAGCAGATCGTTGATGCGGGATCGTTTCATCAGGGTCGCCTCTGGTTGCGCTGTCAGTCTACCGAAAAGGAATGTGCCATCAGGAAATACTGGCTGAAGATCGGCGCGCAGGCCGCCCCGATCGCACGGGCGTCCCCGCCGATACCCCCTGCCTCCAGTCGCGGCAGGATCAGGCCCCGGCTGTCCTCGGCCATCATGCAGGCGCGGACCTGCGCCACCAGCCGCGTGCGGATGGTCTGGGGGAAAGCACCGTCGATGACCACAGCCTCGAAATCAATCACCGCACAGGCTGACAAGGCGGCGCGGGCAATTTCCGATGCAATTTCGTCGATCCATTCCGCGACCAGTGGCTCAAAAGCGGACCAATCCTGCGGTTGAACCCACAACGCGCGCGGGTCGACGCCTGCCGCGCTCAGCTTTGTTTCCAGCAGATGTATCGACGCCACATCCACCAATTGCCTTGTGCGCCCGCCCTTGTCGCCCACCCGAAGCGACCCCAGTGCGCCTGCATTGCCGGAAGCCCCCTCATAAACCGAATGGTTCAGGACAATTCCGCCGCCAATGAAGGTAGAGACAAAGAAATAGGCGAAATCCCGAAACTCCTTGCCCCGGCCATAGACATATTCGGCCCAGCAGGCACTGGTCGCATCGTTCACCATGAATACCGGCAGATCGGAAAATTCAGCCACGCGCTCTTCGAATACCGTGTCTTTCCAGGTCATGAACTGGTCGTCCGCATTGCCCCCGGAGGCACCCCATTTCCAGATCTCGAAAGGTGCCGCGATGCCGATGCCGCACAGCCGTTCCGCCTGTTCGGGGCCAATTTCCGCCACAGCCGCCTCGAAGGCCTCCTTCATGAAGCCAAAGACCCGGTCCGGGATCGCCATATCATAGGCGATCCGACGTTCGAACAGGATGTCGCCGGTCAGATTGGTGAGCAACAGTTCACTGCTCCGCCGTCCCAGCTTGAACCCGACCGAGAGCGCCCCAGCGGGGTTCACCGCCATCGGCACGGAAGGCTTTCCCACCCGGCCCTTGACCGGCTCCCCCTTGAGCACCAGACCGTCGCTTTCCAATTTTCGCAGGATCACCGAAACCGTCTGGGCCGACAGATGGGTGTCGCGGGCAATGTCACTGCCGGGCATCTGCCCGTGCCGATGCAACAGGGAAAGGATCAGCCGTTCGTTATGATTGCGCAGTCCTTTCTGGTTTGCACCATTGCTGAGCGGGCGGATTGCGACCGAAGAGTCCATGTTATTTTCTTCCGGATTTTTCATGGACAGACCTTGATCTGGATTAATTAGTAAATCAAGTTTATTTATTAATTGACACACGCTATGGTTTTGCTCAGTCTCTCTATGCAACGGCGCTCGATTCGAGGCGCTTGTTGGATATTCTGGGAGGAAACCATGAAGAAACTCATCGCTGGCACCGCATTGGGCCTGATCGCCATGACCGGCACTGCCTTTGCCGACGCACATGCCGTATCGGCCTGCCTGATCACCAAGACCGATACGAACCCCTTTTTCGTGAAGATGCGCGAAGGGGCCACCGCCAAGGCCGAAGAGCTGGGCATGACCCTGAACACCTACGCCGGCAAGATCGACGGCGACCACGAAACACAGGTTTCCGCAATCGAGACCTGCATCGCCAACGGTGCAAAGGGCATCCTGCTGACCGCCTCCGACACGTCCTCCATTGTGCCTGCCGTACAGCAGGCGCGCGATGCGGGCATTCTGGTGATCGCGCTGGATACACCGCTTGACCCCATCGACGCGGCGGACATGACATTCGCGACCGACAATTTCCTGGCCGGTGAGTTGATCGGCCAATGGGCTGCCGCCGCATTGGGCGACGGCACTGCCGATGCCAAGATCGCGATGCTGGACCTGGCTGTCAGCCAGCCCACCGTCGGCGTGCTGCGCGACCAGGGCTTTCTGAAGGGTTTCGGCATTGATCTGGCCGACCCGAACCGGAACGGAGACGAGGAAGACCCCCGCATCATCGGCAACGACGTGACCGCCGGGAACGAAGAAGGCGGGCGCAAGGCGATGGAGAACCTGCTGGCACAGGACCCGATGATCAACGTGGTCTATACCATCAACGAACCGGCGGCAGCCGGTGCCTATGAGGCGCTGAAATCCATCGGTCGTGAAAACGATGTGCTGATCGTGTCGGTCGATGGCGGTTGCCCCGGTGTCGAGAACGTGGCCGATGGCGTGATCGGTGCCACCTCGCAGCAATATCCGCTGCTGATGGCATCCAAGGGCATCGAAGCAATTGCCGCCTTCGCCAAGGACGGCACCAAGCCCGCCGCGACGGATGGCAAGGACTTCTTCGACACCGGCGTGGCGCTGGTGACGGACAAGCCCGTCGATGGCGTTGACAGCATCAGCGTCGCCGAAGGCAAGGAACTTTGCTGGGGCTGAGGACAGACCCGAGACGGCAGATCCTTTGACCCGCCGCACGCAGATACGCTAACCTCGGGCCAGTAACGACACGCTGGCCGACAACCCAAACGCAGACCGGGGGCGGGCCAAGCCCGCCCTTTTTGCATCCAGCGCCGGACCCGTCGCGGATTTTCAACGGAGAGAGCACATGTCGCAATCCGATAATTTCGAGGCCGCAGCCTCCACCGCCGCGTCCGATGTGGCGCGGTTCGACGAAGACGACAAGGGGCTGATCGGCCGCTTCCATCACGCCCTGCACACGACACCCTCGCTGGTGCCGCTGATCGTGTTGCTGGCATCCATCGTGGTGTTCGGCAGCATCCTGGGCTCCAAGTTCTTTTCCCCCTTCGCGCTGACGCTGATCCTGCAACAGGTCCAGATCGTCGGCATCGTCGCCGCCGCGCAAAGCCTGGTGATCCTGACGGCGGGCATTGACCTGAGCGTCGGGGCCATCGCGGTGATATCTTCGGTGATCATGGGGCAATTCACCTTCCGTTACGGGCTGCCGGTCGAGGTTGCCGTGGTGTGCGGGCTGGGTTTCGGCACCGCCATCGGGGCGGTCAACGGCTGGCTGGTGGCCGCCATGAAACTGCCCCCCTTCATCGTGACGCTGGGCATGTGGCAAATCGTGCTGGCGGCAAATTTTCTCTACTCTGCCAATGAAACCATCCGCAGCCAGGACATCGCCGAACAGGCACCGCTGTTGCAGATGATGGGGGCCAAGTTCAGCATCGGCGGGGCGGTCTTTACCTTCGGCGTGGTCTTTATGCTGCTGCTGGTGCTGGTGCTTGCCTATGTTCTGAAACACACCGCCTGGGGCAGGCATGTCTATGCCGTGGGCGACGATGCGGAGGCCGCAGAACTGTCAGGCGTAAACGTGCGCGGCACGCTGATCTCGGTCTATGCCATCGCCGGGCTGATCTGCGGCTTTGCCGGCTGGGCGTTGATCGGGCGGATCGGATCGGTCTCGCCCACGTCGGGACAGCTCTTGAACATCGAGAGCATCACCGCCGTGGTGATCGGGGGCATATCGCTTTTCGGCGGTCGCGGCTCGATCCTCGGCACCTTCTTCGGCGCGTTGATCGTGGGTGTCTTCACCCTCGGGCTGCGGCTGTTGGGGGCGGACGCACAATGGACATTCCTGCTGATCGGCCTGCTGATTATCGCAGCGGTGGCGGTGGATCAATGGATTAGAAAGGTGGCGGCATAATGGAACCCATTCTCAAAGCACGCGGATTGGTCAAACGCTACGGCAAGGTGACCGCGCTGGATCACTGCGACTTCGAACTCTATCCGGGCGAGATTCTCGCGGTGATCGGCGACAACGGCGCGGGCAAGTCCTCTCTCATCAAGGCGGTGTCGGGTGCGGTGATCCCGGACGCAGGCACCGTGACGCTGGAGGGGCGCGAAGTTCGCTTTACCTCCCCCATCGACGCCCGCAATGCAGGGATCGAGACGGTCTATCAGACCCTTGCCATGTCTCCGGCCCTGTCGATCGCGGACAATATGTTCATGGGCCGTGAAATCCGCAAACCGGGGTTCCGGGGCAAGGTCCTGCGCCAGCTCGACCGCAAGCGGATGGAAGAAATCGCCCGCGAAAAGCTGAGCGAGCTTGGCCTGATGACGATACAGAACATCAACCAGGCCGTCGAAACCCTGTCTGGTGGCCAGCGCCAGGGCGTTGCAGTGGCGCGGGCGGCGGCCTTTGGCTCCAAGGTGATCATCCTGGACGAGCCGACCGCCGCATTGGGGGTCAAGGAAAGCCGCCGGGTACTGGAACTGATCCAGGACGTGAAGAGCCGGGGCATCCCGATCATCCTGATCAGCCACAACATGCCGCATGTTTTCGAAGTTGCAGATCGGATTCACGTGCACCGGCTCGGCAAACGGCTTTGCGTCATCGACCCGAAAGAACACACGATGTCCGATGCAGTGGCCTTTATGACCGGGGCCAAGGAACCGCAGGCGGCCTGATCCCATGCTGGATATGCTGGTCACCCGCATCAAGGCGGCACCCCTGCGCGGCAAGCGCAGGCTGGTCGCCGTGGTGGGCCCACCCGCCAGCGGCAAATCCACGCTGGCCGAAGCTCTTGCCGCAGCGGACCCTTCCTTTCGCATGGTCCCGATGGACGGGTTTCATCTGGACAATGACCTGCTGCGGGACCGCGACCTGTTACACCGCAAGGGCGCGCCGGAAACCTTCGATGTCAGGGGTTTTCTGCATCTGGTCAGCCGACTGGCGCAAGACGACGAGGTGATCTATCCCATTTTCAACCGCAAGCTGGACCGCGCGATTGCAGGCGCAGGCGTGGTCGGGCCGACCACCGAGACCGTGATCGTAGAAGGTAACTACCTGCTGCTGGACCGCCCCGGATGGCGCGATCTTGCTGCGCTCTGGGATCTGTCGATCCGCCTGGGTGTGCCCGCAGAGACCCTGGAAACCCGACTGATGCAGCGCTGGCTGGATCACGGGTTTTCGGCAGAGGAAGCCGCCCACAAGGTCTATCAGAACGACATGATAAACGCACAAGCAGTAATTGCCGATGCGCTGCCTGCCGATATCAGCCTGACGCCGGACGACCTGAAACAGACCTAGACCGGGTTCAACGGCTTGCCGTCTTTGAAGAAGGCAACAAGGTTGGCCACTGCCATCAACCCCATGTCCTCGCGCACCTCCTGCGCCGAAGTGCCCAGATGCGGCAGCAGCGTCACATTCTCCATCACGCGCAGCGCCTCCGGCACTTTCGGTTCGAATTCGTAGACATCCAGCCCTGCCCCCGCAATGCGCCCCTGCTGCAATGCTTCGATCAGCGCCGCTTCGTCCACCACATCGCCGCGCGCGATGTTGATAAGCACGCTCTCGCGCTTCATCACGCCAAGCGCCGCGGCGTCGATCAGATGATGGGTTTCGGGCGTGGCGGGCACCGCCAGCACGACCACATCAGCCGCCTGAAGAACATCCTCCAACTGCGGCAGTTGCGCCGCCTCGAATGGCAGGCCAGCCACGGCGGAACGGTTGTGGAAAACAATTTTCATGCCAAAGCCCAGCGCGGCCCGTTGCGCAATCGCCTGGCCAATCCGCCCCATGCCGACAACCCCCAATGTCTTGCCAGTCACATGCATGCCCAAAAGCTGCGTGGGATGCCAACCGGGCCAATTTCCGTCCCGAACCATCCTTTCGCCCTCGCCCGCGCGGCGGCAGGTCATCAGCATCAGGGTCATGGCAATGTCAGCGGTTGCATCGGTCACCGCGCCGGGCGTGTTGCTGACCGCCACCCCGGCGGCACGGGCGGCCTTGGCGTCGATATGATTGAAACCCACGCCAAAGTTGGCAAGGATGCGGCACCGCGGCTGGCCCTCGAAACAGGACGCGTCGAAAGCATCCCCCAGGGTTGGCAGAACCGCGTCGAATTCGGTCAGTGCACGCATCCGTTCAGCTTTGGTCAGGGGCAAGGTTTCTGCGCGCACTTCCACGTCGAAATATCGCTGTGCCTCGGTCACCACCTTGTCCGGCAGGGGCCGCGTGATCCATAGTTTCTGCATGTTGTCCTCCGGCTGCTCCGCAGCCTGTTTAGGCCCGTCGCATAGCAGAGACCACGCCTTCATCGCTATTTTATGCCCAAATGCTCCAGCGCCCGGCCTGTGACCGGCGCGACGCCGGTGTCACATGCGATTGCTGCGACCGGAACATGAGACCTTGGACCGGACCCGTTCGCAAATGATGACATGTCAAAAATGACATGTCATCATTTGCGGCTTCGGTTGATCCATGTCTATGAGACCGGTACAAATCTTGCTGAATTGCGCAGGACCAAAGCCGCGTTACCCCAGCGCTGCCGCTTCCCGCGCCAGCTCGGTGATGGCTCGCCAGTCGCCAGCCTTCACCAGCGCAGCGGGTGCCACCCAGCTGCCACCGGCGCAGACCACATTCGGCAGGCTCAAATAGGACAGGGCATTCGACGGGCTGACCCCGCCCGTGGGGCAAAAGCTGATCTGCGGCAGTGGGCCGCCGAGGGATTTCAGCATGCCCGCGCCTCCCGCCGATTCTGCGGGAAAGAACTTCAGCATGTCATATCCACGCGCCAACAGGCGCATGGCCTCGCTCGCCGTGGCCGCCCCCGGCAACATCGGCAGGCCCGCCGCTTCTGTCGCTGTCAGCAAGGCATCCGTCGCCCCCGGCGACACGCCAAACCGTGCGCCAGCCTTGACGGCGGCGGCCACATCCTGCGCTGTAATCAGCGTCCCGGCACCCACAACCCCGCCTTCGACCTTCGCCATCTCGGCAATCGCCGCCAGCGCCGCATCGGTGCGCAAGGTCACCTCCAGCACCGGCAGCCCGCCCTCGACGAGGGCCTCGGCCAGGGGGCGGGCATGGGCTACATCCTCCACCACGAGGACCGGAATAATGGGCGCCATCCGACACAGGATGCGCGCCTCCCTGCTGCTTTCTGCTGGGGTCATGATGGGTCTCCGATTCTAGATGCTGCTTGCGCCGGTATCGGCAGAGCCGACCAGCGTTCTGAAATGATTGAACAACTCGCGGCCCTGACCGAAGCCGTTCGCGGCAAGGTCCGCCACCACGCAATCGCGGTCCAGCACCCCTTCGGTCACGATATCCAGCCGCCCCTTCGCCGCGTCCACGCGCAGGATATCACCGTCGCGCAACTTGGCGATGGCACCGCCATCGACAGCTTCGGGACAGACGTGGATAGCGCTCAGCACCTTGCCCGACGCGCCGGACATCCGGCCATCCGTCACCAGCGCCACCTTCAGGCCGCGCGCCTGGAGATTGGCCAGCACCGGGGTCAGGCTGTGCAGTTCCGGCATGCCATTCGCCTTGGGCCCCTGAAAGCGGACCACAACGATCACGTCTTCCACGAATTCCCCGGCCTGATACGCGGCTTTCACGGCCTCCTGATCGTGGAACACCCGCACCGGCGCTTCGATCACGTGATGTTCCGGCTTGACCGCCGACACCTTGGTGACCGCAGCCCCCAGTGACCCATCCAGCCGCTGCAATCCGCCGGTGGGCTGGAACGGGTCCGAAACCGGGCGCAGGATGCGGTCGTTCTGCGTCTCGCCCGCGCCCTCCTCCCAGGTCAGCGCACCGTCCTTCAGCCGGGGTTCGCGGGTGTAGCGGTCCAGCCCCGGCCCCATGATCGTCTTTACGTCTTCATGCAGCAGACCCGCCGAGAGCAACTGCCCCATCATGTAGCCCAGCCCCCCCGCAGCATGGAAATGGTTCACGTCCGCCAAGCCGTTGGGATAGACCCGCGCCAGCAGCGGCGTCACATCCGCAAGGTCCGAAAAATCCTGCCAGTCCAGGATGATCCCGCCCGCCCGTGCCATGGCAACCAGATGGATCAGCAGGTTGGTGGAGCCCCCCGTGGCATGCAGCCCCACGATGCCGTTCACAAACGCCTTTTCGTCCAGCACCTGAGAGGTCGGAATATACTCGTTGCCCAGATGGCTGATCGACAGCGCCCGCCGCGCCCCCGCATCTGTCAGCGCATCGCGCAGCGGCGTGTTCGGATTGACAAAGCTGGAGCCGGGCAGATGCAGCCCCATGAACTCCATCAACATCTGGTTGGTGTTTGCGGTGCCGTAAAAGGTACAGGTCCCCGGCCCGTGATAGGCCCCCATCTCTGCCTTCATCAGCGCGGCGCGGTCCACCTCGCCCGCAGCGAATTTCTGGCGTACCTGTGCTTTCTCGTCGTTCGAAATGCCCGAGGTCATCGGCCCCGCAGGCAGAAAGACCGCCGGCAGATGGCCAAATACCTGTGCCGCGATGACCAGCCCCGGCACGATCTTGTCACAGACGCCAAGGTAAACGGTGGTGTCGAAAGTATTGTGGCTCAGCGCCACCCCGGCGGCCAATGCGATCACGTCGCGCGAAAACAGGCTCAGCTCCATCCCGGCGGTGCCCTGGGTCACGCCATCGCACATCGCGGGCACCCCGCCCGCCACCTGCGCAGTGCCGCCTGCGGCGCGGGCGGCGGCGCGGATCAACTCGGGATACCGCTCGAACGGCTGATGCGCCGACAGCATGTCATTATAGGCCGTGACGATGCCGATATTCCCCGCCGACTGCGTCGCCAGCGCGTCCTGGTCCGGCCCTGCCGCCGCATAGGCATGGGCCTGCCCGCTGCACGAAAGATGCGCGCGTGCCGGGCCGTCCTGCGCTGCCTTCGCCATCCGTCCAAGATAATCAGACCGCCCGGCGCTGCTGCGCGCGATGATGCGGTCCGTGACGCGGGCAACGGTCTGGTTCAGCATAGGATCCTCCATCGATTCGTATCAGGGCCACCCATTGCGGGCGCATCGGCCAATCAGCCATTATCCAGGCCTTGTTAGCGCTAACAGATCAAAAAGTCCAGCCCTGGCCCATCATCGCGCAAACTGCTCTCCCCTTGCAACCAAGGGCGCTCAGACGTCGTTACAAAAGTTTCGTCAAACCGACACATGCCTGAAAACCCACCCTGACAGATGGTGCCTCAAACCTTGGGGGCACTATGTTGAAACTGACCGATCTGACCAAGTCTTTTGGTCCCAATGTCGCGGTAAGGTCCGCGAACCTGGACATAGACCGCCCGGCAATGATCGGGATCATCGGCAGGTCGGGTGCGGGAAAATCCACGCTGCTCCGGATGCTGAACCGCCTGACCGACGCGACCTCCGGCGAAATCAATTTCGAAGGCCGCAACATCACCGCGCTCTCCGGCAAGGACAAGCGCGACTGGCAATCCCGCTGCGCAATGATCTTTCAGCAGTTCAACCTGGTGCCGCGCATGGACGTGGTGTCGAACGTGCTGCACGGCACCCTCAACCGCCGCTCGACCCTTGCCAGCATGTTCAGCATCTATCCGACAGCAGATGTGCACCGGGCCATCGACATCCTCGACCGCCTTGGCATCGCCGAACATGCCACCAAACGGGCAGAGGCCCTGTCCGGCGGGCAGCAACAGCGCGTCGCGATTGCCCGCGCTTTGATGCAGGACCCCCGTATCATCCTCGCGGACGAGCCCATCGCATCGCTCGACCCGATGAACGCACAGGTCGTGATGCAAAGCCTGCGCCGCATCCACGAAGAGGACGGGCGCACCATCATCGCCAACCTGCACACCCTCGATACCGCGCGCCGCTACTGCGACCGCGTCGTGGGCATGCGGGATGGCAAGATCGTCTTTGACGGGCTGCCCGAACAACTAACCACCGCGATGGCGCGCGAAATCTACGGTGCCGACGCCTCCTTTTCAGAAGCCGCAACCTCGACCTCGATCGAAACACTCGACCATGCGCTTGCCTGAATACCGACCCTGCCCCGCCCGATCCGGGCGGAACACCTTACCAACTGGAGAACACAGATGAACAAGCTACTCGCAGCGGCTCTCGCCACCACCGCGCTCAGCACGGGCGCATTGGCCCAGACCACCGAAATCAACGAATTCCGCATCGGCATCCTGGGCGGCGAAAACGCGCAGGACCGGCTGAACAGTTACCAGTGCCTGGCCGACTACACGGCCGAGGAACTGGGCGTCGAAGCCAAGCTCTTCGCCCCCGCCGACTACAACGGCGTGATCCAGGGCCTTCTGGGCGGCACGCTCGACATGGCATGGATGGGCGCTTCCGGCTATGCCGCCGTCTATATCCAGGACCCCGAAGTGGTCGAACCGGTGCTGGTCAAGATCAACCTTGACGGCTCCTACGGCTATCACTCCATCGGCTTTGCCCGCAAGGACAGCGGCATCACCTCGCTTGCCGACATGAAAGGCAAAGTGTTCGGCTTCGGCGATCCCAACTCCACCTCTGGCTACCTGATCCCCTCCATCGAGATCCCGCAGGAAAGTGCCGATATCACAATGGACTCCGGTGCCTACTTCGGTGAGGTGAAGTTCACCGGCGGTCACGAGCAAACCATCGTCGCAGTCGCCAACGGCGACATCGACGGCGGCGTGACATGGGCCGACGGTCAGGGCAACTGGGAAGACGGATATAACTCCGGCGCGCTGCGCAAGGCCGTGGACGCAGGCCTGGTCGACATGAACGATCTGGTCGAAATCTGGCGCTCCAAGCCGATCCCCGAAGGTCCCGTTGTCCTGCGCAAGGCCCTGCCCCAGGAGGTCAAGGCCAAGATGACCGCGCTGGTCGACACTCTTTATGAAAAAGATCCCGACTGCGCCTATGGCGTGGCAGCGGGTGACAGCCTGGGGTTCGATCCGATCACACATGACGCCTATGTGTCGATCGTCGAAGCCCGCAAGGCGAAATCGAATTGATCAAAGAAATTTAAGTTGAGCTGCAGGTCCCGGTGTCACATCGGGGCCTGCAATTTTTTGAAAGGGGTGGGGGAATGGCCGAAACGGTCCTGGACATCCGCACGGATTATGTCGCGGCGATGCGACAGAAACGTGTGTTGAACATGCTTTTGCTGATCATCTTCGTGGCCCTGATGGTCGCGGGCTTTGCCACCGCCGGCGCGCGCAATGCCGGTGGTTTCCGGGACGGATGGCGCAATGTCCTCGACTTTCCCGGTGACGTGATCAGCGAGGCGATCTCCCGCGCGCATCTGCTGCCCGGCTATTTCGTGAAATACCTGCCGTCACTGATCGAGACCATCAACATCGCCGCCGCAGCCACCCTGCTGGGCGCTGTACTGGCGCTTTTCGCGGCCCTGCTGGCCACCCGTGGCCTGGCACCCATGACCTGGCTGGTCGGCCCGGTGCGCCGGGTGCTGGATATCCTGCGCGCGGTGCCGGAAATCGTGATCGCCCTGATCCTGATCTTCCTGCTCGGCGGTGGCCCCGTCCCCGCCATGATCGCGATCTGCCTGCACACCATCGGCGCGCTTGGCAAACTGTTTTCCGAGGTGAACGAAAACGCCTCCCTCAAACCGGTCGAGGGGCTGGCCTCTGTCGGCGCGTCCTGGCTGCAACGGATGATGCTGGGCGTCGTGCCACAGGTCGCGCCCAATTACCTCAGCTATGCGCTGCTGCGGTTCGAGATCAACATCCGCGCCTCCGCCATCCTCGGCTTCGTCGGTGCAGGCGGCATCGGCTATGACCTGCGCAACACCATGTCATGGGGTCAGGGCAAATTCGACGAGGCGGCGGCGATCTTCCTGTTGCTCTTCGGGGCCATTGTGATCGTGGATCAGCTTTCCAGCTATGCCCGCAACCGCCTGACCCACGGCAAGGCCTACAAGGACAAGGGAGCCCTCCTGTGACAACCGCCACCCTCACCCTCCAGGCCGACCGCCTGATCGCCCGCAAGAAACTGACCGCGCTTGCAGCACCCGCGCTGATCGCGGCCTACCTGATCTATGTCTTCTTTGCCTTCGACGTGCCGGGCCTGCGCGACCGCGTCAGCCTGGACAACATGAACACGCTGCTGCGCGACATCTACAGCTACAAGACCCATGTCACCCAGGACAACCGCAACGGCGAGATCAGCATCGCCATCGAGGGCGAGCGCAAGGGTGCCTACCCGCAGGGCGAAAGCCCGGACTGGGTCACGCTGGGTACGGCATCGACCGTCGACCTGGGCGAGGGTCACATCGTCACCCTTGGCGATACCGTGCGCTATGATATCCCCGGCTATGGCACCATCACCGCGGTGCCGGGCAGAACCGGGGTGAATGCTCAATTGCCGTCGGGCGCGGTGCCTGACTGGATCAACGCATCAAAGAACCGCATGGCCATCACCACCGATGCAGGCCGCGTGACCATCACCCGAAACCGCACGGAAATCTTCCGCTACTTCACCGGCTGGGAGTTGTTCTTTTTCACCCTAGACAGCAAGTTCCATGATCTGAGCCTGACCCAGTTGATCGCCAGCGGCGAATACGGGGCCATCTGGTCTGACTTCTGGAACAACAGGATGTGGCGTCACGCCGATGTCGCCTGGGCGCTGGTTGAAACCGTTCTGATGGCCTTCCTCGGCACCTTTGGCGCGGCGATCATCGCACTGCCGATGGGCTTTCTCGCGGCCCGCAACTTTACCCCGCTTGGCAGTCTGCGCTTCGCCGCGCGCCGCATCTTCGACTTTCTGCGCGGCGTGGACGGGCTGATCTGGACCATCGTGCTCAGCCGCGCCTTTGGCCCCGGCCCGTTGACCGGATCGCTGGCGATCATGCTGACCGACACCGGCACCTTCGGCAAGATCTTCTCGGAAGCGCTGGAAAACGTCGACGACAAGCAGATCGAGGGTCTGACCTCCACCGGGGCAAAGCCGCTGCAACGCTACCGCTTTGGCGTAATCCCCCAGATCACGCCGGTATTGCTCAGCCAGGTGCTCTATTACCTCGAATCAAACACCCGCTCCGCCACCATCATCGGCGCAATCACCGGCGGTGGCATCGGGCTGTTGCTGACCCAGGCGATCATCACCCAGAAGGATTGGGAAGAAGTGACCTATTACATCGTGCTGATCATTCTGATGGTCATGGTCATGGACAGCCTGTCGGGCTGGCTGCGGCGGCGTCTGATCACGGGCAGCGGCGGGGCAGATTGATGGCCCGCCTGACGCCTGGCACCCCTTTCATCCATCCCGATTGCGAGATCACCGACAGCCGGTTCGGTGATTTTGTCGAAATCGGGCGCGGCTCCCGCCTGGCCCATAGCCGGGTGGGCGACTATTCCTACTGCGACCGCTTCGCCGACATCGCCAATGCCGGGATCGGCAAGTTTTCCAACATCGCGTCTTATGTCCGCATCGGGGCGACGGATCACCCGATGGAAAAGGCCAGCCTGCATCATTTCCACTACCGCTCTGCCGATAATGCCCCACGTTTTGAATAGGATTGCGGCACTCCAATACAAATGAACTTAAGGTGAAGAAGCGGTAAGCGCGGAGATCGCAACTATCGCTGCGGTTGCTGCCTCTGCAGGCAAGAGAAGTAGCCCACCGAATAATACTCACTGCAGTTCCTCTGCCTCTCGTTCGCTTGCCAGCTCAATTAAGACTTTAGGAATTACGCGACTTATCCTCGGAGCACGAAAGCCTTCAGCCTCGTCAACCTTTCGCATGAGAGTCTGGTAGACATTGTAAGCCCAGTCTTCTTCGGCTGATAGATCGCTATTCAATCTGCCATGTGAGTAACGGTTTTCAATAGCATAGTATACATTCCGCCAGTTCTCGTTGGGCGAGTCCAACCACGTCGCTACAAATTCCTCTGCGGGAATATGATGAAGCAGGGGTATGAGAGCATATGGGTTCTCGCCGTTGTTCGTCTGCGAAACGTGTTCAAAGAACTGTTTTGAGTCCGATCTGACCATCGCCATTAGCAACTTCAGAATTTCAGGAAGTTGATCTTCGAAAGCAAGCTCACGTGACGCGATGAGATGGTCCCAAATCTTTGTGAAGTAAGGCTTGGCTGCTTCTGTAACCCAATATCCTTGGCCATCAAAGGATTGATCAAACGGGTCGATCCATCTCCAGTCAGTTGTCCGAGGTGGCAAATTGCCTCCGTTTCGAAGATCATCAAGATAATGGATTGCCTGTTTGACCACCTCGTCCATAGTTCCCGCTTGGATTCCATAATCCACCATCATTAGCTTCAAAGCAAAAATGTGAAGTATTTCGCCCGATACCGTCGCACTGCGCTCCTCAATCTGTTGTTCCATTTTAACAACCGCCTCCTGGACGATGTCGTCATCAAGCTCATCAAAATTAATGACGACGCGCCAGGGCGGGACATTCTGTGGTTTCAAGAAATGGGCTGAGTCATTTAGAGATTGGTGAATAACTTCAGCGGGGTAACTACCTTCAACAAACATCGAGCATAGCGCATCATCACTGAGAAGATTATTCTCCAAGTCAATGTTTGGGTAACGCTCATCAGCGACCATAAAAGAAGGTTTCTCAGGCAGTTGATCACCAGTCTTTCCATGGGCACGCATGTAATATCCCATGCTAACACTCCGCCTTTTCATCAGCGCCTGTCGGTCGAGCCTACCGGATCGAGTCTCAACATTTAGAGCGACAAATAATGGGACCAATTCCGCCATCGCTTCTTGATTTTGGATGTGTTCATCAAGCAAAGTCTTAGCTAATCGGTCGAGATCTTCGATGACGTGCCGAAGGATACGTAGCGATCTGACTTCAGAAGCGTGAAAAGCCGCCAAAATAGCATTGCGATTTTCTTCAACCAAACGCTTTGCTCTGTGGTGGTTGATCTGACCTAGGAATTTTTCAAATGCATCGTCGGTCTGCGGACTAACTTTGATCGTTTGCCCAAAGGTCTTTTCCTTCAACTTTCCGAATTTCGCAGTCATTTTCTCGTCATGCGCAAGCACAACAACCCTGAAGCCATGTTGCTCAACATATGAATTAATCGCACCTAGAACATCTTTCAGACGGAGATCACTTCTTTCAAGATCATCGAAGATCAGCGTCCGATCTGGTTTGATGTCGCGGCGAAAAACGGCGTTAAACACGCTTGGTGTAGCACCGGCAAACGCAAATAGCCCCCCAATAGAGGCCGCTGCACCACTGGCTCCATCGACAAGTTTTGCTGCTTTCGCCAGTTTCGGCGAGGCTACCGCAAAAACTTCTGCATGAAGTTGCTCCACGGTTTGAATGCCGAATAGACTAACATAATATCGCTCGGTATCCTGGATAACTTGTTTTATCTGATGGGTTTTGCCTGACCCCCATTCTCCGGTGACGAGTACGGCATAACCTGGATTTTCAAGAGTTTGATAATGCTCCAGGTATTCTTCCAGATGTGTAGTCAATGCATTTTTCCTTTGGTGCTCCTTCGGACCGACGGTGGCATCTTTACTGCCAATGATGTTGCGAAGTGCTTTGATGACCTTGTGCAGTAGAGAGAAAATTTGCTCACCTTTGGCCCACAGCATATTCATCTTGGACAGAGCAAAGCGCTGTTTTCAAGTGAGGTCGACCAAATACCGTCAAGATAGTTGATATTTTGTAAAATTGGACCAATCAGTTTGTTTCTCAAAGAATGAAGGAATGGCTGCTTCTGATCGGGAGATTGTAATGCTCGCAACCGCAGCGAACTCTCGCAATCCTTACCCCCCCTCATTCCCCGTCCAGCGTCAGTGTGATCCGGTCCCCGGCAAACCAAGTGCTGCCGAATTCCACCGGCCTGCCCTCCGGATCGACATTGACCGAGGTCGAAAACAACACCGGCGCACCCTCGGCGATTTGCAGATGCAGCGCCTGCGTGGCACTGGCCAGTTTCGCCTTCAGCCGGGTCGAGGCGCGGGTGTAATCGCGCACGCCCGAACGGCGCAGCGCCTCGGTGACCGACCCCGCCTCTTCCAGATACGCTGGCAAATCGGGAAAACGGGCCGCCGGAAAGACGCTGGTGAACACCGCGACAGGCAGGTCATCGGCCAATGACAGCCCATCGACCACATGCACCTGTGCGCCGTCTGCCAGAGCCAGCAGGCTGCGCTCCGTGCCCGTGGCGCCGCGGGTCTGCATCGACAATATCCGCTTTGTCGGCACCCGTCCCGCCGAGGTCAGGTTCTGGTGAAACCGCACCCTTTTGCCGATGGGATAATCGGTCGGCACCTGGGTGACAAAAACCCCCGCACCGCGCCTTGCAAAGACCACGCCATCCTCGGCCAGAGCCGCCAGCGCATGGCGCACGGTATGCCGGTTCACCCCGAAACGCGCCGCCAGCACGGCTTCGGTCGGCAGCTTGTCACCGGGGGCGTATTGCCCTGCGCTGATTTCGCCGCGCAGCGTGGTTGCGATGGATCTCCAGATCGGTGTGCGGGCCATGTGTCACCAAAGTTTCACAGTTGCGGGGCTTGTGTCAGAGCGGCGAATCCGCCATCATTTGTCTAGTTGTATAGAATTGTAGACAAATCCACAAGGTGTCTAGATGACCGTCATTCAAGACCTGAACGCAGACCGCAAGCAATGGATGAGCCTGCTGGCCAAATGCGATGCCGCAGAACTGGATGGCGCATGGCGCGCCCTGGACCGCAGCTTTGACCACCAGGTGCTGCGCGCGCCCGAAGTTGGCAGCGTTATGGTCCGCGGCCGCGCGGGCGCAGTGGGTGCCCCTTTTAACCTGGGCGAAATCACTGTCACCCGCTGCTCTGTCCGCCTGTCATCCGGGCAGGACGGGCACGCCTATGTGCAGGGCCGCGACAAGACAAAGGCCCTGCGTGCCGCCCTGCTTGATGCCGGGATGCAGACATCGGCCGCCAGCGACATCCGTGACAAGGTGCTGACGCCGCTGTCAACGGCGGCGACCCACCGCCAGACCACCCGCGCGGCCAAAGCCGCCGCGACCAAGGTCGATTTCTTTACCATGGCACGGGGAGAAGACTGATGCAGACCCAGGCCCTCACCGGCGGATTCGCCGACGCCCCGATCGAGGCAGCAACCGCCTTTCGCGCGATCATGCAGGTCATGGCGCGACCGGGCGACATCGAAACCCTCGCAGGGGCCAGGCCCCCGGCACCGCTTTCCGCCGCCGCCGGGACGTTGATCCTGACGCTGTGCGATCCGGATACGCCGATCTTTCTGGCACCGGGCCATAACACGCCGCAGATCAGGGATTGGATCACCTTCCACACCGGCGCGCCCTTTGCCGAGGCAGCAACAGCGCGTTTTGCCCTTGGCGCATGGGGCGCACTGACCCCATTTGCCTTTGCCATCGGCACCTCGGAATATCCCGACCGTTCCGCCACGCTGATTGTCGAAATGGCACATCTTGAACCATCCGGCGCCACGTTGCGCGGACCCGGCATCAAGGATACCGCAAATCTGTCATTGCCCGACCTCAAACGGTTTCAGGACAATGCCGCCTTGTTCCCGCTGGGTCATGATTACTTCTTCACCACGGGCGCGCGTGTCGCGGCACTGCCCCGCAGCACAAAGGTGTCCTGATGTATGTCGCCGTGAAGGGAGGCGAGCGCGCCATCGACAACGCGCATGCCTGGCTCGCCGAAGAACGTCGCGGAGACAGCGACGTAGATGAACTGTCCGTCGCCCAGATCCGGGAACAACTGAAACTCGCCGTGAACCGGGTCATGGCGGAAGGGTCTCTTTTCGATCCCGACCTGGCCGCGCTGGCCATCAAACAGGCGCGCGGCGACCTGATCGAGGCCATCTTCCTGATCCGCGCCTATCGCACCACCCTGCCCCGCTTCGGTGCCTCAAATGCCATCGACACCGGCGCAATGCGCTGCGACCGCCGCGTCTCGGCCACGTTCAAGGACGCACCGGGCGGGCAATTGCTGGGCCCGACTTTCGACTACACACACCGTTTGCTCGACTTCAAACTGGCCGCTGAAGGCGATGTGCCGCCCGCACCGGAGAAGCCCGCCGATCCCGCGCGGACACCCCATATCATGGCGTTCCTGGATCGGGAAAATCTGATCCAGACCGAGAAAGCTGGCGCGAAGACACCCCCCGACCTGACCCGCGAACCGCTCGAATTGCCCGCTGATCGGCCCTTACGCCTGCAGTCCCTGACGCGCGGCGACGAAGGCTTCATCCTAGGCATGGCCTATTCGACCCAGCGCGGCTACGCCCGCAACCACGCCTTCGTGGCGGAACTGCGCATCGGCACTGTCGCCGTGGAAATGGACATTCCCGAATTGGGATTCGCGATCGAGATCGGCGAGATCGAGGTGACCGAATGCGAAACCGTAAACCAGTTCAAAGGCTCCAGGACCGAACCACCGCAGTTCACGCGCGGCTATGGCCTGGTTTTCGGCATGACCGAACGCAAGGCGATCTCCATGGCCCTGGTGGACCGGGCCCTGCGATGGAAAGAGCTCGGAGAAGACAACTTGGGCGCCCCGGCCCAGGACGAGGAATTCGTGCTGAGCCATGCTGACAATATCCAGGCCACCGGGTTCCTGGAGCACATCAAACTGCCCCACTATGTGGATTTCCAATCCGAACTTGAACTGATCCGAAAATTGCGCCGCGCAGTTTCGGAAACAACCAGGAAAGCCGCCGAATGAGCCCGCTGTCCCCCTCACCCCCAACC
>NZ_LXYI01000017.1 GCF_001650875.1 Sulfitobacter sp. EhC04
GAAAACAAATGGATCGCAGTCTCAAAAACTCCGGCAGACCGACAATGTCGACAGATTCCGGGAAACCCGCTTCTTCCGAAAACACCCCCATTGCCCTGCCGACGGAGGTTGCGGGGTCGGGCAGGCTTGACCGGCTGGTGGACAGCGCAAGGGACTATGCCCGGTCTGCCGCCTCGGACAATACCTTGAAAGCCTATGCCAGGGATTGGGCGCATTTCACCCGCTGGTGCCGGTTGAAGGGCGCAGAGCCCCTGCCCCCCTCGCCCGAGATGATCGGGCTCTACCTCGCCGATATGGCGGCCCCCTCGGGCAAGGCCCCTGCCCTGCGCGTCAGCACCATAGAGCGCCGCCTTTCCGGCCTCGCCTGGAACTTCGCGCAGCGCGGTCTGACCCTGGATCGCAAGGATCGGCACATCGCCTCGGTGCTGGCCGGGATCAAGCGCAGGCATGCCCGCCCGCCGGTCCAGAAGGCGGCGATCATGGCCGAGGATATCCGCGCCATGGTGGCCTGTCTGCCCTTCGACCTGCGCGGATTGCGGGACCGGGCGATCCTGCTGATCGGCTATGCCGGCGGCCTGCGCCGAAGCGAGATTGTCAGCCTCGATCACGGCAAGGACGATACACCGGACAGCGGCGGCTGGATCGAGATTCTCGACGGCGGTGTCCTGCTCACCCTCAACGCGAAGACCGGCTGGCGCGAGGTCGAGATCGGGCGCGGATCGTCTGAGCAGACCTGCCCCGTTCATGCGCTTGAGCAATGGCTGCATTTCGCCAAGATCGATTTCGGCCCGATATTTGTGGGTACCTCGCGGGACGGCAAGAAGGCGCTGGAGAGACGGCTGAACGACAAACACATCGCGCGGCTGATCAAGCGCTGCGTGCTGGGCGCCGGGGTCCGGTTCGATCTGCCCGAGAACGAGCGGCTGGCGCTGTTCTCCGGCCATTCCCTGCGGGCGGGGCTGGCCTCTTCGGCGGAGGTCGACGAGCGCTATGTCCAGAAACAGCTTGGGCATGCCAGCGCGGAAATGACCCGTCGTTACCAGCGGAGACGTGACAGGTTCCGGGTGAACCTGACGAAGGCTGCGGGATTGTAGGGCGGAGTTCACAGCTGTGAACTCGGAGCGAGCGGTGCATTCATTGAGTGTTCACAGCTGTGAACTCCAGCTCCCCTGCCCTCAAGCGCGCGGATCATTGGACCGCAGGAAAACAGACCATTCCCGGCCTTCTGGCCCAAAGATCGCAGATATGCCGAAGGGCTTTTGATTTCGGAGAATCTTTCCAGCATTGCCGCCAGCGTTGCCGCTGCCTGCGCCCTGCCCAACCGGCATTTCGCTTCTTGCCAGACGGATGCCCCGATTCCCATCATAGGGCTGACGACATCTGACAGCCTGATCAGATCCTCCCAATGGCGGACCGCCCCTTGAGAAAAAGACTGTATTTCTTTGCAGGTGCTCAACACCTGACTGAGCGGGGGCGGCTGATGCAGGGGCGCAGCATCAATTTCACGCGGCGTGTCGCCACGGACTTCGGCTTTTTCCTTATCAATATATTCTTTATTTGAACTCTGATGGTGCTGCTCAATCTCGGCGTCGCTGGTGCTCAGTTCCGGCGTTTCAGCCATGTCGATACAGGCGATGACCTCCTCCAGTGCGGCGACCAATTTGGCTTTGAGAATGGTCAAATCCTCGATGCCCAGCTTTCTGCGCAGGTCACGGGCGGTCAGACGGGCGAGGTCGCTCATCTGGTCCCAGAGGGGCAGGTCGGGCCGCCGGGTGATGCCGTATTCAACATAGCCCGCCAGATCGCGGCGCATCAGGCTGACCATTTCGCGCAGGCGGTTGCGGCGTGCCTCGGCCTCTTCCAGGCGATCAGCGATACGGCTGAATTCCTCGAACCGGTGGGCCAGGGGCGTGAGGTCAAACCCATAGGCAAGCTTGGCACCGCCATTGCGGCGGACATAGCGTTTGCCGTTGGGGCTGTCGCGGCGCAGGATCACGCCGGCATCCACCAGCCGCGCGATGTGGCGGCGCATGGTGGAGCAGGGCATGCCGTTCAGCCGCTCGCAGATTGCCTTGTTGGAAGGATAGACAACCGCGGCAGGGTTGTCGGCCCCAAGGGCGGTTTCGGGGTGAAATCCGAGCAGGGCCTGCAACACTGTCAGGTCGCGGTCGGACAGATTGAAATGCTGACGCGCGGCGGCGAGTTTGCGCAGGGCGTCCCACTTGCTGACCTCTGTGGTGACGGGCCGATCTGCCTGTGCCTGCCGTTCCAATTGGACAGCAGTGATCGGTCGCCGAAACGACGATACCGGTGTGTATTCCATTTTCATGTACACGAAGACAAAAAAATAGCGGTCCGCGAATCACTTTGGACTTGCGAATTTAGGCTCCGACCACTAGCTTGAAGGTGCTAGAAACAAGTCAGGGTCTCGTGGAGCATCGTCTTTGCGGGACCTTTTCTTTTAGTCTTGTCCGTGTCTCCTTTTCATTGTTGCTCTTTCCTCAGTCTTCGCCGCGCTGAAGCCAGCGCGCGTGAAGTTCTTCGATCAGGGGCTGGCCTTGCGCCTCTATCCAATCGGCAAACGGTCCTTTTTCGAGATCCAGCGAAACCCCCCTGGAGGACCGCACGAGCTTTGCTGCGGTGCGGCCATCAACCGTCAGATTGACGCTGAGCTTGCGCGGACGGGCAGGGGGGGCTTTGGGTTTTCTGGTGGGACGTTCGGGAACACCAGCGGCGTCAAAAACAGCCTCGAATGCCCTGACAGAGACTTCATTCGGCTCTGCCGAAGCATCGTCGATCACCATGGCAACCTCTGCCTCGCTGCGCAGGCTCTCGGCCACCTCGATCAACCTGTCGGGGTTGATCTGGCGTTCCTCGATGGCTTTTCCCAGGGCCTCCCACCGGGGGCGGCCAATGCCATGGGCCGGGCCGATGGCGCGGATTAGGTCACGGCCGATCATCTCTGCGATGGCGATGGCCATGGAGACGGAAGATTTGGTGACGGTCAGAACCTCGGCCACCTGGGTCTGATTGCCAAAGCCCGATTCGACCAGTTCCTGCGCGAAGAGCGCCCTTTCGATAAAGGACAGATCGCGCCGGGCCATGTTTTCGGAAATCTGCGCTTTGACCGCCGCGTCGTCGCCCATGCTGGCAATCAGCGCGCGCACAGTCTGGACCTTGGCGGAATTGCGGATCGCCTGAAGCCTGCGCCGCCCATAGACCAGCAGATAGCGGTCAGGCGTGCTGGGGTGGCGGCGCACCAGAATAGGCACTGTCTGGCCGTTAGTCTCTATTGCGTCGCGCAGATCGACCACATCGTCGGGGTCGAGCCGGTCAGCGATCCTGCCGTCTTCGATGGTGTCGGGGTCCAGCTCCCAGACCTGATGGGAATCCACGGCGTCGCGCGCAGAGCGCAGCGCCCGGTTTGTGGACATCATCGACGTGCCGGGGGCAGGGGGGGCATGCCCCGCCGCTGCCAACCCGTCGAGCATGGTCATTCGCTTTTTTCTGGTCGTCATGTCCTGCCCCATGTGCGTTGGATCAGTTCAGAGATTTCATCGTTGACGGCATTGAGGCTTTCGACCGCACGGTCATAGGTGCTGCGGGTGAAAGCGCCGCGTTCTACCTCGTATAGAGTCTGTTTCGTCAGCCCGGCGTCGGAAATGGCCGTTGATTTGAGCTGCGGTGCATTCAGGACCTTGTCGCCATACATGGTGCGCAGAAAGGCGACGATGCGGTTCTGCGGCGCATCTGCCGGTTCGTAGCGCGTCAGCAGGTAGCGCATCCAGTCATGGCTCATGTCGGCACCGGATTCCGCGATCACATCCATCAGGTCGGCGGTCATGCGCAGGAATTGCGACATCGACATCACATCCAGCATTTCGGGGTGAATGGTGACCAACACGCCGGTTGCCGCCGACAGGGCCGACATGGTCAGGAAGCCAAGCTGCGGCGGGCAGTCGATGACAACCACGTCATAGTCGCCATCGACCTGCATCAGAGCCTCTTTTACCCGGAAAAAGAACAGGCCCGCCTTGCCCTGGGACAGGGCGCGGGGGGTTTCATGTTCGAATTCCATCAACTCCAGGTTGCCGGGGATCAGGTCGAGGTTGGGGATATAGGTCTTGCGGATCACATCCGCGATCGGGACCGGTGAATCGTATCTAATGGCATCATAGAGCGTGCCGCCGTCGTGCAGATCGAATTCGGGCTGAACCCCGTGCAGCGCGGTGAGCGAGGCCTGCGGGTCCAGGTCGATGGCCAGCACGCGGTAGCCCTTGAGGGCCAGTCGCTGGGCGAGGTGGGCGGAAGTTGTTGTCTTGCCAGAACCGCCCTTGAAATTCATCACACCGATGACTTGCAGGTGGTCGATATAGCCGTGTTCGCTCCCCTCCGGCGAGACGCGGCGACCGGGCAGGTAATCACCCGGTTTGCGCGCGGTCTTTTCCAGCAGGACGCGCAGGTCATGGATGTCTTGCGCCGAATAATGCCGCCGGTTGCCCGGCGTGAGGGCAGGGGAGGGCCCGCGCCCTTCGAGGTGCAGTTTGCGCAGGTAGCTGTCGTTCACGCCCAGCAGGGTTGCCGCCTCACCGGAGGTGAAGGTGCGCATGGATTTCTGCGCGTTTGGCGGGAACAGGTTCTCGCGCTGTGCGTGCAATTGGCCTGACAGCCATTCCGCATGTTGACGGATGACGGAATTCAGGTTGTCTGTTTGTTTGATACTGCTCATCTGCCCTCGGTCTCTTGTCCCGTGTTCACGGAACATGGCGTTTATCGCCTTGTTTCCGTGACTATTGACGAAAGCTGGAGAGTCGCGCAAGGCTTTTTTACAATCCCGGTCCCCGTATTGGAGGGGTACGTGGCCCTGTTCGGCCATTCTAGAGCCTGATTTTGCCTGTGGCCAGACCCGGACTGACGCCTGATCCGGGGGCTGTTGAGGTGTGCCCCGCAGAATCCTGATTGACGTACCTCAGAAATTGCTCAACTCTTGGGCAACGGGGGGATTCGTCAATGAGCGGGCCGACAGTACGGGACGTTGCAGAGGTTGCGCAGGTCAGCCTGGCAACGGTGGACCGGGTTTTGAACAATCGGGGCGGCGTGTCGGCAAAGGTTGTCGACCGGGTGAAGGCGGCGGTGGCGCAGACCGGATATGTGCGCAATCTGGCCGCCGCGAACCTGTCGCGCCGCCGGGTTTACCGGTTCTGCTTTGTCATTCCGTCGGGCGATACCGGGTTTATCGCGCTGCTGCACGAGGCGTTGGCGCGCGAACAGCAGCGGCTGATGGAAGAACAGGTGCTGGTGCAGGTTGTCCCGACCAAGCCGTTCGACGTGGAAGACCAGGTGGCGGCGCTGCGCAATCTTGAGTGTGACGCGGTTGCGGTGATGGCCAGCGAGGCGCCCGAGATCAATGAGGAGATCGCGGCGCTGCATGCTTCGGGTGTCAGGGTGATCAGCCTGGTGGCCGATCTGCCGAGTTCGGGGCGCGATGCCTATGTCGGGCCGGACAATGTCATGGCGGGGCGCACGGCCGGTGAATTCATGGGGCGGTTCATCAAGGATCAGGGGAATGTCCTGATGATTGCCGGATCGCTGGCGGCGCGCGATCACAGCGAGCGGCTGCTGGGGTTTCGGATGGTGATGCAGGAACGCTTTGGCGGTTGCACGCTGTTGCCTGCGGCGCAGGGGGCGGACAATGCCGAGCGGGTTGAGCAGATCGTGCTGGAGGCGGCGCGGGACCGGCGGCTTGCCGGGATCTATGCGATCGGGGCCGGGAACCGCGGGCTGGTGCGTGCGGTGCGGACGCTGGCGCCGAGGCCAACCACCATCGTGCATGAGCTGACGCCGACATCGCGCGAGGCGCTGCGCAGCGGCACATTCGATCTGGTCATCGACCAGGACATTCTGTCGGGGGTGATTGCCGCTGTGAAAATCATGCGGGACCTGACCGAAGCCACCACACCGCCTGCCGATGCCGGCAGGATCAAATTGAACATCTACAGTCGTGAGAACATACAGTGAGCCAATATTTCGCAGACATCGCCCCGGTGACATTCGAAGGTGCCGACAGCACCAATCCGATGGCCTTCCGTCACTACAATCCGCAGGAAAAGCTGGGCGGCAAGACGATGGAGGAGCATCTGCGCTTTGCCGTCTGTTACTGGCACAGTTTCGTCTGGGAGGGGAACGACCCCTTTGGCGGCCAGACCTTTCAGCGCCCGTGGTTTCCGGCAGACACGATGGATCTGGCGCGGGCCAAGGCCGATGCCGCCTTTGACATGTTCCGCATTCTGGGCGTGCCGTTCTTTTGCTTTCACGACCATGATGTGCGCCCTGAAGGTGCCAATCTGGCCGAGAGCCACAAGCGGCTGAACGAGATGGCCGATTACATGCAGCAGAAGATGGCCGATGGCGGTCCGCGGCTGCTGTGGGGCACGGCGAACATGTTTGCCAACCGGCGCTACATGTCGGGGGCCAGCACCAACCCGGACCCGGATATCTTTGCCTATTGTGCCTCGACGGTGAAGACCTGCATGGATGTGACCCACCGGCTGGAGGGCGAGAACTATGTGCTGTGGGGCGGGCGTGAAGGATACGAGACTCTGCTGAACACCGATCTGAGCCGCGAGCTGGAACAGATGGGCCGGTTTTTGTCGATGGTGGTCGAATACAAGCACAAGATCGGGTTCAAGGGCGCGATCCTGATCGAGCCGAAACCGCAGGAGCCGACCAAGCACCAGTATGATTATGACGTGGCCACGGTCTACGGGTTCCTCAAGCGGTTCGGGCTGGAGGACGAGGTGCAGGTGAATGTGGAACAGGGCCATGCCATTCTGGCGGGGCATTCGTTTGAACACGAGCTGGCGATGGCACGCACGCTGGGGATTTTCGGCTCCATCGACATGAACCGCAACGATTACCAGTCCGGCTGGGACACGGACCAGTTTCCCAATTCGCCGTCAGAGGCGGCGCTGGCCTATTACGAGGTTTTGATGGCGGGCGGGTTCACCACTGGCGGCACCAATTTCGACGCCAAGCTGCGGCGGCAGTCGCTGGATGCCGAAGACCTGATTGCCGCCCATGTGGGCGCGATGGACATCTGTGCGCGGGGGCTGAAATCGGCGTACCGGATGATCGAGGACGACGCGCTGGAGGGGCCGCGCCGCGACCGCTACGCGGGTTGGGAGAGCGACGCGGCGCAGGCGATGCTGGCAAAGGACGCCACGCTGGACGGGATTGCCGCCCGTGCGGAGGCGGCGGACCTGAAACCGCAGCCGGTCTCAGGGGCGCAGGAGAAACTGGAAAATATCGTCAACCGCTACGTCTGACAAAAGGGAGGAATGGGATGAAAACGATCAAGGGTCCGGCGCTGTTTCTGGCGCAATTTGCAGGCGACGAAGCGCCGTTCGATTCCTGGGATGCGATCACCAAATGGGCCGCCGATTGCGGCTATAAGGGGGTGCAGGTGCCCAGCTGGGACGCGCGGATGATCGACCTGGATCAGGCGGCGGACTCCAAAGATTATTGCGAGGATTGGGCCGGACAGGCACTGGCCAATGGCGTGGAGGTGACCGAGCTTTCGACCCATCTGCAAGGGCAGTTGGTTGCGGTGCATCCGGCCTATGACGATGTGTTCGACGGCTTTGCCGCCGAAAGCGTGCGCGGCAACCCCAAGGCGCGGCAAGCATGGGCGGTTGATCAGGTGCAAAAGGCGCTGACGGCCTCGGCCCATCTGGGCATCGGGGCGCATGCGACGTTTTCGGGCGCGCTGGCCTGGCCCTATGTTTACCCGTGGCCGCAGCGGCCTGTGGGGCTGGTTGAACAGGCGTTCGACGAGCTTGCCAAACGCTGGACGCCGATCCTGAACCATGCGGAGGATTGCGGTGTCGATGTCTGCTATGAAATCCATCCGGGCGAGGACCTGCACGACGGGATTTCATTCGAGATGTTTCTGGAGCGCACCGGCAATCACGCGCGGGCCAACATGTTGTATGATCCGTCGCATTACGTGCTGCAATGTCTGGATTACCTCGACAATATCGACATCTACCGCGACCGCATCCGCATGTTCCACGTCAAGGATGCGGAGTTCAATCCGACGGGCCGGCAAGGTGTCTATGGCGGCTATCAAAGCTGGGTCAACCGCGCGGGACGGTTCCGCAGTCTGGGCGACGGGCAGGTCGATTTCGGCGCGGTGTTTTCCAAGATGGCGGCGAATGATTTTGACGGCTGGGCCGTGGTGGAATGGGAATGTGCGCTCAAGCATCCCGAAGACGGGGCGCGCGAGGGGGCGCAGTTCGTCAAGGATCACATCATCCGCGTGACCGAGCGTGCCTTTGACGATTTCGCAGATGGCGGTGCGGATGATGCGCTGAATGCCAAGATGATGGGGCTTTCGTGATGGCACCTATCAGACTGGGCATGATCGGTGGCGGCAATGACGCATTCATCGGCGGGGTGCATCGCATTGCGTCGCGGATTGACGGACGGTTTCAGCTTGTGGCGGGGGCGCTGTCCTCCACTGCGGAGAAATCGAAGGCTTCGGGTGCGGCGCTGGGGCTGGCCGAAGACCGCTGTTATGGCGATTTCACCGAGATGGCGAAACGCGAGGCGCGGCTGAAGGAGGGCGTTGAGGCGGTGGCCATCGTGACGCCGAACCATGTGCATTATCCGGCAGCGCGCGAGTTCCTGAAACGCGGCATCCATGTGATCTGTGACAAGCCGCTGACCTCGACACTGGCGGATGCGAAAAAGCTGGTGGCGGCGGCGGAGAAATCGGATGCGTTGTTTGTGCTGACGCATAATTACACCGGCTATCCGATGGTCCGTCAGGCCCGCGAGATGGTGCGGCAAGGCGACATCGGTACGATCCGTGTGGTGCAGGTGGAATACCCGCAGGACTGGCTGACCGACGCGGTGGAAGCCGACGGCAGCAAACAGGCGGAATGGCGGACTGACCCCGAACGCTCTGGCGCGGGGGGCTGTGTGGGTGACATTGGCACGCACGCTTATAATCTGGCGCGCTTTGTCACCGGGTTGCAGTTGGACAGTCTTGCGGCGGACCTGACCAGCTTTGTCGAAGGGCGGCGGCTGGATGACAACGTGCATGTGATGCTGCGTTTCGAGGGCGGGGCGAAAGGCATGTTGTGGTCCTCGCAGGTGGCGCCGGGTAATGAAAACGGGCTGCGGTTGCGGGTCTATGGCGACAAGGGCGGGCTGGAATGGGCGCAGGAAGACCCGAACTATTTGTGGTTCACGCCGCATGGGGAGCCCAAGCGCCTGCTGACGCGGAACGGGGCAGGGGGGCTGGAGGCCAATCTGAGCGCCTCTCGCATTCCGCCGGGGCATCCCGAGGGCTATCTTGAGGGGTTCGCGAACATTTACAACGAAGCGGCGGATCTGATTGTTGCGGCGCGTGAGGGCAAGGTGCCGGATCATCTGCTGCCGACGGTGCGGGACGGGTTGGAGGGGGTCGCCTTTATCGACGCCTGCGTGCGGTCGTCGAAACGCGATGCGGCCTGGGTCAGGCTATGAGCGAAACCCGCGCCCTCACGCTGGCTGATGTTTGCCGGAGTTTCGGGCCGGTGCAGGTGTTGCATGACATCAGCCTGACGCTGCGGCCCGGCGAGGTGCATGCCCTGATCGGGGAGAACGGGGCGGGCAAATCGACGGCGATGAAGATCATGTCGGGCTATCTGGAGCCGACGAAGGGGCAAGTGAAGCTGGACGATGCGCCGGTGCGCTTTGCCTCTTCGCAGGAGGCCGAGGCGCAGGGGGTTGTGCTGATCCATCAGGAGTTCAATCTGGCGGATCAGTTGAGCGTGGAGCAGAACATCTTTCTGGGGCACGAGAAGCGGCGCGGGCTGTTTCTGGATAAAGCCTGGATGCAGGCAGAGACGCGCAGGCTGCTGGCGCGGCTGAATTGCAAGGTGTCCCCCGATGCGCGGGTGCGTGATATTTCCAACGCGGACAAGCAGATGGTCGAGATCGCCAAGGCGCTGTCGCGCCGGGCGCAGGTGTTGATCATGGATGAACCCACCGCCGTGCTGACCGAGCGCGAGGCGGAGGTGCTGTTCGAGCAGGTGGAGCGGCTGAAGGCGGAGGGGGTGGCGATATTGTTCACCTCGCACAAGCTGGACGAGGTGAAGCGGATTTCGGACCGGATCACGGTATTGCGCGACGGGCATGTGGTGGCGCAGGGCATGACGGCGGAGTTCAACGAGGACCAGATGGCGCAGGCGATGGTGGGGCGGGATGTGTCCTCGCTGTACCCCGTGCGCTCTGTCGGTGTGGGCGATGATGCCGCGCTGGAGGTCAGGGGGCTGAACGTGCCGGGCTATGCCCATGACATCAGCTTTACCCTGCGTAGGGGCGAGATACTGGGCATTTCGGGGCTGATCGGATCGGGGCGCACTGAGGCGATGGAGGGGCTGACGGGGCTGCGCGCCGCGCAGGGTGATGTGCGGATCAACGGGCGGCCTGTTTCCCTGCGGTCGCCGCAACAGGCGCAGGCGGCGGGGCTGTGTTACCTGACCGAGGACCGCAAGGGGCGGGGTCTGCTGCTGCAAAAGGGGATGCGGGAGAACCTGACCTTGCAGGCGCTGCCGGAGTTCACCAACTGGCTGATAGATCACAAGGCGGAAGACGCGGCGCTGACACGGGCGATTGCGGATTTCGACATTCGTGCGCCGACCCGTGAGGTGCTGGTGGGCAACCTGTCGGGGGGGAACCAGCAAAAGCTGCTGATCGCCAAGATCATGCTGACCGACCCGGATATCGTCATCATCGACGAGCCGACGCGGGGCATCGACATCGGCACCAAGCAACAGATTTACGAATTCATCCATGCGCTGTCTGCCGCGGGTAAATCCATCATCGTGGTCAGTTCCGAAATGCAGGAGGTCATCGGCCTGGCCGACCGGGTGCTGGTGATGCGGCTGGGCACCATCGCGGGCGAAGTCAGCGGCGATGACATGACAGAAGACAAGATCGTGCGGCTGGCGATGGGCCTGGGCGCGACCAGACAAGAGGCAATCTGATGACAGCTACCGAAACACGGCCCAGCCGACCGGCCAGAGGCGTGAACCTGAAAGTGCTGGGACCAATCCTGGCGCTGGTTGTGCTGGTGATTGTGGGCGCCGCGCTGAACGGGAATTTCCTGAGCGCGGCGAACATCACCAATGTGCTGTCACGCTCCGCCTTTATCGGGATCATCGCGGTGGGCATGACATTTGTCATCACCGGCGGCGGGCTGGACCTGTCGGTGGGGTCGATGGCGGCCTTTATCGCGGGGCTGATGATTCTGGTGATGAACGCGATGTTGCCGGTGATGGGGCCGGGATGGCCGCTGGTCTTTGTCGGCATGTTGACGGCGATGGTCGCGGGCACGCTGGCCGGGTTTGTAAACGGCTTCCTGATCACCACCATGCGGATCGAGGCGTTTATCGTGACGCTGGGCACCATGGGCATCTATCGCAGTCTGGTCACCTGGCTGGCGGACGGCGGCACGCTGTCACTGGATTTCGGGATGCGGTCAGTGATCCGGCCAATCTATTTCGACGGGATTCTGGGGATCAGCTGGCCGATCATCGTTTTCGCGCTGGTGGCGATCAGTGGCGAGTTGGTGATGCGGCGCGCGGCCTTTGGCCGACATGCCGCCGCTGTCGGGTCGAACGATCAGGTGGCGCGCTATTCCTCGGTCAACGTGAACCGGGTGCGGATGCTGACCTATGTGTTTCTCGGCATCCTCGTTGGGGTGGCGACAATCATGTATGTGCCGCGCCTTGGCTCGGCCTCGCCCAGCACCGGTGTGCTGTGGGAACTGGAAGCCATTGCGGCGGTGATCATCGGCGGCACCATGCTGAAGGGTGGCTTTGGCCGCGTCTGGGGCACGGTGATCGGCGTGCTGATCCTGTCGCTGATCGACAATATTCTGAATCTGACGGATGGCGTGTCGCCCTATCTGAACGGGGCAATACAGGGTGTCATCATCATCCTGGCCGTCATCCTGCAGCGCGACAAGAAAGCGGAGAGCTGAGGAGGCGCTCCGGAATACCATGGTAAACAGAGGAGATAAGCCATGAAATTTACGACAATCACGGCGGCCGCACTGGCCGCGACACTGGCACTGCCAGCGCTGGCGCAGGATACGAAAGTCATTGGCGTGTCCATTCCGGCAGCAACGCACGGCTGGGCGGGCGGCATGAACTTTCATGCGCAACAGGCGGTGAACCGGCTGGAGGAAGTCTATCCGCAACTGGATTTCGTGCTGGCGACGGCATCGGACCCGGCCAAGCAGGTCAACGACATCGAAGACATGCTGGCCACGCGCAACATCAGCGCGCTGGTGGTGCTGCCGTTTGAATCCGAGCCGCTGACCAGCCCGGTCAAGGCGGTGGCGGACAGCGGCGCATGGGTGACGGTGGTTGACCGTGGCCTTGCCATTCCCGGCATCGAAGACCTCTATGTGGCGGGCGACAACCCCGGCTTTGGCAAGGTATCGGGCGAATACATGGCCTCGGCCATGCCGGATGGCGGCGACATTGTGGTGTTCCGGGGCATCCCGACAACCATCGACAATGAGCGTGTCGAAGGTTTCCAGAGCGCGATCGAAGGATCGGGCATCAACATTCTGGCGATGGAGCATGGCAACTGGAACCGCGACGACAGCTTTACCGTGATGCAGGATTTCCTGTCAAAATATGACAAGATCGACGCGGTCTGGGCATCGGATGACGACATGGCCATTGGCGTGCTGGCGGCCATCGAACAGTCGGGCCGCGATGACATCAAGTTTGTTCTGGGCGGTGCCGGCATGAAGGAAATGGTCGCAAAGGTGCGCGATGGCGATCCGATGATCCCGGCGGATGTGACCTATCCGCCGTCGATGATTGCCACGGCGATCGAAATGACCGCTGTTGGCATGACCTCGACCGCGCCGGTGTCTGGCACTTTCACCATCGGATCGGTTTTGATCACGCAAGAGAACGCTGCTGACTTCTACTATGAAGACAGCCCGTTCTGAGACATGAAAAACGGTCGAAGGGCGGGCAAGCCCTTCGACCACACAGATGGGAATTGGCCAGCCTGTCAGAGGTCGTGCACGCGAATTTTCTTCAGCATCGCCTGCAACACTTCGACACAGACGTCGAGTTGGGCAGGGTCGATGTCAGCGGTCATATGTTGATAATTCGCGTTGACGAGCGGTGCAGTTTCCCTCAGCTTCTTGCGGCCTTTCGCGGTCAATGAGACGCGGCGCACACGTTGGTCGGTCGCGTCAATCTCGCGCTGCGCCATGCCGGAGGTGACAAGCTGTTCGACCAATCTGCTGACGGTGGATTGTTCAGTCACCGCGAGCACGGATATTTCGTTTACGGTAAGCTGCTTGTACGCGCCAAGGCATGATATGATCCGCATTGTCGCGCCCTGGATGCCAAGGCTTTTGAGGTCGGCATCCTGTTTGACCTGCCACCGGTTGCCCAGACGGGTGATCAGATAGGGCAGATATTGCGCAAGCTGCTCTGGCGTCTTGAAGGGGAATTTGGCGTCGTCGGGGTTCTCAGCCATGATCGGTGTGAACCTTGCCGCCCGGTTTCTTGATGATTGATTTGAGCATCGCGATGGTTTCCGCGAGGTTCTCGGCATCCAGATGCAAAAAGCACTTTGCAAGGACATCGGCGTGAATTGCCGCTGCTTCCTTGAACCGTTGTCGGCCTGCCGGGGTCAGCACGGCGACAAAAGACCGCCGGTCGTCGGCTGACATTGATTTGTCGACCAGTTCATCCTTGCGCAGCCGGTTTACCAACCCCGATACATTGCCGTTGCTGACCTTGAGCCTGGCCGAAAGTTCGCCCATGCTCAGCCCGTCGGGGTAGCGATCCAGTTGTGCAAGGACATCGAATTTCGAAACGCTGATGCCGGTTCGCTCCTTGAGTTGCCGGTTCACTTCGGGATAGATGTAATTATAGACATCCAGCACGCTGAGCCAGAGCCGCGTTTCGTCCTTGCGATAATCTGAAGTATCCTGAGCCGGATCGCGGGCCATCATCGAGCTATCTGCATTTCCATATTTTTACATACTAGGCATTATCCGAGAACACGTATTGGTTCAATGCACCTCTTAGGTCGGTTGGAATGTCGATTGAAGAATGGGTATCAAGGTTGGTGGTAACAGTTGTAAAGAGCCCGCGCAGCGCCTCTGTATCGCCAAGCATGGCGTTCAGTTCAAGCGCGTAGGATTTGCCGCCGATCCTGGAAACCCGCACGAAATATTCGACTTCCTCGCCCATTTTGACCGGCGAAAAGAATTCGGCATGGGCGTTGACATAGCCCAGCCCGGTGCGGCGGGGGCCAAGGAAGTCGTAATAGGACAGGCCCAGGCAGTCGCAGAACCATGCTTCGATGACGTGGTTGAATACGTTGAAAAATTCCGGCGTGTAGACAATGCCGGCAGGGTCGCATTGTCCGTGCCGGAAGATGTGCTTGTAGCTCCAGCCGGGAAACGGGATATCCGCCCGGTTGACGGGCCGGGGAAAAGACGCCGGTTTGCTGATTTTGTTCATGTGCCCGAAAAACTCTCAATTGTCATGATCGTGCCGTCCAGATCCTTGCTGGACGCGTCCTTGATCGCAGAAGTCAGAAGCCTTTGCGCCCATTCCGCTGCGTCGTCACGCCCGGCGATGGATTTTGTTGTCTGCATCACCTTTTCGAACTTGGAATGGCCCCGGACATGGGTGTCTGAATAGCCCTTGATCAGGCGGCGGAAGGTGAGCATCGCGACGCCCAGGTCATAGTTCTGCGCCAGCGCCTGCGCTGCATCGGCCAGCCATGCATCGCGGTGGGCGACTTCCGTTTTGTGGCGCAGGGACATGCGGCGCGTTCCCTTGAGCGCACCGACAAAATGCAGCGGCAGGAACCCGGTCAGGCGGTAGGTCTGGATGCGCCGTCCCTTGTTGATGCGACGGTCGAGCCAGGCATAGAGGGACTTGCGCGATTTCAGCCAGTTTGCCAGCCCGACCGGCAGGGTTGATGCGGCCTCTTCCATGCGGGGGTGCATGAATTCTGTGGTGTTGAGGACCTGACCGGTCTTCAGGCCAACCTCTTCGGCCACCCTTTGACGGCGCGCGCTTTGCGTCTTGATGCGGGCGACACGGATCACGTCGTCATAGGCCATCGCATTTGCAAGGTATTTGGCGGCGGACGCGGTGAACGCAAAGCCCTGGGCCTCACCATTTGCCGCGCGGTCAGCCTCGGTGAGGTTGCGCAGGATATCGAGGTATTCGTCGCCATAGGCGGCATCCTGAAAGTCGACGACCTTTTGCAGCCCGAGATAGGCCATGGCGTGGGCCTGCTCAGGAAGTTCCGAGCGGATGCGGGTGAGCAGGGCATTTGCCCGTTTGTCGCGCAAGCTGTCAGGCAGGGTCGCGACGGGGGTTTCGGGTGCCTCCAGCTGCGGCATCTCGGGGCCGTTTACCGTGCGGTCAAAGGCGGCATCGAAGGCGCGGATGCTGGCGTCGATGCCCTTGCCGCCCTTGCGGATCACGTCGTAATAGGCTTCCCGCGCAAAGGGCAGGGTGCCTGACGCGGCAAGGCTGCCGAACATGGCGGATGAAATGACGGAGCCGTTCTTGACCGCCATCGCGTTCATGTCGAAGACAATCTCCTGTTTGGCAACCACGCCGATGGCATCACTCACGGCGCCGTTGTTCGCGATGCTGTCACCGGGGGCCATCTTTTCGCTGATCGCAAGCGACCGGTGGCTGGAGGCGATCAGGGTGGTCCGGTCGGGTGTCACGATCCCGCGCAGGATCGACCGGCCCGCTTCCATGAATTCCGATGCGATGACCACATCGACATCACCGGGTGTCGGCATCTGCGCCAGCACGGGCTTTTGCCCGCCGTCGCCGGGGCGCATCATTTCCACATAATAGATGGTGGCCCCGGTTCGCTGGGCCACGCCGGGAACGGAGGTTGATTGCGCCACCCAGCCATGCGTTTCCGCAAGGTTCACGATCCAGCCGGTCAGAACGCCACCGCCCTGACCGCCCATGGCCACGATGGCGATGGAGATTGGCCGCTCTGTCGCGGGGCCTGTGGGCTTCAGGCCCAGTTTCACGGTGTCATCTTTCATCTGTCTATGCCTCAAAGCTGACCGCGCGCTTCTCGCGGCGGTCTTGCAGGTAGCGGATCACGGAGCCGGAGAGATTGGCCCGGACCTTGTCCCAACCTGTCGGGTTATGGGTGACCTCGGCGCGGAAGAAGGAAGGGCAGAGCACGGCGGCATCCGCAACTTCGCCGCAGTTGCCGCAGGCCACGCAGGTGTCGTCGATGGAGGCGACGGGATCGTCGCGCAGCGGATCGTCCAGCTCCTTGATCGACAGGGACGGGCAGCCGGACAGCCGCATGCAGGCGTGATCGCCGGTGCAGACATCTTCGTCGACGCCGAATTTCTCTTTCACCACCCGCTTGCCGCCGCTGATCGCCTTGGCCACTTTCGGTTTCTCGCGCCGCTGCTTGTTCAACATGCATTCGGAGGAAGCCACGATGATCTTGGGGCCTTCGGCATCGGTGGTCAGCGCCTCGTTCAGCACATTGCGCATCTTTGTCACGTCATAGGTGTGATCCACCTGACGGACCCAGGTTGCCCCGATCCCCTTGACCGCATCGACGATGGAGTTGTTGGTGTTGCGGCGCTTGTTGTGAGCACGGGACGACAGGATGTCCTGCCCGCCGGTGGCGGAGGAATAGAAGTTGTCGACGATGACAAAGACACCGTCGTGTTTGTTGAAAACCGCATTGCCGATGCCGCTGGTCAGCCCGTTGTGCCAGAAACCGCCGTCGCCCATGATCGAGATCGAGCGTTTGGCGCCCTTGACGTTGAAGGCCGCCGCCGAGGCCGGGCCAAGGCCGAAACCCATTGTGGTGGCACCGAGGTTGAAGGGCGGCAGGATCGAGAAGAGGTGACAGCCGATGTCAGCCGAGACATGATGCGTGCCGGTTTCCTCGAAGACCATTTTCATCGCGGCAAAGATGGGACGTTCTGGGCATCCGGTACACAGGCCCGGCGGACGGGCCGGCACGACGTCGGCCAGTCGTTCGATCACCGGGTTGGTCAGGATCGGGACCGGGTCGGGCACCGGGGCGCGGTTGCCAAGTTGTTTGGGCTCATGATCCTCAAGAAAGCGGCCGATCCCTTCGGTCAGGACCGCGGCGGTATAGTCGCCGCCCATTGGCAGGTAATCCTTGCCATGAACTTCGGTCGGGCTTTTTGTGCGGGCCAGAATGGTCGAGATGGATTGTTCGATATATTCGGGCTGGCCTTCTTCGACCATCAGGACCGCGTCCAGCCCTTCGCAGAAGGCATCGACTTCGGATTTGATCGTCGGGTAGGCCACGTTCATCACATATATAGGCACCCGCGAATTGCCGTAGGCATCGCACAGCCCAAGGAATTGCAGCGCTCGGATCGTGCTGTTGTACATGCCGCCGACGACGATCAGCCCGGTCTTGCCGGTCTTTTCCTCTCCGGTGGGGCCGAAGAACTCATTCAGTTTCTGGTCGCGGATAAAGTCGATGGCGGCGGGCATGCGCACTTTGATCTTTTCGACCTCGTGCTCATAAGCGGCGGGCGGCAGGACAATGCGGCCCAGATCGCGCTCGGGGTTGTTCATCGCGTCACGCAGGGTGAATTCGGGGCGCTTGTTGTCCTTGCAGGCAAATTCGCCGGTCATGTGACAGGACCGCACCCGCACCTGAAGCATGACGGGGGTGTTGGTCGCCTCTGACAGCTCGAAACCCTTTTCGATCAGATTGACCATACAGGCCTGATCCGGGCGCGGGTCCAGCAACCACATCTGCGATTTCATCGCAAAGGCATGGGTGCGTTCCTGCATGATGGAGGAACCCTCGCCGTAGTCTTCGCCGACGATCACCATCGCCCCGCCAGTGACACCGCCGGATGCAAGGTTCGAGAGCGCGTCTGAGGCGACATTGGTGCCGACGGTTGATTTCCATGCCACCGCACCGCGCAGGGGATACATGACGGAAGCCGACAGCATCGCGCCTGCCGTTGCTTCGCTGGCCGAACTTTGAAAGACCACATCAAGGTCGTCCAGGATGTCATTGGCGTCTGCCAGCACATCCATCAGGTGCGAAATCGGTGATCCCTGATAGCCGCCGACATAGGCGACACCGGATTGCAAAAGGGCCTTGGTGATCGCAAGAATGCCCTCACCGCGGAATAGGTCGCCCTCTCCCAGCTTCAGGTCTTCGACTTCTTTCGCAAAGGATCGTTCAGCCATTATTATCTCCCGAAAAAAAGTATGGTAATGAATAGATTTATATGTAAAATAAGTCAACGATCAGTTCTTGCCTTCGTGCGATTAATTCGGATGAGTGAGAAAAACAGGATGAATACATGCAGTTACGGCTAAAGGCCAACGGGGCAATCGCAGGGCCGCTCGCGCGGCACTTGACCGACTCAGCCAAGTGGGTGCTGTACAGATCAAACGAAACCGAAAGGAAGGCTGCTCATGCTGCCACTGAATGACTTTCCCAAGTTCACGGCTGCGGCGGTTCAGGCGAGCCCTGTGTTCCTGGATGCGGGCCGGACCGTTGAAAAAGCCGCAAGTCTGATTGCGGAAGCCGCCGGGAACGGCGCGCGCCTTGTGGTGTTTCCCGAAGTCTTCATTCCCGGTTACCCCTATTGGAACTGGATCACCGACCCGGTGACGGGCAGCGCGTGGTTTGAGAAACTTGTCAGGGCGTCGGTTTTTGCCGATGGCCCCGAGGTTGCAAAGGTTCAGGCGGCGGCCAAGGCCAACAAGTGTTATGTCGTGATCGGCCTGAACGAACGCAGCCCCGTGTCGCTGGGTGCGCTTTACAACACCTTGCTGTTCATCGGGCCGGATGGCGCGATACTGGGCAAGCACCGCAAGCTTGTGCCGACTTGGGCGGAAAAGCTGACCTGGACCGGCGGGGATGGGTCAAGTCTTAAGGTCTACGATACTGAGATTGGCCCGCTGGGTGGTCTGGCCTGTGGCGAGAATACCAATACGCTGGCGCGGTTCACCCTGCTGGCGCAAGGCGAATTGGTGCATGCGGCAAGCTACATTTCCCTGCCGGTCGCACCGCCCGATTACGACATGGCCGAGGCGATCAAGCTGCGCGGCATGTCGCAAAGCTTTGAGGGCAAGGTCTTTACCGTCATCGCCACATCGACGGTGTCGGATGAGATCATCACCGAGATGGAGAAGGTCCGCCCTGATGCGCGGGCCATGCTGGAGCGCAAATCGAGTGCCTATTCGGGGATTATCGGGCCTGACGGGCGCGCGATCGGGGAGGGCCTGATTGACGACGAGGGCATTGTCTATGCCGAGATTGACCTGGGCAAATGCATCCAGCCCAAGCAGATGCATGACATCACTGGCCATTATAACCGGTTCGATGTGTTTGACCTGCGGGTGAACCAGATGCCGCAGGCCGCCGTGAACCTGAAAACCGGCCCGGCCCCCGCGCCGGACCTGAGCGCTGTGCCGATGCCGGACGACAGCGAAGAATCCTAATCCAATCAAGACTGGAGGAAACCATGACTGATAGTGTCGATAAAGACGACGTTCTGGGGCGGGCGCGGGTGCGCGATACGCCGGAACTGGAAGCCTATTACGCGGATCTGGCGAAGCAGGAGACAGGCGCGCTCTGGACTGTCGCGAACTCGATCGAGCCTTGGGAGCCGACGCCGAAATCCGACCCTGTCCTGTGGCGCTGGGAAGATTTGCGGCCACAGGTTCTGCGGGCCATTGATCTGGTGCGCCCCGAGGATGCGGGACGGCGCGTTGTCTATCTGCGCAACCCGAAGCGTCAGGACGTGAGTGCGGCTTGCGGGTGGTTGTTCTCGGGCATTCAGACGATGAAGGCGGGCGAACGCGCGGGTGCGCACCGGCATGCGGCCTCTGCCCTGCGGTTCATCATGGAAGGCACCGGGGCCTATACGATTGTCGAGGGTCACAAGATGAACCTGGGCGCGAAGGACTTTGTGCTGACGCCCAACGGCACATGGCATGAGCACGGGATCGAGGAAGACGGCAGCACCTGCCTGTGGCAGGACGGGCTGGACATTCCGCTGACCAACGCGCTTGAGGCGAACTTCTACGAGGTGCATCCCGATGACTATCAGGCCAGCAACCTGCCGCTGGATGACAGCCCGGCGACCTATGGGTCACCCGCGCTGATGCCGGAACTGGACAAGTGGGACCAGCCTTATTCGCCGTTGCTGAAATTCCGCTGGGACCAGACCTATGAGGCGTTGCAGAACTATGCGCGTGTCACCGATGGTTCGCCTTATGACGGGGTGATCATGCGCTATATCAACCCCAAGACCGGGGCGGATCCGATGCTGACCATGGGTGCCAACATGCAGTTGCTGCGCCCATCCGAGCATACCAAGGCCCACCGCCACACCGGCAACATCATCTATCAGGTGGCCAAGGGTGAAGGCTATTCCGTGATCAACGGAAAGCGGTTCGACTGGAAGGAAAAGGACATCTTCTGCGTGCCGCCCTGGATGTGGCACGAGCATTGCAACACGCAAAGTGGCGATGATGCCTGCCTGTTCTCGTTCCATGATCTGCCGACGATGAGAAAGCTCGGCTTTTACGCGGAACAGGCATTGGAAGACAATGGCGGCCATCAGGTCGTCAACGGATAATCACAGGATACCCAACATGAAACTAGTTACCTATCGTGACGGCGTTGCAGCCGAAGGTCGCCTTGGCGTTGTGCAAGACGGCCTTGTCATTGACGTGGAATATCTGGGCGAGGCTGTTGGTGCCGCGCTGCCGGCGGATATGCTGACCCTGATCGACCTTGGCCCCGATGCGCTTGCTGCGATCAGTCGCGCCTTGACCGAGACCCAAGGTGCGCGGCCCGCAGGGATTGCCGTGCCAGAGGAAAACGTGCGTCTGCTGGCGCCGATCCCGCGCCCGCGCAAGAACATCTTTGGCATCGGTCTGAACTATGTCGAACATGTCGCGGAAAGCGCCAAGTCGCTGGACACCTCGACGGACCTGCCCAAGGAACCGGTGGTCTTTTCCAAGCCGCCGACCAGCGTGATCGCAACCGGAGAGCCGATCCAGCACAACGCATCCATGACGCAGATGCTGGACTGGGAGGTGGAACTGGCGGTGATCATCGGCAAGCGCGCAACGCGGATTTCCAAGGATGACGCGATGAGCCATGTGTTCGGCTATTCGGTGATCAACGATGTCTCGGCGCGTGACAACCGCCGGGCGGGGCAGTGGATATTCTCGAAAGGACAGGACAGCTTTTGCCCGTTTGGCCCGGCCATCGTGACCGCTGACGATATTGCGGACCCGCATGACCTGACACTGTGGCTGAAGAAAAACGGCGAGGAAAAGCAGCGGTCCAACACCAAGCACCTGCTGTTCGATATTCCGACGCTGATTGCCGACATCTCTTCGGGCATCACGCTGGAACCCGGCGACATCATCGCCACCGGCACCCCGGCGGGCGTCGGCGCGGGGCGCGATCCGCAGGAATGGATGTGGCCCGGTGACGTGATCGAATGCGGTGTCGATGGCATTGGCGTGTTGCGCAACCCGGTTGTGAAGATCGGGGACTGACATGACCAGCATTCAAGAGAACATGCACAAGACCCTGAAGATCGGGCAGATCGTGCCGTCGTCAAACCTGACGATGGAGCGCGAGATCCCGGCGATGTTGCGGGCGCGTGAAACGCTCTACCCGGAGCGGTTTTCCTTTCACTCCAGCCGCATGCGGATGAAGAAGGTCACCAAGGAAGAGCTGGCCGCGATGGACAAGGACAGCGACCGCTGCGCGTTGGAGCTGTCTGACGCCTCTGTCGATGTGATGGGCTATGCCTGTCTGGTCGCGATCATGTCGATGGGTCGGGGATACCACCGTGAAAGCCAGAAACGTCTGCATCAGGTGACCGTCGACAACGGCCACCCCGCGCCGGTTGTCAGTTCCGCTGGGGCGCTGGTCGATGGGTTGCACCTGATGGGGGCCAAGCGGGTGTCGATCGTGACGCCCTATATGCGCCCGCTGACCGACATGGTGGCCGATTACATCACGGCGGAAGGGATCGAGGTGACCGACAGTATCGCGCTTGAGATTCCCGATAACCTTGAGGTCGCAGCACAGGACCCGATGAACCTGACCGAAATCTACAAGCGTGCAAACCTCAAGAACATCGACGCGCTGGTGCTGTCGGCCTGTGTTCAGATGCCATCGCTCGCCGCGATCCAGAAGGTCGAGGACGAATGCGGGATTCCGGTGGTGTCGGCGGCGGTGGCGACAACCCATCAGATGCTGACAAAGCTGAACCTGAAGCCGCATGTGCCGGGTTGCGGGGCGCTGTTGTCAGGGAAATATCAGTAAACCGACATGATGGAACGCGGCCTTGCCAAAACCTTGGCAGGCCGCGTTCGACAATGAAAATGCTGATCCAGACGGGCGGGGGTCAGCGTTTGATCTTGTAGCCCGTGGTTTCCAGATCCCACATCCCCGGCACAATCCCTTCCTCGCGCAGCACGACTTTCTTGATCTTGCCGTTCTCGGTCAGGGGCATCGCCTCCATCAGCCGGACAAAACGGGGGACCGCAAAATGGGCCAGACGCGTTTCAAGGTATTGGATCAGGGCCAGGGGCGGCAGGCTTTGGCCATCCTTCAACTGGATCGCCGTTGCAACTTCATCTTCGCCAAGCTCCGATGGGACGGGATAGACTGCGCAGGCCTCTACCCTGTCATGGGTCATGATGGCCTGTTCGACCTCCCATGACGATACGTTCTCGCCCCGCCTGCGGATCGCGTCCTTCATCCGGTCGATGAAATTGAAATGGCCGTCAGGGTGGCGCACCACGCGGTCGCCGGTGTGGAACCACAGATTGGCCCAGGCCTCGACCGTTTTTTCCGGCATGCCGAAATATCCGGAGGCAAAGGAATGCGGCTCTGTCGGGCGCAACAGCAGTTCACCGGCGGTGCCGTCGGGGACCGGCATGTCGTGTTCATCGGCCACGATGGCCTCTGCCCCCTTGGCAAGTTTCCCCATGCTGCCGGGGCGGGCCGAGGGGTATCGGTTGTAGAACAGGAAATTGCTTTCGGTCGAGGCATAGCCATCGACCAGGGGGATCCCGAACCGGTGATGGAACGGGTCTTGCAGCCGTGCCGGAACCCCGCCGCCCAAGGCGGTGCGGATGGCATGTTGGCGATCCTGGGGCCGCTCAGGCTGTGCCATGAGGATGGCCGCCATCGCACCCAGCAGATAGGTCACGGTGGCCCCGCAGTCTGCGGCGGTTTTCCAGTAGCCGGAGGCCGAGAATTTGGGCACCAGAACATATTCGCAGCCCAACAACAGCGCCTGATAAAAGGCGTTGAGGGCATTGGTGTGGAAGACCGGAAGCGCTGTCATCAGCACATCGCCTTCGCGCACGCCCAATGCACGGGCTGAATAGATGCCCCACCAGAAGAACTGTGCCTGCGGACAGCAGACACCCTTTGACGGGCCGGTTGTGCCGGAGGTGTAGAGAATTGCGGCGATATCGCCTGGTTGAACAGGGGCCGCCCCGGAGAGTGCCGGGTGCGCGGTTGAACCGCTTGTCTGTATGCCGTCCGCGGTGATCGGCCAGAGCAGCGGCGGCAGTTGTGCGTCTTTGCCCAGATCATCGTAGGCCGGTTGAAACTGTTCTTCCACGATCAGAAGTTTGGGGCGGGCGTTTGCCAGGACATGGGCAAGCTGCGCGCCGCGAAATGCCGTATTGACGGGGGTGGCAATGGCCCCGATCCAGGTGATCCCCAGATAGGCCTGAAGGAATTCGGCCCGGTTGCCGCAGTGGATCAGCACACGGTCGCCTGCGCCGATCCCCGCATCGCTGAGCCGCTGCCCCCATGAGCGCGCGACTTCGGCGGTCTCGGCAAAGGTCCAGCTGACCCCGCCGCAGGTGACGAAGGCGCGATTGCCGTAGCGGTCCGCCTGCCGCTGGAGCATTGTCCGAAGCGTTCGATCCTGTGGCGCGAATGCCTCCACGATCCCGTCATAGCAATCATCATCGGCGGGATGCGAGACGGGCGGTGTTCCTTCTGACATTGACTGTGGTCCTACTTGATCAGGTTGGGCAGCCAGGTGGCGACCGATGGCACGAAAATCAGAAGCGCGAGCACTGCGAGTTCGATCAGGATGAAGGGCAGCGCCGAATTGATGATCTGGCCGATGGTGATGCCGTCCGGTGCAACGCCGCGCATGACGAACAGCAGCAGACCGAATGGCGGCGTCAGCAGCCCGATCTCCATCGTGATGAGGATCAGCACCATCAGCCAGATCGGATCAATCCCGTAGATCGCCTGAAGCGAGGTTGGCCCCAGCAGAAAGAACGGCAGGGTGAGCAGCAGCATGCTGACCTGATCCATGAAGGCCCCGAGGAACAGCAGTATCAGGATCATGAACAGCACCACCGACAGCGGTGAAAGATCGAGCGCGGTCAGCGCTTGCAGCAGGCCCTGGGTCGCGCCGGAGACAGCCATCGCCTGGGTGAACACCAGCGACCCGGCGATGATGAAGATGATCATGGTGTTGACCTTGGCCGTTTCCATCAGGGCCTTGCCGATCTCTGCCCAGCCAAAGTCCGCCCCGTCAATGCCGGTAATCGTGATCTTGTTCTTGAACAGCCGGAAGAACAGGCAGGCCCCCAGTGCGGCCAGACAGCCCATTGCAGCGGCTTCGGTGGGCGACGCCCAATTCGTGAAGATGCTGCCGACCACAACAACGAAGATGCTGAACAGGGGCAGGATATAAACAAGCGTCGGCAGAAGGCGGTTCAATATGCGCAGCCAGCGGCCCTCGTATGTTCTGGTCCAGATGGTGCCGCGCCGGGTGTTGACCGCGATGGTCAGCGGCCGGTCAAGGTAGCTGGTATCGGGTTCGTAGGCGGGTGCCAGATCCGGGTTAAGCGTGCATCGGATGATCACATAGGCGAAAAAGCTCATCGCCATCAGGAAGCCGGGAATAATGCCCGCCACCAACAGCAGGGCCACTGATTTTTGTGCAATGCTCGCCAGCAAGACCGCGAGAGAGGAGGGCGGGATCAGCATGGCGATGCCCCCCACAGCCATGATCGGCCCCATTGCGATGGCGGGTTTATAGCCGCGTTTCAGCATGTCGGGCAAAAGCACTTTGCCCAGAATCGCGGTATTCGCCACGGTCGAGCCGGACAGAGAGGAGAACACCGTTCCGCCAACGATGGACACGATGGCAAGGCGGCCGGGCACGCGTGAGATCATGCGCTCGATCGCGCCGATGGCCTTGAAGGCCACGCCGGTCTCAAGCAGGATTTCACCCATCAACAGGAACAAGGCGATTGTCGCGAGGGAATAGGATATCGCCTCGTGAAACTCCATCGGCATGCTTTGAAGCGACAGGGACGCAATGGTCCAGTCGCCCATTGTCGCGAGGCCGCCGATGAACAGGGCGGTGCCGAAAATGTTGGCAGCCATAAAGGCAAAGGCAACCGGCAAGCCGAGGAACAGAAAGAAGCAGACGATCCCAAGCAGCAGGGTCAGGGCTGAATACCATTCCATCATCAAAATCCTATGTCAGTCGAGATTGTATGGTCGGGCCGCCCTGCGCGCCGAAATCGGAACAGGAATTCGATGGCGAGCATGATGAACGAAGCGGTGAAGACGGCGAGGACGATCCAGTTGGGAATCTGCAGATCCTTGTCCGGCAGCGATCCGAATACATAGCTGCTGAGGGTGCCTTTGGCGCCGAAGTAGGCCATGCCAAGGCAAAGAAGCGCGCCGAACAGGTCTATCGCGCGTTCGACCCTGGCGCTCAGGCGGGCGGGCAGTGCCGTCAGAATGATGTCGACGCGCACATGGGCACCTTTGTACAGAACCCATGCCGCAGACAGGAATACCCCTGCATACAGCCCGTATTCTGCACCTTCGTTCAGCCAGTCCAGACCGCGCCAGCCAAGCTTGCGCGAGAAGAAATCGAACGGGACAAGGGCCGCAAAAACCCCGATTGATCCGGCCACACAGACGGCGACACAAAGGTTGAATTTCTCGAAGAGGGTTTCGAATCTGTCGATAAGCGGGGCCATGAACGTCTCCGGCTCGTGTTACAGGCAAGGCCGGCAGACCATCAGGCGACGGTCTGCCGGAATTTTGTCTTGGTTCCGTTTATTGGGAGACTGTGAAGAGCTCTTTCAGCTTTGGCCCCGTCTCGGGGTTTTGCTCGATGAACTCTGCCCAGGCGGTTTGACGCGCCATGCTGACCCACTTTTCGGCCTCTTCGCCTTCGAGTGTAATGGTCTCGATGCCGTTTTCTTCAAGCATTTTGAACGTTTCGGCGTCCAGCTGCTTGGCATGGTCGCTGGTCCCTTCCATCCGCGTCTCTGCACCGATCACAACCTCGTTGAGAATGGCGCGGGCCTCATCGCTCAGGGAGTTCCACTTGGTCAGGTTTGCAACCGTATGGATGGAAGCGCGGTAGACGCCCGGTTCGACACGATACTTTGTGACCGGGAACCATGACGGGGAAATCCCACGCACGGACCAGCCGTAACCGTCAACTGCGCCGCTTTCCATCAGTGTATAGACCTCGGGCATGGAGGAGCGCTGAACCGTCGCGCCCAACTCCTTGAAGAAGGCCGTATAGACGGGCGAAACACGCAGGTTCAGGCCTGTCAGGTCGGCCTTGTCGATGGCCTTGCCCTCGCCAAGGAACAGGTTGAACGCGCCGTCGTCGTGGTGGCGACCAACGAAATAGGTGTTCTTCTTGTTCATGATCTCCTGAAAATAGTCGATCCCACCGTTTTCGCGCAGTTCGGCAAAGGTTTTTTCCTGAAGCCGGAGAGCGGGCGCTTCGGGGATGATATTGCCAAAGAACGCCTCGGGGCATCCGGCGATGTCATAGGCTCCTTGCGCCATACGCTCGACAACCTGAAACGGGCTGCCGATGGCGGGCGCACCGCCCAGAAGGTTGATCTGAATGACCCCTTTGCCCTTTTCGTTGATCTCGGTCACCAGGTTTTCGAACGGCACGCCGGGGGGTGCGCCGATGGGAAAGCAACTTACGCCGCGCAGAGTGACCTCTTCGGCGGCCAGCGGTGTTGCAACGAATGTGCCTGCCGCGATGATCGCGGCGAGCCCTTTCAGAAGTACTTTCTTGGTCTTCATCATTTTTCCTCCCCTTGAGTGATGAATTTGAAATGCCGTCCGCGCTGCCGTTGCCGCCTGCACCATGAAAACAAGTTATCTGGACGCGGCTTTTTCGCGTTCTTCGGGCGATTCCTTCTTGGGTGATAATGACTGCGTCAAAGTATTTTACAAGTAAAAATATTTTTGAGCATATTATGTATGGGCGAAAATTGTCATCGCAAACCTGAGCGCAGCGGCTGGTCGCCTGCATTTGAGGCGTTCATGTTTTGGAGCGCGCCGCCCAGGCCATCGCCCGGCCAAAGGCATCAAGATGGAAGGACAGGTTGGCGCGGTCCCCCATGCCAGTTCCCTCTTGGAGAAAGGCGATCATTGTCGGTCCGCAATCGAGGATTACCAGGCCGATCCTGATCGGCAGATGTGTCTGAAAGTACGGATTTGTGGTTGCCCGGATCGTCGTTTCACTTGCGATCCGTCCCCGGGGCGGAGCCTCTGTCAGCGGCAGGGTGGTCGACAGGCACGAGGGGCAAACATCATGCGCCGGATACAGGAATTGCGCACAGTCCCGGCATCGTTGCAGGGCGAAACGCCCTTCTGCCGCAATCGCATCATACAGCTTTCCGCTGGCGGAATGCGGATAGGGTGGCAGTGCCTTGTCCTGATCTGACTGCCGGTCCGTCACGCGCCGTCTCCCGACAGAATGACGGCCCCGGATGACAGGCCCTTGGTATATGTCATCATGCCAAAGCCCGATACCAGCGCCAGGCCCGCGCCCTTGACCTGCGTGTCGCCAGCCGTACCCAGAACCTGACGAACCGCTTCCGTCAGCCCGAGATAGGACCCGCCCGCGCCAGCCTGCCCGCAGGAAAGCTGACCTCCGGATGTGTTGTGGGGGAAATCGCCTTCGATCCGCAGATCATGGCTGCGGACGAACTCCGCCCCTTCACCCTTTTTGCAGAACCCCAGGTCTTCCAGTTGCATCATGCAAATCACCGGATAGTCGTCATATGTCTGCACCACGTCGATATCGTCGGGCCTGACACCGGCCATGCTGTACAGCTCGCCTGCGTCCTCCACCCAGCCGCCGGAGGTCTGCATCGGATCAATCGAGCGGGCGTTGTGACGTTCGATGCTGCTGCGCAGTTTGGCACCGGCAAGGCCGCAGGCACGGGCCGTGTCCTGCCGCATGACCAAGACTGCCTCGGCTCCCGCACATGGCATCACGCAGTCGAACAGGTGGATCGGATCTGCAATCGGTCGGGCGTTCATGTATTGATCGAGTGTCAGAGGGTCCTTCATCAGCGCGTGGGGGTTTTTAAGGGCATTGGACCGCTGTGCCACCGCAATCCGCCCCAGATCCTCGCGGCTGACATTGAATGTCTCCATGTAGTTGCGGGCAATCAGGGCAAAGCTGGCATTGGTGCCCCCCGCGCCATAGGGATAGACGGCATCCTGCGAAAACCGCGAAAAATTGGCCAGAGTATTGCCGAATGACCCGCGCTGGTTGGTGTCGGCCCCTATGCAGGCCACGACATCGCAATCACCGGATTGAACGGCGCGGGCGGCACGTCTGATCCCGGTGATCCCGCTGGCACCGCCAAGTGGCACATGGTCCAGCCAACGGACGCTGAGACCCAGATGTTCGGCCAGACCAATCGCGGTATCGGGGGCTGTGGTAAAACTGGACAGGCAAAACCCGTCGATGTCGCGCGCTGCAATGCCCGATCCATCCACCAACGCCCGCAAGGCGCGCCCAATCCACCAATGCGCGCTTTGGTCGCTGAACCTGACATAGGGAAGGGTGACGGGCGTTGTGATCACCACGTTGTCATAGGGTTGTCGGACGGTGCTGAACTTGCCCATAGGGTTGGCCCTCTCGTTGTGGTGCGCCGTCTTATTCGGAACAGCGAAGTCTTGGCCGATTCAGGCCAGGTTACGAGGGCAGGCCGCCAAGGCTGGTGCCGCCGCAGACATAGAGCACCTGACCGGTGACAAAGCTGGCATTGTCGTCCAGGAAAAACCCGGCGGCGTTCGCGATATCTTCGGGTGTGCCAATGCGCCGGACCGGCACGCCATTGGCGATTTTCTCCTGCAACTCGCCATCCTTAGGCACAATGCCCCAGAAGTTTTCGGTCAGGACCGGGCCGGGCGCGATCACGTTGGCGGTGATCCCTTTCGGGGCCAGCTCCAGCGCCCAGGTGCGCATCATGCCGTGCACACCCGCCTTTGTGGCGGAATAGGCGGACCGGGTCGGCATCCCCATCGAGGCGCGTGACGTTATGAACAGAATCCGACCGAACCCGCGCGCGATCATCCCCGGCAGGACAGCTTGGGTCAGCGCCATGGGGGCCGCCAGATGCAGTTGCGCCAGTTTCAGAATGTCGTCGGGGTCTGCGTCGGGCAGCAGGTTGGGCAGGATTGCGCCTGCGTTGTGAACCACGGCATCAATGGTGTGATCGGCTGCAATCTGTGCGGCCACCTGCGCGGTCGCCGCTGCATCGGTCAGATCGGCAGTATAGCCGAACAGAGTGTCATTTTCTGTGGTCGGCTTTTCCAGCCCCAGCGACACAACCCTTTCCCCGCGTGCGCGCAGCCGATCGCCAATCGCGGCACCAATGCCGGAGTTTCCACCCGTGATCAAAGTTGTTTTCACGCGGCTTTTCCTTCTACCAGCGCGATGACCCGCAGCGGACTGCCGGAACCGCCTTCGATCTTGAGGGGGCAGGCGACGATGATCGCGCCGAAGGTCGGCAACTGGTCCAGGTTGGTCAGACATTGCAGGCCGAACCTGCCGTTGCCATGCAGGATCGAATGCGCAGGCAAGGGCGGATTGAACCTGCTGGCCTGACCGGCATCGGTGCCGACCGTCTCGACCGCCAGGCCGACGCAGTTGCGGTCGTGGACCAGAAACTCGACAGCGCCTGCATCCGGCCCCGGCGAATGCGCGCCGTCTTCGAGCAGGTTCAGATACGCCGCTGTTCCGACACGTTTGTACCAATCCGTGCGCAGGGCAATCCAGTGGCCGGGCGGGATGGTGCCATATGCCGTTTCCCACTGTTCGAGGAAATCGCGGGTCAGCACAAAGTCGGCGTCCGCCGCCGCCTCGGCCGAAATGTCGATCACTACGGCGGGTGCGACAAAGTCCTGCGCCGGGATGGCGTCCACCGTATTCGAGGGCAGGTCCTTGCCCGTCACCCAATGCGCCGGGGCGTCGAAATGGGTGCCGGTGTGTTCGTTCATCGAGATGTTGTTCCAGTACCAGGCCGGTCCGTTTTCGTCATAACGCGACAGCTTTTCCATGCGGAACGGAGCGCATTGGCCGAACTCGGGCGGCAGCACGATCACCGGGAAATCCGGGCTGAGCGTGTTGGTCAGGTCGATGACACGGACCTGGCCGGACGCGAGCGCCATCGCGAGATCCGCAAGCAGGGGTTTGCTCATTTGTTTTCCTCGCGAATTGTCAAAATCGGATCGTCCTGCCAGCGCGCAAGCACGTCTTTGGCCACCTCGTCGGCACAGATGGTTTCCTGCCCCTGCTGAAGGGCGGTCACAACGGCGCGTGCGATCTGCGCCGCTGTGGTCTTGGGCGGGGGGACGTTTTGGTGCCATCCGTCGTCCACCGGGCCGGTCAGGACAGAGATGACGCGGATGCCGGTCTGGGCCATCTCGCCCCTGAGGCTGGCGATAAGGGAAAGGCGCGCGGCGGCAGTGGCCGACGACCCGGCAAAGCCCGCCCTTCCGGTCAGCCCGTGGATGGAGGCGATATCGACAAGGGCAGCGGCAGCATTGTCCCCATCGTCAGAACGCGCCGAAAGGGCAGGGGCAAAACCCTGGGCCAGGCGCATCAGGCCGGTCACTTCAAGGTCCAGCCCGGATTGCAGATTGTTCAGATTGCCGCCAAAACCGACGCCCCCCTGACGGGTAAACCCGACCGTGTTGACGACGATATCCACGCGCCCGCCCAGTTGACCGGCCAGCGCCTCGATGCTGCGGGTGTCGGTCAGGCTGAGCCGGACAGGTTCGATCCCGTCTACTGCCTCGATCCGGTCCTGCCCCGGATAACGCATCAAAGGATCGGCATTGCCGAGGAAAACCGTCTTTGCCCCGGCCTTGAGCAGGGCCTCGGCCACGGCCTGTCCGGTTGCGCTGCGCCCGTCGGTCACCAGGATGCGCCGGTATTTCGGGTCTGCGGTAAACACCCGCAATTGAGGATCGTCAGCCATATGCGGCGTCTCCTTTTCGGGCATGGCAAAGAGTGCCGGATTGCCAGCCCTGTCGAGCTTCAGTTCCATTCTGACGCGGTCACCGCGCCCGACGTCCCCGTGCAGATGCACGGTCGCCATCGGCCCCGCATCCAGCCGGGCGGTGCCAATGCGCCAGGGCAGGTGGTCTTTGAAAAACAGGTCAATCGAGCTGCGTATCGTTGTCTGTGCCGCGATCACCGCGCCATTGGGCTGATCCTGCCAATGCAGTGCGCCCCAGCAGAACGGGCAGCGGTCACGCGGCGGATAGGTCGCCTGCGCGCAATCGTCACAGACCTGAAGCACAAACCGCCCCTGACCGGCGCGCGCCGCCATCGCCGTGGCCGCGCGGCTGCGCAGGGCGGGGGAGACATGGCCCAGATGGGTGGTGACCAGCGGGTCCTTTCGCCTGGGCGGTGTCAGCGGGTCGGTCATCGCAACACATCCTGTTCCAGCACGGCAGCACCGGTGCAGACGCCGCGATCATAGTTCACCAACCCGAAGCCAGAGATCAGGGCGCGCGTTGCGTCAGGTATCTGATCCCCCAGAGGGCAGCGCAATATCTGCCGCAATCCTTCGGTAACATTCTGAAAGCCACCTGCCGCACCGGCCTGACCTGCAGACAATTGCCCGCCATTTGTGTTGAGCGGCAGAGAGCCCGCAATGGTGAAATCGTTCTCTGTAATGAACCGCGATAACGCTGGTTTGTCGCAGAACCCCAGATCGGCCAGTTGCATGGCTACGATCACAGGGTAATCGTCATAAAGCTGGACCATGTCCATGTCCTGCGGGGTGCATCCTGCGGCGGCCCACAGATCGTCAATGTCGCGCGCCCAGCCGCCGCGCGTCTGCACCGGATCATCGGCAAAGGCATTGTGCCGTTCGATGGTCGCCGCCAGCCGGGCGGTGGACAGGCCCAGTTCCTGCGCTTTTTCAGGCGTTGTGACGATAAAGGCCTCGGCCCCGGCGCAGGGCATGACACAGTCGAACAGATGGATCGGGTCCGCGATGGGGCGCGCCTGCATGTATTGTTCGTGGGTCAGAGGCTTTTTCATCAGCGCAAGCGGGTTGGAGAGCGCGTTCGTCCTTTGCGCGACACAGAGTTTGGCAAAATCCTCCCGCGTGACGCCGTATTCCCGCATGAAGTTATCGGCGATCAGTGCGAAGGTCGCGTTGGGGCCGCCGAAGCCATAGGGATAGGTGGCATCCTGTGAAAACCGCGAGAAGCCCTGCAAAGTCTGGCGGAAGCTGTCGATCTGGTTGGTGTCGGCGGCGACGCAGGCCACCACCTCGGCATCCCCCATCTGAACCGCACGGGCGGCGCGGCGCAGCGCCATGACGCCGCTCGCACCGCCGGTGGGGATATGATCCATCCAGCGCGGGCTGAGGCCCAGATGCTGGACCATGCCGACAACCGTGTCCGGTCCGGCCGAGAAACTGGCAAAACAGAACCCGTCGAAATCAGCCGGTCCCAAGCCGGTCTGCCGGGCCAGGGCGGCAAGGGCAGCGCCCGCCCACCAATGCGCGGTTTGGTCAGAGAACCGCACATAGGGGGTGGTGACCGGCGCACAGAGGGCAACGCCGTCATAGGGTTTCTGTCGTGCCATCAGGTTTTGCGTTTCTTCAGGTGTCTGGTGTCCATGAAACCATCTGTTTCGAATGTTGTCACCATGAGGTCTTTCAACTGACCTCTGAGGATTTTCTGCGTGGCGGTCAGGGGCAGGTCATCGACAAAGGCGATCCAGCCGGGGGCCTTGTAATAGGCCATCTGGTCCAGTGCCCAGGTCACGATCTCTTGCGCCTTGGCGGCGTTGCCTTGGCCGCCCTCCAGGATGATGAACACGGCCACCTCGTCCCCGCGCACGTCGTCCGGGGCGGCGGCGGCAGCACAGGCGTTGATGTCGGGATGCCGGTTCAGGATCGATTCAACCTCCACCGCCGAGATGTTTTCGCCGGAGCGGCGGATCACGTTTTTCTTGCGGTCCACGAAGTGCAGCGATCCGTCCGCGTCCTGCTGGACCACATCACCGGTGTGCAGCCATCCGCCCTGCCAAAGGTCGTCCGTTGCCTGCTGGTTTTTCAGATAACCGGAAAAGAAGCCGTAGCGCGGGTTGTCACCGGCGCGGCGCACCAGCATTTCGCCGGGGGTGCCCGGCAGCAGGTCTTCGCCTGCGTCGTCGATGACGCGCACTTCCACGTCTTTGTCGGGTCGGCCAAAGCAGGCCGTTCCCGTCTTGCGCGGCTCTTCATTGGCGCAGATGACGCCACCCGATCCGGTTTCCGTGCAGGCCCAGGCCTCGATCAGGGGAAAGCCGTAGCGTGCTTCGAAGGGTTCATGCAGCTTGGCGTCCACGCCTGCGCCAAATCCGAAACGGACGTTGTGATTGCGGTCTTCATCAGAGGGTTCGGCGCGCATCAGCATCGGCGGCATGACGCCCAGGTAATGCACCACCGTTGCGCCGCTTTCGCGGACCGACTCCCACCAGCTGCGGGGGTGGAAACGATCCAGGATGATCAGGCAGCCGCCTACTGTGACCATGGCCATCAGGGAAACGGCCATCGCGTTCATGTGGAATACGGGCAGGGGGGTCAGCATCCGCTCCGTGTCCTGGCGCAAGCTGATGTGGCCGCCAGCCCCGGCATACCAGTCACCGGAATAGAGATAATATTCGTTGGACAGGATGCAGCCCTTGGGTTTGCCGGTTGTCCCCGAGGTATAGAGCAAGGCACATTCGGTCTGCGTGTTCGGCACCGTGTCAGCCGTCGCAGGCCGGACAGCCGGTGGAAGTTGTCCCTCTGGCGGGGAGACAAGGGTGGGTATCCCGGCATTCTTCACGGCGGTCTTCATTTCTTCCAACCGCTCCGGCAGAACAATGGCCAGGATCATTTCAGAGTGTTCGGCCAGATATTCCAATTCCGCCAGCCGCAGGTCCGGGTTGATCGGCACCACCGAAGCGCCAAGCGCGTTCAGGGCAAACCAGATTTCCAGAAAGACGGGGCGATTTTCCAACAGCAGTCCAACGCGATGACCGGCGCCATATCCGGCGTCGTTGAACCGCTTGCGCCAATCCTCCACCCGGTCCGCCATGTTGTCATAGCTGATGTCGCCCTGCGGGATGCCATAGACCTTTGCGGTTTCTTCCAGCACATGCAGGAAAGGGGCATTGCCCCGTCTCTCGGCGGTCTTCTTGAATCGGGTGTATACTGTTTCGGTGTTCATGCCTGCCTCAGATAAAGAGCTGAATGTTGCTGAAAGGCGCGTCGAAGTTGATCAGATCAATGCGCTTGAGCATGATTTGCAATGCCCCGTCCACCTCGACCAGTTCGTGGCTGACCCAGCCCGAAAACCGTTCCAGCAGATCGCCCCGCGTTTCCGTATATATGAAAGACGTGCGCAGTTTATAGACGCCGTCGTCCTCACCCATCGACAGAATGCGCGGTCGTTCCATCAGGTGATGGCACCGGCTTTTGGGTTTCTGGCTGAAGGTGCGCTCGCCCGTCAGCCGCTCCACCCGGACGGTAAGCAGCAGACGGTCTTCGTACATCAGCGACGGCTGCAGGATCGGATCTTCCTGCTGCCACTCAAGCGGCATCCAGTAGCGACCGTCCTTGTGATACAAAGCCAGCCAATCGTTCCAACGCATCTGGTCGATCGCCGCGGCCTCATCATAGACAAAGTCGATCAGGTCATCCCGGTTCATTCTGCGGCCTCCACGGCTTTGTCCATGTTCTGCACCATGAATTTCCGCCAGGCATAGAACTGGTTGCGCATCTGGCGTTCGGATGTGCCGTTGACGACCTCGGTCGTCTCTTCGGGTTCATCATCTTCCCAGAGGCGGCGCAGGTTGACCCATTCGTTGCCATTCGACAGCAGCCCTTCCTGCGCGCGTTCGTACATTTCCAGATCGTCATGACCGACAATCGACGTCGGCGCGTTGATAAAGCGGTTATACATCAGGCCGCGTTCATACAGCTTGTCCGGCGCACCCTTCAGTTTGAATACCCAGCTTTCCACCAAGGTCTTGTCGACGCCAAGCGGGATGAAGTTGCGCAGGATGCCGACCGGGCCTTTCACCATGATATTTGGGAAGTAGATCGTGTTGTGACGGATATCGCCCAGAATTTCGGCGGCCCGTTCTTTCCCGTAAGCCTCGACCATCATGTCCTGATAGCCATCAACGTCTTCATAATCCTGGTGGATCGACCCGGACACGCCGGTGTGGCCGTGGCCATTTGGCCAGACGCGAATGCCCGCGCCTTCATAGAATTCATAGGGGCTCATGAAGGGTGCATAGAGCTGTACGGCCATGGGCGTTTCGGTGAAGTTGTCTTTCTCCCGCTCCCAGACGCTGACGGCAGTTCCGGCAGAGCTTTCATGTGCCACCATCGGGTGGCAGGTGTCGGTCTGGTTTTCGACAAGCATCTTCCAGTTGCAGGTATGCATGTATCGGATCGGCTGGCTGATGACCTCCAATTCGCCCTCGGGCGAACGGTCGGCCATGTTGTCGATCGTGGACAGCGCGTCGCCAAAGAACTCTTCAAAGCTCAGACCCTCTTCGGCCAGTCGCACGAAGATCAGGCCGCGATAGATCTTGACGTTCTCGATCCGCTTGAGGCCCTTGGCCGCCTGATCGGTATCAAACCCGGTGCCTTCATACCCCTTCTTCAGCGGGATCGCCAAAAGTGAGCCGTCGGTCTTGAATGACCAGGCATGGTAGGGGCAGCGAAAGAACTTGCCGGTGTTCCCGCAAGCCTCGGACGCGATCTTGACGCCCTTGTGCGGGCAGCGGTTGTGCAGGACATAAACCTGCCCGTCCCGGTGCCGGGACGCCAGAACCGGCTGGTTTCCGATCTTCGATGTGATGAAGTCGCCGGTGTTTTTCAGCTGGCTTTCATGGCCGATGTATATCCAGGAATTCGGAAACAGCTGTTCCATCTCCAGCTCGAAGATTTCCTTGTCCACATAGACGTCGCGATGAACGGCGTGGCCTTTGACCAGTTCGGCGATGGCTTGGGAATTTCCGCGGTAACGGTCCATGGCAGGCTCCTGTAAAGGTCAGATATCAATGACGAGTTTCGGCGTCTTTGAACGCGACACACAGATTTGCATGACGTCATTCGCTGCCTTCTCGCTGTCAGTCAGGATGACATCCCGGTGGTCGGGGATGCCGTCAATCACATCACATTGGCAGATCCCGCAGTCACCGCGCTGACAGTCATAAAGCGGATCAAGCCCGGCTTCCTCCAGCGCTTCGATGATGCTCTTGTCGGCAGGGACGTGAACAATCTGGCCGGTGCTGTGGATTTCAACGTCGAAGGCCGTGTCCTCCGCCGTATTGGCCGCAGCGGTGAAAAGTTCGTAATGCACCCTTTCCACGGGCCAGCCCAGATCGGAGGTGACGGATTTGACAGCCTCGATCATGCCCGCAGGGCCGCAAAAGTAGACATGCGCGCCTTCGGGGGCCTTTCCCAGAATATCGTTCAGATCCATCTTGCTGGGTTGATCGTCGTAATGCAGATGCAGTTTTTCGCCGCAGATGTCCTGCATTTCCTTAACAAAGGCGAGCATGCCTTCGGAACGCCCGGCATAATGGGCTTCGAAGGGGCGCCCGCGCGCCGCCAGTTCCGCCGCCATCGACAGGATCGGCGTGATCCCGATGCCACCCGCGATCAGCACGGCAGGTTCTGCATGATCGCCCAGTTCAAAATGATTGGTCGGGTTGGAGATCTGAAGCTTGTCGCCCGGCTTGAGCGCATGCATGAACGTCGAGCCACCCGTGCTTTGCGCCTCGCGCAGCACGCCGAGAGCCAGATGGCCGGGTTGCAGGCCGGGAAGCCGCAGCAGGGAGTACGACCGGTCACCCCCTTGGCTCAGGCTCACACGCACATGCGCGCCCGCCGTCCACACCATCGGGATCGGCGCCGAAGGTTTCACTTCGATCCGCTTTACATCTTTGGTCTCGCTCGAAACGGCGATCACTTCGTAGCCTATGGACGGCATGACGCCCCCTAACTCCATTCTATGTTTCTGCATAGTTTTATGTATAAAATAAAAACTCGTCAAGTGATTGTTTGTCGGGTTCGGCCAAGGAACCGTTGTGGCGGCACGCTGGGATAAATACCCATACGGCGGCTGTCCGGTTGTGAGCATCAACTCACACCGACTGCCTGCATTCAACATCGGGGTAGCACAAGCCGCAAGGACGAAATGCCGCGTCGATCTGGAACAAGGGGCCGAGGTCTGAAATCACGGTCGGTGTGGCCAAGGTATGCTTCTTTCACAACCACTCAAAGTCCGGCTTGCACTGTGCGGTCCAGAATACGGGCCGGAACTGCGCCGGTGTGCAAATCCTGATATCTGCGCTGAATGCCCACATCTTGTAGCGAACGGTGCCGTTGTCGGATAAGCTTTGGGCATGACATTCACCCCACCGAACACCCAAGACGAGCCCAACACGCAACTTCTGTTGCCTTCCTGGGTGACGCCCCGCCGCAGCGAGGCACTTGAGGAAATGGCGTTCCTGTCCGGAGGCGCGCTGAGCTATCTGCATCAGGTCGTCGGGCGGCGTGATGTCCCGCAGGAGTTATGGAGGGATCGTCTGGCGTTGCAGGCGGCAGAGGCCTGCGTCGTGTTTTCGGGCCGGTCCGAGCGGGCAGGGGAGTTGCGTGATGCCATTCACCTGCTGCGGCCCGGCGACCTGCCTGGCCCGGCGGGGGAGACCTATCTTGCCTGGCGGCGTGCCGCTGAACGGCCCGTTTCTGCCAAGGCGCTGCATCGCGCCTTGCTCGAGGTGGAGGCAACACGCATCGCGGCCTGGCTGGGCACCGGGCAGGGTGCACCGATGGCGCGCGCGGCCAGGGTGCTGGAAACCGTTCTGACGGAAGCGCCGCGTGCGGAAGTGGCCGGGCTGATCCTGGCCGATGCGGCCCTGGCGCGGGCGCTGGGGTGGGATCATATCCTGCCGATGTTTGCGCTGGGTCTGGGGCGTGCGGACCTTGCCAAACGCGGTGACGCATTGCGGCTGGCCTGTCACGGTGCAGTGACAACAGCGGCCCCGATGGCGGTGCGACTGGCGGCGGATCTGGCGCGGCGGGCAGAGCGGCTGAAGACAGTTGCGCCGAAGTTGCGGGCCAAGACAGCACCGGGCGCGGTCGAGGTTTTCCTGAGCCGGGACGCGGTGGCACCTTCGGCCTTGCCAATGGCGGGCCGGGCTGCACGCCGCCTCTGCGACCGGCTGGTTGATCTGGGCGCGGTGCGCGAACTGACCGGGCGCGACACCTTTCGGCTTTACGGGGTGTAGGTGTGGCGATTGACCGATCCGAACCGGCGCTGGACCGCGAGCTTGCCGACATGCCGCCGGAGCTGCGCTGGCGGGAATGGATGCTGCGGATCGAGGCGGTGCTCTTTGCCAGCGCCTCCCCGGTGCCAAGAGAGGACCTGGCGCGGGTTGTCGGGCAGGGGGCCTCCGTCGATCTGCTGATCGGGGATCTGGCGGCAGACCTTGAGGGACGCGCGTTTGAACTGGTGCAGGTGGCGGATGGCTGGGTGTTGCGGTCGCGGACCGCCTTTGCCCCGGCGATCCGCGCGGCGGCCGATCTGGACGATCAACTGCTGGACCTCAGCGAATTCGACATCGCGGTGCTGGCCGCCATTGCCTATTACCAACCCGCCACGCGAGACACGTTGAAAGACATTTTCGGCAAGGAGATCAGCCGCGATCTGATCGGTCGGCTGCATGCGCGGGGGCTGATCGGGACAGGGCCGCGCAGCCCCAGCCGTGGCGCGCCCTTTACCTTTGTCACAACGGAACACTTCCTGTTGGCTTTTGGGCTGGAAAGCCTGCGCGACTTGCCGGAGAGGGAAGAGTTGCTGGATGCGGGCCTGTCGCAGGGGTGAGCACGTCCCGGTGCCAGCGGTGCAGGATCAATCGGTCCAGACCATGACGATCAGCCGATCACCTGCGGGTCACGGGGCAACCGGGTAAGGGACCGGGCACCATTATCCGTGACCAGAACGTCATCCTCTATGCGGACACCCAGCATGCCGGGGCGATAGAGCCCCGGTTCGATCGTGATGACCATCCCGGCCTCCAGCGGCGCATGGTTGCCCCGCATCAGTTGCGGCGCTTCGTGGATATCAAGGCCCAGCCCGTGACCGACCTTGTGGCGGATATCGGCCGCGAATCCCGCGTCGCTCAGTGCCTGTTGCACGGCCATGTCCAGATCATGCGGGGTCACGCCGGGCGCGGTCATGTCGCGGCCCAGGCGGTTTGCCTCTTGCACTGCGTCATAGAGCGGGCGGTGTTCCTGCGGGATTTCCTCGCAGAAATAGGTGCGGGTGATGTCGGCGCTATAGCCGTTCAGGGTTGCGCCAAAGTCGAACAGCAAGGCGTCGCCCCGTTGCAACCGACGGTCGGAGGAGGGGACACCATGGCAATCCGCCGCAGCCGGGCCAGCCAGCACGATCAGGTTGAATGCGGCCCCTTCCGCCCCCCTTTCCAGCATGTTGATCAGCAGCTTCGCCCGTATCTCCGTCTCCGTCTGGCCCGCGCCGATCTCGCTCAGGGTCGCGGTCAATGCATCTTCGCTGATCTGCACGGCCTTTTCGATGGCGGCGACCTCTGACGCATCCTTGTTCAGGCGCAGCGGCAGCAGCATGTCGGTGCCATCCTCGGGCGCTGTGCCAAAGGCGCGGGCAAGGGCGGCGGCCTCGAAATGGCGCATGCGGCTTCCCTCTACGGCGAGGCTGGTCAGGCCTGTCTGCCGGGCGAGTTCGGACAGCGCATCGGCATATCCGTCGGCGTCCTGCCAGAACACGGTCCGGGCTTGCGGCATGCGCGCGGTCCACATGTCCTTTTCCAGTGCCGGGATTGCGGCGTGGATGTCGCCTGTTGCTGTGACAATCAGGATCGTGGGCCGTTCCATCAGACCCAGCCGCACGCCGGTCAGGTAGTAGAAGTTTGGCCCCGGCACCATTGCGATGGCGGGGCAATCATGGCGTTGCAGTATGTCGGTGAGCTTGGAAATGCGGGCGTCAAAATTCATCGGGGGTCCCTGGATCATGATGTTCTGTGCTTTGTGCCCAAGCCTCGCGTATCTTGAGGCGGATGCCAAGGCGTGCTGACCTGCATTGCCCTCACGCCACGCCACAGGCCTGCCGGCTACATACGGCGCACCTCCGGTGCGAGGGGAAGTCTGGCGATGTCCGGCTTGCGCCGGGCGGGGCGCTTCTAACGTGCCTTAGTCAGATTGAGCATGTCACTATCAGCAGCCCGTCCCGGCGGATCAGTCCAGCGGCAGGCCGACGTAGTTTTCCGCGATGGCGCGCGATGCGGCTTCTGAACTGCGCAGGTAGTCGAATTCGGCCCGCTGCATGCGTTTCTCGAATTCCGAATTATCGGGAAACTGGTGCATCAGCGTGGACAGCTGCCAGGAGAACCGTTCGACCTTCCAGACCCGCCGCAGCACGGTTTCAGAATAGCTGTCGATCAGCGCGTCGTTGTTGTCCTTGTAATGGGCCACCAGCGCGCGGTGCAGGATGCGCACATCGGCGGCGGCAAGGTTCAGTCCCTTGGCACCTGTCGGCGGCACGATATGGGCGGAATCGCCTGCGAGGAACAGGTTGCCATAGCGCATCGGCTCGGCCACGAAGGACCGCAGCGGCGCGATGCTTTTCTCAAAGGAGGGGCCGGTTTGCAGGTTGGCCGTTGCCTCCGCACCCAGGCGAGTCGTGAATTCCTCCCAGAAGCGGTCATCGGACCATTGCGCGACATCGTCGTTCACATCGCATTGGATATAGTAGCGGCTGCGGGTGTTGGACCGCATGGAGGCCAGCGCGAAGCCGCGTTCATGGTTTGCATAGATCAACTCATGCGCGACGGGCGGTTTTTCCACCAGGATGCCCAGCCAGCCAAAGGGATAAACCCGCTCGAATGTCTTCAGCACATCCGCCGGGATCGCCTTGCGGGATACACCATGGAACCCGTCGCAGCCCGCGATATAGTCGCAGGTCACAACAATTTTGGCCCCGTCATGGGTGAAATGGACAGCGGGCTGGTCAGACTTGAGGTCCGTCGGCACCACGTCATCGACATTGAAGAAGAACTGTTGCGCCCCGGCCATGCGTTTGTCGAACAGGTCCTTTGTCATTTCGGTCTGCCCGTAGACGGTCACGGTCTTGCCGGTCAGCCCGGCCAGGTCAATGCGGTGCCGGTCGCCGTCAAAGGCCAGTTCAAACCCGTCGTGCGGCAGCCCTTCGCGGTGCAAACGGTCAGCGGCACCGGCTTCTTCCAGTGCGGTGACCGTGCCCTGTTCCAGCACGCCCGCACGGATGCGCCCCTCGATATAGGCGCGGTCCTTGCGGTCGAGCACAATTGTGTCGATCCCGGCATTGGCCAGCAGTTGCGACAGCAACAATCCGGCAGGACCGGAGCCAATGATACAGACGGATGTTTTGATGGTACGGGTCATGACGCGGCCTTCGTTGTCTATCCAAAAAGCCGACGCGGCGCGGCCTTGTCCGGGCAATCTTAATGCAATCTGGCAATCGGCAAATGGACACCAGCCACCAATATTTGTACTATCCGATCAAAGTGGGGCCAATATGAGCGAAAAGGGCCTGAAAAAAGGTGGTTCCCTTGCCAGACACTGTTCCGACATATGAACTTTACGGTGAATATCTGGCAGGTACCCGTGCCGATCCGATGCATCATGAGACCATCGTGGAACGCAGCAGCAAACATGACTGGACGATCCGTCTGCACCGCCACCAAAGGCTTGCGCAGATATTTCTGTTCCAGACTCCGGGCGTATACACACGCCTTGGCGATTTGGATTTTCGCAGCGCCGGGCCGGTGATCCTGGTGGTGCCGCCGGGTCTGGCGCATGGCTTCCGGTTTCCCGAAGACATCGTAGGCGATGTGATCAGCCTGCGGCTGTCCCTTTTGGATGACGACAATGCCGCGCGGATCATGCGGTTTGCCGATACCGGTGGTGCGGTGTTGCCCGAACCGGACAGCCCCCATTTCGCAGTCATTGACATGCTGATGGGTCAGGTGCGCGAGGCCCTGCGCAATTTCGGGACCGGGCGTGCCGCGCTGCTTGAAACGCTGATCCGTCTTATGCTGATCTATCTGGAGGGCGACCGGACCGACGCGCGCCCCTTGGGGCCTTTGCCTGCCCGGCAGGAACAGACTTTGCACGAAAGGCAGGCCCAGGCCTTTTGCGCGGCGGTTGAGGAACATTTTGCCAGCGCGATGACGCTTGAGGCTTATGCCCGCGAAATCGGTGTGTCGACACCGCATCTCAATCGCCTGTGCCGCCGTATCCTTGGGACAACCCCCAATGCCGTGATCCGCCAGCGCCGCCTGGTCGAGGCGAAGCACCTGCTGGAATTCACCCGTCATTCCATGGCCGATATTGCCGCCCGCGCGGGCTTTGCCGATGCCGGATATTTCAGCCGTACCTTCAAGGCGGACACCGGGCAGACACCGGGCATGTACCGCAGGCAACAGGACAACGGATAGACGGAGTTTTCACCTCCCTTTGCACGGCCGGAACCCGAGAGCCCTGGCATCGCCCGGCCGACAGTTCGGGGTTGCCAAACAATCCTGACTGGAAAACACTGTTGGAATAGAAAAATAATGGGAGTTAATGATGACCAAGACACTTACACTGATGTCCACGGCATTGCTTTTGTCCACAACCGCGCTGGCCCAGGCCGAAACCCTGAGATGGGCGCGGTCTGGCGATGCCCTCACCCTCGATCCGCATTCCCAGAACGAAGGGCCGACACATACCATCCGGCACCAGATGTACGAGCCTTTGATCATTCGCGATGTTACCGGTGCGTTTGAGCCGACGCTTGCCACAGAATGGGGACCAAGCGAAGACGACCCCAATGTCTGGGTATTCAAGCTGCGTGAAGGCGTGAAATTCCACGATGGGGCCGATTTCACCGCCGAGGATGTGGTGTTCAGCTTCAACCGCGCCAAGACCGAGAATTCGGACATGAAGGAGTTGATCAACTCCATCACAGAGGTGCGCGCAGTGGATGATTACACCGTCGAGATGGTCACAGACGGGCCAAACCCGATTCTGCCCAGCAACCTGACCAACCTGTTCATCATGGACAAGGACTGGACCGAAGCGAACAACACCGTCGATGTGCAGGATTTCGAGGGCGGTGAGCTGACCTATGCCACCACCAATGCCAACGGCACCGGCCCCTACAAGCTGGAAAGCCGGGAGCAGGACGTGAAAACGGTCATGACCCTGAACGAAGACTACTGGGGCAAGGACCAGTTCCCGCTGGACGTGACTGAAATCGTCTATACGCCGATCCAGAACGCCGCGACCCGCGTCGCCGCCATGCTGTCGGGCGAGGTGGATTTTCTTCAGGACATGCCGGTGCAGGATCTGGAACGCGTCAACAACGCGGACGGGCTTGTGGTCAAGCAGGCACCGCAGAACCGGGTGATTTTCTTTGGCATGAACCAGGGTGCCGATGACATCGAAGCCGACAACGTCGATGGCAAGAACCCGCTGGCAGATGCACGGGTGCGCAAGGCGATGTCGATGGCGATCAACCGTGATGCCATCCAGCAGGTTGTGATGCGCGGGCAATCCCAGCCCGCCGGGATGATCGCGCCGCCCTTTGTCAACGGCTGGACCGAAGCGATGGATGCGGAATCCACCACTGATATCGAAGGTGCCAAGGCATTGATGGAAGAGGCCGGTTATGCGGACGGTTTCTCGATCCGGCTCGACTGTCCGAACGACCGCTATGTGAACGATGAGGCGATCTGCCAGGCCGCAGTCGGGATGCTGGGCCAGATCGGCGTGACGGTAAACCTGGATGCCAAGCCCAAGGCGCAGCATTTCCCCTTGATCACCGACGGCAAGACCGACTTCTACATGCTGGGTTGGGGCGTGCCGACCTACGATTCCGAATATATCTTCAACTTCCTGGTCCATGGGCGTGAAGGTGATATCGGGACATGGAACGGCACCGGCTATGACAACGACGCGCTGGACGCCAAGATCAAGAGCCTCGCTTCCAACACCGATCTGGAAGCCCGCAATGCCGACATCGCGGACATTTGGCGGGTGGTGCAGGACGAGACGCTGTACATCCCGATCCACCACCAGGTCCTGAACTGGGGCATGACCGACGCCGTCGGCATCGAGGTCGATCCCGAGGATCAGCCGAAGGTGAAGTATTTCACCATGAAGTGAAGCAGGTCCTGACGGACCGGGCGAGGGCGGCGCTGCGGGTGCCGCCTTTTCCTTGACCTTCCGCTTAACAGATTGTCCACTCATCCAATGCTCGCCTTTGTCATCCAACGCGTCGCGCAATCCGCCCTCGTCCTGCTGGTCGTGGGGCTGGTCGCCTTTTCGATGTTCCGTTTTGTCGGGGACCCCATCGACAACATGCTGGGCCAGGAGCGCACGCAGGCAGACATCGACCGGCTGCGCACGCAACTGGGGCTGGATCAGCCGTTTCCGGTGCAATATGTCAAGTTTCTGGGCAATGCCGTGCAGGGCAATTTCGGGATCAGTTACCGGCAGGGGCGGCCTGTCTCGGACATCCTGATGGAACGGGCACCCGCCACGCTGGAACTGGCTGCGGTTTCGGGTTTTCTGGCCATCTTCATCGGCATCGGTCTGGGGGTCTTTACCGCCATCAGACGCGAGGGGTTCGCGGCCAATGCGATCATGTCGCTGTCGCTGATCGGGGTATCCCTGCCGACCTTTCTGATCGGTATCCTGCTGATCTATCTGTTTTCGGTCGAACTGGGCTGGCTGCCCAGTTTCGGGCGGGGTGACACGGTACGGGTGGGCGGCTGGAGCACCGGGTTTCTGACAGCATCGGGGCTCAAGGCGCTGATCCTGCCCTCCATCACGCTGGGGCTTTACCAGATGACGCTGATCATGCGGCTGGTCAGATCGGAAATGCTGGAGGTGCTGCGCCAGGATTATATCCGCTTTGCCCGTGCGCGGGGGCTGCGGGAACGGGCGGTGAATTTCCGCCATGCGCTGAAGAACACGCTGGTGCCGGTGATCACGGTGACCGGCCTGCAACTGGGCAGCATCATCGCCTTTGCGATCATCACCGAAACGGTGTTCCAATGGCCCGGCGTGGGGCTGCTGTTCATCAATGCAATCCAGTTCGTGGATATTCCGGTGATGGCCGCTTATCTGATGCTGATCTCGGTCATGTTCGTGGGCATCAACCTGATTGTGGACCTGCTGTATTTTTCCATTGATCCGCGCCTGCGGGCGGACCGGACAAAGGCGCATTAAGATGACAGACACCCAACTGCCCCCCGATGCACCGATCGCGGTCAAGGACCCCTCGCGGCTGAGCCTCGCACTGCAAAGCGATTTTATCTATACCTTCAAACGCTCGCCCGTGGCGATGATCAGCTTTGCCGTGGTGACGATCATGGTTCTGGCCGCCATCTTTGCCCCGCTGGTGGCACCCTACAACCCGTTTGACCCCGCATCCCTGAACCTGATGAACGGATTTTCCCGGCCGATGACGCCCAATGCCTTTACCGGCGATACCTTCTGGCTGGGCACGGATGATCAGGGCCGCGACGTGTTTTCAACCATCCTATACGGGATGCGGATATCGCTTTTTGTCGGGGCGGCGGCGGTGCTGTTTGCCATGATCCTCGGCATCACGCTGGGCATGCTGGCGGGCTATGTCGGCGGCTGGACAGAGACGATCATCATGCGCGTTGCCGACGTGCAACTGACCTTTCCGGCGATCCTGGTGGCGATGTTGATCTTTGGTATCGCCAAGGGGATCACGCCGGTGGAATACCGCGACCAGATGGCGATCTGGGTGTTGATCATCGCCATCGGGCTAAGCGACTGGGTGCAGTTCGCGCGCGTGGTGCGCGGGGCGACGCTGGTGGAGAAAAACAAGGAATACGTGCAGGCCGCCCGGCTGATCGGCCGGACATCTCCTGCGATCATGCTGCGGCACATCCTGCCCAATGTGCTGGGCCCGGTGCTGGTGATTGCGACCATTTCGCTGGCGCTGGCGATCATCGCGGAGGCGACGCTGTCGTTCCTCGGCGTCGGCGCGCCGCCCACGCAACCCTCCCTTGGCACGCTGATCCGGATCGGGCAGGGGTTCCTGTTTTCCGGTGAATGGTGGATTTTGCTGTTCCCGGCGGCGACCCTGCTGGCATTGGCGCTGTCGGTGAACCTGCTGGGCGACTGGCTGCGCGATGCGCTGAACCCGAGGTTGCGGTGATGAAGTGCGAAACAGAGGCGCTTGCACGCCGGGCCTCTTCAGACACGGATTCCGATGCATGACCATGACCCAACCGATCCTCTCCATCCGCGACCTCACGGTCGAAATTCCCACCCGCCATGGCATCCTGCGGCCCGTGGACGGGATCAGCTATGACATCGGGCGGGGCGAGGTGCTGGGCATCGTGGGCGAATCCGGGGCGGGAAAGTCCATGGCGGGCAACGCGGTGATTGGCCTGCTCAGCCCCCCCGCGCGTATCGCCAAGGGGGAAATCCACGTGGGCGGCACCCGCATCGACCACCTCAAGGGCGACGCCATGCGGCGTCTGCGGGGTAAGCAGATCGGCATGGTGTTCCAAGACCCGCTGACTTCGCTCAACCCGCTGCTGCGCATTGGCGACCAGTTGACCGAAACCATCCTTGCCCACCTTGATGTGTCGCGCAGCGAGGCAGAGAAACGCGCGGTTGCAGCGCTGGACGAGGTCGGCATCCCCGGTGCAAGGGAACGGATCAATTCCTATCCGCATGAATTCTCGGGCGGAATGCGGCAGCGGGTGGTGATCGCCCTGGCGCTTTGTGCCGAACCGTCGCTGATCATCGCGGATGAGCCGACCACCGCGCTGGATGTGTCGGTACAGGCGCAGATCATCGCGTTGCTCAAGGCGCTGTGTCGCGACCGGGGGACTGCCGTGATGCTGATCACCCATGACATGGGCGTCATCGCCGAGGCGGCGGACCGGGTGGCGGTGATGTATGCGGGCAAGCTGGCGGAGCTTGGTCCGGTGCGTGACGTGCTGACCAGGCCGCGCCACCCCTATACCGACGGGCTGATGGGATCGACGCCGCTGGCCTCTCGCGGGAAGGCACGGTTGCACCAGATACCCGGCGCGATGCCACGGCTGGATGCGTTGCCTTCCGGTTGCGCCTTTCATCCGCGCTGTCCTTATGCGCAGGACAAATGCAGTGCCGATCCCGGCCCGACCCTGGCGGATGGCAATGGTGCCGCCTGCTGGTTTCCGCTGCCTCATGACGCAAAGGTGGCATGATGGCTTTGGTGTCCGTTGCAAACCTGACCCGTATTTTCGACGTGTCCAAACCCTGGCTGAACCGCGTCGTGGAACGCCGCAAGAAGGCCTTTCTGACCGCTGTCAGCGATGTCAGCTTTGATATCGAGGAACGCAGCGTTTATGCGCTGGTGGGGGAAAGCGGGTCGGGAAAATCGACCATCGGCAAGATACTGGTGGGCCTGTTGCCGCCCACTGAAGGATCGGTAAAGATCCGTGATGTGGATCTTGCCCGCGAACGCGATGCCGCCCGTGTCGATGCGGTGCGCGCCGATATCCAGATGATCTTTCAGGACCCATACGCCTCGCTCAATCCGCGCTGGCGGGTGCGCGATATCATCGTGGAACCTGTCGCGGCGCGGGGCGGGCAGACCAGGGGAATGGCGGAAAAACTGCTGGAGCAGGTCGGGCTGTCGGCCCGTGATGCCGGGAAGTTCCCGCATGAATTTTCCGGCGGACAGCGCCAGCGCATCTGTATCGCCCGCGCGCTGGCGTCAGAGCCAAAGCTGATCGTCTGCGATGAGCCGACATCGGCGCTGGACGTGTCGGTGCAGGCGCAGGTGCTGAACCTGATGAGCGATCTCAAGGACGATCTGGGGCTGACATATCTTTTTATCAGTCACGATCTGACCGTGGTGCAGCATATCTCCGACAAGGTCGGCGTGCTCTATCTGGGGCGCTTGGTGGAAGAGGCCGCGCCGGACGAATTGTTCGACGATCCCAAGCACCCCTATACCCAGATGCTGCTTGAGGCCGCCCCGAAGCTGGGTGAATTCGGGCGCGAGGTTGATCCGCCAAAGGGCGAAATCCCTGATCCGATCAACCCGCCACCCGGCTGCGCCTATCATCCGCGCTGCCCGCTGGCAGAGGACATCTGCCGCAAGGAACGCCCCGAAATGCGTCCCCTGCGCGGCGCGCGGGTCGCCTGTCACATGGCTGAATAGGGGCCAAACAGCGGTTCAGTACCATTTCGCCATTGGCGGCAGGCTCATCAACACGGCATCGGGGTCATGGCCGGTTTCCAGACCGAACTTTGTGCCGCGGTCATAGACAAGGTTGTATTCCGCATAGAGCCCCCGGTGGCGCAGTTGCGTGTCCTTGTCCGCGTCGTCCCATGGTGTTTCGCGGCGCTTGTCCACCAGCGGCACAAAGGCGGGCAGGAACGCCGCGCCCACATCCTGCGTCAGCTTGAAATCCGCGTCCCAGTCGCCGGTGTTGCGATCGTCGTAGAAGATGCCGCCAACCCCGCGCGCCCTCTTGCGGTGCGGAATATAGAAATATTCGTCTGCCCAGGCCTTGAGTTCGTCATAAAGAGCCGGGCCATGCGGGTCGCAGGCCCGTTTCATCTCGCCGTGAAAATGGGCGGTGTCCTCGGCATATTCGATACAGGGGTTCAGGTCGGCCCCGCCGCCGAACCACCAGGCATGGGGGGTCCAGAACATGCGGGTGTTCATGTGAACCGCAGGCACATGGGGGTTCTGCATATGGGCCACCAGACTGATGCCGGAGGCCCAGAAGCGCGGATCGTCCTTCATGCCCGGCAGACCCTTGCGGGCTGCCATCGCCGCCTGCGCCCGCTCACCCAGGGTGCCGAAGACGGTCGAGATGTTGACGCCCACCTTTTCAAACACGCGCCCGCCGCGCATCACGCTCATTTCGCCGCCGCCCGCGTCCGATCCATCCTCTGCGGTGCGGGTGGTGGCGCGGACGTCGAACTGTCCGGCAGGGCTGTTGCCGGGCTGGCGCGCTTCCAGTGCAGTGAATGCCGTCACGATGTCATCGCGCAACTGGCGGAACCAGGATGCGGCCTGCGTTTTCTCCGCCTCGAAAATCTCTGTCATGGATGAGCCACCTGATCTGTTTTGGCCAAGGTAACCCGGTGCGATGGCGGTGAAAACCATAACCGACCGGCATTACAGAGTTTCGGGATAAACTTGAAACATCGCACATCACTTTTCGCGTTCGACCGAAGGGAGAGGCCGCGAACAAGTGATCCAAGTATATCCCGGATCGCTTTAAGGCGTGAAAGGGCATGGCTGTGCAGGCATCTTGTCGCAGTATTTCCGGCATGATCCGTCAACACGGCATTTCAAACGCTTAGCTGTCGTGTCTCCCCTGTTGGGGGGAGTGAACGGGGCGCATAATTCGCCAAAAACAAACCAGCCGCGTGATGTTGTGCGGCTTTGGACATGCGGGGGCCGACAGCGGCCCGCCGTCAGGGGAATGGGTGTGAGTTTCTACCATATTTCGACGTTCCACGGGATGTTATGTTCAGGTTTGTCATGACCCTGGGGGCACTGGTTCGGCTCCTGCGCAGGGCAGGGACCTTGTGTGCCTTTTGCCTTTTGCTTGGTGGCGCGCCGGCCCAGGCCCAGCAATCGCTGGATGAAACCTGGCTGGCGGCGGTTCGCCTTGTCCAGGCAGGCCATCACGAGCAGGCACTGCCACTGGTGGAACGGCTGGTATCCGCACAGCCGCGCAACAAGAAATACCGGTTCGAACTGGCGCTGGCGCTGTTCCGGCTGGGTCGTGACGGGCGGGCGAAGTTTCATCTTGAGCAACTGCGTGGCACTGATCTGACGCATCAGGAAAGGCAGGTGGTCACCCGGATGATCGGCGCAATCGAGGCGCGGCAGGTCTGGTCAGGGTATTTCAGTTTCAACCTGCGGCCGGAATCAAACGGGACCAAGCAAACGGAGGACCGCGTGCTTGTGATTGGCGGGCTGCCGCTGACACTGGACGAGACAGCGATTGGCAAGGCAACGGTCAGCACCATTGTGACCACCGGGTTCAGCTACGGGCCGACGATCAGAGAGGGGCTGAAGGCGCGGTTTTCGCTGGATGCCTATCTCAAGTTCAACCCGGAGGTCGCCCTGCGCGACTATCAGTTGACAGGGCGGGCGGGTCTGGCATTCACAACACCCCAGGGGCGCTATTGGGATGGCGGTATCCTGATGGGCACCCGCCGGTCGGCGGACCGCCCCTATTCCGAGACTTTCGGGCTATATCTGAATCACGCGCGTCGCATCGGCAAGGCAGGCACATTGCGGCTGGGGGGCGAGGTGTCGCGGGCCTTTCGCAGGCGCGGGTTGGCCGATATCGACCGGGCGTTCCTGTCGGTCGGATATGCCCATGCCATTGGGGGCAATGCACAACTGTCCTTTACCGGCTATCTGGAACATAACGATTCCGATCAACTGACCACCGATGGCGTGCGTCGCGGGCTGAGCGTGAGCGGGCTTTACGCCTTTGATGGCGGGCTGATGACCAGCCTGACCCTGCGCGGAGAGACCGATGACCGCACCGGTGTCAGCCGGTTGTTCGGTGCCGCACGCAGCGATCGTAAGATCGCGGTCGACCTGCGGGTCTATCACAGGGATTTCCGCATCGGCAGCTTTGCCCCCGAAGTCCAGTTCGGGATCGAGAGGAACCGCTCGAACATTCCGCTGGCGGACTACACCAACCGGTATTTTTCACTTGGCCTGACCCATCGGTTTTAGGGTCACAAAGATGTTGTTTTTTGTTTTAATTAACATAACGATAGGCGGCAATCTCCCCTGCGCCGGCTTTTCTACCGGGCCGGGAAAAACCGAACTCATTTTTGCAATGCCCCATAGCGTGTGAGCACAAAACATGTCCAGGTTCCTGTATCGTCTGTCCCCCACCGTGATCATGCTGACCTCAGCGATGATTGCCCTGATCCTGACCACCTCTGCGGTGTTGCTGTCCATCGACCGACCCTACCTTGACCTGCCGCAGGGGGTGACGCCGACCGTTGTCGGCGAAGTGGTGCTGGAGGAAACGGACCTGATCAGCGAGCCGGATTTCCTTGGCACCTATCCCCGGATGACGGCATTTTTTGCCCGGCAGGATCTGATCGTGGCGGAGCTGGCCAAGCCGGAGGTGTCCGTCACCTACACCGTTCCCGGTGGTGCGACGGAAACAGGGGTCTTTACACCCCGACCGCGACAGATCGGCGATCTGCCATTTCCCTTCTGGTTCCAGCAAGGGGTCGGCATTCTGGCGCTGTTGGTGGCGGGCTGGGTGATATCCCTGCGGCGCGAGGACTGGGGCGCGCGGATGTTTGCCCTGACGGGGTTGTTTGTGCCGGTATTCGCGATTGCCGCATCGGTCTATTCGACACGGCAGATTGCGCTGCCGGGTGATGTTTTCAAACTGCTGTCGCAGACCAACCATTTCGGGGCGGGGTCCTTTGGCATCGCACTGGTCGGGCTCTTCGTGATGTACCCAAAGCCGCTGTTCCATCCCCGCTGGCTGTTGGTGCCGCTGGTGGTCTTTGGCACCGGGATCATGCTGGATCTGATGTACGTCGGCACCGACATCTGGCTGAACCTAGTGGTGCCAACCCAGACCCTGCTGGCCCTTGGTTTTGGCGTGATGCAATGGTGGCGCTCGCGGCGCGATCCGCTGAGCCGGGCTGGGCTGCGCTGGTTCTTCCTGTTTTCGCTGGTCGGCGTGTCGCTGTTTGTGTCGCTGTCGGTGCTGCCGCCCGCGCTTGGCATCGCCGACGGAGGTTTCATTCCGCAAGCCTATGCCTTTGGCTTTTTCAATCTCATGCATATCGGACTGGCCCTGGGGATCATCCGTTGGCGGGTCTTCGAGCTGGATCGCTATGCCTATTACGTCTGGGTCTGGCTGGCGGGTGCCGTGTTGATTTTTGTTACGGACCTGATCTTGCTGCTGTGGCTGCGCGAACAGCCCTGGGCGTCGCTGGCGCTGGCGCTGCTGATCGGTGGGTTCCTCTATTTCCCGCTGCGTCAGCTGCTGCTGGTGCGGCTCTTCGGCACCAAAACGCCACAGGCCTCGGGAATGATCCCCGAGGTGATCGACGTCGCGCTGGCACCGACCCAGCGGTTGCAGAACGAACGCTGGGATGCGCTTTTGCAGGATACCTTTTCCCCCGCTGCACAGATAGAGGTGCTGGAGGATGCCCCGGCAAAGGCCAGCATTGCGGAGAATGGCGTGGCACTGCTCTTGCCTGCGTTGACGGGTGTTGCGGGGCGCAGGATACGCTATGCGTCAGGCGGCAGGCGGTTGTTCAGTTCTGCCGACGTGCAGGCAGCGGCGACGCTTGTCCGCATGCATGGCGTGGTCCGCGAAAGTCACTTGGCCTATGAACGCGGGGTCAATGTCGAACGGGACCGGATCAGCCGCGATGTACATGACAACATCGGCGCGCAATTGCTCAGCGCGCTGCATGCTGCCGAAGGGTCACGCAAGGACGGGCTGCTGCGCGACACGCTGACCGATCTGCGCCAGATCATCAGCGATGGCTTCCGGTCGAATTACAAGCTGTCGGATACCACTGCCGACGTCCGGGCAGAGATGGCGGACAGGTTGGAGGTGCACGGCATCGCGTTGAACTGGCCTGCCGCCTCGCTTGAGGATCTGTCCCAGGTCTCTGAAACGCAGGTGCCCTTCCTGATGGTCAATACCTTGAGGTCGCTGACCCGCGAGATCACCAGCAACATCATCAAACATGCCAGCGCAACCGAAGTGACGGTAAACCTCACCTTATCAGAGGATATGTTGGGGCTGGAATTCGTCGATAATGGTCATGGATTTGAGACGGCGGATGTACACAGAGGGGCAGGGCTGGACAATATGGAGGAACGGGTCAGGACCATTGGCGGTACGATCCAGTTCCGGCGTCTGCCAAAAGGGATGCGTATCAATGTCAGCCTGCCGCTCGATGTCTATTCCCGTTCAGAAATGGCACAGGCTGCAATGTGATTGAAAAGATACTGATCGTCGAAGATGTGGCGCAAAGCCGGGCATTCATGACAGGGATACTGTCGGGCATATTTTCCGATGCGGAAATACTGGAAGCGCCGGACATGCGCACGGCTTTCTTTCTGTGTGAAAGGCATCAGTTCGACCTTGCACTGGTGGATTTACAGCTGCCGGATGGCGACGGTTATGGCGTTCTGCGCAAACTGCATCAGACGCAGGACGACGTGACAGCCATCGTCACCACCGCCATGGGCAGTGACAGCGCCATCGTGGCGGCATTGTCGGCGGGGGCGGACGGCTATCTGCTGAAAAGCGATCCGCCTGATCTGATTGCAAGCCACCTGCGGCAAATCCCCGACGGCACGCCGCCCCTTTCGCCGGCGATTGCCCGGCGTGTGATGGATCATTTCCGCCAGACCGGTCCAAGCGTGGATGACAACGCGACCCTGACCCGGCGTGAATCCGAGGTACTGTCGCTGGTGGGCCGGGGGTTGCGGGTTTCGGACGTGGCTGGCGCGCTTGAACTGGCACCCAGTACGGTATCGAGCCACATCAAGTCGATCTATCGCAAGCTCAACATTTCCAGCCGCGCCGAAGCCGCCTATCAGGCAGCCCGTCTGGGCCTGCTGACAGGGGACAGGCCACGATAGAGCGGTCCATCAGCCTGCTTGGCGGGTCTGGACGGCGTCGAACAAAGCCTGGGCCAGTTTCTCGGGGGGAGCCTTCACGCCGAATACATCCAAAATGATCTCTTGCGCGCGCGCCATGACGTGATCCTCGCTCATTGTTTCGTAGGGATCACCGTTGACGACCCGGCGGAAATGAGTTTCGAGGAACCCCTTGGGGTCATCAAGCTTCATATAGTCGGTTGCAAGAGTGAGGTTTTCGGCATGGTAGCTGTCGTATATTGCTGAGCATGTATCCTGGCTGAGCATTGAGGCATTCGTGCGCTTGTAGGTGTCGGGGAGATGGTCCAGCAACCGCCCCATGAATGTGCTGTCGTGCCGTCCTGAAAAGAACAACTCGTGTGACCGCATCATCAGGTGCAGCAGTGCGTGGTCGATGCTTGGATTGACATTGGTTTTCGGGGCGGGGGGGGCGGACGTATCGAAGACCGCGCCGATCTGGTGATAGAAGTCTTTGATCGGATCACCCTCGATCATCTCGGCCGAAACAAGGGGGCGCAGGATAATCTTGGCATTCGGCATGGTTTCTTGCCAGGCCTGAAGAATAGGCAGGTATGCGGGGCGTTTAAGGTCGATGTATCTGTCCACCGTTTCACGAAGGGTCAATCCCTCGCGCATGTCCCATTGCTTCCACGCCGACGGAATCCAGTCGGCTTGCGGTCGCATGTAGAATATCGCCGTTACAGGAAATTTTTCATCGATGCCCTGCAAAAGGCGCTTTGGTGCGTTCTTGTTGGCCAGATTCTCTGAGGACAGGATCAAAGACGTCCCCTGGTCTGCATTCTCAAGTGCCGAGAGTATCTTTTCCTTGATCACCTTTGCTTCGGGCGGATTTGTCATCGCGGATTCCAACTCCCAAAGGGGGGGTTGGGCCTGTTGCCGGGTTGGTGACGGGATGAAGCCGCGATTCAGTATCTGGATTTTCTGCGCCGACAAGTTATCGAATTGCGCCTGAAGCCCGGCAAAAGTTGCAGTGCTTCCGCATTTTGGAAACCCTGCGTGTACAATCAGATGACTCATTCACTTGCTCCTGGCCGGCACAACAGATTTTTCCGGTGCGCTGGCTGCGTATCAATATTCCGGCTTGAGGGCGATACCGAATAGATCGGTAATTTGGCGCTTCCCAACGGGACTTGCCCGAGTCTGAATCTTTCTGTGCGGATTGTCCAGATTACGGGCACATTCGAGATTGTCTTGCGGCACTGCCGCATCATGGTGGGCATTCAACGTTTACAAACTCCCGGCAAGTGACGTCAGATTTCGGACATCAGGCCCAGGGTGCGGCAGGTTGTGATGCCGACGCGGATGTGCTGTTCAGACGCGTTCTGCGCGGTGACGGGGTCGCCAGCGTCAATGGCCTTTGCAACGGCCATGTACCCGTGAGCCGCAAGCGCGCGATGCCGCGGGCTGGCCATCATATGGACCCGGAGTTGCGCCAGCCGGTCATGATACAGCAGCACGGATTGCGCCATCACGCGGTTGTCGCAGAGCGATGTGAGAATTTCGAAGAACCGGTAGATGGCGGCGTTGAAGCGCTGGGGCGTTGCGTCATCCGCCGTCTCGCTGGCTTCGGTGATGCAGGCGACAAGTTGGCGGGCACCTTTCCTGTCGACTGTCAGCGCAGATTTGGCCGCCACCGTGGGTTCCAGCAACAGGCGCAGTTCAAACAGGTGGCCAACCTCTGTCTGGTCAAGCTCTGACAGTTTGAAGCCGCGCGTGGTTGTGTCCAGCAGCCCCTCGTGGACCAGCAGTTGCAGGGCTTCGCGGACCGGGGTGCGCGAAATGTTCATGTCGCGCGCCAGCGTCGCATCTACCAGCCGGTCCTCTGGCGTCAGATCCCCCTGCCGCACGCGGTCGCGCAGAATCCGGTAGACCTGATCCTTGAGAGCCAGCGGGCGGTCGAATTGGGGTGTCGGCATCTGGGGTCCCTGATGGTGGCTTGCTCCGCAGCATGGCGCAAATACTTGTTGCAGGAAAGTTAAAACTGCATACAGTATTCTGAATATCACAGTTACAGACTTGGCGGCCAAACGTGGCGGGCCATAGCTTCGATTGATCAGTTGAAAGAGCAAAGGAGGCGTCATGCCGACCCCCGAAATTCTGGCCGAGGTGCTGCTGCCCACACAGGAGCTGCGCGACGACCTGCCATTCTTTACCAAGACCCTGGGCATGCGGCTTGAGAACATCTTTCCCGCAGACGATCCTTCTGTCGCCAGCTTTTCGGGCCACGGTTTGCGGGTGCGGATCGAAAAGGGGGCCGATGTACCGCCGGGGCGGTTGCGCATCCTGACCGACACGCCGGAGGATTTCGCCGGCGGGCAGCGCCGCCTGACCGCGCCGAATGGCACGGTGATCGACATTGTGCCGCTGTCGCCCGCGGTGGATCAGCCCGTGACGCAGCATGAATTCGACGTGCGCCGCCTGCGGGACGAGGCGCCTTGGGTGATCGGTCGCGCAGGCATGCACCACCGCGACCTGATCCCGACACGGTTGGGCGGGTCGATCATCGCCAGCCACATCCGCATTCCAGATGGTGGCCCAGTGCCAGATATGGTGCACTACCACACGGTCGGGTTTCAGCTGATCTTTTGCTACAAGGGGTGGGTTGATGTGCTGTATGAGGATCAGGGCGATGTGATCCGCCTGCACGCGGGTGATTGTGTGACCCAGCCGCCGGGCATCCGCCACCGGGTCATGCATGCCTCTGCCGAGATCGAAGTGATCGAGATTGGCGTGCCAGCCGAACATGTCACCACCATTGACCACGACTTTACCCTGCCCAACGGCAAGGGCGATCCGGCGCGCGAATGGGACGGGCAGCGGTTTGTGCATCATGTCAAGGAGGGGGCCGTCTGGCGGCCCTTCCGCATGCCGGGGTTTACCGCGCGCGACACCGGGATCACCGCAGGGACAAAGGGTGTCGCGGGCATTCAGGTGGTGCGCGCGGATGAGGGCACGCCGGTGCCTGCGACACATGATGCCGACATCCATTTTACCTTTGTCATGGAAGGCACGATGACGCTGAGCGCAGAAGGCCAGGAGGACCGCGACCTGCAACCGGGAGATGCCTTTGTGGTCCCGCCGGGCATGGTCACCAAATACCGCGATTGTTCCGACGATCTGGAGCTGCTCGAAGTCGCACTGCGCGGCGATTTCAATACCACGCTGGTCTGAACGGCAGGGCAGGGCCGGGAAAAAACTGCGTTGGCACCGTTGACTTCTGCGGTGCAGAAAATATGTATGCCATATAATAAGCCAACCTTAGTATATGGTGACCTTCCCCATGAGTCCGAAAATAGACCCCGATACGCCCGGATTCCTGATCAGCACCACGGCACGCCTGATGCGGCTCGCTTTCGAGCGCGAGATTGAGCGTGCGCAGATCGGCGTGACGGCGGCAGAGGCACGGGTATTGGCACATATGTCGGTCTGCGGCGGCATGCGGCAGCACCATCTGGCGGACCGGCTGGGATGCGCCCCGATGAGCGTCACCGCATTTCTGGACAGGCTCGAACGGGCCGGGCTGATCGAGCGCAGCGCCGATCCCAAGGACAGGCGCGCCAAGATCGCCCGTCTGACACCGGCGGCGGGGCCGATCCTCGAACAGATACAGACTGCCGGTGAACGGTCGCGAAAGGTTGCCTTTGCCGGGGTGCAAAAGGACGATTTCGAGGCCTTCAAATCCGTTTGCCGACAAGTACGCAGCAACCTGGACGAGCCGCGCAGCGCCCGTGACCCCGAAATGGTGACGGAATGACCGCCGCGCCGATCATGAGCGAGAGGCGCGTCAGCTTCATCGGTGCTTTCCTCGTGGCCATCGGCCCGATTTCGATGGCGCTCTACACGCCCGCTATGACCGAATTGGTGGCGGCTTTCGGCTCCACTGAATCCGTGATCAAGCTGACGCTGACGCTCTATTTCGGGGGGTTCGCCTGTGCGCAGTTGGTTGCTGGGCCCTTGTCAGATGCGCTGGGGCGCAGACCGGTCACAATTGCGTTTCTGCTGCTCTACTGTGTCGCCAGCATCCTGGCGATGCTGGCACCCACGGTCGAGGTGTTGATCCTTGCCCGGTTTGCCCAAGGTGTCGGCGCATCAGTGGGTATCGCGATATCGCGTGCGCTGGTGCGCGATCTGTTCACCGATGAAAAATCCTCGCGGATCATGAATCTGATCGGGATTATTCTGGCGCTTGGGCCTGCGCTGTCTCCGACTATGGGCGGGCTGATGCTGCTGGTGTTTGGCTGGCGGTCGTTGTTTGTCATGATGACCCTGATCGGCATTGGCGCAATTGTGGCGGTGTACTTGTGGATGAAGGAAACCGTTGAACGGGACCTGTCGCGCCTGAACCTTGGCGAATTGGGGCGCAGCTACCGGATGCTGCTTGGCAACCGCCAGTTTCTGACGGCGGCAGGGGTGATCGGTGGCGCGTTGGGTGCGATCTATGCGCAGGCGACCTTCCTGCCCTTCATCCTGATCGACACCGTCGGGTTGACGCCGCAGCAGTTTGGCCTGGCGATGCTGGCGCAATCGGGCAGCTTTTTCGCGGCATCGCTGTTGATGCGTGCGCTGATGAGCAGGTTCAGCGCCAAACGCCTTGTTCCGGTTGGACTTGGGCTGATCGCCCTGGGCAGTCTTGGAACCATGAGCCTGCTGATCTGGTCGCCCAGTTTCCTGCATGTCATGATCCCGGTTGCGATCTATGCCTTTGGCATCGCATTTGTGATGCCCGATATGTCCACTGTCGCACTGGCCCCTTTCCGGCGCGAAGCGGGCGCGGCGGCGGCGATGCTGGGCTTTATCCAGATGGGTTCTGGCCTTTTTGTGGGAACCTTGGGGGCATTCTTGGGGGATGCGGTACTGGCTATGGCGCTGCTTATTCCGATGATGGGGGCGGGGGCCTGTATCGCATATTTCCTGCATCGGCGTACAAATGTCATCGTATACGCTGCACCCAATCACCCGCCTGGCAGTTCCGGACCGTTGGGCCCTGGAACGGCCCCGGTTACCGGGCCGGACCGCTAAGCCTGCATCACCCATGCTTTGCCGCATTGCAGCAGGGCGCTAGTTATATCATAAGTCATCCAAATAGATGCCTGACTGGACCTTCATATCATGCCTTCGATCCATATTTTGCGGCTCTTGATGCCATTGTTCGTGACGCTGGCTTTGGTCGGCTTTCCGCTGGCCGCGCAACAGCAGGGCAGGCCACCCCCCACTGTCACGGTACAAACAGCCAAGCCACAGGATGTCACCCTGACCACCACACTGCCGGGGCGGGTTGTGGCCTCTGCCATGGCGGAGGTACGTCCGCAAGTCGCCGGGATTGTGACAGATCGGCTGTTTCAGGAAGGTGGACGAGTTGAAGCGGGTGATGTGCTGTTTACAATCGACCCGGCTAGTTATCAGGCGGCTGTGGCCCAGGCCGACGCGGCGGTTGCTCAGGCGCAGGCGCAGTTGAATGCGGCGCAAAAGGAAGAAGCCCGCCAGCGGGAGCTTGCCTCGCGCAATGTGTCCAGCACTGCGGCTCTTGATACAGCGATTGCGGCGCGGGATTCAGCGCTGGCCGGATTGCAGGCCGCACGCGCGCAGTTGAATGCGACGCAGATCGAGTTGGACAGAACAGAGATCAAGGCCCGCCTGTCGGGTGAAATCGGGCGGTCGCTGACCAGCCAGGGCGCATTGGTGACGGCAAGCCAGGCCAGCCCGCTGGCGGTGATCCGCAATATTGATACCGTCTATGTCGACGTGACCCAATCCGCCGCCGAGATCATCGAATGGCGGCGCGGGAATGCCGGCGCGCGGATGGCCGACAGCATGCCCGAGGTCAGTCTGACCCTGGCCGACGGCAGCGTCTATGACCAAAAGGGCAGATTGACAGCGGCCGAGCCCGACGTGAACGAGCAGACCGGCGTCGTGGTTCTGCGGATGTCATTCGACAATCCCGACAAGCTGCTGTTGCCGGGTATGTATGTCCAGGTAGAAATGCCGACCCGCATTGCCAAGGCGGTTTTCCTGGTGCCGCAAGAGGCCGTGAGCCGGGACCGACGGGGCCAGCCCGTTGCCATGGTCGTGGGGGCCGAAAACGTGGTGGAAGCGCGGCAACTGACCGTCGTGCAGGATCTGGGCAGTGACTGGGTTGTCACGGACGGGTTGAACGCGGGTGACAGGATCGTGACGGTCGGGCTGCAAATGGCGAGCGCTGGTGCCACGGTCAACCCTGAAGAGGCCACTGCCGGAACGCCGCAGGGTCAGGCTGAACCGGCTTCATCTGGCGAAGCGCCCGCTGCGGCAGAACCCGCAGCAACACAATCCGAATAATCAAGAACCGGGAAACCCATGGCACGTTTTTTTATTGACCGACCGATTTTTGCCTGGGTCATCGCGATTTTCATCATGGGCGTCGGCATCCTGTCCATCCTGACACTGCCGGTCGCGCAATATCCGCAGATCGCGCCGCCCACGGTGTCGGTCAATGCCGCCTATCCGGGGGCCTCTGCCGAAACAGTGGCCAATACTGTCACCCAGGTGGTTGAACAGCAGATGACCGGGCTGGACGGGCTGCGGTACATATCATCCAATTCCACATCTTCCGGCACTTCCAGTGTGACCCTGACATTCGAGACCGGAACCGACCCGGATATCGCGCAGGTGCAGGTCCAGAACAAGCTGGCGCAAGCCACCGCATTGCTGCCGGAGATCGTGCAGCGGCAGGGTGTGACGGTGCAGAAATCCGCGTCCGGCTTTCTGATGGTGATCGGGTTGATTTCGGAGGATGGAAAGCTCGATGCCACCGATCTTGGCGATTACCTGAGCACCAATCTGGTCAATGAACTCAGCCGGGTCGAGGGCGTCGGCAGTGTCCAGGTCTTTGGCGCGCAATATGCCATGCGGATCTGGCTGGACCCGGCCAAACTGGCCGCATTCGAGCTGACACCTGGCGACGTTGTTGCTGCTGTCTCTGCCGAGAACGCCCAGATTTCTGCCGGGGCCTTCGGATCGCTGCCCACGGTCGAGGGGCAGCAGCTGAACGCGACGATCACCGCGCAATCGCTGCTGCGCACGCCCGAGGATTTCCGCCAGATCGTGCTGCGTGCCGAAACCGATGGCGGCCTCGTGCTGGTCAATGATGTGGCACGGGTCGAGATCGGCGCGGAAAGCTATGCCACCATTTCGCGCTACAACCGCAACCCCTCCACCGGCATGGCGCTGAGCCTGGCACCCGGTGCCAATGCGCTTGAAACCGCAAATGCGGTGGAATCGCGCATGCAGGAACTGGCGGAGTTTTTCCCCGAAGGGGTCACCTATGTGGTGCCCTTCGACACCACGCCCTTTGTCACCATCTCTATCGAAGAGGTGATCAAGACGCTGGTGGAAGCCATCGTGCTGGTGTTCCTCGTCATGTACCTGTTCCTTCAGAACTTCCGCGCAACGCTGATCCCGACGCTGGCCGTGCCGGTGGTGCTGCTGGGCACCTTTGGTGTGATGGCGGTGCTGGGCTTTTCGATCAACACCTTGACGATGCTTGCGATGGTGTTGGCCATCGGTTTGCTGGTGGATGATGCGATTGTCGTGGTCGAGAACGTCGAGCGGATCATGGAACAGGAGGGCCTCGGCCCCGTCGAGGCGACCCGAAAGTCAATGGATCAGATCACCGGCGCGCTGATCGGCATTGCGGTGGTGTTGTCGGCGGTCTTTGTCCCCGTGGCGTTCTTTCCCGGCTCAACCGGTGTGATCTACAAGCAGTTCGCGGTCACCCTCATTTCGGCCATGTCACTTTCTGTCATCGTAGCCCTGACGCTGACGCCTGCGTTGTGCGCAACGCTGCTCAAACCCAACGGTCACAGCACAAAGCGTGGCCCCTTCAAATGGTTCAACATCGGCTTTGACCGGCTGCGCGGCGGATATACCGGGCTGGTCGGGGGCATTGTCCGGCATCCGTTCCTCAGCGGAATGGTCTATCTGGCGATCATCGCGGCGATGGGCGCATTGTTCCTGCGGACGCCACAGGGCTTTTTGCCGGATGAGGATCAGGGCATTCTCTTTACGCTTGTGCAGGCACCGACCGGGGCAACGGCAGACCGTACTCTTGATGTGATCAAGCAGGTTGAGGACTATTATCTCACCCAGGAAAGCGAGATGGTTGAATCGGTCTTTGGCGTTGTCGGGTTCAGCTTTGGCGGGCAGGGGCAGAACATGGGCCTTGTCTTTGTCCGGCTCAAGGACTGGGAAGAACGCACAACGCCAAACCTCAGCGCGCAAGCGCTGGCAGGGCGGGCATTCGGCGCGTTCAGCCAGATCAGGGATGCTATGGTCTTTCCCGTCGTGCCACCTTCGGTGATCGAACTGGGGAACGTGTCGGGGTTTGACTTCTACCTTCAGGCGCGCGGCGGACAGACCCATGAACAGCTTCTGGACGCGCGAAACCAATTGCTGGGCATGGCCGCGCAAAGCCCGCTGATCGCCTCGCTGCGCCCAAGCGGGTTGGAAGACGCGGCACAATTCAACCTGGACATCGACTGGCGGCGCGCCGGGGCGATGGGTGTGACGGCAACCGACGTCGGAAACCTGCTGACGATTGCCTGGGCGGGACGTTATGTGAATGATTTCATCGACGAAGGCCGGATCAAGCGGGTCTATGTGCAGGGCGAGGCCGAAGCGCGGGCGCAGCCGTCGGATTTGAAAAAATGGCGGGTCCGCAACTCCAGCGGCGGTCTGGTTCCCTTTTCGAATTTTACCGATGCCAGCTGGAGCTACGGGCCGCAGGGTGTAAGCCGTTACAACGGTGTCCCTTCCATGCAGATGCAGGGATCGCCCGCACCCGGCACCAGCACCGGCGACGGGCTGGCGGAACTGGAGCGGCTGGCAAGCCAGCTTCCCCCCGGCTTTGCCATCTCGCCCACGGGTCTGTCGCTGGAAGAACAGGAATCCGGAAACCAGGCACCGCTTTTGTATGCGCTCTCTCTTGCCGCGATTTTCCTCGCGCTGGCAGCACTCTACGAAAGCTGGTCAATCCCGTTTGCGGTGATGCTGGCGATGCCAATCGGGGTTCTTGGGGCGCTGACCGGGGCCTGGTTGGGCGGGTTTGAAAACGGTGTGTTCTTTCAGGTCGGCCTGCTGACGGTGATCGGCCTGACCGGCAAGAACGCCATCCTGATCGTGGAATTCGCCCGCGATCTGCGCGAGGCGGGCGAGAGCATCATCGAAGCCGCCCTTGACGCCGCAAGGCAGCGGTTCAGACCGATTATCATGACGTCGATGGCGTTCTCGCTGGGCGTGCTGCCACTGGTGCTGAGCAGCGGCGCGGGGTCGGGCGGGCGCACAGCCATCGGCAGCGGCGTTTTGGCCGGGACCATTGCGGCAACGATTTTCGGGGTGCTCTTCGTGCCGTTTTTCTTTGTGATCATCGCACGTTTCACCCGCGGCAAGAAGGCCGCGTCGTGATCCAGGTGTTGGGAAACGGGGGAACGCTGTTAGGTTAGATGTTGCAACCCAGTTTAGAATGAGACCCCACGGTAGCCGTGTAAACACCATTCAGAAATGTCACCATTTGCGCAAAGCAGAAATGTCATCAAGGGCACCAATGGTAGCAAAGCCTGACAGGGCGTAGACCTCAGATATCGGAGCCCTGGCTGGCCTTGCGGTGGTTGTGAACACGTTCAATCCAGACTGTCGCTTGGCTCTGAGATATCCCAAGGTTTTTGCTGAGTTTCAGAGCGAGCGCATAGTCCGTCCGGGCAGGGCGCATTTTATGAAGCACCTCTACATGTCGCATTCTTGCCTCTGGATAACCCTCAAAGAAGACACCAAATTCGCTGAGTTCCATGTCCCAGTGAACCCGCAGTGCTTTGCGAATGAACATTTCGTCATGGCCGTCGTCTTCCAACCGGCTACAGCCAATTTTCCTATAATCCGATTTATGTAATAAATATCCATATTGGCTTTGGCATCTTTGATAGTTTTCCATCAAGTTGATGCCATTAGCCGGATTCACGCTGTTGTACTTCAAAGCCGACATCTGTCACGGCCTCGACGTTGTCACTGTCATCCAGACGTGCCAGCAATTGATCTGCTGCGCGCGTGCCAAGTGCATCGCGATCGACCCGGACAGTGGTGAGCGATGGATAAACGTCAGAAGCGAATTCCTGATCGCCAAAACCGATCACGGCAATTTCGCCAGGAACGTCAAGTCCGCGAACCTGTGCCTCGACCAGCACGCCATGGGCCAACACGTCCGAACTGCAAAAGATCACGCCGCGCGTAAACCCATGGTCTTCCAACAGCTGTCCGAGCGCGGAACGTCCGGCGCCAAAGCGCGCAGCCCCTCCAATATCGGCGCGCGCGACCGGCTGACCGCCAAGTGCCTCGAACCGGGTGGCAAAGGCAGCGCGGCGACGGTCGGCGCGTTCGTCCGCCGCCGTCACGGTCGCCGCCCGTGCATAGCCCTTGTTGCGGGCGAACTCGGCAACGCTGCGGCCTGCGTCGGCGTGACTGAACCCGACGCACAGGTCGATTGGAGAGCTCGTCAGGTCCCAAACTTCCACCACCGGGATATTGGCCCCCAAAAGCAGGCGGCGGGCCTGTGCGTTGTGGTGGATCCCGGTCAGAAGCATGGCATCCGGCCGACGAGACAGATGCGCCGCGATCAGCGTTTCTTCCTCTGCCGGGTCGAAACCGGTTTCGGACAGGAGAATTTGATACCCCGCATTTCGGATGCGTTCGCTGAAACTGCGAACGAAAGAGGAATAGACAATATTCGTGATCGACGGAATCAGGGCTGTGACCAGCCGTGACTTATTGGACGCAAGCGCCCCCGCTATGGCGTTGGGCACAAACCCGGTCACCTCGATGGCCTCGCGAATGCGGCGTAGCGCATCCGGAGACACCTTGGAGGGATCGGACAATGCCCGCGATACGGTGACCTGGCTCACGCCGGCCATCCGGCCCACGGCTGCCATGGTCACGCGCTTGGAAGACGCTCCGTTCTGTCTGATCTTTTCCTGTGTCATCTGTGGCATATTTTGACGCCCTCCCGGCGACACGCAAGCGCTATAACAAGCGAGCTTCCAGTTTTCGCTGCCGCTTTGACATATAGACCGATGCGATTAGGGATCCGATGATCAGCACCCACAAAATCACGGCAATCCAGCTCTTTGTGAAGAAAATCGTCAGGTCACCAAAACTTTCAATGCTCTTCACAAAATAGATCTCTGCCGAGGGGCCCAGGATGAAACCGATGATGAACGGCGCGACCTCGAGCCGGAGCTTGACCGCGACCCAGCCGAACAGGCCGAAGATCAGCAACGTCCAGACATCGAACATGATGCCATAGTTGATCGTATAGGCACCGATCACGCACATCATCAGGATGATCGGGAACAGCACATGTTTCGGGATTGTCACGACCAGCGCGAAATAGCGGATCGCCACATACATCATGGTGAACATGGCGACATTCGCGATCAGCATGGCAAAGATCATGGCGTTCCAGGTGTCGGGGTTGTTGCCGATGAAGAGCGGGCCCATCTGGATGCCCTGAAGGGTAAAGGCACCGATCAGGAGCGCCGTCGTGCTGTCACCGGGAATGCCGAGCGACAAAAGCGGCACCAGTGCGCCACCGGTCAGGCCGTTATTGCCGGACTCGGAGGCGATGAGCCCGGCAGGTTCACCCTTACCAAAGTTTTCCGGCGTCTTGGAGAATGTCTTGGCGTTGGAATATGCGAGGATGGACGCTGCCGAGCCACCGACACCGGGAAGAATACCAACGAATGTGCCGATTCCTGATGAGCGGATCAGATTGACGGCTTGGCCCTTGAAGACGGAAAAGGAAAAAGTCGATCCGGAGCCGATCTTCACATCTTCTTTGCTTTGGCCCTTTGGCACGCCAAGCTCGGCCTCGTCGAGGATCGCGGCCAGGCCGAACATACCGATCAGGACCGGCAAAAGGGAAAAGCCGCTGTCCAGCCAGTATTCTGTGCCCGGCGGAATGAGACGCAGTTTGCCGTTGCCGCCGTCGGAAATGTCATAGGTCCCGATAAGCGCGATGAATATCCCCAGGAACCCCGAGAAGATGCCCATCAGCATGTCTTTTGACAGCGCCGCCATGACTGTCAGGGCGAAGAGAATGATCAGGAATTTCTCGACATAAGAAAACTCGATGGCGAAATCCGCAAGCGTCGGCGCAAAGAAGTATAGCGCAAACAGGCTGATGATCCCGCCGATGAAGGACGAGGTGATCCCGATGCGCAGGGCCTTTTCGCCCTCGCCGCGTTGGGCCATCGGATAGCCGTCGAACGTGGTCGTGATCGAAGACGGGGTGCCTGGAATGCCCAGCAGGACCGCCGGAACGAGACCCCCCGAGATGCCGCCGACGTATAGCCCGAGCAGCAGCGCCAGACCGTTTTCCAAGCCAAGCGAATACGTCAACGGAAGGCAGACGGCCACGGCCATTGTCGCGGTCATTCCCGGTATGGCACCGAAGATGATCCCGACGAAGGTTCCCCCGACAACGAGGGCTAGGAACAGAGGGGTGATGAGCGACAGGAATTCCATGGGCGTATCCTTCAGGGAAGGGTCAGGAAAAAGATCTCGGTGAAGAGCCACCAGACCAGCGCGGGCGCAACGACAGAAATGACAAGCATCAAAAGCATCTGTTTCAATGTCCGTTCATGCATGAAAAGCACGCCTGTCGCGAAGACATAGGGAATCGAGCAGATCAGGAATCCCAGTCCGGTATTCGGCCAGATATCCCCGACGGGAACCATCAAAGAGAAATAGAGCACCGTCAGAACCAGCGTTCCGAGGAAGCGCGGCTTGTCCATGTGGCTAGCAATCTGCCCCCAATAGGCACCTGCCTCGGCAAGCTTATGGCGCCGCTTGGCGATGATGGCGAGGCCCAGCAGCACAAGGATGCCTCCGATCAGCGTCGGAAAGATCAGATGCGAGCGATCGAAGTCAATGGTGACCTGTGTCAGGCTGTCCATTCTTTCCTCCCATGGAAGAACAGCAAAGGCCCGGACGCGAGTCGTCCGGGCCGGATGGCACTCAGCTGTCGCCGGAAATCTGCTCGATCACCTTGGAATAGGTGTCGCGCTTGTCCATCAGGTGCTGACGGGCATCTTCGGCCGGCAGGAAGTTTGGAATGAAGAAGGACGCCTTCTGACGTTCCTGGATCTCACCTGCTTCGAAGATCGCTGTCAGGGCCGTGTCGATCTGGTCGATGATTGCCGGGTCCATGTTCGGATTGTAGAGGAAGAAGAATTCCTTGTCGAAGGTGAAGTCTTCTTCGCCGTCCAGCGTCACGCTTGTTTCGGGCGATGCGTATTGCAGCAGCTCGTCGCGTGTGGTGTTGCCCATGCCTTCGGCCGGGGCCTGAGCAAGCGTTTCGGCGCGCGCGGTGATCCAGACGAAGCGCATGCACTTCTGATCGTCCTGCGGCAGTTGGGTGAACTGCTCGTTGGCCTGAATGGACCCATTGATCACATCGGCCAGATCGTCCCACATTGCCTGGTTCTTGTCGGATTGCGATCCGGTGTTGACGGCGACGATGTTCTCCTCGGAGCCGGGCGCACGAACCGAAGCGGCGTTCTTCATGGCCGAGAAGCCGACTTCTGATACCCCACCCGGCTGGATGGCGACGCGCACGCGCTCGCCGCCTTCAGCAGCGCTCAGGATGTCTTCCATCGACTGGTAAGGGCTGTTGCAGGTCACCAGATAGGCATTGCCAGGATTGATCGCGACGGTCTGGCCGACGGTGTAACTTTCGAACGGGTTGTCGTATCCGGTCACGCCATAGAGGTTCCCGAGATAGGATTGGTCGTGGAAGATCATCAGCGTGGTGCCGCGGCTGTCACGGCCAAGCGCCTTGAACGCCTCGGTCGCGCCAACAGCATCAACTTTGATGTTGATGCCCAGATGCTCCGCCAGAGCGTCTGCGACAATCGCCGAGTTCTGATAGGTGTCACCGCCGGTCGATGTTGAACCGATAACCATGCGGACATTGCGTGGCAGATCCTGAGCAGCTGCGCTGATCGGTTGGACCAACAGCGCAGCGGTGCTGGCTGCGGCAAGAAGTGTTCTCCGGGTAAAGGGCATTGTTTTCCTCCCATGAACCGCCGGGTGGCGGCGTTTGGCTCCATTTGGTTCACACGCTTCGAATGGTGCGTCAGACGACTCACGCAATGATGAATGCGCATACATTGTATGACCACAACGCTGCACAACGTGTCAACCCAGCAAATTAATTCTCTCATTATTTACCATCTGCGTTGACGATCCGATAATGTATGCGCATACAGTCTAGGAAATCTGTCGGGAGGAAAGCATGAAGGATTCGCAGATCAAGACCCCTGATGACCTGCGCAGCGCGCGCTGGTTTGCGCCCGATGACCTGCGTAGTTTCGGGCACCGGTCCAGGATGATGCAACTGGGCTATGCCGAGGAGGAATTCTGCGGCAAACCGATCATCGGAGTTCTAAACACCTGGTCCGAGATCAACTCTTGCCACGGCCATTTTCCGGAACGGGCCAAGGAAGTGAAGCGCGGCGTTCTTCAGGCGGGTGGCTTTCCTATCGAAATGCCGGTGCTGTCGGTGGACGAGCAATTCACCAAGCCCAGTTCCATGCTCTATCGCAACATGCTGGCGATGGAGACCGAAGAGGTCATCCGGTCTCATCCGTTCGACGGCATCGTCCTCATGGGCGGCTGTGACAAGACGACGCCCGCGCTGATCATGGGTGCGTTAAGCGCTGGCGTTCCCTTCATCTTCCTGCCTGCCGGTCCGATGCTACGCGGCAATTATGCCGGCAAGGTTCTTGGCTCCGGGGCCGATGCGTGGAAATACTGGGACGAGCGCCGTGCGGGCAATATTTCGGCAGAGGAATGGCGCGGCGTACAGGGCGGCATCGCGCGCAGCCACGGGGTCTGCATGACGATGGGCACTGCCTCAACGATGACCGCGATTGCGGATTCTCTCGGGCTCACCCTGCCCGGTGCGTCGTCGATCCCGGCCGTCGATGCAAACCACAGCCGGATGGCCAGCGAATGCGGTCGGCGCGTGGTGGACATGGTGTGGGAAGACCTGACACCCGACAAGATCGTGACCGACAGTGCGGTGAAGAATGCGGCGATTGTGGCGATGGCGACCGGATGCTCGACGAACGCCGTGGTGCACCTGATCGCGATGGCCAGACGCGCCGGTGTGTCGTTGACGCTTGACGACCTCGACGCGCTGGGTCGCGACACCCCGCTGCTCGCCAATATCCGTCCGTCCGGCAAGGATTACCTGATGGAGGATTTCTACTACGCCGGTGGCCTGCTCGCGATGGCGAAACAGCTTGAGGATCGGCTCGATACATCGTGCATCACCGTCAACGGCAAGACCGTGGGCGATAACATCGCCACTGCGCAGGTCTACAACGACGACGTGATCCGACCGCTGTCGAACCCGGTCTATCACCAGGGATCACTCGCGGTATTGCGGGGCAATCTCGCGCCCCTGGGGGCCGTGATCAAACCGGCCGCCTGCGATCCGAAATACCACGTGCATGAAGGCCCCGCGATTGTCTTCGACAGCTATCCAGAGATGAAGAAGGCGGTGGATGACGAGACGCTCGATATCACGCCGGATCACGTGATGGTGCTGCGCAACGCAGGCCCGCAGGGCGGACCCGGATTCCCCGAATGGGGCATGTTGCCGATGCCAAAGGCGCTCTTGAAACAAGGACACCGTGACATGCTGCGGATCTCGGATGCGCGGATGTCGGGCACCTCCTACGGCGCCTGTGTCCTGCACGTCGCCCCCGAGAGCTTTGTCGGCGGGCCGCTTGCCCTGCTCAGGACCGGGGACATCATACGGCTGGATCTGCCGAACCGTTCGCTGGACATGCTGGTGTCCGACGAGGAACTGGAGGCTCGCCGCACCGCATGGGTCGCCCCGGAACCGCGGTTCCAGCGAGGCTGGGGCTGGATGTTCTCCAAGCACGTCGGCCAGGCCGATACCGGCTGCGATTTTGACTACCTGACCCGCGAGCATGGCCCCGCGGCAGGTGAACCGGATATTTTCTGATGACACATGATCTTGATACAGCCCTGGCTGGTATTTCCGGAATTCTGGTCACACCATACGATGACAAAGGCGACATCGCGCCGGACAAGCTGTCGCCGATCCTCGACCGGGCGCTGAATGCCGGGGTGCACATGCCGGTGGTCAACGGCAATACGGGCGAGTTCTACGCGCTGACCACGGACGAAGCCTGCACGATGGTGCGCGAGGTGACCGCGCTGGTCGACGGGCGTGCGCCGGTGTTGGCCGGGGTCGGTCGCGGACTGCGGGACGCTTGCCATCTGGCCAAAGCCTCCGCCGAGGCAGGTGCCGCGGCACTTATGGTGCACCAGCCCCCCGACCCCTTCGTCAGCCCGCGCGGCACGCTGGACTACGTTCGGGCCATCATCGACGCAAGCGGCGGAATGCCGGTGATGCTCTATCTGCGCAACGACGCCATCGGCACTCAGGCAATTGCAGACCTGTGCGCCCTTCCGGGCGTGAAGGGTGTGAAATGGGCCACGCCGAACCCGCTGAAACTGGCCGCCGCTATAGGCGCCTGCGATCCCGGCATCACCTGGGTCGGCGGGCTGGCCGAGGTCTGGGCGCCGCCGCTCTACGCGGTCGGCGCGCGTGGCTTCACAAGTGGCCTGATCAATGTCTGGCCGGAACGTTCCATGGCAATTCACACCGCCCTGGACGCCGGGGACTATCCCGAGGCAAACCGACTGATTGCCGGGATGCGCGCGTTCGAAGACATCCGCGCCGAAGAACTGAACGGCACCAACGTGACCGGTGTCAAGGCAGCGCTTCTGGCGCTAGGGCTGGACTGCGGCCCGGCGCGCCCGCCCTCTGCCTGGCCTCTGACGCCGGCGCAGCAGCATCAACTCAACACTTTCATGGCCGCGAACGGCCTTATCTGAGGACCCAAAGATGACGGATCATCCGCTGAAACCCGAAACCAAGCAAAAGCTGGAGCATGTGTCGGTGGCGACCTTGGCAACGGCCCTCTACAAGCGCGGCTTGCGGCACCAGGTCATTCAGGACGTGCGTCCGATTTCGCAAAAGGGCAAGAACATGGTCGGCCCGGCGTTTACCTTGCGCTACATGCCCGCCCGAGAAGATCGCAACCAGTTGGTAGAATTCCGCAACCCCGAGCATCCGCAGCGAAAGGCGATCGAAGACTGCCCACCGGGACATGTCATGGTCATGGACAGCCGCAAATCCGCCTATGCGGCAAGCGCGGGCGACATCCTGATCACCCGGCTGATGATGCGCGGCGGTGCCGGCGTGGTGACCGATGGCGGGTTCCGCGACGCCATGAATATCGCCAAGCTTGACATGCCAGCCTATCACAACCGCCCGTCGAGCCCGACCAACCTGACCACCAACGAAGCCATCGCCATCAATGAACCCATCGGATGCGGTGACGCTCCGGTGTTTCCGGGCGATATCGTCGTCGGAGACGATGACAGCATCATCATCATTCCCGCGCATCTCGCGGATGAGGTCGCGGACGAGGCGATCGAGATGACGGCCTATGAGGATTTCGCGCTCGAACAGGTACAGAACGGTGCGACGATCATCGGGCTCTATCCGGCGACGAAAGAGGAAAACCTGGAGAAATTCGCCGCATGGCGGAAACAGAACAACCGATGAAACAGGAGGATCCCATGCTCGACGAAACCACATTCACGCCACACGGCAAGCATCTGATTGCCGGCGCATGGGTCGCCGGAGAGACCACTTTTCAGAACGAACCGGCGAGCGGCCCGGCGCATGAGTTTGCCGTTGGTACACCGGCGCTTGTCGATCGGGCCTGCCGCGCTGCGGAAGAGGCGTTCTGGACTTACGGCTATTCGACCTGCGAAGAGCGGGCGGTTTTCCTGAACACCATCGCGGATGAAATCGACGCGCGCGCCGAAGAGATCTCCGAGGTCGGCAGCCGCGAGTCCGGTCTTCCCGAAGCCCGGCTTGAGGGCGAACGCGGACGCACCATCGGGCAACTGCGGCTTTTCGCGGATCATATCCTCAAGGGTGACTACCTTGACCGCCGCCACGACGAGGCACTGCCCGATCGGGCCCTCCTGCCCCGGCCGGACCTGAAGATGGTGCAGCGCCCGATCGGCCCGGTGGCTGTTTTTGGTGCCTCCAACTTCCCGCTGGCGTTTTCCACCGCCGGTGGCGATACCGCAAGCGCACTGGCCGCAGGGTGCCCTGTTGTCGTCAAAGGCCACTCGGCCCATCCCGGAACAAGCGAAATCGTGGCAGAGGCCATCAAGGCCGCCATCGCGACATGCGGCGTGCATCCTGGTGTGTTTTCACTGATCCAGGGAGGCAAGCGTGACGTGGGACAGGCGCTTGTCCGGCATCCGCTGATCAACGCTGTCGGCTTTACCGGCTCCCTTGGCGGTGGTCGCGCCCTGTTCGATCTGTGCGCGCAGCGCCCGTCGCCGATCCCGTTCTTCGGCGAGTTGGGCTCGGTCAATCCGATGTTTCTCCTGCCCCAAGCAATGAAGGCACGCGGGCAAGCCCTTGCCGAAGGTTGGGCCGGATCGCTGACCATGGGTGCCGGGCAGTTCTGCACCAATCCGGGCATCGCCGTCGTGATCGACGGCCCGGACGCAGATGCCTTCATCGAAGCCGCGGCCAAGGCGCTTGAGCCCGTCGGGGCGCAGACCATGCTGACGGACGGCATCGCGACAGCCTACCGTCAAGGCCGCGACCGCATCGCAGGCACCACGGGCGTGCAGGAAGTGGTCTCCTCCATGTGCGACCTGCGCAACGCGACGCCTTACCTCTACGCAACCACTGGAGACGCGTGGCTGGCCGACGAGGCGCTGGGTGAAGAGGTGTTCGGGCCGCTTGGTCTGGTCGTTCGGGTAAAGGACTTCGACCAGATGCTGACAACGGCCAAATCCCTGGAGGGCCAGTTGACGTGCACATTGCATATGGACACAGGCGACACCGAAATCGGGCAACAGCTGATGCCGGTTCTGGAACGCAAGGCGGGCCGCGTGCTTGCCAACGGGTTCCCGACCGGTGTGGAAGTCTGCGACAGCATGGTGCATGGAGGCCCCTACCCGGCGTCGACCAACTTCGGTGCCACTTCCGTGGGCACGCTTGCAATCCGACGCTTTCTGCGACCGGTCTGCTATCAGAACATGCCAGTCGATCTGCTGCCAGGGGATCTGAAATAAACGCGCAAATTTGATCCGCCCGAGTGGCAGGTTCTTGCGCCGAAGTTGATAACAGGCTTTGGCGGAAACAGCGTTCAGCGTTAGACCTGAAACCCCTAACGCTGCCTGAAGTCATAGATTTCAACGCTGTCGGCGATAAGGGGTGCCTCAAGGCAAGCGCAATAGCTGTGCAAGAACCGCGACACCACAGTTGCCTGTCAGGGCGTCTTTGCCATTCGAATGGCTTGTCCGATTTTCGATAGATCAATCAGCCCAATAGGGCATGCGCAGATCTTTTTTCAGAACCTTTCCGATCTCGCTTCTTGGCAGATCATCGCGCAGCACGACATTCTGCATCTACCTTGGGCCAACTCCTGTCACCACCTCTGGCAGGATGGCAAAGCCTGTGCTCGCCCTAAGCGGCATCTTCCATTTCAGCGAATTCATTCGAAAGATGCTTTTCAAAACGGGCGAAATCAGCATCGATGTCGGGGTTCTTGAGCACGTCATAGATGACGTATGTGGCCAATGGCTCCAGCCCGGTCCATTTGAAGTTGAGATGCATCGGGCGCATCAGCTCATCCTCGCTCAGGCCCTCAAAGAATTTCTGCTCGGGGTCATTGAATGCCTCGCGTGGCGCGTTTGCCGTGAACGACATCATGTATTTCCCGGAAAGCTTCGGCCCCAGGCCGTAGCCCGACTTCGGGTTCTTTGAACTGCGACCATCGCCAACCGACAAATCGCCTGCCATGCCCGCCGTCCATACGTCGTCGATATACTTCTTCATGACCCAGCTCACACCCATCCAGTTGATCGGTGATTGGAAAAACACGATGTCGGCCCATTTCAGTTTCTCGATCTCCGCGGGCACATCATATCCCTCGGAAACCGCAGTCTTGCGGACGTCATCACCCCTCTTGTGAAAAAAGGCTTCGGCTCGCTCCACGAACGCCTCGTTGAGGTTGCCCGGTGAAACAGGGTGCGGTTGATGACCGTTGATGATGAAAATCTTTGCCATGGTAGGTTTCCTTAAGCTGGCTGAAATGAACAACGTGTGGATGGCGGCTGCATGCGTTAGACGGTATCAATCACGCCGCCATCCACACGCAGCGCCGCCCCCGTCGTGGCAGATGCCTGCGGCGAGGCGAGATAAACCACCATGTTTGCGACTTCCTCGACGGTAGCAACGCGCTGGATGAGCGAGGCGGGATACTCCGATCTCACCATCTCGTTCGCCAGCTCCTCGATGGATTTGTCGCTGTCGCCATGCAGCTCATTGAGCAGGTTCGTGACGCTCTCGGTCAAGGTCAGTCCGGGCAGCACGGAGTTCACTGTCACGCCGGTTCCTGCCATGCGCTTGGCCAGACCACGCGCCAGCGCGATATCGGCAGCCTTGCTCACGCCGTAATGGATCATGTTGACCGGAATGGTGAAACCCGATTCCGATCCCAGCAGCACGAAACGTCCCCACCCCTTCTTCTCCATCTTCGGCAGATAGGAACGGGCGAGCCGCACGCCGGTCATGACGTTGGTGTTCCAGTGCCGGTTCCAGATGTCGTCGTCGGTTTCGAAAAATTCGGCCATCTGGATAATGCCGAGATTGCTGACTACGATATCCGCTTCCGGCACGGCGTCGAGCAGAGCCTCATGGCCTTCTTGCGTCCCGAGTTCGGCGACAACGCCGCGCACGGAACCGCTGAGCTTGGCGAGCGCTTCATCGACTTCTTCGGCGGTCCGGCCATTCAGGAAGACCGTCGCGCCCGCAGCCGCCAGCCCCTGAACGATGCCAAAGCCGATGCCTGCCGTCGATCCCGTGACGAGTGCGGTCTTTCCTGTAAGGTCGATGTTCATGTGTGTCTCCATTTTGAATTAGTTTTTCCGCCGTGGCACGGCCTTGTGTGCTTGTAGGTTCGGATCAAGTGGACCGGATCAGATCGGCCCCCTTTTCACCGATCATCAACACAGCCGGATTGATGTTGCCTGACGTGATCGTGGGCATTGCCGATGCATCAATCACCCGCAGGCGATCGATTCCACGCACACGCAAACTGGGGTCGAGCACTGCCAAGTCGTCGTCGCCCATCCGGGCCGTACCGGCGTAGTGGAAGCTGGTATTCGCGTTTCCTCGGATAAAGGAGAGCAGACCTTCTTCGCTCTCGCCTTGCTGTCCGGGATCGAGCTCCTTGATGACATGCTGCGAAAGCGGGGCCGTTTCGCTCATTTGCTTCGCAAATCGCATACCATACAGCAGGGTATCGACGTCACTTTGCGTCGAAAGATGGTTGAACACGATCGACGGTGCCGCTTTTGGATCAGGCGACGAGAGCCTCACGAAGCCACGGCTTTCGGGGCGAGATTTGAACATCGCGATCCGGAACCCCGACTGCTTGTTCAAGCCCCACCCGGTATCGTCGGGCAGAAACGGGAGGAAGTGCATCAAGACGTCGGCTTCCTCCAAACCATCACTCGAGCGGAGATATGCAATGACGGAGGACGGCCCGTTGGTGAGCGCACCGTTGCGCGGACCCATGTAGTAATTGATGCCCGCTTTCAGCTGCGAGACCGGATTACCGACAGCGCGATTGAAGGTATGGGGACTGTTCGTGATGTAGGTCCGTCCGGTCTGGACGTGATCCATCAGGTTTTCACCCACTCCTTTCAGGTCCCGGATCACCGGCACGCCATTCGCCTGTAGAAGTGCGCCCGGCCCGATGCCGGAGATTTGCAGCAGATGGGGCGTATGGAGGGCACCGGCGCTCAGGATGACTTCCGCGTTGGCGCGCGCCTCATGTTCCTGATTGCCGCGTTCGTAGGCCACGCCGACGGCGCGTCGACCCTCCAACAGGATGCGCGTGACCAGGGCCTCCGTGATGATGTGAAGATTTGTCCGGTTGCGATTGGGCTTGATATACGCTTCAGACGTGGAGGATCGACGCCCCCGACGCGTGTCCAACGGCGCGTAGCCTACGCCATCGCGCTTTGCCCCGTTGAAGTCATCATTGCGCGGCAACCCGGTGTTCATCGCCGCGGCGATGAAGGCATCTGCCAGCGGGGTCTGCCAGCGTGCATTCTCGACGCCGGTCGGGCCATCGCCACCATGAAACGCGTCGGACCCGCCCGCCCAACTTTCCAGCTTCCTGAAGTACGGCAAGGTGTCATCGGCACCCCAGCCCTTGGCGCCCATCTTGACCCAGCTATCGTAATCGTAGGGCAGCCCGCGAGTGAAAACCAATCCGTTGACTGCGCTCGATCCTCCGACGACCTTGCCATGCGGTAGCGGAAAGCTGCGGCCTTTCAATTCCGGCTCGGGCTGGGTCTCATAGTTCCACATGTAACGATCGTCGATCAGGATCTTGGCGAAACCGATTGGCACCTTAGACCAATAGCTACTGTCTTCTGGTCCCGCTTCGATCAGCAAAACCCTTGTCGAAGGATCTTCGGTCAGCCGCGTGGCGACGATTGCGCCTGCCGATCCGGCTCCCACGACGATATAGTCGTAATTTGAGGTCTCTTTTGTCATGCTACTCTCCTTTCGACGCCACCGTCCCGTCGCAGGGAAGATCGCTTTTTCGCGGTCCTTCGAGCGATGCTTCAGGCCGACCCGAGCTCGTCTGCTCTGCGGATCGGCCGATCTTGCGGTATTCTGGACGATTTCCTTCCCTTACCCTTCGAGACCGAAGCGCTCGCCGCTGCGGCGATATTCCCGGAAACCCGCGTCGAGTTCGGCATCTGTATTCAGGACGAACGGGCCACGGGCCGCGATGGGTTCGCCAATCGGCCTGCCTGCAAACAGGATGGCCCGCAGACCTTCTGCACCGCCAGTCAGACGAACGGCGCTTTGGTCATCACCCTTCGTAAGCCAGGCGACTTCGCTCGCCGTCACCTTTGTCCGGGACATTCCGATCGAACCGGAGCCCTCCAGCACCACGACGAATGCGGTATAATCGGCAGGCAAGTCCTGTTCGATACTTGCGCCCGGCTCAAGACGGGCTTCAACCATCGTGACCGCGGCGTGATTTGTGGTCGGCGCAGTGACCGTCCCGGATGATCCGGAAAAGACCCGGATTTCCGCCCCCGGTTCGCGCCGGACAGGAAGATCGGCGGCCCGAAGTTCCTGAAAGTTCGCCGGTACGCGCTTGCTTGCGGCGGGCAGGTTCACCCACAGTTGGAGAAGATGAACGGGCTCGCCCCTTGCGGGCTGTTCATTGTGAACGATGCCCCGCCCCGACGTCAGCCACAATGCGTCGCCCGCCTCGAAGAGCCCGGTATTGCCGTGGTTGTCGAAGTGTTCCACGGCCCCGTCGATCACATAAGTGACTGTTTCGATTCCCTGATGCGGGTGGCGATCAAAAACCCCGAGGGGGAACGTGTCCTCCATCAAGAGGAGGAAGGGATCGCTCGCCGCAAAGTCATCCGGCGGCACGAGCGGACGGACCAGGTGTTCGTCCGTCATACCCCGACCGACCTGGGGGCTGTCGACGCGGGCGACGTCCCGCTGATGTTCGGTGGTCATGAACGGTCCTCCTTTGATACGTATCGGGCCGCGTCGATTGCTACGCGTTCCGGATTTAAAGGTCGTCGATGTTGCGGGCCAGAACGTCAGCAAAACGGGCGATGCGCTGACCTTGGTATTTGGCGGCAGCCAGCACGGTGTCGGGCAGCGGCTCTTGTCCGGTGTCGGTGTAGCTTACACCGTAAGGGTTGCCACCAGCCTCGCCGAGAAGCGGGTCCGTGTAGCCGACCGGTACGATCACGGATCCCCAGTGATAGAAGACGTTCTGAAGGGCCAGCAGGGTCGATTCCTGACCGCCGTGCGGATTGCCAGCCCCGGTGAAGGCACCGGCCGCCTTGTTCTGCAGCTTGCCCGTGAACCACATGCCACCGCACTGGTCTACGAATTGCTTCAATTGTGCGGCGGGCAGGCCGAAACGTGTGGGGCTGCCCAGCAGGAAACCATCCGCCCATTCGAGGTCTTCCGGAGTCGCCTCCGGCACATCGCGGGTTGCCTCGATGTGGGTGCGCCAGGCGGGATTGCTGTCTATGGCGGCATCGGGGGCAAGCTCTGCCGCCTTGCGCAGGCGTACCTCGGCACCCGCGGCGCGGGCGCCTTCCGCGGCGGTTTCCGCGATCTTGTGAGTGTGACCGGTGCTCGAGTAATAAATGATGGCGATTTTGGCCATGGGGCTCTCCTCCAGTATTTCCAGACGATGCGAGGTGTGATCCCCGTCGTTGCCCTTGATATCTAGGGGTGCGGCATCCGGGCATTAGGGGGCCCCTGAAAGACGTTGCATCTCCCCAGTGAAACAATCATCCATGTCCCATGTGCAGCGAAGGGCCACGGGGTTTTGGATGCAGGATCTGAACGATTTCTACTATTTCCATGCTGTTGCGACATATAAGGGCTTCTCGGCTGCCACACGGGCGACAGGGGTTCCCAAGGCCACCCTGAGCAAGCGCGTGGCGCAATTGGAGGATCGACTCGGCGTGCGATTGTTGGAACGCACGACCCGCAGTCTACGCCTGACAGACGTGGGAGAAACCTTCTACGAGGCCTGCGTCGCAATGCTGGCAGGCGCGGAAGCCGCAGAGGCCGTGGCGGCGAACGCGCAGCTGGATCCCAACGGGATGGTCCGCGTGAGCTGTCCACAGGGGATGCTTCAGGATCTCCTCATCGACATTCTGCCGGAGTTCCTGCGCCGATACCCGAAAGTCAGGGTGCAACTCAAGATTCTCAATCGGCCCGCCGACCTCGTGGAAGATCGGGTGGATGTGGCCCTGCGCATCCGGAGCACTTTCGATACCGATCCCAATCTGTTCATGCGGAAACTTGGCCGGTCTCGTCTGATCCTTGCCGCAAGTCCCGAGTTTTTGCGCGCCACGGGCGGCGCGATCACTCTCCAGCGACTGACCGAATTGCCGACGCTGTCGATGGACCATGAGACCGACGAGGTCACATGGACACTTGTTGGTCCCGATGGCGCGACGCAGACTCTCTCGCATCAACCACGACTTCTTTGTGCTAGTTCCGATGTCCTTCGCCGGTCCGCGCTGGAAGGGCTGGGCGTGGCGCTGCTCCCCGAACATGTCGGTCGGAGCGAGATAGACGCGGGGCACCTCGTGCATCTTTTGCCCGACTGGCATTCCCCCTTTGGAATAATCCATGCCGTGTTCTCTTCCCGCAAGGGCCTCGTGCCCGCTGTCAGGGCGTTGATCGACCACCTTGCGGTCGAAGTGCCCAATCGTTCGGCCCCTTCCTAATATACCCCTATTGGTCAAGCTCTGACTTCTTACCATTTCCGGTCCTCTTTGACGGGCGAGTTTGCGAGGATGAGGAGCTTTCGCATGATGGCCGTCAGGACGACTTGCGGTGCCGCTAGTTTCCTAGACACTGACCCGTGCCTCGTTCGGTTTCTGCTGTCTGATTTCGAATTCAACGGGCGACTGCATGCCGTAGTTCGTGTGCTTGCGTTTCGGGTTGAAGAAGAACTCGACGTATTCGAACACGTCCTTCCTTCCTTCCTTCCTTGCGGGTCGGGTCGCCTTGCCGCCTGACGCGTTCTCGGATCGATAGCTGAAAGAAGCTTTCGGCGGCGGCATTGTCATGCCAGTACCCGCGCCTGCTTACGCTGATCTAGAGATTTTGGCGCGCGCACACCCCCTTGGCCCAGCGGTCCGAAGATTTTCCGAAACAGTCGTGCAAGGAATCGACCGCGATCACACTGCCCAGGGCAAGTCGGCCCAACAGGCACAAGCGCGGCACCACACGACCCTCTTCATCCAGAACCTGCCCATCGGGTGCTGTACGTGCCGCCAGCCCTTGGGCAAATGGGGCCAACACGCCGTCTTCCACCAGCGGGGAAACGGGTGGCTTGTCGATGGCCGACAGATCGGGCGAGGGCAGCACTGCGTCGATCATGACCGAAACGCGGGCGGTGTGGCCAGAGGCTTCCAGCGTCCAACCGCTGTCTGTCAGGATGACATCAGGATCGGCAGCAAGGTTCAGCACCACAATGCCCGCATCAATCAGCGCCATCAATTCGCGAGCAGCTGACAGCGGCGGGCCATAGCTGTACCGTTTGAGCCCTTCATCGAAACCAACCATCGCCTGAGCGGTAGCGGCGGGCGCGTCGGCAGGGTTATAACCCGCGCGCAGGGCGTCCTGCACCTTGCGCCAGACCTGCCCCATCGCATATCCGATGGTCGGCACATAGCTGCCATCAGCCAGAGCGATGCCGATGCGCAGTGCCTCAGGCGGGGAGTAATTTTCCTGCGATCCGGGGTTGGTCCATTCGGTCTGCAGCCATTCGTCAACGGCACCCTCCGGCACCGCCGCGCCACAGGCAGACAGGATGCGGGCCACAACAGGGATCAGCGCTGCGTTGATCACCGCCGCTGCACTGTCCGGATCGACCACAGCGGCCTGTGCCAGCGCTTGCGAAAACCGATCCACCTCCGACCTGTGCAGGTCAAACCGCGCATCCAGTGCCTTTGTCGCAGGTTTGGGAAAGGGCGGATGGCCGTTCAGCGAAAACGGATGGATGCACGCGGGTTCGCGCCCCGAAGGATGATAGCCCTGCGCATCAAACCGCCCGCCCAACCCGCATGTCAGCACCCGTAACACGTCAAAGGTCGACAGTCCCAAACCGCGGATCGCGACAGACCGGCCTGTCCAACCCAGCGCACAGTCTGCCAGTTGCCTTGCCGGATAGGCCGGTGCCAGTTGCCCCTGACTGCTGTTGGCATGCGTATGCCATTCGGCCAGTTGTGCATCGGGCGTCACCCTGGGCTGGCCGGGGGTCAACAGCACCTCGTCGTAGGGCGCATGCAATGTGCCACCTGTTCGCACCCGCCAGCCCGCGCCACTGCGTTCAATCCGTGTGACCTGTTCGCGAATGACAGTGATCGCCCCCTGGGCCGCGTCCAGCAGATCATCCAGCCGTGCCTGCAGATACCGCCCCAGATCAGCCCGTGGGGGGAAACTGTCGGGGTCTGCCTGCTCGCCTGTTCGCTTGGCGAACCACTCGACAAAGTTGCCACAGCGCGAAAACACGGGCGGGCGAATGGCGATGTCGCGACACGGAATGTTCAACAAGCACAGAGGGCTTTCGTCGGGGTGAAAATTCGGCCCTGCACCCGGTGCGTCGGAAGGCTCGAACACATCGACCGACACACGGCACCCGCTGTCCGCCAGATGCGTCACCAAAGCTTCAAGAGCGCCCAAACTCCGCGGCCCGAGAGCGACAATTGCAATCCGTGCCAAACCCGCGCCTGCCCTCATTGTGGAACCTTTCCGTGACGGGCACCCGCGCACCGGCCTGTGTCATCAAACATATGTCATTCAACATACCGCATCGGGAAAAGGTTCCCCTGAGACCGGCAGCACCGCTATCGAACCTTCCGCAGCGCGCCTTTCAGCGCCAGTGCTTCCAGCCGGTTGCGAAACCCGCGCGGGGCCGTCAACGCCATGCGTTCCATACAGACGCGATTGGCACCCCTTGCCCGCAGACCCTCCAGAACCAGCCGCGCCATGCCGATGCGGTGACCTTGGGTTTTCGACAATAGATCCAGCGCGGGCAACAGCCGCTGTTCGACGGCATCAAAGTCGGTGCCAAAGGGAAATTCCGGCAGTGCAAATGGGACTAGCCAGCCGTTCAGATACTGCGGTGTGTTGCGGCGGCAGCCGGCCGGGACCTCAAAATCTGCCGCGAGTTTGCCTGCCTTTTTGGCCTGAGCGACCAGATCATCCTGAAACCGGCTGTCGGCAATACGCACCATACGGGCAACTGCTACCTCGTCGCGCACTCCACGCAGATCGGCAATGCCATATTCCGTCACCACGATATCACGATAGGCGCGCGGCACGCTTTCGTGCGGATGCGACCAGACGATGTTCGACGTGGTCTGCCCGGCCTTGGTCCGTGTGGCGGGCAAGGTGATGACGGACCGCGCCCCGTCCAGCGCAAAGGCTTGTTCGATGAAATTGAACTGGCCCCCGATACCGCTCACCTCTTGCCCGTCCCTTGTCACATCACTGGTCACACCACCAAGCAGCGTCACCTTCATCGCCGCATTCACAAAGCGCGCATCGGTGCGGGCGGCGCGTTTGGCGTCCTCATCACCGTAAAGCTGGTTGGTAAACGACACCGGCATCATTCGGATGCGCGCTTGTTCCGCGTCAGAAAGCCCCCGCAAAGCCTCGTAAAAGGCGCGGCAATCCACAAAGAACCCCGCGTGAATCGCAACGCCATCAACCTCGCGGCGCACGATACCGGCCTTGAACAGTTGCAGCAGGCCATCCACCAGCATTTCCGTCACCACATACAGGCCTGCGTCAAAGGCCCCGCTTTCGTCAAATCCGTCCATGGCAAAGGGGCTGTTACGCTGGACGTCCAGCGCCCTGCCCGCGTGGCGCAACAGCAGCGCATGGGCCACCGCGTCGCCAATTGCGCCGATCCCGATTTGCAGCGTCCCGCCATCGCGGATCAGACGCGCCACATGCAGCCCGATGGCGTGTTCCACAGCGCCGACAGGTCGTTTGACCACGGAAAACAGCTCAAACTGCGGCCCCTCGTCCATCAGCAATTGCACCTCATCACGGGCCACCCTCGCCTGCGGGCCGGTCATTGCGGGCAATGTGTCGTTCACCTCGGCTGCGAGGATGAAATCCTGCCGTCCCGCCTGCCGGTCCCTCAGCAGATCGGACGAAATGTCGGTGTTGCACGACAGGCTGAAGCTGTCAGCATCAACGGGAGCCAGCAGTTGCATCATCACGTTGGGCCGCCAGTCCCGCAGCACGTCCAGCGCATGGGTATAGTTCGCCGCGATATAGCGCCGCTGCACCACGGGCTGCGACAACCAGCGCCCCGCCTGCATAAAGAATTCGGACACTTCGATGTTCTCGGGCAGGGTGCCGTCGCGCATCATCTGCGCGTATTCGATCTGCGGATAGGCCCCGAACAGGCGGTCTGCGGCCGGTTCCAGCAGGCGGCGCGCCATGCCCTGCCCCATCTCGGGCCGTTCCAGCGTCAATGCGGTCAGGATCGACAGCTGCACATCGGGGCGTTTGGCCACCGCGCGGGTCAACGCATTCAGTAGCGTTACCGGCTTTCCCAGCCCCATTGGCAAGGCCAGCCGTATCTCGCCGCCTGTGCGTTCAATGATCTCGGTTGCGATCCGGTCGGCGGTATTCTCAGCCAAAAGAGGCCCATCCCTTGTCAGGGTCAAACCGCGCCCCGTGGTCTGCGGCCAGCGCTTCCAGCCTGCGCGGCACTTCGCGGCGTACTTTGGCATAATGCATCGGTCCGCCACGGAACGGGGCCCATCCAGTGCCAAAGATCACGGCGGCGTCCACGGTATCGGCATCCTGCGCCACACCCTTGCGCAGGCATTCCACTCCGGCGTCGCACATCGGCAGGATCAGCCGGTCGATGATCTCGTCGGGCGGATCATCGGCGGGCGTGTCGGGGGGCGTTTCCCGGGTGTCATAGTTGTACAATCCCCGCCCTGACTTGCGGCCCACGTGCCCCTGCGCGACCATTTCTGCCAGCCAGTCCGGCGTGTCCGCCATCGGTCGGTCAAGACTGTGACGCAGCGACTTTGCCACCTCCAGACAGATATCCAGCCCCACCTGATCGGCCAGTGTCACAGGCCCCATCGGCATGCCGAATGCCAGCGCTGCGCGGTCGATGTCTTCCTTGGTTTTGCCTTCCTCCAGCATCACCATCGCCTCCATCAGATAGGGGCCAAGGATGCGGTTCACCAGAAACCCAGGGTAATCGGTGACGCGCGCAGGCAGACGGTCAATACCTTCGGCAAAGGCTGCCAGACGGTCCAGCGTCTTGGCTTCGGCCGCATCATGCGAGACAACTTCGACCAGGGGCATTTGCGAAACGGGGTTAAAGAAATGCAGCCCCGCAAACCGGCCCGCATCGGGCGTGGCCGCCACCAGATCGGCCAATCGCAGGCTTGAGGTGTTGCTGGCCAGTATCGCATCCGGCTTCATCACGCCGTCAAGCGATGCATAGATCTTTTCCTTGATCTCCAGCTTTTCGGGTGCGGCCTCGATCACCAGATCGGCACGGGCGCGGCCCAGCCCCTCGGGGTCGGGCATCATCCGGTCCAGCGCATCGCGTGCGTCAATCCCGCTGAGGTGCTTCTTGTCATAAATGCCCACGGCCCTTTTCACCGCCTCGCCCAGTGGCTCCAGCGCCACGTCTTCCAGCGTGACGCGCTTGCCCTGCATCGCGGACCATGCGGCAATCTCGGCACCCATGGCACCGGCACCGATCACGTGAACATGCTGGATGCCGTCGTTGCCTTTGCCCTCTGACTTCAGTTTGCGGCGCAGGAAAAACACGCGGATCAGATTTTGCGCCGTGGCGCTGTCTAGGAGTTTGGCAAAGGATGCGATTTCGGCCTTTTGCATCGCGGAAGGATCGCCGCCATGGTCTTCCCACAGGTTTATCAGCGCATAGGGCGCGGGGTAATGCTGGTTCGGGGCCTTCTTTTCGGCTTCGGACCGCATCCGCGTGGCGGCCAGCGACCGGCCCGCGCGGGTGCGCAGCGCCGTGGCGCGCAGCCCGCCGGTGTCGTGCTCCAGTTTGCCAGCTGCGGCGGCGCTGATCGCTGCATCGACATGGCGGATCGGCACCAACGCGTCCAGTATGCCCAGCTTGCGCGCCTTGCGGTCATGGGCGGAACTGCCCGTCAGCATCATCTGCATCGCGGCCACCGGATCAATCAGCCGTGTCAGCCGAAAGGTTCCGCCCAGGCCCGGATGCAAGCCCAACTGCACCTCGGGAAAGCCGACCTTGACGCCATCAACCCCGATGCGGTGATCGCAGGCCAGCGCCAGTTCCAGCCCGCCGCCCAGCGTGTTGCCATGCACCACGGCGATGGTCGTGAAAGGCAGGTCTGACAATTTGTCCAACACGGCATGGCCCTGTTCCAGCATCTTCACGGCGCTTTCACCGCGCAGATTGGCAAAGCCGTCAATGTCGGCGCCTGCCGCGAAGCCGCCTGCCTTGGCCGAGCGGATCGCCAATGCGCGGGGTTGATCGGTTTTGATCTGGTCCAGCAATCTGTCCAGTTCGCGCAACACCGCTTCCGATATCACATTGGTGCCGGTGTTAGCACAGTCCAGCCACAGTTGGGCAATCTCGCCCTTGGCATAACGCCAGTTGTCCACGCCTGCCGGTCTTGGCGTATCTTCAGGCCTGGGCGTGCGGGGAATGTGTTCCAGAACATCCATCACGCGGCCTCCAACAGCATGGCACCGCCCAGCCCGCCACCGATGCATTCGGTGGCGATGCCGCGACGGACACCTTTGGTTTTCATTGCATTGGCCAGATGCAGCACGATCTTGTTGCCGCTGGCCCCGACAGGGTGGCCAAGGCTGATCGCGCCGCCATCCACATTCAGACGGCCACGGTCGATCCGCCCAAAAGCGGCGTCATAGCCCAGCACTTCGCGGCAAAAATCATCATCCTGCCATGCCGCCAGACAGGACAGCACCTGTGCGGCAAAGGCTTCGTTGATTTCCCACAGGTCGATGTCGTCAACATTCAGGCCATGCCGCTGCGCCAGCGGGGTCGACGCCAGCACCGGACCAAGCCCCATGATCGACGGATCCAACGCCGCCCATTCGCTGTCGACCAGCCGCGCGATCGGCTCCAGCCCATGTGCCTCGACCGCCGTTTCCGATGCAAGGATCACCCAGGATGCGCCATCTGTGATCTGGCTGGAATTACCTGCCGTGACCTTGCCGTAGGGCTTTTCGAATGCGGGGTTCAGCTTGGCCAGATGCGCCATTGAATTGTCGGGACGCACGCCGTCATCTGCCGCATGGGGTACCCCGTCACGGTCAAAGGCAGGCAGCACCTCGCGGTCCAGCCGTCCACCGGCCTGCGCTGCCGCCAGCCGTTTGTGGCTGTCCACCGCATAGGCATCTGCGGTTTCGCGGTCGATGCCGAAACGATGCGCCAGCACTTCGGCAGTCTGGCCCATGTTGAGGGACGTAATCGGATCGGTCAGCCCACGCTCCAGCCCAATCACCGGGCTGAAGAAATCGGGGCGCAGTTCGGTCAATTTGGCGGCCTTGTCCATCGCGCCCCTGGCCTGCGCCATGCCGCCGAACCACTCTGTCGCCTTGCGGTTATAGACCAGCGGCGCATGGCTCAGCGCCTCGGTGCCGCCGGCAAGGATCATTTCATGACTGCCATCGCGGATATAGCGAAAGGCGGTGTCGATGCTCTGCATGCCCGAACCACAGTTGATCTGCATGGTAAAGGCCACCTGTTCATCACCCATTCCCAGCCGCAGCGCCGCCACGCGGGCAGGGTTCATTTCGTCCTGAATGACGTTCACACAGCCCAGAATAACCAGATCAAAAGCACTGCGCGGCATCGGCTGGCGCATCAACAGCGGCCTGCCGCATTGCACCGCCAGATCCACCGGCGTGAACGGTCCCGGACCACCACGCGCCTTTAGAAACGGGGTGCGGGCACCATCGACAAGATAAACGGGACGGGTCATTCTGCGGCCTCTCTGGGGGTCAAGCTGTCAGAATTCTGAGGCGCATCGGGGAACATGGCTGCAATTTCCTCGGGGCTGTATTCGTCCACCGCCACAACCTTTTGCACGGCGGCGTCCAGGCGCTCCAACTGCGCGAATTCGGCATCGGTCAGCGCCCCGGCCTTCAGCGCGGCGGCAGGCGACTGTTTGAGTTTGCGCAGGCGTTTGGTCAGCGGCTCTGCCTCGATCACCATCCTGAAGGCGGTGTCGAGCAAGCCCGGCCCGCTGTCGGATTCCCCCGGATGCAGCTCACCAACCAGACGGTCACGGGTTTGCGACGGGTGGTACAGGATCATCGCGCACTGCTCGGCCAGCTTGTCCGACGGCCCGCGCGACCGTGATTGCGGCAACAGCGTCGGACGCAGCAGCCATCCAACCCACCGCGCGGGAAAATTTGCAATGGTTTCGTCCAGCGCACGTCCGATACGCTTGAAGGACACTTCGGCAGAGTATTGCACCAGCGGCAAATCCCCTTCGTGTCGCCCGTCGTCTTCCCAACGTTTCAGCGCAGCAGCCACAAGAAACATTTCCGACAGCGCATCGCCCAAACGCGCCGAGATCATCTCTTTGCGCTTCAACTCCCCGCCCAGCGTCAGAAACGCCATGTCAGCCGTCACGGCAAAGGCGGCAGACCAGCGCGAAAGCCGTGCATAAAGCGGCGCGATGTCGCCCGCATTGTCCGGCACCGCGCCGCGTCCGGTCCAGCCTGACCACCAGGCGCGAAAGAAGTTGCGGGTCGAATGGCCCACATGCGCCCAGAAATGCCTGTCGAATTCCGTCAGTGATTTTTCGGGGTCCGGTTCCTGCAAGGCCTGCATTTCATCCAGCAGATGCGGATGCGCGCGGATCGCCCCCTGACCAAAAATGATCAGGTTGCGGGTGACGATGTTGGCCCCCTCGACGGTGATCCCGATGGGGATGGCGCGGTAATGCGGTTGCAGATAATTCAGCGGACCGTCGATCACCGCCTTGCCTGAATGCACATCCATCGCGTCGTTGATGCTTTCGCGCATTCGGGTGGTCGCATGGTATTTCATGATGGCCGAAATCACCGCCAGCTTGTGCCCCTCGTCCAGCGCCGCTGTGGTCAATCGACGGCCGGCGTCGATGGTATAGGCATTGGCCGCGATCCGCGCCATCGGTTCCTGGACGCCGCCGAACAGGCCAATGGGCATGTTGAACTGCTTGCGCACGCGGGCATAGGCCCCTGTCGTATGTGCCGCCAGCGCGGTTCCTGCCGCCGACAGCGACGGCAGCGAAATCCCGCGTCCTGCGGCCAGTGCGCTCATCAGCATCATCCAACCCTTGCCCGCGTATTCCGGCCCGCCGATGATGTGGTCCAACGGAATGAACACATCCTTACCGGTGGTCGGCCCGTTCATGAACATCGTTCCCGACGGCAAGTGGCGACGGCCTGTTTCAACGCCGTCCAGATCGGTAGGCACAAGTGCGCAGGTGATGCCGATGTCGGGCGCATCGCCCAGCAATCCGTCCGGATCGCGCAGCTGGAACGCCAGCCCCAGAACCGTGCAGACGGGTGCCAGTGTGATGTAACGCTTGGCCCAGTTCAGACGGATGCCCAGAACCTCCTCGCCTTGCCATTTCTGCTTGCAGATCACGCCTTCATCCACCATGGCCGACGCGTCCGATCCGGCGTCTTCGCTGGTCAGGCCAAAGGCGGGCAATTCCTTACCCGAGGCCAGACGCGGCAACCAGTCGTCGCGCTGCGCCTGGGTGCCGAACTGCAAAATCAGCTCTCCGGGGCCAAGCGAGTTTGGCACCATCACGGTCACTGCCCCGGCGACAGACCGGCTTGAGATATAGCGCACCACTTCTGAATGGGCGTAGGCGGAGAAGCCCAGGCCGCCATACTCCTTTGGGATGATCATGCCAAAGAACCCGTTATCGCGCAGATAATCCCACGCGTCTTTCGGCAGATCACCGGCAACATGGTCAATCTGCCAGCTGTCCAGCATATCGCAGAACTCCCGGCACGGCCCGTCGACAAAGGCCTGTTCGTCCGCTGTCAGCGTCGGGGCCTTCATATTGCGCAACACCGACCAGTCGGGTTTGCCCGAAAACAATTCGCCTTCAAAATGGACATCCCCCGCCGAAATCGCCTCGGCTTCGGTGTCGGACAGGGCAGGCAACGCGGTCTTGGCCCATTTGAAAATGGGCTTGGTGATGTAGTCGCGACGAAATGACATGATGTGATCCTCCGAATAAAGAACGCACTGACCGCGCCCGCAGTTCCCTTTGGACGTGTTCCGTATCGTCACCCGCACAACCGGGGCCGCTTGCCGGTCCCCTGACACCGCCGCGACACTTCGGTCTGGGAAAACACAGACCGTTCAGATACCCAACCCGCAGGCGTCCCACAGCAGAAAGATGCGTTCCATGCTTCGGCAGTTCTTTGAATACTATCGGCCCTGGAAGGCTCTGTTCTGGCTTGATTTCGGATGTGCTGTGCTCTCGGGTCTGCTGGAACTTGCGTTTCCGCTGGCGATCAAGGGGTTCATTGATGTGCTCTTGCCCGCCGGTGATCTGGGGCTGACCCTTCTGGCCGCTTTTGGGTTGCTGGTCATCTATGTCTTGAACTCGGGCCTGATGACCATTGTGATCTATTGGGGTCACATGCTGGGCATCAACATCGAAACCGAAATGCGACGCCGTGCCTTCGCTCATTTCCAGCGGCTGTCCTTTTCCTTTTTCGACAAGATGCGCACCGGCAAACTGGTCGCCCGCGTCACCCGCGACCTTGAAGAGATCGGCGAGGTCGCCCACCATGGGCCGGAGGATCTGTTCATTGCAATCATGACCTTTGTCGGGGCCTTTGCCCTGATGATGACGATCAATGTCAAACTGGCGCTGATCACGGCGGTGATCGTTCCGGCCTGCGTCGCTATCGTGGTTGTGTTCGGCGGGCGTATGACCCGCACATGGCGGTCCATCTATGCACGCGTGGCCGATTTCAACGTGCGGCTTGAGGAGAACATCGGCGGCATCCGTGTGGTGCAGGCCTTTGCCAATGAAGACCACGAAGCGGCCCTGTTCGCCGCAGACAACAACCGCTACCGCGAGACCAAGTTGTCGGCCTACAAGCTGATGGCGGGGTCATCAGCGCTGAACTACATGGGGATGCGTTTGATCCAAGTGGTTGTGATGGTGGCCGGTGCGGGCTTTGTGCTGGACGGATCGCTGAGCACCGGCGGCTTTGTCGCGTTTCTGCTGCTGGTGACGGTGTTCTTCCGTCCCCTCGACAAGATTGCCGCCGTGATCGAAACCTATCCGCGCGGGATCGCAGGCTTTCGCCGCTATCTGGAACTGATGGAGACCGAGCCCGATGTGGCCGACGCCAAAGACGCGCAGGATGCCCCTGCGTTCAAGGGGGCCGTGCGGTTTGAAGACATCGCATTCGACTACGGAGCGGGGCGGCCAGTGCTCAAGGGCATCAACCTGGATGTGCGTGCGGGTGAAAAGATGGCCTTTGTCGGACAGTCCGGCGCGGGCAAGACCACCTTGCTGGCGCTGGTGCCACGGTTCTACGACCCGCAAGCGGGGCGGATCACAATCGACGGGTTGGATGTGGCGGGCATGAAGCTGAATTCCCTGCGCAGCCAGATCGGGATTGTCAGTCAGGATGTGTTCCTCTTCGGCGGCACCCTGCGCGAAAACATCGCCTATGGTCGTCTGAACGCGCGCGAAGATGAAATTCTTGACGCCGCCGCCAAGGCGCAACTCGGCGATTTGATCGCGCAGATGCCCGACGGTCTGGACACTATCGTGGGCGAACGTGGCGTCAGCCTGTCGGGCGGGCAAAAGCAACGGGTCGCCATTGCGCGGATCTTCCTGAAAAACCCGCCGATCCTGATATTGGACGAGGCCACCTCGGCGCTCGACACCCAGACCGAACGCCAGATTCAGGACGCTTTGGATGCCCTGTCAGAAAACCGCACGACACTTGTCATCGCGCACCGCCTGGACACCATCCGCAACGCAGACCGCATTGCCGTGATGCAGGACGGCCAGATCGTTGAGATGGGCTCGCATGCTGACCTCAGCCAATCCTTTGGCCATTATACGCGGCTTGCGAACTCCTAGGCTCCGGACCCATTAATCTTACATGCTCAGTTTGACAGATTTTTTCGTAGATCAGGAGCATCTGCGCGTGAATAGTGGTTCTATTTCAAGCAGATGTGACGCAGGCTGCGGGAAAATCCGTCAAACCCGAAGGGCGGCGATTTCACTTCATTTCAACGTCTTGAGTCGTTTGCAAATAGAACCACTATTGGCGGAACGCCTCAAACCCTTGAAATTTCGTGAAATCGCCGCTGAGCATATTTGATTAATGGGTCCAGAGCCTAGGCCTGTGGACATTCATTTACCATCCCCTGCGGGTGCCAGCCCCGCGAACCAGTCTGCCAGTGTGGTGATCTCGGCGTCGCTCAGGTTCTGGGCGGCCTTGGTCATCAGCTTGGCGCGCACCCCGCCGCCACGCTGGCCGTCGCGCCACAGCTTCAGCTGGCTTTCCATATAGGCACGACTTTGCCCCGCCAGCACCGGCGCAATCGGCGCATCCGCTGCACGTCCGGGGCCGTGACATTGTGTGCAGGCGGGCACAGCGTCGGTGCCGCGCATCGCCAGCCGCGCACCTGCATGATCGGTTTCGGCTGCGTCTGCGGCCTGCGCGCTGGCCACCTGTGCCACGCCATACCGGCCCGCGATGCGGTCGATCTGCGCATCGCTCAACCCCGATGCGGCCTCTTGCATGATGCCGCTGCGGCGCGTGCCGTCGCGGTATTGGACCAGCGCCTGCGTGATCTGGTCGGGCGTCAGGATGTCCAGCCTTGGCACATAGGTATTGACGCTTTTGCCCTCCTCGCCGTGACAGGCAGAGCAACGGACCGCACCCGATCCGTCCCCCGCCAACGCGGTCTGGTCTTGCGCCGTCATGTCTGGCACCGCGTTCAAATAGGCCACAACCGACCAGATCTCATCGCCGCGTCCGTCTGCGGGCCAATGGGGCATTCCGCTCATCTTCACACCTTGTTCGACGATCCAGAACATGTGCTGCGGCTCCCACTGCAACACAGCCTCGGAGATATGGGGCGGCGGCGGGTTCATCGACAGTGCCGTTGCGCTGCGCGGCTGGCCCGGTGCCGCGTGGCAAAAGGCACAGGCGCTCTGAAAATGCAGCGCGCCCAGCTTGATGCGGTCTGGGGATGTGATGTCGTCCGGCACCTCTTTGGCCTCCGGCGCGCGCAAACGCACCGATTGTTTGAACGTGGTGTGCAATACCCAGCCCACACCGGGCAAATGCCCCTGCCGTGCCGACACGTTATACAGGCCAAAGCCCACAACCGCCGCGGTGGCGATCACGCCACAGACCGCCAGCGCCGCCAGTGTCAGAAGCACCAGTCTCATGCCAGCCCCCTTTCGTCATCCAATGCCCGCGCCACCAACACCAGCCCCGCCACCAGATAGACCGGCGTACCGATCCCCAGCATCAGCAGCCCGCCCAGTTGCTGCGCATCCAGATCAGGCGCACGCCCGCAGATTTCCGCATAAAGATCGCGCGGCGCCAGAATGATCAGCGCGCCAAGCAACGTCATGTGCATCGACGTCAGCAGCAAGCCACCCGCCCCCGCCAGCGGCTGGTCCGCACGCAGGGCACCGGCCCAGACCAGAAGGCCCGCGATGGCAAAGCTGCCCTGCTCCAGCACCAGACCCGCGCCGCCGCCGTCGGCCCAGCCGTGCAAGCCCGGCAGATGCCAGCCCCAGACCACCACAAATTCCACCGCCGCCCCGGCCAGCGGCGACAGGGCAAAGAGTCGTGTGGCCTGGGGAAAGCCCACCACCAGCAGCGGCGTGACGATGGCCACCAGCCCCATATGCCGCAGCATGTGATGCGGAAAATCCGCTCCCGCCCAGGCACCCAGCGGCAACAGCCACAGCACAGCCAGAACCAGCAGGCCCACGTATCCCAACACGGCCCTCAACGACATGTCCCGATCAGCAGAACCGGCAGGGCGACATAGGACACCCCGATGAACGAAATCACCGCCAGCAGAAACGCCGCATGTCCCAGAAACTGGTGGCGGTCCTCGCCGGTGCCCTGATCGTTTTCCCAGTCGCGGTCACGCAACAGATCCCACTGGCGCCACGACTGCCAGCCCAGCCACGCAATCGCGACAAGCGCCACCCCCGTCCCGATCCCGATGCCCAGCCGCAAGCCCTCCACAAACCCGGTGCCGCCCTTGGCGCAGATCAACGCCGTCGCACCGTAGGAGGCGGCGAAATGGACCGCCCAGATCAACGGGCCAAAGGTGATCCGCCACAGGCTGCCCGCCTCGGAGCGGAATTCGCGGGCGTCTTCGTTCTCGGTGATCCTGGTCATGGCAACCACCCCGGCACCAGCCCCAGCAGGGCCGTGGTCACCACAACCTTCAGCGCAACAAAGTGCCAGTACAGCGTGACATTGCGCAGATCCGCATCATGGCGCGGCGTGACCTTGCCAAAGATGCAGCCTGCCAAGCAATAGCACTGCATGATGATGCCCGCGCACAGATGCACCGTCAGCCAGACCATCAGCGCCCACAGGATCGCCGGATAGACATGCGATACCGGATCCAGATCACGCACCGCCAGCCAGGCGGCCCCGCCCGCCGCTGCCGCGCTCAATGGCGCAATCACCAGCGCCAGCCGCGCCAGCATCACTTTGCCACGCCGGTTGACCTCGCGGGCCAGCAAGGTTGCAGCCCAGGCCAGAACCCCCAGCACTGCCGCCGCCGCCACCCATGTTCCCACCGCATGACCCGCATCGACAGGCGGGAAATCGGGGCGCGCGGTCCAGTAGAAAAAGAACCCGAACACAATACTGGCAAAGGCCGTTGCATCGCCCAGCATGGTAATCCACATGCCCCACCAGCCCACCGCATCCGGTCCCGACACATAATTCGGCAGACGCAGGCCCAATCCGGCCGCGCGCATCTCGTCCTTCGGCGGGCGCGCGGTGCTGGTCCACAGCCAGTACATCACGCAGACAACGGCAAAGGCACCGCAGACAATCGCGGGTTTGTAGATATGGAACGTCGGAAAGATGAACGCGCCGCCGGTAAAGATCGCGGCCCAAATGGTGATCCACGCCGGGCCGGTGACCCGCTGCACATAGATCGGTTTGGCATCAATCACCGATGTTATGATCGTTTCGCGCTGGTGGTCCGGCGCATCGGCCAGGTAATAGCGGCCCGCGTCCATGCGCGCGACCAGATCGGTCTGGTCCCACAACGGGTAGCGTGACGTGATATAGGGCACCGACCGCACACCCCAGGCCTCTTCGGGGATGTCATGGGCAAATTCCAGCGTCCCTGCGCCCCACGGATTGCGCGGGATTTGCCCCTGCCGCGACTTGGGCCGCAGCATGTCATAGACGAACACCGCAAAACCCGCGGCAATGACAAAGGCACCAAGCGTCGAAATCAGATTCAGCGTCCCCCATCCCGCGCTTTCGGGATAGGTGAATACCCGCCGCGGCATGCCCATCAGTCCGGTCAGATGCATCGGCAGGAAGGTCACGTTGAAGCCAGTAAAGATCAGCCAGAAGGCCCAGCGGCCCAAACGTTCTGACAACAGCTTTTTGGCAAAGAACGGGTAAAAGTAATAGACCCCCGCTATCACCGGAAAGACCATGCCTCCGAACAATGTGTAATGCAGATGCGCCACGATGAAATAAGTGTCATGCGCCTGCCAGTTGAACGGTACGATGGCCAGCATCACGCCCGTCAGCCCTCCCGCCACAAAGATGGCCAACGCACCCGCGATCCACAGCATTGGCAGGGTCATCTTGACCCGCCCGACCATCAACGTGGCGATAAAGGCGAACAACTGGATGCCGGTGGGGATCACCACCGCCTCGGAAGCGGCGGAAAAGAACCCCAGTGACATCTGCGGCAAGCCAGTGGTGAACATATGGTGGACCCACAGCCCGAAGCTGAGGAACCCGGTGCCCACCGCCGACAGCACGATCCACGAATACCCCACAATCGGCCGCCGGGCGACGGTTGGCACGATCATCGCCGCAATGGCGATGGACGGCAGGAAAACGATGTAGACCTCGGGGTGGCCGAAAATCCAGAACAGGTGTTGCCACAGGATCGGATCGCCACCGCGTTCGGGGTCAAAGAATGGCCAGTCGAACGACCGCTGCAATTCGAACAGGAAATCGCCCGCAATCAGCGGCGGAAAGGCAAACAGGATCATGCCGCCCACCACTGTCACATACCACGCATAAAGCGGCATGATGTTCACCCGCATTCCGGGCGGACGGCATTTCAGCGCGCCCACGATCAGCTCGACCGCAGCAGCGATGCTGGCGACCTCGATGAACGACAGGCCCAACAGCCAGATGTCGGGGCCGACGCCTTCCTCTTTGGTGGCGAGTGGTGGGTACATGAACCACCCCGCCTTTGGCCCTGCGTCGAACAGAAGCGAGCCCATGACGAAACAGCCGCCGATCAGGAAACACCAGTAACCGTAGGCAGACAGGCGTGGAAACGGCATGTCGCGCGCGCCGAGGAAGGCAGGCAGCAACAGGATACTGATCGCCTCGAACATCGGGACGGCGAACAGGAACATCATCGCCGATCCGTGCATGGTAAAGAACTGGTTGAACCGGTCCGCATCCAGAAACGTGTTGCCCGGAAAGGCCAGTTGCACCCGCATCGCCAGCGCCAAAAGCCCGGCAAGCAGCATAAACCCAAAAGCGGTCAGGGCGTACCAGACGCCCACCTCGGTGTTGTTCACCGCCGAGATGTAACGCCACCCCTGCGGTGTTTTCCATGCCGCGCGCAGCTCGGCCTTGCCGCGGTCCTGCTCTTCGGACGTCACCGGTTCGTTCAGCATGTCCTCGGTCGGAGGATAGGTCCCCTCGGCCACGGGAAGCGGTGCAGGTCGTGTCATTCCAACCCTCCCAGATAGGCGGCAAGCGCAGTCAGATCGTCGGGCGGCAGGTGGTCATAGCTGGGCATGGCAACCTCTGGTTTCAGGGTCTCGGTATGGGCAATCCAACTGGCAAAATCGGGGGCCTCCACGCCAAGGATACCGGCCCCCAGCGACAGGCGGCTGCCCACATGGGTCAGATCCGGCCCCACCTGCCCCACGGCCTGCGTGCCGCGCACGGTGTGGCAACCGCCGCAACCTTCGCGTGCAAACACCTGGGCACCGCGTGTGGCGTCCTCGCCCTGGGGCGCGGCGGCATCCTGCGCCTCGGCGGCCAGCCAGGCCTCGAAATCCGCAGGGGCCATCGCCACGGTCTCAAATGCCATCAGCGCATGGGACGCACCGCAAAATTCTGCGCATTGCCCGCGATAGGTGCCCGCCGCCTCGGGCAACAGCGACAGATAAGTCTCGCGGCCCGGAATCATGTCCGCCTTGCCGCCAAGTGCGGGCACCCAGAAGGCGTGGATCACCCTGTGCGCATTCAGCACCAGCCCGGTGCGCGCGCCCACCGGTAAACGCAATTCGTTGGCTGACGTGACACGGCCGCCATCGGGCAGCTCGTACTCGACCCGCCACCACCATTGCTCGGCGGTGATGTGCACCCGCAAGCCTTCATCCGCCTCGCGCGGGGCCTGCATCAGCGGCAGGCTGTACACCAGCAACCCGCCCAGCAACACGACAGGAAACAACACGCCGCCGCCAACAATCAGCCCCTCGGCCAACCGCCGCGACATCTCGCGCGGGTTGATCCGCGTCACATAGACGAACAGCCCGCCCACCAGTAGCCACAGCACCAGCGCGCCGACAAACATCACCCGCGCCAGATCATAGAGCAGCAGCGCATCGCGCCCCGACGGGTTCAGCACCGATTGCCGCCCCTCGCCACAGGCAGACAACAGCAGAACGCCGGCCAAAGCGACCAGCGTCCATGCCCGCAAGGGCCAGGTACGACGGGTCAAGAACACCCCCGCATCACTGTGCCAACTCGCTCATATCATCTCCTCCGGGTGTCTGTCCTTTTGATCGCATGTAAAAAACGGTCGCCCCCCAAAGCACCACACCGATTCCCAGCAGAATGCCCGCAATCAAATACTGCACCGGATCGCGCCCCGTCCAAGGCCCGACAAAAAACGCACAGCTTGCCGCGCCAAGATAGGGCAGCCCCAGCGGCGCGGTGAAATGGTCATGATCGACCTTGTCACTGCGCAGCACCAACACCGCCACGTTGACCACCGCAAACACGGCCAGCAACAAAAGCGCTGTGGTCCCGCCCAGATCGGGCACCGCCCCCACAAAGGTGATCAACCCCGCTGCCAATGCCGTGGTGAACAGGATGGCCACCCACGGCGTCTGACGGTTTGGCAACACCCGCCCCAACACATTGGGCAGCACTTTTTCCTCGGCCATACCGTACAACAACCGCGACGCCATCAGCATGTTGATCAGCGCGGAATTGGCCACCGCGCACATGGTGATCACCCCGAATACGCCCAGCGGGAACCACGGCGCGCCGGCCTCGACGACCTTCAGCAAAGGCGTGGCACCTTCGCTCAGCTCATCGGCATCCACCAGCGCGATCGCGGTCACCGACACCAGCAGGTAAATCACCCCCGTAATCAGCAGGCCCGACAGCAGCACCTTGGGAAATATCCGCGACGGATTCTTGGATTCCTCTGCCATGTTGACCGAATCCTCAAACCCCACCATCGCGAAAAACGCCAGCGTGGTGGCGGCGATCACCGGCCAGAACAAACCCTTGTCACCTTCACCGCTGCTGAAATCAAAGGCACGGCCAAAATCCCCCTGCCCGCCTGCCAGGGCCCACGCGCCGATCAGGATGATGATGACCAGACCGGTCAGTTCAATGCAGGTAAACACCACGTTCATCTTCACGCTTTCGCCCACCCCGCGCACATTCACCGCCGCGATCAGCGCCATAAAGGCCAGCGAAACCACGGTCACGCCAAATGCGCCGCTGCCCATTCCCGCCGTCTGGGTAAAGTTCTCGGAAAAGGCGCGCGACGCCGTCGACGCCGAGGTGATGCCCGATGACATCACGGCAAAAGCCACCAGAAAGGTGAGGAAATGTACGCCAAAGGCCTTGTGCGTATACAGCGCCGCCCCCGCTGCGCGGGGGTATTTCGTAACCACTTCAAGATAGCTGCACGCCGTTACCGTCGCCAGAACAAAGGCCACAAGGAAGGGTAACCAGACCACGCCGCCCACCTCTCCGGCCACCTTGCCCGTCAGCGCGTAAATGCCCGTGCCCAGCACGTCGCCCACGATGAACAACAGCAACAGTCCGGGCCCCATCACGCGCTTCAGCTTGGTGTCGCCATCCCTTGTTGATGACCCTGACTCTGTGTCCGACATATCCACCCCTCCTCCGACGATACAGGACCAAAAAGGCCCCCCCGCCGGATAGCAGGGGGGTCAGATTTTATTCTTCGGGAAGCGCATAGGCGATGATCTGGTCGCCCACCTCGGTTTCCATAAAGTGATGCCCGCCGGGATAGATCACGACATATTGGCGTCCGTCGACCTCATAGGTCATCGGGGTGGTTTGACCGCCCGCGGGCAGATCGACCTGCCACAGCTCTTTACCGGTTTCGGTCGCAAAGGCGCGCAGCTTGTCGTCTGTGGTGGCGGCCACAAAGGTCACCCCGCCCGCCGTGGTGATCGGACCGCCATTGTTCGGTGTCCCGATGGTCAGCGGCAGCATCGACGGAATGCCGAACGGCCCGTTGTTTTCGGCTGAGCCGAACGGCTGGTCCCACAGGGTTTCGCCTGTGGCCAGATCAATGCCCCTGATCCAGCCATAAGGCGGTTCGGAACACAGCATGCCGGTGAAGGGCACCCGCCAGCCCGCATTCACTTCGATGGCATAGGGCACGCCTTGCATCGGCCCCGCCTCGCCACCTGCATCACTGAACGGTTTGACACCGCGCCGGTCAGCCTCTTCGCGCGGGATCAGTCGGTTGTAGTTCGGCATGTCGTTGTAGTTGGCAATCAGAATGCCGCGCTCGGGGTCGACAGACACACTGCCCCAGTCAGATCCGCCGTTATAGCCGGGGTACTGGATGAAGGGTTTGTCTGCCGATGGCGGTGTGTATTGCCCAGCATAGTTGGCACGATGGAACTGGATGCGGCACCATAGCTGGTCAATCGGGCTCATGCCCCACATATCCTTTTCAGTCAGTGGCGGCTTGTTCAGGTTCGCATAGCCGGAATAGGGCTGGGTGTCAGAGATATACGCTGGCTCGACACTGCCCAGCTTGGGCACGGGGCGTTCTTCCACCGGAAACAGGCTTTCTCCGGTTTTTCGGTTCAGCACATAGATCTGACCCTGTTTCGAGGGCAGGATCAACGCTGGAACCGTGCCGCCGTCAGTCGGGAAATCGACCAGCGTCACCTGACTGCCCAGATCGTAGTCCCACACGTCGTTATGTACGGTCTGGAAATGCCAAATCTCCTCGCCGGTGCTCGCATCCAACGCCACCAGCGAGGTTGCATATTCATTCTCTGCGGCGCTGCGGTCGCTGCCGTAATAGTCGCTGGAGGAATTGCCCAACGGCAAATAGACATGGCCCAACTCCTGATCACCTGAGGCCATCGTCCACATATTCGGCGTGCCACGGGTATAGGTCTCGCCTTCGGCAGGGGCGTCGATGGCACCCCCCTGCCCCAGATCCCACGCCCACAGCATGTCGCCCGTGACCACGTCATAGCCGCGGATCACGCCCGAGGGCGCATCGTTGGCTTCATTGTCACTGACCTGCGCGCCAATCACCGCCACGCCGCGCACAATTGTCGGCGGGGCGGTCACCGCATACCAACCGGGAACCGTGTCACCGATGCCATTGTTTAGATCGACCATGCCGGCGTTGCCAAATTCGGGACAAAGCTGGCCGGTGTCTGCATCAACCGCAATCAATCGCGCATCCAGCGTGCCGACAAGAACGCGGGCCGCACACAGCGTGTCAGGGTCCACATCGTCCCGCGCATGATAGGCCAGACCACGGCAGGTGGCCCCGTAGGGAATCGCATCTTCCGAGACCTGCGAGTCATAGCGCCATTCCTCAAGCCCGGTGGCGGCGTCCAGCGCCAAGACTTGGTTCATTGGCGTGCAGACAAAAAGCGTATCGCCAACTTTCAGGGGTGTGTTTTCCGGTGAATATTCTCCGTCTGCCGCTTCGGTCGGCATATCGCCTGTGTGAACCGACCAAGCCACCTGCAACTGTCCTACGTTCTCGGTGCTGATCTGTGTCAGCGGGGAATGCCGTTCGCCATGAATGTTGCCACCGTAGACCGGCCAATCCTCACCCGCTTCCAGCGACCTGCCCTGCGCGCGCAATGCCTCGGTTACGGTTGCGTCGTCAGGTACCTGTGACCCGTCCGCCCCACCCGATGTGTCCTGGGAGATTTGAGGTGTATCTTCCTGCGCATGCAGCGGCACTGCGCTACCCGTCACAAGTGAGAGCCCCAGCCAAGCCGTTGCCACCGCCGCCGTTAGCCCGTTCAACCTGCGAGAATGCAGCACGGGCAGCGTGATCAATACGAAAAACAGCAACACCGTGGGCGCAACCAATCTTGGCTCCAGCGCCCACCAATCCGAAGCAGGTTGCCACCCGTCCAGGGTCACTTCCCAAATTCCCCAGATCAACGTACCAACCCAGACCGCAACAAACAGCAGCACCCCGCTGCGGCGTTTCTTAGTCAGCGAGGCACCGGAAACAACCAACAACACGCCCGTGATCGCATAATACCAAGAACCTCCGAGAGAAATTAGCCAGACACCGCCCGCGGCCAAAACCAGTCCGATTGCCAGCACGACAATGCCTATAAACACAACGTACCATTCGAATCCGGATCGGGTGCGCGGTGTGCGGTCGCCAGACATGTCATCTCTCCCTAAACTAAAAAAATCAGGGCGCAGGGGCCCATCCTCTCTCTTTTCCGGAACGCACGGCTTTGCGTTTGGTTCCCCTGTGGCGTGTGGTGGGGAACTGAAAGCGGTGCTGGAGTGTTGCTTCGCCATGGCGGAAATCTTGAATGAACTTTCAACCGAAATCGCGGGTCACAGCTTGCTGGCATGGCCTGTCGTGGTTTTTCGGATCATCGGCGCTGTGATATTGTCATCCCTCATCGGGTTTGAACGCGAAAGCAAGGATCATGCGGCCGGCCTTAGGACGCACATGTTGGTCGGCCTTGCGGCGTCATGTTACTGCCTGCTGGCACTTGATCTTGTCGGCAGAGATTTCGGGGACAACGTGCGCCTCGACCCGATCCGCATGATCGAAGCCGTGACAGGTGGCGTGGCGTTTCTGGCAGCGGGTTTGATCGTATTTACACGCGGCGAGGTCAAAGGTCTCACAACCGGTGCCAGCCTCTGGCTGGTTGCGGCCATCGGTACGGCAGCAGGCCTGGGGGTATGGTTGATCGCCTTGCTGGCCACCGGTCTCGCTCTTTTCATTGTGGGTGTGCTCAAGTCTCTGGAAAAACGGACAGAGTGAGCCCGCCCGGGCCGGAGAGAGCGCCCTAATTTCACGGCACAGAACCAAGGACTTATCCGAATGCCTGATCTGTCATCCCTCTCCTTATGGCCCACAACGCTAATTTTTCTGGCCTCGACTCTTGCTATCGGGATCGCAGGCTGGCGGCTGTCCGGCGTGGCGGATGAACTGGCCGATCGTACCGCCATGGGTGAGGTGGTGGCAGGTGCGCTGTTTGTGGGTGCCGCTACCTCTCTTCCCGGTGCGGTCACATCCGTCTCGACCGCGGCGCAGGGGGCCGCGGACCTGGCTGTCGGCAACGCGTTTGGAGGGCTGACCGCGCAGACCGCTTTCATCGCGGTGGCCGATCTATTTTACCGCCGCGCCAATCTGGAACATGCCGCAGCCAGCCCCACGGGTCTGGCTCAGGGGGCGTTGCTCATCACCTTGCTGACGGTCCCGCTGATCGCCGCCTCTGCTCCGGATTGGACGTTCTGGGGTATCCACCCCGCCACGCTGGTAATTCCTGTAACCTACGGTTTCGGGTTGCGCCTGTTGGGGCAAATTCAGGATACTCCAATGTGGAACCCGGTACAGACAGACGAAACCCGCGAAGAAATCTCCGACATCGAAGACAAGCCAACCGGGCACATGCGCGGGCTCTGGCTGCGGTTTGTCGGTTTTGCGTCCATCACGGCGGTGGCGGGATACACGATTGGCGAAAGTGCGATCGGCCTGGTTGAACTGACCCCGCTTGACGGCACGGGCGTTGGTACGATTTTCGCGGGCGTGGCCAATTCGTTGCCCGAGCTTGTGACCGCCATCGCAGCCGTTCGCATCGGAGCCGTCAGCCTAGCAATGGGCAACATCATTGGTGGCAATGCGTTCGAGGTCATGTTTCTGGCGGCCGCCGATCTGGTCTATGACGGAGCAATCTACCATGAGATCGATGCCACCCAGCGCGGCACCGCGCTGATCGCTATGACCATGACCGGCGTTCTGCTTTTGGGAATGCTGCGCCGTCAGAAGCACGGGCCGGGCAACATCGGTTTTGAAAGCGTCATCGTCCTTGGACTTTATTGTTTATCGGTCGCGCTGGTTATCCTGTGATCCGCGGCCGAGATGCAACAACGCGCAATCTTTGGGGTCAGCCCAACGGTCCGCCAAACGATATGCTCACCGCAACACCCAGTCCGACAACCGCCGTCGTTAGGGCCGCCAGCATCAATGCGCCATCCCGGACCGAAATTGCCAGCCCCACGAGGGCGATGGCAGCCATGGGTGCCGTGCTGGCAAACGGAACAAGCTCCAGAAAGGGAACCGTCAGGCACAGGGCCATGACGAAAAAAGCGGCCATGCGTGTGGCAACGGGTCCGGCAAAGCGCGTCAGCCTGCCGTGGAACCATTTGTCCAGCCAGTTTGCCACAGGGCGCATCTTTGACAGTGCAGTGTGCAAAGTCTTGGACCGAATGGCCTGATTTTTGAGTATCTGCGGCGACCACATGTGGCGACGGCCCATTGCGATCTGCGCCGCGAAAAGCGCAATGATACAGGCCAACAGGGTCGGAACCCCCGGTATCCCGCCGATCGGCGACATTTCGATAAGCGCAGGGATGATCAGGAACGGGCCGAACCCCCTATGCCTCATTGCCTCCATAAGTTGTCCCAGGGTCACGCTGTCGCCGGTTTCGCCAGCCTCGCACAATTCGTCGAAAATCGCATTCACCGTTGCATCGTGTTTTGCCATGTGTGGGGGTCCTTGTTGTTCCTCCGTGTGCACATGAAACTGGAACAGCGCCGGTGCAAAATTGTTCCATAAGACGCGGCGATGTGAAGGCGCCGCGCAATGGCAACCCCGGCGGCTTGCCGAAGACAAAGTCGGTCTTCCAGGCCTGCGCGCCGGAACAATCGGGGGGCTTCCCCGTTCCCACCCCAGATTTGCGCGAAATGCGACCAGCAGTTCTGATGGACTGTTGTTCCAATATCGCATGACAAAGGAGAAAGTGATGACCTATGCCCGTTTTACGTTAATGATCCTTACCTCTACCGTGGTCATGTTCGTGTTGATGTATCTGAACACTTACGCAGCCGAACATATCTTCTTCAGCGAAACCAGAGTTTTCATGGCTCTTCTGATGGGGGCCACAATGGCTTTTGTCATGCTTGCTTTTATGGCACCGAAGTATCCAAGCCGCAGGGTCAATATCGGGATTTTCGCAGGCAGCATCGTGATCTTCTGTATTTCGTTGTGGTTGGTGCGCAGCCAGATCACAGTGGGCGGGGAGAGCTATATGCGGGCGATGATTCCGCACCATTCCATCGCCATCATGACCTCGGAGCGTGCGCATATAGAGGATGCGCGCGTTGCCAAGCTGGCACGCAGCATCAGTGGCGCGCAGAAAAAGGAAATTTCCGAGATGCGGGCGCTGATCGCGGAGCTGGACGCCGGTCGCACTGTCGCCCAGGTTTACGAAGACCCTGCGCCGCAAGTCGGCACGCTGGAGGATGCGCTAAACAATACTCTTCTGTCCAAACTTGACCTTGCGCCGCTGACGGCGGATCAGGCAGGCAGCTTGGCTCCCGAGGGGGACATCTGTGTTTTTCGCCGGACTCGCACCGAAATTCCGATCCTGATCGCCGCAGCCGATGGCAGCTCTGCTGTTACCAGCCTGAATGGGGTGATCTTGCCGCTGGAAGCCGAAGATGGGGGCTATGGCACGGACGGGCTGAGCGTAACGGTTGCTCCGGTCGACGATTGGCGCGCAGACAGTGTTTTGACCTTCACGCTTGAGCCGGGTCCAGTGGGTATTTATCGGGGCTTCTGGTCTTGCTGACGGTTCTGTCGCAAACTATTTGACGGTCGAATACGACCTTTCTCTGGACACGTTTATCCTGCGAGTGCCGCAAACTGCTGGAATGCGGAGAATTCGTTGCCGTCGCGTTGGCCCACTTGGATCATGTGGGCGGTCTCGATCCCAGCCAGCGCCTGCGTCGGCTGAATGAAAGGCCTTGAAGCCAAGCAAAGGCCGCGTGAGCCGCGGTATGAAGCGGTGTTCCTGTTCCATAAGATGATTGATGTATTTGAGCTGAAAGATCTTGATTTTGCTACCAGAATTCGTGAACTGCAGGAAGATGTTGACACATTTCAGTGCTGCCAGATTAGCGCCGCTCTTGTCGATGACAACTCAATTTGGCACGCCATTGGTCCCGATCGCGCCCTTGAAAAACCGCAGCGCCGCAGCGCCGCAGCCTTGCCGCGACGATCAGTGGCGTATACTTTACTACCCCACGGTTCAGGGTAGCATCGTCCACCTTGGCTCCCCGTGCGGCCATGATCTCCTCCAGATAACGGTAGGAAACGGCATATCGAAAATAGAAAATACCGCGTAAAGGATGATGGATTTGCGATAGTGGCTGCCTTTGAAGCTAATCGTCACGATCTGGGACGCAGCCGGCAGTTCGAAGAAGCGGCATCGAACCGCGACAGATCCAAAAGCCTCACGAGGTCGTCGTTACCGCCGTCGCCAGAAAACTCGTGAGTATCGTGAATGCTCTCTGCAGATCGCGTACGCTTTCCACCTTGATCGAAAAAAAGAGGTGGTCCGGGAAGTCTGAACAGTTGAGTTTGGTGGATTTTCTGCTCCTGATCCGGCGGTTTGGCATCGGGCATGGCCGTCCCCATCAGACTCCCAAAGCCAGATCAGATGCGGGCACCAACTTGGCAGTACCCAGTTTACGAAAGGATCAAATAAATGCCGTCGGTCAAACGCTATATGTGCGGTCTGCAATCGACACATTGTCCATCTCAGCATTGAGCATATCCAATAGCGTCAGTTCCGCCCGGTTCATGCTGCGCTTGGGGTTGGTCAACATGTGAATATCCACCGCAGGCAGTGATTTATAGGGCGGCAGTTGCCACAATCGGCCCAGATGCACATCCTTTAGTGCCACATGCACCGGCAAGGCCCCGATCCCGATGTTGGACATGATCATGCGACGGACTTCGGGCAGGTTCGGCGATATCCCCTTTGAAACAACCCGCATCCGCAAACGTCGGCGCAACCGCGCGACATCCGACAATGGTCCGCCAAGCTCATCGGTCTGGAAAGAGACGGTGTTTTCATCTTTCAGTTCCGAAAGGTCGATGTCATCGCAGCCAAATAGACGGTGCGAAGGGCCGCAGAAGAAGCCAAAATATTCCCGGTAGATCACCCGCGTGTCCAACCCATCTGGGATGCCATTCAGCAAACAAATTCCAAATGTCGCGCGGTTCTGCTGCAAATGCGCGATGATATCCGGGCTGTCCATGGTTGAAATGACATATGTCACCTCTGGATACAGCCCATTGAACCGCTCCAGCACCGCGTCGAAATGAGGCGACACAACATGGCTTGCCGCCGCGATGCTGATTTGGCCCGTGACCTGGTCTTCCAGCCCGCTCACAAGGTCGGGCAATTGCGCCACCGCGCCGAAAATTGAACTGGCCTCGGCATAGAGCACCTTACCTGCCGGAGTGACGCTGAAATGCTTGGGCGACCGATTGACCAGTTTGTGCCCAGTCGCATCTTCTAACCGCATCAGCGCCGCGCTGATGGTGGGCTGTTTCAGACCCAGAAAATGTGCGGCCGCTGTGATCCCGCCCTCGTCCACTATCACCATGAAGGTGCGCAGAAGGTTCCAATCCAGATTCCAGGGAAAGCGCAGTTGATAAGATTTAAGCATAGATATGATCAATCACAGCTATTCGGAATATCTATTTGCCCTATGACCGAGCAAGTTGCAACCTGCCCCTGAGCAGGCACATGCCCCGCTGCGCCTTTGGCGGGGTAGAACGCACGCCTGACGACAAAAACGGGAGTATATTAAATGATGAAATCGATGAACGTGCTGCGACGCGGCTTTCTGGCGGGCTCGATCGCCCTCATGGGGGTTGGTTTGTCCCCTGTGGCCGCCAGCGCGGATGAACTGGCGGAAATCAAGGAACGTGGTGTACTTAAGATCGCGATGAGCGGCCAATACCCGCCTTTCAACTTTGTGAACGAAGAAAACAAGGTCGTCGGCTTTGACCCGGCCATCGGCACAGAAATTGCCAAACGCATGGGCCTTGAGGTCGAAATCGTGACAACCGCCTGGGACGGGATCATCGGCGGGTTGCTGGCCAATAAATATGACGCCGTTGTCGGCTCCATGACCATCACCGAGGAACGCGACAAGGTGATTGATTTTGTTGGCCCCTACTACCGCACCAAACGCGCCATTTTTACCAAATCGGGGTCTGACCTCACCGATGTCTCACAACTCGACGATGTGAAAGTCGGCGTGACATTGGGTGAAACCCACGAAGAATGGGCGCGCGCGCAGGGTTATAACGTCAGCACCTACAAAGGTCTGCCCGAACTACTGCTTGAGCTGAACAATGGCCGGGTCGATGCCATTGTGAACGATTCCATCCCCGTCATGCTTGCCATGAAGGCCGGCCAATATGAGCTTGCCGTGATTGATGATCCGTCGGCAGAACCCTTTGGCGCAGGCATTGCGATCCGCGAAGGCAACCCTGATCTGTCCGCCGCCATGCAAGAGGCGCTGGACGCAATGATGGAAGATGGCACCTATCTCTCCATTGCTGAGGAATGGGTAGGCGGCGACATCCGCTAACCCCTCTGTTGTCAGCCGGGCCCCGTGCCTGGCTGGTCACCACTTGCCAAGGATTGCGCCAGTGACAACGACCTATGGTCATCTGACATGGGAGGATGTGCGCGACGCCGACAAGGATCGCGTGGTCATCCTCAATGTCTCTGCCACCGAAGACCACGGGCCCCATATGCCGCTGGACACCGATACGGTTCTGGGCATGGCCGTGGCCAACGGTGTGGCCGCCGCAGCCCCAGAAGAGGTCTTTGTCATGCCCCCGGTCCCCTATGGGTTCAATGAACACCACAAGGACTTTCCCGGTGTCATCTGGATACAGCCCGAAACGCTGATCGCCTTCGTCACCGACATCACCAAATCACTGGCGCACCACGGCTTTCGCCGCATCCTGCTGCTGAACAGCCACGGGTCAAACCACCCGGTTCTGGATCTGGCAGCGCGCAAGACCGTGATTGAAACCGGTATCATCTGTGTTTCGGCATCTTACTGGAACCTGTGTTCTGCGCGGATCAACGAGATCCGTAAATCGGACATCGGCGGCATTGCACATGCGGGTGAGTTTGAGGCGGCGATGTACATGTACCTGCACCCCAATCGGGTAAGTCTGGAAAGATCATCTACCCAGAATATCCACGACCCGAAAAGCAAATTCTTCAACCTCGATCTGGCAGGTGGCGGTGGCGGGGCCATGCTGATGCGCTGGTGGTCCGAAGTGTCGCCGGATGGCACCATGGGTGACCCGACCCTGGCCACCCCCGAAACCGGCAAGCGGTTCCTTGAGGCCGCAATCGAAGAGACCACCGCCCTCGTCCACGAAATCCGCGCGCTGCCGATCGGCAAGCGACAAGATCATCACTGAAAGGCAGCCGATTTGGACACTGATCTAATCCTGCGCGTCTATCCGTTCTTCCTCGAAGCGGCATGGGTGACAATCCAACTTTCCGTTCTTACGGCGCTGCTGGGACTGTGTTGTGGTGCCCTGGGGGCCGCCGCGCGCATGTCTCGCCTGGCGGTATTCCGTTGGATCGGTGCGGTCTACGTCAGCCTTTGGCGCGGCACCCCGGCGCTGATCCAGATTTTCATTCTCTACTTTGGCGGGCCCCAGATCGGTATCCAGCTTGATAGTTTCGAGGCGGGGACAATCGCCCTTGGCGTCAACATCGGGGCCTATATGACCGAAACCATCCGCGGCGCGATCCTGTCGGTGGACAAGGGCCAGACCGAGGCCGCCCGCACCCTGGGCATGAGCCGCTGGGAAACCATGCGAAAGGTCATCCTGCCTCAGGCTGCACGCCTGATGATCCGCCCGCTTGGCGTCAACATAAACGCGCTGATCAAAGGCACGGCACTGGTTGCGCCGATCTCGGTCGTTGAACTGACCTATACCGCGCAGCGCTTTATCGGATCGACCTACAAACCGTTTGAAATGTTCCTCATCGCGGGGCTGCTTTACATGGTGATCATCTATGTGGTGGGCCATGGCATCAACTGGCTGGACCGCCGGGCGCGGATCACATGAGCGGCGCGCGCATCATAACAGGAGGTCCACATGGGTCTTGATTTCACCGTGGTCCCCGGCTACTTCGGCATCCTTTTGATGGGGATGGGCTGGACCATTTCCATCACCGTCTGCGCCGGTTTGCTCAGCTTTTTCGGTGGCATCATTTTTGCGGTGATCGCCCTTTATGGCCATTGGACATTGCGCCTGCCGGTGCGTGGATTTGCCTTTCTGTTCATGGGCACGCCGCTGCTGTTGCAACTGTTCCTGATCTACTTTGGCCTGATCCAGATCGGCATCGACCTGCCCGCCTTTGTAGCGGGGGTGATCGGGCTGGGTTTGCACTTTGCGGTCTATAATTCCGAACTGATCCAGGCGTCGATCCTTGCTGTGGACAAGGGGCAGTACGAGGGCGCGCGCACCCTTGGCCTGTCGCGCGGCCAGACCCTGCGCCGCATCGTGATCCCGCAGGCGGTGCGCGCCGTGATCCCGCCGATGGGCAACAACATGATTGCGCTGCTCAAGGATTCCGCGCTGGTCTCCGTGATTGGGGTGATGGAACTGACGCTCGCCGCGCAGCAGGCCATCAGCCGCACCTACCGGCCGTTCGAATTCTACCTCGCGGCCGCCTTTTGCTATTACATCATCAACCTCGCGCTCGAGGCGGGATTGCGCCGTCTGGAACGCCGCATCGCCGCATCGCGCTGAGCCGGGAGAATACCATGACTGACCAAGCCTTTGTCACCATCAAGAACGCCGCCAAAAGCTTTGGCAAACTGGAGGTCTTGCGTGACATCAACCTGACCGTCGAACGCGGCCAGATCGTTGCCATCATCGGCCCGTCGGGGTCTGGCAAATCAACGCTGCTGCGCGCGATCAACGAACTTGACCCGCTGACCTCGGGCGAGGTCTGGCTCGAAGGGGTGCAGATTAACAAGAAGCTGCCCCACCGCCAGTACGAGGCCCATGTGAACCAAGTGCGCCAGGACATCGGCATGGTGTTCCAACACTTCAACCTGTTCCCGCATCTTACCGTGCGCGGCAACATCACGCTGGCCCCCACGATGCTCAAAGGGCTGTCCGACGCCGATGCCAATGCGCTGGCCGAGGAACAACTCGCCAAGGTGGGGCTGTCGGAAAAGATTGACGAATACCCATCGCGCCTGTCCGGTGGCCAGAAACAGCGCGTCGCCATCGCCCGTGCGCTGGCGATGAAACCCAAGGTCATGCTGTTCGACGAGGCCACATCGGCCCTCGACCCGGAACTGGTCGACGAAGTGAACCTCGTGATGAAACAACTGGCCGAAGAACACATGACCATGATCATCGTCACCCATGAGATGGATTTTGCCGCCTCTGTCTGCGACCGAGTGTTGTTCATGGATCAGGGCGTGGTGGTTGAAGAAGGCCCGCCTTCAGTGATCTTTGAAAAACCCGAACACGAACGCACCCGCAACTTTCTGCGCAAACACCTGAGCCGCTGAATGTCGAACCTGTTCTATCAGACCAAATCCCCGCGCCCCGTGTTGGAGCGGGCAGACGGGATTTACATGTGGGACACCTCCGGCAAACGCTACATCGACGGATCATCCGGCGCGATGGTCAGCAATATCGGCCATTCCAATCCCGCCGTTCTGGACGCGATGCGGGCCCAGATGGACAAATCCACCTTCGGGTATCGCCTGCATTTCCAAACCCAACCCTCCGAAGAGCTAGCGGCACGCACGGCGGCCCTGGCCCCTGCTGGCCTGAACAAGGTCTTCTTTGTCTCCGGCGGATCAGAGGCGGTTGAAAGCGCCATCAAGATGGCCCGCCAATACGCCCTGACCCAGGGTCAGGCGCAGCGCAGCAAGGTGATCTCGCGCTTTCCCAGCTATCATGGCTGCACCCTGGGCGCGCTGGCCCTGACCGGCACCGCAACGATGACCGCACCCTTCGACCCGATGATGCGCGCCATGCCCAAAATCCCGGCACCGCGTGCCTATCTGGATGGGCTGGATGCCGATGACCCGGCCACGGGCCACCACTATGCAGATATGCTTGAGGCCAAGATACTGGAGGAAGGCCCCGATACCGTGCTGGCCTTTATCGTCGAACCTGTCGGCGGGGCATCGACTGGCGCGCTGGTGCCGCCTGCGGGCTATATGCAACGCATCCGCGAGATTTGCACCCGATACGAGGTGCTGCTGATCCACGACGAGGTGATGACAGGTGGCGGACGCACCGGGCGCTTTTTCGGGGCGGAGCACTGGGATGTCACCCCCGATCTAATCGCCTTGTCCAAGGGTTTCGGCGGCGGTTACGTGCCGCTGGGGGCGATGATCGCACGGGATGACATTGTCGAGGCGGTGATGAACGCAGGGGGGTTCATTCACGGCTTTACCTATGCCGGCAACCCGCTGGCCTGTGCCGCTGGTTGTGCGGTGCTGGACCAGATCGAACAACACGACCTCACGGGCAACGCCGCACGTTTGGGTGATGCGCTGGCGGACCGCCTCCGTGGCCTGATGCAACGCTATCCCATGATAGGCGATGTGCGCGGCAAAGGGCTGCTTATGGCGTTTGAACTGATGGCCGACCGCACCAGCAAAAATCCCCTGCCCGCCACTTTGAACGCCCATGCACGGCTGGTCGACATCGCCTATGACAACGGCTTGATCATATATTCCCGGCGCACGCGCGGCGGTACATCGGGGGATCATTTCATGATCTGCCCTCCGATGCTTGTGACCACCGATCAACTGGACGAAATGGCAGACATCCTCGACCGCTCGCTCGCCACCTACATGGCCGAAATCCCCGACCTGTCACGCGCAAGCTGAGGAGGCTTCATGTCCAAAATCATCATCACCTGCGCCATCACCGGGTCAATCCACACGCCGTCGATGTCGCCCCATCTGCCCGTGACAGCCACGCAAATCACCGACAACGCCATAGACGCCGCCGCAGCCGGGGCCGCCATCCTGCACTTGCACGCGCGTGATCCCGACGATGGGCGGCCCTCGGCGCAGCCCGATCACTTCATGGCCTTCCTGCCACAGATCAAACAACGCAGCGATGCGGTGCTGAACCTGACCACAGGCGGCAGCGCCACAATGACGCTTGAAGCCCGCCTGGCCGCGCCGAAACTGGCCGAACCGGAGATGTGTTCGCTGAACATGGGCACAATGAACTTTGCGCTTTACCCGGCGGCGGAGCGGATCGGCGACTGGAAATACGACTGGGAAAAACCTTTTCTCGAAGGGTCCGATGATCTGGTGTTCAAAAACACGCCGCGCGACATGGCGCATGTGTTGCACGAAATGGGCGACAAACGCGGCGCACGTTTTGAATTTGAATGCTACGATGTCAGCCACCTCTACATGCTGCGCCATTTCATGGATCGCGGTCTGGTGCAGGCACCGCTGTTCATCCAGTTTGTCTTTGGTGTGCTTGGAGGTATCGGGCCGGACCCGGAAAACCTGACCCATATGAAACGGATCGCAGATAAGCTCTTTGGCGATGGTTACACCTTTTCCGTGCTGGCCGCAGGACGCCACCAGATGCCCTTGATTACCATGTCTGCGATCATGGGCGGTCATGTGCGCGTCGGACTTGAGGACAGTCTGATGATCTCGCGCGGGACACTGGCCCGCGACAACGCCGAACAGGTCGCCAAGATTCGCCGCATCGTCGAGGATCTGGGACGCACCGTCGCCACCCCTGCCGAGGCGCGAGAGATGCTGCACCTCAAGGGCGCGGACTGCACCTCGATATGAGCAATATCACCATCGCCCCCGTCACCCCCGATACCTTGCCGATGTTCGAACATGGCCTGCGTGCTTTGGCCGAACATTTGGGCGACCCCTACCGCGCCGATCCCGAAGGGCTGAAATTGGCGATCACAACCGCGGACAGTTGGTGTCTTGCCCTGCTTGCACAGGACGACGGCCAACCGCTTGGCGCACTGCTGGCCGCCCCGTATTTTTCGACATCACGCGGTGGGCCGGGGCTTTTCGTCTCTGATCTCTGGGTTGCCGAACCCGCGGGCGGCCAAGGGTTGGGGCGTCGCCTGCTGGCCGAAGCCCTGCACGCCAAACCGGCGTGGGGGCACGTGCAGTTCATCCGCCTGGCGGTCTATAAATACAACGCGGCAGCCCACGCCGCCTATCTGCGCATGGGCTTTGCCGCGCAGGACAGCGAAACAGCCATGTTGATCACGGGACCGCCCCTGGATCAGCTGAAAGGACAGTCTTGAAAGCGTTTTTTGACGACCGCCAATGGAAACACCAGCCGCGTCACTTCATGGCCAATGGCACCGTAATGCCAAACCCCGAACAGGCCGAACGCATCGACCGCCTGTTGGCAGGAGCACGCTCCGCTGGTTGTGATGTGGCCGCCCCCATAGACGCAGGTACAGGCCCCATCGCGGCGATCCATTCCCCCGAATACCTGACCTTTCTGGAAAACATCCACCCCCGCTGGATGCGGATAGAGGGCGGCGGCGAAGAGGTGATCCCCAATATCCACCCGGCCAATCGCACCGACAGCTATCCAAAATCCGCCGTTGGCCAGGCAGGGTTTCACCAGGCCGACACCGCCTGCCCCATCGCCGCCGGTACATGGGAGGCCGCCTATTGGTCCGCCCAATCCGCCATCACCGCCGCCGATGCCGTGGCTGCGGGTGCCGGGGCCGCCTATGCACTTTGCCGCCCGCCGGGGCACCATGCCTTTGGTGATATGGCCGGGGGATTTTGCTTTCTGAACAACTCCGGCATCGGTGCCGAACGCCTGCGCGCCCAAGGGCTGCGGTCTGCGATTCTGGATGTGGACGTACACCATGGCAATGGCACCCAAGGTATCTTTTACCACCGCGATGACGTGCTGACTCTTTCCCTGCACGCCGATCCTGAACGGTTCTACCCCTTCTTCTGGGGGCAGGCGCATGAACGTGGCGCAGGTGCCGGGCTGGGCTATAACCTCAACCTGCCCCTGCCCCGCGGCACCACTGACGCAGAGTTTCTGTCCACCCTCGACATCGCCCTGCAACGGATCAAATCCTTTGGGGCCGATGTGGTGGTTGTGGCGCTTGGCCTTGATGCCTTCAAAGGTGACCCGTTCAAGGGGTTTGCCGTGACAACCCAAGGGTTTGCCCAAATCGGCGGGGCCATCGCCCGGTTGGGCCTGCCCACCCTCTTTGTGCAGGAAGGCGGTTATCTGTGTGATGAATTGGGTGACAACCTGACCGCTACTCTTGGCGGTTTCAGCGAAAAATCCCACTGACCGGGTCAGCCCCCGACGGGAGTGGAGATAACCAAGGGAACCTGGACTTTCACGACGTCGGAGCCTGGCGGTTATTCGATCAGATAATCTTGCTCGAACCAGTATTCTTCCAGGTTCGTGCCCTCACCGATACGGTCAATGACAGCAAAAAGACCGGTTTCCGATAGCGGGGCCAGAACGCCATGCCAAATCCCCCTGTGAAAATTGATGGCTTGGCCTGGCTCGGTCAAAAACGCCTTTGGGTCCACCGGAATGCCATTGTCATCCTGGCAGACCACGACCAGAAAGGAATTGGCTGACATCGGTACGAAGGCCTGGCTGCCCTTCGGGTGGCGTTCGACCATCTTCAGTTTCAGGGGCAAGGATTCCATTTCGCCCTTGAAGATGCTTATGCCCGCGCGCCCGTCGGAAAAATCGAGGTGCGCCCTGTCATGGTAGCGTCCACACTTGCCTCGGTTGATGATCTTGTCAGGCGCGCCGGAAGCATCCAAGAGGTCACCATAGGGTTCAAAGGAAACTGCTGACAGCTTCTCGAGTTTGAGGTGAATGGTCATGATCCGAACCACTCAAGAAGCCGCAATTCCGCAATGCGTTCAACCTGGCTGCAGGCTTCTCCAAATTCCGTCTCCCAGTCGTTGCCGATGCGCCGTTTGAAGGCATCCTCGATGCTGGCCTTGGTATTGTCCCTGACCGCAATGATGAATGGAAATTCGAACCTGGCGGTGTATGTTTCGTTCAGTTCCGTAAAATTGGCGCGTTCCTGATCCGTGAGCTTGTCAAGACCTGCGCCCGCTTGTTCGGCAGTGCTTTCGGGCGTCAACCGTCCCGCTGCTGCAAGTTTCCCGGCAAGATCAGGGTGCGCCGTGAGCACGCTCAGGCGCTGCTGCTCGGATGCACCACGAAACACACTGGAAAGGGCCTGATGCACACCTTGCGCTGTGTCATGGGTCGGACCAAGCTCACCGTCAAAGGCAGCTTCGGCGATCCATGCGGAATGTTCGTAAATGCCCCCGAACTCAGAGATAAAGGTGGCGCGGTCCATCTCTGACGGTCTGTTGAATATCACAGGAGGGTTCTCCTTGATCCAGTGTTGTGCAATTTGATGGCGTGTCGCGAACCAGACGCCGTCGTGCGATTTCATGTATTCAATGACACGGCGCAAAGCAGCGGCACGCCCAGGCCGTCCGATCAACCGGCAGTGCAGGCCGATGGACAGCATTTTCGGCGCACCGCTTTCACCCTCTTCGTAGAGGATGTCAAAGCTGTCCTTCAGATAGGATTCAAATTGATCTCCGTTGGTGAAACCGGCCTGTATGGCAAACCGCATGTCGTTGCAGTCCATCGTATAGGGGACGATCAGCTGGTGTCGGCCTGCGAAGGTCATCCAGTATGGAAGATCGTCTGCATAGCTGTCGGCAACGTAATCGAACTGCCCCGTTTCAGCGGCCAGTCGCACCGTATTGTTTGAACATCGCCCTGTGTACCAACCCCGCGGGGCTTCGCCCACGGCCAGCCTATGCACCCGGATCGCTTCGGCAATCTGTGCGCGCTCTTCTTCTTCCGTCATGTCCTTGTGCTCGACCCACTTTAATCCGTGACTGGCAATCTCCCAATCGGCGTCTTTCATGGCGGCAACCTGTTCCGGGGCCCGTCCAAGTGCGGTTGCGACGCCGTAAACCGTGACCGGAATGTCCTTGAGCATCCGATGAATACGCCAGAATCCGGCGCGCGATCCATATTCGTAGATCGATTCCATGTTCCAATGACGCTGTCCGGGCCATGGTTGCGCGCCTGTGATCTCCGAAAGAAAGGCCTCGGACGCAGGGTCCCCATGCAGGATATTGTTCTCGCCGCCTTCTTCGTAGTTTAGTACGATCTGCACAGCGATTTTTGCACCATTTGGCCAATTTGCGGTTGGCGGTGTGGCACCATATCCGGTCATGTCGCGCGGGTATCGATTCATTTCAGTCCTCCTGGTTGGACTGCTTGTAATTCAAAACAATAACTAGGATTTTCAAAAAAATCATGAAGGAGCCTCAATCAGCTCCGGGTTTGTGAATCATGACGCCAATTGACAGACTGTGCGAAACCTAAGGAGCATGCCATGTCCGGTTATTTGACCACCCACGTTCTCGATACAGCCAGAGGCTGCCCGGCCGAAGGGTTGAAAATCGAGCTTTTCCGAATTGATGGGGAGGAGCGCATGCGGCTGAAATCGGTCGTCACCAACGATGACGGGCGCACGGATTCTCAGATCCTGCCAGCCGAGGCGTTTGAAGTGGGAGTTTATGAGCTGGTTTTTCATGCCGGTTCCTATCTCGACCGCACGGGAACACCGGCGGAGCAGCCCAGATTTCTCGACGTCATCCCCCTTCGGTTCGGCATGTCGCATGCGCAACATTACCATGTGCCGCTGCTGCTTTCCCCCTTCGGCTATTCGACTTATCGCGGAAGCTGATCAGGCAGCCTTGTGTCCTTTATGACGCCTGCGATCCGTTCCGAGACGAAATCCATGAAGAGCCGGGACTTCGGATCCTGATGCCTGCGGTGCGTAAACAGGCAGGCCATCTGGATGGGTTCAGGAGGCGTCTCCTCCCCGACGACGGCCAACTCACCGGTTTTGAGATGTTGGGCCACTTCGAAAACGGGTTTCAGTGCAATGCCGTGACCTGCCAGCGCCCAATCCACCAGAACGTCACCGTCGTCACATTCATAACGTCCGGCGACGCGGAAACGCTTTGGTCCTGAAGCCGTGATCAGCGGCCACTGGAACTCTGTCGCACCAGGAAAGCGAAGGTTCAGGCACTCGTGCTTGTCCCTGACAATTTCATGGCCAGAATGCGGATGCCCACGCTGCGCGATGTAGGCTGGGGATGCGCAGAGCACTCTTTGTACATCTGCAATTTTCTTGATCTTCAAATTGCTGTCCTCGGGCTGGCCAAGGAAATAGGCAAGATCCAACCCTTCTGTGGTGAGATCGACCTTTCGGTCGGTCAACCGCAACCGCACGCTGACATCCGGATATTCCGCCAGAAATGCCGGCACCTGCGGCGCAATCAGCCGCCTGCCAACACCTAAGGGTGCAGCCACATAGAGTGATCCCCTTGGGCTGTCTGTGATCGCCGTGACCTGCGCCTCTGCCGCTTCGATGGATTCCAGTATCTCGCAGGCGCCCCGATAAAAGGCCTGGCCCTGCTCGGTCACGCTCAGGTTCCGCGTGGTCCGCTGAAACAGCCTGACGCCCAGATGATCTTCCAATTGGGAAATCCGCGACGAAGTTACCGCTGGCGAGACCCGCAGATCGCGACCGGCAGCCGACATGCTGCCAAGCTCGTAGACCCGGACAAAAGTTCGGATGTTCTCAAAGTAAGACATTGTTCTGCTTTTTTTGATACAGCTTGGGAACTCACAGCAATACCAGAACAATCCTTTCTCGCCTAGTCTGTTGTCAGCTTCGATTCCAGGGAGGTGGAAATGTACGACTTCGCAATCATGTGGGACTGGTTCGCTTTTTCGATCCGATGGCTGCACGTCATCACGGCAATGGCCTGGATCGGCGCTTCGTTCTACTTCATCGCCCTCGACCTGATGCTGAAACCCGCAGAGGACATGCCCGAGGGCGCATATGGCGAAGAGTGGGAAGTTCATGGCGGTGGCTTTTACCACACCACGAAATACCTGGTGGCCCCCGCCCGCATGCCAGAGCACCTGACCTGGCATAAATGGCAAAGCTACGCGACCTGGCTCTCTGGTGCGGGGCTTTTGATGATCATCTACTGGGTGGGCGGCGAGCTGTTCCTGCTGGACCCCACCAAGGCCGACCTCTTCCTCTGGCAAGGTGTCCTGATCTCCGGTGGTTCGCTGACCCTCGGCTGGCTGGCCTATGATTTCATGTGCAAATCGAAGCTGAGTGAAAAGCCGACAATGCTCATGCTGCTTTTGTTTGTGATCCTCGTGGTGATGTCCTGGGGATATAACCAGATCTTCACGGGCCGCGCCGCCCTGCTGCATCTGGGCGCTTTCACCGCGACCATCATGACAGCCAACGTTTTCTTCCAGATCATGCCAAATCAGCGTGTCGTGGTCGAGGACCTCAAGGCAGGGCGCACCCCGGATGCCAAATACGGCAAGATTGCCAAGGTGCGGTCGACCCACAACAACTACCTCACGCTGCCGGTCGTTTTTCTGATGCTCAGCAACCATTATCCGCTGGCTTTCGGCACCCAATATGCTTGGATCATCGCCAGCCTGATCTTTCTGACCGGCGTGACGATCCGGCATTACTTCAACACGATGCACAAGACCGGAACGGGCCCCCATTGGACATGGGCTGTCACGGTCATTTTGATGATCACAATCGCCTGGCTGTCCTCCGTTCGGCCCACCGAAACGATAGAGAACGCCGAAGCCCGCGATCTGACACTCTATGAGCAGAGGTTTGTGGCCGCAGAAGGGTTCGACGACGCTTACGATATCGTTCTGGGAAATTGTTCGATGTGCCACGCACGCGAGCCGTTCTGGGATGGAATCAGATGGGCACCAAAAGGCGTGTTCCTCGAAACCCAGGGCGATGTGGCGCGGCATGCAGATCAGATCTATCTTCAGGCCGGTGTCAGCCACGCCATGCCACCGCCAAATGCCATCGCGACAATGACCCCCGAAAGCCGGGAAAAGATCATCGCATGGGTGCGCAACGCGCGCGCTGAGAAATGATCCGATACTGCAATGCTGCCAAGTCAGCCCGCGTGTCGGGGTATGGCAGATTGCCCATCGTTTCGATGACGGCAATTCCAGTGTAGACGGCCAGCGCAATGGGCTGACCGTCTGACTCCGTTAGCCGTTACCGGGCAAGGTGCGGCGGGCGAAACAATCTGCCCTTAAAAATCGACCTCGATGGCGACACCCTTCTTCACGGCAAGCTCCACAACGCTTGCCGCCACAGCAAGATCCTGCAAGCCGACGCCGGTGCCATCGAACAGCGTGATCTCGCTCTCTGAGGTCCGCCCCCTGTGAGTGCCGTTTATGACAGCACCGATCTGGTGAACGTCGCTTTCCCGGATCAGGCCCTGGGCAATCGCGTGTTGCGCTTCGCCGATGCTGATAGATTGCGCGACCTCATCCGTGAACACGGTGGATCTGGCAAGCAACGACGCCTCGACCTCCTGTTTGCCCTTGGTGTCCGTCCCCATGCAGGCGATATGCGTGCCCTCGGATATGTGGTTGGCCATGATGCTGGGCGCAAATGTGGAAGTGATCGAGATCACCACATCCGCCTCTGCCATGCCTTCAAGCGGAACCGCCTCGAAAGGCAGACCTGCCTCATGCGCGATCTTTTCGATGTTGGGCAGCATTTCAGGGTGAAAGTTCCAGCCGATCACCTTCTCGAACTGTCGCTGTTCAAGGGCGGCGCGCAGCTGGAACGTGGCCTGATGGCCGGCACCAACCATGCCCATCACCTTGGCGTCCTTGCGTGCCAGATGTTTGATCGAAACGGAGGACGCCGCCGCCGTGCGCAGGGCTGTCAACAGGTTGCCGCCGACCATCGCGATGACCTTGCCAGTGTCCGGGTCAAATAGGAAAACCGTCGATTGGTGGTTGATCAGGTCGTGCTTTTCAAGGTTGTGGGGCCAGTAGCCGCCCGCCTTCAGACCCAGGGCCATGCCCGCTTTGTCGAAGCCGCCCTTGAAGCCGTAAAGCGCATCCTCATGGCCGATGGCCTCGCGGATCACCGGGAAATTATAGGCGTCTTTCGCGGCCATGGCGGCAAACACACCCTCAACCGCATCGAATGCAGCATCACGGGTCATGAGGTCGGCAATTTCGCGTTCAGGAACGATAAGCATCGGGTTCTCCATTGGAATTCATGTATCCGCGCGCGCCGCGACAGAGATCGGGCGCGCGCAGGTTTTGGTCTTCGGCAGAGCAATGCGGCCGGAAGAGAGGGATCAATAGGCTTTGCCGCGCGCCGATACCGGCCAGACGGTTTCAACCTTGCCGCCACGCACGCCGACATACCAGTCGTGCACATTGCAGGTCGGGTCGCAGTGCCCCGGCACCAGCTTCAGCTTGTCATTGACCTTGAGCGCGCCGTTGGGATCCCCGACCACGCCATGTTCGTCGGAACATTTCAGGTATTCCACATCGTCGCGGCCATAGACGAACGGCAGGCCGCTGTCGACGGATTGCGCCTTAAGCCCGGCGTCAACGATGGCCTTGTCGGCCTTTGCGTGGCTCATCACGGTGGTCAGGATGAACAATGCGTTTTCCCATTCGCCGTTGTCGATGCGGTTGCCATCCTTGTCGAGGATCCGCCCGTAATCGGCATCCATGAAGGCGTAGGAGCCACATTGCAGCTCGTTGTAAACATTCGATGCGCTTTCAAAGTAATAGGATCCGGTGCCGCCGCCGCCAACGATATCACATTCAAGACCGTTGCTCTTGAGGCCATTCACCGCATCCGCCACCTGTGCGATTGCCGCGTCCAGTTTTTCTTTGCGGTCAGCGTAAAGATCGAGGTGCTGCATCGCGCCCTGGTAGGCCTGGATGCCGGCAAATTTCAAACCAGCCGCCGCGTCGATCAACTTGGCGATGTGCACCACGTCCTGCGTGGTGCTGACACCGCAACGGCCCGCACCGCAATCAATTTCAACCAGGGCCTCGATCTGGGTGCCATGTCTGACGGCCGCGTCGGACAATGCCTCCACGTTGTCGGGATCGTCCACACAGACCAGAATGCGCGCGCCCGATTTCGGCAATTGCGCCAGGCGGTCGATCTTGACCGGATCGGTGACCTGGTTGGACACCATCACATCCTTGATGCCGCCGCGCACAAACACTTCGGCCTCCGACACTTTCTGGCAGCACACACCGACCGCATGGCCAAGGTCCTGCTGCAGTTTCAGCACGTCGACGGATTTGTGCATTTTGCCATGGGCGCGGTGGCGCATGCCGTGGTCGCGCGCGTAATCGCCCATTTTCCTGATGTTACGCTCAAGCGCGTCAAGATCCAGGATCAGACAGGGTGTCTGAATCTCCGCCTCGTCCATGCCGGGCAGCGCCGGAATGTCATAGCCGACTTCGTATTTGTCCAGATTTACATGCGTGTTCATAGCTTGGGGTCCTTCACTTGAGCCAGGGCAGCAGGTCGAGGTCGACATTGCCGCCGGTGATGATGATGCCGACGCGTTTGCCGGCAAACCTTTCCTTGTTCTTCAAGACCGTCGCCAGTGGCACGGAAGAGCTGGCCTCCATCACAATGCGCAGGTGCTTCCAGGTCAGCTTCATCGCAGCGATGATTTCCTCTTCGGAGGCGGTCAGAATATCGGTGACGTGGTTGGAAACGAAATGCCATGTCAGGTCCTTCAACGGCACCAGCAACCCGTCCGCGATGGTCCGGGGGGCGTCGTCGGCGATGATATGACCCGCCTTGAAACTGCGGTAAGCGTCGTCGGCCTGTTCCGGCTCTGCCGCGATGATCTGCATTTCGGGGGCGAGGTTGGACAGGGTCAGGCAGGTGCCCGAAATCATGCCGCCGCCACCGATGGGTGCCACCATCATGTCAAGCCCGTTGGTCTGTTCAAGGAACTCCTTCGCGCAGGTGCCCTGCCCCGCGATCACGCGCGGATCGTTATAGGGATGCACGAAATCACCACCGGTTTCAGCCTGCACCCTGGCAAATGTTTCTTCGCGCGAGGAGGTGGAGGGCTCGCATTCAGTGATCTTGCCACCATAGCGCGCGACCGTGTCCTTTTTGGCTTGCGGTGCCGTGCGCGGCATGACGACGTTGCATGGAATTCCCCGCCGCATAGCCGCATAGCTGAGGCATGAGGCATGGTTCCCCGACGAATGGGTCGCCACGCCCAGGCGGGCCTGTTCATCGCTCAGCCCGAACACGGCGTTGGCTGCGCCGCGCACCTTGAACGCGCCGGGTTCCTGAAAGTTCTCGCATTTGAAGAACAGTTCCGCACCCGTCAGCTCGTTCAGATAGGCCGAGCTGCGCACCGGAGTGCGCCGGATGTGCGGCTTGATCCGCACATGCGCATCCTCCATGTCCTTGAGCGTCGGGATATACATCGTGTTGTCCATCATGCTGCCGCTTTCCTGGCAGATGCCTGGCCGTGGCGATAGAATGCCTGCGCCGCGGCGACGCCGGAACCCAGTTTGATGTCCAGCCCCAGGTCCACCATCACCATTTCGGCGGTGGCCAGACCCGACAACATCATCGCATCTGTCAGGCTGCCCAGATGGCCAATGCGGAATACCTTGCCCGCGACCTCGCCCAATCCCACGCCGAATGCCATGCCATAGGTCTTGGCGGCGACAGTCACGATATCGGTGGCATTGAACCCTTCCGGGGTGCGGATGGCGGAAACCGTGTCGGAATAGAATTCCGGCGATGCGGCACACAGCTCCAGCCCCCAGGCATCAACCGCCTTGCGCACGCCTTCGGCAATCCGGTGGTGGCGGGCAAAGACGTTTTCCAGCCCTTCATCCAGCAGCATGTCCAGCGACAGTTTCAGGCCATTCATCAGGCCAACCGGCGGGGTGTAGGGGAAGGCGTTGTTGTCGTATCCCTTCTGCATGTCCTTGATGTCAAAGAAGGTGCGCGGCAGCGTGGCCACGTCGCTCGCCCTGATCGCCTTGTCCGAGAATCCCAGGATCGCAAGACCCGCAGGCAACATGAAGCCTTTCTGACTGCCGGTCACGGCAACATCGACGCCCCATTCGTCAAAGCGGAAATCCATCGACGCGATGGAGCTGACCCCGTCCACGAACAACAATGCCGGGTGCCCTGCCGCGTCCATCGCCTTGCGAATGGCACCAATATCGGACTTCACACCGGTTGCGGTTTCGTTATGCGTTGCCAGCACGACCTTGATGTCGTGGTTTTTGTCGGCTTTCAGGATATCCTCGTATGTGTCGGCAGGAATGCCCTGCCCCCAAGGGGTTTCAACCACCTGAACATCCAGCCCGTGTCGCTGGCACATGTCAATCCAGCGATGGCTGAACATCCCGTTGCGCGCGGCAAGTACCTTGTCACCCGCGTTCAAGCAGTTGCTCAGCGCGGTTTCCCAACCGCCGGTCCCGGTGGAAGGGAAGATGAAGATCTTCGCGCTGTCCGACTTCAGAACCTTGCGCACGCCTTCAAGGCAAGGATGCAAGATCTTGCCAAATACCGGCGAACGGTGGTCGATTGTCGGCATGTAGCATGCCTGACGGACGGCTTCGGGCATATTGGTCGGGCCAGGAATGAAAACGGGGTTCTGGAAGCTCATGACGGTCTCCTTGTTTTGAAGTTAACTCCAAACTAGCAAACGCCAACCGATTGCGATATTTTTTTGAAATCGTTTTTCATTTTCCATAGTTATAGAAAAACTATTCATTGTCAGAGGCTTGCGTTTTTCATAATATGAAGGTGTTTTTCATAAAATTGGGGATTCACTTTATGGCTTTGCAAGAGAATGGGAAGCAAACTGCACGGAAAACCAGGGGCCGCCCGCGGGACTGGGATGACAAGACGGAGCAGAACACCATCAAATCGCTGGATCGCGCGATGGAGGTTTTTGAATTCCTGAGCGAGGCGCAGGGCAAGACACTGTCGGGGCTGGCCACCGATCTCGGGCAGTCGCCCGCAACGGTTTACCGCATTCTTGTCACTCTGGAAGGTCGCGGCCTGGTCGAATTCGATCAGGCCGATCAGGTCTGGCACATCGGCCCCCGCGCCTTTGTAATCGGCGCGCGGTTCCTCAAACGCACCAGCCTGGTCGAACGCGCCCGCCCTTTCCTGCGGCACCTGATGGATGAAACGGGGGAAACCGCGAACCTCGGGATCGAACAGAATGGCCATGTCCTGTTTGTCAGCCAGGTCGAAACCAACGCCAGCATCCGCGCGTTCTTTCCGCCCGGCACCCTGTCGCGGCTGCACGCATCGGGCATCGGCAAGGCGCTGATGTCGCAGATGGACGCGGTGCGCCTCGACAATATGCTGTCGCGCGGACCGCTGGAACGGTTCACGCAAAACACATTGACAGACCGCGACAGCCTGTTGGCGGATCTGGCCGAAACCAGGGCGCGGGGCTATGCGCTTGATGGTGAAGAACGCAATCTTGGCATGCGCTGCATCGCCGCGCCGGTGTTCGACATGAACAGCGAGGCGATTGCCGGCATTTCGGTGTCCGGCCCGACCTCGCGGATAGGGTTGGATGCCATCGAAAACCTCAGTGTTGCGGTTGTCGCAGCGGCCCGTGAGCTGACGTCGGCCATTGGCGGAGAGCCGAACCAGCACCCGCGTTGATCAGGCGCGCGCCTGCGATGCCCCTGTCGCCGGGCGCAGCGCCATCTGGCGGTTCACATCCTTGTAAAGCAAGTAGCGGAACCGCCCCGGCCCGCCCGCGTAACAGGCCTGCGGACAAAATGCGCGCAACCACATGTAATCGCCGGCCTCCACTTCGACCCAGTCATTGTTCAGTCGATAGGCGGCCTTGCCTTCCAGCACGTATAGCCCGTGTTCCATCACATGGGTCTCCAGAAACGGGATCACGCCACCAGGTTCAAATGTCACGATGGTGACATGCATGTCGTGGCGCATATCGGCGGGATCGACAAACCGTGTCGTTGCCCATCTGCCATCGGTATCGGGCATGACACTCGGTGCGATGTCCTGTTCATTGGCAATGACGACATCGGGCATATCCAGCCCTTCAACCGCTTCATAGGCCTTTCTGATCCAGTGAAACCGCAGCATGTCGTCACCCCGGTTGCGCAGGGTCCAGCCACACTCAGGCGGCAGATAGGCATAGCCGCCGGGTGCAAGGCTGTGTGACTTTCCATCAATGGTAAGTGTTGCGATGCCCTCGACCACGAACAAAACGCCCTCGGCGCAGGGGTCGCTTTCCGCTTTGTCCGATCCACCGCCGGGTGAAACTTCCATGATATATTGCGAAAAGGTTTCGGCGAAGCCGCTGAGCGGGCGCGACAGTACCCAAAGCCGGGTTTTGCCCCAGAACGGCAGGAAGCTGGTCACGATATCGCGCATCGTGCCCTTGGGAATGACCGCATAGGCGTCGGTAAAGATTGCACGATCCGTGAGGAGTTGATCCTGACCGGGATGGCCGCCCTTTGGGGCATAATAGCTGGCCGTCATGATGACTCCTTGTCTGATCTATACGCAGATGGAGTCTAAATGACGCGGGGCGGAAAGCCATTGCACTGGCACCGACAGATGTATTCTGTTTTTTTTGATAATGCGCAAGAATGCCTTGGAAAACCGTCATCCTGGGACTGCCTGGTTAAACCTCGGACAGATGTTCCCGGCACCTCTTGAGCAAAAAATCTATGAAGAGTCGTACCTTGCTGTCCTGCAACCGCCTGTGCGGATAGAGGCACCCGAACATGGCAGGTTCCGGCGGCGTATCGGGGAGGATTTCGACAAGATCGCCGCGGTTCAGATGCTCGCTGACTTCGAACAAGGGCTTGTTGACGATCCCGCGCCCGGCAAGCGCCCAATCGGTCAGAACGTCGCCGTCATCTGAATCGTAACTGCCGGACACATCCATTCTCAAAGGCCCTTCCGCTGTCGCCAGGGTCCAGAACCATTCAGGCGACCTGGGGTAGCGCAGCAGCAGGCAATTATGGTTTCGAAGTTCCTGGGGGGTTTGCGGCAAACCACGCCGTTCAAGGTAGGCCGGGGCGGCACACAAAATGCGCGGCGTGTCCAGGATCTTGCGCAACTTCAAATTTGAATCCGGCGGGCGGCCAATAAAGAAGGCGACATCCAGCCCATCTTCCAACAGGTCCACCTTCCGGTCTGACAACCGCAGCCGGACCGATACCTCCGGATATTCATCCACAAAATCGGGGATCAGGGGTGCGATCAGGCGCTTGCCTACACCAAGCGGTGCCGTCACCTGTATGGTGCCGTGCGGGTTCTGCGAAAAATCGGAGACCGCAGCCTCGGCATCTTCCAACGATTGCACGACCAGCCGGGCGCGATCGTAAAACGCCTGGCCCACTTCAGTGGGGGACAGTTTGCGGGTTGTGCGGTTGAACAGGCGCACATCCAGACGGCGTTCCAACTCCTTGATCCTGTTGCTGGCCACGGCAGGCGTCAGCCGCAAGTCACGCCCGCCTGCGGTGATACTGCCCAGCTCCACAACCCTGACAAAGACCTTCAGACTTTCGAGATAGGGCATGACCTTCTCCGATTATATACGATTCGTTGAAAGAGCATACGCGACTGCGCCGTATTTCAGGCGTCAAAAATGAAGGATACTGATCGCGCCCGCAGATTCACAGCTGCGCCATGGGAGGATTCATGACCATCAGATCAAACATACGCTTTGTCCTCAACGACCGCGACATCACGCTTGAGAGCGTCGGTGCGAGCGATACCTTGCTGGATTTTCTGCGCAATGATCGCCGCCTGACCGGGACCAAAGAGGGCTGCGCCGAGGGGGATTGCGGGGCTTGCACTGTTCTGGTCGGTCGCCTTCAGGACGGGGCGTTGCACTATGAGCCAGTCAATGCCTGTATTCGGTTACTTGCATCGCTAGATGCCTGTCACGTCGTATCCGTCGAACATCTCTCCGGGCCACAAGGTAAATTGCACCCGGTCCAGCAAGCGATGGTCGAACATAATGGCAGCCAGTGCGGCTTTTGCACGCCGGGATTTGTCATGTCGCTTTATGCGCTCTGGATGGGAAATCCGGATCCTTCGGAAACCGAGATTGAAACAGCCCTGCAGGGCAATCTGTGTCGCTGCACCGGCTATGAACCCATCATCAAGGCCGCCAAGGCTGTGACGGCGTTGGGCAATCCGGCCGATGATACGCTGACCCTCGAACGCGAATCGATGACAGCAAGGCTGTCGCATCTGCGCGACGGCATGCGCGTGGACACCTCCAAAGCGGGCAGCCGCTGTATTCTGCCCGCTTCTGTTGATGACCTGGCAGATATTCTGCAGGAAACCCCGGACGCCACGATCATCGCCGGGGCCACGGATGTGGGCCTCTGGATCACAAAGTTCCTGCGCGATATTTCTCCGGTGGTGTTTCTGGGCCATCTCGATGTGCTCAGGAGGATCGAGCAGCGCGACGACACAATCCATATCGGTGCCGGGGTCAGCTATACGGACAGCCGGGCCGTGATGGTTGCGGATTATCCGCATCTTGGCCCGTTCTGGGATCGAATTGCGGGCTGGCAGATCCGCAGCATGGGGACCATCGGCGGCAATATCGCCAATGGTTCGCCCATCGGAGACACACCGCCGGTCCTGATCGCCCTTGGCGCGACCATCACTTTGCGCAAGGGCTCAGCGCGTCGCAGCCTTCCGATTGAGGCATTCTTTATCGACTACGGCAAGCAGGACAGGGGGGCGGGGGAGTTTCTGGAGAGCATTTCAGTGCCCCGCCCCAAGGCAGGCGTGCGCCATGCGGCCTACAAGATTTCCAAGCGCCGGGATGAGGATATTTCATCTATCTGCGCGGCGTTCAACGTCACCGTCGTGGGCGGCATGATCACTGCCGCCAGAATTGCTTTCGGCGGCATGGCGGCAACGCCGAAACGGGCCACAAACGCAGAAACGGCTCTGGTCGGTGCCGAATGGAGCGAAGCCGCGTTGCTAAGGGCCGCGACAGCGCTTGGGGATGATTTTGCGCCTCTTACGGATTGGCGCGCCTCGGCGGAATACCGGTTGTTGGTATCCAAAAACCTGTTTCGCAAATTCTGGCGCGATCAGCAGGACAGTGACGCAGCCGTTCAATTGACCGCGTAAGGGAGGATCCGGATATGAGCACCAAGGACACAACTGAAGCCGTCATTGATACGGACAAGCGCAAGGACCCGCCCCTGGCGCAGCATCTGATGCGTGCCGATCAGGGTCGCACAACCATTAAAGGCGGGGTCAGTACCGACCTGCGCCATGAAAGCGCAATCAAGCATGTCACCGGGCGCGCGGATTATTGCGATGACATTCCCGAACCGGTCGGAACGCTGCATGCCTATCTGGGCCTTTCCACCCGCGCCCATGCGGTGATCCGCAGGCTGGACCTGACCGCAGTACGATCCGCCCCCGGTGTTGTCGATGTGCTGACGGCGGTGGACATTCCCGGTGTCAACGACGTCTCGCCAACAGGACGTCACGACGAGCCGATCTTCGCAACCGAAAAGGTCGAATTCTGGGGGCAGCCGATGTTTGCCGTCATTGCAGAAACGCGCGATGCCGCCCGGCGCGCGGCCAGGCTGGCCCAGGTCAGCTACGACGATCTGCCCCACGTGCTCGATCCCGAAGCAGCGCAGCAGGCGGGAATGGATTACGTCACACCGCCACTCACACTCAAGCGGGGCAAGGCAGGCGAAGCCATGGCAAGGGCACCCCATCGCATCAAGGGCAAGTTCCGCATTGGCGGTCAGGATCACATGTATCTGGAAGGGCATATCGCATTTGCCATTCCGGGTGAGGACGAGGATGTGACGGTCCATTCATCGACCCAGCACCCGACAGAGGCGCAGCACATGGTCGCCCATGTCCTTGGCGTGCCCTCCAACGCAGTGACGATCAATGTGCGCCGGATGGGTGGCGGGTTCGGTGGCAAGGAAACACAGATGAACCTGTTCTGCGCAGTCGCCGCAGTAGCTGCAAAGAAATGGAACTGCGCGGTGAAAATTCGGCCCGATCGGGACGACGACATGTCGGCAACCGGCAAGCGGCACGATTTCGTCGTCGACTACGAGGTCGGCTTTGACGACACGGGCCGGATCGAAGCGGTCGCGGGAGACTTCGCAGCACGCTGCGGGTTTTCTTCGGATCTTTCGGGTCCGGTGACGGACCGGGCGCTGTTTCATGCGGACAACGCCTATTATTATCCCAACGTTCTGCTGAACTCGCACCCGATGAAGACGAACACCGTCTCCAACACCGCATTCCGTGGATTTGGCGGGCCGCAAGGTGTCATCGTCGCGGAGCGGATCATGGAAGAGATCGCCTATCATCGCGGTGTCGACAGCCTTGAAATTCGCAAGCGCAATTTTTACGGCGACACGGGGCGCAATGTGACGCCCTATCATCAGACCGTCGAAGACAATATCGCACCACGCATTGTGCAGGAACTTGAGGAAAGCGCCGATTATCAGGCGCGCCGCCAGGCCGTGCTCGACTGGAACGCCAAAGGCGACACAATCCGCAAAGGCATCGCGCTCACCCCTGTAAAGTTTGGCATTTCATTCACGGCAACTTGGTACAATCAGGCCGGGGCGCTGTTGCATGTGTATTCGGATGGATCAATCCACCTGAACCATGGCGGCACGGAGATGGGCCAGGGGCTGAACACCAAGATTGCGCAAATCGTCGCGGAGGAATTTCAGGTCGACTTCGACCAGATCAAGATTACCAGAACCACGACGGAGAAGGTGCCGAATACCTCTGCGACGGCCGCCTCGTCGGGATCAGACCTCAACGGGATGGCGGCGCAGGATGCCGCACAACAGATCAAGACGCGGCTGGTTGCCTTCGCCGCCGAGCGTTGGCAAACCGACGTCAGCAACGTGCGATTCATTGCAAATGCGGTGCAGATCGGGGACGAGACGATCCCCTTCGCCGATTTTATCCGCGAGGCCTATATGGCGCGGGTGCATCTGTCCGCCGCCGGATTCTACAAGACGCCAAAAATCCATTGGAACCGCGACACAGGCACCGGGCGCCCGTTCTACTACTTCGCATATGGCGCCGCCTGTTCGGAAGTGACGGTTGACACGCTCACCGGTGAATACCGCGTCGAACGGACGGATATCCTGCATGACGTGGGCAAATCACTGAACCCGATCATCGACAAAGGCCAAGTTGAGGGCGCGTTTATCCAAGGCATGGGTTGGCTGACCACCGAGGAACTGTGGTGGGATGACAAGGGGCAGCTTCGCACCCATGCCCCCTCGACTTACAAGATCCCGCTGGCGTCCGACCGTCCGCGCATCTTCAACGTCGAACTGGCGAAATGGTCGGAGAACCGAGAGAACACGATCAAACGGTCCAAGGCAGTGGGCGAGCCCCCCTTCATGCTGGGCATATCCGTATTCGAAGCCCTGTCACATGCGGTCGCAAGCGTGGCGGATTACAAGACCTGCCCGCGCCTTGATGCGCCCGCAACACCAGAGCGTGTGCTGATGGCAATTGAGCGGTTGCGAGGCTGATCCAATGCGCCTGTCTCAGTTCCTTGGCACCAATTCCGACATTGTCCGGGTTTCCCTGTGCCGCGTGCGCGGGTCGTCCCCGCGCGAAGCCGGGGCAGAGATGTTTGTGACTCCCAACGGGCTGCACGGGACAATCGGTGGCGGACAGCTCGAATACATGGCTATTGATCAGGCCCGTAAAATGCTCTGCAACGGGCGCAATTTTGACCAGATGGACGTGCCGCTTGGGCCGGAAATCGGGCAATGCTGCGGCGGGCGCGTCGATCTTGACCTGCGGCGAATGAGCCAGACTGATCGTGCAGAAGCCCTGGCCGCCGATGTGGAGCGGCACGCGGCGCGATCTCATGTCTATATCCTGGGTGCGGGCCATATCGGGCGCGCGCTTGCCCGGTTTTTCCAGTTTCTTCCTATACGCTGCATCTTGATCGACAGTCGCGCAGAGGAGTTGGCGCTGGCCGATGCAGAGGTCGAAAAGCGTCTGTCGCCGATGGCCGAGGCCGACATTCGAGCGGCCCCGCCCGGCAGCGCGTTCATCGTTCTAACCCATGACCACGCACTCGACTTTCTGTTGACGTCCGAAGCACTGGACCGGCGCGATGCTGCCTACGTCGGCCTGATCGGCTCTGCGACCAAACGGATGAAATTCGCACGCTTTCACCAAAGCCACGCCGCGCAGAGCGATTGCACCAGGCTGATTTGCCCGATCGGAGACACCAGCAGCCCTGACAAGCGCCCCGAGGTTATTGCGACCTCCGTCACGGCGCAGGTCATGAGCGTGCTGACCAGCGCGCGGAGCGAGGACGTCAAACTGACAAACTGAAAGAAGCCCGCGCGGTACAGCCAATTGCGCCGACGGGGCCAGACACTTTACGGGAGGAGACCCAAAATGTCGGACACCACTTACACCTACAAACTATTCAACAGGAGCGATTTCAACGCTTTCTGGGCGCTATTCACCGATAACCTCGTCAACCTGCTGATCCTGTCGGGTGTCTGTCAATTTGTCTTTCAGATGCCTGCCGAAATCGTATTTGGGCGGATTGTCCCCGGCGCGGCCGTCGCCATCCTGGCTGGTGTTGCGGTCTATGCGTTGCTGGCCAAATGGGTCGCCAATCGTCAGGGAAAGGACGTGACCGCGCTGCCATACGGCATCTCGACCCCTGTTATGTTTGTCTATCTCTTTGGGGTGATCGGCCCGATATTCTGGGCGACAAACGATCCGCTGCTGGCCTGGCAGGTCGGCATTGGTGCCGGCTTCATGGGCGGTATCGTCGCGGCTTTCGGAGCCATCATCGGCCCGTTTCTCAAGCGCATCACACCCCGGGCCGGCATGCTGGGCACCCTGTGCGGCATCGCGCTGGTCTTCATCGGCTCCGTCCCACTGGCAGAGATTTTCGAACATCCGCTGATCGGTTTCACGTCTCTGCTGTTCATCCTCTGGGGTCTTATTGGCCGCTTCCGGCTACCCGGGAATGTGCCTGCCGGTCTGGTTGCAATTGCGGTTGGTACGGTCATTGCGATCTTTCTGGGGCAGTCGTCATTCAGCACGGACGGTATTGGGTACTACCCGCCGGTCCCCTATTTCGGAGATATGATGGCCGGCATTCAATATCTGTTTGCCAATCCAGAACTGTTCCTCGTCCTTATCCCTGTCCAGATCTACAACTTTATCGAAACCATGAATAACGTGGAATCGGCGGAGGCAGCAGGGGACACCTATCCGGTCGCCCTGTGCCAGGTGACAGACGGGGCAGGCACGATGATCGGTGCGTTGTTTGGTTCGCCCTTCCCGACCACCGTCTATATCGGCCACCCGGCCTACAAGCGCATGGATGCGCGGGCGGGTTACATCATCGGTGTGGCCTTTGTCATTTCAGCGGCGGCATTCCTTGGCTTTCTGTCGTTCCTGGCCGGATTGATCCCCATCGCGGCGGCTGCCCCGGTGTTGGTATTTGTCTCGGTCAGCCTCATTACCAATACGGCCTTTGCAGTAAAGCCTGCCCATATGGCTGCGGTGGCCTTTGCGATCCTACCGCATATCTCGGAGTTCCTGATGGTCAAATGGGGATCGCTTATGAATGCACTGCGCAATTCCGGCGTCGAGGGTCTGCCGTCGCTTGGCGACACTGAACTTACCGCAGCCCTGCTCAGGGAAGGCGCGCATTACGAAGGGCATCTGGCCCTGTCTCAGGGGGCAATCATCACCGGCCTTGTCTGGGGTGCAATCGTTGCCGATGTCATCGACGGGCGGTTCCGCCATGCGGGCGGGTTCGCCATCGTTGCGGCCATGATGTCATCGGTTGGGATCATCCACAGCTACACGCTCCAGCTTCCACAGTTTGATGGAATCACCGTCGGCTACCTGATCATTGGTGCCTTCTTGATCTTCTATCCGATGTTCGCGCCTCGCGAAGTTCTGGAGCACCGGATCATCGTGCCGGACGAGCCGGATTTTCTGGACGACGATACCCCGGCCTACAACCGGGCTTGAAAAGGAAGGGCGCGACGGCCGTCTGTGCGCCGCGCCCGGCCAATTCTCTCAAAGGATATGCTTACATGACCGACACTTTGCTGCGCGGACGGATATTGACGTTTCACCAAGAACCAAAAGATGCCGAAGACAGTGAGGCATACAGCTATGTTGAAGATGGCGCGATCCTTGTGCGCGACGGCAAGATTGTCGCGTCGGGGGAGTACCGTGATAGCGCTGCACGCTCACCTGATGCCAGGGTCATGGATCACCGCCCGCATCTCCTGATGGCCGGATTTATCGACGCGCATATCCACTTTCCACAGGTCCAGATCGTCGCAAGCTGGGGCAGCCAACTGCTCGATTGGTTGAATGGATATACCTTCCCGGCAGAGGCGGATTATGCCGACGCACAACATGCAACCGCGATGGCGGGCCATTTCTGCGATTTGCTGACCGACCATGGCACCACAACTGCCGTTGCCTTCTGTTCTGTCCACAAGGCGTCAGCCGAGGCGTTGTTTTCGGCGGCAGCAAACAGGAACATGCGGATCATCGCAGGCAAGACGATGATGGATCGAAATGCGCCCGGATCTGTTCTGGATACGCCCCAAACAAGTTACGACGAGAGCAAGGAGCTGATCGCCAACTGGCATGGCAAGGGCCGCGCCTCCTATGCGATTACACCCCGCTTTGCGATCACCTCTACGCCCGAACAGATGGAGATGGCGGGCGCGCTGGCAGTGGAACATCCCGATTGCTACATCCAGACCCATCTGTCCGAGAACCACGCTGAAATCGCCTTTACCGCACAGCTCTATCCCGAGGCGCGCGATTATCTCGATGTATACGAAACCTACGGTCTCATGGGCCAAAAGACCTTGCTGGGCCACGCGATCCACCTGAAGGAACGTGAAATTGCCGCCATTGCCCAAGCGGGGGCACACCCGGTATTTTGCCCCACCTCAAATCTGTTCCTGGGAAGCGGTCTTTTCGATGATGCCGGATTGCGCGCCCATGGCATTTCAAACGGTATCGCAACGGATATCGGGGCGGGCACCAGCTATTCGATGCTTCAGACCCTGAATGAAGGCTACAAGATCCTGCAATTGCGGGACCAGAAGCTGCACGCGTTGCGTGCATTCCATTGGATCACCCGCGGCAATGCAGAGGTGCTTGGATTATCAGACAAGATCGGAACACTCGATGCCGGAACAGAGGCGGACATCGTTGTCCTGAACGCCCGCGCAACGCCCGCCATGGCACTGCGTATGGGCAAAGCGGAAACCCTCTCCGAAGAACTGTTCGTATTGCAGATGATGGGGGATGATCGCGCCATCGTGCAAACTTACCTCGCCGGTCATCCTCAGAAAGGGATTGTCAGATGATGACCGTCACAGGGCTGGAAAAGCAAAGGCATGGGCATTGCCAAAATAATAAATCTGGCACTGCCCTCAGACCGACCAATAAACACTCTTCAACTGCTGGTAGGCGCGCATCCCCTGGATGCCCTTCTCACGACCATGCCCCGATAGCTTTAAACCCCCGAATGGCGCTGCGATGGACAGTTGCTTGTACGTATTGATCCAGACTGTGCCCGCTTCGAGTGCGCGGGCCACGCGCCAGGCGCGGCGGTAGTCGCCGGTCCAGATGCCGGCAGCGAGGCCGTAGGCACTGTCATTGGCGGCCTCGATCAGGGCGGCTTCGTCCTCGAATGTCATGAAGCACAGCACGGGGCCGAATATTTCTTCCTGTGCGATAGCGGCGAAATTATCGAGTCCACCGATGATGGTCGGTTGGAAATAAGCGCCATCGGCATAGGAATCACCATCGGGTCGATGTCCCCCGAAAAGGATCTCTCCCCCTGCTTCCACAGCGGATGCAACGAGGGCCCCGACCCTGTCACGATGAGCGAATGAGGACAGAGGGCCGATCACGCTGCCCGGATCTGCGGGCGGGCCAAGCCGCATCCCGGCGGCGGCCTTGATCAGCAGATTACGGAAATTTTCTGAAACTGACGCCTCGACAAAGAGGCGTGTTCCGCGCCCATGGGGCAGAGCTGGCGCGGACGCGTATGGAAAAAGCGCGCGAGGCGGGACTTGGCGATGCCTATTTCCCGGCTCTGGTCCGGGTGACGGATCGGACATGACGGGAGAATGGGATGTCCTGATTGCCGGGGGCGGCAATGCAGCACTTTGCGCGGCCATCGCCGCCCGGCGGGCGGGGCGCAGCGTTCTGGTGCTGGAGAAGGCCCCGAAGTTCTATCGCGGCGGCAACACACGGCACACCCGCAACATGCGTTGCGCCCATGACGCGGCAACCGGAACGCTGACCGGCCCCTATACCGGCGAAGAGTTCATGCAGGATCTTCTGCGGGTCACGTCCGGCAACACGGACGAAGCGCTGGCGCGGATGATGATCGACCGGTCCTACGACATGCTGGACTGGATTCAACAGCAGGGCGTGCGGTTCCAGCCCTCGCTCGGTGGCACGCTCAGCCTCGGGCGGACCAACGCGTTCTTCCTGGGCGGCGGGCGGTCGATGCTGAACGCGCTTTACCGCACCGCCGAAGCTCTGGGCGTTGAAACCCGCTATGAGCACGAGATCACCGGCGTTGAGCTCGACGGCCCCCGGTTTCACGCCGCCCAGATCCGCACCCCCGACGGGGGCACCCGGATTGAGGCGCGCAGCCTCATCGCGGCCAGCGGCGGCTTTCAGGCCGACGTCGACTGGCTGAAACAGGGCTGGGGCAAAAGGGCGGAAAACTTCCTGATCCGCGGCACGCCCTACAACCGCGGCAGCCTGACCCGCGCCCTGATCGACAGCGGTGTCCAGCAGATCGGGGACGCAACCCAGTGTCATGCCGTGGCCATCGACGCCCGCGCCCCGAAATTTGACGGCGGCATCATCAAGCGGCTCGACTGCGTGGTCTTCGGCATTGTCGTCAACAAGAACGCCACCTGCTTCTACGATGAAGGAGAAGACATTTGGCCAAAGCGCTACGCCATCTGGGGCCGCCTGGTGGCCGACCAGCCGGACCAGATCGCCTACATCCTCTTTGACGCGCCCAATCTGGAGAAATTCATGCCCTCTCTCTACCCGCCGGTGCAGGCGGCCAGAATCCCGGAACTGGCGCAGGAACTGTCGCTCGACCCGGATCAGTTAGGCCAGACCGTCGAAGGATTCAACGCTGCCGTCGTCGGCGAGATTCCCTTCGATCACACCGAGCTTGACGGCAACCGGACCGAGGGCCTGGGCATCGACAAGACCAACTGGGCGCAGCGGATCGAGACACCGCCCTATTACGCCTACCCGGTGCGTCCGGGGATCACTTTCACTTATCTGGGCACGCGTGTGGATGATCGCGCCCGCATGGTCATAGCCAACGGCAAACCCGCCGATAACATGTACGCCGCCGGAGAAATCATGGCCGGCAACGTCCTGGGCCAGGGCTACGCCGCCGGGATCGGCATGACCATCGGCGCTGCCTTCGGACGCCTCGCCGGAGAGGAGGCCGCCGCCCATGTGGCATAGCACCCCCGCCCTGACCGAAGCCGACCGCCTGATGACGGTCTGCAATTCCTGCCGCTATTGCGAAGGTCTCTACAAGAGCACCATTCTCCGCATTCTCGAGTCACTGCTAGATGCAGGCTACATAATGCGCGTGGAGGACTCGAAATACGCCCTTGGCCCCTCGATCATGAATCTCGGGTTGGCCTATGAACGCTCGAACCCGTAGCGGCACATTGTGATGCCGGTGATGGAGCGACTGGTCGACAGTGGGGTCGAAAGCCCATCCTTTCATATCCGGCAGTCGGCGGACGAACGACTTTGCCTGTTCAGAGTGGATTCGTGGCATTCGACCCTTGATCGGGTTCATGCAGGTGATCGGTTGCCCATGCGTCGCGGTGCGGCCGGAAAGGTTCTGCTGGCCTTCGCTCCAACGAGCCGGACGCGCCAGAATTGCAGCAGATCCGTAAGGAATGTTTCGCCATTTCCCTCGGCGAGCGGGACAAGTTCTGTGCGGGGATCGCTGCGCCGGTGTTTTCGAGCGGTAACATCCTGATCGGGGCTTTGTCACTTTCGGGCCCGAAGGAACGGTTTTCCCCAAAGGCTGTGGCCCGGATGAAAGGCCCGCTGCTGGCCGCCGCGCGCGAACTGACTGAGGCCCTGGAGGGCACTTACGCCATCCCCGAGCCGTTCACGGACGGGTTCTGTTGCATTAGTTAATGCGACGGCATCGTCAACTTATCAGTTTTCCGAATAGGTGATCCAGTCCCTTGGCCAAGCGGCCTTCAACTCACAGGTGATGCTGTTCCAAGTGCTGTGAGTATCTTACCGAGGTCGTCGATAGCTGGAGCGGACATTTTCTGGCGGCGGGGACGAAATACGGTTTGGACTTGATCATGGACAGACAAAAAGAGCTGTACTTGGCTGGGCGATTTAAAGCGGGCCATGCATGGCACGGCAGTGTTTTGCTTGCAAACCATGGGTGGGATCTTTTATCGACGCCGCGTCGGTCGAAGCGAGCCTGCAGATCTGTTGTTTAAGCCCTTTTCCCTGCGGTGGTCGATGCCAGGCATCCTGACTTTTTCGGTTAATTTGCATTTTCTTGCCGCACTTCTGCCCCAGAAGCCTGAAATCAACGATCAAGGCTAGTGGGAGCATTCTATGAAACTGATCGTCCAAATTCCGGCATTGAACGAAGAAGAAACACTGGCGGAGGCCATCACGGCAGTCCCGCGCCGGATACGCGGTATCACAAGCGTTGAAGTCCTGGTGATCGACGATGGGTCGACCGACCGCACTGTCGAGGTCGCAAAACAGGCTGGTGCCGATCACATCCTGCAAATGAGCAGCCATGTCGGCCTTGCCCGTGCCTTTCTGGCCGGGATCGAGGAATCTCTGGCCCTCGGGGCCGACATCATCGTCAATACTGACGCGGACAACCAGTATTGCGCCGAAGATATTCCAGCCCTGATCGAACCCGTGCTGGACCGCCGCGCGCAGATCGTTGTCGGCGCCCGCCCGATCAGGGAAATCGAAAGCTTCTCGCCGGTCAAGAAGGCCTTGCAGCGCCTGGGCAGCTGGGTTGTCCGCGTGGCCAGCGGCACCGACATTCCCGACGCGCCCAGCGGTTTTCGCGCCTACGCACGCGATGCCGCCGCCAGGCTTTGCGTGGTGAACACATACACCTATACGCTGGAAACGATCATCCAGGCAGGCCGCAAGCGAATCCCGATGACCTCCGTTCCAGTGCGCGTAAACACGGTGAAACGCCCCTCGCGGCTGTTTCGCGGCATGGGTCAATACATCATGCGCTCGGTCAAGACGATCCTGCGGGTTTTCGTCATCTATGCCCCTCTGCGGTTCTTCATGGCCCTCGCGGCGCTCTTTTCACTGCCGGCGCTGGCCGGTATCGGGCGGTTTGTTTATTTCTATGCCACCGACGGCGGCGCGGGCCACGTGCAATCCCTTGTCCTGTCCGGTGCGCTTCTGGCCATGGCCACAATCCTCTTTGCTGTCGGGATCCTGGCCGATCTGATCGCCGCGAACCGCAGCCTGCTGGAAGACATCCGCGCCCGTGAGCTGCTGCGCAAGCCCCAGCGCCTGCAACAAACCGCAAAGGTTGTTCATGCCGTTGATTTCGCAAATGCATCCTGAAGGCATCTCCCTGCCGTCCGCTGCGCAGGGCCAGCAACGCATCGCCGATGATATGCGCCGGAACGCGGTCCGGCTGGTGATCCTTTGCGTGCTGGTCGCCATGGCCGGCATGAGCTGGACCCGGAACGTGAACTGGGACGAATTCTATTTCCTCTCCCATGTCCATGCCCACCTTGACGACCGGCTTGACCGCCCGCTTCAGACCGTCTTTGTACATGCATTCGGCTGGCTGGCAGAAGTCTCCGGCAACGAGGTCGACCAGATTGCAATTGCCCGTCTTGTCATGCTCGGCTTCTTCGCGGCAAGCTGCCTTGCCCTGCACCGGATAGCAGCCACACTGACAACTGAACGATCCGCCGATATCGCCGTGCTTGCCTTCGTGACCTCGGGTTTTGCCTTTGCTCATGGCTCCAGCTTTCGCGCCGATCCGATGGCGGCGGGGCTGCTGATGTGCGCGCTGGCCCTGATGATGACCACGCGCATGGGGCTCTTGCATATCCTCACCGCCGCGGTGTTCTGCGCCCTTGCGCTGCTCGTCACTGTGAAATCCGCGCTCTACCTGCCGGTCTTTATCGGCGCGCTGGTGTGGCGCTGGAACACACGCGGCCTGGTGCTGCGCTGCCTTACCGCAGCCGTACTGGCGCTGGCAATTGCCGCTGCACTCTTTGTCTGGCATGCCGCCGGTATCACCCCCGCCGAAGGGGCAGATGCCAAGACAAACCTCGGTGATGCAGCGCGCGTCACGCTGGGCGGTAGTGGTCTGCTTCCCCGCTGGCCTGAACTCTCTTTGTGGCTGATGTTCAGCATGGGTGCTGTGCTTTTGGTCCTCGCCGGCTTTGGCGCTGCGTCCGGTGCCAGGTTGAAAACCGTCCTGCTGCTCTTTGCCATGCCACTCCTGTCTGTCTTGCTTTACCGCAACGCCTTTCCCTATTTCTTTCCCTTTGCCGTGCCGCCGCTGATGATTGCCGTTGCCGTCGGTGCGCAGGCGATGACGGACGGGCTGATCCGCAAACTCGCCCTTGTGCTGATGATCGCAAGCGGCCTGATCCAGACCCAAAGAGCACTGGTGGAGCGCAATGCAGACCAGCACGCCACAATTGCCGAAGTGCACCGGATCTTTCCCGAACCGGTCACCTACATCGACCAGAACGGCATGATTTCCAGCTTCGACCGACAAGGTTTTTTCATGTCGACCTGGGGCATCGCCACCTATCGCGCGGCGGGCACACCCGTCTTCGCCGATCTGATCGCCGACACCCGCCCGCCCCTACTGCTGGCAAACCGGGCTGAGCTTTACGCGGCGCTGCGGCCCGCAATGGACGACAGCCGGTTTCTGGGTCTGCTGCCCGAGGATGCGCTTATCCTGCGCCAGAGCTATGTGCATCATGCCGGAGCGATCTGGCTGGCGGGGCAGGAAGTAACACTTGCAAATGGCATGGCGACGGCGGAACTGCCCTTCCCCGGCAGCTACCGGGTCGAGGCGGATACGCCCGTCATGATCGGCGCCACCCAAGTATCCTCCGGCGAGGTGGTGACCCTTGGGGGCGGCGAAATCGAAATCCTCGGCCCAAAAGGCACCAAAGTGCGACTAATCTGGAACACCGCAGCCGCACCCGCCCAAATTTCATTGCCTGAAACCGGGCTATATGCTGGGTTCTGGCGGCTATGACACAGATCGCCGCGACCCTTGCCCCATGCGCACCCTACCGCGACAGCCCGCGCGCCTCGGCGTCGGATCAGCCTTTGCGCGTGGTCCTATGGGGCAGCTACGATCTGGGCAAACCGCGCACCCGCATCCTGCGCGAAGGCCTTCTCCAGGCCGGTGTCGAGGTGACGGAAATCCACGCCGACATCTGGGAGGGGGATGCAGACAAAAGCCAACTGAGCCGCTCGCAGATGGTCCTACGCCTGCTCAGGCTGCTGCTGGTCTATCCCGTCTTGATCTACCGTTACCTGCGCGCCCCGCAGCATGATCTGGTGATGGTCCCCTATCTGGGGCAGTTCGACGTGATCGTTCTGTGGCCCTTTGCCACGCTGCGCGGGCGGCCTGTGGTGCTGGACCTGTTCCTGTCACTTTACGATACCGTCGTGAACGATCGCAAAATGGTGCAACCCGGCACCATTGTCGCCCGTGTCCTGAAGGCGCTTGAACGCCTGTCCTGCTGCGCTGCTGACATTGTCCTGCTGGACACCAGCGCCCACGCCGAACGGATTGCGGGCATGCTTGGCCTCGACTCTGCAAAATTCGATGCCGTGCCTGTGGGTGCCGAACCCGGTGCATTTGCGCAGGTGGCACCGCATGTGCCCCACGCCGGCCGCACGCGGATCCTGTTCTATGGCCAACTCATCCCGCTTCAGGGGGTTGAAACGATCCTGGACGCGGCCCGCTCTGAACGCGGACAGCAGTTCGACTGGCATCTCATCGGCAGCGGCCAAGACCAGCCGCTTGTCGCTGATGCCCTCGCCGCTTGCCAGCTGGATCATATCACATGGGACCGATGGGTGCCCTATGAGGATCTGGCAAAAGCCATCGAAGCCTGCGATATCTGCCTTGGCATATTTGGCACGTCTGACAAGGCCGCCAGCGTTGTGCCCAACAAGGTCTATCAAAGCCTTTTTGCAAAACGGCCTGTCATCACCCGCGACAGCCCTGCCCTGCGCGAGGTCTTTGCCCGGGCCGACCCGGCACTGTGCCTTGTCCCCGCCGCAGACCCCGCTGCCATCCTTGATGCAATCGACCTGCTTGAATCGGTCGGATTTCCGGCCATGCAACCCGACCTGCTGGAGGGCGCACAGCCCACCCGGATCGGCGAAACCCTATGCGCAAAGATCGCGCCCCTTGTGGGAAGGACCTAAAAGATGACAACAGCAAGTGTTTGCGCAATGAACGGGCCCACCCCGTCTGACGACACAGTCTGGCACCCGACTTATGGTCCGGCCCTGCCGACCCTCAACTGGGTCCCGGCACCGCGTTATCTGCTGCGGCGGGCCCGCGTGTTGCATCACTTGGCCGGTATTTCCCCTTGCCGCGTGGTCGATATCGGCTGCGGCCCAGCGGCGTTGCTGGCGGAACTGGCCGCGAAAGGCTTCGATGCCGTCGGCGTCGACCGCGCGCAACCCGCGCTTGACCTTGCCGCGCGGTTTGCAACCTCCGATAGCCCCATGCGCCTGCAGGCAGAGCTTGACCCCGACTGGCGCGGCAGCTTTGATCTGGCCTTGTCATTCGAAGTCATCGAACATCTCGAAGAAGACGTGCAAGCCATGGCTGAATGGCGCGAATACCTCAAACCGGGGGGCCGGCTGATCCTGTCCACCCCGGCGCACCCTTCCCGCTGGAACGCGGCGGATGTCTGGGCCGGTCACATGCGGCGCTACACCCGCAAAGGTCTGACAGAAGCCGTCACCAGCGCGGGGTTCGCCATTGAAAAAATCGAATGCTACGGCTTTCCCTTGGCCAACGTGATGGAAGTCTGGCGCGCCCGTGCTTACGGCAAGGCGCTGGAAAAGGCCGCGAAGTCTGACAAATCCGCCCATGACCTGACCGACGAAAGCGGCAGCGACCGTTCGGTTGAGAGCCGCTTTTGGAAACTGTTCGCCTCCCTTCCCATGACCACCGCCATGCGTCTTGCAAACCAGATCCAGCGTCCGTTCCTGCAAACCGACCTAGGGAACGGCTATCTGGTCCTGGCACGCAAAGTCTGATCATGAAACGCGCGCTTCGTATCATCGGGACGGTTCTGGCGCTCAGCTGGATAGGCTGGCTGATCGTGCAGCAGGCTCCGAACCTGCCTGCGCTCGACCTGTCCTCCCCTGCCCTCTGGGCCGCTCTGATGTTGGCGCTTTGCTGCTATGTAATATCTCAGCTGGCGGCAGCCGAAGCATGGTGCCGCATCCTGTCATTCCGGCAGGTCGCGATCGCACCGCAACGCGCACGCAGCCAGCCGATGATATCGCAGATCGGCAAATACATTCCCGGCAACGTGGCGCATCTGTTCGGGCGTTTGGTGATCGGGCGGCGCGACGGCGTGGCGGGGGGTGTTCTGGTCGCGTCGATGGTGCTTGAGATCGGCTTTACCCTCGCCGCCGGCTTTACAGTGGCCGCCGCGCTCTTGCTGTTCATGCCAGACACCCTGCCCCGCCTCGCGCGCGACTTCCCGCGTGTCAGCGCCTGGCTCACACCGCAACTGATCGCAGTCGCACTGATCATCGGGGGTGCACTCGGGGCTGTCTTGCTTAAACGCAGGTTGCGCAATCTGGACCTGCCGCAACCCGGCCTGCGCCAATTGGCCAGTCCCCTGGCCTTGCACATCACAACCTTCCCGGTCCTCGGCATATCTCTCTGGGCCACGGCATTGGCCGTCAGCCCCGATGCAGCGCCCGGCCTGGTGACCTGCATCCTCGTCTTTGCCTTCGCCTGGGTGGCGGGATTTGTCATGCCGGGCGCGCCGGGCGGCATCGGCGTGCGCGACAGCATCATCGTGCTGGGACTTGCTGCCAGTCTCGGCGAAGGCTCCGGGCTTGCCATCGCTCTGCTGCACCGCGCCATTTCCGTCCTGGGAGATGTCGCCACATTCGGCATCGGCTGGAAAATGCGCCACTCGAAAGCACGCGCTGTTCCCAGAAATAGGCCCGACAGCGCCCCATTTCTGGCCGATTGATCGCCCATCAAAGTGTCCAAAGGGTAACAGGGGCTATCCATGGTCGACGCAAGCATCACAGAACAATCAAATTCCAACTCGGCACCGCTGAGACAAGGCGAGATCAGATATCTCTCCCTGGGCCTGGCCGCCTTCGTGGCGATCGTGACCCTGTCTTACTGGCGGTCCCAGCCCATTGACTGGATGAGTTTTCTCAATATCTACGGTGCCGCGCTTGGCCTGCTTTTGATCGGCATCTACCTGAGAACATACAAAGACGCGGAACGGTTCGCCTGCATAACGGTCGCACTGGCAGGCTATGCGCTGTTCGGCGTGTCGATGGGCATCGTCTTTCACATCTACATGCCTCGGCCAGAGCCTGTTCTGGACGAATTCCTGCTCAGGTTCGATCACTACTTCGGCTACCATTGGCCCGATGCGGTGACCTGGCTGGCGCGGGACTATGCTTGGCTCGGCAGGGCCCTAAGCTATGTCTACGTGAGTTCCTTCGCTCAGCTTGTCCTCGTCATCGTCATGCTCGGCGCGGCCGGACGGGCCGCGCGGCTCGACATGCTTCTGGTCACAGGAATGATCGGGCTGTTCCTGACTTTCGTCGTGTGGCAGCTGTTGCCGAACTTTAGCATGGGCATCCACTATCCCATACCGTCAGAGGCCGAGCAGGCGATCCGGCTGGTCACCAACACCAGCTACGGGCAGGCCCTCAAGGAGGCCGCGCTGAACGGGATACCGGTGATCTCCAACGAGACGATGCTGGGCGTGGTGGCGTTTCCGTCCTATCATACCGTCATGGCGTGCCTGACGGTGTGGTTCGCCTTCCGCACCGTGGCGTTCTGGCCGATCGTGATCCTGAACATCGCCATGATCCCGGCGATCCACATCCACGGGGCACATCACATCCTGGACTTTTTCGGCGGTGTCTTCGTATCCTTCGCTGCGCTTTCTTTGGCTGGGGTGTTCCTGAGCGCGGGGCAAGGGCTGACCCGCGGACCGTCATCAAACTCTTTCAACCGGCATCAGTCCCATCGCAACACCTAACTCTGACGTGGCCCAACCTTGTTGCGCAGCATGCCAATTCCCTCGATTTCGAGTTCGACGATGTCTCCCGGTTCCAGATAGCGGTTAAGCTCAAGCCCACAGCCACCGCCGACAGTGCCTGAGCCAAAAAATTCGCCTGCGCGAATTTCTTCGTCTCGGCTGACATGTTCCAGAATGCGGCCGAAGGAATGATGCATCATGTCGGAATTGCCACGGCTCCATTCCTCGCCGTTTATCCGCGCGATCATCTCAAGCCCTGATCCGTTGCCGATCTCGTCCTTGGTTACAATGCAAGGCCCCATTGCATTGGCCGTTTTCCAGTCCTTGCCTTTGGCCGGCCCCAGTCCGCCCGCCATTTCCAGCATCTGATGATCCCGCGCCGAAAAATCGTTGAAGATCAGAAAGCCAAAGATGTGGTCTTGGCCCTGCGCCTCACTGATGTCCTGCCCGCCTTTGCCGGTGATCATGCCAAGCTCCAGTTCGTAATCCAGCCGCGTTTCGCCCTTGGGCCAGAGGATTTCATCCTCGGGTCCTGAGACCGAAAAACGGTTGCCTTTGTAGTAGATCGGCTGGTCGTACCAGACTTGGGGCAATGTGACGTCCTCGGGTGAAAGGTCGGGAACAGACGGGGTAAGTTTGGAAATGGTCGCGCGCGCCTGCCGCAGGTGCATCTCGAAGGTCAGGCTGTCGCGCATCTGGACCGGTTCGGGCAATGGCGCGCGCAGCCGGACCGAGGCGAGGTCGATCTTGCTGGCCGAGGCCTGGGCCTTGCGCGCTGCCTCAAGTGCCGCGTCGCCGCCCTCAATCAGGGCCAGCATCGAATGAAAGGAAGGGTTTGTTTCCGTGTCCAGCACCGCAATCCGCGTGCCGTCCAGAATGCCGATGGCCTGCGCGCCCGCGCCATTTTCAAAAGTAACCAGTTTCATGCAGGTTCTCCAATTTCATGGTAAATGTCAGTGACACGCGTGCCCGGGTAATAGGTCGCGCGATAGGCGGGGCGGGTCTGCATCGCAGCCCACCAGCGTTGCATATGCGGCTTGTTATCCCAGATCTGCGGCAGGCCAAGATCGCGCATCCGGTCGATGGTGGGCACCACGCAAAAATCGGCAAGCGAAAGATCACCGCACAGCCACGCGCGGTCTGCCAGTGCGGCATCCATTCGCGTCACAGTCTCGTTCAGCCGCTCATAACTTTCCCGAAGGCGCGTGTCAGAAAACCCGTTTCGGCCCATCTCGCGGTAGAAAGTGCGGCGCAGGGTGCGGGCGTTGGTGTCTTCCTCAAGCGCGTCATCAGTCAGCCCCGCGCGGTGGCGCACGAAGACCTGATTGAAAGACGGGATGCGGATCGCCGCCGTCGGCACCTCTTCGATAAAGCGCAGCCACTTTCGCATTTCGGCACGCCCCAGCGGATCGGCGGGTGTCAGCGGCACGTCGGGAAAAACCTCGTCGAGGTATTCCATGATGACCGAGCTGTCCAACACCGCCTGTCCGTCGTGCAACAGCGATGGCACCACCCCGTCGGGGTTGATCGCCAGGTAGTCGGGGGTCAGGTGTTCCTTTTTGCGAAAGTCGATCCTTGTGTCGGTGAACGCCAATCCCTTTTCGTGCAGGGTCAGGCGGACCTTCTGCGAGCATGTTGAAATGGGGTTGTTCAAAAGCTCTAGCATCAGTGCGCCTTGCCGCAGCCACAGGGCGCATCATGCGGGCAGTTTGCCCCCTTGGAATAGCGCAACATCTGGCGCAGAACATCCTCTTGCGCGGGGTTGACCTTGCCCCCCGACAGATCGCGGTAGATCGTGGCGACATTGGCGACCACCCGTTCACGGTCCAGCCAACTGTCGAAGTTGGCATATCCCACCTCGAAAGCCGCCGCTTCCCAGTCCAGCCCCGCGTCATAGCACGCCTTGGTTTCGGCCAGAATATGGGTGAAATAGTCGCGCAACCCCTGCACGGCGGATTTGTCCGATACCGCACCATGCCCCGGCACGATCACATCGACGTCCAGCCCCAGAATATGGTCACAGGCGGCGATCCAATTGCCCACCGGCCCCGCCCACATGATCGGGTGCCCGCCATGAAAGACCAGATCGCCCGTGTAACAGACCTTGCTGTCGGGCAGATAGACAATGATATCACCGCGGGTGTGCGCCGGGCCAAGTTCGGTCAACTCAACCCTGCGACCGCCCACATGCAACGTGCGCGATCCCTTGAACACCTCGGTCGGCGCGACATGTTCGATATCCGAAAAGTCGAACGTTTTGCCCATGTATTCGTGCAGGAATTCACCGAAGACGCCGTAGGCGGCCGGATTGGCGGATGCGGCTTTGAAGAACCCCGCAGGACGTTCCTCCATCTCTTCGCGCGTGGCCTCTGAGGCGATGATCCGGGCGTCGCCAACAAGGTGATTGCCAAAGGTGTGGTCGCCGTTGGAGTGGGTGTTGACCAGCACGTCGATCTTGGCCGCCGCCGGTTCAGCCTTGGCATAGGCGTCCAGCATGTCCTGTGTCAGCGCGCCGGTGAACAGTGTGTCGACAACCAGCGTCTGCCCGTCTTCGCCAACGACCAGGCCCGAGTTGCTCCAGCCCCAGCTTCCGTCGCCCTGTACCCAGGCATACAGTCCGTTGCCCAACTCTTGAAGCGTGCGTGTGATGCGCGTGTTCATGTACTTTCTCCGTTACAGCAGGCCGGTTGCCAGCCACGGCATCGCGACGACAAGGGCCACAAGAATGACCATCATCAGCGCGAAAGGCGCGGCACCGGCAAAGATATCGTTCAGGGTGATGCGGTCGTCTTCGAGGTTCGCCTTGATGACGAAACAGGCAACGCCCAGCGGTGGTGTCAGCAGCCCCACCTCGACCGCGATGATGGTCAGAATGCCGAACCAGACCAGATCTACGCCAAACGGCTGAATCACCGGCAGGATCAGCGGCAGCAGGATCAGCAGGATCGACGAACTGTCGAGGATTGTGCCCAGCAGGATGATCGCCAGCAGATACAGCACCAGCACTCCGTAAAGGCCCAGTTCCCAGCTTGACAGCAGACCGGTCATCGCATTCGGCAATCCGGTCAGCGCCAGCAGACGCGAATACATATGCGCGGCGATGATCAGGAAGGTGATCGAGGCGGTGACCTGTCCCACCTCCAGCATGATCTTCCAGATTTCGCGCGCGGTCAGACGCCCCTTGATCAGCGCGATGATCAGCGCGCCCAAGGCACCGACGCCGCCCGCTTCGGTGGGGGTGAAAAACCCGCCATAGATGCCGCCCAGCACCAGCACGATCAACAACACGATCGGCGCGGATTTCAAAAGCATCGTGCCTCGGGTCATGATCGGCAGATCAGAGTTGTTCGGGTTGCCGGTGAAGCGCGGGAGAAACCGCGCCATCAGCAGGATCGCCACGCAAAAGAACAGCGCGAGGATCAGGCCCGGCACAATACCCGCCGTGAACAGATCGCCAATGGATACCTCTGCGATGATCCCGAACAGGATCAACAAAAGCGAGGGCGGGATAAGCATGCCCAGCACCGATGATCCCGCCACGACCCCGACGGAAAAGCGCGGCGTGTACCCTTGGCGCACAAGCTCCGGCACGGCGACCTTGGTGAAAACCGATGCGCTGGCAATGGACGTGCCGTTGACCGCTGCAAAAACCGCATTGGCAAAGACTGTGGCGATACCCAGCCCGCCACGGAACCGCCTGAACATCTGGCCCGCCACATCGAACACATCGCGCCCCAACCCGCAGGCCCCGACCAGCACGCCCATCAGGACGAACAGCGGAATAACTCCGAAAGAATAGCGCTCGACCCCGTCCAGCGCGGCCTGGCTCAGCAATGCGCCGGCCACGGTCATTTTGCCTTTCACAAGGAAGACCCCGAAGAAGGACACCGCGATCAGCGCGATGGCCACGTGCATCCCCAACTGGATCAACACGAGGATTGCGAGGATAGAGTAAATACCGATCTCGACACCGCTCATGATCCGGCCCCTTTGCCAAAGGCCCGAACGGCAAAGCCCAGTGTCAGCATGGCATATTGCGCAAAGGTCAGCGCACAGCCCGCCAGAACACAGACCACGAAAGGCCAGCGCGGCATGGTGAAAATCCCGTAAAGCCCGACAGTCTCATTGCCCTCAATGGACTCAAGGATGCCCGGCGCGATGTAATAAAGAAGAATGCCCATCATCAGGGTGCCAATCGCATGGTGGACCATGTCCAGAATGGCTGCCCCTCGGCCCTTGTTCCGGCTGAGCCGGTTCAACAGCATGTCTGATCGCACATTGCGTCCGGCGGCTGTGGCCTTGGGCAGTTGCAAAAAGACGATGGCAACAATCATGGCGCTGACAATTTCGGCGGTGGCGGGCACAGGGGTGCCAAAAGCGCCCCGCCCGATCACATCGGCATTGATGATCGCCATGATGCCCAAAGTGCCCAGCCCGCCGATTGCGGCCAAAGCCAATGTCATTCGGTTCAGCCACAGGGCCACCGGGCCGCCCGAAAAATCGGGCGGCGCGCGCATGTCATTTGTATCGGTCACTTTGCGGCCCAGTCCCGCGCGTGGGTGATCCCCGCTTCTTTCGACAGGCGCATATAGGTTTCCAGCACCTGGGTTCCGGGCTTGCCCTGCGCGTCCAGTGCATCCGCCCATTCGCGGGCGATATTGGGCAGTTTTTGCGCATAGGCCGCGCGCTGTTCGTCGCTCAGCTCGCTGATGATCGCACCGCCGTCGACGGACTGTTGCAGCGACGCAGCCCCGCCATCGCGATAGCTTTCGGCGGCAATGTCACGGTATTCGTCGGCGACCTCCTGAATCACCTGCTGCACGTCCTCGGGCAGGCTGTTCCATGTGTCCAGATTGACCGTCAACGCCGAGGCATATTGCGCACCGAAGTTGATCTTGGTGATATAGGGTGCGACCTCGTAGAACTTGTAGGGGGCGATCACCGACTCAAAGGTCATGATCCCGTCATAAAGCCCGGTGGACATCGAGTTGTAGAAATCCGGCAGCGCCCCTGCGACAGGGGTTGCATCCACACCCTTCAGCCAGTTCAGCGCCAGGCCGGCGGTGCCGATCTTGTGGCCGTTCAAATCGTCGATGGTCTCGATGGGGAACTTGGTCACAAAATGGTAGGTGTCGATCCCGACCGGAGCCAGAACCAGCTGGCCATTGTCGGCCCATGCTTCGTTCATCGCGGGGATTTCAGCGTAAAGCTGGTCAATCACCCCCATCAGCTTGATCAGATCATCGGTGCCAAAGGGGGTGAGGTAGGTGATCTGGTCCAGAGGCAGCTTGTCGCCTTCAAACAGTTGCGGGACATAGCCGAATTCGGCCACGCCGCTTTCCACTGCCTCCAATACGCCTGTCGGCGGGGCCACTGCGCCGGCATAGGCTTCTGTCCAGTTGATCGTGTGGCCCAGTTCGGCCACGCGTCTGGACACTTCGGGCACAAAATGGGTGCTGATGGCGCTGACGCCCTTGGTCAGTGGCGGGTGGCCCGCGATGATCGTGAAATTCCACGTCTCGGCGCTGACGGGCAATGCACCCAGCAGCAGTGCGCCCGCAAGTGCGGTCGTTGTATATTTGGTCATGTGTCCTCCTCCCTGAGGTTTGTTTAGCCACTTGTGTGGCTCTTGGTGCTGCCCTCTCCCGTGGGTCAGTCTTTAATATCTCCATGCGTTGCAGGGCCGCGTCCGAAGCTATCGACCAAAAAGGCAATTAGCTGGGCGCGGAATTCTGTGCGGTCTTCGGGATGAACCAATCCTTCGGACAACTGCGCCATGCGACCGTCTTCTGACTGGTCCGAAAGGCTCATCATCACTGCGCCAACCATTAGGTGATAACGCCAGTGAATTTCGGCCTCTGACAGGTGCGAGGCCGCGCGGCGCATCATTGCCATGTAGGTCACCGCGAAATCGTCCAGTTCCTCGCGGACGATCTGGCGGGTCCATTCGGTGGGGCGGACACGGTGCTGCAAGACGAAATGCGCCAGCAGAATTCCAGTGCGCGGAGAGTCCTCGTTCACGTAGGCATCGACAAAGGCTTCCACGACCTCTTCGATGCGCGGGGGCCTGCCCTCTCCAAGGGCCTGCGCATCGATCCGCGCCATGTAGTCAAGTCTACGCTGAACCGTCCGGCGGGCGACATCACGGAAAACCACAAGCATCAGATTATCTTTGTTGCCAAAATGATAATTGATCGCGGCCATGTTCACCTTGGCCCGTTCCGCCAGTGCGCGGGTAGTGACCCCGTCTATGCCGTAGGTCGCATACATTTCTTCGGCTGCATTACGGATCGCCGTGCGCGTCGCGGTTCCAAGTGAGAGAGATTCGATTTTTGTCATGTTTCAAGCGTATGTTTGAAACAGGTGTTTGGCAAGTGTTTGTGAGGGTTTGTCCTAATCTCGCGGTAGTTGAAGCTTTAGGTTGTTGGTGCGCCGGTCAGACAAGCGAGGCTTGCACGGATCGCGAAATGGCGGCCTTTGCACAGTTCGCCTCTCAGGGCCTTGATCTCGGGACCAGCGGCAATTCTGTCGCCTTCAACGTCGGCCGGCGGACCTTACGATCAGCCTGATCAACATTCCCTCGGTGCCCAAGTCGGGGGCGAAGCACAGCAGCGGGCTCAGGGCCTCGCCGATGGCGTTGAATATCGGCGTCCCCTATGAGCGGGAAAATATAGGCATTTGTGGGGTGTTTCATGAATTTATCAGGAAGCTGCGTGATTGTCGGGGTCGGCGCGACTGCGTTCGGCAAGCACCCCGAGGGTGGTTCTGTTTCGTTGAATGTCGAGGCGATTTGACGGGCGCTGGAGGATTATGGCTTCTACCGGAAGGGACAATCCGCAGATTTTGGCCGCGGCGGTGCCTTGCGGGTTGGAAGAGAATTAACTTTCAACATCTCTGTTGGTCTGTTGTCGGAAACTGGAATGCCCGCGATGCAACTTATCCACGAAAACGTCCGTCAGATGCGTGGCAACTCAGCCAATCAGGGGGCGTGGGCAAAACTTGGTGGTCAAGCGGCCATCTTTGAGACGGTCAGTCTGCCCTCAAGGACTGCGCCCTTGAGACAGCAACGCGATGTGGTCCCTGCGGTGGCCATCTCATACCACGTTTCATTCCCATCCGGGCGTTCCCGATGTTATCGACGCAACGTCATCGCCGATCGCGTTGCGACCGCAGTCATTCCACCACGCAAGTATGCCCAGCCAAGAAAGCCAACCTGGTGTGGTCACATTAATTACTGTTGGTCGCGGATTGGATTGGACAGTGTGCCGATGCCTGAAATCTCGACTTCGATCCGGTCGCCGTCTTTCATGAACAGCTTCGGCTCGCGGAACAGTCCGACACCGCTGGGCGTTCCTGTGGCGATGACATCACCCGGCAGCAGTTTCGTCACGATTGACAGATAGGCGATCAGTTCAGGAATGTTGAACGCCAGATCTGAAATCGGGGTTGATTGCACAACTTCGCCATTCAGACGTGTTTCCATGGTTTGCGCCGCCGGGTCTGTCATCTCATCCGCTGTCACCATCCACGGCCCCATCGCGCCGCTGTCGACAAAATTCTTGCCGGCCCAGAACTGCGAGGTGTGGCGCTGGTAGTCGCGGATCGACCCGTCGTTAAAGCAGCTATAACCGCCCACGTGGTCCATCGCGTCCGCTTCGGAAATATGCCGACCCGCTTTGCCAATGATCACCGCAAGTTCGCCTTCAAAGTCGAACCAGTCCGATGCCTGCGGGCGGATCATCGGTACGTCGTGGCCAACCACCGACGACGGGTAGCGCGTGAATATCGACGGCTTGGCTGGCTTGTCGCGGCCTGTTTCGGTGATGTGGGTCATGTAGTTCAGACCGATGCAAATGATCTTGTCCGGGTTCGGCAGGGGCGACAGCAACGTGACGGAAGCGACGTCCATCACTTCGCCGGTTTCGGCGGCGGCCTTTAGCTGATCCAATGCGCCCGCTGCCATCACAGCCCGTAAATCGGGGAAAGTACCGCGCAGCGCCTTGCCTGCGTCGTGCAGCTTGCCGTCCTGCACCATGCCATAAGATGCGGTTCCGTCCGCAGTGATATAAGAAGAAATACGCATCGCTATGCTCCGTTGATTGGGTGTCGTTCGGGTTCTATAGCGGACAACAGAACGGGACCGCAGCCCATTCGACGATGTCCACCTTGCGGACAGGCTTAGTTAGATACGGCAAGAACGATTTTGCCGACGTGCTGCCCCTTTTCCATCTCTCGATGCGCCTGTGCGGCGTCTAACAGCGGCAGGACAGCCGCCAGCTCCGGACGCACCTGCGCGCCCAGCAAAGGCCAGACATCGCGGCGGATCTTCTGTGCCACCTGGGTTTTCCGCTCAAGCGCGAGCGGGCGCAGCAACGAACCGGTGATCGAGATACGCTTTGCCATCAGTTTTTTCAGCGGCACATTTAGCGCACTCCCGCCGCCGCCTGACAGATGCGCAATCCGCCCGTCCGGGGCCATCATCTCCAGATCTGCTTCAAAATGCGCACCGGCCGAGACATCCAGAAGCGCGCTGATGCCCCGACCGTTTGTCGCCTCGATCACTTTCGCGGCCAGCTCGGGGTCATTATAGTTGAACGCATCGCGGGCACCGAACCGCTTGGCGGCGGTGACTTTATCGGCGCTGCCGCAGGTGGCCAGAACACCAAATCCCAGCGCCGACATCGCTTGAAGCGCCAGATGACCCGCACCGCTGGTGCCGCCGTGCATCAGCGCAAATTCGTTAGGCTGAAGCCGCATCAGGAAAAAGTAGTTCCACCAGGCGGTGAACAAAGCTTCTGGCAAAGCGGCGGCCTCTGTCATGCTTAACCCACCGGGCACAGGCATCGTCAAAGCCACATCCGCTACCGCATATTCGGCATACCCGCCGCCTTGCAGCAACGCCATTACAGGCGCACCGATTTCCAGCTCTGTCACGTCATGACCCAAAGCGATCACCACCCCCGAGGCCTCTAGACCCGGCACTGGATTGCCGTCGTGATGTATCCCCGCCGCGCGCTGCAAACAGTCGTGGCGGTTGATCCCCGCTGCCGAGATACGGATCAAAACCTGGCGGGACCCCGGATTGCGCAGGGGTACCTGCGCGGACCGCAAGACTTCGGGTCCGCCCGCTTCGGAGATGAGAATAGAGGTGTGAAAATCTGGTAACTTTGTCATGTGAGTCGTTCGCTCCGTGCCGTGCTTGTTAGATCAGGCGGCTCTGGCCACGGTCATTCCTGCCGGACAACCGAATCCAACCAGGCGCAGTTGGGCACGGGATCGGCGGCGCGCACGCCGCGGCTGGCGGCGTCCATGCGCATGTCGCGCATACGCTCACGGGACGGATCGCCATCTGGCAGGTGCACCCGTTCATGGCCCCAATAGCTGGGGCCATCCGTGGTTTCGTGCGCCTCCCATGTCTCGGGCTCGATCACACGCGCGCCCCAGCCGTATTCGACGAAAAACCCCGAGGGGGTCGTGGCGTAAAAGCTCATCATGTGATCGTTCGAATGCCGCCCCAGCGTATAGGCCACCCGGCCCTCTTCCTGCTGGGCGACGTCATAGCCCTGGCCGACGTCGTCCAGCGATTGAAGCTCGACCATGAAATGATGCAGCCCCTTGCGGCCCGATCCGACCATGGCAAAGCTGTGATGGCGTCCGTTTATGTGGAAGAAATACAGAGGAAAGGGCGCCAGCCCGTAGTCGGTCACGCTGAACCCGAGCAGGTCGCGGTAGAACGGCAAAAGCGCGGTGGCGTCCTCGACGTGCAACACGGCATGCCCCATGCCCAACGTACCGGTTTTGAACCCCGAAATGGGCCTGGCCGGAACAAAAGGCTCGCTGGCGATCTGAGGCTTCCAAAAGACTTCGATATGATTGCCATCGGGATCGTCAAAGGAAATCAGCTGGCTGACCAGACGCTGATCGGCCAAAGCCGCGGTTTCGACCCGAACCGCAACGCCCGCATTTTCAAGGCGACTGGCCAGACGGTCCAGATCGTCGGGGTGGTCCACTTCCCAGCCCATGAAATCCAGCCCTTCCTGCCCGTCATCGGTGATGAGGAGGCGCTGCTTGCGGTCGTCCATGCGAAAAGCCCTCGAATTGCCGCCGCGATCCACCTGCTGCATCCCCAGAAGGTTGGTGGCAAAGCCGCTCCATTCCTCGGTCTTCGAGGACCGGATGCCGATATATCCAAGCGAACTGAGGGTCATGGGACAGGTTCCTTTCGAGCGTAACGGGTGCTGTAAACCATGCTAGACCAACTGGCACCTCTTGCATCCGCGACCGCCGCTGTTGTCCGCAACGCGGACAAATCGGCTGGTGTGCCCGCCAGATAACTCGGTTTGTTGACTTAGCCTGCGTCGATGCGATGATTATCAGCATACCGCCCGGTCATCAGGAGATAGAACATTTCGAGCCTTGGATCTGTCAGGTCGCTGGAGCGGGGGTTGCTTATCCTTCAGACGTTGAACCAACGCAACGGTCTGAAAGCGGCAGAGGTAGCAAATGAGACTTCAATCCCGCGGCCGACCGTCTACCGGCTTCTGGAAACGCTGGAAGGTCTGGGGTTCGTCAGCCGCGACTATTCGTCCGAAAAATGGCGTCCGACCTTGCAGGCGAAATCACTGAGTTCGGGCTTTCGCTATGAGGATTGGGTCACACAGTCGGCCGTACCCGAAATGGTGCGATTGGGGCGCGACATTCTGTGGCCGATCGACCTGGTTACGTTCAACGACTACCGGATGGAAATTCGGGAATCGACGCATAATATCAGCCCGTATTCCATAGATCACGGCATGGTCGGGTTACAGTCGCCGGTTCTGGATACGGCGGGCGGTCGGGCTTGGCTGGCCTTTTCTTCCGAAGAGGTGCGCGCGCAGACACTGGCCGGGCTGAAGGCGCGTCAGGGCTTGCAGGACCCTGTGATACTGTTGGACGGGCCGCTGGTGCATGTATTGAAAACCTGCACCGAACTGGGTGTCGGGTACCGCATGAATGGCCATCGTCCAAGAACGCAAAGCATTTCGGCCCCTATCTATTACGATCAAGACGTGCTTGCATGTCTGACCGTGATCTGGACGACCAGCGCGCTGTCTTTCGAAAATGCGCTTGTCCAGTTCAGAGACAAACTTGTCAAAGCCGCGCAGAATATCTCGGATGCGCTGGTCCGTGCCGAGGATTAGCTGTCATCGGTCCCGTCACCATTGGATAGCCAGATGTCTGCCGATGAAATCGCGGCCCTCGCCTGGGGGGAACCGTCGCAAAGGATTCCATCTTGCAGCGGTCGACCCGCGGAAATCAAACGGTAGCCCAGATACCGATAGGGTTCGGGCACGGTGGAAAAATCGGTCTCGGTCATAAAGGCGTCGAACGCGCTGCTTGGGACCACCGGGTCAAGCCGATCTTTCTCGTAGATCGCCGTGCGTTCCATTATGCGCCAACCGTCCTGCGTCCGGACCAGACGGTCGAGGAAGCGTGCGTAGCTGGTGTAATCCACATCGGTCCCGGCGGCCGCAAAGCGCCCGAGGATCTGAACATTGGTTTCGGCAACTGCGCGGTCGCTTTGCACCTTGATCACAGGCAGACCGATCAGATGTTTCACCCTTGGTGACGTGGGCACATACATCTTTTTCGACGCTTCCACAAAATCCGCAAAGCGCCCCCTGAACCAGGTGACAAAGATCGTGCCATCGGGGGTAAATGTCGCTTTCAGGTCGTCCCAACGCCCTTGGTCACGGCAAAGGCCCCACTTTTGAATAAGCTGGGCAATCTCGATTGAACTGGCAAGTGGAGTCATCGCAATAAACCTTACGTCGGTTTGCGTCCGGCACCAACGGATTCGTCGGCGCCGGAACCGTGATCAGTTTGTGGCGGAGGCCTTTTCGATCGCGGCAACAAAGGCATCATAGATGGCCTGCCCGTTCTCGTGGCCTGCGATCCATTCGGTTGTGGACACCGCCAGCGCATCTTTCCATTGCTGTGTCAGCGCATCGTCCGGCTCGATCAGGTTGATGTCGTTCTCGGCCAACACGCGCGTGCGCGCATCCGCAACGTTCTGATCAAAGGACTTGCCGAAATCTTCCGAGAACACCTTGCCCGAGTATTGGTCGATCGCCGCCTTGGCCTTGTCCGACAGGCTGTCGTATTTGGCCTGGTTCATCACGATCAGCATCGGTGTCGCGCCCAGGGGCAGGTCGAGATAATAATTGATGGTCTCGCCCACGCGAAAGGTCTCGATCGCACCGAACTGGCTGAACGTGCCAGAGATCAGGCCACGGCTGATCGCCTCTGCCAGGCCCGGACCGGTGATCCCGCCCACAGGCACGGCATCAAGTTCATTGATTGCACCCAGCATGGTGGGGCCGGGCGCGCGAAAGTTCAGGCCCTTCATGTCGTCAGGTGTGCGAATTTCGACGGTGCTGGCGACCGCATTGGGAAAGGATGTCATGATGCCGATCAGTTTGAACTTTTCATAGTCGCCGGTGAACAGCCCCTGTTCGTACATCGACCACATCGCCTCGGCCCCCACCGTGCCGTTGGGCACCAGGAACGGCAGTTCGCCAATGGTGCCCTGGTCAAAGCGTCCCGGCGTATAGCCAGGGATCACCCAGGCGATGTCGGCCACGCCGTCTTCCACCAGTTTCAGCTGCTGCGCAGGGTTACGTCCCAGCGTGCCGCCCGGAAAAATCTGCACATCCAGTTCGCCATCCGCTGCGGCATTCACCTTTTCCGCCCAGGGCGTCAGGACATTCTTGGTGACATGTGCCACAGGTGGTTCAAAGCTGGAAAACCGCAGAATTTCGGCGGTGGCGGTTGTGCCCAAAGCGACGACCGCAGCGGTCGCGATCAGGAAATGTCTTAGTTTCATGGCTTCCTCCCTTTTTATGTATTCACTATGGTGACGACTGGGCAATCTCTCGACGGTCGTTCAGAAGTTGTCCGCTTGATGGACAGCCCATCACCCGATGATGCCGGGCAACCAGAGCGTGAGTGCGGGGAACAAAACCAAAATGGTCAGGCGCACCAGATCGGCCAAAAGGAATGGCACGATACCGCGATAGATCGTGGTGATTTTGACATCCCGGTACATCGAGTTCAGCAGCATCACGTTGATCCCGATGGGCGGGGTGATCATGCCGATGCCGATCACCACAACGTTAATGATGCCCCACCAGACCAGATCGTAACCCAGGCCCTGAATAACGGGGATGACAAAGGGCAGGGTGATAACCATCGCTGCGACCTCGTCAAAGAACGCGCCCAGAATGATGTAGAGCAGCAATATGCCAAAAATCACCATCAGCGGGTCGACCGCGGCCTGAGAGATCAGCCCGACAATGAACGATGCACCGCCCGTGACCGAGATGAAGTAGGAAAAGATCGTTGCACCAAAAACCATGATGTAAATCATCGCGGTGGACCCGCTGGCCTCGGCCATCACCCGCAGGAACGTGGCGCGGTCCAGCCTGCGGCGCAGCAGGGCAAAGAGAAATGCGATAACCACCCCGATGGCTGCGGCTTCGTGCACCGTGAAGATGCCGGAATAGATGCCGCCCAGAACGACCACCGCCAGCAAAATCACGCCCCACGCACGGCCAATCGCGGCCATGCGGTCGCTGAGCGGCAGCTTGTCGGATCGCGGTGCGTTGCCGGGTGCGCGCATCACCGACACTTGGACCGCGATGGCATAGAACAGCACGGCCAGCAGGGCTGGGATGATCGCAGCCGTGAACAGTTGCAGCACCGATTGCTCGGTCAGCACTGAATAGAGGATCATCATCGCAGACGGTGGTACGATGATCCCCAGCGTACCGCCCGCCGCGACAGCCCCCGAGGCCAAGGCCGGATGATAGCCGCGTGCCAGCATCTCGGGCATGGCGACCCGCCCGAAAGTGGCTGTTGTCGCCACCCCCGATCCGCAGATCGCGCCAAAGCCAGCGCTGGCCACCACGGTGGTTGTCGCCAGACCGCCACGACGATGACCGAACAACGCGCTGGACATCTCATAGACATCCGATGCCAACCCGCCAGCGGCCGCAAGGCTGCCCATCAGCATGAACAGCGGGATCACCGCCAGATCGAGCGAACCCATTGCCGAAGCCGGTTCGCTGGCCAGAAGCGAAATCGCAGGCCCCCAACCGACAACTTGTGCAAAACCCGCGACGCCGACCAGTGCCATTGAAATACCGATCGGCACATGCAGCAGGATCAGCCCCATCATGGCAGCGCAGCCGATCACGGCAATAACAAGAGGATCCATTTCAATTTCCTTTGGGTCTTTGCCCGTCAGAGCATGGAAGAAGGGTCGTTGCGTAACGCCGCATCGGGATCGGGACCGCCAAACAAGGATGAAATGTCGATGATGAGGACCATTGCCTGCACGAACACGGCCAGCCACAGCATCACCGTCGCCACGCTCCACCATGGCCAGACTTGCCAGCCCAGCACCCATGTCCGGTCGCCGTTGGCCCTGAGCGAATCGACGTAGCCGAGAAACTGCCAGGCCATCACTGCGATCAGTGCAAAGGTCAGCGCGCTTGAAAACACCTCCAGCACCGCTTTCAGCCGCGGCCCCGCCACTGATCCGAAGACCTCGACGCGGATGTTCTGTTTCATCGCAAGGTTGGCCGGGATGCAGGCGGCAATCACAACTGCCATGACAACCGAACTGATATCATTGACCCCCTGAAGCGGTGCTTTGAACAACCAGCGCATCAGCACGTCCGAGGTTGTCATCAGCGCCAACACCAGCAGGCCCGTGAAACCGACCAACGCCAGCACGCGCGCCAAGGCATAGGATCTTTTCCAGATAAGTTGCATTGGGTCTCCTCCTCCCTCGCACTATCATTTGTCGCACTTGGCCGCTCCGTCTTCAGACCGTCATGTCAGCGGTCTGCCGTGTCCTCTGCGTCTGTGTCAGCAGCGTTGCGTAGCGATCCAAAGCGTCCGACAATGCCTCGGGATAGAACGCCGCGGCACAATAACGGTCGGGTCGGACCAGCATGATCTGGTCGCGGTGTGTCAAAAACGGGCGGATGCCCTGTGGATCGACAGGACGCAAGGCCGCCTGATCGCCGCGGCCCATGGTGTCCAGCACTACAGTGGTCAACGGCAGGCCCAGCAGCTTGTCCTGATTTAGCGCGGCCAGCGCCGCAGCCGCCTCGGCACTTTGTGCGATCAGACAAAAGCCAGGCCCCGTTATCTCGTCCAACAACCGTGCCGCATTGCCCTGCCAAACTTCGGGTTGGGGGATCATTTCACCCACCAGGGACGCCTCGAACTCAGGAGTATCCAGATCCAGAAACAGACCCTCAAAATACCGCGGCTTGGGCTTGAACCGCATGTGAACCAGCCAGTCTTTCACAGCCGGAAACGGTTCCAGCGCCTGCATCATCAGGTCGCGGAAAATGATCTGGTCGCGCCCTGCGGGCATCACGATGCTGCCCATCGCCACAGCCAGCTGGATCATGTCCCACGCGGGCTTGCGTCGCTCGGCCTCGTAGCTTTGCAAAATCTGCGCATCGGCAGCGCTATGCAGTACGGCCGTCAGTTTCCACGCAACGTTGTGCGCATCACGCAGGCCCGCATTCATGCCCTGTCCGGCAAAGGGCGGCGTCAGATGCGCCGCATCTCCCATCAGCAGAATGCGCCCCAACTGGAACTGTTCGGCCATCCGCGCATGAAAGCGATAGACGGTCTTGCGGACAATGTCTTCGGTCCGGTAGGGCCGGTAGGGGGACATCAGCCCTTCTAGAAACCCGTCCTCCAGCACCTCTTCGCGGGTCTCCCCCGGTTGCAGCATGAATTCGTAACGCCGCCCGCCATGCGGGGCCGGCACGCTGACCGTGGGCCGTGAGCCGCTGCAAAAAAACTTGGAATACAGCGTCGTGTCGGGATCGTTGGTCGTGTCGACAACGATCCAGTCTTCTTGGTAAGTGTTGCCCGACATCGGGATACCCAGCCGCTCGCGGACCGGACTGCGCCCGCCGTCACAGGCCAGCACCCATTGCGTGCGGATCTGGTGGCTGTGGCCCTCCGCATCCTGCACCGTCACCACCGCATGATCGGGTGCGTTGCGCACATCGGTCACTTCGGACCCGAAGTGCAGCGTGCCCGGTGCGCTTTGCGCGGACATGTCGCGCAGCGCCGCCTCAAGATCGGGCTGGAAAAAGAATTGCCGCTTGGCAAAGCCGAAATTGCGCGGCCCCTGCCCTGTCTCGGCAAAGCAGTTGCCCGCGTCGTCGTAATACCGCGATCCGACGCCTTCCATCGTGTTCTTCAGATAGGTCTTGTCCACCCCAAAGACCTGCATCGTGCGCGCACCTTCGTCGTCTAACACGATTGCACGCGGCAGGTTCATCGGCCCCGCATTTTGTTCCAGTACAACGCAGTCGACCCCATAGACGGCCAACAAATTGGCCGCCGTCAGACCGGTCGGGCCTGCGCCAACGATGACGACCGGAATATCTTTGGGGTAGAGGGGCATCAGATGGGCCTTTCTGCGTCTTTCTCGCTTCACAACCTGTCGTTTTGTGGCTTGCGACAGGGGCTGCGTCTATCGCTTGGCCCCAGCTGTTCACAGAGTGGACAGCGTGTCGTGGATCAGCTGATCGGCTTGCGCAGTTCGGCCAGTCGCGCCTCGCTCCTCTTGGTGCGCTGCGCAATTCGACGCGTCCAATGGTGCAGCTTTTCGAACACAATGAACATCACCGCCTCGCGGACCGGCAGCCCAAGTGCATCAGCCGGGACCAGACAAGCTTGCGGATGACCTTCGGCCTGCCAAAAAGCGATGGCCGAAAATTCGGTTAAGGTAGATCCGGCGTTTAAGGGCTATGCTGTCGAAATGACCGCCTGACAGGCAGAGCTTCGTTCCTCTCAATCAGGCGAAAACAAGTTGGCTATTGCCACTCAACCAATGCAAAAGTCCCGTCCGACTGGATTGGTGCGATCCCTCCTGGGCACAATAATGCCGTCGGGGGCGGTTACGGTATCAGTCGCCTCCGAAGTGGGTGTGTAGAGGTTTCATATCACGCCACTGGCGGGTGATCCGGCGTCGAACGCTCGGAGTTGCAACCAACCCCGAGGCCATCTGATAGCCGGTTTCGCAGGCTAGCTAAGGGCCTGAAACTCCACGCGGCGGTTTTCCTCTGCCTTGGGATCAGCAGCATTGAAAGGAAAGCGCTCTCCCAATCCGACGGTTTCCAAACGCTTGGGGTCAATGCCGCAGTTTTCGATCAGGTGGCGGGCCACTTCCTTGGCGCGCAGGATTGAAAGACGTTCGTTATAAGCGTCGCTGCCGGAGGTGTCCGTGTGCCCGACGATGCGGATCAGATTGAGGTCGCTTTCCTTAAGAACCGTGCACATCTTTGCGAGTTTAGGCGTTTCCTCGGCAGAGAGCGCCGCGGAATCAAAGCCGAACTTGATACGCAGGTTGACCTGAAGTTCGGGATCGAGCTGGCCGAAAACAAGCGGCTTGTTGGGATCGCTTACTGCGGCGGTCGTCACGACAGTATCATCGGTGCCGGGGGTTGTTTCAGCCGTCGTGGTGCTGTCCGTTTGCGTCGTGCTTTCGGTTGCAGCCGTCGTTGTCCCTTCCGTTGCAACCGCCGTTGCCTCTTCGGCGGTGACCGTGGTTGTCTCTTCGGCGGTGACCGTGGTTGTCTCCTCGGCGGTGACGGTCGTTGTTTCTTCCGCGGTGACGTCATCGACAGTGATCAGCTTCAGACCACGGGTCGCGCCAAGCCCGTTCGACTGCGCCTCGCTGAAAACTTCGCGCTGGTGTTCGAACAGTTTCTTCAGTGCCTCAACGCTCAGATCCTCCTGCGCGGCGGCGGGTGACGCGATGAAAGCAGTGAACAGGGCGAGCATCCGTAATCTTGCGATGGAAAATGACATGGCAGGCCTCAAGGGAAAAAAGATTTTGTATGCCCGCAATGGTAGGCTATCCTGAGCTTGAATTCAATTCAGACATTCTTGCAGAGGCGACATATGATATTCGCCATCGAACTATTGGCCTGTCGCCGCGCCGCGCCCTCGAGGTTGACGTGACCGCCCCGATCACGCGGGTTCCCCGGATCTTGCCCCTGCCCCCTACTTTTTCGGGCGCGGGGATGACCCATGTCGGTCTGGTGCGGGAACGTAACGAGGACGCCATCCTTACCGATCCGGGCGGCACCCTGTGGGCCGTGGCCGACGGGATGGGGGGGTATGGCAACGGCGATGTCGCATCCGACATCGTGATTGAGACGCTGTCGCGGGTGCCCGAGCAGGCGCTGCCGGGGCCCGCGTTGCAGGCCAGCCTGCGCGAGGCAAACGACAGCATCTGCAAGGCGGCGGCACGCGGCACCGGCAGCATGGGGGCGACAGCGGTCGCGCTGATGATACAGAACTCCGTGGGCACCGTGGCCTGGGTCGGCGACTGCCGTGCCTATCTGTTGCGTGGCCAGGCGTTGCGGCTGCTGACCCATGATCACACGGTCGTGCAGGACATGGTGGACCGCGGCCTGCTCGACCCGGCAGAGGGCAGCCACCATCCCGAAAGCCATGTGGTGACCCGCGCGGTTGGCTATGAGAGGGATCTGGAAATCGACAACATCTCCGTGCCGCTGGTGCAGGAGGACCGGCTGTTGCTCTGCAGCGACGGGCTGACAGCATGCCTGAGTGATCAGGACATCACCAGCCACATGCGCCAGGCTACCGGGCCGCAGACGTTGTGCACATCGCTGGTCTCGGCAGCACTGGAAATGGGTGCGCCCGACAACGTGTCCGTCGTCGCCGTCTTTGCCGGGGGGGCATAGACCATGCGCGAGGGCATGTTGGTCGGACCCATCATCGTCGCCATCGGGCTTGTCATGGCTGCGATCGCTTTTGCGGTCGTGGGGGCGGTGCTGAAAACCGCCGATGCGACCAGCGAAATCCGCCTGTCACGCAACGAGGCTAGGATCGCGGAACTGGACAGTGAAGTGCAAAGCCTGCGCTCAGAGCTGTCGGATGCACAGACCGAGCTGGCGCGTCTGGCAGAAGAACAGGCAATGGCCGTATCGCGCGCGCCCGTGGCAGACAGCCAGGTGATGGTCGTGACCGCACCAGAAATCACCGGCGAAGACGAGACGGACGACCATCCCGGCATCGAGCAGATGACCGAGGTTGGCACCCTGGACAAATCCGCATTCAACAAAGGGATCACCCAGCCACGCAATCGTGTGATGCTGGACGTGCTGGGGCACCCGCGCAGCAGTTATTCCACGGATTGCCAGTCCGTCACCCAACCCCGACTCAAGTCGTTACTGGAAACCCGTCAGGTCGGGCCGCTTCGGGTAACGATGATCAAACCCGCACTGGAGTCGCTGGAACGCATTCTGGCCCGGCTGAAAGCATCCGAGCCCGAGATCCATGATGCGCTCGGAACCGCGGGCGCGATGTGCGCACGGCTGATCCGGGGATCGCGCAGTTCCGTGTCGAACCATTCCTGGGGCACGGCCATCGACGTCAAGCTCGAAGGCCGACTGGACGGATTCGGGGACGGAGGCACGCAGTTCGGGCTGATCCTACTGGCAGAATTGTTCAACGAGGAAGGCTGGTATTGGGGGGCGACCTACAATCGCGAAGATTCGATGCATTTTGAAGTGGGAGTCGAAACGCTGCGCCGCTGGCAAGCGGAAGGCAAGCTCTGACCAATGGCGCGTGGCCCGACATCCCCCCCGACGACAACCGCATTCGACCAGGCGGCGCGGCCCGTATTGGACTGGATCGGCATGTTTGACCGACATGCCCGGCACGATGTGCGCGAGATCGTCGATGAGGCAGCGCGCGAGCTGAGATCATTCGAAAAGGCTCTGACCCGTGCGGGGATACCCGCCCATGCCGTCAAACCGGCGCGATTGGCACTGGCCGTTCTGATGGATGGGCAGGCACGGTCGACAAAGGGGCTGCCATTGGGGCAGTGGTCGGTGCTGGCAACCCGGCAGCTGTTCGAAGGCCACGACATGACGATGGCGCGGATCAGGGATTTTCGGGAAACCGCAATTAAAAACGGTGCGGAATTCGCCGACCTTGCTGCATTTCTGGGTCGGATGATCGACCGTGCCGAGGTCCGCCGCCACGGCCACCGCGCCCGCGCATCTGGCGGCTGGGGCTGGAAAGTGGCGGTTTTCGTCACCGTGCTGGCACTTGGTCTGGGCGGATATGCGGTCTTTCTGGAGTATCGGTTCCATGCGGCGCTGCGGGCGGCCTTTGACGCCGAGGCACTGGAGATAGGTCTGGACCGGCCGCAGGAAGGCCCCGAACTGGTGCGCAGGCTTGACGCGATGAAGGCGGCGGCAGACCGTGTGGCCGAAGCGGCGGCGCGGGCGCCGCTGAAGCGGGCGATCCGATTGCCGTTACTGGACAGCGAGACCCACGCGACCGACACCTATCGTGCCGCTGTGAACGCGCAGGTGCCGGCCTCCATCGCAGGCGGCATCGAAACGGTGCTTGCGACCGAAGGAGATGGATTGAACCTTTACGATGCCTTGCGGGCCTGGGCGGTGCTTGCGGGGGACGATACATGGCATCCGGCCTGGCTTGCCGGGTGGCTGACCGACCACGGCGGCGCGCTGGGTCTGGACGGGTTGGCGCGTCATGTGGGTGCATTGCAGGGTCCGATCGTTGATTTGGTGCCGCAGGATCCGGTGGTGATGGATCAAGCGCGCGCCTTTGCCACTGAACCGGCAGAACCTGCAAGGGCCTGGCTGGAACTGAAACGCGCTCCGGAAACAGCCGCGCTGGCGTGGTGGTATCCGGATGTGGCAGTGCCCGGCATGGCAGTGGTTCTCGTGCGGCGGTCGGGGGTGGAGGTGACGACCCCCCTGCCCGGTCTCTTCACTGCAAAGGGATGGGATTATGCACGCGATTTCGGGATCGGCGGGGCAGTACAGAAGGCCCGTGCAATGGCACCTGTCGTCACCGGACAGGCCCTGCCAACCGAAAACCGGTCGCCCGACCTGCTGGCCGACCGGCTGTTGAACGAAACCGTTGCTGTCTGGCAGGCGTGGCTGGCCGACCTGCGCGTGCGTCCTTTCGCTCAGCGCGAGACGGCAATTCTGGTGTCCGGCGCGCTGGCGCAGAACAATGACCCGATCAGCAGGTTGTTGCGCGAGGTCTGGGTGCAGGTCGGCGGCGAGGATCGCACGCGCAGTCACGCCCAACAGTTGCGGCTGGCGACGGTATTCGGTCCGACGATCCAGTATCTTGATCAGGGCCGCATGGCCGAGATTGCGCGGCTGTTTTCGACGCTGAACGTGGCGCTGGGAGCGATCGACGTAAACCGCAAGCGCGGCACTGAACGGTTGATGTCGGTGCAGGATCGGGCGCGGTCCATCGCGGCGCTGGGTGCGGCCCCCCGGATCATCGTGCAGATTGCCGAGGATGTGCTGGCCCAGTCCAGCCTGCCCGAGGCAGACAGCGGTGACGATCCGCTGACGCGGGTCTGGCAGCGCGAGGTATTTCCGCTGTGCCGCGACGGTGTGATGGGCCGATATCCTTTCGGCCCCGGGGCGGACGCGGCGCTGGCGGATGTCACGGCGCTGTTCGGTCCGCAGGGCGTGATGACGACGTTCCTTCAAAGCACGGCGCGACCGTTTCTGGAAACCGGCGAAAGCCCGTGGCGCTGGAAACCGGAGGCGCGGTTTGCGGGGCTAAACCTTGAAAGTGCGGTGTTTCTCGAACGGGCCGCGGCGATCTCTCGGGGGCTGTTCAACGACGCGGGCGAGATGCGGCAGGATTTCACGCTGAGCGCGCTGGCAGAACGCGGGCAGACCCTGTTTGCCATCGGCGGAGAGGCCGCCCCGGTGCGTGCCAGCGGCGAAACTGCAACGCTAAGCTGGCCAGGCCCCGCGCCGCAGGCCGGTGTCGAGGTCAGCTTTCGCGAATCCGCCGATGCGGCTCGGATACAGCAACCGGGACCATGGGGCCTGCTGCGGTTGGTCGACGGGGTACGATTGCGGCTGCGCGACGACGGCGCGCGGGTATTGCTGGATTTGCGCACCACGTCTGGCCGCGTCTTTCTGAACATGTCGTTCACGGAACCAGTGAATCTGATATCCGCCCGCCGCATATTGAGCGAATTCTCCTGCCCGCCGACACTTTGAACATTTCCCGCCCTTTGCCTTTCAACCTGCGCGATGGCACGGCCGGTCCGGCGGGCGCGCAGGTCCCTGGATACTTGCTATTTCGGACAAGGTGCAAAATGCTGTATACTGACCAGGTTCCTTTTCATTTCGTTCATATATTCAACGCACTGACCAAAGGAGACCCAAGATGTCTTCGGATCGCTTTACGATTTTAAAAACACCGCTGCCCGACCGCGACGGCGAACCCGCGCTTCTGTTCGCGAAGATGAGCGGCGAGGACGCAATTTCCTCGCCCTTCCGGTTCGAGTTGACGTGTCATACCTCCGACCCCGATATCGTTGCCAACGACCTGCTGGGGGAACCCGTCAGCGTAGACGTGCTGCGGGCGGGTACAACCGACGAATACCGATATTTTCACGGGCTGGTCGACGAATTCTCGTTTCAGGATCTCAGCGTCAGCGAAGGGTTCTATGTCTACCGCCTGGTGCTGCGCCCGGCGGTATGGTTTCTGGGTCGGCAGTTCGACAACCGCATCTTTCAGCACAAAAGCGTGCCCGAGATCGTCGAGGAGGTGCTGGGTGAGGCTGGCGTCACCGACTACAGGCTGGACCTGACCGGAAGCTATCCCAAGCGGGAATACTGCGTGCAATACGGCGAATCCAACCTTGCTTTTGTGCAACGGCTGCTCGAACACGAGGGAATATTCTACTACTTCGAATTTGAAGACGGCAAACATGTCATGGTCATTGCCGACGCCAGCGGCGATCTGGCACCGGTCGGAGATGTGTCAGAGATCAAATATGAACCCGATGCGTCGGTAATTCACCGTAATGTCGGTATCCTGACCGGCATGCGGCGCAGCGACGAGGTGGTGACCGGTGCCTATGCGCAAACCGACTATGACTTCGAGGCCCCCTCGTCCGATTTGATGGCGCTGTCGGAAATGCTCAAGGAACATACCCTCGACGATGCGGAGCAGTACAGCTATCCCGGCACCTACATCGACCACGGGCGCGGCAAGGATCTGGCAGATATCCGGCTTACAGCCCGTCAGGTCCCGGCACACAATGTTCACGCCGTGTCGACAGAGGCGCTGCCGATGGCCGGGGCGATGTTCAAGATAACCGGTGCCACGCGCGAGGCCGAGAATGACAAGTTCTTTGTGCGGGCAATGACATTTGAGGTCGTCGATGCCAATTATTCGGCTGGCGACAGCCGCACGGAAACATCCGGGTTTGTCGCCCACTACAGCCTTTTCCCGCTGTCAGTACCGTTCCATCCCCCCTACGTAACGCCGCATCCGCGCATGCGCGGGCCGCAGACGGCAGTGGTGGTCGGCCCCGCAGGCGAAGAGATTCATACCGACAAACATGCCCGTGTGAAGGTGCAATTCTACTGGGACAGGCTGGGCGGCGACGACGAAAGTTCATCCTGTTTCGTGCGGGTCAGCGCAGCCTGGGCAGGATCGGGATGGGGGTTCATCCAGATCCCCCGGATCGGACAGGAAGTGATCGTGGATTTTCTGGAAGGCGACCCGGATCAGCCGATCATCACCGGCCGGGTGTACAACGCCGAACAGATGCCGCCCTATGATCTGCCTGCAAATGCCACGCAATCGGGGTGGAAATCTAATTCTTCGCCCGGCGGCGGAGGTTGGAACGAGCTGCGTTTCGAGGACAAGGCCGGGTCGGAAGAGGTCTATTTCCAAGCACAGAAGGACCATAACGAACTGGTCAAGAACAACGAGGCGCGTCACATCGGCAATGATTTCAGCGAAGAAGTTGTCAATGACGCGACCCAATGGGTGGGCCACGACCGGACTGAGTCGGTGGACAACAACAAATCCACCACCGTCGGCATCGACCGGACCGTCAGCATCGGCAACAACGACACGGAATCGGTGGGGGTGGACAGGTCGCTTTCTGTCGGGTCGAACGAGACCATCAGTGTCGGTTCCAATTCGACCGAGACGATAGGTGCCAATCACACCCAGACCGTGGGCATGAACCAGGCGGTTACCGTTGCTGTCGCCCGCGTTGACTCTGTGGGTGCGGCGGAAACCCGGACCGTGGGCGCGGTCCAGACCAATACCATCGGTGCCTCGCGCAGTGTCACTGTTGGTGCCGGTCAGGATCATACGGTCGGGGCCGGGGACAGTTGGACCATCGCTGCGGATCAGAAAGTGGAGATCGGGGCCGCTCAGTCGGTTGAAATCGCGGCGGACCAATCGGTCAAGGTGGGCGGCAGCATGGCCGAGGCGGTTGCCAAGGATAAATCCGCCACGATCGGGGAAAACCAGAGCATCGAAGTCGGCAAGGCCATATCTATCAAAGCGGGAGACGAGATCACTCTGGTCTGCGGCGATGCCAAGTTCCAGATGAAAAAGGACGGGACCATTGTGATCGAGGGCAAGGATATCACGATCAAGGCCAGCGGCGATATCTTTGAAAAGGCGGGCGGTGATATCACCCAGAAAGGCAGCAAGATCAACATGAACTGATGCCTGTCGTCAGGCCCCAAAAAGGCGCGTGATCACCGCTTCCGGCCCTTCCGGGGGGGCCCCGCGTTGCCAGAGGGCGGGCGGTGCCAGCGCAGGTGCCCCGGATTGCGGTGACGGGATGTCGGCCAAGCCAGCAATAAGGTCATCGGCGGACCTGGCATTCCGCAACACGGAACATACCTGATTTGCCCAACGGTCCGCTTCAGCCAGAGCCGCGGCATTCAAACCGGCACATGCCGCTATTGGAAAGGCACGATCTGCCGCATCCCGGCTTGGCAAAATACACAACAGCAAATCGCCATTTGGCCCCTTGATGACCCCCCGTAACCCTTCCGCGGGCCAAAGATCAGGCTTCGCCGCATGCTGCGACAGTTTCGCGGTCAGGAACCGATCCAGAACAGGCCGCACCCCAGGCTCCAGCCCGCGGGCGATAAAGTCCCCGGCAGCAGGCAGCTTGCCAAAAAATCCGGTTTTCGGCTGCACCGCGTTCAGAATCCGCGCGGGCAGCTGAAGCCCGAGAACATCGTCAAGTCGAACGGGTTTTCGACCGAGTTGGCCCGCAGGTTGAACTGCGCCGCATATTGCCCCGCAGCAAGCGACAGGTTGAACACCTCTGGCAGGGGTGTCTTTGACAGCCGCCCCTTGCGGATCAACCGCAGGAACGCCCAACTGCCTGTTTCGGACGTGATCAGTTCGGCGGTGCCATCGACCGGCGCGAAGGTCAGCGTGATCATGTTGGTGCCGTCCGGCCCCGGCCAGGTCATCGGCGTCGGCCGCGCCGCCGCGTTGAAGTAACTTAGCACCTGACCATCGACGTTCAGCGTGACCCGGCTGGCATTGCCGCTTAGATCCTTGGGTTCAAGGTTGAAGGCCATGACCGGACCCGCGCCGCCCGGAAAAAGCGCGTCGCGCATGGAACGGGCGTTTTCAAAGGGCCGCAACAGACTGGCGTCCAGCCCGAAATCCGACCGCCACTGCCAGGGGCGCACGGTGGTGTCGATATAGGCCAGCAAATGACTGTCGATGTAGGTGTCGATCAGCCCGCCACGCCCGAACAGGCGTGAGAAATCCAGCGTGTTCACGTCGATCTGGCTGGATTGATCAAACGGATACCGCCCCGATGTGGCAGAGACGCAGAATGGCATGACGTCGGCCCGCCATCTGGCGTTAAGCTGGGCAATCACCGCCTCGCGGGTCACGCTGATGGTGTCACCGGCGATGCCCGCGATCCAGTCGTCGATAGGGTCCGGCAGGCCGTCCGCTTCATTCGCGATGGCCCCGGTCAGTTGCGGCAGCCCCCCCCGTGCCAGCAGCGCCGCCTGTGGATCCGGGCTGGCCGCGACTGTCTGCATTTCGTTCGACAGCGCCGTCAGGGCGGCAACGGCATCGTCCAGCAGCGGCGGCTGGCCATCGACTTCTTCTACGGTGTTGCGGATCGGGGCGAAATGCTGTGACACGGGTGTTCCGGGGGGATCTGGCGGTGGCCCTGCGTCACCGCCGCCAGCACCGAGGATCCGGTTACCCTTTTTCACCAGCTTGCCGATTTTCCCCAGTTTCGACGCCGCCCGCAGTCCGGCAGCCTTGGCTGCATCGTTGCCGCCCTCGCCTTCCTGCACGACCCGTGCCAGATGGGTGTCCTCAACAACCGCCAGCAAAAGCCGTTTCAAAGCGCTGTCGGCAGAAGCGAGATCCTTGAGGTTCTGTCGCGCCTGCACCAGATTGCCGATTGGCGTCAAGCGGATGTCCCGCAGGAACCCGTCCCATTGGGCAATGAAATCATCGTAATAGAGCTTGAGGATATCCGTCTCCAACGTCTCGGTATCGGCTTCACTGCTTTCGGCGCAGCCACCGGCGAATACGGCGCGATCCAGCGTCGCCTGCCCCGCCACGACGGGGACCAAAGGCAGGACGGCGTCGTGAAATCCCTTGTAGGTAAAGGCACCTGGCAGGCCAACGCGCAGGGTCTTTTCAGACAGACGGGTCAGGACACGCGTGCCGTTCGGGCCGGTTTTTTCGGCCGGAATCCAGTCGGGCAATCCGGCCACCGAGGGATCGGCGCGGAGGCTGCGGTAGGCGCGCACGGCCAGAGGAATGGTGCAGATGCTTTCAAGGGCGACCGAAATCAGCGCAGGGTCGGGCTCGATCTTGTTCTCTTCACGCGCCATGCGGGCCAGTGCGTTCAACTGATGGTCGACCGCCTCGTCGGTTGGAAAGGGGTTGATCGGGGCAAAGTCGGGCAACACGGTCTGCCACCAGAGCCCAAGGAAATCCTCGTCGTAGGGGGCCTTGCCGGTCAGCATCTGATAGGATTTCAGCGCGCCCAGCAGGAATTCGGGATCGCGGCTGTGCCGCCACATCGTCGCTTCCAGCAAGGCGACCATGCGCGGCTCAAGGATGTTGCGCAGCGTGTGGTCATAGGTCATGCGCTGGACCTGCGCCAATTCCGGCTCCGCTGTCGGTCCAAGGGCCGTCAACGGTCCGCCCGCGACATCCGTCGAGGCCACCAGCGTTTCATTCGCCGCCTCAAGCGCCAGATTGAGGTCAAGCGGATCGGTGGGGGCTTGCCGCGCGGCGACGTTTGACAGTCGCGCGGAGAGCGCCGTCAGCTGCCGTTCCTGGTCCGTCAGCCCGCCGGAATAGCGCAGGTAGGAAAACAGGAACAACGTGCCAAGAATCATTGTAACCAACACCGATCCGGCCAGTGTGCCACGCCAGATCCAGCGGCGGCGTTCCTCCGCGCGCGGGTCAAAGCGGCCAAGACCCGCCTCGGGGAAAATCACATCGGTCAGCAGATTGCGCAGGAAAAACGACCGCTTTTCGCCGTGGCGGCGCGTCTCGGTCTGTGGCGGGGTCAGGCCCAGCGAACTGACGATGCCTGCCAGCATCCGGTCAATGGGCGATCCTTCCTGAGTGGCGGAGGTAAAATAATAGCCGCGCAACCAGGGGCTTTCCTCGTACCGGCTTTCGCCAAAAACAGCCTCGATCAACACCTTGAGCGGGCCCGTCAACTGATCCATCTGCGACGGGAAACGGAACACTTCGGCGCGTCCCGAAAGCGGCAGATCATCCGATATGCGTGCAACCAGACGTTCCTCCATCGCCACTTGCAGCACCTGCGCCTCGCGTTCGACGGTGACGGTATCGACCCGGTCGGCCGTGGGCAGCGTGGCACCCCAGACCTGTTCGCGTTCGCGCGAATTCAGATCGCCGAAGAACGCCTCGAACCCCGGCACCAGATCAGCCTTGGTGATCATGAGGTAGACCGGCAGGTTCATCTCAAGCTCTTCGCGCAGTTCCGTCAGGCGTTTGCGTATCTCGCGGCCATGTTCGCGGATCGACACGTCGTCGCCTGCCAGTTCCTGCACCGACAGGGTCAGGATGACCCCGTTCAGCGCCCGGCGCCCGCGGTGTTTCTCAAGCAGCTTCAGGAATCCCTTCCATTCTGCCGCATCCGCATCCGGGTCGCTTTGCTGCTGAACGTACCGCCCGGCAGTGTCGATCAGCACTGCGTCCTCGGTAAAGAACCAATCGCAGTTGCGGGTGCCGCCGATGCCTTTCAGATCGTCGGAAAGGTCGATTGGGAAATGCAGACCGGACTGGCGCAGCGCGGTGGTCTTGCCCGTGCCGGGTGGCCCGATGATCAGATACCACGGCATGTCGCGCAGAAACTTGCGCCCGCCCAGCTTCGAGCGTTTCATCTGTTCAAGGATGTCCTGAAACTTGGCATTCACCTCGGCGATGTTTTCCTCTCCGGGGGCCACCTGCGCATCGGGTGGCGGCGCGGCCAGTTCCGACACAAAGGCGCGGTTGGCGCGGGCGGCGCGCAACTGGCGGATCAGCATCGACAGCAGCCACAGAATGATGATCACGCCGATCACCACGATACGCACCATGTCAGAGGCCAGCGGGGCGGCATCGCCAACGCTGATCAGGGGGCCATAGAGCCAGATCAGCGTGCATAGGACGGCGATGCCGATGAAGGTCCACAGCATGCGGGAAAACAGGATGCTCAGTATCTTTTTCAGAAATCCCATCGCTCAGACCTTCTTTTGCAGGACGATCTCTACCCTGCGGTTGCGGGCGCGGCCCTCTTTGGTGTCGTTGCCGGCGATGGGTTCGTGGTGCGCCTTGCCTTCGGAGGCGACCAGATCGGCGGGCACCCCGGCCTGCACCAGGATGTCAGCGATGGTTTTGGCGCGGGCCTCGCTCAGCCCCTGGTTCGACTGGAACGGATTGGACCGCTGGACCGGGACGCTGTCAGTATGGCCGATAACGCGCACCTGTCCGATGAACTCCTGATTTTCGATGATGACCTTGGCAATCGACGCGATCAGCGGCCCATAGCCGTCGTTCAAATCCGCCTTGGCGGACCGGAACACTTCGGGGTTGGATCCCTGCACAACAACCACGGCGATGGACACGTCCTCGCGCCCGGTCAGGGCCGAGGCGGTGTCCTTGGGCGCAGCTTCGGCAAAGAGCGGCAGCAGTTCCAGCACCAGCGGTTCGATGGTCAGTTTCGGCGTGTCGAGCGTTTCGATCACCGGGCGAAAGATTTCCGCCCGTTCCGGCGGCGGCAGAACGCCTGCCAGCGTATAAAGCTGTTCGCCCCGCGCCGAAAGCCGCATGCCGAGCCCGACGTAGATGGCTGTGATCAGCGCAATGGCAATCAGCCCGATGGACCATAGTGGCACGATGAACCGAGCGGGTGTATCGTCGGCGACAACGCCGCGCCAATGCGGCGCAAGCGGCGCATCCTCGGCGTCGCGGTCGCGCAGCAGGCGCGCCATCTGCGTGCGCAGCTGCGACAGCGCCGCCTCGCCCCCGGCACCCGAAACCCGGTGTTTGCCGCGAAACCCCAGCGACAGGCACAGGAACGCCAGCTCCAACAGCTCGGGGTCGCGTTCGGGATATCGCATCAGTTCCTCGATCAGATCGAAGAACCGCTCGCCCGCGTCCACGTTGCCATAGAGCGACACCACAAGCGGCATGCGTGGCCAGCCCGACCTGCCGCCCCACGGTGTATTCAGCGAAATGTCATCCAGCAGTGCAGCGACGAACCACGCGCCCTGATCGGCACGCGACAGCGGTACGCCCGAGGACACCGCATTGTCGCGCGCGTAGGTCAGGTTATCCAGCAGCCGCGCCCGCAGGATGTCCGGTTCTTCCGGCGCTATCGCGTCTTCCAGTTCGGGGGCGAGCCCCAGCAGCGGCGCAAAGGCGTTAACAAAGGGATTATCGTTGGCGCGGGGATCGCGAAGACGCGCCTCGATCCCCGGTGTCGATCCCGGATTGGCAGCGGATCTCCTGGGTTGCGCGTCACGCTTGACGGGCCGTACCCGCGTGCGGCCCGCGTCGTTTTCCAGCCCAAAGGGATCATCACCATTCATAGCGTCACCGGTTTACCGCATAGCAGTCGATTTCAGGTTCCTTCGCCAGATTGCCCGCGACACCCAGCACGAAACCCGGTGCCTCAGCCAGCGACGCGAAATGTTCGGATGTCCGGTCAAGTTCCAGGCACAGCCGGTCGCCGTCATAGGGTATTTCGCGCGGCTGCGAATTCAGCGGCTTGAGCGGTATGCCCGTCAGCTTGGACGTCCAGAGCGCATCGAAATCGTCGGCGGCCCCGACGGTCGCCTGATCGACAAAAATCTTGCGCAGCATCGCCTCGGACATGTCGCCACCGATGCGCAGCACGATGCGGTTTTTTGCGATGATGTTCGGGTTGTCGATCCGCACTGTCCATATGTTGTCGGAATGGCGGCTGACCTTGAGCGCGCGGGCCTTGGGTTCGACATGCCGCAGGCTCAGGACAAGCGACCGCAAGGTGTCGGCCAGCGTGGTAAAGGCAACCTGCGGATCAAGGTGATCGTAGTGGGGCAGATCACCCAGCCTGCGGGCAGATGCGCCGTAGGTTGCAAGTTGTCCGGCCAGTCCCGACAGTTCCAGAAACAGCGTCGAGGGGTGGATGTTATCCTGCGCGGCCAGATGTGCCAGCCGTTGTCTGGCGCGATTGGCGGCCTCCAGGATCAACAGGTTCTCCATCGACGCGCCCGACCCGCCCAGCACCATCGCGCCATGTGCTTCGGCGATCCGGTCAAGGCCCGCAACAAGTTCCTTGAGCAGCTGTCCGTACCAGGTCACCGCCTCGATCCGCAGTGCGGGGGCCAGAAACCCCGGGTCAATGGCAACCGCACCTTCCGCCGTCAGCCCTTCGATTCGGGTGATCGGCAGGGTTGAATATCCGGCCGTCTCGTCACCAGGCAGCAACAGGCGCGGCGCAGCGCGGGCGACCTCGATCTCTGACGGATCAGCCCCCTCCCGGATCGCATCGCGCGCCGTGATGAAACCACCCCGCCACCGCATGCCGGATGGCGTCGCATGGGCCGCGTCGATTTCCGATGCCCCGGCACTTTCGGCAGGCAGCCCAAGCGACACCAGACCTGCCGCCGTGTCCGCCGTGACGGTAACCGGCGCAATGTCGACGCTGTGATCCGGAACCGAGAGAAAGGTGCCGTCAGGCAGGATCGCCTCTGCCGCCAGCAGTGCGACCTGTCCCGCTTCGAGCGCAACAGGGTCGATTTCGATGCGGCCAAAGCCGACGCTTTGCAGCGGCATGGCATCGACGGCCCGGCGCACCAGCCATTCGGTGTGCCGGTCCTGCTGTTGCAGGTGCTGGGTGCGCAGGAACAATCCCTCGGACCAGACGACCTTGTTTCTGTCAGTCATTGACGGTCATGCCTTTCAAACGGTGTTCATCGCGATGCCGCCCGAACCGACGCTGATCATCAGGCCCTGATCGGCTGCGGGTGCGGCGATCTTCTTGCGCACAGTCTTGCCGGTGGGGGATCGGAATCCGGCGGTAACGCCAATCACCGTCGCACCCGGCTGCACCGCAATCATCCTGGACACGACGGCACCTGGGGCCAGCACGATCTGATCCGCCTTGATCAGTTCTCCACCGATTGCAGCCTGCGGGTTTTGTAGCGCAAAGATATCAGCCGTGTCGAAATTGCCCGACCCGGACATTTGCAGCACGGTCAGCGTCACCGGGCGGTCCGATCCGTCCGGTCCGGTGTTCATGCCCGCCTGCGCCTGGGCACTGATGCTCAGCACCGGGGCTGCGGATTCCATGCAGCCCGACAGGGACAATGCCCCTATGGCGCTGCCGCTTAGCAGGAAAGTACGGCGTTCGATAATCATGTCACGATCTCCCTTCGTTTTCATAAGCATCCCTGAAATCAGCGCCAACCTCGCCCAGGAACCGTTCTTCGGCGGCCTCGGCGATTTCCTTGTAGCGCTCCTTGTACAGTTGCCAGAGTTTGGCACTGCGCCCGCCTGCAATCAGTGTTTCAAGCAGGCCGGTGTCTTCCATTTCTTTTTCGATCTCGGCGGGATCAAAGCTGTCGATCATCCGGCGAAGCGCGGTCTGAAGCGCTGTCCATGTCCGCACCTGGTGATCGGTCAGATCGCGAAATGCCCATGCCACCGCATCCTCGGGCGACAGATAGCCTTCGCCGCGCGGTTGCAGCAATGATACCAGACCATCGTCGGTTGTCGCCAGAAACTTCAGCGGATTGACGTTTGCGCTGGCGATCACCGTCTGGGCGACCCGAACCCGCTGTTTTTCCTGCGCGCGCGTCCGCAAAAGCAGCATCACCCCGTCGACGAGACCGCGCAGGCAGCGTCCGATCCGCTCCATCTCCTCTTCTGCATCGCCGGGGGGCAGGCGCGACGGGTCCACGCCCATGCCGCGAAAGAAGGCCGCGCGCAGGGCGGCGTCATCCGCGCCGGACGTGACGGAGTGTTTTTCGGGCGCAGGTGCCTGTCCGGCGGTTTCGGACGGTTTCGGCACCTGTGGCGCAGCCGTCTCTTCCTGTTCGAAGGGGTCGCGGGCAGGCAGTTGCGCAGCGGCGTCAGAGCTTTCCTTTGTCGGTTTGACGCTGTCCAGCTCCGGCATCCAGGTATTGGCCTCGGGTTCCTCTTCGCTGGGGGGAGCGGCGTCGAAATAGCTGCCGGATTTTCGGGGTTGCGCATCGGATGCGCCAGCCTTGCCCGACGGCTGTGGCGCATCATCGCGCGCACCGCGCAGGTCGAGTTCGAACGGGTCGCGGCGATCAAGTGGCGGCGGCTCGCGGACCGGTTCGCGCGACCGTTCGGTCACGCGGTTGTCTGACCGGACGCCAAATACATCCGGCAGCTCGGCTGGCCGTTCGCGCACTGGCTCTTCCGGCGTCTCATCCGCCCCGAACTCAAACGAAAACACCCCGGCCCCGGATCGCTCTGGCGGCTTGGCCGGGGTCTTGTCCCGCGTGGTCACGGCCTCGACACGCAGCACGAAATTGCCCAGATGCAGACGCATCCCCGGCTCCAGCGGGGCAGAGTTTCCGGCCCCCAGAGGGTTGGCCGCATTGTCGATAAACACCCCGCCCGAAGAGGCATCCGTCACCATGACGCGCCCGTCTTCTTCGGTCAGGATCGCATGTTGACGCGACACGAACATGTCGGGATCGATCAATTGCCAGTCCGCATCGTCGCTGCGCCCGATCATCAGCTTGCCGCCGCTGTAGATCTTTTCCTTTTCGGCCTGCGCATGGGGCGCGCTTTCAAGAACCAGTCGCAGGGTCATGCCGCCCCCCTTTCGTTCTGAGCAGGCGCTTCGCGGTCGCCAATGTTTCCGAATGTCAGGTCTTCGGCACCCTTCGCGCCGTCAGGGGCCAGCCAGGATGTCCGGTCCAGCCGGGTAACACCAAGCTGCGCAGCGGGCACCTCGCCCGCCGCCAGAACAAGCCGCACGGAATAGGCCGTTTCACGACCCCCGGCGAAAAGGACAGCATGGCGCAACCGCTCCCAGGCTGCGATGTCTTCCAGAAAGGTGGCGAATTGGGCATAGGTCAATGGGCCAAGCCTGATCTCTGCCTGTCCGGCCCGGTCAAAGAAACGCGCCCCTGCAACGGCACCGACATTCAGCCCGGCGTGGGCCGATCCGATCCGGGTTTGCAGGTGTGATGGGATCTCGACCCAAAGGCCGACGAATTCCTCCAGCGCCACCGGAACGCCCAGCACGGTCTGAAGGAATGCGCACAGCCGTTCCGGGCTGCGCGCCTCAAGCGCGAGCGAGGTGGCATGGTGCAGCTTGGCCCCGTCCAGCCGCTGATCGCCGGTCACGGTGCCTGGCAGCCCCAACCCGGCAAGGGCACGCATCAGCGCCGTGACACGTCCGCCATCGCCATGCGCCACATGGACTTCGGCCCGCGCATCTGCCCAGGCCCGCCAATACAATGCGATGATCCTGTGTTGCAGCATATTGATGAAATCGAGAAACGCGGTGTCCGAGGTCGCCCCTTCGCTGTCGCCCGCAAACCAGCGGTTCGACATCCGCATCATGATCCAGCGGGTCATGTGCAGCGGCATCGGTCCCTCGGGGCCGATCAGACCCAGTACATTTTCCTGAACCTGCGCTGGCTTGTCGTCAGCGCCGGGGGTCAGGCTGATGACATCGCCAGCGGCAAAGCCAAGGCGCGGCGATTGGCCCAGCCGCGCAGGTTCATTGTCCGCGCCCCCTGCCCGGCCAAAGCGCAGCGTTTCAGTTTCCAACTGCCGCAACAGTTCGAAGAAATCCATTCGGGTGGCTGCTTTGGCCAGCGCAGTCAGATCTGCGCGCGGGTGCCGGGCGTCATCGGCCATGATATCTCCGTCTGGGTCTGTGAAAGCCGCGTGCGGGTGCGCACGAACGAATTGATGCCAGTATGGCGCGTGAACAGCTGTGCCAGCAACGCGGACAGCAACAGGCGGCTGCCCCCTGACAGGACGGTATCATCGACGTCCAGCGTGATCTCCGTACCATGCCCAAAGCAAACCGGGCCGGGCCGGGCGATACGTTCGATCAGACGTGTTGAAGATACCCGTGTCACCGACTGCCCGTGTCGCGCAAGGTTCGGATCGCCACGCCCGGCGTATAGCTGGATCAGCGCACGCAAGGGTTCGGCGTCCTTTTCGTCGGCGGCCAGCGAGATGTGGTTCAACGACAGCTGCGATATCCAGCGCCATGTCAGATCGTCCAGCTGCGATTCGCCGGCGGCACCGGACGGCAGCGTGGCGCGCAGACTGGGCCGGGGTCTGCGCATCGGGCGCAGCAGGTCGATCTCGGTCACGGGGTCGCCTGTTTCGAGGGTCAGGCGCGGCGTGTCGTCCAGAATAGGCAGGTCGCGGTTGGTGCAGAGCGCCCTGATATCAAGCCGCCGGATCGGTTTCGCATCGCGTCGGTTGGCCGGGCGCGCGACGGAAACATAAAAATCGTCGCCGCCATAGCTCGACCGGGTCTGACCCCGGCGCACCTCGTCGGTATTGGGCCTGCGCGGTCGGCGTTCAAAGGCATAGACATGACCGCTGTCTGCCTGTTGCTCGACTGAAAACAGCGGTGTGACCCGTGCGCCCGGCCCCTGCGCATCAGCGTCCTCGACGCGCAGCAGCCGGTAAATCTCGAAATCCCAGGGCCGGGTGCGGTCGGCATGTACCAGATGGCCGGGCCGGTGCGGCGACAGGTCGACAAGATTGCATTCATGCTCGAACAGATTGACGATGGGTGCCGCGAACAGCCGAAAATCATTGGCCTTCACCCCGGACAGGGAGGCGTCGCTGGCGCGTAGCAGCGCGATGACCTCAAGCTGGTTCTTCTCGCACCGCTTGATGGTGTCGCCCAGTCCGGCAAGCCGGGTTGCAAAGAACCGTTCCGGCATCAGGAAATATTCACGCAGCAGGCGGTAGCCCTCGAATGAACTGCGTACCCGGGGCAACAGCGCGTCGTCATCGCCCACGCCGATCATGGCAGGTACCGGGCCGACATTGAACGGTGTTTTCTTGTCGGCCGGGCGCGACAATACCGGCCCACCGAACCCGAACAGGGCATCAAAAATCGCACCGCCTCGTGCGCCTGCACCAAAATAGAGGTCAAGGTCCTTCAGCGACAGTTCCGACAGGCTGCCCGCGCCGCGCCGCTTGATGACGATACGCAGGCCAGCTTCGTGATCGCGCAACTGCGCCTCGGGCACACCAGCCTGTGCCAGGGCCCCGCGATCCTGAAGATATTCCGCACTTGCCAGCATGATCGGCCACAGATGCACGGTTTGGGACGTGGTATAGGTCGCACGTGTCTGCAACCCTTCGCGCAGCGACGCGACAAGCCTGGTACCGCGGCGCACCTTGTGCCCGTCCAGCATCCTGTCGACCTGCGGTCCGGGGGTCAGCGTGGCCATGGTCATCGCCGGGGCAGGTCCGGCCAGATCGGGATACAGCGCGTCCAACAGGTTGCGCACATAGCGAGAGCTTTCGACGTCGATCTTGAGCCGGGTGCGGGCCGCCAGAAACGCCACACCTTCCAGCAAGCGTTCGACGTAGGGGTCAGGACAGGGCACCGAGGTGATCGACAGGTTGCCCGCTACATTGGGATGCAGTGCCGCAAATTCGCCGGCCAGCGACCGGATATGGGTCAACTCATCCTCGTAATATTGTAGGAACGCCTGATCCATCAACGGTCCTCCAGCGCGGTGACGGCCTGTCCGTTGTCCAGGTCGATGGAAGTGGACAGGCGCAATCGTTCGGGCACCGGGGACATCATCAGCATACCGTCGATTTCGATGCGCATGCCGGTTTTGTCGCCCACACGAACACGCACGCGCAGCCCGTCCTTGCGCAGGCGCGGTTCAAAGACCGCCAGCACCTCGCGGATGGTCCGGGCCAGCGCGTCGGTGTCGAAATCCGACCCGATGCGCCCCGAAAACGAGGGCACGCCGTAGTTGACCACGCTGGCGCGCACCTCTGGAAAACCGGCCAGAACGCTGGCCGGATCGGGGTGGTCCAGTGCTTCACGTTCGGTCAGCAAGAATTCCGCCTCCAGCCGCTCGATGTTGAACAACATCTCGATGTCACGCCGCACAGCTTCGCGCAGGACCTCTGGCGTCACCACGATACCGCCATCGGCAAGCCTGCGCCGTTGCGCGTCCCTCGTGATAAGCCGATGCGCCAATGCGCGGCTGTCGTCATCCAGTTCGGGATGCGCCGCGATGGCACGAGGCCCGCCTTCGATCAACGCATCCACCTCTGTCGCGTTCAGCCCCGAGCGGCGCATCAGTTCAGCGTTCAGTCCCTTGGTTTCCGCCTGAAGGCCCGGCAGGTCGTCAACCAGCCGATCCCAGAGCGAGGGCTGAACCGCTTCCTGCAACGCTGCACGGGGCGGGTCACGTTCAACAGACATGCGCGATCCAAGGTCTCAGCGTCAGACTCCTGCCGCCAGGTCGTATTCGATCTCGTGTTCGTCACCAGCCGAGTGATCATCGGCTTGTACGGTGTACTTGATCTTGACCTCCTCGAAAGCCAGACCGACGGATTCCTCCATCACCTGGCCATCCTTTTCACCGACGCCCAGGACCTCGTATTTGGAGATGATGGTGTTCTTGATGGTGATTTCCAGATAATCAAGATGCGCCTCACCACTGTCCTTGCGGACGTAGATCACGATCTCGTCGAACGATTTGGCCTGCATTGCGGCAAGCGCCAGATAGGGAGACGACGCATCATAATATTTGCGTGCGTATATCGACCCGATCTGCGCACGGCTGCGTGACCGCCCCTTGCCGACCTGCGCCGACGCGGCTTGTTCGATGGACCACATCAGATCGTGGATGTCGATCTCGTCCTCGTGATCGGCGCGCTGGGATTCACCGGCAATATCCGGTATCTTCATGTATCCTGTCAAAGGCATGTTGGTTCTCCACTTGGTTCAAGTTGGTCTTACGTCTTGACGGAAGGAAGCTCTGAAACCAGCCGCAAACTCGCGTTGATCCCTTCCAACTGGTAATGCGGGCGCAAGTAGAAACGGGCGTTGTAATAGCCCGGACGCCCCTCAACACTGTCCACCTGCACTTCGGCGGCAGCCAGTGGTCGTTTCGCCTTGGCCTTGTCGTCTGCCATGGCCGGATTGGCCAACACGTAGCGGTTGATCCACTCGCTCAGCCAAACCTGCATGTCAGCGCGTTCCTTGAAGGTCCCCACCTTGTCGCGGGCAATTGCCTTGAGATAATGGGCAAAGCGACTGACCGGAAAGAGATAGGGCAGGTTGGCGGACAGCCGTTCGTTTGCCTGCGCGTCGGGGTCCACCAGGCGGCCTGCACGGGTTTCGTCGTCCTGCAAGGAATGCGCCCCGATAAAGGCGGCCACATCCGTGTTCTTGCGGTGCAGGATCGGCATCAGCCCCAGCTTCGCCAGTTCGGCCTCCCGGCGGTCGTCGATGGCTATTTCGGTCGGGCATTTCATTGCCACGGAACCATCGTCGGTCGGGAAGGTATGGACCGGCAGGTTCATGACCGTACCACCGGATTCCACGCCCCTGATCTGGGTGCCCCAGCCTGAAATCTTGTGGCTGCGGTTGATGTTGACACCCATCGCAAAGGCCGCGTTCATCCAGACATAATTGTCGTGGTTCCCCGCGATGTCCTCTTCGAAATCAAACCCCTTGACCGGGATGGTATCCGCGCCATAGGGCAATCGGCCCAGAACGCGCGGCATCGCCAGCCCGATGTAACGGGCATCTTCGGATTCGCGCAGCGACTGCCAGCTTGCATATTCGGGACTGGACACAATCTGTTCCAACGCCTGAGGGTTGGGCAGCTCCTGCCAACTTTCCATGCGGAACAACTGCGGTGCCGCCGCTGCGATGAACGGCGCATGTGCCGACGCGGCAATGCCCGAGATATTACGCAGCAGGCTGACGTCCTTGGGGTGCTGGCTGAATTCATAGGCCCCGATGATCGCGCCAAAGGGTTCGCCGCCGAACATCGAATACTCATCCGAATAGATTTTCTTGAAGATCGGCGACTGGTCCCACATCTGCCCTTCGAAGTCCTGCAAATGGTCGGCCAGATCGTCCTTGCGGACGTTCAGCACGCGCACCTTCAGCTTCTGGTCCGTCTCGGTGTTGTTCAGCAGATAATGCAACCCGCGCCAGGTTCCTTCCATCTTGGTGACTTCGGGCGCGTGCAGGATCTCGTTCATCTGGGTGGTCAGGATCGAATCTATGCCTGCGATCAGGGATTTGATCGACTTGACCGCATTGCCGGAAATCGCCGTTGTGCCGGACCGTTCCTTGGCCGCCAGCGCGAGGTTCTGGACCAGCGCCTGCAATTTCTCGCCATCGCTGTCCTTGACCCGGAAATCCTTTTCCAGCAGTTCGCTGAATTCTCCCAGATCAAGCGCTTCGGCTTCGGCGGCAGCGCCCCCTTGCTTGAGCTTGTCGTCAGCCATGGTTATGCCCCTTCCTTGTCATCTGATTTGGAGGATTCCATCGCCGCCTCTGCGGCCTGTTGCAGCAGCGGTTCGTTGCTCAGCAACTGCGCGATCCGCTTTTCGGCGTCGACCTTACCGTCCATATAGCCCAGCAATTCCTCCAGCTGGCGCCGCATCTTGAGCAGTTCCGCCAGCGCCGGCACCTGTTCGGCGACCTTGTCGGGTGCGAAATCACCCATGTTCTTGAACTCAAGATCAACGAACATCTCTTCGTCTTTTTCCTCGCCTTCCGCGACGGGCAGCGTGTTGGGCACCCGCGCCTTGACCCGCGGGCTCAAGGCTTCCATGAACTTGTTGAAACGGCCCGCGTCGGTTTCGACGAAACTGCGTTCGCCCAACGGCTTTTTCGCCTCACGGGTTTCGGAATCACCGGCCAGATCGGCCATCACCCCCATCACAAAGGGCAGTTCGATGGTGGTGGGGCTGCCGTAATGTTCGACGTCATAGGCGATCTGGACTCGCGGCGCCCGGTTTCGCTCGATCACTTTCTGCTTACTGTCGGCCATATCGAGATTACCTTTCTGTTGCTGCTATTTCTTGCGTTCTTCTTCCACACCCGCGATGCCGCGGAATTCCTTGAGCCCGGAGGGCGCGATTTCCTCCATCAGCTGTAGAAAATCCATCGCCACCATCCGGCGCATCCGGCGTGCGAGGTGCGGTATCGGGCTGGACGGTTCGGTGCGTTCGTAAAAGGCCACGATCCGGTCCAGGGCCCGTTCAACATCAGTTCTTGAATTTATGTCCCCTGATCCACCATCCGCGCCAGTCATGTATTCCTTACCTGTCTGAGCAGCAGATGCGCCCGTTGAAATGACATCGGCCGGCGCGTCCTCGACGGTATCGGCGGCCTTGTCGGTATCGGCGCGCGCTTTCTCCAGCGTTTCGCGCGCCTTCTCCAGCAGTTCGGTCAGTTCCGGCAGCGCCAGCCCCGGCGCGTCACCGAAACCACCCTTTTCGGCCAGCTTTGCGATCAGCGCCGCCAGCCCCTCCTGGCACTTGCGCAGCGCCGTGATCAGTTCTTCCGCACGTTCGGGTTCTTCTGCCGCCAATTGACGCCCGGCCGCCTTGACCCGGTTCACCCGCTGGCCATGCCGGGCGACCAGAGCATCCTTTTCCGCCTGCCCCAAACCCGACGCCGCCCTGTTCAACACCTCGAAATCGGACAGGGCCGCCTTGGCCAGATCGTCCCCGAGGATTGGCCCGATGCCACGCGGGTTCAGCACGACCGAGAACTTGATATCGCCCAACAGTCCGTTGTCGTCGTTATCAAGCTGGCGCAGCGCATTGGTGCGCGGCAGGGCTGCGGCCACCGGATCGTCGCGTTCCCGCAGTTCCGGGTGCAGGCTGTCCCAATACTGGTCCAGCGTGTCGGTCAGCAGCCCAATGCCATCCTTCAGCCCGGCGAACCCCTGTTCGGCAAAGAGCGCGCGCACCACAACACACAGCAGGCGCAGGTCGCGGCCTTTGGCCGCCAGCGCCAGCGCATCATCGAAAACCGCGTCCCAATCCACATCCGGAGCAGCTTCGTTGATCGAACCGTCGCTGTTCAGACGGTTTTCGCGCGCGGCAGGCTCGATCAATCGCTCCAATGAATGGAATCCGGCCTCGTTTCTAAGCTCGATGCCGGAAGGAGTATCCTCCCCAAGCGGTTCGAGGAGGCGTGTAATATCCATGCCTCGGACCTCAAAAAAATTAATAAACTCACAAGAGTGTTACAGATTACTTCGATTCTTGCAACGATTGCGGTGCCGGGCACATCACTACTGGCAGCCGCGTGGTCGCAGCCTTGTTTCCATCGACAGATCGGCCGTTGGCGTGTTACGATCATGTCGTGCTTTAGCATTAGTCGCCGCTGGCCAATTCTGCCCTCTGTCGCGGATCGACGTCACTCAACACCGGAGAACCCCATGGAACTCAAGGAACAAGTCGACGGTGTCGTGATCGGCCTGTTGCTGGGCTTCGAGGACGGAAAGCCGCTGGTTGTCTATGCTGGCAATCCGGCGGACCATGCCACCCCGGCACGCAGTCTGACGCAGTTGGGTGCAGATGACGCGGGGTCGGAAGTCGCGCTGTTGTTCGAGGATGGCGCGCGCGACCGCCCGCTGATTGTCGGGCGCATCATCGAACCCGTCCGCAGCCCCGAAGAAACCGCGCCAAGGGTGATCCATGACGGACAGACCGTCCGCATCCAGGCTCAGGAACGGATAGAGCTGCGGGTCGGCAAGGCCGCGATCATCATGGAAAAGGACGGCCACATCACCATTCGTGGCACCCATCTTGTCAGCCATGCCTCGGCCAGCAACAGGATCCGCGGCGGGTCCGTCAACCTGAACTGATGACGGTCCCCGTCCTCAAGGACATCCTGCGCCAGCACGCCGAAGAGGCGGCACATCTGTGGTGTGTCTATGACTGGCACCTGCTGCACCCGGACGAAAACCCCGATATGGATGAGGAACGGCTGGCGCGGTTGATGGACCGCCTCGATGCGCATCTGGACGGGTTGCGCGTGGCGGGCAAGCACGGCCAGCGCATCGCGCAGGACCGCTATGACGAATTTCCCGAAGCGGGCGAATTGTTCGTTCTGCGCATGCTGCAACCGGCAGCGGCAAAGATAACCGTTGAAACGCTGGATCTGGATGCGGTGCGGGAATATCTGGCGTCAATGTTGCCGTCAGCAATTTAGGCATCATCACACAACCGCGATCTGGTTGATCCTTGTCCAGGCTTCGCCATCGAAGCGCAGCACATCCTTCTCGCCAAGGCTCCAAAGCACGTTCTCTCCTTTGCCGAGGTTGTAAAACGTCTTGGCCAGCATCATCGCTTCGGGCACTGGCACGAATCCGTCTTCGGGGGTCCAGGTCAGCAAAGCGCGGGTCATGGCGCAATAGATATTACCCCGGAAATCCTGAAGTCCCCAGATATCTCTGATCGGGCTTGGCGGCGTGAAGAGGACAAATTCGTCGCGACGGCCCTTCGCCATGATCCCGCTGATGCCGCCCACATATACAAAACCATCATCGGCACAGATGATGCTGATGAAAGCCAGATTTGTCGCGCATTGCACCGGCGTCCAGACGGAACCATCATACCACCAGATCACGCCATCACGGCCTGCCGCGTAAATCTCGGTCCCGGAATATCCGGCTATCGCTTCGAGATGGTTCTTGGGAAATTCCTCGCGCATGCCGTCGCCCGGTCCGAATTCAATCCAGTTGTCCGGACCCAAACGCCGGTAAACACGCAAGTTGGCACCGCAGGCGACGATATCCGGTCCCGCCGCTGTAACGCCCCGCACGGGTCTTTCATCCGGATCAATGGTTTCAAGCGTTGTGGCACCATCTTCGAAAATCACTGCTTCGGCATACTGCCCAACTGCGATGCGCGTCTTTCCAGCGTTGGCATAGGTCAGAGCAGAGACCTCAAAATCAAAGTAACCCAATTCTGTCGCCTGCGTTGGGGTCAATTCATAGATCGCGGCATGCGGGTTCTCGAAATCAAGTGCAAATTCATCGACGACAAGTCCAAAGAAGGCCTCATCGTCGTTGCGCACGGCGGCCCGCGTCAAAGACGTTGATTCAAGGATTGGCCTCATTTGTCATCTCCAAAAATGTATCTAGGCTGATGCGAGCCAGTCAGATCGCAATGACGCATAGACCCGCGCGGGGCCTTCCTCTGCCGGTCCTTTGCCACATCGGTCGGCCCTCAGCGGCTGGTCAGGTGCCATGCCCAATTCATCGCAGTGATAAGAGTCCAATTGCGCCTTCAGACAGGCATCACTGCAATCCGAGCATGGAAAGACCACCTTGTGTGAGCGCATCGATTCATCACGCATCTCTTCATAGGTCAGGCTTTGCTTGCTCTGCATTTCCACGACGATGAACGGTTCGGTCTTTTTGAGAACAGGCAGGTCAACGGGTGACGCGTTATCAGACACGAAAGCGCTCATCTCCGTGTGCATCATGCCGTGCGATCCAGTCGTGTTGGAACATCCTTCGGCGCACACACATGGCGCGTCAGTGGCACTGTAGGGCGGAGGTTGAACATGGCCGGCAGGCGCTGGAACAGGTGCCGGGCAGATATCAATCGGGAAGTCATTGGGTCCGATGGTGCCTTCACCCCGTCCATTATTATAGAAACCGGATGCGGGCACCATGTGGTGACCGGTTTGCCCCGGACAGGGGCATTGGTTACTGCTGCCCTTGGGTGGCAATCGGCACGCCAGCGCGGCCAGACATGGATCCATCTGCGCTGTATCAGCCATTTCCATCAGGTCAGCGTTATCGCGAAAACTCGACCCCATGACCGGGATCGTCGTATTGTAACCATCTCTGGTTCCCATAATTTCGCCGCGTTCGCCGATTGACAGGTCCAAGGCTGCTTTTCTGCATGCTTCGTCAATGCCTGCTTGGTCGCCACAGGCCTCCTCCGCCTTGTCATAGTCACTCTTGCAGGGGTCTCCGTCTCCGGGGGGATTGGGGTTCCCGATTTTTGGAAAGGGGGGCACATTCGGCGGCGATCCGTGATTGTCGGTCTGGATGTCCGAGAACCGGGTCACGTTCTTGCCCTCGGCTTTGACATTCATCGAAAACGCCTGGGAATAGGCTTTGCCGGTGTTCTTGGAGCTGATCACACCCTTCTTGGCGGCGCAGCCCGCCTCGTCTCCGCTGGTTTTGGTGAAATAGGAACTGTTCTTGAGATTAACGGTCTTGCCGCCGATCTTGACCGTGCCTGTGCCCTTGTCTGTGTCCGTATCAAAGCCAAAGTTCGGATAGGGGATCGGCACGCCGGGCGGCGTCGCCGGATTTTCCGGGGGCGTCATGCAGACATCGGGAAAAGCCGCGATAACCTTGTTGGCCTGTGCCTTGCAGGACACTTCGAGCTTGTTTGCAAAAACGGTCATGCGGCGGCTCTCTTTCGATCTACCGTCTGAAAGATCGCGGAACCGCAAGCGCCGTCGTCGCCCGAGGCTTCGACCATGATGCGATGACCGCTGGCGTATTCCTTTTCAAAACTTTCTAGGCCCCAGCCTACCATCAGCGGCACAAACGCCGCGCCGATGTTGCCAAGGCTATCGCCGGGGGTCCAGATCGGTTGGGGGTCGCGGTGCAGGCGCATGGTGCGCTGCATCGCCAGCGCGCTTTGCTTGAAAAAGAACGCCTCGCCTGCCAGATCGGTGATGCGGAAATCTATGCGGCCAAAGTCCTGAAGTCCGCTCATCTCAAGCGCGTCGCGATAGGCCTGCGTCATGCCATCGGCGCGCAGCGGCAGGTCGAGCCCGTCCTGATCCTTGCGATTATAGATATAGGCCTCTTCCCGTGTCAGACCCAGACCTGTCAGGGCAAAATGCGTAGGTTTGCCCGGCGCGCACAGGATCGCGGCGGCGGCTTCTCCGGGGATGAAACCATTGGCATTGTCAGCGGTCAAAAGGCGATTTTCCCGCAGGAAATGCGCAACCGCAGGCCCGCTTAACAAACTGTCGACACCGATGATCAGTACATGCTGTGCCTCGTCCCTGGCAAACATGCGCCGGGCGCGTTCAAGGGCGACAAAACCGGACGGGCGGCCATGCGACACCACCTGCATCCTGGTCCGTGGGGACAGCCCCGAAAATTCCAGCACACGGGCGGCAAAGCCATCCACGTTGCGTACCACCTGACCGGCGCGGGTGGTTTCGGCAAGACACAGGATCACGGACAAATCCGCCTGTGCCCCGCCCTGCCCCTTCAGCGCATCCACAATCGCACCCGCCGCCAGATGCGCCAGCCGTTTTTCCCCGATCCAGTTGCGCGGCAAGGGCACGGGCGCGCCCAACAGCCATGCCCCACCCGGCGCGATGAACTGTGTTTCGCAAAATCCATCCAGACCTGCGCGCATGGCGGCACAGGCAGAAGCCCGGTCCAACCCGACGGCCGTTACCATGCCTGCCGAGAGGATGTTTACCCCTGTGCTCATGCAGCGGCCTCGCTGTCGCCGGAACGACCAAAGCGCGTGCCAAAGGACCGGTAAGCCTTGCCTTTGGATTTCGCGCGCACCAGCCCGCGCGGCGGTGTCCCGATCCAGGTTTCGGTGAATTCGGTGATCAGGCGCCGCATCGGCACATCGACGCGCCATACCATCGACATCTGCCGCGCTTCGGTGTCAAAAAGCAGCGTATCGGGGCGCAGGACACCCTCCCAGGCCTTTTCCCAGCCGCGAAATATCTGCATCGGCAGTTCGGTCTGCGGCAGGCGGAATTGTTCGCGCCCCTTTGGCGTCAGGTTGAGCAGCGTCACCTCGGTGCCGGACGCGGGCGGCGCGATCTGCTGATCCTTCCCGACCTGCTGGTAATAGCGTTCGTCGAAATCGGCTGGCAAAAACGGAAACACTTCATCCTGCCATTTCTGGTCGTAGGTGCCGCCATATTTCAGCCGATCCGCACGCCCGCGCCAGATCGGTCCCAGCGCCATCGGGCGATAGTCTTCGAAAGGCGATGTAACCTCGACACCCACTTCTTCGGTGTTCGGCAGCGCCGCGCCGGTCAGCCGATCGCGGTTGCGTGGATGGGCGTACCCGCGCCCAACAGGGTTCATCATGTAGGCGTGCGGATTTGCGGCATCGGGATTCAGCCAGTCAGTGCCGCCGAATGCCGTGTCATAGCCAAAGGCTTGCCGTGTAAACGGAAACGGATCAGTCGCCATGATCGCGGGACCGACGACGCGCCATTCGCGATGGCCGACGACCATCAGCGTCTTGTGCCATCCGCCCACCCGCAGACCAACCTGCACGCGCGGCACCTTGCGGCCTTCGGGGCCATAGGCCGCCCCTTGCAGCACCACATCGCAGGCCGGTTTGCGAAAGGCAAAATCGGTTTCCCACTGCGTTGCGGAAAAACCCGGCTCGCCGGTAGGCTCATCGGCATAGACAAGCGGCGTCTGATCGGCCTGGGGAAGCAGGGTCATCTGGCCGCCATCGCGGTCGGGAAAGGCCCAACTGCCCTTGACGACCATCACGAAAAACTCGCGCCCGGCAGCGTCCATCGCAACCGTGTGCTGGTGGCGCAGCCCGAGGCGGTTATAGACAATCATGCCGCGCTCCCCACTTATTCGAACGCGTAGTCAAAACCATCTGCGCCACCCGTCACCGTGACTTTGCGCAGGGTGGCCCCATCGAGACTGTAGGTCAGGATGCGGCGGCTGAGTTCGGGCATCAGCGTATTTGTCAGAATAGCGTCAATCATCCGCCCACCGGATTCGATTTCGGTCGCGCGGGCCTTGATCACATCCATCGCCCCATCACCGATCACCAGTTCCGCACCGTACCCCTCCAGCAACCGCTTGGCGACCGACCGCAGCTTGTGGCCCGCGATCACCTCGATCATCGTATCGGAAAGCGGATAATAGGGGATCGTGACCACCCGCCCCAACAGGGCCGCAGGAAAGACCCCCAGCAAGGGCGCGCGCAGGGCGTTGTTCAACTCTTCCGCATCGGCCTTGGTCTTGCCATCCTCGGTCATCGCCATGATCTCTTCCGATCCGACGTTTGAGGTCAGCAGGATCAGCGTGTTCTTGAAATCAATGCGCCGCCCTTCGCTGTCATCCATCATGCCCTTGTCGAACACCTGAAAGAAAATCTCGTGCACATCCGGGTGCGCCTTTTCGACCTCGTCCAGCAGCACCACCGAATAGGGCCTGCGCCGCACCGCCTCGGTCAGCACGCCGCCCTTGCCATATCCCACGTATCCCGGCGGAGCCCCTTTCAGGGTGCTGACCGTATGCGCTTCCTGATACTCGCTCATATTGATCGAAATCACATTGTCCTCGCCGCCATACATCAGGTCGGCCAGCGCCAGCGCGGTTTCCGTCTTGCCCACACCGGACGGCCCGCACAGCATGAAGACGCCAACCGGCTTTTCAGGGGGTTTCAACCCCGCCGTGGAGGTTTGAATGCGGTTCGCGATCATCTCCATCGCGTGATCCTGGCCAACGACACGTTCCGCCAGCGACGCCGCCAGTGCCAGCGCGCGTTCGGTCTGGCTCGACATCATCCGGCCCATCGGGATGCCGGTCCAGTCCTGCACGACCGAGGCAACGGCCTGCTTGTCCACGGCAGGCAGGATCAGCGGTGTCTCCCCCTGCGCCGTGGTCAGCGCCAGCATCCGTTCCCGCAGGGTAGACAACGCGCCGTCACGGTCGAAGGGCACGGCCGCCTCTGCCGGTGCTTCAGGATCCTCGCCCACATCGGCGTCCGTCGCACTTTCTTCGGGCACCGCATCACCGATCTCGCCCGTGTCATCAAGTGCCGCACCCGCATCGCGCAACTGTGCCCGCAGATCGAGGATTTCCGCGACCATTTCCTTTTCTGCCTCCCAGCGGGCATTTGCCGCCTCCAGCGCCGTCGCGGCCTGTGCCAGCCGCGTCTCTACCTCTGCCCTGCGCTCCGTCACATCTATCCCGATCGCTTCTTCACGGTCGATGATGCCCTGTTCGATCTCAAGGGCGGACTGCCGCCGCTGAATGTCCTCGACCTCTGCCGGGGTCGCGTGCTGGCTGACCGCCACACGGGCGCAGGCCGTGTCCAGCAAGCTGATCGCCTTGTCCGGCAGCTGGCGACTGGGGATATAGCGGTGCGACATCTTCACTGCCGCCTCGATTGCCTCGTCCAGCAGTTCGACGCGGTGATGTTTCTCCAGCACCCCGGCGATGCCGCGGCACATCAGCACCGCCTTCTCCTCGTCCGGTTCCTCGATCTTGACGACCTGAAAACGGCGGGTCAGGGCCGGGTCGGGCTCGATATGCTGCTTGTATTCGGCCCATGTGGTCGCCGCGATGGTGCGCAACTCTCCGCGTGCCAGCGGCGGTTTCAACAGGTTCGCGGCATCCCCTGTTCCGGCGGCACCGCCCGCACCAATCAGCGTATGCGCTTCATCAATGAACAGGATGATCGGCGTGTCGCTGGACTGGACCTCCTCGATCACCGATTTCAGGCGTTTCTCGAACTCGCCCTTCACCGACGCACCCGCCTGCATCAACCCGATATCGAGCATCTGCAAATCGACGTTGCGCAGTTGCGGCGGCACATCACCCCGCGCCAGCCGCTGCGCGAAACCTTCGACGACTGCGGTCTTGCCCACTCCCGCCTCGCCCGTCAGGATCGGGTTGTTCTGTTTGCGCCGCAGCAGGATATCGACGATCTGGCGGATTTCCGCATCGCGGCCCACGACCGGATCCATCTTTCCGTCGCGCGCGCGCGCGGTCAGGTTGGTCGCGAACTGATCCAGCGCCGACTTGCCGCCAGGCACCTTGCGCGCGGGCCTGGCCCCGTCCTCGACCGGTTTCGCAGGTGCCTCGATGGAATCGACCAGCAGGTCGTCGAGCTGTGCCGCCATCGCCGAAGGGTCAATCTTGTCGAACTCCAGGCTGATCTTGAACAACAGCCCCTCCAGCACTGGCACCTGAAGCGCGCCCAGAAGCACATAGGCCGACCGCACGGTATCATCCCCGAATTCCAGCGATCCGAAACTCCATGCCTCCTGAATGGCGCGAAAAATGTGGTCGGAAAACTCCTCGACCGACCCGGCACCGTGGCGCAACGCATCCGTCGCGCGCAGCACGTCACCGTCGAATTTGTGCCGGTCGATACCAGCCGATTCCAGCAACAGCGCAAAATCCGTCCCTTCTGCGTCGGCAAGGGCTGTGACGAAATGGATCAGCTCCACATAGGGGTTGCCACGCCGTTTCGCTGCCTGCGCGGCCTCTGAAAATGCCTTCAGACATGCCGGATTCAGCTTGCCCACAAGCTCCTTGCGCTTGATCGTTTCCTGCGATCCGCGTGCGGACATATCAATATCCTCCAAAAAATGTTGTCGTAACGGGGTACTGATGAAATAATCAAAGTCGTTTTATAGTCTCCTATACTAGACCGAATTTGATTTTGAATCGACAACTTTGGCGGGCGATGCCCTGCCAACTGGAGCATTTGATGAAAACGCCGCTGCCGACGGATATCTTCAAGACCGGACAGGTGTTGAACAACACCTATGAAATTGCCGGCGTGTTGGGCCGCGGTGGCACCGGCGAAGTCTATCTCGCCCGCAACCAGATCAACGAACGCGACTGCGCGATCAAGGCGCTGAACGCACAGTTCTCGGACAATGCCGAATACATCGACCTGATGCGCCGCGAAGACCAGATGCGCGCGATCCAGCACGACGCGGTGGTCCGCTATACCGAGGTGTCACGCTCTGATGCGGGCCATGTGTTTCTGGTGATGGATTACGTCGAAGGTCCGTCGCTGAACGATATGATGCAGGATCGCAAGCTGACCCCGCGCGAGTTGCTGATTGTGGGTCACCGTGTGCTTGAAGGACTTGTCGCCACCCATGCGCACGGCATCGTCCACCGCGATCTGAGCCCCGATAATATCATCCTGCGCGGCGGCAAACCCGAACGCGCGACCATCATCGACTTTGGCATCGCCAAGGACACCGCCGTGGGTGCGCGCACCATCGTCGGCAACCAATTTGCCGGAAAATACGAATATGCCGCACCTGAACAACTGGACGGACAGGCGGGGTATCAGGCCGACCTTTACGCATTGGGCGCGACCTTGCTGGCGGCATGGCGGCGCGACGTGCCTGATCTGGGCACCACGCCCGGCGAAATCATGCGCCGCAAGGCCGCCGCATTGGACACCGACGGGGTGCCCGACCCGTTGCGCCCGCTGATCGAATGGCTGAGCCAACAGCGCCCCGAAGACCGTCCAAAGGATGCCGCCGAAGCGGTCGCCTGGCTGGACGGTCAATTGCGCCCCGACACCGGGACACAGACCGAAGGACCGGGCGGCAAGGCGCGCAAGCGCAGCCGCGCGCCGCTGGCGCTGGGTTTTGTCGCATTTTGCGCGGCCGGTGTGGGTGCCGCGTGGTTCACCGGGCTGCTGGACGATCTGTTTGCCCCCGCCCTTCCGGTGGCCGCCCCGTATGAAATGACGGCGACATTCGATCGGGGTGGTGAACAATCGCTGATCTCCAACGCGCCGGATTCCGAAACCGCTGCCGGATTGCGCAATGCGTACACCAACGCGGCCGGGACACTTGCCAATCCCGGCGAAATCACGCTGGCCACCGGCATGCCCACCCCCGACTGGCCCGACAATGCGGCTGATCTGATGACGCTTGCTTCGGATCTTGAAAACTGGACCGTGACCCTTTCGGATCTGTCGGCAAACATCTCCGGGCTGGCGACGTCGCGTGCAGCGCGCGACGCCGTGCACACAAGGTTGACAACCTATGGCACCCAAGAGGGGCTGGACGTTCGGACAGACCTTGTCGCTGGGCCAAGGGTCCTGCCCGCTGCCACACTCGAACCCTATCTCACCGAGCTGGCAAGCTGCGGCCCGCTCAAGCAACTGGACGGCCCGCAGAGCGACTATGCCCTGTTCGATACCGTCACGATTATCGGCGATGTCACCGCCGATGCCGACGCCGAGGCCATTCGCGCCGGTATCGAACCGCACCTCGGCGACCGCAATCTGAGGGTCGAGACCCGCACGCTGAACAAAGATCTCTGTGCCATCCGCGCCGCCTTGCCACCGCTGGTCGCCGATACCGTGTCGATCTGGCTGGGCAAGGGCAATACCGGCGAACCGGCGCTGACCGGCGTATTCACGACCGGCGAGAATCCCGTCGTGGACATCCAGATGCCAGCCACCCTGACAGGCGCATCCCTGTGGGTCATGGTTGTGGACAACACCGGAAAGGTGTTCCACGTGCTCCCCAACATCAACAGCCCCGCCCATATGATCGACGATCTGGGCGTGATCGAAAACGGCCTGCGCCGGGTGCGGATCCTCTGGCCCATCGCGGCGCTTGCCGAAGATCCGACGCGGCTGGCTATTCAGGTGACTGAGGAGGACTACGGCAAGAGCGAGGTCATTGCGATCCTGTCCCGAACTTCGCTGTTCGATATGCGGCGTCCCCGTGACGAAAGTGTCTCTTCGGTCGCCGGGGCGCTGGTGGAAACCCTGAAGGGCCGCGAAGACGAGATTCTGGGCATCGCGTCACGGATCATCGACGCGCGTCCGTAGGTTGGGTCGGCCTTGGATCAGATCGACCGCAACAGGATCGTCCCGGTGTCCATCGCCGAAACAATGCGCTGGAACTGACGGCGGCGCTCTTGTGAATTCTCTGTCGACCGGATCAGCACCGTCTGCGATTCCTGAATGATCTGGGTCGCCTGGGCGGCCGCCTTTGGCAGCGCTTCGGTGGCGACAGGGCGCAGGGCCCGTGCGGTGCGGCGTGGTTTGGAGCCGCCCTGGACGATTGGACCTGCGGGCAAGGTCCGGCTGCGGTTCTGCCGCACCACGCGTTCCAACCCGGTCGCAGACTGGGTCACCGCCTTCTTGACCGCGGCGTATTCGCCTGTGTTCGGCAAGGCGGCGGCGATCCTGGCGTGTTCATACGCCAGACAGTCGATCACATATTCCCGCTTCTTGATCCTGCCGCAAAACGCGGTCGCGGCTTTCAGTTCTGTCACGACCGCATTGGTGACGGCAGCCGAAAGCCCGGTCGCGGTCTTGGGCGGCAACGCCTCCGGGCTGCCGGCAGGGAACAGGGAATTCGACGTTACGTTGCCGGGATTGTCCGGGTCTGGGCCATATCCATTTGCGTCGTCTTGTGCGGAAGATGCCGTCGCGATGCTACAGGCCACGACGACAAGCAGAGCAAAACGTGTCAAAGAGAGATACATTTCCGTTACCTCCAATATCTGCGGCGCGGTGTCGGCTCCGCACTGAATTGGTCATAATCTGACTGCGCGCGCCGATGTCGCGCATCCTGACCTGCTTCGTACATTTTATCGTCGAAAATAGCGGCAGCGTAATCCCGCGCCTGTGTCGAAATAAACATGGTCAAGATGCCCGATGACAACATGAAATGGGAGAGAATACCACCGCCATTCTGAACGCCCTGTCGCATCAACACAAAAGTGTACGGCTTTTTCAGCAGGGAAATCGGGGCTATCATCTGACCATTGAAGTTGATTCCTTTTTGCATTTCATTGAACCGAGGTACGCGATGCGCTGGCTTCTGATCTGCTTTCTGCTTGTTCTGCCATGGCCCTTGGCCGCCGCCGACAGGGTGGCGCTGGTGATCGGCGTGTCCGACTACCAGTCGATACCGCCGCTCAAGAACACGGCGAACGATGCCACAGCCCTTTCTGCCGTGTTGGGCGACATCGGATTTCAGGTCACCACCCTGATCAATGCCAGCGGCAGCGACATGCGCGCAGCCCTCGACACCTTTGCCTTCGAATCCGAAACCGCCGACCTCGCCCTGATCTATTTTGCCGGACATGGGGTCGAAGTGCAGGGCGAAAACTTTCTGATCCCGGCAGACGCGCGGGTAACCTCGAACGCGGACATCCAAAAGGAAGCCCTGTCACTCGACGATCTGCTGGCCGCAGTGGACCGTGCCCGCAAGATGCGGATCGTGATCCTTGATTCATGCCGCGACAATCCATTCGGCGATTTCATCGATCTGTCCAAACCGGTGCAATCGACGGCCTCCGAGGTGGCCACGCGCGGTGCGGGCGGATTGGCCCCACCGGCACCGGACCGGGGCACGCTGGTCGCCTTCGCGGCCAAGGACGGCAATGTGGCCCTGGACGGCAACGGCAACAACAGCCCATTTGCGCTGGCCCTGATGGACAAGATGAAACAGGAAGGGCTCGAAATATCGCTGATGTTCCGGCAGGTGCGCGATGACGTGCTGAGCCGCACCGCCAACAGACAGGAACCGCACACCTACGGGTCGCTGTCGGGCATACCGTTTTTCCTGGCCGGCGCGGGCGATCTGCCCCCACAGGTAAACGCGGACGATCCAAAACTGGCATGGTCCGCCCTGCGCCCCGAGGACGAGGCCCAGTTCATCAAACTGGCGGAGGCTGGCGACACCCGCTCGCTGATGAACCTGGCCTACATGCGGCTCAATCCGCAAGATGCACGCTTTGATCCATCCGCTGCGGCCGATTATATCGAACGCGCCGCCAAGGCAGGCTCGCCCGAAGCCCAATACGAACTGGCCGTCCAATACGAAGCGGGCAAGGGTGTGCCGCAGGACACCGCCCGCGCGCTGGAACTGTACCGTCAGTCGGCCCGGCAGGATTACCCCGACGCGCTGAACGATCTGGGATTTTTCCATTATCAGGGCATGCTCGGCCTGCCCGCCGATCCAAAGACGGCCCTGATCTATTTCGAACGCGCGGCAGACCAACGCCATCCGCAGGCGATGTACAATTTCGCTGCGCTTATCGACGACGGGCTGATCCCCGACAAGACACCCGAGGATGCGGCGGAATACATCTATCAGGCCCTGCGCGCAGGCAGCCGGTCGGTCCTGAAGGTGCTGACCGATAATCCCGAACAACTCAAACTCGCGACCCGTCGCGCCCTGCAAACGCGGTTGACCCAACATGATTTCTATCAGGGGACCATTGACGGAGATTTTGGCCCCGGCACGCAACGCGGTTTGCGCCGGGCCTATGGACTAACGGAGTAGTTGGAAAATTAGACAAAATCGCCAGAATATGTTCTAATCCACATCAAATTTAACACGCATCTCGGCGATTATTTCCGCCACCCGAATTTTTCGAAAGCCGCATCGCGCGGGATATTTTTATTCAGAAAAGGAATACCTCATGAAGTTCAAGGTCCTCGCCCTGTCGCTCTGCACGCTGCCGCTTGCGGGATGTCTGGAACCGCCCAAGCAGGAAACACCCCCGGCGGCGACTGCCACCGCAACCGCGCCCCAGACCCAAAAGGCCGCAGCCAAGAAAACCGCGCGCAGAGCCCCCGCACCGCAGGCTACCCCGGTGAAAAAGAAAGTCCCCGCACCTGTTGAGGTGCCAGAAACAAGCGGCGGTGGC
>NZ_LXYI01000018.1 GCF_001650875.1 Sulfitobacter sp. EhC04
CCGCTGATCCGTGCGCTCTTCGAATATCGGCAAAGCCTGCATGAAGCTCAGGTAAAGGCGATTGTGTCCGACAGCAGCGACCCGTTGGCATTGAAAGCGGTCGGCGGCAAGGCCAGCAGCATCAAGGTCAACACGAGCCTCCAGGTTGCGACAAACAGCGATGCGCGGGCGGTGCGGATGTCATCAACAGGTCCATCCAACCACAAGATCAACGTGGGTGTCGATTTACGGGGCGAAGTCCATGACGGCGTTCGCCGGATGGGTTTCTCAAGCCGTTCCGACCACCGCATCAAGACCCATTTGGACAAGGTTGGGCAAACTGATGCCGCGCTGCTGCGTCTCGGCTCTGAGAGCAGGTCGGATCATCGGGTCAAGGCTCACCTCGACAAGGTGGGGCAGACCGATGCCACGCTGCTACGCTTGGGTTCTTCAGGAAAGACCAGCCACCGCGTCAAAACGTATCTCGACAAGGTTGGCCAGACCAACGCCATGCTCCTGCGTCTCGGGGCCGATGACCGCTCCAATCACCGTATCAAAACATCGGTTGATCAGGTGGGCGGTGTGGGAAGTATCCTGTCGCGCGTGGCGCGTGGCCCGGTATCGCAGCACCTGGTTAACACAGGTGTCGATCTCAGAGGGTCAGTCCACAACATTGTGCGGCGTGTTGGCGCTTCAAACGCATCCAACCACCTAATTCGCGCTGGTGTCGACCTTACCGGCGGTGTCAATCGCATCATCTCCCGCCTCGGCGCGTCGGGCCTGACCAACCATCTGATCAATGCTGGCATCGACCTGCGGGGAGATGTTCACACCCTGGTGCGCAGGCTAGGCGCGTCAAGCGGGACCAATCACCGGATCAACACCCTCCTTGCGCTCAACCCACAGAGCAACGACCTGGTGTCTCGCTTGGGCGCGGTGGGCAGCACGTCGCACACCATCAGCACGCTGCTCGGCCTCAACCCGAACAGCAATCCTCTGGTAAGAATGATGGGTCACTATCGCAACAGCAGTCACACCATCAATACCCTGCTCGGACTCAACCAGAATAGTGATCCTCTGGTGCAAGCGATGGGTCGATATCGGAACAGCGCCCATACCATTAATACCCTTTTGGCTCTGAACCCGAACAGCAACCCGCTGGTAAGGACGATGGGGCACTATCGCAACAGCAGCCACACCATCAACACGCTGCTACGGATGGACCCAGGTTCAAACAGCACCATTGTTGACGTACTTCGTCGCCCGTTTTCGACGGTCAACTTGGATATGGAGACTTACTTCACCGAGCAGCAGCAGCACCTCCTGGACACGCTTCTGCTGGGTCCGAACGGGACAATCACGATCGGGGGGCAGTTCGAGTTCGAGCCTTCACAGCTGTTCTCCACCTGGTTCGAAAGCACGGCGCAGGATCTGTTCATGAACCCGATGAGCAACCTGTCGGCCATGCTTGATGAGTTGCGCGCCGCAGTGATTGCCGACACCCAGCAGAGGGAGGAGGAACTGGCCCGTCAGGCTCAGATCGCCAACCTGCAACGCTGGGGCATGATGGCCGAAAACCGTCTGGAACAGAACCTGGTCGGCGCGTTCGATGCCGCGCAAGCTATCCGAGATCTGGAGCAGGAGACCGGCGTTCACCTGATGACGGGCAACCAGCTGACTGATCTCTTTATGAATGAGGACGGGACGATCAACTACGACGCTACCAGTGTCGCTGTTGGTCCGGGTGGCAACCTGGCGGCGTTCAATGAGGCGTTCCGTGGTCCGAACGGTCTTGAGGCACAGCTTCTGGCAGCCAATCAAGGCATCACCACCGAAGGGCAAATGGTTGACGAGCTTGCCCGACGCCTGATGCTGATCGGCCAGCAGGCCAGCTTCTCGGTTTGGGCTGACTTCTTCGGTCAGGTAGGTTCTATTGACCCATCCACACCTGACGCCCCTCCGCCTCTCGTATATCAGTCACCACGACGGGAGGTTCAGATGTCTCCCATCACCAGTCTTGCCCTGAAGCAGCAGACGGATTCCGCAAAAGAGAGCGCGACCGAACTGAAAGCAGTCCGTACCGAACTGGCTGCGGCCCGGAAAGAGCAAGAAAAGCAGTCCGCCACCCTGCTGGAATATCAGAAGAAAATTTCAACCGTACTCACCAAATTTGATGTAGTGGGTCTTCCCCCTGAAAGGACGTAACCATGAAACTTGTCAAACCAGTTGCGATCTCAGATAGCGATATTCTTGAGGTCCAGGTGAACGATGTTGATCTGGTGGAGCCGGTGGACGAATGGGATGCAGGCACCGCCTACGAGGAAACCGATCAGGTAATCGCAACAGAGGACCAAACGATCTATGTCTACCAGTGCGTGAACCCGTCGGGGTCCACTGGTGATGATCCCATTTCTGATGACGGCACAAACTGGGTGATCTACGGGGTGAAGTCCCGGTTTCGTCCTTTCGACAATCAGCTTTCACCGCAACTGGTTGGCAACTCGAAAATCAGATACAAGCTCGACTTTATCAATAACCTTAAACCGGCTGGATACTACGATGTCATCTTCTTGAACGTCGATGCTGACACGGTGAGGTGCGCTACAAGGCTGATCTCAAATAACGGGGTTATAACAGACCGCTCAATTGACATCGGCAGTTCGGTTGACGACAGGTTTGCTGTCTTCGAGAACGTGTACATTGATGACACGATGTACCTTCAGGTAACTGCGCAGATAGCGGATTCCGCGGTAATCCGACTTGGCGAGATCGTCATTGGGATTCCAGTTGATCTTGGTGATATCGAAACTGGCTCGCAGACTTCGATTGTCGATTTTTCCACGAAGAATGTTGACGAGTTTGGTAATGTTTCCATCGTGGAGCGCGCCTACGTGGATACAAGCACGTTCAAGTTTTCTTTCCGAACAGATCAGACCAGGCGCGTCAGCTATGAACTGGCTCAGGTCCGAGCAACCCCTGCCTGCTACCATGGAGGCGAGGGCGAAGAAGACAAAGGCCTGCTGGTTTTCGGGTTCTGGCAGGACTTCCGCCTGACTGTGAACACCAACAGTTCTGAAGGCACCCTCGAAGTTCAGGGCCTCACCTAAACCCCTTCAATACGGAGTAGGACGAAATATGCCGAAGGAAGAAATGACCGACAGAAGAGAATTTTCGGTTCACGAATTGCTGAAATTGGTATTGTTGATTGGGGGTGTTGTGACCCTCCTTTCTGGCCTCATGGGCTGGTCTTTTCTTCGGTGGTCGGAGTGGCGAGAGGTTCCTGCGCGGCTGTTGGCTGTCGAGACCCGGCTTGCTGCATTACCAGATAAGCTGTCACCCAACATTTTGGATTTTCGCGGGATCGGCCTGGTCCCGCAGAGGACGGTCGAACGGGGTGGACTGCTGACAGTGGTGTATGTGGTGCGCCGCACCATCGACTGTGAGACTACCGTTCGTGTCCAATTTTTCAATCACGACAAGAACCTGACTGTCTACGGGTATGATATGCCCGCAGTGCGCAGCCCAGTCTCATCTGGTTTCAGCGCCTTCGCGGCGCGGGTTCGTATCCCATCTGATATACCCGCAGGCACCTACAGTTATTGGCCAATCATTATACCGAGGGAATGTGGCGTGTATGGGCCGACCACCCCGCCGATGTCCGAGCCTTTCGAAGTTCAGCAGCAAGTGATCGACTAAACCACATCACAATCTGAAACCCGGCCCGCCATCGCGCGGGCCTTTTGCATTGGAGATCCACAATGTCCATGAACCCGGCAATCCGGCTGCTGCAACTCGGCCTCAAATCCCTCGGATACGATCCTGGAAAGGTCGATGGCTGGTGGGGCCCTGTTACTGCGGCCGCCGCGCGGGGCCTGCTCGACCAGGGGCCGACCAAATCGACCGTGTGGGCCGTCAACCAGCTTCAGCGCGGCCTGGCGGGCCTTGGCTACTATGAGGGCAGGGTGGACGGCGCATACGGCACCCTGAGCCGCATTGCATTGCGTCAGGCCATCGACGCCGACGGCGTGCCGATGGCAGCCTATTCGCCAGACAGCGCTGTTCTGGTGCCGACCAAGCCGACGCTCGGCGCGGTGCAGCATGACAAGGTGCTGCGCCAGGGTGGGGCAAACACGATCATCGACACCTACTGCCTTCACTGCGCCGCGGTGCCGGGCAGTTGGGCATCCGACAAGAGCAATGCGGAAATCGTGAAGGCGATCCACCTGATGCACACGCTGCCGAAGAGCAAGGGCGGGCGAGGGTGGAGCGATACCGGCTATCACGCGATCACCTGCCCGGATGGTGAGATCATCTATGCCCGCCCGATGGACCGCTATGGCGCCGGGGCGGTGGGGTACAATCGCGGCGTGTTCCACCACCTGATGATCGAGGTCCGCACGATCACGGCCACACGGCATCCGGAGGACTATTTCACGCCGGAGACGCTTGCCAGCACCCGTGGCCATTTCGAGCAGATCGCGCAGCGCACACCGATCCGCCGACTGATGGGACATCGCGAGGTTGCAAATAAACTTTGTCCCGGCTTCGAGGTCATCGACCGCGACTGGACCGACCGGGCTGTTGCCTGATCCCCAACCATTCCGAGGCATGAGCCTCACCACCCCCGAAAGGAAATCCCATGTTTGACATTCTGAGCAGCCCCGAGCTGCAAACCGCCCTGCTGACGTTCTTTGGCGCCGTCCTCACCTTCATCCTTAACCGTGCCACCGGGGCGTTCCAGGCCGCGACCGGCATCCGCATCGAGGAAAAGCACATGCGCGCGCTGCACTCGGCCATCATGACCGGCGTGGAGGCGGCGATGATCGACGGACCGGAAGCTGGTATCGAGGTGATCAAGCACCGCGCGGTGAGGTATGCACAGCAGTCGGTGCCTGATGCGATCCGCGCGCTGGTGCCGGGCGACGGTGTGCTGGATCGGCTGGCAGAGCGGTACGTGCGCGAGGCGATGGCAGGGGTCGGCCTCTGACAATCAGTCGCTATTGCCGTCGCAATTGATAAGCCCGCGCTCCGTTAGTTCGGGGCGCGGGCCTTTTTGGTTTTTAGTGGGGTTAGTTGGATTGGTTCTCTTGCGCGGTTGCTCGGTCGAGGCGATCAATCTCGGCCGCGATCAGGGCGCCGGCACGCACGAGGTCGGCGCGTCGATCCTTTGGCTTCCACCATTCATCATCCCACGGCCAACCTAGCGGAACCTTTTCTGCGGTCAGTTCGCGAATTCTATCCGTCATGCAGGCATGGTCCGCATAACATCTGGCGGCCTTGAGGATCTGGCGGCGACTGGCGCAATCATCGTATGATGCATCGAAGTCTTTCACCTCAATCTGTCGTTTGCGCTCAGCCGCGATGCTTTCGATTCCGTTCATGGGTTCCTCCGGGGGATTGTTGGATTCAGTAGGGGTCTTCTTCATCCTCGCCGTCATGGTGCTCAATCTGAGACGCCGGACGGTATTCGGCGGGTCGCACCGGACGGGGATCGCGAGCGGACCAATGATCCCGCGCGACTTCTTCTGATATCGGGCGCAGCGCATAGATCGCGCTGGTGCCGTAGAATTCTGTCACCGTGTCCCCGTCGGCCCCAGCCGGGATGTCGATGCGGATCATCTTACCGCTACCGATGTATTCCTCTCGGGCCATGCCGACGCGCTGGCGATGTCCCATCAATTCGAGCAGAACCCAACCAAAGGACTGCGGCGCGGTGTCTGTTGTGGTCTCGGTCATAAATGTCTCCTTTCGAGCGGTGGGTTTAGCTGGACTGTGGCCCGAACGGGTCGCGCTCACGGGTGAAGTCGATATTCCAGGCTTCCATGACGTGCGGCTGTTGGCCGTCGACCGTCAGGAGTTCGTGCATCAGCTCTGCGCAGATATACGCCATAGCTGCCGCCTGTTCCTTGAATTTTAGATCGTCCGGTCCGGGGAGAGTCCGTTCGTCTATGACCCGCCAAGATCCAGGGCCGCCACGAATACGGAATGCCCGCCCCTCGTTCGTGATGATATCCCAGTGACCAAAATTCCTACGGCTCACGCGAAATGAGGTTGGGTATTGGTTTCGGTCGTCGTGATCAAACGCGTTGCTCATGTCTGGTCTCCCCGTGCGCGGATGGCGACCTGCGCATACTGTCGGGCCATCTTCCGCATTCTTTTCGCCGCCTCTTTGGTTTTGATCGTAGCCTCTGGCGTCAAAGGTGGATCGCTGTCCGGGCCGAGTGCGTTAAGCGCCGCAGCTTGCCTGTCCAGAAACACCGCCTTTGCATTCAAGAACTCAGGGCCAAGGTGAATTTCGTTCTGCAACTCCGCACACGCTTCCCGTTCCGCCTCAACAGCCGCCTGCTTCTCGGCTTCGGCGGTGACGCGGGACACGTAGCCCGCAGGCGGCGGCAACTCCAAGTCTTTGCGGGGCATGGGGTCAAGCAACGGCTTGTCGGTATCAGCCATCGGTGGTGTCTCCTTTGGTGAGGGCGCGGAGGGCGGCAGGATGGTGCCGCTCAAGCCATGAAACGATGTTCTCGGCATAGTCGATATCGCGCACATCCATCTCGTGTGTTTCGCTGATGATGTTTTCGATTTCGTCTACGATGTTTTCGCGGTCCTCTGCGCTCACAGGGGCGGGCGCGCTCCATGTGTCTGGGCATCCGCTATGTTGCTCCGATGTGGGCGCGGGCATGGCGGATAGAGCGGCGCGGGCCATTTCTCGGTAGTTCTCTTTGATGCCCTCATACTGGTTAGTCCAAGTAAGGTCTTGCCGCCAATCTTCATCGTTGATTGCGGAGGCCACCCGTTCCACCTGCTCATCTGTGTGGGTCATACTGCATACCTCATTACGGTTTGCCCTTCTGGCGTGAAGCGGATGCGCTTGTTGGCTGCGTCCAGTTCAGTAAGGTCAGGGTGTGATTGCTTGGCGATAAGAGGCCAGAGACTACCTGAAACCTGCCGCCATCCGTCGCCAATATCGGGGCTGCGCTCGATCAGCTTAAGCAGGATAATTTCGTTTTCAGTCAGTTTCGATACTGTCATACGTGTCTCGATCATTGGGCTATCTCCCCGCATGTGTCGCACTGAATCCAGCAATCGTCAGTTTCGTCGCCCGCAATGAACATCTCACCGGGGCAGGGCTTGGGCTTATACCCGTGCGGCGCATCCTCATCAGGCTCGTGGATGCGGTTGCATGGCTGGCCGTCCTCGGTGCCGATTTCGTGGCGCTCAGCGTCGGGGCTGGCGAGTTTCCATTGGTCATACGGTGTCATGCCGCCCCCCTTTTGGCATTCAACGCCCTATTGAAATTGAGAATTGCCAGGTATGGCGTGTCACCAAAACCAGCTATGCCTTCCGACAGATTTACGCCCCAAAGGACGCACCAAGAATCTCCATCCCTGAAAGGGACTAAATTAAGGAGTGACACCAGATTGTATTCTTGCCGCTCGATCTCACAGAAAAGGCGACTTTGAGCCGCTTCCCGCATTGTATTGACGTAGCCTTCTTCGGTGTTGCTCATTAGTTTTCCTCCTGATGATGCGTGAACCCTAGCTTCCGCCGCCACACCGTTCCGAATGTGTCTGCGAGTTGATAGTCAGACAGTTCCGCCCGCTTCATTTCCCTCGTGACAGCCGCAACGTCAGTGATTTCCTTTGCCAGAAGATCACGGTTGTCAGTGGCGGGATTGTCGGGATGGTGACTGTCGTATCCGTGGCGCAGTATCTTACCCACGATCTGGATAACTTCGGCGCATTCTTCGGCCAGCATAGCTAGGCGCTCAGCTTCGGCGGGGGTAAGGTTGTTGAAATGGGGGGTCATGTCGGGGTCTCCGTCTTGAGGGCGAGGATAACCGGGCGTAGTTCATCCCACAGTGCGGGGATGCGAATGCTTGCCAAATTTAACCGCCGCTGGTTTTCCCGGTCTCCCGCCTCCGCAGCCGCATCCAGCGCATCATTCCGGGCGGTGGCAAGCTGAGCCTCCAACTCGATGATGCGGGCGGCTTGGGCGCGGAGAGTGGCGGCAATTTCTGTGCCGGTTCCCGCCAATACCGTGAACGTGGAAACCTGCGGGTGGAGCGGGATAAATCGCTTTGCCATCCGCTCCACAGCCTCCGGTGAAATATCAGTCATGTCCGTTCCTTCCATCTGAACAGCCCCAGAGCGCCCTTCACGGGGATAAACGGCACGGGCTGGATGTTTTCCAGCACGAGGCCATAGGGACCGAAGAACCAGGGTTCATCGCTAGTCTCGATGCAATCCACGATATCGGCGGTGCCGATGATCCCGCCGCGCGCGCGACCCTCGTTGCTGTGGTGCATAGACGCGATGTTTCCATCTTCGCGCGTGATTTGCCGTTCGCCATGGTCGCCATGTTTCACTCTGAGAACGTGTAGGACCGACTCGTAGTCAATTGCCTTCGGCTCATAGAGGCTGGCATGCAGACAGATCGGGCCGCGATAGTTGAACCGCCTCGGCCTGTTCTCAATCCGCTTCCCTGCGTTCAGGATGGCCCAAACCCACGGCTGGCGGATTGATAGGGCGCGCTCTGGTAGATCGCTCATCTCCGTTCCTCCCCAAGCGCCGCGTGGATCATATCCTCGGCCTCGTCCCAATCGGCGCAGTCGGTGACTTCTTCGAGATCAAGTCCCTCGAACGCCAGCCCGGCAGCCTCAATCAGCGGCAGAACCTTGCGGCAGGCGGCTTCATAGGCTTTGAGCCTGTCCTGCGCGCGGGACAGGTTGTCGGTCATCATGTCAGGTGTCATGCTACCCTCCTCGGCAGATAGAATTTCCCATCAGGCGAATAGACCTCGAACAGTTGCGGCAAGGTCAGATCACGGTGGCCCGGATGGACCCGCTCAGGGTCGTTGCGGAACTCCTTGCGACGACCACCGACTTGCTTTTCCGTCGGCTTTTCGCCGGAGAAGGTGGCCGGGCTCCACCCGCCGAACGGGTTGCGCTCTTCGACAAACCAGAGGTCAGGCATGTTCGGCCTCCGCGATTGTGGCGGAGATCAGAGGGCCTAGGCCTATCGGCGCGGTTTGATCACGGCGCTGGTCTGGGTGAAAGTCTGGGGGTGTGGTTCCAGAATCGCCCCAGACGTTCCCGATTTTTCCCAGCGCGAGTGCTGGAATGCATGACGATACCACGCGCAAAATTGCGAAGAATAGCCATATAATCAAGGGGTATTGGGGGTGTTTTTTTAGTGGAGCGGGTAACGAGAATCGAACTCGTAACTAAAGCTTGGGAAGCTGCCGTGATACCTTTTCACCATACCCGCGCGCCTTGGATTGGATATGCGCGGGACGCAGCGCCGTCAAGGGGGCGGCGCGCACAAAGCGGAGGGCAGGATGAGTTATAAACCCGACGGATACAACAGCGCGTCACCCTATCTGATGGTGCAGGATGCCGAGGCGACGCTGGCCTTTCTGGAAACCGCATTCGGCGCGACCCGGTTGCGGGTGATCGCGCGGGAGAACGGAGAGGGGATCATGCATGCAGAGGCGCTGGTGGACGATACGGTGATCATGATGGGCGAAATGCCGGACGGCCCCAAAGCCCATGTGCATGTCTACGTGCAGGAACCGGAAATGGCCTTTCGCCGCGCGCTGGCAAGTGGCGGGACAGAGGTACAGGCCCTGACGGACAAGGGCGATGGTGACCTGCGCGGCGGGGTGCGCGATGCCAATGGCACCACCTGGTGGATCGCACGGCAGCTGGACTGACCGATCTCAGCTTGGGCCCGGTGTCGTTGCCGTGAACAGGTTGATCAGCGCGGGAATGCGGATGCCCTTTGGTGTCTCGAAAGTTTGCAGGCCTTCACTCAACGCGGCAACCAGCCGTGCGCGGTCGGCGTCATCCGCCTCGAAATGGGTCAGGGCGCGCTGCGCCGGGCCGATCTCGCACAGCAATTCCGCCACCTGCGCCGCATCGCCCGGTGGGGTGAGGTCCATCGCGGTGGCGCGGGCGGTGATGTTTTTCAGGCCCGCCGCACCCAGCTGCGCCACGACCTTTTGTCTGTCCCGCAGGGCAAAGGGGCCGGGCAAATCCGGGTCGGTTTTGGGGACCGCACCGATCACCGCCTTGGCGATGCCCGCCGGCATGGTGAAAAAGGGGTTCTCAGCAATGTCGCCCCATGTTGCAAAGGTCAGCTGCGCACCGGGGCGCAACCCGCTGGCGATATTGGCAAACGCCGCCGTGGTATCCTCAAAGAACATCACGCCAAAGCGGGAAATCATTGCATCGAACCGATGCGGTTGAAAGTCAAAGGTCTGCGCATCGCCGTGGATGAACGACAGGCCGGGCGCGTCTGCCGTAGCCAAACGGGCATGCGCCAGCAGCGAACGGGAGATGTCCAGACCGCAGGCGCTGCCATCGTGTCCTGCCAGCCGTGCCGCCGCCGCTGTGCTGGTGCCTGCGCCACATCCGATGTCGAGCACATTGTCGCCCGGCTGGAGATGCGCCGCGGCCAGCACCTGATCAAGCACCGGCGCAAGGGTCCGGTCCATGGTCTGCATCTGGGCCACCCAGATCGGGCCTGCCTCCCCATCCCAGAATTCCTGTTGGTCCGCGTTGCTCATGCCCGGCGTCTCCTGCGTCTGCCGCCCGCATCGCCACCGTGATCGCCCCCGGTGTTGAATGTGGCCGTGGGCAGGGTGACGATGGAGCGCAGGATGGGGAAGGGCTCAACCGCATTGGGGATCGCAGAAGCATTGACGAAATGCTCTTGAAAACGCGGCTCGATGGCGGTTTCGACCTTGTGAATCTCGCGTACCGTCTGTTCGATCTCTGCCCGTGCGTCGGTGTTCAGCAGGGCAATCCGCGCGCCGGTCCCGGCGGCATTGCCTGCCGATGTGACCTTGTCCAGCGGTGCGTCGGGGATCATGCCCAGCACCATCGCGTGTTTGGTGCTGATATGCGCGCCAAAGGCCCCGGCCAGCACAATGCGGTCCACCTTGTCCACGCCGAACTTGTCCATCAGCAGCCGCGCGCCCGAATAAAGCGCCGCCTTGGCCATCTGGATCTCGCGGATGTCGCGGTTGGTGACGGTGATCAGGGGGCCGCCACTGCCGGTGCCGTCATAGACCAGATAGGAATTGGTGCGCCCGTCGGCAAAGACCGCAGATGACCCTGTCTGTTCTGCCGTGCCAATCAGGCCGGGGGCATCCACGATGCCATGAATGCGCATTTCCGCCACCATCTCGATGATGCCGGAACCGCAGATGCCGGTGACGCCGGTGGTGGCGATCGCCGCCTCGAAGCCGGGATCATCGGACCACAGGTCGGAGCCGATGACCTTGAAACGTGGCAGCTTGGTCACCGGGTCGATTTCGACCCGTTCGATGGCACCGGGCGCGGCGCGCTGGCCAGAGCTGATCTGCGCCCCCTCAAAGGCCGGACCGGTGGGCGAGGAACAGGCCAGCACCTTGGTCTTGTTGCCCAGCAGGATTTCCGCGTTGGTGCCGACATCCACAACCAGCAAGAGGTCGTCGGATTTGTCCGGTGCCTCGCTCAGCGCCACGGCGGCGGCATCCGCGCCGACATGGCCTGCGATGCAGGGCAGGAAATAGATCCGCGCGGCAGGGTGGATGTTCAGCCCGATGTCGGTGGCGCGCAGCCGCATGGCGTTGGACGTGGCCAGTGCGAACGGGGCCTGGCCCAGCTCAAAGGGGTCGATGCCCAGAAACAGGTGGTGCATCACCGGGTTGCAGACAAAGACCGCATCCACGATCAGGCCTGCATCGACCCCGGCCTCACCCGCGATCTGGTCAAACAGCGCGGTCATGCCCTCGCGCACCGCACGCGTCATTTCGTCCGCGCCGGAGGGGTTCATCATCGAATAGCTGACCCGGCTCATCAGGTCCTCGCCAAATCGGATCTGGGGGTTCATCACGCCGGAGGAAGCCAGCACAACGCCGGTCTGCAGGTCGCACAGATGCGCAGCGATGGTGGTGGAGCCGAGGTCCACCGCAAGGCCATAGACCGTCCCGTCATAGTAGCCCGGCCAGATGTGCATGATCCGGGGAGGGTTTTCGGCATCGCCCAGGTTGACCGCGACGGTGACCTTCCAGTCGCCCTTGCGCAGGATCGGCTGCATGGTTTGCAGGATGTGAAGATCGGCGGCGACGTTGTCGATTTCCCATTGGTCGCGCAGCGCGTCGCGCAGCCGCTCCAGATCGCCGGAGGGGTCGTGCATGTCCGGCTCTGCCACATCCACATAGAACAGGCGGGTAGAGGGGTTCAGCACGATGTCGCGCGCCTCGGCCCGTTTGCGCACCACCTGTTTGTGCACCTGGCTTTCGGGGGGCACGTCGATCACCACGTCGCCCTGAACGGTGGCCTGACAGCCCAGCCTGCGGCCTTCCTTGAGACCGCGTTTGTCCTGATAGCGCTGCTCGACCGCGTTCCATTCGGACAGGGCGTCGGGTTTGACTTCAACATTGTGCTTGGAAAAGCTGCCGTAGCTGGGCGTGATCTGGCATTTCGAACAGATGCCGCGCCCGCCACAGACCGAATCCAGATCAACGCCAAGCTGGCGTGCCGCAGTCAAAATAGGTGTGCCGACGGCAAATCGCCCCCGTTTGCCAGAAGGGGTAAAAATCACCAGGGGATCGCTGCTCATCTCGTGCCGTCCTTAACTGCTTTTGGCCACCATAGCGGCCCGTGCGGCAGGTGGAAGCCAAAGGGCGGCAATAAATGAACGCTGGGCGTCATTTAGGCAATCCCGATGCACGACGGCACCCTTATTCGTGGCGCGTTTGACCGTCCGGCGGCGTGAAACGCGCAATCAGACCCGGCGAAACGTGATAAGGTCACCGGGCTGTCACTCAAGGTAATCGCAGATTTTTGCCAAGGTATCGAAACGCCGACCAAAGAAAGGTGGATGCAGCGGCGATGATCGTTGGGTTTGTCCGCCATCAAAATCCATGCGGCTGACGTGCCGATGCAAGACCCGCCGCAAAAGCGGCGCAATAGGTCTTTCCAATCCAGGCCATCCGTGAAATATGAAACCGCCAAATGAACCCATCCAAGCCGAGGTGCAAAATGGAGATTCGTGAGGCCCTGACCTTTGATGATGTACTGCTGGTGCCGGGGGCGTCCTCGGTCTTGCCTTCAACGGCGGATACAAGGACATTCGTCACCCGCAGCATCGCGTTGAACATCCCGCTGCTGAGCTCTGCCATGGACACTGTGACCGAGGGGCGCATGGCCATCGCCATGGCGCAGGCAGGCGGCATGGGTGTGGTACACCGCAACCTGACCATAGATGAACAGGCCCGCGAAGTGCGCCGCGTCAAACGGTTTGAATCCGGCATCGTCTATAATCCGATCACGCTGACCCCTGATCAGACCCTGGCCGATGCCAAGGCGTTGCAGGAACGCTATAACGTCACCGGATTTCCGGTGGTCGATGGCACCGGGCGTGTCGTCGGGATCGTGACCAACCGCGACATGCGCTTTGCCAGCGATGACAAGACCCCGGTGCGGGTGATGATGTCTTCCGACAATCTCGCCATCCTGCACGAACCGGCGGACCGGGAAGAGGCGATCAGCCTGATGAAGGCGCGCCGCATCGAAAAGCTGCTGGTGACTGATGCAAAGGGCAAGCTGACCGGCCTGCTGACGCTCAAGGATACCGAACAGGCCGTGCTGAACCCGACCGCCTGCAAGGACGCGCTGGGGCGGCTGCGGGTCGCTGCGGCCACCACCGTGGGCGACGCGGGATTTGAACGGTCGCAGGCGCTGGTGGATGCCGGTGCCGACATGATCGTGATCGACACCGCCCACGGCCATTCCGAAGGGGTGGCACTGGCGGTCAAGCGGGCCAAGACCCTGTCCAATGAAGTGCAAGTGGTTGCGGGCAATGTCGCCACCGCCGAGGCGACCCGCGCCCTGATCGACGCCGGTGCGGACGCGATCAAGGTGGGAATCGGCCCCGGCTCCATCTGCACCACGCGCATGGTGGCGGGGGTAGGTGTGCCGCAACTGACCGCGATCATGGATTGCGCGGCGGCAGCAGGTGACATTCCCGTCATCGCGGACGGCGGCATCAAGTTTTCCGGCGATTTTGCCAAGGCGATCGCCGCCGGGGCCTCTTGTGCCATGGTCGGCTCCATGATCGCGGGCACGGATGAATCCCCCGGCGAAGTCATTCTTTATCAGGGGCGTAGCTTCAAGTCTTACCGTGGCATGGGCTCGCTCGGCGCGATGGCCAGCGGGTCGGCTGACCGCTATTTCCAAAAGGATGCCGCCAGCGACAAACTGGTGCCCGAAGGGATCGAGGGTCAGGTGGCCTACAAGGGCAGCGCGGCAGCGGTTGTACACCAGATGGTCGGCGGTCTGCGGGCCGCGATGGGCTATACCGGCTGCGCCACCGTCGAAGAGATGCGCAAGAACTGCAACTTTGTCAGGATCACTGGTGCGGGGCTGAAGGAAAGCCATGTCCATGATGTGCAGATCACCCGCGAGTCGCCCAACTATCGCGCTGGTTGAGAGCATAGAAATCATGAGTTTCAACATGTTCATGGGTGTTCTTAATGTGACTCCGGCCCGATGACACCGGGGGCGCGGGTCGCGGCGGCGATTGAAATTCTTGATGACATCCAGGGCGGTCAGGCGGCGGAACAGGCGCTGACCCGCTGGGCGCGGCGCAGCCGCTTTGCCGGTTCCAAGGACCGTGCCGCGATCCGGGATCATGTCTTTGACGTGCTGCGCTGTCGCCCGCTGGCGGCCCATTTCGGGCGCGGTGAGACCGGGCGCATGCTGATGCTAGGTCTGCTTCATCTGCAAAAGGCCGACATTGCCGCGCTTTTCTCGGGCGAGGGCCACGCGCCCGAACCTGCATCGGCGGCAAAACTGGATTTTCCCGCACCGCCCCAGGATCGTGCAACCCTGTGGTGCCTGCCGGAATGGCTGCTGGCGCCGTTCGAAGCCTCTCTGGGCGATGATGCCGCGCGCACCGCCGACGCGCTTCAGGCACGCGCGCCAACGGTGCTGCGCGTCAACCTCGCCCGTATCGAGCGGCAGGCCGCAGGCGAATTGCTGCGTGAACAGGGCATCGACACGGCGGTGAACCCGCTGGCCGATGCCGCCCTGACCGTGATCGAAGGGCAGCGCCGCATCCGCAATTCCGCAGCCTATGCCGAAGGGTTGATCGAGCTTCAGGACGCCGCAAGCCAGGCCGTTGTCGCCGCCCTGCCGACGGGTGGCCGGGTGCTGGATTACTGCGCCGGGGGCGGGGGCAAGTCGCTTGCCCTGGCGATGGATCCGGCGCGGCAGGTCACGGCCCATGATGTTGCCCCGGCCCGCATGGCCGATCTGCCCACCCGCGCGGCGCGGGCAGGCGTCACCGTGGAAATGGCCGAAACCGCCACTCTGGCCGATGCAGCGCCCTATGACGTGGTTCTGTGTGATGCGCCCTGTTCCGGCTCGGGGGCCTGGCGGCGCGCCGCCGAAGGCAAATGGACGCTGACACCCGCACGGCTGGACGAACTAACCGCGATCCAGGACGATATACTTGACCGTGCCGCCGCGCTGGTCGCGCCCTCGGGCGTGTTGGCCTATGCCACCTGCTCTGTGTTGCGGGCGGAAAACGAGGATCGGCTGGCAGCCTTCCTGTCCCGCCATCCCGGCTGGACCTGTGTGTTCGCGCATCGTTTCACCGTCGATGCGGCGGGGGACGGCTTTTATACAGCGCATTTACAGCGTGTATTAGATTAATCAGACTCAACCTGAGAATGCATCTGGGCCTTGGTTAAGGTCCAATTAACCCTCCGGACCCTTAATGGACGACGATTCGAGGACCGTCGGAGGATAAATCTTGTCTGTATCGCTGGGGCAGAACGCGCCGGACATCATTCCCGAACCGCACCCACCTGCGGGGCCGGTGGGTGCTGGGCCGTTAAGGGTGCGCAGCAGGCAAAGATGGTTTCTGATGGCACTCGGGGCATTGCTGGTCGCAGTCGGGATGTTCGTGTCGCAGCGCCTTCTTGCGCTGGGTCTGTTTGGTTCCGGGGCGACGCTGGTGGTCTTTGGCACCGTGCTGAGCCTGCGCGCCGCGGGCCAGGCGGTGCGCCGTACGGGGGCCGTCGATACCATCGGGACCTTCATCGAATATGATATCACACCCTGTTTCATCGCAGAAAAGGACGGTCTGATTCACGGCTCGAACCGTGCCGCACATCGCCTGTTCGAACGCGACAGTTTCACGACACTGGGGGCGGCCCTGGCCGAAACTTTTGCCAATCCGGCGGGCATTCTCTACCGCTTGCAATCGCGCGCCGACGCCACCGGTGCCGCGCAGGAGGACGTGGCGACCCGGGCCGGGCATCTGCGTCTGACCGTCCATGAGATCGCGCAGGATCGGTTCCTTTGGCGGCTTGAGAACATCGGCGCGCGGGCCGCTGCGCGCAGCCCGCAAGAGGGGGTGCAATTGCCGATGCTGATGCTGGGGCGCGGTGGCGCGATACTCTTTACCAACGACGCCGCGCGGCGGCTTCTTGGCGGCCGGGTCAAAACGCTTGACCGCATTTTCACGGAGCTGCCGGTGGTGCCGGGGGCGCTGGCTGAAGTGTCCTGCCCGGACGGGCCGCGCCGGATGCTGGTGGCGGAAATGGATGCCGGGGCAGGCCGCCGCGTCATCTATCTGCTGCCGCCGCCCGAGAGGCCGGCAGAGACACCATTGCAGGGCTGGCAGGCGTTTCAGGACATGCCTGTTCCCATGATAAAGGTCGCGCCGGACGGCGCCGTGCGGTCCTTCAACCGGATGGCGGCGGGCCTGATCGGCACGAAACTGGTTGAAGGGATCAACATCTCGCAGTTGATGGAGGGGTTGGGCAGGCCGATAGCGGATTGGCTGAACGACACCCTTTCGAACCGGATGGTCCAGAAGTCGGAATTCCTGCGGCTGACCCGCTCGGACAAGGAAACTTTCGTGCAGGTGGTGCTGAACCGGATCACGGAAGACGGCGAACCGGCGCTCATTGCGGTGCTGCACGACGCCACGGAATTGAAATCACTGGAGGCGCAATTCGTGCAGAGCCAGAAAATGCAGGCGATCGGCCAGTTGGCTGGCGGTGTCGCGCATGATTTCAACAATCTGCTGACGGCGATTTCGGGCCATTGCGACCTGCTGCTGTTGCGCCATGACCAGGGCGATTCCGACTATGGTGACCTGGTCCAGATCAACCAGAACGCCAACCGCGCCGCCGGTCTGGTGCGACAATTGCTGGCCTTTTCCAGAAAACAGACCCTGCGGCCGGAAACGCTGGATCTGCGTGACACGCTGGCGGACCTGACCCATCTGCTGAACCGGTTGGTTGGCGAAAAGGTGACCCTCACACTCAGCCATGATCCGGTGTTGCGCCCGATCCGCGCGGACAAACGGCAGCTTGAGCAGGTCCTGATGAACCTTGTGGTCAATGCCCGTGACGCCATGCCGGCGGGTGGTGAGATCAGGATCGTGACGGAATGCCTGTCGCTGGACGAACCGCTGACACGGGACCGCGTCACCGTGCCGGCGGGCGACTACGTGACCGTCGAGGTGATCGACAGCGGCCAGGGTATCCCTTCGGACAAGCTGCAAAAGGTGTTTGAACCCTTTTTCACCACCAAGCGCACCGGCGAGGGCACCGGCCTGGGCCTGTCCACCGCCTATGGCATCGTCAAGCAAACCGGCGGTTTCATCTTTGTCGATTCGCAGCCCGGCACCGGCACCACCTTTGTTCTGTACTTCCCGGTGCATGATCACCGCCCGGTGGTGACGGCGCGGCCGGAGATTGCGGAGCGGACAAATACCTCCGGCGCATCGGATGGCGTGATCCTGCTTGTGGAAGACGAAGCGCCGGTGCGTGCCTTTGCCAGCCGGGCGCTGCGCCTGCGCGGCTTTACGGTTCTTGAGGCTGAATCAGCGGAGGCCGCGCTGAAAACCCTTGAAGATGAGGAACTTAAAGTGGATGTCTTTGTCACTGATGTGGTCATGCCGGGCATGGATGGCCCCAGCTGGGTGCGCGAGGCGCTGAAGGAACGGCCGGATGTGCGGGTTGTCTTTGTCTCCGGCTATGCCGAAGACAGTTTCGGTGAGGAGCAAAGCAGGATACCGAATTCCGTTTTCCTGCCGAAACCGTTTTCACTGAACGAACTCACCGAGACGGTGCACAGGCAGATGCATTGAGCCGGATGCGTTGAACATAGCAGCATTCCTGAGCTGGACACCCGGATCTGGCTGGGTGGCTGCCTGAGACCCACGAGCAGGTCATCACGGGATCCGACATGCCTGGGCACCCGCTTTCGTCATGGTGGTCCGCCAGAACCGTTACCCTCCGAAAGGTCGAAAGCCGACGCTCAGACTGAGCAGTTCAGGTGTCTGCTGTGCGGGACACAGTTGCCATTCGATCAAGACGGGCACAGCAAACTAGCTCTCGTCAAAGCGTTCCCAGCCAAATGCGGACAAATCCGTCCATGACAATTTTCTCCGAGCCATCTCTTCAATATCCTTCATTTGTTTTTCCGAAATGGAAAGCGCCGTTTCGGCAAAGAACTCGTAGGTTAAATCACCGTCTTTTCTAAGCGATACGTGCAGAAACGGTCCTAAGCCACGGTCGGACACTTCAAGGATGGAGGTAGACCCCTCAGGCGGATAAAGCATCTGAAACTCAAGGTCGCCAGCTTTATGGATTTTATTTTTCAGCGGCTTCATCCTTTTGGATCGGATCGAAAATATGACGCGATCGAATATGCCTCACGCATTTATCAGTGGTCAATAAGGGCTCAGACCGGACCTGCGCTGCAACTGGATGATCAGTTTGGAGCCGACCAGCAGGCCCGCCAATGATGCAGGTCGCGCGGGGCTATGGGATGGACTGGTAAAGCGCGAATTCCTCGGCGCATTTGCGGCGAAACCGTTCCTCGACACCGGGCGAAAGCCTGAGCGCTATCGCGGGGGAGACGTTTTCGCGGGCAAGGGACAATGTAACCTCCAGACGTTCTTCGAGAAAGGCATTGAGCCTCGGCTGGTCTTCGTAGCGGAAGAAATGGGTGATGCCGGTGCCATTCGGCTGGCTTTTCATGAACTGGACCTGGCTGCCGACATCGGCAAATCCGGGTTTGTCGCTTTTCATATAGGCCAGGACAAAATCATCGAAGCTGATGCCATGGGTCGCATTCGGCTTGCCCTCCATGAAGGGGCGCTGGCGGTAGCGATACCAGCTGCCCAGCCAGGAGATCGGCTCGCGCATCACGGCCATGACTTCAAGTTCCACGCCGCAGACCCGTTCAAACATCGGGCGAATGAAGCGGTTATAGCGATAAACCGGCGCATGTTTCAGCATCGGCGGGTCGGAGATCACCATGTCCGCCCGCGCGGCAAGCGCACTTTCATAGGCGGTTGTCCCGGTTTTCGGCACCGATAGGAAGGCCAGGCGTTCCTTAAAGAAAACAAGCATTTAAGACGACCTCCCGCGCAGTTTCATCCGGAATTCCCGCTGTAAACTACTTCTTAACCCATTCCCATAAAAGATGGGGAAAGAAATAAAGTGATTGAAATGTTCCACTTTTGGTCTCATAGAGAACATTAGAGGAACAAAAACCGGCACAGGACGGCGATTGCCGATCCCGCGCCACTATGACACTAAGGGAACGGGCATATGGCAACGGCAGATTTATTGACAATGGACAACAAGAAGTCAGCGGACAAACAGAAGGCGCTGGACAGCGCCCTGGCCCAGATCGAACGCCAGTTCGGCAAGGGGTCGATCATGAAACTGGGCGCTGAAGGTGCGATTCAGGACATCACGGCGAGTTCCACCGGATCGCTGGGGCTGGACATTGCGCTTGGCATCGGCGGTCTTCCGATGGGCCGGATCGTTGAGATCTACGGCCCTGAATCCTCCGGCAAGACGACGCTGACGCTGCACTGCCTTGCGGAGCAGCAGAAAGCGGGCGGCGTCTGTGCCTTTGTGGATGCGGAACACGCGCTCGACCCGCAGTACGCCCGCAAGCTGGGTGTGGACATCGACGAGCTGTTGATTTCCCAGCCCGATACCGGCGAACAGGCGCTTGAGATCACTGATACGCTGGTCCGGTCCGGCGCGGTCAATATGGTTGTCGTCGATTCGGTCGCCGCGTTGACGCCGAAATCCGAACTCGAAGGCGACATGGGCGACAGCTCTGTCGGCGTGCAGGCCCGTCTGATGAGCCAGGCCATGCGCAAACTGACCGGGTCGATCAGCCGTACCCAGTGCACCGTGATCTTCATCAACCAGATCCGGATGAAAATCGGCGTCATGTTCGGCAGCCCCGAAACAACCACGGGCGGCAATGCGCTGAAATTCTACTCTTCGGTCCGGCTCGACATCCGCCGCATCGGCGCGCTCAAGGACCGCGACGAGGTCGTGGGCAATGCAACCCGCGTCAAGGTCGTCAAGAACAAGGTCGCGCCGCCCTTCAAACAGGTGGAATTCGACATCATGTATGGCGAAGGAATCTCCAAGATGGGTGAGCTGCTGGACCTTGGCGTCAAGGCGGGCGTGGTCGACAAATCCGGCTCCTGGTTCTCTTACGGGGATGAGCGGATCGGGCAGGGCCGCGAAAACGCCAAGACGTTCCTGAAGGAAAATACAGCCATGGCGATGGAGATTGAAGACAAGATCCGCGCAGCGCACGGGCTGGATTTCAACGGTTCCGACAATGACGATGCGGACATTCTTGAGGCCTGAGGCCCGGACCAATCGCAATTGCTGCAAGACAGAAGGGGCGCGCCGAAGGGCGACGCCCCTTTTTCCATGCCGCCCCTGTGGACAGGCAAGGCTGCCAAGGCTATCTGACAACGACGCGCATTTGCCCCGGAAGGCCTGACCGATGAAGACCCTGAATGAAATCCGCTCCAGCTTTCTGTCCTATTTCGACAAGAACGGCCACCAGATTGTCCCCTCCAGCCCGCTGGTGCCGCGCAATGACCCAACGCTGATGTTCACGGCGGCGGGCATGGTGCAGTTCAAGAACCTGTTTACCGGCGTCGAAACCCGTGACTACACCCGTGCGACCACCGCGCAGAAATGCGTGCGCGCAGGCGGCAAGCACAACGATCTGGACAATGTCGGCTATACCGCGCGCCACCACACGTTTTTCGAAATGCTGGGCAACTTCAGTTTCGGCGATTATTTCAAATCCGAAGCGATCCCGCTGGCCTGGGACCTGCTGACCAAAGTGTTCGGCATCGACCCCGACCGCCTGCTGGTGACGGTCTATCATACCGATGATGAGGCGGTGGCGATCTGGAAAAAACATGCGGGGCTGAGCGATGATCGGATCATCCGGATTGCGACGGATGACAACTTCTGGTCGGCGGGCCCCACCGGCCCCTGCGGCCCCTGCACCGAAATCTTCTATGATCACGGCGATCACATCTGGGGTGGCCCTCCGGGCAGCCCGGAGGAAGACGGCGACCGCTTTGTCGAGATCTGGAATCTCGTTTTCATGCAATATGAGCAGTTCGAGGATGGCACCCGCCGCGACCTGCCGAACCAGTCGATCGACACCGGCATGGGGATCGAACGGGTTGCCGCCCTGTTGCAGGGCACCAATGACAATTACGCTACCGATCTGATGCGCGCGCTGATCGAGGCCTCGGCGGATGCCTCCAGCACCGATCCGGACGGACCGGGCAAGACCCACCACCGGGTCATCGCGGACCATCTGCGGTCCACTTCCTTTTTGATCGCGGATGGGGTCATGCCTGCCAATGACGGGCGCGGCTATGTGCTGCGCCGGATCATGCGCCGTGCCATGCGCCATGCGCATCTGCTGGGCGTCCAGGACCCGCTGATGCACCGGCTGGTGCCATCGCTGGTAAGCCAGATGGGTGCCGCATACCCCGAGCTGGGTCAGGCGCAAGCGCTGATCACCGAAACCCTGCTGAGTGAGGAAACCCGCTTCAAACAGACGCTGGACCGGGGCCTGCGGTTGCTGGAAGACGAGGTCAGCGGGTTGCCGGAAGGCGCGAACCTGTCAGGGCAGGCGGCCTTCAAGCTTTACGATACCTTCGGCTTCCCGCTGGACCTGACGCAGGATGCGCTGCGCGAGCAGGGGCGCGCGGTGGATACCGACGGCTTTGACACCGCCATGGCGGAGCAGAAGGCCAAGGCGCGCGCGGCCTGGGCCGGGTCAGGCGAAGCGGCGGATGCAACCGTCTGGTTTGATGTGGCCGAAAAACACGGGCCGACCGAGTTCCTGGGCTATGACACCGAAACCGCAGAGGGCCAGATCAAGGCGCTGGTGATGGACGGTGTCCTGACCGAGATGGCCAAGCAAGGCGACAGCATTCAGGTGGCGTTCAACCAGACACCGTTCTACGCCGAATCCGGTGGCCAGGTCGGGGATACCGGTGTGATCCGCACCGACACCGGCGAGATCACGATCACCGACACCCGCAAGGCGGCGGGCGTCTTTGCCCATTTCGGCAAGGTGACACAGGGCGAGGTCAAGGCGGGGCAGGCGGCTGTGCTGATTGTCGATCACGCGCGCCGCACCGCGATCCGGGCCAACCATTCGGCAACGCACCTGCTGCACGAGGCGCTGCGCGGCGCATTGGGTGATCACGTCGCACAGCGCGGCTCGCTCAATGCGCCGGATCGGCTGCGGTTTGATTTCAGCCATGCCAAGGGGCTGTCTGCCGCCGAACTGGCGCAGGTCGAAGCGGAGGTGAACAGCTACATTCGCCAGAATGCGGCGGTCGATACGCGGATCATGACACCGGACGACGCGCGCGCGCTTGGGGCGCAGGCGCTGTTTGGCGAGAAATACGGCGACGAGGTGCGCGTGGTCTCGATGGGCCGTCAGGACGGTTCGGGCAAGGGGGCGGACAAGAACACCTATTCGCTCGAACTCTGCGGCGGCACCCATGTGCGCCAGACCGGTGACATCGGGGCTTTTGTGCTGCTGGGCGACAGCGCCAGCAGTGCCGGTGTGCGCCGGATCGAGGCGCTGACAGGGGGGGAAGCGCTGACCTGGCTGCGTGCGCAGCAATCGGCGCTGTCACGCGTTGCCGAAGCGCTCAAAACCGCGCCGGGTGACGTGCCGGATCGGGTGCGCGGCCTGATGGACGAACGCAAGAGCCTTGCGAACGAAGTGGCGCAGTTGCGCCGCGAACTGGCCATGTCCGGCGGCGGTGCTGTCGCACCTGAGACGCGCGATGTGGGCGGGATCAAGTTCATCGCGCAGGTGCTGACTGGCGTGACCGGCAAGGACCTGCCCGCGCTGGTGGACGAGCACAAGGCCCGGCTTGGCTCAGGTGCGGTGCTGCTGATCGCGGATGCAGGTGGCAAGGCGGCTGTTGCCGCGGGCGTGACCGCGGATCTGACCGAAAAACTATCCGCCGTGGATATCCTCAAGGCCGCAGTTGCGGAACTGGGCGGCAAGGGCGGCGGCGGACGGCCCGATATGGCGCAGGGCGGTGGTGCCAGCGCTGAAAACGCCGAGGCGGCCATCGCCGCGGCTGAAACTGTATTGAAAGGATAATACCGATGGGCGCACTCTGGATCGCACATGTCACCGTCACGGACGAAGAAGCTTACAAGAAATACGCCGCTGGTGCGACGGTTGCCATCGCCGATCATGGCGGCGAATTCATCGCGCGGGGCGGCCGTTTCGTGCAGCTCGAGGGCAAGGCGCGCCCGCGCAATGTGGTGGCCCGTTTTCCGGATGTGGAATCAGCGGAAAAATGTTACCATTCAGACGCGTATCAGGCGGCCTTGAACCACGCGCGCGGCGCATCGGAACGTGAATTGGTGATCGTAGAGACCAGCGAATAACGCTGGTCTGCTTTCTTTTTGGCCTTAAATATTCCCGGGGTCCGGGGCAGCGCCCCGGAATCCGCCGTCAGGCGGATTTGGCCATCCGCTTGCGTTCATGCGGGTCCAGGAAGCGCTTGCGCAGCCGGATTGCATTTGGCGTGACTTCGACCAGTTCATCGTCGTCGATATAGGCAATTGCCTCTTCCAGTGAGAGCGTGATCGGCGTGGTCAGGCGCACGGCCTCATCGGTGCCGGAGGCGCGCACGTTGGTCAGTTTCTTGCCTTTCAGCGGATTCACTTCCAGGTCGTTGTCGCGCGAATGTTCGCCGATGATCATGCCGGTATAGACATCGGCCTGAGCGCCAATCATCATCCGGCCGCGTTCTTCGAGGTTCCACAGGGCATAGGCCACCGAGGTGCCGTTTTCCATCGAGATCAGCACGCCCGCGCGGCGTCCGGGGATCGGACCCTTGTGCGGTGCCCAGCTGTGGAACACACGGTTCAACACGCCGGTGCCGCGCGTATCGGTCAGGAATTCGCCGTGATAGCCGATCAGCCCGCGCGAGGGGACATGGGCCACGATGCGGGTCTTGCCCGCGCCTGCCGGTTTCATCTCGACCAGCTCGCCGCGCCGCACGCCGGTGATCTTTTCGATCACCGCGCCGGAATATTCGTCATCCACGTCAATGGTGGCTTCCTCGATCGGCTCATGCCGCACGCCGTCGATGTCCTGGAACAGCACCTGCGGGCGCGAGATCGACAGTTCGAAGCCTTCGCGGCGCATGTTTTCGATCAGAACACCCATCTGCAATTCGCCACGTCCGGCAACCTCGAATGCCTCGCCGCCGGGTGTGTCGCTGATCTTGATGGCGACGTTTGATTCCGCTTCCTTGTGCAGGCGTTCACGGATGACGCGGGACTGCACCTTTTTGCCATCGCGCCCGGCCAGCGGGGAATCGTTGATCCCGAAGGTCACGGTGATGGTGGGCGGGTCAATCGGCTGTGCCGGGATCGCCTCGGTCACGGTCTGGTCGGCCAGCGTGTCGGCCACGGTCGCCTTGGTCATGCCGGCAATGGAGACGATATCGCCCGCTTCCGCCAGGTCGATGGCGGTCTGGTCCAGCCCGCGATAGGCGAGGATCTTGGTGCAGCGGAAGTTTTCGATCAGCTTGCCGTCGCGCGACATTGCCTTGATCGTCTGGCCCGCTTTCAGCGTGCCGGATTCGACCCGGCCGGTCAGCAGGCGCCCCAGGAAAGGGTCACCGCCAAGGGTGGTGGCCAACATGGTAAAGGGCTGGTCGATATCCGAAAGTTGCTTGGGTGCCGGGACATGTTCGAGGATCAGTTCGAACAAGGCGTCCAGACCCTTGCGCGGCCCGTCCAGCGTGTGATCCGCCCAACCAGCGCGGCCAGAGGCGTACATGGCCGGGAAATCAAGCTGTTCTTCACTGGCGTCGAGGTTTGCAAACAGGTCGAACACCTCGTCCAGGGCGCGATCCGGTTCACCGTCGGGCTTGTCGACCTTGTTGATCACCACGATGGGCCGCAGGCCCAGTTTCAGCGCCTTGGAGGTCACGAATTTGGTTTGCGGCATCGGGCCTTCGGCGGCATCCACCAGCAGCACCACGCCGTCCACCATGGACAGGATACGCTCCACCTCGCCGCCAAAATCGGCGTGGCCGGGGGTGTCGACGATGTTGATCCGCGTGCCTTTCCACTCGACCGATGTCGGCTTGGCAAAGATCGTGATGCCGCGCTCGCGTTCCAGATCGTTGCTGTCCATGGCGCGTTCAGTGGTCGCCTGGTTTTCGCGGTAGGTGCCCGATTGTTTGAGCAATTCGTCCACCAGTGTCGTCTTGCCGTGGTCAACGTGTGCGATGATTGCGATATTGCGCAGGTCCATGGGGTCAGCCTTTTTGCGGGAGTTGCGCGCGCCATACCGTGCAGACGCAGCAAAGGCCAGCCCTAATGCGTTTGGGGCCGTTTCATCTTGGTGCCCTGTTGCCCTGTTCCGCTGCGTCAGTGCGTCTCGGCGGCGGAAAAGAGGTGGATCACCAGGATGCCCGCGATGATCAGGGCCAGCCCCAGAACGGCGGCCAGGTCAAGGCGCTGACCAAACAGCACATAGCCGATGCCCGCGATTAACACGATCCCCAGACCGGACCAGATTGCATAGACGATGCCCACCGGCATCACCTTGAGCACCAGCGCCATGAAATAGAACGACGCGCCATAGAACAGCACCACGCAGACAGAGGGCCAGAGCCGGGTGAATTGCTGACTGGCCTGAAGCGCGGTTGTACCAACGGTTTCGGTCAGGATGGCGATAAAGAGCCAGACATAATGCAGCGGCATGGCGGAGGTCCTTACAGGGGCGGGGCGGTTGTTTCCTTGATCTCTTCCATGACGAAACTGGCCGAGACATCGGACAGCGGCACCTTGCGGATCAGGCTTTGGTAAAGGCGGTCGTACCCCGCCATATCCGCAACCTGCGCCCGGATCAAATAGTCCAGTTCGCCGGACATCCGGTAGACGCCCATGATCTCCGGCATGGCGCGGGTGGCGGTGGAAAACCGCTCCAGCCAGTCGGGCGCATGGGCATTGGTGCGGACCTGGATAAAGACAGTCAGCGGCAGGCCGAGCCGGGCGGCATCCAGCAGGGCCACGCGCCCCTTGATCACGCCTGCCTCTTCCATCTGGCGGATGCGTCGCCAGCAGGCGTTGCGCGACAGGCCCACGGCGGTGCCAAGTGTTTCCAGCGACTGTTCCGCGTCGCGTTGCAGTTCTGCCAGGATACGGCGGTCTATGTTGTCGATATCATTCATGGAATGACAATGATGGGATAATTTCCCAACATCAAGGCGAAATCTGATACCTTTGGGATAACTTCTCGCGCCAGATACCGTAGGTTGCCCGCAACCCATAAAAAGGAGAGACGGATGTTTTCCCGCGTGTTTCTGGACCACCCCGCCAAGGTCGATGAAGGCTTTTTCGAGCATATGCTGTTCGCGCTGCGGTTTTCAGGCTTGTTGTTTGCTGCCGCCGGTGCGGCTTTGGTCCACGCCCTGATCCCCTGCCTGTTCGAAAAGACCGCCAGTGGCATCATCGCCAGGCTCTATGCCCGCACCCACAACCGGGGCAGCTGAACATGTGTCGATGGGCAGCCTGGCAGGGCGCATCCTTGCAGCTCAGCCAGATATTGACCGCACCGGATCATTCGCTGATCCGCCAATCGCGCGAAGCGGCGCATTGCAAGACAGCGATCAACGCGGATGGCTTTGGCCTGGCGTGGTACGATCAACAGCCCCATCCGGGCCTCTACCGCGATGTTTATCCGGCATGGTCTGACCCGAACCTGCATTCCCTTGCCGATCAGGTCAGCGCGCGGCTGTTTCTGGCGCATGTGCGCGCCTCCACCGGCACCGCGACCAGCCGCAACAATTGCCACCCTTTTGTTCAGGGCCGCTGGAGTTTCATGCACAATGGGCAGGTCGGCGGTTTCGAGCAGTTTCGCAAGGACGCCGATATGATGATCCCGGCAGAGCTTTACGCGCACCGCAAGGGTGCCACGGACAGTGAAGCCCTGTTTCTGGTGGCCTGTGGGTTTGGGCTGGCAGAAGATCCGCTGCCAGCGATGCGCAAGGCGGTGACCCGCTTTGAAGCCCTGGCACGCGCCCATGGGCATTCGCCGCATATGCGGCTGGCCGCAGCCTTCAGCGATGGTGAAACGCTTTATGCCATTCGTTACGCTTCTGATGATCTGGCACCCTCACTGTTTTACCGCTGGAACGCAGACTGGCAGGGCTGGTCGGTGGTGTCCGAACCCTATGATCAGGTGCAGGGCGACTGGATCGAAGTGCCCAAGGGCAGTTTCTGTCGCTTTACCCGCGACCAATGCGAGATCACGCCGTTTGCCTGCAACAGCCATGTAATTGCCGCGTGACACCCTCTGTTGTGGAATATGGCTGTGGCTGCTGCGGGTTACAAAGCGCCCGTCATCGGGGGGCGTCACACCATACTGGCCCAGACGTCAAGCATTTCTGAACCGAAGCGGACCTTGGGTGCGCAGCCTGTGAAGGTCTGCTGCGCGGGGACTTTGCTGCCGTTGATCAGTGGAACGCGAAGCCCGGAACAAGCCGAAGGCGCCGGGCCATCGCCTGCCCGCCGGTCGCACCAAAGGTGCGCCCTTGATCGTCGGCATGCCTTTGGCATGACGGTAGGCGATTTGGTGAGGCTGGGTATGTCTCTGATAGGGATCATCATGGCTGAGAAATAAAGTGGCATGGACAGAGGTCAGCATCGCCCACCCCGGGCAGGCGATGGCCCGGCTTGCGCTTCACGTCCGGGATGTAAGATTGACTCTCTCACGCCATTCGCCGCGATCTGCATTAAGGTCCGGTTTGCCATTTTGGACAGGCTCACGACGTGACAGTCAAAAGCGTGTGATGTTCGACACCTGTCGGCAGGATTGAAAAAGGCCGCATCGCTGCGGCCTTTTTGTCGCTTAACCCTTGAGGGCCTTGTTCAGGTTTTCGTCGACTTTCTCAAGGAAGCCCATGGTGGTCAGCCACTTTTGATCGGGGCCGACCAGCAGCGCCAGGTCTTTGGTCATGAAGCCGGATTCGACCGTGTCCACCACGGTTTTCTCCAGGGTTTCGGCAAAGTTGGTCAGCGCAGTATTGCCGTCCAGCTTGCCACGGTGCTTGAGGCCCCCGGTCCAGGCATAGATCGACGCGATGGAGTTGGTCGATGTCTCTTCGCCCTTCTGGTGCTGGCGGTAGTGACGGGTCACGGTGCCATGCGCCGCCTCGGCCTCGACGGTCTGGCCATCGGGGGTCATCAGGATGGAGGTCATCAGACCCAGCGAGCCAAAGCCCTGCGCCACGGTGTCGGATTGCACGTCGCCGTCGTAGTTCTTGCAGGCCCAGACATAACCGCCGTTCCACTTCATCGCACAAGCGACCATGTCGTCGATCAGGCGGTGCTCATAGGTGATGCCCGCTTCCTTGAACTTGTCGGCGAATTCTTCGTCAAAGACCTGTTGGAACAGGATCATGAACTGGCCGTCATAATTCTTGAGGATTGTGTTCTTGGTGGACAGGTACACCGGCCAGCCGCGCTGAAGGCCATAGTTCATGGAGGCGCGGGCAAAGTCCTTGATCGATTCATCAAGGTTGTACATCGCCATGTAGACACCCGATGCAGGGGCCTTGAACACTTCTTCCTCGATCACGGTGCCGTCTTCGCCGACGAACTTCATCGACAGGGTGCCGGCACCGGGGAATTTCATGTCGGTGGCGCGGTACTGGTCACCGTAAGCGTGACGGCCGATGACGATGGGCTTGGTCCAGCCGGGCACAAGGCGCGGCACGTTCTTGCAGATGATCGGCTCGCGGAACACCACACCGCCCAGGATGTTGCGGATGGTGCCGTTGGGCGAACGCCACATCTTCTTGAGGCCAAATTCCTCAACCCGGGCTTCATCCGGTGTGATGGTCGCGCATTTGACGCCAACGCCATATTTCTTGATCGCTTCGGCGGCGTCGATGGTGATCTGGTCGTCCGTTTCGTCGCGCGCCTCGATGCCCAGATCATAGTATTTCAGGTCAATGTCGAGATAGGGCAGGATCAGCTTTTTCTTGATGAAATCCCAGATGATCCGGGTCATTTCATCGCCGTCCAACTCGACGACGGGGTTTTCTACCTTGATCTTTGACATGAAGCCTATCCCTTTCGGTTATGAAGATGCGTTGCGCCGCGCATAGCGCAAAACGCGGGCAGGGGAAAGCGGTATACGATAGTATACAGAACTTGATTTGTATATTCCGGTGTAAATGCCGGGAATATGTGCCGTGCAGGCGGTCAGGTGGATTTTTGCGTGGCGAAAAACGCCGCAATCCGGGCTTTTGCGTAATCCCACAGACCGGGGGCACCGATGACGATCTTGCTGCCGACGCGGTCATGGATCTGCTGTTCACTCACGTCGTAATCGGTCCAGCTGCCGCCGCCGCTGGCGAGGTTCTGCATCGGCGGCTGGAACCTGTCCAGCGACTTGGCGAACTGGGCAGAAGGGGTCCGGGCGGCTTCGAACTCCTCCCAGATGGCGCGCAGATGATCGCGCTGATCCTCCGGCAGCAGGCCAAAGATGCGGTCGGCGGCGGCCTGTTCGGCGGCTTCGATCGCGGCGTGGTCCAGGTCGCCGAAGATCGGATTGTCACCTGCGTCGATTTCCACCAGATCGTGCAGGATCAGCATCTTGATCACCAGGGAGAGGTCAACCTCCGGACCGGCCTGATCCGCCAGCACAAGGGCATAGAGCGTCAGATGCCAGGAATGTTCGGCGGAATTCTCATTGCGCGAGCCGTCGCAGAGTTCGGTCGCCCGGATGGTGTTCTTGAGCTTGTCGGCCTCGACCAGAAAGTCGATCTGCCGGTCGAGACGGCTTTTCTCCGTCATGCCTTGGGATGCGCTTCGCGGTGGGACTTGAGCTTTTTGCGCAGGAAGGCGCGGCCCTGATCATTGGCCATCCGGGTGCGGATGGCGGTCAGGAAGGCTTCTTCGAGGGTCTGCGAGGAGGCCCCCAGCACATTCCCGACCTCCATGAACAGGCGGTCCTCGCCGGTCTCGGTCTGGACGGCCAGACATTCCTCGGCCAGCTTGTTGGCCATTTCGATGACGACCGGGTCGGCCATGCGGGTGCTCCTGTCAGCGGGTGGTTTCGGTCAGGCGGCGTTTGACGTAGTCGGTTGTTGTCCCGATCAGCGTGTCCATATGCGGCTCTTCAAAGAAATGCCCGGCACCTTCGACCTGCTCATGGGTGATGGTGATGCCCTTCTGCTCGTGCAGCTTGCTGACCAGATTGACGGTATCCGCGGGCGGTGCCACGCGGTCCGCGGTGCCGTTGATCACCAGACCGGATGACGGGCAGGGCGCGAGAAAGCTGAAGTCATACATGTTGGCGGGGGGCGCGACCGAGATGAAGCCGGTGATTTCCGGGCGCCGCATCAGCAGTTGCATGCCGATCCATGCGCCAAAGGAAAAACCGGCGACCCAGCAGTGTTTCGAGTTGTTGTTCATCGACTGCAGGTAGTCCAGCGCCGAAGCGGCATCCGACAATTCACCGATGCCCTGGTCGTATTCCCCCTGGCTGCGGCCGACGCCACGGAAGTTGAACCGCAGCACGGTGAAACCCATATTGTAAAAGGCGTAATGCAGGTTGTAGACAACCTTGTGATTCATCGTTCCGCCGAATTGCGGATGTGGATGCAGCACAATGGCGATGGGCGCGTCGCGTTCTTTTTGCGGGTGATAGCGGCCTTCGAGCCGGCCTTCTGGTCCGGGAAAGATAACCTCTGGCATGGGCGTCCCTGTTTGCGGGTTCCAAATGGCTGGGCAGAATGGCGCGGTCTATAGTTGACGACTTCACTCAGGCACTTTAGAACGGTTCTAATCTGTATGGGCCGGGCCGTAGGACCGGATCAGAAAAGGGATGTATGCGCATCACGCGCCCGCGTCAATCAATGCGGGCAGAATGGGGACGGTCGGATATGAAACTATCGACAAAGGGACGCTATGCGATGGTGGCGCTGGCCGATATCGCACTGCAACCGGGAGACAAGCTGGTGTCGCTGGGCGATATCGCGGAGCGGCAGTCGATTTCCTTGCCCTATCTGGAGCAATTGTTCGTCAAGCTGCGCCGCGCCGAACTGGTGGCATCGGTGCGCGGGCCCGGAGGCGGCTACAGGCTGTCGCGGCCGCCGTCGGATATCCGGGTGGTCGATATCCTGGCCGCAGTCGATGAAAAGGTCGATGCAATGCACAAGGGTGCCGGGGCCTCAGGCGGGTTGTCGGGCAGCCGCGCGCAATCGCTGACCAACCGGTTGTGGCAGGGGCTGAGCGCACATGTCTATGTGTTCCTGCACCAGACCCGGCTGTCGGACGTGATCTCGAACGAATTGGCCCCCTGTCCGGCGGTGCCGAACCTTTTTGCGGTGGTGGACGAGTGATGTCGTGTGATCTGAAGGCCGCGCAAGCGCGACACGATCCATGGCTGGATGGGGGACGCTGTCCCCCAAACCCCCTGGGAATATTTGGGGCCAAAAAGAAACGATGAGAACCTACCTGGATCATAATGCCACCACGCCTTTGCGGGCGGAGGCGCGGGCGGCCATGGTTGCGGCGATGGAGGTTGTGGGCAATCCGTCCTCCGTGCATGCCGAGGGGCGCGCGGCGAAAGGTCTGGTGGAGCGCGCAAGGGCGCAGGTTGCGGCGCTGGTCGGCTGCAAGGTGTCACAGGTGATCTTTACCGGCAGCGCGACCGAGGCGGCAGCGCTTGCGGTGGCGCAGAAGGCGCGGCACGGCGGCAGCTTTTCGGCGCTGCCAACAGAGCATGACTGCCTGGGCGTGTGGGGCGAGCAGGCTTTGCGGTCGGTATTTGACCTTGAGGGGCGATTGGCACCGGATTGGCGCGCGGCGCTGCCCGAGGGGTTGGTGGCGGTGTCGGCGGCCAACAGCGAGACCGGCGTGATGCTGTCCGGAGGCCATGTGGCGGGCAGCTGGGCCGGGCATTCGGTGGTCTGCGATATCACCCAGGTCGCGGGCAAGATGCCGGTGGTCTATGAAGACGAAACGCCGTCCTATGCCATTCTGTCGGCGCATAAGCTGGGCGGGCCAAAGGGGGTGGGCGCATTGATCAACTTTACCGCCCAGGACCCTGCACCGATCCTGCGCGGCGGCGGGCAGGAGATGAACCGCCGCTCGGGCACCGAGAACATCATCGGGATTGCCGGGTTTGGTGCCGCGGCAGAGGCAGCGGCACAGGATGTTGCGCGCGGGGCCTGGGACCAGGTCGCACAGTTGCGCGATCTTATGGAGGAGGCCCTTGCGGGGGCGTCAAAGAAGACTATTTTTGTCGGGAAAGAGGTGCCGCGCCTGCCCAATACCTCCTGCGTCCTGACCGACGGCTGGAAGGGCGAAACCCAGGTCATGCAGATGGACCTTGCAGGATTTGCCATTTCCGCAGGGTCGGCCTGTTCCAGCGGCAAGGTCAAGGCAAGCAACGTGTTGCGTGCCATGGGATATGAAGGCACTGAGGCAGCAAGCGCCATTCGAGTCTCGCTGGGGCTGGAGACAACTGAGAACGATGTTTTGCGCTTTGCCGATGCATGGGCTGCGAAACTGAAACGACACGAACAACGAGCGGCTTGAGTGCTGCGGGAAAGGGTGATGACTTTGGACATCGTGAAAGAACATGACAACGTCAAGGAAGGCGTCGATCAGGATACCGTGGATGCGGTGCGCGAAGTGGGTGGCAAGTACAAGCACGGCTGGTCCACCGACATCGAGATGGACTATGCGCCCAAGGGCCTGTCGCCCGACATCGTGCGGCTGATTTCCGAAAAGAACGAAGAACCGCAATGGATGACCGACTGGCGGCTGGAAGCCTATGACCGCTGGCTGACCAAGAAGGAACCCACCTGGGCGATGGTGGATTACCCTGAGATCAATTTTCAGGATCAGTTCTATTATGCCCGGCCCAAGAGCATGGCGGAAAAGCCCAAATCCTTGGGCGACGTGGACCCCAAGCTGCTGGAAACTTACAAGAAACTGGGTATTCCGCTGAAAGAGCAGATGATCCTGGCCGGTGTCGAAGGGGCGGAGGACGCGCCCGCCGAGGGCCGCAAGGTGGCGGTGGATGCGGTGTTTGATTCCGTCTCTGTCGGCACCACGTTCCAGGCGGAGTTGAAGAAGGCTGGCGTGATCTTTTGTTCGATCTCCGAAGCGATCCGCGAACATCCCGAGCTGGTCAAGAAATACCTCGGCTCGGTCGTGCCGGTGTCGGACAATTTCTATGCCACGCTGAACTCGGCTGTGTTTTCCGACGGCTCGTTTGTCTATGTGCCGCCCGGTGTGCGCTGCCCGATGGAACTGTCGACCTATTTCCGCATCAATGCCGAAAACACCGGCCAGTTTGAGCGGACTCTGATCATCGCCGACAAGGGGTCCTATGTGTCCTACCTCGAAGGCTGCACCGCGCCGCAGCGCGATGAATCGCAGCTGCACGCAGCGGTGGTTGAGATCATCATCGAAGAAGATGCGGAGGTGAAATATTCCACCGTGCAGAACTGGTATCCCGGTGACGAGAACGGCAAGGGCGGGATTTACAACTTTGTGACCAAGCGCGCCGATTGCCGGGGCGACCGGGCCAAGGTGATGTGGACCCAGGTGGAAACCGGCTCTGCCGTGACCTGGAAATACCCGTCCTGCATTCTGCGCGGCGACGACAGCCAGGGCGAATTCTATTCCATCGCCATCGCCAACAACATGCAGCAGGCCGACACCGGCACCAAGATGGTGCATCTGGGCAAGCGCACGAAGTCGCGGATCGTGTCCAAGGGGATCAGCGCGGGCCGCGCGCAGAACACCTATCGCGGGCTGGTGTCGATGCACCCCAAGGCGAAGGAATCGCGGAACTATACCCAGTGCGACAGCCTGTTGATCGGCGACAAATGCGGGGCGCATACGGTGCCCTACATCGAGGTCAAGAACAACTCCTCTCGCGTGGAACACGAGGCGACGACATCGAAGGTCGATGATGACCAGATGTTCTATTGCCGCTCGCGCGGGATGGACGAGGAAGAGGCCGTGGCACTGGTGGTCAACGGGTTCTGCAAGGACGTCTTGCAGGCCCTTCCGATGGAATTCGCCATGGAGGCGCAGGCGCTGGTGGCGATCTCGCTTGAAGGGTCGGTCGGCTGATGCGTCAGGTGACCCTTCGCACCGCTGTCTCAAGCGCGATCTTCTTCGTGATCATTCTGCTTTGGCGTGGTGAAGGGTTCGGGCAGGAGCAGATGATACAGGCAATGTTCAGCACGATCATGTTCGCGCTGTTTTACGCCGCCATCCAAGTGGCCCTGATCATGTTTCGCGGTTCAGATCGTGACGACAGTTAAATCCAGTTGGTGAGAGAGTTCCTTTCGCAATGAAAGACAGCGCAACGTCGAATAAGAAAGCGTCCATGCGAACGCTTGAGGGCCGCTTGGCCCAACTGCGCGAGGTCATCCGCCCGGCGCGGCCGCTGCGGATTGTGGATGTGGGCGCAAATCCGATCAACACGCCATCTTACGTCTCGCTTCTCCAGATGGGTGGGGCCGAAATCTGGGGATTCGAGCCCGATGAAGGGGCCTTTGCCGCTCTGATGGAAAACCGGCAGGAAGGGACGCACTACGTGCAGGAAGCCGTGGGCAAACCGGGCAAGGCAGTGTTCTATCCTCACCTGCGGTCCGGTCTGGGCTCACTTCTGAAAGTCGATGCCGAGGCTGTGGCCTTTCTGGGTCATCCCGGTTGGTCGGCCAATCAGGGCGACGGGGTCGAAATTGATGTCGTTGCGCTGGATGATCTGGATGATCAAACCCTGCCTCGCCCCGATGTGCTGAAGATTGATATTCAGGGCGGTGAAATGGACGTGTTTCAGCACGGGCGCACCAAATTGTCCGACGCTGTCGCAATCATCACCGAAGCCCGCTTTGCGCGGATATATGAGGGTGAGGCGCTGTGGGCGGATATTGATATCGAACTGCGCAGCCAGGGATTTGCCCTGCACAAACTGATGTTTGTGAAATCCAACGCGGTTGCCAATTCACAACGCGGCAAAATGCACAATCCACGCCTGCGCAACCAGATGCTGGACGGGGACGTCGTCTATATCCGCGATCCGCTTACCCTGCCGCAATGGAGCGACGAACAGGTCAAACAGCTTGCCATTGCGGCTGCGGGCGTATTCGACAGTCTGGACCTGACGATCTGGTGTATGGACGAACTTGTGCGGCGCGGCCTTCTGCCCGAGGCAGCACCGACAGAATTTTTCGACAAACTTCCCAAATGGCTCCGCGCCAAAGGGAAACCCGACATCGCGGCCCGTCCGCAGACCATCTAGGAGAACGAAATGCTGAGCATCAAGAATTTGAACGTAAAACTCGAGGAAGAAGACAAGCAGATCCTGAAAGGGGTCGATCTTGAGGTGCAGGCCGGCAAGGTTCATGCGATCATGGGGCCAAACGGGTCTGGCAAATCGACACTGTCCTACGTGCTGTCGGGCAAGGACGGCTATCAGGTGACTGAAGGTTCGGCCACGTTGGAAGGCAATGACCTGCTGGATATGGAACCGGAAGAGCGTGCGGCAGCGGGCCTGTTTCTGGCGTTTCAGTATCCTGTTGAAATCCCCGGCGTTGGCAACATGACGTTTCTGCGGACCGCCGTGAACGCGCAGCGCAAGGCGCGAGGCGAAGAGGAAGTCTCCGCCGCCGATTTCCTGAAAGAGGTGCGGGCCAAGGCGAAGGACCTCAAGATCGACGCGGAGATGCTCAAGCGGCCCGTCAATGTTGGCTTTTCAGGTGGTGAGAAAAAGCGCAATGAAATCCTGCAAATGGCGATGCTGGAACCGAAGATGTGCATCCTGGACGAGACCGATTCAGGTCTGGACGTGGACGCGATGAAACTGGTCGCCGAAGGGGTCAACGCATTGCGGTCCGAAGGGCGCGGCTTTCTGGTCATCACGCATTATCAGCGCCTGCTGGATCACATCAAACCGGACGTGGTGCACATCATGGCCGATGGCCGCATCGTCAAGACCGGTGGCCCCGAACTGGCGCTTGAGGTCGAAAACAACGGATATGCCGACATCATGGCCGAGGTGGCGTAATGGCCCAGACTGCGGAAAAACCAAACCTGACAGAAGCGCGGATTGCCGCGCTGAGCATGCCGGGCAAGGGCTGGTCGGTTGCGGCGCGCGAAGATGCGGTGCGCCGCCTGCGGGCCACGGGGCTGCCGGAACGCCGGGATGAATACTGGAAGTACACCCGTCCCGATACGCTGACCCAGGTCGCGCCGGAACCGGCGGCAGTGTTCGAGAACGACGAGGCACCGCTGTTTGACGGTTTGGACCGGTTGAAAATCGTCTTTGTCGATGGTGTCTTTGATGCCGAGGCCTCCGATGATCTCAGCCTTGAAGGGGTGCGCATCGAACGGCTGGCGGAGGCGGACAGCGATCTGCACTGGGCGCGCGATCTCTACGGGACGCTGGAGACCAATGGGCAGACACCCGTGGCCCGCCCCCTGGCGGCGCTGAACACGGCCTTTGCAACTGACGGTATGCTGATTCATGTGACCGGCGTGACAAGCAAGCCGATCAATATCGTTTATCGCCACGAATCAACCACTTCCGATGCGATCCTGCACCATCTGATCAAGCTGGACGCTGGGGCCGAACTGACGGTTCTCGAAAACGGACCTGCGGCGGCACGGTTCAACAAGGTGATGGAAGTCGATGTGGGCGACGGCGCATCCTTTCACCAGGTGCGCGCGCAGGGCCGCGACCACGAACGGCGTGCAGCCACGCATATCTTTGCCCGGCTGGGTGCGGAATCGACCTTCAAGAGCTTCACGCTGACCGCCAACGGCGTCATGACGCGCAATGACTGCGTGATCGAACTGACCGGCGATGACGCATCGGCCCATGTGGCCGGGGCCTGCGTGGGTGACGGGGCGTTTCATCACGATGACACGGTCTTTATCACCCATGACGCTGTGAACTGCGAAAGCCGTCAGGTGTTCAAGAAGGTGCTGTGCAACGGGGCCACCGGCGTGTTCCAGGGCAAGATCCTGGTCAAGGCAGGTGCCCAGAAGACCGACGGCTACCAGATCAGCCAGTCGCTGCTGCTGGACGAAGACAGCCAGTTCCTGGCCAAGCCCGAGCTTGAGATCTACGCCGATGACGTCGCCTGTTCGCATGGCTCCACCTCGGGCGCGATTGACGAGGATGCACTGTTCTACCTGCGTTCGCGGGGGGTGCCGCTGGCCGAGGCGACGGATATGCTGACCCTGTCCTTTCTTGCCGAAGCGGTAGAGGAAATCGAGGCGGAGAACCTGCGCGAAGAGATCAACACCCGCATGGCCGCCTGGCTGGGCCGTCGCCGCGGCTGATGGCGGCGACACGCGATATCGTGGCAACCTACCGGGGGCCGGGGCGTGTGGTGCGTCGGCTGCTGGGGCAGGGCGCGCGCGAGGACCGGGCGCTGATCTATCTGATGATCGGCTGTCTGCTGGTCTTTGTGGCCCAGACCCCGCGTCTGGCGCGGCAGGCCTATGTCACCGGTGAAGATCTGGGGATGTTGATGGGCGGCACATTGATGGCCTGGCTGTTCATCGCGCCCCTGATCCTTTACGCCGTCGCCGCGCTGAGCCATCTGGCGGGCCGTGCCTTTGGGCGCGGGCCGGGGGGCTATGGTGCGCGGATCGCGCTGTTCTGGGCGCTCCTGGCGGCGGCACCGGTGATGTTGCTCTGGGGTCTGACGGCGGGTTTTGTCGGGCCGGGGATCGAGCTGAACCTCGTGGGGCTGTTGTGGCTGGGCGTCTTCGGATGGTTCTGGGCCGCCGGATACCGCGCCGCGATGGTGGAGCAGGCGGGATGAACCCGGCATTGGTACAGCTGGTGCAGACCACCCTGCGCGCGCCGCGTGATGCGGCAGGGCAGATCATGGCGCTGGGGCTGACGCGTGACGTGCTCTGGACGGCACTTGCGCTGGTTGCTGTCGGCAATGCCGCCTTGCTGTTTGTGATATTCCAGACTTCCGATACCGAATTTCCCTTGCCGGGCTATGTCGAACGGCCACTTGCGCTGTTCGTGATCATCGCCGGGATGATGGTGATCTACGTGCATGGCATGTATTGGGCGGGGCTGGCCCTGGGCGGGTCGGGGTCGCTGAACGATGTTCTGGCCCTGGTGATCTGGTTCCAGATCCTGCGCGCCGTGGCACAGCTTGCGATCATCGTGCTGTCCTTTGTGTTGCCGGCGCTGGGTTTGTTGCTGTCGCTGGCTGTCGCGGTCTGGGGTTTCTGGATTTTTCTGAATTTCGTGGCCGCTGCCATGCACCTTGCCTCTGTCTGGCAGGCGCTTGCGGTGCTGATCGCGGCTGCGGTCGGGCTGATATTCGGCCTTGGGATCCTGTTGACGTTAATCGGGCTGGGCGCCCAGGGAGTCACGTGATGTATGATGTAAACGCGCTGCGCCAGGATTTTCCGATCCTCGCGCGCGAGGTGAACGGCAAGCCGCTGGTCTATCTGGACAATGGCGCATCGGCGCAGAAACCTCAGGTGGTGATCGACGCGGTCACGCAGGCCTATTCGATGGAATATGCCAATGTGCACAGGGGCCTGCATTACCTTTCCAACCTCGCGACAGACAAGTACGAGGCGGTGCGCGGCACTCTGGCACGGTTCCTGAATGCCGGGTCCGAGGATGAAATCGTGCTGAACTCCGGCACCACGGAAGGGATCAACCTGGTCGCCTATGGCTGGGCCATGCCGCGCATGGAAGCGGGCGACGAGATCGTGCTGAGCGTGATGGAGCATCATGCCAATATCGTGCCCTGGCATTTCCTGCGCGAACGGCAGGGCGTGGTGCTGAAATGGGTGGATACCGACAGCACCGGCGCGCTGGACCCGCAGGCGGTGATTGATGCCATCGGCCCCAAGACAAAACTGGTGGCGATCACGCAGCTGTCCAACGTGCTGGGCACCAAGGTTGACGTAAAGACGATCACGGCCGCCGCCCATGCCAAGGGCGTGCCGGTGCTGGTCGATGGCTCGCAGGGGGCGGTTCACATGCCGGTCGATGTGCGCGACCTTGGCTGCGATTTCTACGCCATCACCGGTCACAAGCTTTATGGTCCGTCCGGCTCCGGTGCGATCTACATTCGCAAGGAGCGGATGGCCGAGATGCGCCCCTTTATCGGGGGCGGCGACATGATCCGCGAGGTCAGCAAGGAAAACGTCACCTACAACGATCCACCGATGAAGTTCGAGGCGGGCACACCCGGCATCGTGCAGACGATTGGTTTTGGTGTGGCGCTGGACTATATGATGGCCATCGGCATGGAGAACATTGCCGCGCACGAAGATCATTTGCGCGACTATGCGGTGTCGAAACTGGGTGGGCTGAACTGGTTGCAGCTGCAGGGCACAACACCGGACAAGGCCGCGATCTTCAGCTTTTCGCTGGACGGGGCGGCCCATGCCCATGACATATCGACCATTCTGGACAAAAAGGGCGTCGCGGTGCGTGCGGGTCACCATTGCGCGGGGCCGTTGATGGATCACCTTGGCCTGACGGCGACCTGCCGGGCCTCGTTCGGTATGTATAACACCACGCAGGAAGTCGATGTTCTGATCGAGGCGCTTGAACTGGCCCACGATCTGTTTGCCTGATCTCGGGGGCGGACCCCCGAGACCGGGAGTTTCGGGTCACGCGGTTGGCGTATTTGCCTTCCATGCCGCCTCGGTCGGACCGCAGCGCAGGTTCTTGGCGTATTCAACGTCGCCATAATGCTTTTCGACAAAGGCGATGATGCCCGCCAGCAAGCTTTCGTTGCCACCAAACCCGTGCCAGGGTTTGAAATGCGGCACGTGGTACACGCTGGCCTTGTCCCGCTTGAGCAGGTTGGCGAATACCCCCGCAACAAGGTTGCCGCCCACACCCGTCAGCTTGCCTGCGCCAAAGTCCTCGGCCTCCTGCAGGCAGTAGAACCACAGCGGGGTTTTCTTGAACCCCTTGTCCTTGAGCGGGTCGGGCACCGCTGGCCGCTGGCTCACCTTGAAATGATCCGCCGCCATCTGGCCGCTGGCCAGCTCATAGGTATAGCGGTCGCGGATCATGTTGCGCAGCGCCAGGTTGCGGGACTGGTCCAGCGTCAGGGTAATGTCGATGTCCTTGAGGTGGATGCGGTCATGCACGAAGGGCAGGTTGAGCAGCGGCAGCCCCAGGCCGGTCCCGACAGGGCGCGCATGTTGATGGGCCGTGCCGCCCTTCATGTGGAACATGATGTCATAGTCCATGTTGGCACTTTCGGGCCGCGGCCCGAACCCCAGGGTAGAGAACAGGCCCATTGGCGTGTCACCCTTGCGCAGCTTGTATTGGAACTGCGTTGTTGCATGGCCAAAGCGATAAGCCGCACCGGTGAACTCCACGGGCATGACCGGCGCCATCGGCGGCAGCAGATCACCGTGCCATGCCGCTTTCAGGCAGGCCTGATCGACAAAGGCGGGCAGCAGTTCGTTCCAGACAATGTACTGGTAATGCAGCCGGATAAAGCGCCGGACCTGTTCAAAGTCCTCCAGCGCGGGGACAACGTGGTCTTTCCAGACCTGCGGCTCCATGCCCGCCATGGCACAGGCCTTGATCTCCTTGGCCTTGTCGCCTTCCTCCTTGCGGTAGGACATCAGGATGTTGTGCAGGCGGATGAAAATGCTCTGGATCTGGGCCACGATCACATTTTCATCATTGCGCGGATCACCGATCAGCGCCTTGCCGGAACAGGTGCGCGCGAGATCGAGGTGGTTTTCCTCGCGGCCGAACATCAGGAACTCGCCGGCTTTGCCATTGCCGTAGAGATGCGGCGAGGCTTCGGGCCCCGCGCCATAGACGCAGTCAAGGTCGAGGTTGGGCGTGCGCACATTGGTGATGGTCGCAGGATCAATCCGCGATCCCAGCGCGCTGGTGGCGTCCAGCGTGATGTCATGGTCCACGAACTGACCAAGAAAGGTCATCCCGGCCTCGGCAGGGCCATCGGCCTGATCGTCCTTGCCCATGGTGACGGACAGGTCGGTCAGCGCGTCGATCACGTCGGCGTGGCTGATGTTCTCGATATGCACCGGATTGCGTTTCAGCATCCTGTCCAGCACGCGGGGAAAGACGGCATTCGGGCCGTTCCCTTCAAGACAGGTCTTGGCGAGTTGGTCGAGCCGTGACAGCCCGTGATATTGCTTTGTCATTTTAATCTCCATTTTTGTGAAAAATTGAGGCACTGACTGCTACTGGTTAACAGATTCCCTTAATGCGGGTATCCTGACCCATACTGGCCGCGCTGCATAAGTCCGGAAAACCATACCCGGAGGCATTGCGGGGGCTGGGCGGCTTATGTATAGGAGCATCTGTGGACCATTAGCTCAGCTGGATAGAGCGCTGCCCTCCGAAGGCAGAGGCCGCAGGTTCGAATCCTGCATGGTCCGCCATATTTCCTTGACCTTTCAGCCATCACGACTTTTCCGCCGGTTTGGTTTCGGTTTGGAAACGGCCCAAAATCATCCCCTTTTGTTCACGGCTTCAACCGCGCTGCTTTGGTAATCGGGGCTGTGGTGCCCGTAGACCTTCTCGATCGTCGCAGTCGTCGTATCGAAGTAGCCGGCGGCATCCCAGATGGTCGCGCCTTTCTGGAGCGCCCATGTGATGGCGGTGTGTTTCAGGACATGAGGGGTGATCGGCTTGCGGCCCGATTCCGTGTCCATCGTCAGGTCAATCTGGATCTCGGCTTTCTTGGCCATGGCCTCGGCTATCTCCACAGCCCGCTTCCAGCCTTTCTTGATGTCACCCACCATGCCGCGCTGGATGACGGTTTCGCCGTCCACCTTCTTCTGGACAGTCCGCTCCACCACGTAGCGCCGCCCGTTCGTTGCCTGGCGCCGCAGCTGGGCCAGATACCTTGGCGGGATGCGGGATGTTCCCTGCCGCTTCTTCGTGGCCTTCTTGTCGTAGGGCTTGCGGTAGAGCACGCCGTTCACGGTATCGACCCGGCCACCGTGGACCGATGCGATGTCGATGTGCATTGCGAGGATCGTTGCTTTGCGGGATCCGGTATAGAGGCCGTGCATGATGAAGTCGGCCAGGTGCTTTCCGTCCGCGTTGAGTGCGCGGGCCCCACGCAATAGCCATGCCGCCTCCTGACGGGTGAGCCAGCGATGGGTCGGCTCTGCCGCGTCGGGCAGGTGAACCTTTTTCGGGCTGAGCAGGTAGCCCTCGTCAAAGCAGAAATTGATTGCGGCCTGCAGCACGCCAAGCTCCCGTCGGCATGTGCCAGAAGCAACGCCGCGCCCGGCGACGTATCGCTTGCAGGTGGCCCGAGAAATTTCGTTGACGGCGAGGTCGCCCCAGAACCGATCGAGGGATTCGATGGCGTAGCCGATGCGGGCCGGATCTGCCACGGATGGGGCATGTTCCTCGCCGTATATGCTCAGGGCTTCGCTCACTGTCATTTCGTCCGGTTGAACGGGACCACCTGCGCGGCGCTTCCGCGCGAGGTACGCTTCGAACTGGATTTCAGCTTCTGCGCGGTCATTTGTGCGGGTCGAGATCGGCAGGATTCCGGTGTCCCGGATTTCCCAGACTGAGGGACCATCTTTTCTGTCCCGCCAATGGAGGCGGGCACCTTTGGCTTTACGCGGCATAGTTCGATCAACTCCGGTATGTCATCAGGATGCAGCTTTACCGCCCGACCCATGATGATGGTCTTGCCGTGCAGATCGGCGACCTTGCGCAGGGAGTCGCGCGGTACGCCAATTTCACTTGCGGCTTCCTTTATGTCCAGCAGGCGTACCAGGCTCATATCTCGACCCCTGATGCTTTCTCGGCCCGTTGTTCGTTGCGGGCCAGTGTCGCAAGCCGGGCAATGACAGAATTGTTCGCCCGGCCCAGGCGGCGCGCCATCTTATAGCGAGACATCCCCGCCAGCGCCCAATCGAGGATTTTGCGGTCCTCTTCCGGGGTGAACTCACGCACCATCACACCATTGCGAAAGTAGGTGCGAGGATTGCTGTTGACCGTTGGCTTGTCAGCGGTACTTGGGCTGTCCACGCCTCGCATCAGGCAATGGTGCGAGACCGCTTTCGCTGTCATCTCGACCCTCGTGGCGATCTGCCCGTAGGACAGGCCCCGCTCACGTAGGGCCATGGCGTCTTGGATCTGGGTCTCAGTGTACTTCTGCGCGGTCATGTCAAACTCCCATCTTCCAGATCCGATAGATCACGCTGACGATCATGGCGGCGCAGTAGAGGGCTGTCAGAACCAACACCGCGGCCAAAAGTTTCAGCACGATCATCTGGGCTTTGTCCCGCCAGTCATCCTCGTGCACCGGCTCCCGCAGGCTGGCGAAGTGCGGGAGGTCATCTCTCCGTCCCATCTCAGAACACCATCTGAACGTGCGGGATCTTGCCGTCGCAAATGGCCTGGGCCATTTCCTCGATCGGATATTCAGCCAGGGCAGCTGTAACTTCTTTCAGCATCCGGTCGCGACGGGCCTGATCGGATCTGCGCCTTTCCAGATCCTCGGCAGTCAGACGGGCTACCTCAGCCTCCCGCTCTGCCGCTTCCTCCAAGGCGCGCTCGGCGGCCTCACTCTCAGCACGCTCCCGCTCGGCCACCCGTTGGCGTTCCGCCTCTTCCTCGGCGACCTTGAGCCGGTGGGTGACGATTTCGAGCGTGGCAAGGCGGTGCTGCTCGACGCGCTTCCTGTCTTCGTCCAGCAGCTTTTCGATCTCGGGCGGAATCTTCTTTTCCAACTCGTACCGGATCAGGCCCAACGGTTGATCGTCGGGACCGATCTTTCCGGCACCGCACCCGCTGATGTGATCCATGATGTCGGAAGCGGCCTGCTGCTTGTCGGCGCGTTCTTCGGCAAGCCGTTGCCGCTCAGCCTCTTCTTGCTGGATCCGGGCCTGCTTTTCCTGATCAATCCGGGCCTGCTCTTCGCGGGCGGCGCGCTCTTCGGCTTCCTTCTGCTCTCGGGCCTGGCGTTCCTCGGCCTCTTTGGCCTCCCGAGCCTGCCGCTCTTCGGCCTCGCGCGCCTCGCGTTCGGCGGCTTCCTGCTTCAGCTTTTCGATCTGGCGTTGCTGCTGTTCGCGGACCTCTGCGGAGTCGAGATCGACCCGGTACTTCGTCAGCGCGTCGGCCTTGGCGTCGACCGCCATCGGCTTCAATTCGTCCCAGCCCTCTTCGACCTCGACCGCTTCGACTTCGGTGATCACGGCTGTGATTTCCGATGATGCCATGTTGAAATGTGTCCGGTCCTTGTCGAACACCTTCATCCGTTCGCGAAGCGCGGCTTTGCGCTCTTCCTCGGCGGTTTCCCAGACCTCCAAGGGCTTCCGAACTTGCTGCTTCAATTCGTCCAGCGTTTCTCGGATCTTCCGACGCTCCACATTCACCTGGTCGATCTGTTTTTGGGCCTCGGCTGTCAGTTCCTTGCCCGCTTCATCCAACAGCGTTTTGGACCGGGCCACCTTGTAGGCGAGGGACTTGATCGCATCACGGCCCTTCCTTGTGCTGACATCGGGCGTGTGTAGCGCGACCTCTTCCTTGATCCGGGTCAGGATGGGGTCGACGTTGCCCTCAGAGAAGGCTGTCGCGATCTGGTTCGGCTCGATGACGACCAGCGCGGTTTCGGTTGTTTCAATTTCGTCTTTCATCAGTCGGTTCCTTTTCAGTCGACGCCCATGATTTTGCGATAGGCCAGCATTTCAGTGAGATTTTCGGCCGCAGCCTGCAGGTGCTTGATGGCCTGGCGAATGTCCTGCGACGTTCCATCCAGAGCATCAGCCGGCAGCAGATCGTCAGCGTTCTCGATTGCCTGCGAGGCTTTCATGTGTCTGGAGCGCGCGCCCTGCGGCAGGATGACGTCCAAACTTTTGTACCGTTCGTTCATATCAGGCTTGCTCCTTTGACTGTGATGATGCCGTCCTGAACCAGCATCGCTTGGGTTTCGTGCGTTGCCGCCAGAATCCGCTGAAACATTTGGGCGCGGAGATCCGGGTCGGTATGAAGAGTGCGCCAGCCGGTCTGAACCCGGTCCCAAAGCGCATGGCAGGTCATGCACCCCGCGATGGCAGATAAGTCGGAGACCTTCGTGGACATGCCCTTGCCAAGGTTGCCGGAATGGCATCCGACCACTGTGCGCCGATCAGCGCAGCGCAACCCGACCAGCCCCGCGATCCGCATGGTGCAAGGCATCGGCAGGGATACGTGCCGGCCGGAAAATGTACCCCCGATGGCGTTCATCAAGTCTTCCGAACGGACCTTCGGAAGCATGTGCGGGCGGTACTCGTACTCGCTCACGCGAAGGCCTCCGCAGCGATGGTGATCGTCCGCACCTGTTCAATCGCCTCAATGGGGTCAATCAAACCGTCATCGTAGGTCGCGATGACACGCGCCAAGTCCCGTTCCATCGGCGACACGAGTTCGACGCTGCGGTGCCGGCCTGGGATGAAGCGGATCTTGCCCAAATTCTGCAACTGCGTGAGAATTGGACGGATCTGGCCGACGCTCTTCAAACCGATGCCTTTGGAAATATCGCGGTAGGCTGGGCTGTGGCCGTGCTTTTCGATGTATTCCCGGATGAAACGGAGGGCGAATTTCTGCTGCTCGGTCATCACTCAGAGTCCTCGCTGTGGTCGCTTTCGACGGAATCCCACCCGGCGAACCAGTTGGAGGCGGAAACGGGGTCTTTGGGGTAGGGGCAATCGCCGCGAGACAGACCACCTTCCCGAGCCTCGACACCGTTCTGGTAGGCCGGCGATTCCGTATCTACTTCGGGCTCTTCGACCTGCACATTCGTGCGGCTTTGATCGGCCTCTTGGGGGGTCTCGCCTTCCGTTTGGGCTTGATCTTCCTCGGTCGTCTCGGTCGCGGCGTGGCGCGCGTCCTCCGCCAGCTGAGCGAAAGCCCCACGCTTCGGCGTGACGTCGCGCATTGGCTCCATGCTTTCGACTTCATCAGCCGAATAGGCGCCCATCATCACGCTGGGTTTATGGCGCCTCACCCAACCGCGCGCAGCGTAATAGGTAAGCTGCTGATCGGGGTCCAAATGCCAGAGCGGTGAGTTCTTGACGGTGATTTCATCAAGGCGGGGGCTGACGTATTCGAAGCGGCGCCCCTTCAATTCGACCCATGCGATGCAGCGCCGATCTCCGACTGCCGCACGTTGCGCAACGACGTTGCCCTTGGAGCTCTTGGCCGGCTCGTTGGTAATGGTGAAATTGCCCTCGTACTCGTAATTCAGCTGAATGCCGGCACATGCTTCGAGAGCGGACACAAACACCTTCGCCTGATACCCGATGGGCCCGTTCTCCTTGGCCTGATAGGTCTCCATTGCCAGCGCGAAGGGATCGACCTTCCACTGTATCGCCCGCATAGTGACCGCCAGACAGATTGCAGGCTTGTGGCGCAGGTGCGGCGGCAGCATGACGTCAGCCTTCGACATCAGATCCGAAAACTGGACCAGTTCGCCAAGGTTCTCGAACTGATACGCGCCAAGGCCGGGGTCGATACTGGAGATGCCTTCAACCTCCTTGGCGACCTGAATGTTTGTGATCGACGTAGCTCTAGCCTCTTCGTTCATGGTGCAACTCCCGCAAAGTTCATTTCTTCGAGCAGCCGTTCGCGCTGCGCCTTGTTTCGCCGATAGGCTTCGACGTGTTCGCCGGGACCGGGCCAATCTCCACTGGCAATGCAGTTGCTGATGGTCTGGAGCGCGCGATTGTTTCGGAACTCACCAATGCGCAGATCCTCTTCCTCGATCTCGCGCAGGATGACGTGGTGAGGCTTCGCATCGCACTGGAACACCAGCCCCACCTGATCGGGCTTGTTTCTGGTCAATATTTCGAAGCCCATGGCAGCGAAGGCCATTTGCATGTCGTAGCCGTGCTGGGTAATCCGGCCATCGACCAGCCAGCCGTTGAACGGTCGACCTTGGGTGTTGACCTTCTTGTAGTCGGAGATCATGCCTGAGAAGGAAATCTGGTCAGGCCGAGCGAGGCACCAGATGCCTGTGCGGTCGTCCTGCCATGCCATTGTGATTTCAGGAATACCGCCAAGCGCAGCGCAGGCTGCGGGGTCCGCGGCCAAAGCCCGGCCCATACCTGCGATCATCTCCCACTCTTTTTCGGAAACCTTTTCCCTGGGATCTCTGTCGATGTCGTACCAGTATTCGACAGCGCGCGCCCCGGCAGGTGTCGGGTTGCCTTCCACATACCGGACGATCTGATCGAAGGTCGGGCGCTGAGGTGGCGCTTTCGGCCTTACGCTGCCTGACTTCGCCAGTTTCATCATTTCCGGGACGGACATGGAGGCTGGAGCAGAAGGGAGGATCCTTACAAATTCCTCCATGCCTTCGGGTCCGCGTTCGATGTATGCGGCCATGACCCTGCCAAGCCGAAACGCGGTCTTGTCATCCTCGACTTCGCGGTCGGGATTGTCCGGGTGCCGGAGCCAGAGATCGGCGGGGCTGTTCAGCTCGACTGTCCGCAGCACCGAGCTTGTCACGCTGTAGCCATCACAGGGCTGGTTGTGGTGTCTCTCCATCGGAATGTTGTAGAAACCGGGCTCGGTAATCAGTTCGTCAGGCTCGAGCGTCCTGATCTCGTGATCGAAGTGATCGCGCATTTGGGGTCTCCGTGTGGCGGTTTTGTTCTGACCCCTTATAGCGATAAACGATACTTTTCGACAAGCCTAAAAGTAGTGAAAAAGACTACAAAACCCGCAAACGGTGTAGCTTGCTGAAACGTAACGCAAAAAAGAACCCGCTCAGAGCGGGTGCGATTGCTTAAATTTTAGGGTGTTCAGACCTTGCGTCCGTACCAGAGAACCTTGCCAACGGGCGTGATGTCTTTGGTCGGCGCCTCGATCGGCGGGTAGATGTCGCGGTTGTCGGATAGGATGGTCACATGATCTTTGCGTCCAGATCTCCCGATCCGCTTGACGTGTAGAACGTCGTCAAACCGCAAGACGAACAAGCCGTCAAAAGCCAGGTTCGTTTTGCTCAAGTCGAGCAGCACCACGTCGTCGTCCAGGAGCGTTGGCTCCATGGAGTCGCCCTTGACGCTGATGATGGCCAAATCGCCCATCTGGCTACTGGTCAGCTTCTTAAGATACTCGGCAGGAAACGCGAGGCTGTGCGTGACCTCTTCCTCCAGCACGACGGAACCACCGCCTGCGCTGGCATCCACGGAGTAGACAGGTATCAGCGATTCGAGCGCCCGCGTATCTTCGGAAAATCCGGGGATCGTCGTTTGCGATTCTTGATCGCCGAAGAATTTCAGGACGGCCGGTATCTCTTCTGGCTGAACTCGACGGTCGCCACGCAAGACCTTCGACATCTTGTCATTGTCGATGCCCATAGCCTCAGCCAGGCGGGCCTGCTCGCCGCGCTTGCCCGTCATCCTCGCCTTGATCCAGTTGCTATCAATCACGTCCATTGCCTGACCTAAGCGAAAAGATCACCACCTGAATATGGTGAAATACGATACAAAATGCTTGACAGTTGTAGGGATTTTCGCAAGTTGAGGTGTCATGGAACCAGCAAACAGCATCATAAAAGCCTTTGGCGGCACGAAAGCCGTTTCCGATCTGACCGGGGTTCACTCCTCCCAGGTCTGGAAATGGACGCAGCCCAAAGAGCGCGGCGGTACGGACGGGCTTATTCCAATGAAGCGCTCGGTCGTTCTGTTGCGAGAGGCGAAGCGTCTGAATATCGAGATCACGCCAAATGATTTCTTTCCAGATGACGAAGCCGAAGAAGAGTTGAAGGCGGCGGCACAATGACCGCCGCCTTTCGAACCCCCTCAAGTTTTGAACCTGTTTCATCTTCACATGTGAAACATGGAGACAAAGCCTTGAAAAATCTTGCAAGAACTGGCCGGGATCAGGCCGAAGCCTCCCGTAAATGGTTTGCCGCCCTTTTGTGGCGTGCCTTCCCGACGCATTCCGAGGCCGATTTGGCCCTGCGTGCAGCCCGGGTCCTGGACGTGTCACCGCGTCAGGTCACCAATTGGTTGCGCTGCAACAACGACGCGAGCCTGCGCTACGTGATGGCCGTCATGGCGATCGCAGGGGCTGAGGTCGTGTTCGACAAGATCGAGGGCCGGAGATGAGGCTGTTCGATTATCTCCGCGCACGCTTTTACGAGGCGCGCGCGGAGCGTGCCTTCAAGGCCTACATCCGACTGAAAACCAAGGCGGAAAAATATTTCAGACGCCTTGGGATGTGACTGCTTGCCTTCGGGCAGAGCCGGTCACCCGACTTCCACCATCGGCATAAGGAGAAACATCATGCCCAAGGACGACAAGACCATCGGCGACAACTCGCAACTTGAGGTCGACTATGCAGATCTCGAAACATTCATTTCAGACATGGAGAACAAGCAGAAGGCCATATCTGAAGCAACCGGCTCTCTGCGATCTCATTTGAAGTCGGTTCTGGCTGACACGGGTTGGCACAAACGGGCAGCCGGCATGATCCGCGAGATCAACGCCATGAGCGAGACGACGCGTGCCGATTTTCTGCGCACCTTCGAGCCGATGTTTGATGTGATGCTGTCGAAGAAATGGCGTGACGAAGCGCAGGACATCTTCTCCGATACCACCAAAACTGAGCCTGCGAAGTGAGCTTCTCCAGCCAACACAATACTGGTGAAACGCTTTTGACCCCAAAAGACCTGCGCAGGTTGTTGCTTTGCGACCCTGACGCAGGGACTTTATCTTGGCTGCCTCGTCCTCTTGAAATGTTTAAGAGCACAGGCGCAGGCAAGGCGTGGAACACAAAATACGCAGGTTGCGAAGCTCTGTATTCCATTGATGGCAATGGATACCGAAAGGGTTACATCTTTGCGCGTCCCTTTAAGGCCCACAGAGTAGTTTGGGCGTGGGTTCACGGGTGTTGGCCGGATACCGACGTCGATCACCGCAATGGAAATCCAGGTGATAACCGCCTCTCCAATTTGAGGCTCGCAACCAAATCTCAGAACCTGAGCAATCGGGGGCCCCAGATAAACAATACCTCTGGGTTTAAGGGGGTATATCGGCGAGGTGCCAAGTACCGAGCCATCATCACTCATAACGGCGTTCAGGTTCACATCGGCACGTTCGAAAGCAAGATCGATGCTGCGCGTGCCTACAATGAATGTGCCATTCGAATGAACGGAGAATTTGCTGTTCTGAACGTCCTCGAAGGGCGTGAACATTGAAGGTCCTGGCGTTCGATATGGGTCGCGTCACTGGCGTTGCGTTCGGCGAAGTTAGGGGGATTCCTGTTTGCCACACTGAGATCATCGGTGAGCCAGGCGACCCACAAGATGTCCGCTTTTGTCAGGCACTAAGAATGACCGCGCGACTGATCGACAAGTGGAGGCCTGATGCCGTGGTGATCGAAAAGGGGATTGCCGCTGGTGTCGCTGGAAAGGAAGCCCGCGTGCAGCAGGCCTTCGGTTACCGTGGCTGCATTTTCGGGGTGGCCCGGATGAAGGGCGTCAAGGTTGCTGAATATTCCGTCGGTGACATTCGTGAATATCTGATCGGTGAGCGCAGCCTGCGCACCGACATGGCTAAACCGCGGGTCTTCGAGGCCTGCAAGCGCCTCGGATGGAAGGTTGCCAACTTCGATGAAAGCGATGCGGCGGCGGCTTGGCACTTGGGCCGCGTGCGTCTGTTCGGGGTCTCGATGGTCCCAGGCCTATTCGGTGATGAACTTCATGCCAGAGATCAATAGCCTAGCCCAGAAAGACCTGTCGTCTTGCACGAGCAGCCCCGAAGCCGAGCAGCAGTTGCTGGGGGCTTTGCTGACGAACAACGAGACCTATTCCAGAGTTCTGGGGGTCATCGACACGTCGGACTTCTACGACCCGGTTCACCAGCGGATTTTCGACAAGATCAAGGAGCGGATCGACGCCGGTCAGCTGGCGTCTCCGGTGACCTTGAAAGCCGCGATGCAAAACGATGAAGGCCTGGCTGAGCTGGGCGGACCGAAGTATCTCGTGCGTCTTGCCGGGGCTGCCATCAGTTCGTTTGCAGTTGTCGATTACGCTTCGATTATTTCGGACCTGTCGGCCAAGCGACAGATGCTTGCGTCGTTTGATGATGCCCGACTGCGGATCGAAGGCGGGGATGCCGCTGCGGCAATTGCAACCGACGTCGAAACCGCCGCGGGGGGCCTTCTGAACAAGACCAGCGTGAAGCCCCTGATCCGGTCCCACCTGAGCGCCATCATCGGCGCCGTGCAGCAGATCAATGATGCCTACCAGGGTGTGAGCCCGCCTGGCGTTCCGACCGGCCTCGGTCGGCTGGATGCCGCCATTGGCACGATGCGCGGCGGCGACATGATCCTGATCGGGGCCAGGCCTTCGATGGGTAAGACCACGTTGGCCCAGAACTTCATTTTCAACGCGGCCGAGGCCGGGACCGGGGTGTTCTTTCCGTCGTTGGAAATGAACGCGGAAGCGGTCGCCACGCGGTTCCTGTCCTTGGGGCTTGCGCGGCGGAAGGCGACGATCCCTTACAATCGGATGCTCAAGGGTGACTTGAGCGAGGCCGAAATGCGCGCCCTTGTCGAAGAGAGCAAGCGGCAGGAGTCCTTGCCGATCTACATGGGTGAGCGCGATGTGCGCGAGGTGTCCCGGCTACGAGCGGCGGCGAAGCGCGCGAAACAGCGCATGGACGATAGCGCCTGTCCGTTGGGCCTGATTGTCCTCGATTACCTGCAGCTGATCCAGTCATCCCGAGCAAAGTCCACCTACGACCGCGTGTCCGAGGCGTCCGACCTCTGCAAGAGCCTTGCGACCGAGATGAACGTGCCGGTCGTGGCCCTGGCCCAGCTGAGCCGACAGGTCGAACAGCGGGATCCTCCCACGCCGATGCTGGCTGATCTCAGGGAGTCCGGGAAGCTGGAAGAAGACGCTGATGTCGTGATGTTCACCTATCGCGAGGCCTATTACCTTGAGCGGCGCCTGAACAACCTCGGCGGCGGTGATGTCGAGAAGGAAGCCGACCTGCGCGCAGCGCTAGAGCGTTGCCACGACAAGATGGACGTGATCATCGCCAAGCAGCGTTCTGGCCCCCTGAAAACCGTTCCCCTTTATGTCGATCTGGCGACGTCGAACGTCTACGACGACCGGTCCCATGTCGCGGATGGACTGATATGAGCCAAGCCCCATCAATGCCGATGTTCTGGGATGCTTACATCGCAGATACGACCCACCTGAGTACCGAGGAACACGGTGCCTATCTGCTGCTGATTGCAGCGATGTGGCGGCGCAATGGATGGGTGCCAGACGATGACCGTGACAATGCCCGGATCACCGGATTGTCGGCGGCAAAATGGAAGCGCACCAAGGCCAGGATCGCGCCCATGTTGATCTTCGAACGCGACGAGATTTCGCAGAAAAAGGTCTTGGAAATTTGGCAAAACACGCAAGAAAAAATCGACAAGAACCGGAAAAACGGTGCCAAGGGCGGAAGGCCTGTATTGTCGAAAAACAAAGACTTAGCAAAAGCCAATGGTTTTGAAAACGAAAACCCAATCGAAACCATACCAGAACCAGAACCAGAACCATTAGGAAAAGAAGAACCTAACGGTTCTTCAAAAAAGACCGATCCTGAAATCCTTCCGGCAATATCTGATCCAAAGACGACCACAAGGTCGAACCCACGCGGGACACGTCTCGCCGACGATTGGCACCTGCCGAAAGAATGGGGCGATTGGGCTGTCTCTGAGGGATGGGCGGTCGATGCCATCCGAGAAGAAGCCGCAAAGTTCAAAGATTACTGGATTGCGAAACCCGGCGCACCCGGTCGGAAATCCGACTGGAAAGCGACCTGGCGGAACTGGATGCGCAACAGCAAAACACCAAAGATGGAGGCCGTCGATGGCAACGGAAATATCACACCCCACAACCCTCGGCGCGGCCCGGCTGGCGGTAACGTCCATCAGGCACAAGCAGACGCATTTCTTGACGCGGCCCTTCGCCGACGAAACTGAAGCCGCACAGGCAAAGGCGGTTCTGGGAGTGGCGAGTGAACCCGCCTGTGATCGGACCGTTGCGAAGCGCGTCGTGTCACTGCTGAACCATTATTTCGTCAGCCCATTGCCAGCGGGGCAGGCCGCCGATGTCGCCAACGACTGGCTGGAAATTATCGGCAACCCTCCGGAGTGGGCATTGCACGATGCCTGCATTTGGTGGATCGGCCCGAACAACCCGAACTGCGCAAGGAAACCTCTACCTGGGCAGATTGCTGCGCGCATCAAGACCGAGATGGAACCTATTCGCACCGCTGAGATCGCCCTGCAGAGGCACGAGAACGGTCAAACCCCGCTGCGGGTGGCTGCAGAATGACGGTAATTGTTCTCATTGGCGACGTTATGGATCGCCTGCGCGAAATTCCTGACGAGACTTTTGATTGCGTGGTCACGTCGCCGCCCTATTGGGGACTTCGCGACTATGGTGTTGAAGGCCAGATCGGTTTGGAACCCACGCTGGCTGAGCACTTGGATGTGATGTTGACCGTCTTTGCTGAGATCCATCGCGTTCTCAAGGACACAGGTACGCTCTGGGTCAACTATGGCGATTGCTATGCGACCACGCCGAACGGAAGAAGTGCTGCCGACACAAAGGCTGCCGGAGGTGATGACCGGACGTTCCGCGACAAACCTTTCTCCACGGTGGGTCCAATCTTTTCACCTGATCATGAAGCCCAGGATCGGCGCGGGCGGACAAATAACAAGGGCTCCAATGGGCAGGCTGCACATAAAGGCCGTGTAATTTCTGGCGGCTATCTCAAACCCAAAGACCTGTGCATGGTGCCGAACCGTTTCGCCATCGCAATGCAGGAATGGGGCTGGTGGGTCCGGTCTGAAATCATTTGGGCCAAGCCGAACCCGATGCCGGAAAGCATCCGCGACCGGCCTGCAACCGCGCATGAGAAGGTTTTCATGTTCACGAAGGCGCCCCGGTATTTCTACGACGCGGGGGAGGTGAGACAGGGCGCGGCAGAGTCGTCTTTGAAACGCCATTCGCAAGATGTCGACAGTCAGGTTGGATCCGACCGCGCCCACGCTGGCGGCAAGACCAATGGGACCATGAAGGCGGTAGGCGGTCCAAAGAAGGACAAGCAGCGCGGCCACTCCCGCCGTCACGCCGGTTTCAACGAGCGTTGGGACCAGATGGAGAAGGCCGAGCAAATCGAAAACGGCCGCAATCTTCGCAACTATGAGCCAGCCCCGGTCCAGGTCTGGAAGATCGCCACCAAGCCATTCAAAGACGCGCACTTTGCGACCTTTCCTCCCGAACTGGTTGAGCGTTGCCTCGCTGCCGGGTGCCCGCCTGGTGGTGCCGTCCTCGACCCTTTCGGCGGCGCAGGCACAACCGGGCTGGTGGCCGACCGGATGCAAATGGACGCCACCCTGATCGAACTGAACCCTGACTATGCGCACCTCGCACTCCAAAGGATCGAGCGCGACCAAGGTGTTCAAAAAGATGAGCAAGGGAAAATCATTCAAGGGTCGCTACTATGACGGACATCATCACAACCGCAGAGCGGGCCCTGATCGACCAACATATCGAGAAACAAGGCGTCACCAAATGCGCGAACGGCGCGACCTGGCATCCTGGGTATGAGTGGGACGGAAAACACCTCGTTTCGAAAGATGTCGAGAAGACCAGATGGGCCGGTAGCGCAGCCTCGAAAGGTCGATCCGAGAGGGTTCAGAAACGGCGCGCTGCGGTCGCGAAACACTATAACGCTGGCATGACCGCGGAAGAGATTTCCTCTCTTCTCAACGTCAAGATCCACCAGGTCTATGCCGATGCGTCCTCGCAGGGGCTGCATTTCTCCCGCTCGGAAACTCACATGAAAAATGGAGGCGCTGACGAACTCGCAAGGGTCAAAGCGGCCTTCACGAATGACATCAGCGGAGCAGAGCTGGCGCGGCGACTTGGCATTTCCGAACGGTCCGTTGTTCGTCACCTGAAGGCGTTGGGCCTCCAGACGAAAGCCATGAAGAGGGCCAACGGGTGACCGCCGTGAGTGATCAGTTAGATCGGATTTCAACGCTGGAGGAATTGGAGGGCTTCGCTCAGATGCTGTTCAACCCACCGCCCGGTGTTGTCGTCAAACCCTACACGGAACAGGACAGGCACAGGATTGCGAACATGAAAATCGAATTTCAGAAGGGGGCAGCGAAGTGAAAAACCATGAGATGAAATTTCAAGAGCGCATAGAAAATGGGGTCCGCCGCCTGTATGCCGTTTCGTTTTGGCCGAAACAAATCCGCGTCGATCCGGCTGTTGCTTCGGATGCCCTCTATTTCTCCGAAGATGTTCTGCATATCAACTGCGCGAATGGCTCTGCGCAGTATCGTCGGGTCAAGGTCGAGGATGGAATCTGGATCGGGTATCTCACCTATGCGCGTGGTGATCATCCAGTCTATCCAGGTTGGGGGCCGACGGAATGAGGGGCCAAGCGCGCATCAGCCCAATTTACCGATCGGCAATGCCCGATACCCCGCCGACTGATTGGGAGGTCTGGAGCCGGATCGAAAGACTTCGCCGCCGCGCTTGGCTCGAAACCGGCGTCGTCGCGATTTTACCTGCGGATCTGCCGGAACCGCTGCGCAGTCAGATCCAAGCATGGGCGGAGGAACAATATGGCCCTCGATAAGCGTCAGTTGTCGGTTCGTATGGCGCTGGAGTGGGCGTTCATGACCGAGTGTGCCCAGCTGGATCTCAACGACGGGAAGGCCGAACACGTCAAGGCGATCGGCACAGAATACGTCCTGATGCAGCGCATGAAGCTGGGTGGGATTCGGATTGACGGCGGTGGGCGGAGTTTCCCGCACCGTGATGCTGATCTGATCGCGGCTGGATTGACGAGGCTTGCCATGATGCCCGGCCGGATCCGCCTGGCCATCTCGGTGGCAGAGCATGCCCGCGCCGGGCGGGTGCCAGACTGGATGCCGGGTGCTGTCGCAAAGATGGAACCTGCCGAATGGATGCCCCGGCGCGGTTTCGCGATGAAGCCGATGGGCAAGAGCGTGGTGATCCGCCGGTACAATCGGTATGTCGAGACGCCACACCCGAAAAACCCGAAACACAAGATCCGTCGGCGCGTGAAGGTGGAGGAAAGCTGGTGCCCCTGCGTCTGGTCGCTCCATCCGCAGGAGATCCGGACAGCCAGGGCGGATTACACGAGATGGGTGGTCGCGCTGGAATGGCTTCGTGAATATCTGCGCACGTCGGTCGACCTGGATACGATCGAGATTACCGACCACCTGCCTCCGCATCGACCTTGGGCAAAACCGAACCCTTCGGGCGAAACCCCTCTCGAAACCAAATCATGGCGATGATCGCTGTCGGGTGAGGCCCGTAGCCATTGTCATCTTCCCACTTCTTGATGGCGTCGAAGCTGACGTTCAGCTCTCGGCTCAGTTCCTTTCTGGACAGCCCGAACGCCAGCCGCGCCTCGCGAAACTCTGCGGGTGTCATCTTGATCTGGGTGAAGGCCATTTTTTTCTCCGGTGGGGCGCCTGGAAGGGGTCGTGGGGCGCGTTGTCTGATATTTGGGGGGTAGGGTGGTCGGACGGGTGAGACCTATACCCCTTCGTTCTGTATTCGCCAACGTCGTTCCCGTTCGGGCCAATAATGAGCGCGGGCCCATGTGACGTTTGCATGAGCAACAGCATGGGCGCCAGCCGATACCCTCCCTGTGTCGCCACAGTTGTTGCAAGGGACGTTTGCGGGGCCGGAGAACTTCCGGTTTGCCTCTTCGCGTCGAAGGGCGCAGGCGGGGCAGGCGGTGCCGTTTTCGTGCAGGGCTGGATCCATCAGAACAGGCTCAACTGCTTGGCGCCGGTGCGGGGATCGTCGCGCTCGCATCCGGGGATGACAGTCTGCTCACCGGCTTCGGTCATCTCAGTTCTGAGGGGCGCGCGATCCGGTATCCGAAAGGGGCCAACCATTGCGCCGGGCTGCGCCTTGGCTACGATCTGAGCGATCATCTGATCCTGACGCTCCTGCGGTACACCTTCGGCGGTCCAGCTGGCGCGCAGTTCCTTTTCTGGGTCGGTCATGGTCCGTCCTTTACTGTGATTTAAAATCAGGGACGCGAGGCCCCCAGATAAATGCGTCGATCATCTGGCCCGGTTCAATACCTGCAACGTAGACCCGCCACTGATCTTCGCCCGTGCCGTTGTTGTCTGATACTTGGACAACCTCATAATTCACCGAAGCCCAATCTTCACCTTCCGGCATCCTGCGCGGGTGAACTAGCTTGGCCCAATAAAAGCCCTCTTCGGTTGGAGTTGGGTGCGGCATCTTAGGTGTCCTTTCTGTTGAAGAGGTCAGGCCCGAATGTCGGCCACTGACCTTTGAAGTGCGCTGGCGGTCCGACGTCGTTGGGGTCGATCCCGTCGGCCTCCATCTGCGCGATCGCTTCGGCCTGTTTGGCGTCGTGGTCCGCCCAGCACTCTGCGTGTTTTTCCGGCCCCCATTGCGCCCAAGTATCCTCTCTGGGGCATCGCAACTCGAAAGCCAGGCTATTGCGCCATTGATTGATGTAACTCGGCCACCACGGCACCAGCTTGCCGCCCATCCCATTGCCGTCTTTAGGTGGCGCGGCGATGTATCGGCGGATTGCCTCGCGGATTTGGTCAATTTCATCTGGGGATCCACCGCCAGTTGCGAAGGACCGAAAACCCGTCTCCGACCAGAACAGGCTGCCGGGACCGTTGACCACATATGTCGACCAGCCGAAGCCGAATTTGATCACGCAGGGCGTGCCGTCCACGTCGATCTCCACTGGATCCGGCTGTCCTTCCTCGATCGCAAGAACGCTGCCGCCGTAGGCCCGCGTTTCCACGTCCCGCGTGACCGGCGGGACGTAGGGGCGCGGCGCTGGCTTGGGCTCGAGGATCCCGAACATATCCAGCTGAAACGACATCAGTTGATCCGCTCGCAGAGTGCGTCGATCTCTTCGACGGTGAGGGGGTCCAGCGTGCCGTCGTCGGTCGCAATGTCCCGTTGGTGATAGGGGAGGCCGTCGACCAGATCCCTTGTACCGTCGCCCAAGCCTGACCTTTGCCAAAAGCGCAGCGCGGCAAGCATCGTGGCGTGTTCGCGGTATGAGAGCGTGACCGACGTGTCGCCGACGATCCTGAAGTCATTCTCGGCCGACATTGCCGTGACGTCCTTGGCCCGTTTCAGGATTTCCTTGTTTTCCATCTGGACCAGAGAGAGGACGACTTCACCCTCCGACGTCGCGAAGGATCCTTCTGACCCGTCTGCCAAGCGGTAGTTCCATTTCGGCGGGGTGCCATAGTCGGCCGAAATGTCCCAAATATACGCGACGTCGATTTCGGAAAGCGCCTCGACCACTTCATCCGGCATTTGGCCGTAGGCCATTTCCGGAAACGAAAAGCTGTTGGCGTCGATCTCGTCAGTGAAGGGCGCGCAAACCTTCGACAGTGCGTCGTATGCGTCCTGCGTCGGTCGCCCGTAGACGGTCAGTTGGCAATGCGTCCGATCAGGCATTTGCAATCTCCCTTCCCATCTTGCCGCCACGCTCGACCCATCCGCGCACTTTGTCCGACGATCCCCAGCTGTCCTGCGGCCACTCCTGGGCGAGATGGGCAAAATACGTCGGGATGATGCAGGTGTTCACCGCATCGGCGCGGCGCTCGGCCAGTTCCTTTTCGCCTGCGAGAACCGACAGGAGGAAGCTGCCCGGCTTGATACCCAGCAACAGGTATCGGACCAGCCCCGGCTGCATATGGGTCGGGATCCGCTGGAGCAGCGTGTCGGTGGTGCCGCCGGCGTGTTCGATGAAGCAGGCAACCGGATCGGCTTCGATCTCTTCGGAAAGGGTGGAACGATCTAGCATGTGATTTTCTCCTTTGGTTGGAATTTAGATGTGAATTTTAGGTGTCTTCGGTCAGGCCCCCATGGCTTTCCCATGAAGGTTTTTTTTGGCTTTTGAGTACGCAATTGCCGCTTTTTCAGCGGTGTCAAATGTTCCGAGATTGATTTTCTTACCTGCGAGCTTGATGTCGGCGCGAAACTTATTCCTGCTCTTTTGGACCCCAGCAAATCCTGTGGCATTTGGAGCGGAATATTCAGAATTCAGAGCGTTCCCGGAAGACGAGATTGGCCTTAGGTTTTTCCACCGGTTGTCGCTTTTTATGCGGTTCTTGTGATCAACGAGTTTTGGAACCGGCTTTCCCATATAGGCAAAGGCGAGCCTATGGAGTTTGTAACGCAGTCCCTTGAACTGAATTACCAAATAGCCGTCCTTATCTAATGAACCGGCAATTTGACCTGCTGGCACCCTGCCGTTTACACGAACCTTCCAAGTAAAAATTCCGGTATCTGGATTGTACGCCAGTGCTTTTTTCAGGAGATTTAGGTTTTTCATATTTTGCCCCATTTATTCTCAGCCCTCGCCTTGATCGTCTTTGAGGCGCTTGGCCTCGCGGTAGGTGCCAACAGCGCCGAACAGGATCATGGCAAAGCCCACGATGGCGAACACGTTGCCGCCGTGCAGCATGATGAAATCTAGGGCGATGGTTTTCACGGGTTTCTCTCCAAAATTGGTCGGGCTTCATTGCCCTATGGGATAAACATAGCGATTATCGCTACATTGTACACCAAAAAAGAAATGTGGGGCCGAAAATAGTAAACGGCCCCAAGCTCTTATGACGGCTTTCTGAGATGTAGCGTTACCGTCTGGATCATGGTTCCGCTCGCCTTGAAGGATTCCGGCGGCAGATCGCGGAACGGCCCGGCCCATCCCAGATCGTTGTGATCCCAAGCCCATTTGCGGAAGGCGTTGTGCTTCCGGCTCTCGTTGACCTGGGCGGAAGCTGGGAGGATAGCGATCAGCATACCGCCCGGTGCCAGAAACTCGAAGGCGTGCCTGACGTGATCCATGTAGTGCGTGCCGTAGAACGGCGGGTTCATCAGGACGAACTCATATTTCGCCTGCGGCGTGACCTTCAGAAAATTGGCCTGAGCAATCCGCAACGTGCCTTCGGCAGCCATGCGGCCGGCTCGGCTTTTCATCACGGCGCAGTGGTCAGGGTTGACCTCGATCGCTGTGACATGCGCGCCCTTCTCGGCGGCGTGTAGGGCAATGGCGCCCTGTCCAGCCGACGGCTCCAGCACCTTGCGCCCCTTCAGATCAATGTTCTTGAAACTGCACCCATAGATCATTTGTTCCACTACCTCGGGCGGGGTCGGGTAGAATTGCAGGTCTTTGGATAGCTCGGTCGATTTGTTGAACAGGTCAGCTTCGCCGTCGCCCTCGTCGTAGGCGTCTGCCAGAACCTCGCCGTAATGCTCGGCCAAGATCAGGTTGGCCTTCTTCACCAGATCGTCACGGGTGAACCAGAGGTGCGCATTGCCGTTCTTGAAGCCGTCGATCCTGAAATATGCGGTTTCGGTCTGTGACTGCTGTGGCCCGTAGTGGCCGCGCCGGTCACGGTCGACCGCGGCGCGGAGTGCATTTGAGCCTTCGGGATTTTTGTCATCGAGGACGGCCAGCACCCGCTCGACGTCGGCAATCGTGTCCCATGTGCTGCCGTAATTGGTGCTGCCGCTCATGTCACTGAATGCCCGGTCGATGATGATGCGGCTGCCGATCCTGAACCCGTCATGGCTCTTGAAGCGCCGATCCAGCTTGGCAAAGCAGTTAACCAGTCCACGCCGGAAAATCATATCGGTGTCGCCGTGAAGGGTCTGGAGGGTGGCGCGCACGTTGTCGGCTGTTGCCTCGGGCACGTCGGACCTGATGGAATCGTTCAACTCCTTGAGCCCTTCCGCATCCATCATCTTGCGGATTCCCATCTGGTTCAGCAGGTGGTTCCAGATCCGGCGGTCGATGTGCTTCCGGTAGGCTTCGAGCGATTTTTCCAGATCGAAGGCGGCGCTGGGGAACAGGGCTCCAAAAGCACCGTCGTCGCCGGGCCGACCGGATGGTGCCTGGCCGACATATGAGATTGAGGCAAGCCGGTTGGCCTCGGTCCCGATCTCGTATGCCGCAGCCAAGGCTTCGGCGCTTTCGCGCATTTTCGCCAAGGCGAGGTCGCGGTGCTTGCACAGGTGTTCGATGGAACTGCGGGGGATAAGCTGCGTGTGAGCGTTCATACTTCTCTCCAAAAAGGCGGGGCTTCATTGCCCTGTATGCTATTTGTAGAGATTTTCACTACTTTTGGACAGTGGAAAATGAAAAACCCTGCAAGTTTATTGGCTTGCAGGGTCTCAAGTGTTGGAGAACGTCTGGTTTCGATCAGGCTGCCGCAGCCTTCGACTCCTGGATCAACTCGAGCGCCCCCAAATAGTAAAGGCATGCCTCAATCTCTTCCGGTGTCAGATTTCCGCATGCGCGGTGATCACGAATGGATTGGTTCAAACCGATGGCGAAGATCACATGGCCATGGGTCGGACCCATGCCGTATGGCGCGTCGATGTACTGCCCGTGCCAGCGGTCATAACTCTTTGTGCCGACATATTCGCGCCAGAGGAACCGCCCGCTGTCTGATGTCAGTACGGAGATGGCCTTATTCACGGTGAAGTGCCGATCATCGCCCGCTTCCTTGAAAGAGCCCCGCACGTATATCACCTGCTCGGCCAGTTTGATCTTCTCGAGATCCAGGGCGGATCCGGCCATGCTGATCGCCTCGCGGCAAGCACGGCGCTGCGCTGTGAGGTCTTTCAGCGTCTTGTCTCTGGCTTCCTCCTCCGCCTTGATCTGGGCGGTCAGCCTTGCGGCCTCTTTATGCAGTTCGGTCAAGCTGGTCATGTGATCTCCTTTTCTGATCCCGGAATTTTATCTTGTCGGCGACGTCCATCGAGCCGACCTCTTGGTTGCAGGGCTCGCAAGCGAGGGCGAGGTTCGCGATGACGTTGCTGCCGCCGTGGACGATCGACAGCAGATGTTCGAGGGTGGGCGGGTTCTGGAGGCTGAACGGATCGCCGCAGAAGAAACAGGCGTCACCGTCGCGTTCGCGGAGCCGCGCAACTTTCGCCTCGGTCTTGCTGCGCTTGTGCCTGACGTTCATCGGCCAAGCCTTACCCTCCAGGAACGCAGCCCATGCGCGCCGGGCCGCGCTGTCAGAGAACGACAAGCCGCCCTTTTTGTTGACGTATAGGACAAAGGTGCCGCCCTTGTGCTTGATCCGGGCGATCTCGTATTCATTGGTGAGCGGAACGCTCTCGCCTCCCTGACCTTCGGCCCAACCGATGAAGCGCTTGATCTTGGCTTCTGACACACTCATTCGATCACCTCAAAATCATCATCCAGATTTCTTGCGGGGCGAACCAGCGGCGCAGGCCTGTACTTCGGCAGCCGGTGGTTGTCACGAGCCTGCTTGTCGCGGGGATTGGCAATCAGGTGCGCCCTCCGACCGGTCAGCTGGTGCTTGTCCCGAAGGTGCGCCTGCATTGCTTTGGCACCGGTGGTCTGCTTGCCGCAGATGGTGCAGGTGACGATGGCGGGGTTCTGTTTGCTCATGCCAGCGCCCCCGGAAACCCGTTGTGTTCGATCCCGTCCAGCAGGCGACCGGCGCGCTTCTTGCCGACTTTGATGGATGGCCAGCCGGGCCCACCATTTTCGTTTGCCGAGCCTATACCGCCGCCAGTCTTGCCATTCGGCCAGACCGTCAGATCCTCTGGTAGAATTGGCAGGCACCGATCACGCGGCATCCACTCGCCCCACTGCTTGAATAGGAACGGCGTGCCAGCAGCCGCGCACTGGTCGCGCAATGACCGCACCCAATCGGGGTGCATCGGGCGCGCGTGCGGGCCGCTTTCGCCGCCGACGATGATCCAGTCGACGCCATCAAGGATTAAGCCACCTATATCTTGGCGCTCAAAACCATCGGTTCCTACATGGGTAGAAGCACCGGGCAGGTATGGCGCTGAGCCAAACCATTCTTTGAGGTCCACCGGCCCCAGCAGCGGTTCCATGCTCAAACCTACCCAAGGGATCCCCAGCCGCGCTTTCAGGTCCAGCAGCTTCGGAATGTCCCGGTTTGCCTCGGCCTGGTTTACGACCGTGATCATCAGGCCGACGTGGGCGGGCCATCCGGCCTCAAACCAACTGTCCGGCACCATCTTTTCGACGTTGCCAACGCGCTTGGTCAGCAATTGGACACGGACGTTTTCGGCCAGCGCAATTTCGCGAAATGCCTCGGCTCGCCATGCTGGGTTAACCGCGTTGTCGAACACGTCCGACAGGCTGGAACAGAAGACGCGCGGCCAGTGGCTGTGCGCCTCGTGGAACGTCGGCGCATCCCGGTTGATCTTTCGCAGCTTAGCGATCCCGCCTTTGACCTTGCGGCGCGGTGCGCCCGGCCCCCAATGCGATCCGCCGGTGAACCGCACATCGCGCGCCTCGGCATAGCAGTGGTCGCAACCTGGTCCGACCTTCTGACAGCCCTCCCAGAAATTGACCGTGAAGTCCGTCCATTCGATTTTGGTCTGGTTGGTCATGCGGTGTCTCCTTTCAGGTGAGCGCAGTTGGCGGCGACCAGCGCGGCCGCGACGGGCGGGTAGGGGTCAAGTGCCTCAAACATGACACCCCCTTTCCTCGGCCGCCTCGGTGGTGAAATGACCGGTCCCGCGATCGACGCAGGCCTGGAAGTCCAACCCATGCGCCGCGCAGTAATGCATGGCGTGGGCCAGAAGGTCAGAAACGGCTGTCTCCGGGCCGTCGGCATACGGTGCGTGGTCGACGCCGGTCAGAGCGTGAAACAGGTCCAATTGCAGCGAAAACTCGGCCACACGGTCGTCGTTGGTCCGTTCAGCATTCGGCTGTGCTTTCGCCTTTTGGGCCAGCTGGAGTAAGGCGAGCCCGAAGGCCTCTGCGGACGCCGATGACAGAACCAACAGATGGGAGTCCACGCAGGCATGAACTGCGTTCCAGCTGTGATGGGCTGTCAACGCGGTGCCGTCTCCGCTGTCACAGTAAACCTCGGTTTTGGGATGGGTCATGCCTTTTGCCCCCGCTCGATCTGGTTGACGTGAAAGGTGATTGTGTCGGCAAGCGCCCGCGCTTCCTCGATCGTCAGCTCGGCCACTCCGAGGTTGACCATCACCGAGATCCGTCCAATTCCGTCTGCCTTGAAAGTCCCGGGCGTTGCGTAAACACCCACCTCGTCTCCGTCCTCGGTCTTGGGGAAATAGGCTCCGGCCACGCAGGGCTTTCCGATACGGGTCTGATAGGCATTCGTCTGAATTGTGAAAGGTGGCGTTTTCATTGGCCGTCCTCCGCATGATCAGCGGCCATTTCAGCGCGGGTCTCTTCATCATGGCCCCACATATCGTGGGCGAAATCAACGTTACCCGCGCTGAAATCCACCAGATTTCCCCAACGGTATGTTGCCGTACCGCAATTGGATCCAATGTCCTCGTCAGCAAACTCGACGCGGATCTCTTCATCAGGGAAACGTCCAGACAGAGCCTCGAATACTTCCTTTGGACTGCTCCAGGCCGTTTGGAACGTGACATCAGTTTCTGTCCGATTGATCGCGTATGCGTTCCATTTGACGCCCCATTTTTCGATCGACCAATCGTACCAACTGGAGAACCCGATCTGCTGTAAGACCTGAATTTCTTCATCCGTGAAGGCGCGCTTAACTTGATCTCGAAACGGCGCTTCTGGGTTCTCGATGAACCAGTTCTTATGTTTGACGCCATCGAAATCGCGAGAACCGGAAGCTGTGTGCTTGAGGATTTTCGGCATTGGTATCAGCGCGTTGAAATCGACGTCACCATTGCCTTTTAGGGCGTCGAGGATTTCAGGGCTGGCAGTCAGGCGGTTGATCACATGGTTGGGCATAGGTTTTCCTTTCAAGGTCACTCGTTGTTGAAGTCTGGATCTGCGAACGGGTGGGTGATGGGGTCGCCGTTGTAGCCGCAGGCGAGGCAAAGGCTTTCGCGAAGCGGGGCCAGGGCATGGTTTTCAAAATCGTCGTCCCGGAAATCCGCCGCGTCATCGACGCCGGGAATTTCGTCGTGGATCGTTTCGGTCAGCCATTCGGCCAGCGCCAATGTCGGCATGGCGTCTCGGGACCGGAGGCGGTCGCTGAAAAATGCCACCGGCAGTTTCGTCGTGTCATGCAGCCACTGGATGATTGGTCCCGGCTCTTCTTGATCTGAGATGTCGTGCAGCAAGGTGGCGAAGCCTTCCTTGGTGCGGCCATAGATCGACCAGAATTGAGCATCCTCTGGCGAACAGACGCAAATGTCTGAGCCTTGGGAGCAGAGTTTGATCGCGTCCTTCACTGGCGCGATTTCCAGCTCAACGATGTGTTCAGATGCGATAAAGCTGGCCAGTGTTTCGCTGGCAGGGATACCGTTGGGGATCATGACAGCTGCTCCCTTGCTGCAAGAACCAAGAGCAGGACGATGATCACCCAAAGTTGGTATTCGAGCGCGGCGAGGCTGCTAAGTGCCTCGCCGGTGGTGATGCTATTCGGGATCATGCTGCCGCCCTCGCGTTCAGCTGGGCGCGGTAGAGTTCGCTGTCGTGCCGGGCTTCGGCGGCGATGCCGGCGAACATCATCTGACGGTGCGCATCGTCCATGTTGCGAATGTCGGTTTCGCCTCCGTCCGCGAACCGGCTTTCGATGTAATCGCAGATGGCCGCGAAGGTGTCGGCGGGCATGCAGTAGCCGCGCTCGTAGTATCTGATCGAGGCGCGAAGGTCGGCGGCGCCAATCCGCGGTTTCGGGCCGAAATATCCATGCCGCAACTGTGCCGCGATCTGCGCCGCCGTGAGCGTGACGTTCAGGCGCTTCATGGCCGTTTTCCTCGTCTCCGGGTATTCTGGAAAGAGGACGGTTCGGGGGGATTGGTTGTGCATTTGTCTCTCCACTAGGGGCGGGCTTCATTGCCCTGTACCACAAATATAGTGAAAAAAGATATCTAGCGCAAGTATGTAGTGATTTTAAATCGCTATAAAACAACAGCCTGCAAGATTACCGCCTAATATGTATCGGTTATCGCAGCTTCTTTTTGACTTTTGCCATTCAACTTGACAGATTGCGGCAAGGCGCATCTGTGCCCGGGTTCTCCCCCCTGAGCGATCAAGCTCTTGGTTGGTCGCTCTAAACGGGGCCGAATTGGCGCGGTGGGGAAGAGGTATCCCGCCAGGCTCATAACCTGGAGGTCGGTGGTTCAAATCCATCCCGCGCAACCAGAATACACCGCGAGAGAGAGCCATCCGACCCCAATGGGGTGAGCCGGGCTTGAAGTCGGGGGCGGGCTGTCGGATCAGCGCGCCCCCGCAGTCATTCAGAGATCGCCTCCAGCCAGTTAGCAGACATCCCCTCGGGTGACTGGTTGTTGAGGCGTAGGCGAGGGGGGAGCGGCGGCAGGCCCCCTCGCCACAATTTCACAACCAAAGATTGATTATGAGCGTCAAAGGTCTCCGAAATCACCGAGGCTAGACTTACCAAAGGTTGAAATCAGGCTGATTTGGCCGCTTTTTCGCTCATTCAGCATCATATCGTGACAACACCGTGAGAGACCTATGACAGGAAAAGACCCCAAGACAGGACGCTTCACGGCAGGCAACAAGTTCTGGGAAGCCCGCAGCACACATGGTGTGAAGCCCAAGTTCGAAAGTGCAGATGACCTGTGGGATGCTTGTGTCCAGTATTTTAATTGGGTGCATGACAATCCTTTGTATGAGGACCGGCTTGTAACTTACATGGGTGACTCAAAGCACGAACCAGTCTCCAAAATGCGCGCCATGACGATCAGCGCCATGTGCCTATTCATCGACGTGACCCGCACAACGTGGGACGAATGGAAGAAAACCCGTGCCGACTTGTCTGACATCATTACGCGAACAGAAGCGATTATCTTCGCTCAGAAGTTCGAAGGGGCGTCGGCGGACTTGCTTAACCCGAATATCATCGCCCGCGAGCTGGGTTTGGCTGACAAGAAAATCCACGGCAACGATCCGGAAAACCCGATGCCGGAGCAACAAGTGACCGTGTATCAACTTCCAGACAATGGGCGCGATTAGGGCAATCAGGCCGCAGCCCGGTCCACAGGAAAACTTCCTAAGCTCACCCGCTGACATTGCGATATATGGGGGCGGTGCTGGCGGTGGGAAGACTTGGGCGCTCTTGCTCGAGCCGCTGCGCCATACGGCGAACAGGGGCTTTGGCGCTGTGTTCTTCCGGCGCTCCACTGTTCAGGTGCGAAACGAAGGCGGGCTTTGGGATGAGAGCGAAAAGCTCTATTCGGTTATCGGCGCGGCGCCACGGTCTCACAACTTGCAGTGGCGGTTCCCATCTGGAGCGACTGTTTCATTCGCCCACCTGGAGTACGACAAGACAGTTCTGGATTGGCAGGGGTCGCAGATCCCGTTGATCGGGTTCGATGAGCTGACGCACTTCAGCGAGAAACAGTTCTGGTACATGGTCTCTCGTAACCGGTCCATGTGCGGGGTCCGACCTTACATCCGGGCGACGTGCAACCCGGACGCGGATAGCTGGGTTGCACGGTTTATTGCATGGTGGATCAATCAGGATACCGGGCTTCCGATCCCTGAGCGGGCCGGTGTAATCCGGTGGTTCGTTCGTGTTGGCGATGTGATTTCATGGGCGGATCATCCTGACGAGTTGGCGCACCACAAAATGCCTGATGCGAACGGGCAAATCATCCCCATCCCGCCAAAGTCTGTGACCTTCATTCCGGCAAAGCTGACAGACAACGCCGCTTTGATGGAGGCTGACCCATCCTACATGGCATCGCTGATGTCGCTTCCCACCGTGGAGCGCGAGCGGTTGATGGGCGGTAACTGGAAAATCAGACCCGCTGCAGGTCTGTATTTCAATCGAAGATGGGTAACAGTTGTCGATGCAGCTCCTGCGGATATTCAGTGGGTGCGTGGTTGGGATTTGGCCAGCACGCCAAAGACCGAAGGCAATGACCCAGATGCGACGAGCGGCACGAAAGTCGGCAAGACTCCGGATGGCCGGTATTTCGTCGGAGACAACACGTCTGATCATCTCGGTCCAGCTGGTGTTGAGAAGTTACTCAAGAACACAGCCATTGATGACGGCAAAGAAGTTCAAATCGACCTTCCACAAGACCCGGGGCAGGCGGGTAAAGCGCAAATTGCAACGCTGGTAAAACTTTTGGCAGGCTTCAATGTTCGGTCAAGCACCGAAACTGGCAGTAAGATCACGCGCTTCAACGGGTTCTCGGCGCAAGCCGAAGCTGGAAACGTCTTTGTGGTCAGAGGTGCCTGGAACGAGCGGTGGTTCAGCTCTCTTGAAGGCTTTCCAGAGGCAGAGCACGACGATGATGTCGACAGCACGAGCCGTGCGTTCAACGCCATCGTGCAAAAGAAAGCATTCCACTGGTACGTTGGCGGAGATGAAACCTAATGAGCATTTTTAACCCCCGTACATGGTTCGGGTCACAGCAAGAGGCGAAGGCGTCTGCGGCCGGATCCATTGTCATGCCCTACGGGGTGGGGCTGCCCGTTTGGACGCCGCGGGATTATGCAAGTTTTGGCAGAGAGGCCTATCAGCTCAATCCCATCGGCTACCGCTGCGCCAAGATGATCTCTGTTTGCGCAACCGTGCCGGGCTGGTTGCTTTTCGATAAGGCGGGCAATGAGATCACTGAGCACGAATTGCTTGATCTGCTTGCGCGCCCGGCACCAGGGCGGGGCGGTGCCTTCTTCTTCGAGGCCGTCTATACCTATCTGATGTTGGCCGGGAATAGCTATATCGAAAAGGTCGGACCCGAAGGTAAGCCGCCAAAGGAGCTTTGGACCCAACGCCCGGACCGCATGAAGGTCATCCCCGGCCAGTATGGGCTGCCATCTGCCTATCAGTTCGAAATGTCCGGAAAGAAAAAGACTTGGCCAGTCAATCAGGTCACGCTTGAAAGCGACATCCTGCATCTGCGCGAGTTTCACCCACTTGATGACTGGTATGGTCTGAGCCGGGTCGAGCCCGCCGGTCAAGGTATTGATCGTCACAATTCGGCGTCAGCGCACAACAAGGCGCTGCTCGACAATGGAGCCCGGCCGTCGGGCGCATTGGTCTTTCAGCCGATCACTACCGATGGACAGGTCATCAGCGCACCTGACGACGTGCTGGAAAAGGCCGAACGCGAACTGAACAAACGCCATGGTGGGCCGAAAAATTCTGGCAAGCCGATGGTTTTCGGCGGCAACGTCAAATGGGAAGAGATGGGGATCTCGCCAAAGGACATGGATTTCGATGCGTCCAAGCAGGACGCCGCCCGCGACATCTGCGTGGCTTGGGGCGTCCCGCACATCCTGATTGTTCGGGGGTCCTCCACCTACAACAACGTCAAGGAAGCGAAGGTCGAGCTTTACGAAGAGACGGTGCTGCCGCTTGTGCAATCGGTCACTTCCGAGCTGAACGCTTGGCTGACTCCGATGTTCGGGGATGGCCTAAAGCTGGCACCTGATCTCGACAGCATCCCGGCGCTGGAGCCTCGCCGGGAATCGAAGCGCAAAACGCACGTCGAATTGCTTGAAAAGGGTGTTCTTGATGCCGACGAAGTGCGCGAGGCCCTGCAATATGGTCCGCGCAAGGCAGGGTCGATCCAGTCCTTTGACGCTTCGGTTCTGACGGCATTGGTCAACGCGGTTGAAACAACCGGCTATACGCCGCTGCTTCGGTACATGAAGAGCGTGGGCCTGTTCGACCCTTCGATGACCGAAAAGCAGGTGCTGGAAGAAGCTATGCGGGTTCTCGATGACCTCGATGACGACGATGTAGATCCTGACGATGACGATGACGATGACACAGACCCCGAAAACGAGGATGACGATGATGAATAACCTGCTTGAACTGAAGGACGGCCTCTTCAAAGGCGACCTTGGCGGCGCGTTGCAGATCGACACCAAAGCGGTCTCCGAAAACGGTGAATTTGAGGGGTATGCGTCCCACTTCAACGTGGTCGATCAGGGCGATGATATGATGATGGCAGGCGCCTTTAAGGAAAGCCTGAGCCAGATCCCCGCCGAAAAGGTGCGGATGCTCTACCATCACGACCCCCGCGAGGTGATCGGAAAATACACTGAGATCCGCGAAGACGCGACGGGTCTGTTCGTCAAAGGGCGGCTCTTTCTGAGCGTCCAGCGCGGCAAGGAGGTTCACGAGCTGATGAAAGAGCGGGCCATCGAAGGCCTGTCTATCGGCTACAGGACCAAGCGTTACGAGATCGACCGAGACAATGGCGTTCGTCGCCTGCTCGCTGTGGATCTTCGGGAAATTTCGGTGGTCACGTTTCCAATGGAAGCGATGGCAGGCATCACGCTGGTCAAGCACGACGGCAGCCTTCCAACCGAACGCGAATTTGAGCGGTATCTCACGCGGGATGCTGGTTTCACCGCTCAACAGGCCAAGGCGATCATCGCCGACGGCTACAAATCACTGAACAAGGCCGCGCGGGACGCCGGACAGGGAAGTGATGACGCTGGGTTTTCCCAGCTTCTTCAACAGGCAACCGCACTTCTGCGCGCCTGACAACAACCTCAAAATAGGAGAGACACGATGTCTCATTCATTCGGGGCCACCACGGCCCGCGCTCCCGCACGTCCGCTTGAGCGCAAAGACGAAACTGGCAACGACGTCAAAGACCTCGATAAGAAGGCCATCGGCGAGTTCATGGGTGCCTGGGGCGAGTTCCAGAAGGCCAATGACGAACGCCTCAAAGGCATCGAAGGCAAATTCGATGACGTCGTGACCAACGACAAGCTGAAGAAGATCGAAGGCACCTTGGACAAGTTCGAGGGCATCAACCAGAAGCTGACCCAGCTGGACGGCACCAAGGAAGCGCTGGCCGATCTGGACAAGAAATTTGGCATCCTCGAAACCGCAATCAACCGCACGACCAACAAAGACCAGTCGCCTGAAGAAAAGATGACCGGTCGCAGCGATTGGGCGCGGGCAGTTGTCCTGGCGCACCAGCAAGGCACGGCCAACCTGCCCGAAGCGCAGCAAAAGGCTCTGTCCGACGTGATCGAAGAGTACAAGGCTCTGAACATCGGCACCAACACGGAAGGCGGCTACCTGGCTCCGGTCGACATGGTGCGCGACATCATCAAGGCGGTTACCGAGATCAGTCCGGTTCGTTCGTTGGCCCGCGTCCGTCAGACCGGCATGAAGTCGGTAGAGATCCCGAAGCGCACCGGCCAATTCGCGGCGCAGTGGGTTGCGGAGCAAGGCACGAAGGCCGAAACCGAGGGCCTGACGTGGGGGATCGAAGAGATCACCACCCACGAAATGTTCGCCCTGATCGACATCACCAACCAGATGCTCGAAGATACGGTCTTCAACATTCCGGCCGAGATCGAAGAGGAATCGGCGGAGCAGTTCGCCCTTGCTGAAGGCGCGGCCTTCGTGAACGGCACTGGCGTCGGCAAGCCGCAGGGCTTCATGCAGCACGCGGATGTTGGCTTCACAAACTCCGGTTCGGCGACCACCATCGCGGACGTCGACGGCCAGGCGGATGGGCTGCTTCAGATGAAGTATTCGCTCAAGACCGCCTACGCCCGGAACGCCACTTTTGTGATGAACCGGACAACCATGGGGCAGGTGCGTCGCCTCAAGGATGGCGACAAGAACTACATCTGGATGCCCGGCCTCGCCTTGGGACGCCCGAACACCATCGACGGCGACCCCTATGTCGAAATGCCCGACATGCAAAACGCCGGCGCAGGGACGTTCCCGATTGCCTATGGCGACTTCCGCCGCGCCTACACATGGGTGGACCGTCTCGCGATGGAAATGCTGCGTGATCCCTACACGCAGGCCACTTCTGGCAAGATCCGCTACATCATGCGCAAGCGCGTGGCGGGCAAGGTCACATTGGCCGAGGCCATCAAGAAACTGAAGTGCGCAGCATAAGCTGACACTTTCGGCGGGACTTCGGCCCCGCCATTTCCCAAACCTCTTGAAAGGAGTATGAGACATGGCTTCCCGTGATCTCTTCAATGACATCCATCCGGTTATCGCAATTGCGCCGGTGGTTGTGTCGGATGGCACCGCCGCAGTCAGCGCGGCCATCGACACGGCGGGCTATGAGTCCGTCACCTTCATCATCGCCACCGGCGTTCTGGCCGACGCGGACGCAACCTGGGCCGTGACGGTCAAAGACGGCGAGGACGCAACGCAGGGCAATCACACGGCGGTCGCTGATACGTTCCTGATCGGGACCGAGGCGGATGCTGGTTTCCAGTTCGATGACGACGGCGTTACGCGCAAGATCGGCTACAAGGGCGGTCAGCGGTACGTCTCAATCGAGATTGACGACGTGGTTGCCAACTCTGGCAGCGCCCCGATCAGCGTCATCTGCATCTTGGGTCACCCCCACACGCGGCCCACGGCCAACCCGCCCGCCTGATAGGACTGCTTGACTTGCTGCGGGCCCTCGGGTCCGCGGCCTTCAACCCCAATTTGGAGAACCGACATGAAATGTCTGATCCTGAAGACCTTCGAGTACACCGATGAGCAAAACGTCGGCACCAAGACCGCTTTCGAAGACACGACCGTCGAGATCCCCGATGATCTTGTGGCCGGTCTGTTCAAAGAAGGCTTTCTGACCGATCCCGAAAATCCCGATGTGCGCTATGAAGACCGCGCACGGAGTTCGTCCGGGGCTGGCTCATTGTCAAACAAGGATGCCGGCGCATCTTCTGAAAACGCAGCCGACCTCAAAGGCGCGCAAAATGATCCAGACCAGGGCGACGGCCAAGGCACGACCGTCGAGATCCCCGAGGGATGGGCCGATCTGTCCGCAAAGGACTTGCGGGAACTGGCCGACAAATTTGCCGAGACGCCGACGGCCAACAAGGATGAAGCCGTGGAGGCGATCAAAGCCGAAATCGCCAAGCGTGAGCAGGCGCAAGGCTGATGTCGGTTCGCCAAGATCTTCACATCCTTCAGGGTGCGACGTGGCAGTTTTCGTTCGTCTACCTGGATGGGGAGGGGGCGGCGGTCGACGTTTCAAATTATGAGGGTCGGCTCGCGATCCGGGCCGACTTTTCATCCTCGACCGAGGCGTATCTGACATCCACCGGCGGCGAAGTTGACGGGTCGATTACGTTGGGCGCCGACGGGACGGTGACGCTTGCCATGACCGCACAAGACACCACAGGCCTGCTAGATGATCTGTCTGAATTGCTGGTCTTTGGCGACATGGCGTACCGCGCCGAGCGGTTTGTCGAATTTATCTATGACCTGAAACTGATCGGCGATGGCACAACCGTGCGGGCGCTGCAGGGCAAGGTGATCGTTGAGCGGGAGGTGACACGCTGATGGCATTGGTCGTTGAAACCGGGGCAGGGATCTCGGGCGCGGAATCGTATGCGACCGTCGCAGCGATTGATGCCTTTTGGGGTAACCGTCAGCACACCGAGTTTTACACGGCCTGGGATGCGGCTTCCGCCGAGGCCAAGGAGGGCGCGGCGCGTGAGGCCTCTGGCTATCTCGATGCGCTGTTGTCGACCTCCTACCGGGGGCGGCGCAAGGGATGGCTGCAAGGTCTGGAGTGGCCCCGCAGCGAAGCGCGCGACGACGACGGCTTCGATCTGCCGGCCCTGCCGCCGCAACTGATCCGGGCGACGTGCGAACTTGCGGCTCGGGCCGTGACCGGACCACTGTCGCAGGATGCCGAGGTCAGCGGCGGGATCAAGCGAACCCGGCTGAAGGTGGACGTCTACGAGGAAGAGACCGAATATGCTGGAACGGCGAGGCAGGAGGCAAAGCATGGCTCCGTGCTGGAAAGCCTCGCGCCGATCCTGACCGGCACCCAGCCGGGGGCGCGGCAGACTTGGGCGTGGCGATGAGTGAGGCCTGCCCTTACTGCGGGGCCATCGGCACCTTTTTGTTGGCTGGGGGGCCTCGCGCGGCCCGGTATATCTACTGCGAGGGCTGCCAACAGCGCGGCCCCGTCGCCGCAACTACTGCTCTTGCCTGGGCTGCATTTCATGAGAGGTTCGGGCAACCGAAACGAGGAACAGACCAATGATGATCATGCGCATTCCTGGCTTCACCCGCCTGCTCGGAAAATCCCAAGGCTATCTCGGCCTGCCAGTCAAGGACACCGCCGTCTATGACACCGTGCAGGACAAGCACCTGCCAGCCATCGTCACAGCCTGGCAGCCGGATCCCGAGGAACTGGCAGCGCTGAACGCGGGCGCCTCGATCCGGGTGACGCTGATCGGCACCGACATCTGCAGCGGCCAGCATCCGCCAATCATGCTGTCCGCTGGCCCGGTGCCTGAATAATGAACCGCGGTGACCGCATCGCGGCCAAAGTCTCTGCCGGGCTCGTGCGGGCCGCGACGGCTACAGGGGAAGGTCGGTTTTACGGCACGCTGAAGCGCAAGGCGTCCGGTGAGTCCAACCCGTGGGATGCAGAGGCGAACGGGACCGGTGAACCAACCCTGCACGAGATCTCGGGGTTGCAGACCAAGAAGCAGATCCGGGACAGAGACGGGACGCTGATCGGCAAGACGATGACGGTCCTCTTGGTGGACCCGACCGACGACGTGGTGCCCCTGAAGAGCGACGTGGTCGTGGTCGGGGTTCGAAAACAGGACGTTGACGCCGACACGGTGTTTCATGAAATCTCCGACGTGGATACGGTGGCACCGGCGGGCACGGCGCTGCTGCACAAGATCAAACTGGCCGACTAAATGCCAACGCCCGCCGAGATCGCCGCGCTCGAATCCTTCATCCACCGATGGCTTGTCCAGGAGCATCTGGACAATGACCGGGTGCTGGAGGCCATCCTGGCGTTGCACTACCCGCCTGCGATCTTCAAAGAATGGGACCGGGCGATCGAGGCGGCGTTCTACTTGGGCTTAGTTATGAACGCCGAGCCCTAAAACACCACCCCACAACCTGAGCCACACAGCATCGTCTGCGGGGTCATCTCACATGGAAGGAACCACCATGAGCAACGAAGCACACAAAGTCATCGCCACCGCCACAGATCGAGCAAACCTTGCAAAACTGGCAGAGCTACAACCTCTTATAGAAAGAGAAGCTCGAATGATTGCAACTATTCGCCGCATTCATTTTGATGCGTCAATCAAACAGGGCTTTACACCTGATCAGGCGCTTGCTCTGTGTGTGAAGCCAAGTCTCACCTAACATGGCCCGACCAACTCGCCGTACCGCCCAGCAGCGACGTATCGAACGCCTGCTTCAGCGCCATACCAAGGCTATTCGGGAGGCCTTCAGGGAGGCGATGGACAAAGGCCGCCTCAATATTGATCAGGCGGCGCTGATCCGGTTCCTGGAGCAAGGGGAAATTGAGCGGGCGGCGCAGCTGTTCCGGCTCGACCGGGGCGTTCTGTTCCCGCTCGAAAACGCCATCCGCGAAGCCGTCATTGCAGGTGGTCTGTCGGCCGTCACCGAGGCGCCCAAGGGGCTTTCGGCGGTGTTCGGCTTCAACGGCAGCCATCCGCGTGCGGTGGCGCTGGCGGAGCGCCAGGCGGGGGCGCTGATCACCAATATCACCGACGAGGCGATCAGCAACGCACGGCGGCTGATTGTGGCTGCGCTGGAGGAAAACCGAAGTCTGAACGCCCTTGCCCGTGACCTGGTGGGCCGCACGGTCGGCAACCGGCGTGTCGGTGGGGTGATTGGACTGACCAAGCCGCAGATTGACGACATGATGAGCATCCGCCAGCTTCTGCGCGACCCTAACCAGATCCGCAAATTCTTCATCCGAGATCAGGTCACCGGGCGCTGGAAACCGCGGTACAAGCTGAGTGACCGGCGTTTCGATTCCAGCATTCGCACTGCGATCAAAGAGGGTCGGGCGCTGACGTCGGCTCAGGTCGATGCGGCGATCGAGGCTTACAAGGTGAAAGCGGCAGGATACCGGGGCCGCACCGTGGCACGCAACGAAGCCTTCACCGCCCAAGCGGCAGGCCGGGACGAAGGATACCGGCAGGTCAAGGAAAGCGGCAAGGTCGAGAGCGTCACCTGTCGCTGGCAGCACAATCTCAGCCAGCAACCCCGCGAGGATCATGTGGCGATGGACGGGACCGTCATCGAGGTGGGCGAGGATTTCGTGTTTCCGGACGGCACCCGCATGAGCCACCCCCACGACCCGCGCGGCGGGGCCAAGCACAGCATCGGATGCCGCTGCATTGGCGTCTACCGCATTAAATTGCCGAAAGGATAGACCATGGCGCAGTCGTTCACCGCGCAACTGAAAAATTTCGCCGACATGACCAAGGCGAACATGCGCTACGTCGCCGCCGAGGCCATTCAGGATGTAGTCGAGGCCGCGCAGACCCCCCAGCTTGGCGTCACCAAGGGCGGAACGATGGAGGTAGGTAAGATCCCGGTGGCCGAGGCGGAACTGATCAACAGCCTGTCGACCAATGGCGGCTCTCCCGACTCCGACAGCTACGTGGTGGCGATTGCCAGTTTTGAGATCGGCGACGTGATGACCTTCGCCTGGACCGCGCCGCACGCCCTGCCGATGGAGACCGGCTATTCGATCGAGCGGGAAGATGGCGGCAGGACTGAGGTTCCAGGGCGCCACTACGTCGGCTTCAACGCGCGCCGGTTCTCGGACTTTGTACGTGCGCGGGAAGCGGAGGTTCGGACGTGATCGAGGAAGCGGACATTTCCCAAGCACTCGGGCAGCGGTTGGTCGCGATGACGGATTGCCCGGATGTGGTCTGGGAGAACAAGGACAAGCCCGCCAGCGTGGTCAGGCCGTATCTTGTCGTTGAGGTGGTTCGGGTAAGCCGGCGTGATGCGTCCCTGAAAGGGGGGCGTCGGCTGGTGAAATCGAACGGGTTCCTGCAGGTGACAGCGGTCGGTGAGCTCGACGTTTACGCCTTTCCATCTGAGCGCTTGGCGGATCGCATCGCTGGTCAGTTCCCGAGTGGCCTGCGGCTGTCGGCTGCTACAGGCACTGTTACGATCATGGATGAACCGGACATCAAGAAAGGGTATCGGGATGGCGCTGATTGGCGCGTTCCGGTGCAGATCGACTATTGGGCCAGCTGACGGTCGCCTGCGTCCTGCGCTCGGGTGGGCGCTACGACGCGACGTGGGTGGCACGGTTGCAGCGGGCGGTGGCCCGACACCTGCAGCGACCGCATCGGTTCGTGTGCCTCTCGGACGTGGCCGTGGATTGTGAGCGTATCCCGCTCGAAACGGATTGGCCGGGTTGGTGGTCGAAAATCGAGATGTTCCGCCCAGGCCTGCTGACCGGCCAGACGCTTTATCTCGACCTCGATACGGTCATTACCGGCCCGTTGGCGCCGCTGCTTTCGGACCAATTCACCATGACGAGGGATTTCCTGAACCCGAACATCATGAACAGCGGGGTGATGGCGTGGGCGGGTGACTATTCCATCATCTGGGAAGCCATGAAGGTCAATCCGGCGGGCATTATCGAGCACTACGACGCGTGGCCTGACGGGCGGATCGGCGACCAGGCTCTGATCGAGGACGTGATGCGTGCCGTGGCGATGATCTTCAGCCCCGGATTGGTGGTCAGCTGGAAGCGGGATTGCCGAAATGGACC
>NZ_LXYI01000019.1 GCF_001650875.1 Sulfitobacter sp. EhC04
GATGCGGCCCCCCCCTGCCCCTTGCCCCGCTGCGCCAGATCGGCGATAGCACGGTCAGCCTGCAGGGAGTGAGATGATGAAAATTGCCACCTTCAACATCAACGGCATCAAGGCCCGTGCCGAGGCCCTGCCCGCCTGGCTGGACGAGGCGCAGCCCGATGTGGTGCTTTTGCAAGAGATCAAGTCGGTTGATGAGACCTTTCCCCGCGAATTGTTCGAGGATCGCGGCTATAATGTCGAAACCCATGGCCAAAAGTCATTCAACGGGGTCGCGATCCTGTCAAAACACCCGCTGGAGGACGTGACCCGCGGGTTGCCCGGCGATACGGCGGACGAACAGGCCCGCTATATCGAGGCAACGGTTGTCGGTGATCACGCGGCACTGCGCCTCTGCGGGCTGTATCTGCCGAACGGGAACCCGGTGGAACTGGACGCAGGCGGCGCGCCGGTCGCGGGGGGCAAATTCGCCTATAAACTGGGCTGGATGGACCGGCTGCGCGCCCGCGCCGAATGCCTGCTGGCCGAGGAAACGCCCTTTCTGATGGCAGGCGATTACAACATCATCCCCCAGGCCGAGGATGCGGCCAAACCGGAAAGCTGGCGCGACGATGCGCTGTTCCGCCCCGAGTCGCGCGAAAAGTGGCGCAGGCTGGTGAACCTGGGCCTCACGGAAGCCTTCCGCGCCCGCACCCATGGCCCCGGCCACTACAGTTTCTGGGATTACCAGGCCGGCGCCTGGAACCGCAACAACGGCATCCGAATCGACCATTTCCTGCTGTCCCCTGCCTGCGCCGACATGTTGCGTGACTGCCAGATCGACCGCGACGTGCGCGGTCGGGACAAACCTTCGGACCACGTGCCGGTCTGGGTCAATCTGAACCTTTGAAGGGGTGTGGGGGGAAAGTTCCCTATCATCTTGATCTGACGGTGAAGGATGGTGGGTCGTGAGAGGCTCAAACGCCAGACATCTTCGGTTTTAACGAAGTGTCTATCCCAATCTGCATAGGTCGACCGGCAACTGGGAAGAACGTGCCCGCAGTTGGGACGACAACCCGGACGACTAGGTCTATTCAGCAAGGCCTTTGGTCCCTGGTTGCCCAGACTGATTTGTGCGGCGCAGGCCGGACATGAAGGTGAGTTCCGGATTCCGGATGCGGGACCAGTTCTGTGTCGATCTTACGCGCTGTCGCGGCGAAGGTCCGGATTGAGACCATAACACAATATACTGCGGCTTGAACCATTGTCAGCTTATAGACATAGTCGTGCCCATTTGGATCGGAGCGGATATTGGAACTTGCAGGCAGAATGACCCTTATCGGCATCCAGCTGCTGGGTTTGGTGATCTCCGTCCTGCTTGTCGCTGTTACCTTCTCAAACCCTGATCAAGTTGAAGAGCGCCTTCGACAGTTTGCTATTGAGGAAGTTGAACGCGCGGCGCAGGAGGTTTGGTCGAACCGAACAGTCGGACAGAGCGAAGGCAGTATGTCCGAGAAGCTCATGGCGCTTTCGGATCGCCTTGGGACGGATGCACAGGTTCTTGACGCACAGCGTAAAGAGGTTGTCCCCGCTATCCTCGCATTGGCAAAGTCAGAAACCTGCAACGAAAATTGCGAATTCTGGGTCCTGGCCTCTCAGCTCACAAACCTTGCCATGGTAGAGCGCGTTGCTCAAATCAGAGTTGGGCAAAGCACGTTCGGCGACCTCCTGGTAGAGCGCTACGAAACGTCCGTGCAAGGACTGTTGACCGATTTGCGCAGGTTTGGGCTCGTAAACGTTGTGGTCCTCTCTTTGATGCTCGGCCTGGTGGTGTTTCGAAACCACTTGAATTGGCGCTTCACGGCGTTTTCGGTCGCACTGACGGGTTACACCGCCTGGGCAGCCTATGGATATATTTACAATCAGAACTGGGCTCTTGCGATCCTCTTTCAGGATTGGGCATCGCCCGGATACCAAGCCGCGATGATTTTCTTTGCCCTCCTTTTCTTCGATTGGCTGTTCTTGCGCGGAAATGTCACCCAAGCGATCAGCAACTTTATCGCAAGCGCTTTATCGGGCTAGCCTCTGGACCCATTAATCTTACATGCTCAGTTTGACAGATTTTTTTGTAGACCAGGAGCATCTGCGCAAGAATTCCCTCTCGTGCATTGCTTCGCAATACCCTGCCGGGCAGTGGTGGTTCTATTTCAAGCAGATGTGACGCCTCTTCTCGGGACATTGCTGCGCAATGCCCTGCCGGGCGATGGGACTGCGGGAAAATCCGTCAAACCCGTCACGCCGAAGGCGTGCCAGCATAACACGGCGCTCCTTCGGAGCGACGGGCGGCGATTTCACTTCATTTCAACGTCTTGGGTCGTTTGCAAATAGAACCTACCACTGCCCGGCAGTGCATTTGCTTGGCAAATGTCACGAGAGGGGATTGGCTGCTCGCCCCAAACCCTTGAAATTGTGCGAAATCGCCGCTGAGCATATAAGATTAATGGGTCCAGAGCCTAGATCCGCACGGGCAAGATGCTCGGCGTGAAGTGATCTAAAGCCACAAGTTACATCAGTTTGGAAGCGGTCGTTGCCACATCCAAAGCGGTGCGCGTCGGTCGGGCCTGCAAGGGAAAGCGTCCCTATCATCTTGATCTGACGGTGAAGGATGGTGGGTCGTGAGAGGCTTGTACTCCCGACCCAGAGTGCCGCACAGCGGCGCGCGTCGGTTGGGCCTGCAAGGGAAAGCGTCCCTATCATCTTGATCTGACGGTGAAGGATGGTGGGTCGTGAGAGGCTCGAACTCCCGACATCTTCGGTGTAAACGAAGCGCTCTACCAACTGAGCTAACGACCCGGTCCGGCTCTCTTAGCGCAAGGCGGGGGGCGGCTTCAAGCCCCTAAAGTCAGTCGGGATTGCACCCCTTCTTCGACGAAAAATACAACGCCCTGCCCGCCGTCGATGGCGCGCAGATCGCGCTGGGGGCGGCCCGTCAGGATCAGGCGCAGCATCCGCGATGTAATACCGTGGGTCACCAGCACCGAAGGCCGTGTGACCTGCGCCAGAAAGGCGCTGCAACGGCTGTGCAGCGCTGCCAGCCCCTCGCCGCCCGGTGCCAGATCATAGAGGTCGAAACCATCCCGCGCGCCGGTCTGCGCGATCAGATTGGCGCGGGATTCCCCGGCCCAATCGCCCAGCCCGACTTCGGCCAGCGCAACTTCGGTCCGCAAGGGGCCCTGCATGGCTTGCATCACGATCCGGGCGGTCTGCACCGCGCGGCCCTGCGGGCTGCTGAGGATCTGGAAACCCGTCAGATCACGCGCGGCGAGGATCTGGCGCTGGGTCTCGGCCTGGGCCCTGCCCCGGTCGGTCAGATCAGCATGGAAATGGCCCTGCAACCGGCCCGCAACATTCCAGGTCGTCTCGCCATGGCGCAGGATATAGAGCGGCGGCATCATACCCGCTCCGGCATGTCCATCCGGGTTTCCACCCCGTTTTCAATCGCATAAACGCAACCCTGAAGGTTCGACAGACCGCCTGCTGCTGCCAGCGGCATCCCACGGGCCTCGGCCCGCAGCACCTGCCCCAGCAACCCATGCGCGACGATCACGCTGGGGCCATCGAGGCCGCGCATGAAGTCGCGGATGCGGGCGTGAAATGCTGTCAGCCCCTCGCCCCCCTCGGCGGCCTCGTAGATCTCCAGTGGCGTGGGGGACGTGGCGGCCCAATCGGGATGGCGGGCCATGATCTCGTCCCGCAGCATGCCTTGCCAGTCACCTGCGTGGATTTCCATCAGACGTGGATCGGTCTGGTATGGCGTCTGGCACAGCGCGATGTCTGCCGTCTGCCGCGCCCGCCCCAGCGGGGAGGCATAAAGAGCCGGTTTCAGCGCGAGGATCGGGGGCATCAGTTCCGCCTGCCGCCGGGCCTCTGCCAGCCCCTGATCGGTCAGCGGGGAATCGAGCTGACCTTGCAGCCTGTATTCTTTATTCCATTCCGTCTGGCCGTGCCGCAGGAACCAGATTTTCGGATAAGTCGTCACGTTATTGCCGCCTGCGTCGTTCCGTCGGGTGCCGACAGCCATATCCGGGGCGATGCCGGATGGAAATGCCAAATTCCAACGCAGGTGTGTCCGGCAACTGAGGTGGACCGGTCAGGCGCACACTGTCGGCGACGCCAGGTTGATCAATCACGTGCGGGCAAGCTGACCATGCGGAGATTGGAGCAGAGAGTGGCGGACGTCAGTTCTGAACCGGGTTTACCTATGGCTCAAGCCGGGTATCGCCCGACCTGGAGGGCGTTCCGATCCTGTGGGTGGTTGGAAACATCTCAACCGGCGGGCCGATCGTGAGGTGACAGAGGAAGCAAAATCGCCCTCCTGGGGGAGGCCGGGCGGGTGCTTTTGCACCGGCGTATCGAAAACTCTGCCCGCCACCCGGTCAGATCATACGAAACGCAGGAAAAATGGTGGGTGATAAGAGATTTGAACTCCTGACCCAGAGTGCCCGCAGGGCGCGCGTCGGTCAGGTTCTCAGGATAAACGCGGCCTATCCGCCTGAACTAAGGTAGAAAAATGGTGGGTGATAAGAGATTTGAACTCCTGACATCTTCGATGTGAACGAAGCGCTCTACCACTGAGCTAATCACCCTTGCCGCGCGAATTAGACAATCGCGCGGGTCGTTGCAAGAGGGGATGCGAAAAAGCTGTTATTCGGCAGCGTCGGGCATCGTGTCAGACGGGCCGGCCTGCGGCGGTGTGGGCTGGCGCACCTTGACCACCATCACGCGGCCATTCGGCAACTGCTTTTCACGGCGCACCTTGACCTTGCCAAAGGGCGGCAGGACCAGTTCGCGGTTGTCGGCCAGCGCTTCACCCAGCACGGAGAGCATGGTTTCGACAACGGGCTTGGCGTCTTTCTTCTTGATACCGGAGCGTTTCACGACCTGGTCGATCAGCTCTTTCTTGCGCATGACGGGGCCCAGGATCACCGACTGCGGTGCGTCCACGACGGTGGGCGTCGCTGCTGCGGCAGCGGCGGGTGCCTTGCCATCAATTGCGGTTACGGGGGCGGGAGTTGAGGATTTTGTTGCCACGGGGGTCTTTCTGGTCCGAGAGGACCGTGTTGATTTGGTTGCCATTATACTGCCTCGTAGGTTTTTTGTGTTTTCCGTTTTCTACCATACCCCATGTTGTGTGAATATCAAAATCAGGCCCATGCCCCCAGAATCCCGGCAACTGTGCCGATTTTGCGCGCATTTGGCTGAAAGCAGGCAAAAATGCCGATGCATCAGGTGGTTACGCCCCGTTTCCGCCGCGCGGATCACAGTGTTTCCTTGCCACGCAAGACGCAGGTCAGGCCATGGTTCACAGGCATGCGTCAGCCTGCGAATCCTGCGCGCAGGCAAAGAAAAAGCGCCCCGATGATGATCGGGGCGCTTTGGCGTTTCGAAAGGTGCAAACCTTAGGGTCAGGACCCTAATGCGCGGTGGCGCTGTCGCCGGACCCTTTTTGCGCGGCCAGCGTGGCAGCAGCAGCGGCGTCCTCGGCCTCCTGATCCCATTCGATGGGCTCAGGGACAGAGACCAGCGCGTGTTTCAGAACCTCTGACACATGGTTGACCGGGATGATGGTCAACCCTTCCTTGACGTTGTCAGGGATGTCCGGCAGGTCCTTTTCGTTTTCCTGCGGGATCAGGACCGTGGTGATGCCCCCCCGCAGCGCCGCAAGCAGCTTTTCCTTCAGCCCGCCGATGGGCATGGCGTTGCCGCGCAGCGACACTTCGCCGGTCATGGCGATGTCCTTGCGCACCGGGATCTGCGTCAGCACCGACACGATGGAGGTGACCATGGCCAGCCCCGCGCTTGGCCCGTCCTTGGGCGTGGCGCCGTCCGGGACGTGAACGTGGATGTCCAGCGTGTCGAACTTCGGCGGCTTCACCCCGATCCGGGGGCTGATCGACCGCACATAGCTGGAGGCCGCGTCGATGGATTCCTTCATCACATCGCCCAGTTTCCCGGTGGTCTTCATCCGCCCCTTGCCCGGCAGGCGCAGCGCTTCGATCTGCAGCAGTTCGCCCCCGACAGAGGTATAGGCAAGGCCGGTCACAACCCCGATCTGGTCCTCTTTCTCGGCCAGACCGTAGCGGTGTTTGCGCACGCCCAGGAAATCCTCAAGGTTGTCGCCGGTCACGGTGATGTTGTCGGCCTCCTTGCGGATGATCTTGGTCAGCGATTTGCGCGCAACCTTGGCGATCTCACGCTCAAGGTTCCGCACGCCCGCCTCGCGGGTGTAATAGCGGATCATGCCGGTCAGCGCGGAATCCTCGATCGAGAACTCCTTGGCCTTCAAACCGTGGTTCTTGATCTGCTTGGCCACCAGATGCTGCTTGGCAATCTCGCGCTTTTCGTCCTCGGTGTAGCCGGACAGCGGAATGATCTCCATCCGGTCCAGAAGCGGGCCCGGCATATTGTAGCTGTTGGACGTGGTCAGGAACATCACATTCGACAGGTCGTATTCGACCTCCAGATAGTGATCCACAAAGGTGGAGTTCTGTTCCGGGTCCAGCACCTCAAGCATCGCCGACGCCGGGTCACCCCGGAAATCCTGCCCCATCTTGTCGATTTCATCGAGCAGGATCAGCGGGTTGGTGGTTTTCGCCTTTTTCAGCGCCTGAATAATTTTGCCGGGCATGGAGCCGATATAGGTCCGGCGGTGGCCGCGGATCTCGCTCTCGTCCCGCACGCCGCCAAGGCTGATGCGGATGAACTCCCGGCCCGTCGCTTTCGCGACCGATTTGCCCAGGCTGGTCTTGCCCACGCCCGGCGGGCCGACAAGGCACATGATCGGGCCTTTCAGCTTGCTTGAGCGTTGCTGCACGGCCAGATATTCAACGATCCGCTCCTTGACCTTTTCAAGGCCATAGTGGTCGTCATCCAGCACCTTCTGCGCCTTGCCAAGGTCCTTTTTCACGCGGCTTTTCACGCCCCATGGAATCGACAGCATCCAGTCGAGGTAGTTGCGCACAACGGTGGCTTCGGCAGACATCGGGCTCATGTTCTTGAGCTTCTTGATCTCGGCGTCGGCCTTTTCGCGGGCTTCCTTGCTCAGCTTGGTGTCGGCAATCTTGGCTTCAAGCTCGGCCACTTCGTTCTTGCCGTCCTCGCCATCGCCCAGCTCCTGCTGGATCGCCTTCATCTGTTCGTTCAGATAATATTCGCGCTGGGTCCGCTCCATCTGCGATTTCACGCGGGTCTTGATCTTTTTCTCGACCTGCAGAACGGACATTTCGCCCTGCATCAGACCATAGACCTTTTCCAGCCGCTCCGAGACCGAAAGCGTCTCAAGCAGGTCCTGCTTCTGTTCCACTTCGATGCCCAGGTGCCCGGCGACCAGATCGGCCAGCCGCGCTGGTTCTGCCGACTCGCCCACGGCGGTCAGCGCCTCGTCGGGGACGTTTTTCTTGACCTTGGCATAGCGTTCGAATTCATCTGCCACGGTCTTGATCAGCGCCTGCGTGGTCGCGGCATCGCCCGGCATCTCTGTCAGATATTCGGCGCGTGCTTCAAAGAAGTTTTCGTTTTCAAGGTATTCGGTGATGCGCACCCGCGCCTGCCCCTCGACCAGCACCTTGACGGTGCCATCGGGCAATTTCAGCAGTTGCAGCACATTGGCCAGCACGCCCGCCTTGAAAATCCCCTTGCTATCGGGATCGTCCTCACCGGGGTCAATCTGGCTCGACAGCAGAATCTGCTTGTCGTCTGACATCACTTCTTCCAGGGCGCGCACTGACTTTTCGCGGCCGACAAACAGCGGCACAATCATATGCGGGAACACCACGATATCGCGCAGCGGCAACACCGGGTAAGAAGCGTTCAATGGCTCTAACATGCTCTTTTCCTTATATTAGCAAGACGAAAAGGCCCCTAACTAGGCAACCGCCGCCGTCTCCTGACATGGGGAGGATATGGACACCTGCCCCGCCTGTTTCAATCCCTTTGCGGGCTTTAGGTTATCATCGCCTGCCTGTCCGGTCATGGCAACCGGGGTTTTTACAGGAATTTGACGAAAAATTCACCTAAATGCCCCTGCCCGCGCAACAGGTGTCGCGCTGCGCGGGCATCATAGCGCAACCAACCGCGCGTTGCGTCGCGCGGCAAAGCATCGTTATTCAGCCGCCTCCGCGATGTATTCGGGATAATCGGTAAATCCCTCGCGACCGCCACCGTAATAGGTGCTCTGATCGCCCTGCGCGATGGGCAGGTCGCGTTCATACCGCGCCACCAGGTCGGGGTTGGCAATGAACGGGCGGCCGATGGCGATGAAATCCGCGTCACCGTCCTTGACGGCTTGCAGCGCCATCTCCCGGTCATAGCCGTTGTTGGCCATGTAGGGGCCATCAAACAGCTTGCGCAGCTTGTCGATGCTCTGGCCGTCTTGCAGGTCGCGCGACCCGCCCGTGGCCCCTTCGACCATGTGCAGATAGGCTAGGTCAAAGCGGTTCAGTTCCTTGATCACATATTCGAAGGTGTCCTGCGGATTGTCGTCACTGATCCCGTTGGCGGGCGAGAACGGCGACAGGCGCAGGCCGACGCGACCGGCGTCCCAGACCTTTGTGACGGCCTCCATGACCTCCAGCAGCAGCTTGGCGCGGTTCTCCACCGGCCCACCATAGGCATCGGTCCGGTGATTGCTGCCTGTCTTCAGGAACTGGTCCAGCAGATAGCCGTTGGCACCATGCACCTCGACCCCGTCAAAGCCCGCGTCCCTGGCCAGCTTTGCCGCATTGGCATAGTCGGCGACGATCCGGGGAACTTCCGCAAGCTCCAAGGCCCGCGGGTCCGAGGTGTTCTCGAACCCGTTCGCGGTGAAGGTCTTGACCCCGGCATTGATGGCAGAGGGGGCAACCGGCTGCTGGCCGTCTGGCTGCAACGAGGTATGGCTTATCCGGCCGACATGCCACAGCTGCACGACGATCTTGCCGCCCGCCTCGTGGACCGCATCCGTCACCCGGCGCCAGGCAGCGGCCTGTCCGGGGGTGTGGATGCCGGGGGTCTGGAGGTATCCCTTGCCCTCGGGGCTGATCTGGGTCGCCTCGGTGATGATGATCCCGGCCCCGGCGCGCTGGCGGTAGTAATCGACGTGCATGTCGCTGACTTTGCCGGTGTCATTGTCGGCACGGTTCCGGGTCAGCGGCGCCATCACAATCCGGTTGCTGGCCTCGATGGCCCCGGCCTTTGCGGGGGTGAAAAGAGGTTGTGTCATGGTGGGAGTCCTTGATGAAGCTGTGGTGTTGGGAATGACAGCTAATCCGCTGAAACGTCGCTGCAAGACCTTGAAATTGCCTGGGTGCGGTCCCAAGACGCCAGCAACGGCATATAAAAACAAGCGCGCGCAGCCCTTTTTCCAAAGGTGAATTCCCGTTTGTGCCGAAATGCCAAATGATCGGGCAGTTTGGAAACCCTTGGTCATCGCCGCCGCGACGTGGGGTCGGATCAACCTGGGGTCGGGAAAGGCAGGTCGCCGTCAAAGCGGGTCAATATCGCCCTGCGCACGGGTTGCGTGAAAATCGGCCTGCCACGCGGCAAAGCTGCCCGCCGCGATGGCCCCCCGCATACCCGCCATGATGTCCTGAAAATAATGCAGGTTATGCCAGGTCAGCAGCATCGAGGAGATGATCTCCTGGCTGCGGAATACATGGTGCAGATAGGCACGCGAATAGTTGCGGCAGGCCGGACAGGTGCAGTTTTCATCCAGCGGGCGCGGGTCGTCCGCGTGCCGCGCGTTCTTGATGTTCAGAACGCCGAGGCGGGTGAACACCTGCCCGGTGCGCCCCGACCGTGACGGCAGCACGCAATCCATCATGTCGATGCCGCGCGCGACCGCGCCCACGATGTCGTCAGGCTTTCCCACCCCCATCAGATACCGCGGCTTGTCTTCGGGCAACTGGCCGGCGGCATGGTCGAGACAGTCGAACATCGCCGCCTGCCCTTCGCCCACAGCCAGACCGCCCACTGCATATCCGTCAAACCCGATCTCGCGCAGGGCCTCGGCGCTTTGCTGGCGCAGGTCGCGTTCCAGCCCGCCCTGCTGGATGCCGAACAGCGCATGACCGGGCCGGTCGCCAAAGGCCTCCTTCGACCGTTTTGCCCAGCGCATCGACAGTTCCATGCTTTCGGCGATGCGGTCCCGCGACGCAGGCAAGGCCGGGCATTCATCGAAACACATCACGATGTCAGAGCCCAGCAGCGCCTGAATCTCCATCGACCGTTCCGGCGTGATCTCGTGCCGCGACCCGTCGATGTGGCTTTTGAAGGTCACCCCGCGCTCGGTCAGCTTGCGCAGGTCGGCAAGGCTCATCACCTGAAAGCCGCCTGAATCCGTCAGGATCGGCCCCGACCAGTTCATGAACCTGTGTAAACCGCCCAGGCGCGCCACCCGCTCTGCCGTGGGGCGCAGCATCAGATGATAGGTATTGCCCAACAGGATGTCGGCCCCGGTAGCGGCCACGCTTTCGGGCATCATCGCCTTGACGGTGGCTGCGGTGCCCACCGGCATGAAGGCGGGCGTGCGGATGTCGCCCCGCGTGGTGTGGATCACCCCGCTGCGCGCCTTGCCATCGGTGGCGGTCAGATCGAATGCAACTTTGTCTGTCTTGTTCATGGCCGTTCCTTGCCCCAAACTCGGGCCAACGCCAAGCCTGTTCTGAACAGCGCGCTGATTTCACCGCGCCGTCCCGACCCATGGGCGGTGCTGCAAAGAACGGAGCAACCATGGTTTTTCTTTTCTTGCTGGCACTTGGGCTGCCCTACCTGCTGGTCATCGCCGTGGTGCTTGTAGTGCGGTTGGGGGCCTTCGTGCTGCGGTTCGCGCAGGCGTTGCGCCCAAGGCCCGCACGGGTCGAGGAAGACGCCCCGCCCGCACCCGGTGCCATCGTGCTGCTGGTCCACGGCACTTTTGCACGCAGTGCGGCCTGGACCCTGCCGGGTTCGAAACTACGCCAGAGCATCACCGAAAGGGTGCAGACGCCCACCGCCTTTGTCCGGGTCAACTGGTCGGGGCGCAACACGCTGGCCGGGCGCCGCGCCGCCCTGAGCACATTGCGCGATGCCCTGGCCGCGTCGCAGCGCAGGCATCCCGATGTGCCGCATTTCATTGTCGCGCACAGCCATGGTGGCAACATTGCCCTGCAATGCCTGTCTCGCTGGCCGGATTTGCAGCACCGGTGCAGCCTGATCTGCCTGTCCACGCCCTTTCTGATCCCCCGGCCCCGCACCCCCGGTGCAACGATGGTCTGGATCAACTGGCTGTTGCCTTTCTTTGCCGTGATGTTCGCGGGGATCGCACTGACGAATGCCGGATGGCTGCCGGATCGGGATGCGACCGGCGTGGTGACATTCTGGGTCGCGGTTGCTGCGGCCTGGGTCATCGCGCGCCGGGGCCTGGCCATCGCGCGTCAGACGCTTGAGGATTACGTGCCGCCGCATTTGCCCGCCAAACGCCTGCTGGTACTGCGCACGCTGGCGGATGAAGCGTCATCAGGCATCGCGGCGGCCAACCTGCTGGGCAAGGCAACCCATGTCCTGCTGGGCTTTCCGATGTCGATCTTCGAGGCCGCCCATGCGAGGGCCGAGGTCTTCCGCCTGCGGTTCGAGGGCCTGAGCCGCTTTTTCCTCGCAGCGCTGGCGCTCTCGATCGCGGGCGGTTTCCATCTATATGAACAGGCCTCCACACTCGACCCCGGCTTGCTGGAAACCGCAACCTGGGCCTGTCTGGCCCTTGGGATCACCAGCTTTTTCGGTTGGGCCTTCCTGATCGGCGGAGCCGGTTTTGTGCTGGTGATCGCCACCGCACTTCTGGGCATTCTGACCGCGCCTTTCCTGCTGTTCATGTCGCTGTTGTCAATGGCAGCAGGCACCGAACTGGCATTGGCCGGATTCTACATCGAATTCACCGCCGAGAGCAGCCCGGTGGGCCGCTGGCAGGTCATCACCATCGACGACAGCCAGGATGACTGCGGCACGGCACAGGGATTGCAGCACAGCCTGACCTATCAAAGCGCTGCGGCGCTCAGGCACATGACCGGCTGGATGCAGCAGCGCCTGACGGCCGGGAACACGCGCCAAAGCGATTGAAAAGCTGCGTATTCCGCCTGAGCCCGCGACATGCTATCACAGCACAGCATCACCGCTCTGAAAGGACCACTTGTGGACATCGAAAACCTCATCGTGGGACTGCTGGAAAACAACCTGGCATTCCTGTTGCTGGCCGCACTTGTCGTCATCGTCATCTTCAAGGCGGTCAAGATCGTTCCGCAATCCGAACAGCATGTGGTCGAACGCTTTGGCAGATTGCGCAAGGTGATGGGACCGGGCATCAACATGATCGTGCCCTTCATCGACCGGATCGCGCACCGGGTGTCGATCCTGGAACGTCAGCTTCCCACCGCCAGCCAGGACGCGATCACCCGCGACAACGTGCTGACGCAGGTGGATACCTCCGTCTTCTACCGCATCACCGAACCGGAAAAGACCGTCTATCGCATCCGTGACGTGGACAGCGCGATTTCCACCACAGTGGCAGGGATCGTGCGGGCCGAGATCGGCAAGATGGACCTGGACGAGGTGCAGGCAAACCGGTCCTCCCTGATCACCACCATCAAGGCCAATGTCGAGGATGCGGTGGACAACTGGGGGATCGAGGTGACACGGGCCGAGATTCTGGACGTGAACCTCGATACAGCCACCCGCGCCGCGATGATGCAGCAGCTCAACGCCGAGCGTGCCCGCCGCGCCCAGGTGACCGAGGCCGAGGGCAAGAAACGCGCCGTTGAACTGGCCGCCGACGCCGAGCTTTACGCGTCAGAACAAACCGCCAAGGCGCGCCGCGTGCTGGCCGAGGCCGAAGCCTATGCCACGCAGGTTGTGGCAGAGGCGATCAACGAGAACGGGCTGGAAGCGGCGCAATACCAGATTGCCCTGAAACAGGTGGAGGCGCTGAACGGCATGGGGTCCGGTCAGGGCAACCAGACGATCATCGTCCCGGCAGAGGCGCTGGCCGCCTTTGGCGATGCCTTCAAACTGCTGAAAGGGCGCGGCTGATGGCGGCCTATCTGACACTCTGGTGGGTCTGGATCTGCATCGCGCTGGCGCTTGGCGTGCTTGAACTGCTGGCACCGGGATTCATCTTTCTGGGCTTTGCCCTGGGGGCGCTGGCGATGGCGGGCCTTGTGCTGATCCTGCCGGCCATCGGCATTCCTGCCCTGCTCGCGCTCTTTGCGATCCTGTCTTTGCTGGGCTGGATCATCCTGCGCTTTGCCTTTCGCAGCCAGTCCAGCGGTGCGCGGATCGTCACCCGCGACATCAACGAAAACTGAAGCCAGACTTGACCGGGCGGAACGCGGGCTAGTTCCCAAACGATGATTCTGCTCGTTTTCAAACCCTTTCTGCGGCCCCTTGCCGCCGCGCTGGCTGTGATGCTGGTCTGCCTTGCCCCCGCCGCGATGGCGCAGGAGCCGTGGTTTGAACAGGACAGCCTGAACGCGGGCATGTCCTCTGCGCCCGCCACGCTGGACCGCGCCACGCCGATGGCCGCGCTGGAGACCTTCCTATACCTCGCGGACCATGGCCATTTCAGCGCCGCCGCGCATCTGCTGGACCTGTCGGATGTGGCACCGGGCGACCAGCAGTTTGTCGGCACGGAACGGGCGCGGATGCTGTCGGTGATCCTGGAACGCAAGGTGGTGATCCCCTGGTCCTCGCTCGAAGACCGGCCCGACGGCTGGCTGTCCGGCAGTGCAGAGGACAATGACACCGGCAGGGTGCGCCGCTCGATCCTGATCGACCGGATGGAACGGGGCGGCCATCTGGTGCCCTTGCGGCTGAACCGGATCAAAGCCGCCGACAGTGACGAACCTGTCTGGGTGTTCTCACGGCAAAGCGTGGACAACATCCCGGCACTCTACGCGCTTTACGGGCCGACCGATCTGGAACTGGCGCTGCCGGACTGGCTGCGCGCCCCGGCGTTCTGGGGCATGTTCCTGTGGGAGGTCCTGTTCCTGCCGCTTGTGGTTCTGGGGGCGTTGATCCTGGCCACCCTGGCCTACCGGATGCTGCGACGGCTGGGCGACACCGCGCAGCGGCGCGCCGCGCGGTTCCTCGCAAGGTCGCTGAAATGGCCTGCCGCCATCACGATCTTTGCCGCCACCATCGGCACCGCCACCAGCCGGGTGCTGGTGGTGACGGGGATCATCGACGCCGTGGTGTCGCCATTGGTGCTGATCTCATATGTGGTGGCGATCACCCTGGCGGTGGTGCTGGTGATCGACGAGGTTTTCGACCGCATCAGCGTGTCCACCGCGACAGAACTGGCCGACCCGCAGAATGCCCATCTGCGCGCCGTGGCGACAACCATTTCCGCCGCGCGCAAGTTTGTCATCGTCATCGCAACCCTCGCCGCCTCGGGCGTCGTGCTCAGTTCGATCACCGCCTATGGCACGCTTGGCATCTCGCTGCTGGCCTCTGCCGGGGCGCTGACCATCGTGCTGGGCTTTGCCGCGCGCGAGGTGCTCGGCAATATCCTGGCCTCGGTCCAGATCGCGCTGAACCGCTCGGCCCGGATTGGCGATCAGCTGTTGTTCGAGGGGCATTTCTGCACGGTGGAGCGGATTGATTTCACCTATGTCCAGTTGATGATCTGGAACGGCACGCGGTTGATCGTGCCGGTCAGCACCTTTGTGTCTGACCCGTTTGAGAACTGGTCGATCGAAGAGCCCGAGATGGTCCGCCCCATCGAACTGACCCTGGCCCATGGTGTCGATGTGGAGCGGTTGCGGCAGGTGTTCCTTGATCTGCTGAGCTATGAAGACCCCGCTGACGTGTCCCCGATGGACCGCGCCAAAGTCAATGTGACCGGCCAGGATGCCATCGGCATCAAGGTCCGTTTCGAACTTCCCACGGCCAACCCGGCGACATTCTGGGATGTGGAGTGCCGGGTGCGCGAGGCCCTGCTGGCCGAGGCCGCGCGCATCGAGCGCGAGACCGGCGCACGGATTTTTCCGATCCTGCCACATGACGCAACACCAGCTTGAAGCCGCCCGGCCAAGCCGATAGGCAGGTTGTTCAGCAAGAGGGACAGACCAATGAACGAACTGACTTTCGGATGGGAAGAATGGGTCTCCTTGCCCGATCTGGGCCTGCCCGCCATCAAGGCCAAGGTCGACACCGGCGCGCGCACCTCTGCCCTGCATGCCCATGACATCGAGACTTTCGGATCTGCCGCCAAACCCAAGGTCCGCTTTAACGTACATCCGATTCCGGGGCGCGAGGACATCTCCATCACCTGCTCGGCCCCGCTGATCGACCGGCGCGAGGTCACCTCCTCGAACGGCGAAAGCGAACAGCGGCTTGTGATCGCCTCGACGCTGGAGGTCGGCGGCCAAAGCTGGCCCATCGAAATCACCCTGACAAACCGTGCCGGCATGACCAGCCGCATGTTGCTGGGCCGTCAGGCGCTGGGGGATCACATCATCATTTCCGCCACCGAGCGGCGCCTGCAACCGGACCTCAGCTATGATGTCTATCATTCCGCCAGGGTGCGCCATGCCGCCCCGGTTCGGGCCCTGCGCATCGCGGTGCTCAGCCGGGAAGACAATTATTCCACCCGCCGTCTGGTCGAGGCCGGAGAGGCGCGCGGGCATACTGTCGAGGTGATCGACACCACGCGCTGCTATATGGCGATCAATTCGCTGGCCCCCGAGGTGCATTATGACGGCAAACGCCTGCCCCGCTATGACGCGGTGATCCCGCGCATCGGGGCCTCTGTCACGCCCTATGGCTGCGCGGTGATCCGCCAGTTCGAAACCATCGGCACCTATTGCGTGAACGGGTCGGCGGGCATTCTGGCCAGCCGCGACAAACTGCACGCCCATCAGGTGCTTGCGGGCAAGAAGATCGGCATGCCCACCACCGCCTTTGCGGCCTCGCCCAAGGACACCAGCAACCTGATGGCACTGGTCGGCACCGCGCCGCTGATCGTGAAACTGCTGGAATCGACCCAGGGCAAGGGCGTGGTGCTGGCCGAGACAAAGAAAGCCGCCGAATCCGTGATTGATGCCTTCCGGGGCCTCAAGGCCAACTTTCTGGTGCAGGATTTCGTGAAAGAGGCGGCGGGCGAGGATATCCGCTGTCTGGTGGTCGCGGGCAAGGTTGTCGCGGCGATGAAACGCACCGGGGCGGAGGGGGATTTCAGGTCCAACCTGCACCGCGGCGGCTCGGCCAAGGTTGTGCGCATCTCGAAAGAGGAGCGCGACACCGCCGTGCGCGCCGCCCGTGCCTTTGGCCTGGGCAAGGCGGGCGTCGACCTGCTGCGTTCTGAGAGCGGGCCAAAGGTGCTGGAGGTCAATTCCTCCCCCGGATTCGAAGGCATCGAAAAGGCCACCGGCAAGGACATCGTCGGCAAGGTCTATGACGAGATCGAAGCGCGGGTAAAACCGCAACCGGTGCGGCGGCGGAAGGGGTGATTTGGGGGGAACGGCCCGAAGCGGACACGCGCAGCAGGCGCAGCCAATGGCAGCGATGGGGCCAAAGTGACATGAGGCGTCGGCCGGGTATCGCCCGACCTGGAGGGCGTTCCAAACCTATGAGTGGTAGGGAACATCTCAGCCCGCAGGCCGGTCATGGCTTGGAGGAGGCTGCAAAATCGCCCTCCGGGGGGAGGTCGGGCGATGCCCGGCTGACGCCGGGCGGGGGCGCTTGGGGCTATGCACCGCGCCAATGGAACGGCAGCAAAGCCCCCATACCCGACCTCTCTGCAAACCACTGCAAACTTCCGCAACCCCGCCCATCATGTTACCCCCCACTGGACGTCGCGCCCCGCTATCCCTATATAAACAGTCAGGAACCAGAGCAGAGGCCGACATGACCGACAATACCCAACCGCTCGAAGGCACACCGCTGATTGCGCCCTCCAGCACCGATCACCCGCTCTACGATCAGGTGGTCGAGGCCTGTCGCACGGTTTATGACCCTGAAATCCCAGTGAATATCTACGAGTTGGGCCTGATCTACACCATTGACATCGACCCCGAAAACGCCGTGGACATCAAGATGTCGCTGACCGCCCCCGGTTGCCCTGTCGCGGGCGAAATGCCCGGCTGGGTCGCCGATGCGGTGGAACCGCTGCCCGGTGTGAAACAGGTCAATGTGGAACTGGTCTGGGAGCCGCCCTGGGGCATGGACATGATGTCGGACGAGGCGCGGCTCGAACTGGGCTTCATGTAGCCGAAATACAAGAGGCAGGTGTCGTGAAACCGTCACCCACCTGTCATCTGCGCTTCGTCATACCGTTACAGGCTGCCGTCAGAACAGACGCGACGACATCCTGAATTTACGGAGCTTTCATGCGCAGTCTTGCGGCCCTCGCGGCCTTTTCCCTCATCCCCCTCGCCGCTTGGGCCGAGGATCATCTGGGTGCCAATGGTTATGGCTATGGCCCCCGCCCGGCCTTCCTGATCTCCCGACTTGCCGAAGGCGATCTCAAGTCCCGGCTGACCTCCTGCCTGGGCCAGCAGGCCGAACCGACGCTGTTTTCCATCGGCCACCGGGGCGCGCCGATGATGTTCCCCGAACATACCGTGCAATCCAATGTCGCTGCCGCCGGGATGGGCGCGGGCATTCTGGAATGCGACGTGACCTTTACCGCCGATCACGAATTGGTCTGTCGTCACGCGCAGAACGACCTGCACACCACCACCAACATCCTGACCACCGATCTTGCGGCCAAATGCACCACGGGTTTCACCCCCGCCACGGCGGACACGCCCGCCAGCGCCGAATGCCGCACATCCGACCTGACCCTGGCGGAATTCCGCAGCCTTGCCCCCAAGATGGATAGCGCCGACACTTCCGCCACGACTCCCGAAGCCTATCAGGGCGGCGTCGCAGGCTGGCGCACCGACCTTTATACCGCTGGCAGCCAGACCATGACCCACGCCGAGTCGATTGCACTCTTCGCCTCGCTGGGTGCCCGGTTCACCCCCGAACTGAAATCCCCCGCTGTCGAAATGCCGCACGAGGGTTTCACTCAGGCAGATTACGCCCAGAAGATGATCGACGACTACAAGGCCGCAGGTGTTCCCGCGTCCGACGTCTGGGCGCAGTCGTTCAATCTGGATGACGTGATTTACTGGATCGCGAACGAGCCTGCGTTCGGCGCGCAGGCGGTCTATCTTGTCGAATGGTCCGACGGCTTCGACGAACAGAACCCCGACAGCTGGAGTCAGGATTTTGCCGGGTTGAAGGCCGCAGGCGTCAATTACATCGGTGCCTCGCTCAACATGTTGCTGACCAATGCGGATGGCACATTGGCGGCATCGGATTATGCCAGGTCCGCGCGTGAGGCCGGGATCACCCTGATCGCATGGACACTGGAACGCTCCGGGCCGCTGGCATCGGGCGGCGGCTGGTACTTCCGGTCGGTGAACGACATCATCACCGATGACAGCGATTACCTCGTCGCGCTCGACGTGCTTGCTCAGGACGTCAAGGTTGCGGGCGTCTTCTCCGACTGGCCTGCAACCGTCACCTTCTACGCCAACTGCATGGGTCTGTAGTCCCCCCGTCCACACGGGACCCGCGCAGCAGGCCGCCTCCCTTCCCCGGAGGCGGCCATTTTGCTGCAATGCGGAGCGATTTGACGTCAACCGCTTGAGAATACCGCCCAAGGCCCTTATCTTCACCGTAACAGGAGAAAACACCCATGTTCGGCATTCCCGGAAAACAAGCTGTCACCATGACGCCCAGGGCGTCCGCCCAGATTTCCAAGCTGATGGCATCGGCAGGCCACGCGGGCCTGCGCATCGGCATCAAGAAGGGCGGCTGCGCGGGCATGGAATATACCATGGAATACGTCGATTTCGCCGACCCCAATGACGAGGTGGTGGAACAGGACGGCGCGCGCGTGATGATCGCGCCGATGGCGCAGATGTTCCTGTTCGGCACGCAGATCGACTATGAAACCACGCTTCTGGAAAGCGGGTTCAAGTTTTCCAACCCCAATGTGACCGAAGCCTGCGGCTGCGGCGAATCCATCAAGTTCGACGAATCCCTCGGCGCGAAGTGAGCCTGTCACGGGCCGATATCGACTTTGCCAGTGACCTGTTTTCAGACATTCCAGACCTTTCGACCCGCCGCATGTTCGGCGGGCTGGGCATCTATTGCGGCGATACGATTTTTGGGCTGATGCTGTCGGACGGTCGCCTGATGCTCAAGGCACAGGGCGATTTCGCGCAGCGTCTGGCCGGGGATGGGGCCGAACAATGGACCTATACCCGCAAGAACGGTGCCAGCGCCGCCATGCCCTACTGGACCCTGCCAGAGGCCGCGATGGAGGATCCCGAGCAGGCGCTGGCACTTGCCCGCGACGCAATTGACGCGCTGCGTTAGGCTCACCCCTTGGCGAGGTGCAGATAGGTCTCGTTATAGCGTTTCGACAGGTGATCACCTGCGCTGATCATCCGGTCCGACCCCGGCGGGGCCACATTGGTTTCCCGCGCAGGGTTAAAGAACAGCGGCACGGAGATGCGCTCAGACGTGCTGCCGATGACCCGGTGCGGAGTCGCGATGACCTTGCCATCACTCCAGAACTGCAACATCTCGCCAAAGTTGATGACAAAAGCCCCAGGTGCCGCCGTGACCGGTATCCAGCCGCCGCCACGCTTGCGCACCTCCAGCCCCGGCGTGCCGTCGGTGGCCAGCAGCGTCAGGCAGCCATAGTCGGTATGGGTGGCGATGCCGAAATCCTTGGCGCTGGCCGATGCGGGTCTTTGCGGATAGTAATTGCCGCGCAGCAGCGCCATCGGCGCGTCAAAGGCTGCATCAAAGGCGTCACGCCGCTGGCCGATCGCCTCTGCCACGCCGCGCAGCACTTCCAGACCCACGGCGCAGGCGGCAGTGTAATAGCCTTCAATCGTCTGGCGAAAATCATTGGGTGTGTTGGGCCAGACGTTGGGCGCATAAAAGGGATCTTCGAGGCGCGGATCGCCGGGGGGCAGTGTCACGCCGCAGTCAAAGACCTGTTTGTAATCCGGGTTGGCGTCGGGATCGACCCGCTCTGCCCCCGACCGGCCCCAACCCCGGTTTGACCCGGTGGCGGCCATGTCAACGGCGGCTTTCTCCTCCTCCGGCAGTTGAAAGAAGGCGCGGTAGGTTTCGATCACATGGCTGACTTGGGCCCTGGGCAGCGCGGTGTTGTACACGGTGGCAAAACCCACATCCGTGGCCGCCACCTGCATCGCGTCAAGCGCGGCCGGATCGCTGGCGCGCAGCGCCTGAAGGTCGATGCGGGGAATCACCCCCGATGTGTCAGCGTGCTCATTCATCGGGCAAGCCTAGCCCCGGTCGCACCAGCAGCAAAGCCTTTCGTTGCCGCCCCGGTTGTCGGCTGGTAAGTCTGTTCAAAAATCAGGAGAATTTCATGCGCCCCAAGATCGCCGCCGGAAACTGGAAGATGAACGGCACGCAATCCGCCCTCGACGAACTCGATGCTCTGGCCGGGATGCTGCCGGGCGGCAGCACCCAGGTGGTGATCTGCCCGCCCGCGCCTCTGCTGATCCCCGCCGTTGCGCGCGCAGGCGGCATCGCCATCGGCGCACAGGATTGCCATGCGGCGGAAAAAGGCGCGCATACAGGGGATATTTCAGCCGCCATGGTGGCGGATAGCGGCGCGACACACGTGATCCTTGGCCATTCCGAACGCCGGGTGGACCATGGGGAGAGCGACGCAGATGTCAGCGCCAAGGTCGATGCCGCCTGGGCCGCGGGGCTGACCGCGATCCTCTGTCTGGGTGAAAGCGAAGCGGACCGCGTGGCGGGGCGCACGCTGGATGTGATCGGCGCGCAGCTGGCAGGCTCCCTGCCCGACGCCGCCCGCACTGAAAACACCGTTGTCGCCTACGAACCCATTTGGGCCATCGGCACCGGCAAGGTGCCCACGCTGGAACAGATCATCGAGGTGCATGATTTCCTGCGCGCCGCGCTGATCGATCGCTTCGGCGCAGAGATGGGCGATGCGATCCCGCTGCTCTACGGCGGCTCGGTCAAGGCCGACAATGCGGCCACCATCTTTGAGGCGGAGAATGTCGATGGCGCGCTGGTCGGCGGTGCCAGTCTCAAGGCCAGCGACTTCGCCCCAATCGTCGCGGCCCTTGCAGTATCCTGAGCTTCTTTATGCCCAAAATACTCTGAATGAATGGTCGCAAAGGGCGGCGCACCGACGGGGTGCGCCGCCCGATTGTCATTTCGTGATGATCTCCGGCCCCATCATCATTGTCGGCAACCAGGTCGAGATGATCGGGATATAGGTCACCATGATCAGGAAGACGAAGAGCACGGCGGTGAAGGGCAGCGCGGCCCTGACCACCTTCATCATCGGCATGTTCGCCACCCCCGAGGTCACAAAGAGGTTGAGCCCCACAGGTGGCGTGATCATCCCGATCTCCATGTTCACCACCATGATGATGCCAAGGTGAATGGGGTCGATGCCCAGCTCGATGGCAATCGGGAACACCAGCGGTGCCACGATGACCAAGAGGCCCGAGGGCTCCATGAACTGGCCCCCGATCAGCAGGATCACGTTGACAATGATCAGGAACATGATCGGCCCAAAACCCGCATCCAGCATGATCGCGGAAATCCGCTGCGGGATCTGTTCGTCTGTCAGCACATGTTTCAGGATCAGCGCGTTGGCGATGATGAACATCAGCGTCACCGTCAGCTTGCCCGCCTCGAACAGCGTGTGGCGGGTGTCAGGGTGCCAGAACACGCTGAAGATCGCCATCGGCTTGCGCAGTAGCGACAGGTTGCGGCCCTCGCCCTCCATATGCAGTGGCCCCATGTCGCGATAGACAAAACTGGCAATCAGGAAGGCATAGACCGCAGCCACCGCAGCCGCCTCTGTCGGGGTGAAGATCCCGCCATAGATGCCGCCCAGGATGATCACGATCAGGAACAGGCCCCAGCCCGCCTCCCGGCCCGAGGACCAGACTTCGCCCCAGCCGCGCCATTCACCCTGCGGCAGCTTGCGCACCTTGGCCATGATGTAGATCGTCACCATCAGCATGGTGCCGGCCATCAGACCCGGAATCACACCGGCCAGGAACATCCGGCCCACGGAAACATCCGTGGCGCTGGCATAGACCACCATCACGATAGAGGGCGGGATCAGAATGCCCAGGGTGCCCGCGTTGGCGATCACACCTGCGGCGAAATCCTTGGTATAGCCAACCTGCCGCATCCCCGCGATCACGATGGAGCCGATGGCAACCACCGTCGCGGGCGAAGAGCCGCTGAGGGCCGCGAAAAGCATACAGGCAAAGACACCCGCAATCGCCAGACCTCCCGGCAGGTGTCCCACCAGGGCGATGGAGAAACGGATGATCCGCTTGGCCACGCCGCCGGTCGACATGAAGCTTGAGGCAAGAATGAAAAACGGGATCGCCAGCAGGGTATAGTGACCGGCCATCGCCTGAAACAACGTCTGCGCAATCGAGGCGAGCGATGTGTCAGACAGCACCAGCAGGAACAGGATCGACGACATGCCGAGCGAGACCGCAATCGGCACCCCGATCAGCATCAGCCCCACGACCATCGCGAATAGAATTGCTACTTCCATGGGATCAACGCTCCGCGTTCATGTGTTTGACGTCCTCGATGGCGTCTTCGGCCTCGTGGCTGACGATCAGGCTGTCGGCCCTGCCACGCAGCAGGTGGATGAAAGCCTGGATGAACCGGAACAGCAGCAGCGCCATGCCGATGGGCAGGATCGCGTAAGGGATGAAACGGGGCAGCTTGTCATAGCTCTCGCCCTCGTTCATCACCGGCTCGATAAAGCGCAGCCAGTCGGGCATGGGCAGGTCGACAACCTCGTACCAGGCCTGATCGCGGCTGTTGGCAAAACCGGTCGGGAACCAGCGCCCGGTGGTGGCATCGAGGCCCGCGAAAGGGGCCCAGTAATCCCAGGCACCTTTCAGCAGAAACGCGGCATAGACGATACAGACAACGCCCGCGACCAGCGCCAGCACCCGGCGCAGCGGCTTGTCGAACAGGTTGATCACCGCATCCACACCCAGATGCGCCGTGACCTTGACCGCATAGCTGACACCCAGCAGGACCAGCCAGGCAAAGAGGAAGGTCACCGCCTCCAGCCCCCAGATCAGGCCCGTGTTGAACCCGTAGCGCAGGACCACGTTGATGAATGTGATGATTGTCATGAGCCCGAGGATCACGGCAATCGCCGTTTCCTCGAACTCGTGCACGAAACGCCCCAGCCCCGTGCGTGCTTCGTAATGCGATGCCATCGCCCAGCCCCTCCCGAGAAATGCAGGTAATGGGTGGCCGACCCCAAGGTCAGGAACCGGCCACCCGCAAGCTACGAAAAGCTTAGTGCTTTTCGTTGATCGCCTGTGCGGCGTCGATGTTTTCCTGGCCCACGTCCGCGACGAATTCCTCCCAGACGGGCTTCATCGCGTTGACCCAGGCTTCGCGCTGCTCTGCGTCCAGCGTGCGAATCTCGGCACCGGCATCCAGGATCGCCTGGCGCGCTTCTGCGTCCACTTCCGCCACGGCGGCGTTCCGCTCGGCGGTCACTTCGTCCACGATGGTGGCAAGCTGGCTGCGCACGTCCTCGGGCAGGCTGTCCCACCAGTCGGTGGACACAACGACCATGTAATCCAGAACGCCGTGGTTGGTTTCGGTCGAACCGTCCTGCACCTCAAAGAACTTCTGGCCATAGATGTTGGACCAGGTGTTTTCCTGACCGTCGACAACGCCGGTTTGCAGCGCGCCGTAAACTTCGGAGAAGGCCATCGGCTGCGGGCTGACGCCAATCGCTTCCATCTGCGCCTTGATCACTTCTGACGGCTGCACGCGGAACTTGAGGCCCGCAGCATCGCTGGGCAGCAACAGCGGCTTGTTCGCCGACATCTGCTTCATCCCGTTGTGCCAGAACCCCAGCCCCAGCAGGCCACGGCGCGTCATGGATTCCTTCATCGCGGCACCGGCTTCGGAGTTCTGGAACTCGTCCACGGCCTCGATGTTCTTGAAGACGAACGGCAGGTCGAACAGGCGGAAAACCTTGGTGAACTGTTCGAACTTCGACAGCGAAGGCGCGCCCATCTGGACATCGCCCTGAAGCATCGCTTCCAGCAGTTTGTCGTCGTCATAAAGCGTGGAGTTCGGGAACACTTCGACGCAGGCCTTGCCGTCCATCTCGTCATTGACGCGCTGCTCAAGCAGCGAGGCGGCGATGCCCTTGGGATGCTTGTCGGTGTTGGTGACATGGCTGAACTTGATGACGATCTCGCCGTCATCACAGGCAGCGGCGACGGCGCCTGCGCTGACGGACAGTGTCAGGGCGACGGCAGTGGCGGTGAAAAACTTCATAGGTGTCTCCTCCCAGAGATTTGGAATCAAATCGTCGCACCTTTTCGGCGCGCTGAGGCAAGGAGCCATATTTTCGCATGTCATCACAAGTGCGTGTGATCCGCGCTGGGCTCGTTCATCTAAATCGTTATATTACAGATATTTGACAGCCTCTCCTGATCCACGCATTTACCACCGCCACGAGGGATGTGCGATTTCCCGCACAGGCCCAACCCGCATTTGTGCGAAAATCCGCACATGTCTCAGGCGCGAAAATCCTCGGGGCGGATGCCGTAGCGGGTCAACTTGTCGTAAAAGGTCTTGCGCGGCAGCTTGAGCGCCTCTGCGGCGGCAGAGGCCTGCCCCCCCGACCGACGCAGCGCTGCCTCCAGCAGGGATTGTTCGACCCGCGCCATCTGTTCGGCCAGCCCCAGCGAGGCATCCGGGGCAATATCGTCGTTCAGCCCCAGCACAAAACGCATCGCCACCGACATCAGCGCCCGCGCATTGCCCGGCCAGTCGCGGCGCATCAGCGATGCCACCACATCAGGCGTGACTTCGGGTGCGCGCAGCCCGGCCTGCTCTGCCGCCTGATCGACGTAGCGCCGGAACATCACCGGAATGTCCTCCGGCCGTTCCGCCAGGCTTGGGATGCGCACGCTCAACCCTTCCAACCGCCAATAAAGTTCGGCGTTGAAACGGCCCGCCTCGACCTCGGCGGGCAGATCACGGGTATTGCCCGCGATCAACCGCACCGGGTTCTGGGTGTCCGCCGCCTCGCTCAGGATCAATTGCACCTGCCGGGGCAGTTGCGCGATCTCGTCCAGGAACAGGCTGCCGCCATCCGCCTCCTTCAGGGCATCCGGCAGGGTTTCAGGCGTCAGGCCCGAGGCCGCCTGTTTGACAAAGGGTGCCTTGGAGCGTGCGGAACTCAGGTGCAGCACCTCTGCGATCTTGGAAATGCCGGTGCCGGGCGCGCCGCTGATCAGCGCATCCCCTTCCGCCTGTGCCACCAGCCGCACCCGCTTGCGCAGCCCTTCCGAAAGGTCCGAAGTGCCAAAGATCATCCGCGCCGCCGGATCGCCGGTTTCCACCAGATCGCGCAGGCGGCGGTTGTCCAGCACCAGCGCGCGGGTCTTCAGCGCGCGTTCCAGCACCGCCAGCAGATCGGCAGGCGCGCAGGGCTTTTCCAGAAATCCGAAGGCACCCTGCCCCATGGCGGCAACCGCCATCGGAATATCGCCTTCGCCGGTCAGCAGGATCACCGGCAGGTCCGGGTCCTGCGCACGCGCATAATCCAGCAGATGAAAGCCGTCCCGCCCCGGCATCCGGATGTCCGACAGGATCACCCCGTCAAAAGACCGGGTAATCCGGTCCTTGGCGGCCACAAATGACCCCGCCGTCAGCGCGGTGATCTGCGCCAGCTCAAGGGTCTGGGCCAGCGCCTCGCGCACAGCGGCATCGTCATCGACCAGCAGGACCTTGCCCATCATGCCGCCACCGCGTCCTTTGCATGTCGTTCAAGTGTCACGGTAAAAAGCGCCCCGCCCGCATAGTTGCTGCCCCTGATCTGCCCGCCAAAGCTTTGCACGATGCCATAGCTGATCGACAGGCCCAAACCCATCCCCGCTGAGGGCCCCTGCGATTTGGTGGTGTAGAAAGGATCGAACACCTTGTCCGGCATCTCGATCCCCGGTCCGGTGTCGCGAAAGCTGACAGTGACCGCCTCGCCTTCGACCACTTCGATTTCAAGTCTCTTTTCGGGCCGGGTTTCAGACGCCTCCGCCATCGCATCCACCGCGTTGGTGATCAGATTGACAAACACCTGCCCCAGCCGCACCTCGCCGCCCCGCACCCAGGTCGGCGCTTGCAGCGGCTCATATATCAGCCGGACCCCCGCATCCGCCACATGGGCGCGTGTCAGGTCCAGCGCGCTTTCCAGCGCTTTGCGCAGATCGACACCATCGTCGGTCTGCTGGTCCTGCCGGGCAAAGGCGCGCAGGTTCTGGATGATCCGCGCCATCCGCTGCGCCAGTTCGGAGATCCGGGTCAGGTTCTCTGCCGCCCGCTCCGGCGTGCCGCGGCGCATGAACTGCACCCCGTTCTCGGCAAAGGACCGGATCGCCATCAGCGGCTGGTTCAACTCGTGACTGATCCCGGCCGACATCTGCCCCAGCGCGCTCAGCTTGCCCGCCTGCACCAGCTCATCCTGCGCCCGGCGCAGGGCGGCCTGCGCCTCTTCGCGCTCTGCCGCCTCTGCCAGCAGCTTCGCATTGGTGTCGCGCAGGGCATGGGTGCGCGCGGCCACGCGGTCCTCCAGCCGGGCATTGGCGCTGGCCAGCGTGCGCCGCCGCTCCGCCGCCAGAAACAGCAATGACCCGAAGGCCAGACAAAGCGCAGCCACCGCCCCGGCCTGTGCTGCCGCAAGCCTGCGCGCGGGCGCGGTATCCAGCAGCACCTCGCCGGTCAGGCCGATCACCGGCAAACCCTGGGTCAGATGCAGCGCGGACCGGGGCAGATAGGGCCCCCAGTCCAGCCGCCAGATTTCATGCCCGCCCACAAGACGGGCCTCGAAGGGCGGCGCGGGCCCCACCGGCGGCACCAGCCCGGATGACTCCCCTGGCCTGCGCCAGAACAGCAGCTCCGACCGGTTCGCGATCAGGACCTCGCCGGTGCTGTCGGTGAAAAACGCCGCCGGGTTGCTGCCGCGCCAGTTGTAGTCGATCCCGTTCAGGTCGGTCACCACAACAACCGCGCCCAGCACGCGCCCCGGCGTGGCGAAAACCGGTGCCGCATGAAAATAGGCACGCGCCGACAGCGGCATCGCCTCGCCATGCCCCCATCCCAGCGCCCCCCGCAGCGCCCGCCGTACAAAGGGCTGACCGGCCAGCTCCATCGGCGCGTCCAACCCCAGCGCCGAGGCGCGCAGATGCCCCGCCGCGTCGATCACCAGCACATCCAGCGCCGCCGTCTTGTCCGCGACCTCCAGCAGCAGATCGCCCAGATCCTGCCCATCGCCCTCCAACAGCACCGCCCGTACTGCCGGATGATTCCCCATCAGCACCGCCAGATCCCGGTAGCGCTGCAACTGGCCCACCAGCCGGTCCCCGGCAAGGGCAAGGTCCGCGCGCCCACGTTCTGCCAGCAGGTCCAGACCCTGTTCATGGAAATACCGCCAGACACCGCCCGACAGCGCCGCCACAACCGCCAGGAAGGCCAACATCACCGCCGCTCTTTGCCGTATTCCGCTTATCATGGGGCCAGATTGCACAAGCGCCCTTGCCTTGACCAGAGCCGCTCGGGCATCTGATCGGGATGAAGCACCTCTCACAATCCCCGCTTGACCCTGAATTCATCCAGAACCCCTATGCCGTCTACGACGCGGCGCGCGGGCGCGGGCCGGTGCTCTATTGGGAGGACTACGGCATGCTGGCCGCCTTTGACGCGGCCACCGTCACCGCGCTGTTGCGCGACCGCAGGCTGGGTCGGCAGAACCCGGAACCGGCCCCGGTCCCCGATCATCTGATCCAGTGGCACAGGGTCGATGCCCATTCCATGCTGGAACTGGAACCGCCCCGGCACACGCGGCTCAGGGGCCATGTGCTGCGCGCCTTCACATCGCGCCGGATCGCGAACCTGCAACCGGACATCGAACAGATCATGCAGGAATTGCTCGCCGCCCTACCCGCCAAAGGGCCCATCGACCTGATCCCCCAGGTCTGCACGCAACTGCCGGTGCGCATCATCGCGCGGCTGCTGGGGGTGCCCGAAGACAACTGGCCCGACCTGCTGCGCTGGTCCAATACCATGGTGGCAATGTATATGGCCGGCCGCACCCGCGCCGTTGAGGACGCCGCCGAAGCCGCAACAGGCGAATTCGTCAGCTACCTCACAGAATACATCGACCGCCGTCGTGGCGATCCGGGCAATGACCTGATCTCGGAACTGATCGCCGCCGAAAGCGCGGGCGAGAGCCTGAGCACGCAAGAACTGATCGCCACCTGCATCCTGCTGCTGAACGCGGGCCATGAGGCAACGGTGCACGCCATGGGCAACGCGGTGAAATGCCTGCTGGAACACCAGACCGATCCACTGGCCCTGGCCCCGCACAACATCGCCGCCACGGTCGAGGAACTGCTGCGATACGATCCGCCCCTGCATATGTTCACCCGCTACGCCTATGCCGATATCGAGCTGGGCGATGTGACGCTGAAGAAAGGCGATGAAATCGCGCTGATCCTGGGCGCGGCGGGCCACGATCCCGACATCCACGTCGCCCCCGACCTTTTCAACCCGCAACGCCCCGGCAGGCCCCATGCGGCCTTTGGCGGCGGGTTGCATTTCTGCGTCGGCGCGCCGCTGGCCCGGCTGGAATTGCAAATCGCCCTGCCCGCGCTTTTTGCCCATCTGCCCGAGATGACCCTGACCGAAACACCGCGCTATGCCGCCACCTACCATTTCCACAGGCTCGAACGTCTGCTGATCAACCCGTGAGTCGGTCCGGGGTCAAGGAGGCCGCAGGCCCCGCGCAGCGGCTTGTCCTTGAGGCCGGAGCGACTCGCCCAACCCTTGATAAAGGTCGTTCAGGACGCACTGCGCCCTGAACACCGTCTCAGCATCCATAACCACAGATCCGCAAACGCCCCCGCCACCGCGAGGGGCTCAGCCCCGCAACATGCACCTATAGAATCGCGTCGCGGCGCAGCCGCGTCCGGCAGATCACGTCACAGCGGCAGGGCCACGGTCGATTTGATCTCTTCCATCGACAGCAGCGCGGTGACGTTATGCACCCGCACTTCGGAAATCAGCGCCTGATAGAACGCGTCATAGGCCCGCGCGTTTTTCACCCGCACCTTCAGGATATAGTCGATATCCCCCGCCAGCCGGTGCGCCTCCTGCACCTCGGGGCGGTCGCGCAGCGCCTTGAGAAAGGCCGCCTGCCATTCCGCCTCATGCTCGGAGGTGCGGATCAGGACAAAGAAACAGGCCTCGAACCCCAGCGCCTCCGCATCCAGGATCACGGTCTGCTGGCCGATGATCCCGGCCTCGCGCATCTTGCGGATGCGATTCCACACAGGCGTCTTGGAAGAGCCCACCGCCTTGGCAATATCATCCAGCGATTGCGCCGCATCGCGTTGCAACTGGCCAAGAATTTTCCGATCTGTCTCATCTATCCGAACAGACATCCTGCGATCTTCCCTTTCATCAAACCATTGTTCCATCAGGCGCGGAAATCAGAACACTATTCCTTATCTGCGCAGGCATATGGCCCAATACAGGGAATATTTCCTATATAGAGAGGTAAGTCAACGCATCACACCAACCGCAGCAAGGGGCAAACCATGGACCATTTTCCCATCTTCCTCGCCACCGAGGGCCAGCGCATCGCGCTGTCGGGCGGCGGTGATGCGGCGCTGGCCAAGCTGCGGCTGCTGCTCAAGACCCGCGCCCATCTCCATGTCTACGCCGCGACCCCCGCGCCCGAGATTGTAACCTGGGCCGAGGCAGGCAAGCTGACCCTGCACCGCCGCGCGTTTGCGGTTGGCGATGCGCGGGACACAAGGCTGTTCTATGCCGCCGATGAGGACGCAGTCAAAGACGCCCGCACCGCCGCCATCGCCCGCGCCGAGGGGGCGCTGGTCAACATCGTGGACAATCTTGCCGACAGCGCCTTCATCACCCCCGCCATCGTGGACCGTGACCCGGTGACCGTGGCCATCGGCACCGAGGGGGCCGCCCCGGTGCTGGCCCGCGCCATCAAGGCCGATCTGGAAGAACGCCTGCCCGTCACGCTGGGCAATCTGGCGCGGATCGGCAAGGGGTTCCGCAAGATGGCCGATGCCCTGCCCTTTGGCCGCGCACGCCGCGATTTCTGGCGGGATTACTATTTCAACACCGGCCCCCGCGCCATCACCGCAGGCGAGGACCAGGTCGAGGACAGCCTCAACACCCTGCTGGACGATCACCTGACCCGCGCCGCCCGCGCGGGCCATGTCGCCTTTGTCGGCGGCGGACCGGGCGATCCGGAACTGCTGACCCTCAAGGCCCGCCGCGCATTGGACGAGGCAGACGTGGTGGTCTACGACCGGCTGATTTCACCTCAGATCCTCGAACTGGCCCGCCGGGAAGCGGTGATGATCGACGTCGGCAAGGAAGGCTTCGGCCCCTCCACCAGCCAGGACACCATCAACGCCCTGCTGGTCGAACACGCGAAATCGGGCGCTCAGGTCGTGCGGCTGAAATCCGGTGACGCCACCGTCTTTGGCCGCCTGGACGAGGAAATCGACGCCATCGACGCCCATGGCATCACCTGGCACATCGTGCCGGGCATCACCTCGGCCTCTGCCGCCGTGGCCACCATCGGGCAAAGCCTGACACGCCGCGGGCGCAATGCCTCTGTCCGGTTCCTGACCGGCCACGACATGAAGGGATTCGCGGATCACGACTGGGCCGCACTTGCCCGCCCGAACGAGGTCGCCGCGATCTACATGGGCAAGAAGTCCGCCCGTTTCGTGCAGGGCCGCCTGATCATGCATGGCGCAGACCGCGCCACGCCTGTCACCGTCATCGAAAACGCCTCCCGCCCCGAACAGCGGGTGCTGGCAACCACGCTGGACCGGATGGCCACGGACATCACAGAGGCGCAGATGACCGGCCCCGCGCTGACCTTTTACGGACTTGCCCCGCGCGCCGCCGCGCAAGCCGCCACCGACATGCCGATCGAGGAGATGGCCTGATGCCCAAACCCTTCACCCCCAAAGTGGTCACAGCCAACGCCCTGCTTGAAGGCGATGTGATCTATATGACCACCAGCGGCTGGACCCGTGACCTGGCGCAGGCCGAAGTGCTGACCGACGAGGCCGACGCCGACCTGCGCCTGATCGAGGCTCAGTCGCAGCCGGGCAGCATCGTCGGCGCCTATCTGGCCGATGTCACCGTGCAGGACGGCGTGCCGCACCCCACCCACTTCCGCGAGGATTTCCGCGCCACCGGGCCTTCGAACTATGCCCATGGCAAGCAGGAAACCGTGAAACAGGAGCGTTTCTGATGTACCATTATACCGACTTCGACGCCGATTTCCTGACCGAGCGCAACGCCCAGTTCCGCGCCCAGGTCGAGCGCCGCATCGACGGCAGCCTGACCGAGGATGAATTCAAGCCACTGCGCCTGATGAACGGGCTTTACCTGCAATTGCATGCCTACATGCTGCGGGTCGCGATCCCCTATGGCACGCTGAATTCCCGCCAGATGGACCAGCTCGCCATGATCGCCGAGAAGTGGGACAAGGGCTATGGCCATTTCACCACCCGCCAGAACATCCAGTACAACTGGCCTGAACTGCGCGATGTGCCCGATATGCTGGACGCGCTGGCGGCGGTGAACATGCACGCCATCCAGACCAGCGGGAACACCATCCGCAATGTGACCGCCGACCATTTCGCCGGTGCCGCCGCGGATGAGGTCGCAGACCCGCGCCCGGTGGCCGAACTGATCCGCCAGTGGTCCACCGACCACCCGGAATTCCAGTTCCTGCCGCGCAAGTTCAAGGTTGCCGTGACCGGGGCGCAAGCCGACCGCGCGGTGATCAAGGCGCATGACATCGGGTTGCGCATCGTCGAACGCGACGGTGTGATCGGCTATGAGGTCATTGTGGGCGGGGGCCTCGGCCGCACGCCGATGATCGGCAAGGTGCTCTATGACTTTGTGGCAGAAGAAGACCTGCTGCCCACGCTGGAGGCGATTGTCAGCGTCTACAACCTGCTGGGCCGCCGCGACAACAAATACAAGGCCCGCATCAAGATCACCGTGCACGAGAACGGGATCGAGGATATCCGCGCCCGCGTCGATGCGCGTTATGCGCTGATCCGTCCGCAGTTCACCGGGGTGGACCAGCAGATGCTGGCCCGGATCAAGGCCGACTTTGCCGCGCCGCAGTTCCGCCGCGCGGATGATGCGACCTATCGCGCTGCCTACCAGAACGACCCGCTGTTCCGCAGCTGGGCCGATACCAACCTGGCCGCGCACCGCGTCGAAGGCTATGCCATTGTCTCGATCAGCCTTAAAGCGCATGGCAAGACACCCGGCGATGCCTCTGCCCGGCAGATGCGCCTGATGGCGGCACTGGCGAAACGCTATGGCCATGACGAATTGCGCATCAGCCACGAGCAGAACGTGATCCTGCCGCATGTGCATAAATCCGACCTGCCCTCGGTCTTTGCCGCGCTGCGCGCCGAGGGGCTGGGCACCGCCAACATCGGGCTGATCAGTGATATCATCGCCTGCCCCGGCATGGATTACTGCGCGCTGGCCACCGCGCGTTCGATCCCCATCGCGCAGGAGATCGCCACCCGCTTTGACGAGCTGAAGCTGGAGCACGAGGTCGGACCGCTCAAGATCAAGATTTCGGGCTGCATCAACGCCTGCGGTCACCACCATGTCGGCCATATCGGCATCCTGGGGCTGGACCGCGCAGGCGTGGAAAACTACCAGATCACCCTGGGCGGTGACGGCACCGAGGATGCAACCATCGGCACACGGGCAGGCCCCGGTTTCTCCGCCGATGAGATCATCCCGGCTGTCGAACGGCTGGTGCTGGCCTATCTCGACCTGCGCGACGAACCTGCAGAGACCTTCCTGCAAACCTATCGCCGTCTGGGGATGGCCCCGTTCAAGGCGGCCCTCTACCCCGAGGCAGAAAGCAAGGACCGGGCAGATGCCGCTTGATCGACACCAATTGGCCGCTTCGGGCAGCGCGGCGCGGGATCAACTGCCCGTGCAATCGGTGCAGGACCGGGTAACGGCGCTGAATGATGAACTGCGCCACCACAGCGCCACGGATGTGCTGCGCCGCGCGGTAGAAGAGATCCCGCATCTCGCGCTGGTCTCAAGCTTTGGGGCGGAATCGGTGGTGCTGCTGCATCTCGCCTCCATGGTGAACCGCGACCTGCCGGTGGTGTTCATCGACACCGAACTGCTGTTCACTGAAACGCTGGTCTATCAGCAGGAGTTGACCGAACGTCTGGGCCTGCGCAATGTCACGATCCTGCGCTCGGGCAACATCCGCGCGGTGGACCCGGACAACACGCTGCACCAGCGCGATACCGACGCCTGCTGCAACCTGCGCAAGACCGTGCCGCTGCAAACCGCCCTGCGCGGTTTCGATGGCTGGATTTCGGGCCGCAAACGGTTCCAGTCGGGCACCCGCGCCGCGCTGGAGCATTTCGAGCTGGAGCAGCGCGGCAATGGCGTGCCGGACCGGATCAAGGTGAACCCGCTGGCCTATTGGGACCCTGCCGATGTGCAGACCTATATGACCGAGAACCGTTTGCCCCGCCATCCGCTGGTGGCGCAAGGATACCCCTCCATCGGCTGCGCGCCGTGCACATCGCCGGTGAAGCCGGGTGAAGATCCCCGTGCAGGCCGTTGGAGAGACAGCGAAAAAGACGAATGCGGCATTCATTTTGTCGATGGCAAGATGGTGCGAACCGGAGGCAAGACATGACCCAATTGATCAATGACAGCGGCTTTGTGGCCGACGACTGGACTGGCGGCTTTTGCGCCACCTGCGCGGCCAACGACTGTGTGGCGCTTGATCTGCCCTCCGATGCCGACCCCGAAGCGGTCGATCTGGCGGGGCTCAAGGTCATCCGGGTGGATTTCCCCTCCTCCGCAGACGGGCGCGGCTTTACCATCGCGCGCGCCCTGCGCCTGCGCGGCTTCACCGGGCGGCTGCGGGCCAAGGGGCATGTGATCGCTGACCAATACGCAATGGCCCGCCGGGCGGGTTTTGACGAGGTCGAAGTCCATGACGAGATCGCCGCACGGCAACCGCAAGAGCAATGGCAGTTCCGCGCCAATTGGCAGGCACACAACTATCAGTCGCGCCTGCGCGGCTGAACGGTGCCCAAGGCAAAGATTGCCCTGACCCCAATCATCTTCTAAGAAGGGAACGCAAGCAATCGCTTGTGTACATGTGATTATGACCGAGCAAACCCCCGTGAACCAGACCACAGCCCAGCCCGCCCTGCCTGACGCGCAGACCGTGACATCGGTAAAGCACTGGACAGACAAGCTTTTCTCTTTCCGCGTCTCCCGCCCCGCTTCGCTGCGGTTCCGGTCGGGTGAATTTGTGATGATCGGCCTGATGGGCGATCCGCACCCCGAGACCGGCAAGCAGAAGCCGCTGCTGCGGGCCTATTCCATCGCCTCGCCCGCCTGGGATGACGAATTGGAGTTCTATTCGATCAAGGTGCAGGACGGCCCGCTGACCAGCAAACTGCAGCACATCCAGCCCGGCGACCATATCATCCTGCGCCCCAAACCCGTGGGCACTTTGGTGCATGACGCGCTCTTGCCGGGCAAACGCCTGTGGCTTTTCGCCACCGGCACCGGCTTTGCCCCCTTTGCGTCCCTGCTGCGCGAGCCGGAAACCTATGAGAAATTCGACGAAGTGGTGATGATGCACACCTGCCGCGACGTGGCAGAGCTGGAGTACAGCCGCCAGTTGATCGCTGATCTGAAGTCCGACGAGATCATGCAGGAACTGATCGGCACCGACAATCTGGCCAAGATCCGCTATTATCCCACCACAACACGTGAACAAAGCCCCAAGATGGGCCGCATCACGACCCTGTTGCAGGATGGAACCGTCTTTGCCGACCTCGGGATCGACGGGATCAACAAGGAAACCGACCGTGGCATGGTCTGCGGCAGCCTTGATTTCAACAAGGACATGATGAAAACGCTTGAGAGCTTTGGCCTTGAGGAAGGTGCAAATTCGGACCCCAAGCATTTCGTGGTCGAAAAGGCCTTTGTCGGTTAGGCTCAGGCCCCATTAAGCCTGCTTCTGAAATGAAAAAACCGCGCCCTGTTCACCAGGGCGCGGTTTCTTTTGTGCCGTTAGAACCCGGTCAGAGGTTCAGCGCCTCGCGGATTTTTTCCAAAGCCACTTTCAGCAGTTCCGGATTGTCCTGCGCCGCTTTCAGACCTGCGGTGAGGGTGGTCTTTTGCAGGGTGCCCAGATCGGACGCCTCGACCATCTCGCTGACCTTGTCGAGGTCGAAGCCTTCCACTGTCAGCAGTTCATCCACCATTGACGGCTCAACGCCCTCGACGCCAGCGGCAGCCTCTGCTTCCGCGGTTTCGCCGGTTGTGGCATCGGCTGTTGCTTCTGCCGCGTCGGTGGTTGCCTCTGCTGCGGTTTCCGCTGTCTGCTCTGTGCTGTCGGCAGCGGCCTCTGCGGCTTGCTCCGTTGTCTCGGCCGCGCTATCTGCGGCGTCGGCTGTTGCGTCCGCAGCATCTTCGGCTGCTTCGGCTGTGTCTGCGGTGGTATCCGCAACCGCATCGGCAGTGTCGGAAGCCGCTTCAGCGGTTGCCTCGGCAGTGTCAGAAGCCGCGTCTGCGGTTGCATCGGCAGCGTCAGAGGCCGCGTCGGCGGTAGCATCCGCCGCATCGGCAGCGGTGTCGCCCGCCGCATCCGCCGCATCGGTTGCCGCTTCGGTTGTGGCCGTCACGGCGTCCGAGGTCGCCTCGGCGGCATCGCTGGCCGCGTTCTCGACTGCCTCAACAGCCCCTTCGGTCGCATCCGCAATCGCTTCACCGGCGGCACTCGCGGCGTCTGCGGTCGCATCAACGGCATCGCTTACCGCGCCCTGCACCGCGTCAGCGGCCTCACCAGCGGTTTCGGAAGCATTGTCCAGCGCTTCGGGCGCATTGACCGTTTCGGAGGCCTCGCTTGCCGCTTCGGAGGCGTCATTGGCCAGTTCAGATGGTGACTTGCCAGAGTACAGCATGTAGCCGCCGACGGCGACAAGTGCCGCGACAATGATCCAGATCAGGTTTTTCATATTCATTCCCTCTTTGACAGCGCCGGGGCCAATACCAGCCCTGCACACCTTGTCGGCCCAAATGCGGAACAACCCCGATACATTCAAGGGGAAATTGGCGCGAAAGACGTCCATTGCCCCAATTTACCGGCTTGAAGAAGGCGGTTGCCGCGTCTACCTTGCAACTTCGAAAATACAGCAACAACCAAAGGATGACCACCATCGCTCGCAGACCTCATAACGCGCCACCGCAACGTGATACCGGACCGCGCGTCAACGAAAACATACGTTCCCCGGAAATCCGCCTGATCGGCGCAGATGGCGAAAACGTCGGCGTTGTGACGCCCGCCCGCGCCATGGATATGGCCGAAGAGGCCGGGCTGGACCTGGTCGAGATTTCGCCCAATGCCAACCCGCCGGTCTGCAAGATCATGGATTTTGGCAAGTTCAAGTACGAACAGCAAAAGCGCGAATCCGAAGCCCGCAAGAAACAGAAAATCATCGAGATCAAAGAGGTCAAGTTCCGTCCCAACACGGATACCAACGACTATGATGTCAAGATGCGCAATGTCTTCAAGTTTCTTGAGAACGGCGACAAGGTCAAGATCACCCTGCGTTTCCGGGGCCGCGAGATGGCGCACCAGAACCTCGGCCGCGAGTTGCTGGAACGGGTGGCAGAGGACACCAAGGAGCATGGCAAGGTCGAGAACTTCCCCAAGATGGAAGGCCGCCAGATGGTCATGCTGATCGGGCCCCTGCCTAACAAGGCATGAGTTCGGCACAACGTCGCAACAAAGAGCGGCCTTCTGACGCGCCCGGCAAAGCCGGACTCTGAGAAGGCCGCCAGATGGTCATGCTGATCGGGCCCCGGCCCAACAAGGCCTGAGCTCGGCACATCGTCGCAACAAAGAGCGGCCTTCTGACGCGCCCGGCAAAGCCGGACTCTGAGAAGGCCGCCAGATGGTCATGCTGATCGGGCCCCTGCCCAACAAGGCATGAGTTCGGCACATCGTCGCAACAAAGAGCGGCCCCTGCCCGCCAAACAGGCCTTCAGCCCCGACCGAAACGAAAAACCCCCGCAAACGCATTGCGGGGGTTTCTTATTGTCGGTCAGAAATTCTGTGACTGGCTCAGCGCAGCAACCCGGTGATGTTGCGCACCACTGCGCGGCGGTTGGACGGTTCCGCAACAAGCGTCGCGACCTTGAGGTCGGATTCGCCATAGCCCTGGGTCACGAGGTTTTGCGCGGGCACGTTGAAGTACTCCGTCAGCGCCAGGGCCACGGTTTCGGCCCGACGGTCTGACAGGGCCAGGTTATAGGTGGCACTGCCGACAGCATCGGTATGCCCTTCAACGAGGATCACGGTACGGGGGTCCTGTGCAATCTGTTCGCGCAGGGCTGTCCCGATCCGTGCCAGGCTTTGGGCCTGTTCCGGCCGGATCGCGGCTGAACCTGTTTCGAACCGCACGGCATCAAGCTCCAGTTGCGGCGCCAATGCGCGCACCTGCCGGATGTCACGGACCTGACGCAGAGAGAACGTGCGGTTGGTGTCTGCCGCCAACTCGCGTTGCAGCGCCGCACGCAGGGCCTCTTCGTTCTGGTTGCTCACCACTTCAACCTGCTGCTGCCGGTTCACTTGCGGCAGTTCGTTCACCACGACCTGCTGTTCTTCCACAAGGTCATCGAACAACACCACCTGATTGCCATTCTTATCCACGGACACCCGGCGCAATACAGCGCCGTCGCGGGCACGAATGGTGATGATCTGCGAACCGTCCGGCTTGGTCACGATGCTGCGGCTGGACCCGTCGTCGAATGTCTGGGTCCGCACTTCGTCACCGGCCTGGCGGATCAGCGCATCTTCGTCCTTCAACACGCGCAGGTCACCATTGGGGTTTTCGACCACAACCCGGTCCCCCGACCGGCTGACCACCTTGTCACCGTTCTTGAGCACGGAGCCCACGACAACGGCGCCAAGACCCAAAAGCAGCGCTTTCTCGAATTTGCTCAATCCGCTGTCGTTGCTGGCGGCGGCAGCCGGTTGATCTCCGGTCACGGCGGTCTGGAATTCCTCGTCGGAGGACCGCACGTTTTCCTCGGTGATCTCTTCGGTCACGACCTCGGCATTGCTGCTTTCCGTCTCCGCCGCAGCAGCGGCGGCGGCAATGGCCTGACGTTCGGCTTCGCGGTCGGCGGCGCGTTGGGCTTCAAGCTCGGCGGCCTGACGATCCGCTTCTGCCTGCGCTTCGGCGGAAAGCGCGGCCTCTGCTTCGGAAGTCGCCTGTGCATCAGCAGCAGCCTGTGCATCAGCAGCAGCCTGTGCATCAGCGGCAGCCTGGGCGTCGGCGGCAGCTTGTGCGTCTGCGGCAGCCTGATCTTGCTCGGCCTGAGTTTGTGCAGCAGCTGCGCTTTCCGCGGCCTGCGCCTCGGCTGCGGCCTCATCCTGCGCGGCCTGCGCCTCGGCAGCAGCCTGGCTTTCCTCTTCCTGCGCGGCAGCCGCCGCAGCAGCCTGCTCATCGGCAGCAGCTTGTGCATCCGCCGCCGCTTGTGCATCAGCCGCAGCCTGGGCATCCGCAGCAGCTTGTGCATCAGCAGCGGCCTGATCCTGCGCGGCTTGGGCATCGGCAGCAGCCTGGCTTTCCGCTTCCTGCGCCGCAGCGGCCGCAGCAGCCTGCTCTTCAGCAGCAGCTTGAGCATCAGCGGCGGCTTGAGCATCAGCGGCGGCTTGCGCCTCGGCCTCGGACTGGGCCTGTTGCTCTTCATTCGCCCCCTGGGACCGCTCTGTCGCAGCGGGGTCCTCTTTCATGGCTCGCCGTACAACCAATTCCTCAGCGGACTTCACAGCCTGATCGTCAAACATGCAGGGAAAGGTGACTTCCCCGCCGGTCAGATCACAGGCCGGGGTTTCGCTCTGTGCAAAAGCGCCGCTCGGCAGGGCCAGAAGCAGGCTCATGCTCAGCGATGTGGTGGATTTGAATAGCGTCTTCATTTGTTGTTCCTCACATTGTTCCGAACGCCGTTCGGGCAGCGCTTGTGAGATAACGTCTGGTGATGATTACGGTTCCCCCGACGCGCCACCGGATACGCAAAAATCCGCGCACCCCTGCGGATGCGCGGATTTCAGTTCAGGCAATGGCCCGTATTCAGGCGATGGCGGCAACCGCCCGTTTGGTCATCACGCCGACCAGATGGGCGCGATATTCGGCAGTGCCGTGCAGATCGCTGATCATGTCGCCTTCGGCCTTCAGCCCCGCCACCGCATCGGCAGAGAAATTGGCCGAAAGCGCCTCCTCGGCCTCGGTCCAGCGGAACACACCGTCATTGGAGGCACCCGTCACCGCCACGCGCACCCCGTCGCTGAACTTTGCGACAAAGACTGCAACCAGCGGAAACCGCGAGGCAGGCTGGATGAATTTTTCGTAATGCGACGCCTGCGGGATCGGGAATTTCACTTCCGTGACAATCTCGCCCTCTTCCAGCGCGGTGGTGAACATGCCGAGGAAATAGTCATCCGCCGCAATCTCGCGGCTGTTGGTGACAATGGTGGCCCCGGACCCAAGGGCCGCCGCCGGATAGCAGGCAGAGGGGTCGTTGTTGGCCAGCGAGCCGCCGATGGTGCCCCGGTTGCGCACCGCCGGGTCGCCGATCCGTGCGGCCACGGACGCAAGCCCCGGATAATGCGCCGCCGCCTCTGCCGCCACCGCGCTATGGGTGGTTCCGCCCCCGATACAGAGCCTGCCGTCGTCGGACATGCAGACGCCCTTCATTTCCTCGATGCCTGTCAGGGACACCAGCACCGAAGGGGCGGCCAGCCGCGCCTTCAGTGTTGGAATCAGGGTCTGCCCCCCCGAAATCGGCTGGGCTTCTTCCTTGCTCATCGCCTGCACCGCATCGGCAATGCTGGTGGGGCGTTCGACGTCGAAATTATACATCTTCTTTCCTTTCGAACCCGGCACCGCCTGCGCTGTTTCGCGGGGTGCCTGCTTCTTTATGCCAAAAATAGCGCTGGAGGGTCCGGGGGGCAACGCCCCCCGATTCCGCCCGTCTCACCCTTATCCCTGCATCGCGGCCCAGACGCGCGAGGGCGTCACGGGCATGTCGATATGGGCCACGTCCTTGCCGCCGGAACGCATCGCGTCCAGCACCGCGTTGACCACAGCCGGAGGCGATCCGATGGCCCCCGCCTCGCCGCAGCCCTTCACCCCAAGAGGGTTGTGCGTACAGGGCGTCTGGCAGGAATGGTCCACGTCATAGAACGGCACATCGCTGGCCCGTGGCATCGCGTAGTCCATGTAGGACGCGCTCAGCAACTGGCCGTCGCTGTCATAGGTGCAGTTCTCCATCAGCGCCTGGCCGATCCCCTGCGCCAGCCCGCCATGGACCTGGCCGGAGACGATCATCGGGTTGATGATATTGCCGAAATCATCCGCAGCCGAGAACCGCTCGATGGTGACCTGTCCGGTTTCCGGGTCCAGTTCCACCTCGCAGGCATAGGCACCCGACGGGTAGGTAAAGTTCGACGGATCGTAGAATGCCGTCTCTTCCAGCCCCGGCTCGATGTCTTCCAGCGGGTAGTTGTGCGGCACATAGGCCGCCAGCGTCACATCGCCCCAGGCCACGGACTTGTCGGTGCCCGCCACGCTGAACGCGCCGTCCTTCAGCTCGATATCGCTTTCCGAGGCTTCCAGCAGGTGCGAGGCGATCTTCTTGGCCTTGGCGATGATCTTTTCCGTCGCCCGGACCATGGCCGATCCGCCCACCGCGATGGAGCGGGAACCGTAGGTGCCCATGCCCATCGGTGTGCGCGCGGTGTCGCCATGCACGATCTCGACCATGGAAGCGTCGATGCCGATCATTTCCGCAATCACCTGGGGAAAGGCGGTCTCATGCCCTTGCCCGTGGCTGTGGCTGCCGGTCATCACAACCAGCCCGCCGGTGGCGTTGACCCGCACCGTGGCGCTTTCATAAAGGCCCGCTCGCGCGCCAAGTTGCCCCACAAGGTTCGACGGCGCGATGCCGCAGGCCTCGATATAGCAGTTCACGCCAAAGCCGCGCAGTTTGCCCTTGGCCTCGCTCTCCTTGCGGCGTGCCGCAAAACCCGCGAGGTCCGACATCTCTTCGAGCTTGTCCATCGTGGCCACGTAATCGCCGGTGTCATATTCCACCGCCACCGGGGTGGCATAGGGGAATTCGGTGATGAAGTTCTGACGCCGCAGCTTGATCGGGTCGACGCCCAGCTCATGCGCCGCCTTGTCCACCAGACGTTCAAGCTGATAGGTCGCCTCGGGCCGTCCGGCCCCGCGATAGGCGTCAACCGGCACGGTATTGGTGAACACCGCCTTCACGTTCACATAGATCAGCGGAGTCTTGTAGTTGCCCGCCATCAGGATTCCGTGCAGCCATGTCGGCACCGAGGGGGCGAAGGTCGACAGATAGGCGCCCATATTGGCATAGGTATCGGTGCGGATCGCCTTGAAGTTGTTCTCGGCATCCAGCGCCAGTTCGATCTTGGTCACATGGTCGCGGCCATGGGCATCCGACATGAAGGCCTCCGACCGGCTGGAGGTCCATTTCACCGGACGGTTGCAGGCCTTGGCGGCAAAGGTGCAGAACGCTTCTTCCTGGTAGTGGAAGATCTTGGTGCCGAAACCGCCGCCCACATCAGGGGCCACGACGCGCAGCTTGTGCTCTGGAATGCCCAGCACAAAGGCCCCCATCAACAGCCGGATCACATGCGGGTTCTGAGAGGTGGTATACAGCGTATGTTCGCCGTCAGAGCGGTTGTAATCACCCACCGCCACGCGCGGCTCCATCGGGTTGGCCACCAGACGGTTGTTGACCAGTTCAAGGGTGGTCACATGCGCCGCCTCTTCAAAGGCCTTGTTCACCGCATCCTTGTTTTCCTCGACGAACCCCCAGTCATAGCAAAGGTTCGAGGTCAGGTCGTCATGCACCTTGGTGGCGCCGTCCTTGACCGCATCCTTCATGTTGATGACGGCGGGCAGTTCCTCGATGTCCAGCACGATCGCCTCGGCGGCATCACGGGCCTGACCAAGGGTTTCGGCCACAACGGCGGCGATCGGTTCACCCACATGCCGCACCTTGCCCTGTGCCAGCACCGGATGGCCCGGTTCCTGCATCGGCTGGCCGTGTTTGTCGGTGACCTGCCAGCCGCAGGGAATGCTGCCGACGCCCTCAAAGTCCTTGCCGGTGAAAATCTTTACAACCCCGTCCATGCCTTCGGCCGCCGAGGTGTCGACATTCGTCAGCTTGCCATGCGCCACGTCCGAGCGCAGGAAAAAGACATATGCCTGTCCCCGCAGGTTGATATCGTCGGTGTATCGTCCGTTCCCTGTCAGAAACCGGACGTCCTCGCGCCGCTTCGTGCTGGCACCAATTCCGCCGTCTTTAGGCATCTTCATTCCTCCCGAATGTGTTGGGTGGCCCCCACCCTACATCTCCTCCTGCAGGGTGGGTCCGACCCCACGCGTTGATGTGCTTATTCTGCTGCGATCGCGCTGACGTCCTGGCCGGATGCGGCCATGATCGCCTTGACGATGTTGTGATAGCCCGTGCACCGGCAGATGTTGCCGTCAAGGTAATGGCGCACCTCGGCTTCCGTCGGCTTCGGGTTATCCTTGAGCAGTGCCGCCGCAGACATCACCATGCCGGGGGTGCAGAAACCGCACTGAAGCCCGTGGTGGTCCTGAAACGCCTGCTGGATAACATTCAGCGATCCATCCGCATTGGCCTGCCCCTCGATCGTGTCGACAGTGGCACCGTCCGCCTCGATGGCCAGCATGGTGCAGGCCTTGACCGCCTGCCCGTTCACATGGACCACACAGGCCCCGCACTGGCTGGTGTCGCAACCGACATGTGTGCCGGTCAGGCCCTGATCATCGCGCAGGAATTGTGCCAACAGCGTGCGGCCCTCCACGTCGCCGGACGCGGTTTTGCCGTTCACGGTCATTTTGACCTGTGTCATGTAATCCTCCCATTTGTGACCTTGTTTGAGCATGAGTTAAACACGCACAGCATTCATTGAGAATAGATAAAAACAGATATCACGGGATATTGGACTAAAGTACCAAGGGCGCGCAGCCGCTCACGTCCTGCGGCCCCGGCGCGGCTGCGGACGGGTCGGAATTTCCTTGAGCAGCCCGCCCACCCCCATGCCCGCAATATCGGCAGAGCTGACCGGAACGCCGCAGATCACCCGTGCCAGCACCCAGTCGGCCCCATTCAACGCGGGCGCGCGCGCGCAGCCCGGCAGCCCGATCACCGGGCGGTCGTTCAGCGCCCCCAGGAACAGCAGGTTACCCGGATCGACCGGCATGCCGAAGCGGGTCACCTCTCCACCGGCCTCGCGCAGTGCGGCGGGTGCCACGTCTTCACTGTCAGAGGTGGCAGAGCCGGTCAGGATCAGCACGAGGTCCGACGTCGCCGCCGCCAGCGCCTCTGCCAGCGCGGCACGGCGGTGGGGCACCAGTTGCACCAACTCCAATGTCACCCCCAGCGCCTCCAGCCTGCCGGCAATGGCGTCGCGGCCCTTGTCCCCGACGCCGCCGGGGATCTCTGTGACGATCAATGTGGCGGTCTTCAATACCGGCTGGCGCAGGGTGATTGCACCGGCGCTGGCGACCGCTGCGCAGGCCTGCGCCAGGTCACCCTCCGGCACCGCGTAGGAGATGATCTTGACCGTTGCCACCATGCCCCCGTCGCGCATCTGCTGCCAGCGCGGCACGGTGGCGATGGTGATCATCGGATGCACCGCGTTCACCGCCTCAAGTGCCGCCACGTCCAGTTCCACTACCCCCGGCCCCTCGGCCAGCAGATTGACCCGGCCCGTAAACGGGCGCGTCTGTTTCAGCCCCTTGCCCTGCCCCAGCACAGCGCTGGCCAGCCGTTCCGCCGCCAGATCCTCGCCCAGGTCATCAGGCCCCAGGCGCGCCACGATCACCTCTGCAATGCCGGTGTCCGCCAAGGCCGTCACATCCGCGCCCGACAGCACGCGGCCCTTGCGCAACCGCCCGTCCTGTGTCGGCACGGAATGGGCCAGCACGGCCCCCTCGGCCCGATCAAGGGGGACCGGGCCAAACTTCACGACTGCCTCAGCGTCTGGATCATCTCGGCCAGGATCGCCACCGCGATCTCTGCCGGGCCCGCGGCCCCGATGTTCAGCCCGATGGGGCCGTGAATGCGGCCGATCTCATGTTCGGCAAATCCCGCCTCTGCCAGCCGCGCCACCCGCGCGCCATGGGTCCGGGTGCTGCCAAGCGCCCCGATGTAGAAAGCCTTTGAGCGCAGCGCGCAGGTGATTGCGGGATCGTCCAGCTTGGGGTCATGGGTCAGCAGCACCACCGCGCAGCGGGCATCCAGCCCGATCGCCTCCAGCGCCGCATCGGGCCAATCGTTGATCACCCGCGCATCCGGAAAGCGCGCCTGCGCGCCAAAGGCCTCGCGCGGGTCCACCACCACGGGGTCAAACCCCGTGCTGCGCGCCATGCCGACCAGATGCTGCGCGATATGCACCCCGCCCACCACGATCAGCCGCAGCGGCGGATTGTGAATGGCGATAAAGGTCTTGCCATCCTCTTCGACGCCGGAACGGTCCTTGCGGAACCTGTCGCCGTGGCCGTCAAACGCCAACCGGCGCGCGCTGCCGTCCAGCGCCACCTCATAGGCCACGGCACGGCGCGCGGCACGGGCCGCGACCATATCGCGCAACATCGCCTCGGGCATGCCAGGCTCGCCCACCGGTTCGACCAGTATGCGAATGTTGCCGCCACAAGCCAGCCCCACGGCAAAGGCATCGCCATCGCTGACGCCGTATTCCAGCACGCGGCTGCCGCCCTGTTCCAGCGCCTCAAGCGCCTCGATCACCACCGCGCCCTCGACACAACCGCCGGAAACAGACCCCTCCATCCGGCCATCCCCCGCCACGACCAGTTGCGCGCCCACCCGGCGCGGGGCGGAGCCCCAGGTCTCGATCACCGTGGCAAGGGCCACACGCTGGCCCGCCTCGATCCACGCCAGGGCCTGTTCCGGTACTGTCTGCGCTGCCATGCTGCCTGTCCTTCTTGCCGCCGGACCAGTGGTCCAATGCCGTCTACCCCGGAATGTAGTGCGCGGGGCAGCCGCGCTCAATCAGATAAGAACACCCTTGACCGCGCATAGGTCCACCGCGACCATGGTCACAGATGGGTCAAACCGCAGCAGGTGGCTTGCACTGGACCGCTGCGGCAACTACATCTGTCGCGTCGACACAATAACCGGAGACCTGCCATGCCGATGCAAGCCAGTGAGATCGAAGATCTGATCCGCGCGGCCTTCCCAGATGCCCATATCGTGGTCGAGGGGAACGACGGCGTCCATATGGCAGCGATGGTCGAAGACGCCTCTTTCAAGGGGATGAACCGGGTGCAACAGCAACGCGCGGTCTATGCCGCGCTAAAGGGCAAGATGGACGGGGCGAATGGCGAATTGCACGCCCTGGCGCTGACCACGCGCGCGCCCGCCTGAACAGGATTTATCGAGGATGAAAACGATGAGCGATGTAACAACGCAGATCAAGGACACCATCACCTCAAACGATGTGGTGCTCTTCATGAAAGGCACCAAGGAGATGCCGCAATGCGGGTTCTCTTCCCGTGTGGCCGGGGTCCTGAATTACATGGGCGTGACCTATTCGGACGTGAATGTGCTGGCAGACCAGAATATCCGCCAGGGCATCAAGGATTTTTCGGACTGGCCAACCGTCCCGCAACTTTACGTCAAGGGCGAGTTCGTCGGCGGATGCGACATCATCACCGAGATGACGCTGTCAGGCGAGCTGGACACGCTGTTCGAGGAAAACGGCGTGACCTATGACAAGGACGCTGCCGACAAGATCCGCGAAGCGAACGGCTAAGACCCGGTCACTGCCGGAAACACCTGCGCGGCTGTTCGCCGGCCACGCAGGTTCTTGTCCTTTGCAGGTCTGTATCTTTCAGGTCGTATTACGGAACTGCACCCGTCTGGCCACGTCCTGACTGACCGCCGCCCGGCAAACATTGCGCGCCAGTCGATCCGTCCGCACAGGTCGGTGGAGGCGTACAGGGTTGTGCACCGGCCACATCGGTACAGGGTTGGCCGCCACCCCCGGAATCATACTTGCCCGTAAACACGGGTTCGGCATAGACGACAGCCGGTTCGCGCTGTGCGGCACATGCGCTGAGGGTAAGGCCACAAATCGTTACAATTAGGCTCTTCTGGAATAGCGTCACAGGATTGGCTCCTTTGCTGAATTTTCGGGCGCAGGCGCGACCGGCCTGAAACAGTTAGCCCAGATCAATTCAGAAAAATAGCTTTCTGATGGACCTGCCCATTTTCGGCATCGCATCTTCCCCGACCGCCGTCGCCTTGCCATGGGGGGACAGTGGCAAATGCGTCAATTGCGCTCGCAGGCCTCCAGCAGGGTCTTTTCCGATCCATCTGTGCCGTCATGCCAGAGCAGCAACGCGGTATCGTCCTTGGTCCACCAGACATAATGCGAACCGTCTGACGGATAGCCATAGCGCGCACCCGAGGCGCTTTGCTCCAACTGGAGGTTGTACATTCCGCCCTCGACCTGGATCACGGCGATCCCCGGCCCGGTTTCGTCATTGACGTAGACCACCGGCACCTCGACGCCACGCTCGCAGGTATAGCGCATCGCCTGCACCTGCATCTCTGCTTGTGCAATTGCGGGCAGCACAAACGCCGCGAGGCACGCCGCACGGCGGACCAGGGCGCGGCTGATCACGCGGTCTTCTCCTCGACCTCGGCGGCCAACGCCTCTGCCCTTGCGGCCAGTTCGGCCAGCGTGTCCCTGACCGATTGCGGCACCACCGGCACCTCGACGCGCTCCGGCTCGATCTTGACGTTGCGCAGCCCGGCCAGTTCGGCCTCGCGCTCTGCCAGTTCGGCCTTCACCTCGGCAATGCGGTCCTCGACGCTGGCGGTCTTGTCCGCCAGCAGCAAGCCCGCCATCAGCAGCATCCGCGCCTCGGGCATCCGCCCGACCTGATCGGAGAGCACCTGGGCCTCGTCATCCAGCATCTTGGCGGCCGAATGCAGATAGCTTTCCTCGCCCTCCTGGCAGGCGACTTCGAACTGGCGTCCGCCGATTGTGATCCGTACCTCTGGCATCAGGCGTCCTCCTCTGCTTCGTTCGTGTCGGCACTGTCACCTGCGCTGTCCAGCAAGGGACCAAGGGCCGCAAGGATGGCGCTGCTTTCGGCCACATCGGCGGCGCGGGCCGCGCGCAGCCCTTCAAGTTCGGCCAGCATCGCCTTGTTGATCAGATGCGCATCTCCCACCCCTTCGGCGTTGGCCTCCTGCAAGGCGGCGCAGGCATCGGTCAACTGCGCATTGGCACGGCGGACGCGCTGCAATTCGATATCAAGCTGGGCCATCCGGGCCTGCGATTCCTCAACCTGGGTGCGCAGCGTCGCGGTCTCTGACTCCGCGCGGGTTTTCAGGATGCGCACACGCTCGGACAATTGCGCGTTTGCCGTGCGCTCATCCTCCAGCGCCTGGACCATCTCGGGGTCCGGCCCGGCAGCGCCTTTGTCCAACCCTTCAAGACCAGCCGCGACCCGGTCCATGGCCGCAGTGATGCGGCGTTGCAGTTCATCTATGTCACTCATTCCCCGGTTCCCTCACGTCTGTCTGTCACCGACCGTCACAATCCCCCACATATATCGGGCGAATCGCCTCTGTGCAGGGGTTTTTATTATCCTAACCAAAGGATCAGACAAATGCGCCCCCCTTTCAGATCAGCAACTTGACCGGCGAAGTTGATCCGCAGGACACGCGCGCGTGCCTGTTGCGCTTGAACTTTGCCCCTTGACTGGTATGCACTGGCGCAACCCTGAAGCGCTATAAGGAAGCCTCCCTTGGATCTTGACGCCCTTGCCAAAGCACACCCGGACCATTGGTCCAAAGCCACCGCCATCCGCGCCCTGGCCCTGGATGCGGTCGCCGCCGCGAACTCCGGCCACTCCGGCATGCCCATGGGCATGGCCGATGTCGCCACCGTATTGTTTGAAAAGCACCTGAAATTCGACGCTGCCAACCCGCTGTGGCCGGACCGGGACCGGTTCATCCTCTCCGCCGGTCACGGCTCGATGCTGATCTATGCGCTGCTGCATCTGGTAGGCGACACGCAATTCCCCATCGAAGAGCTGAAGAATTTCCGCCAGATGGGCGCGCGCACCGCCGGGCACCCCGAGAATTTCCTTGCCGATGCGATCGAGACCACCACCGGTCCGCTGGGTCAGGGTATCGCCAACTCGGTCGGCTTTGCCATGGCCGAAGAGATCCAGCGCGCCACCTATGGCCGCAAGATCGTCGATCACCACACCTATGTCATTGCGGGCGACGGTTGCCTGATGGAAGGCATCAGCCAGGAGGCGATCACCCTTGCCGGGCGCCACAAGCTGAGCAAGCTGATCGTGCTCTGGGACAACAACAACATCACCATCGACGGACCTGTCAGCCTGTCCGACCGTACTGACCAGATTGGCCGTTTCACCGCCGCCGGCTGGCATTGCATCGAAATCGACGGCCACAACCCCGATGAAATCGACGCGGCCCTGACCGAGGCGCGCAAATCCGACAAGCCCACGATGATCGCCTGCAAGACCCATATCGCCCTGGGCCACGCGGCGCAGGACACATCGAAAGGCCATGGCGCATTGACCGACGCGGGCCAGTTGGCGGATGCCAAGGCCGCTTATGGCTGGTCCTACGGGCCATTCGAAATTCCGGCGGATGTGAAATCCGCCTGGGAAGCGATTGGCAAGCGCGGCGCGGATGAACGCCGCACCTGGGAGGAACGCTTTGACGCGATGTCGCGCAGCAAACGCGAAACTTTCAACCGCGCCCTTGCGCTGGACCCGCCCAAGAAACTGAGCGCAACGATCAAGGCCTTCAAAAAGCAGACATCGGAAGCCGCGCCCAAGCTGGCCACCCGCGCCTCTTCGGAGAAAGTGCTGGAAGTGCTGAACCCGATCATGCCGGAAACCGTGGGCGGCTCTGCCGATCTGACCGGGTCGAACAACACCAAGACCGGCGATCTGGGTGTCTTTGACGTAGATAACCGCGCCGGGCGCTATGTCTATTGGGGTATCCGCGAACACGGCATGGCGGCGGCGATGAACGGCATGGCCCTGCACGGCGGTGTGCGCCCCTATGGCGGCACCTTCATGTGTTTCACCGACTACGCCCGCCCCGCCATGCGTCTGGCAGCACTGATGCAGATCCCGACAGTCTTTGTCATGACCCATGATTCCATCGGTCTGGGCGAAGACGGGCCGACCCACCAGCCGGTCGAACATCTGGCGATCAGCCGCGCGACCCCCAACACCTATGTCTTCCGCCCCGCCGACACGGTGGAGACGGCAGAGGCCTGGGAAATCGCGCTGACATCCAGGAATACCCCATCGGTGCTGTCGCTGACCCGTCAGGGCCTGCCGACCGTGCGCAAGGACCACAAGAACAACAACATGGTCGAAAAAGGCGCCTATGTGCTGGCCGAGGCCGAAGGCAAGCGTCAGGTGATCCTGATCGCCAGCGGCTCGGAGGTGAGCGTGGCGCTTGAGGCGCGCGCGCTGTTGCAGGCCGAAGATATCGGCGTTCGCGTGGTCTCCATGCCCTGTATGGAACTCTTTGCCGCGCAGGATGACGCCTATCGCAAACGCATCCTGCCCGGTGGTGCTGTCCGTGTCGGCATCGAGGCCGGTGTGCGCCAGGGCTGGGACCAGTGGTTGCTGGGCGAGCGCGGCAAGTTCGGCAAGGCCGATTTTGTCGGCATGGACCGTTTCGGTGCCTCCGCCCCGGCGGAGGAATTGTTCGAGAAATTCGGCATCACCGCGCAGAACGTGGCGGACAAGGCCAAGGCGCTGCTTTGAGCCTGAGGTAGACGGAAAAGAAACCGGCCCATCCGCCAGCCCTCTGGGGTAGATGGTGGATTGGGCCGGACGACGACCAACTGAACCAGGATGCCTGGCGGACAGGGCCTGCGGACAACCATCTTCCGCCACCCGCGCGAGACGGCGTTGGAATAGCCTGTCGCGGATGTTATGCGCAGGCCATGAAATTCACTGCACTCTCGGGCAGCGCGCGAAGCCTGTCGACAAATACGGCGATGTTGCGGGCCGTGGCCGCCATCACCCAACCGGACCACGCAATCAGTGTTTTCGACAAGATCGGTGACCTGCCGGTGTTCTCGCCGGATCTGGAAGGCGGCCCCCTGCCCGAAGCGGTTCGCGATTTTGTCACGCAGGTCGGGGGCTGCGACGGGCTGATCCTCTCAAGCCCCGAATATGTCAGGGCGATTCCCGGCGGGTTGAAAAACGCCATAGACTGGCTGGTGTCGCGTGACGAGATCATCGACAAGCCCATCGTTCTGATGCATGCCTCGCATCGGGGGGACGACATGCTGGCTCAGATCCGCCTTGTGTTGTCGACGGTGAGCACGCGGTTCTGCGAAGACCTGTTCCTGCGGTTCGAGCTTATGAACAAATCTCAGTCCGAGATTGAAAGCCATCTGAGCCTGCCTGCGCACAGCCGGGCCATCGCTGGTTTCGTCGGAGAGTTCGCGGCCTTCTGCCGCCGGTAGAGGCCGATCGCCAATATTTCCCGCCGGAATGGCCAGTGCCTGCCGGTTTCACAGGAACGACTGGCCGGGCGTTTGTGGATCAGACGGCGGACCCGCACACCGCAGAGGCCCCCTGCACCCGATCAGACCGTCTGTCTGCCGAAGGGCAGCGCGCGCCACAGCGGCGTGACCAGCTTTTCGCCCACCGGGATCAGCAACAGGCCCAGCAACAGGCCGAAAACACCATCCATCGCCGCCTTCGCCGCCCATTCCGTGGCGCCCTCGATCCCCGCCGGAACCAAATGCGCGACCGCAACAGCCGCGTCATGAATCCAGTGGCCCAGCGTGCCGAACCCCAGTTCCTCAAGCCCGTGAATGATGATCGACCCGCCAACCCAAAGCATCGCGGCGGTGCCGACAATGGTCAGCAACCGCAGGAACCCCGGCATCCCCTTCACCAGCAGCCGCCCTATCGCGCGGGTCACGGACAGACGGCCCCGCCTGGCCATGGCAAGGCCCAGGTCGTCCATCTTCACGATCAGGCCCACCGCGCCGTAGACGGCGACCGTGATCATGATGGCGACCACCGCCAGCGTCGCGGCCTCCATCCAGAAATTGCTGGGCGGGATGGCTGCAAGGGCAATGGTCATGATCTCTGCCGACAGGATGAAATCGGTCTTGATCGCGCCTTGCGCCTTCTGCTCTTCCAGATGCGCGGGGTCCTCCACCACGGCCTCCTTGCCGGGATAATCCTCGTGCCCGGCAGACAGGCCCACCGCATGGGCAACCTTCTCGGCCCCCTCAAAACACAGATAGGCCCCGCCCAGCATCAGCAGCGGCGAGATCGCCCAGGGCGCGAAATTCGACAGGGCCAGACCGGCAGGCAGCAGAAACACCAGCTTGTTGCGCAGCGACCCCTTGGTGATGCGCCAGACCACCGGCAATTCGCGCGCGGCCTCGAAGCCATGAAGGTACTTCGGCGTGACCGCCGCGTCGTCGATCACCGCACCTGCTGCCTTGCTGCCCGCCTTGGCCGCCTGCCCGATCACGTCATCGACAGAGGCCGCCGCCACCTTGGCGATGGCTGCCACGTCGTCCAGCAATGCAATCAATCCGCTCATCTTGCGCCCCTTGTTGTTCTGGCTCAAATAGCCTGCCCGCACCGCGTGGCAAATGCAAAGCTGCCATGCCTTTACCGCTAACATAAAGGTTTATCGCTAACATGCAGAAAACACGGGCGTTTGCCCCTTTCGCATCCGCAGCACAGCCCGCTATAGAACGCCCAACGCTGCACCCAAAGGATGACCCAATGACCATCAAAGTCGGTATCAACGGATTTGGCCGGATCGGCCGCTGCACCCTGAGCCATATCGCCGCCAGCGGGCGCGACGACATCGAAGTGGTCAAGATCAACGCAACCGGGCCGCTGGAAACCGCAGCACATCTGCTGAAATACGACTCTGTCCATGGCCGTTTCCCCGGCGAGATCACCATCGACGACGGCTATCTGAACCTGGGCCAGAACGATATCGAGGTCATGTCGACCTACAACCTTGAAGAACTGGACTGGCACGGCTGCGACGTGGTGCTGGAATGTACCGGCAAATTCAACGACGGCAACAAGGCCAATGTGCACCTGGAACAGGGTGCGAAACGGGTCCTGCTGTCGGCGCCGGGCAAGAACGTGGACAAGACCATTGTCTATGGCGTCAATCACGACACGCTGGTCAAAACCGACCGGATGATCTCCAACGGGTCCTGCACCACCAATTGCCTCGCGCCGATGGCAAAGGTCATGCATGACGCGGTGGGCATCGAAAGCGGGCTGATGACCACCATCCACAGCTATACCGGCGACCAGCCGACGCTGGACCGCCGCCACAAGGATCTGTACCGCGCGCGGGCCGCTGCCATGGCGCTGATCCCCACCTCCACCGGTGCCGCCAAGGCCCTGGGCGAGGTGCTGCCGGCGCTCAAGGGCAAGCTGGACGGCACCGCGATGCGGGTGCCGACGCCAAACGTCTCGGCTGTCGATCTGACCTTTCAGGCCAGCCGCGACGTCACGGTCGAAGAGATCAACCTGGCCGCCAAGACTGCCGCCGACGGCGCGATGAAGCGGGTGCTGGGCTATGATCCGGAGCAGAAAGTCTCCATCGACTTCAACCACACCGAGGAAAGCTGCATTTTCGCCCCCGACCAGACCATCGTGGTTGCAGGCCGGACCGTGCGCGTTCTGGGCTGGTACGACAACGAATGGGCGTTTTCGGTGCGGATGGCGGATGTCGCCGTGGCGATGGGCGAACTGGGCTGACGCTTGCGCGGGCGGCGCGGGGCTGTCATATCGTTCAGACCTGATGCACAAAGGCAGACGCGCCCCGTGACCAACCGTATCGCCATCTTCCTCGGCCTGTTCCTGATCGCGGCCCTCATCATGGACGTGATGTGGTTCGGCAACGAGCACCTGATCTACCTGGGCAAAAAGCTGTTCGAACTGATCGAATGGATCGCCTTCTGGCGCTGACGCCGGACTTTGCAAAGCACTGGCGTGGGTTTTGCAAACGCCACCCTGCGCCGCTTCCCCCAGGATATTGTATCGGTACTTGTTTCTGCCCCTGTCCCCGTTGACTCGGCCCCGCGAGGGCGCAATCTAGGGGCGTATCTGAATATGATCAAAAGGTGTCGTGATGACAATCAGGCTGGGGATCAACGGGTTCGGCCGCATCGGGCGCAGCGTGTTGCGCAGCCTGATGGCCCAGGCACCAGGGCAGTTCGAAGTGGTGGCGATCAACGACCTGGCCCCGCTGGAAACGGCTGCGCATCTGTTCGAATTCGATTCCGTGCATGGCATCTATCCCGGCACCGTAACCCTGGGCGATGGCACCATGGATCTGGGCCGAGGCCCGATCCGTGTCACCGCCGAGCCCCGGCCGGAGCGGCTGAACTGGCAGGACGTGGACATCGCGCTGGAATGTACCGGCCATATGACCGACCCGGTTCATGCCGAGGCGCATCTGCGCAACGGCGCGGGACGTGTGCTGATTTCCGGCCCGGCCAAGGGCGAGGCAAAGACGATTGTCTACGGCATCAACCATGACAGCCTGACCGCCGCGGACGCGGTGGTGTCGAACGGGTCCTGCACCACCAATTGCCTGGTGCCGATGGTGCATGTCCTTGATCAGGCCTTTGGCATCCGGCACGGCATGATGACCACGGTGCATTGCTATACCAACTCGCAAAACCTGACCGATGCCGCGCATGAGGACCTTTACCGCGCGCGCGCCGGGGCGCTGTCGATGGTGCCGACCTCGACCAGCGCGTCACGGACGCTGGACCATGTGCTGCCGCATCTGGCCGGGCGGATCACCAGCCATGCGATCCGGGTGCCGACGCCGGACGTCTCCTGCTGCGATCTGGTGGTGACGCTGGACCGGCCCACCACGACAGAGGCGGTCAACGACGCCTTTCGCGCAGCGGCGGCGGGGCCGCTCAAGGGCGTGGTCGGGGTGACCGACCGCAAACTGGTCTCCACCGATTTCAGAGGCAATCCGCATTCCGCCGTCTTTGCCACCGACCAGACGCGGATACAGGACGGCACCCTGCTGCGGGTGCTGGCCTGGTATGACAATGAATGGGCGTTTTCCAACCGGATGCTGGACACGGCAGCGGTACTTCATGCCGCGAGGTAGCTGCCACAAGTTTGCGCAAACTGCGACAAGCATCTGATCTATATATTTGAAACAGTTGCGCCATCCCAGTGGGTTATCATACGGTCGCAAGAAGAACAGCAGCGAGTTTGATACCGGCAAAAGTGATATTGGAGAAATACCTTGGCAAAATGTAACATCTGTGGCTCCGCCCGGTGGCGGGATGAAAAGGCGAAAACAGCATTTATGTGCGCAGAGTGTCATTCACGGGACAGAACACGTGTCATGAGGATGTTTCTTGGACAAGCCGCAATCACATCAGAAACAAGAATCCTCCATATCGCGCCCGAAAAGGGTCTTGCCAACTATCTTTCGGCCATTTCAGACAATTACATGGCAGCAGATATCGAAACCACGCGTTACAAACATATTGTCAATCACAACGAGCGCGTCGACAAGATACACTTTGTCGATCTTTGCGACAGAAGCACGCTTGAAAAGTTCGGTGACGTCGACCTGATTATTCACTCGCATGTGATGGAGCATGTTCCGTGTAATGTCGGATCTGTATTATTAAACCTCCACAACATGTTGCGTCCCGGCGGCATGCAGATTTTTGCCTTTCCGATCAAGAATTCGCCGGGATACGCCGAGTATCTGGGGCCCATGACAGCCGCAGAAGCGGAAGAGCGGTTTGGTCAATTCGATCATGTTCGCCAGTTTTCGTCCAAGGATCTTGATCGGACTTTGGGGTCCTTCTTTGTTCTCCCCAAGAAATACGATCTGTTGGACGACTTCACGAAAGAGGAACTGGAGGATGCCAACGTGCGCCCAAAGTGCTGGAAAGGCTTCACAGGAAATACCGTTTTCAGGATGAAGAAAGAAGACTGCCTGTTCTAGTGCGGATACCGGTCAAGGCGTGATGTCACGATAATCCCAGGCGGCCTGCCCTCAGGCAGGTTGTAGGAACGGTGTCATCGCCAGCCGGATGTAGCCTCAGCCAAAGCGTTCCAACAGTTTGGCATTCACGCTGGGAGTCACGAATTTGCTGACATCCCCGTCCAGGCGGGCGATTTCCTTGACCAGTTTGCTGGCAATCGCCTGATGCTGCGCCTCGGCCATCAGGAACACGGTCTCGATGCTGTCATCAAGCTGCCGGTTCATGCCGACCATCTGGTATTCGTATTCAAAATCCGCCACCGCGCGCAGGCCCCGGATGATGATCTGCGCGCCGACGTCACGCGCGCAGTTGATCAGCAGGTTCTCAAAGGGATGCACCGCAATCTCGACCCCGGTTTGCCGGGCCAGATCGGCGCATTCGTCCTCGATCATCTGCACCCTTTCGGCCAGATCGAACAGTGGTCCCTTGTCGCCATTGATGGCCACGCCGATCACCAGCTTGTCCACCAGCGTCGTCGCCCGGCGAATGATATCAATATGGCCCAGAGTGATGGGGTCAAAGGTGCCGGGGTAAAGGCCAATGCGCATGGGACTTCCTAGATCTGGTCGTTTGTCGCGCGCAAGCAATCATGTGCGCGCGAAAGGCGCAAGCGCTAGTGCCCCATAATCATGCCTTCAAGGGCATCTTTCTCCATCGAGAGTTCGGACAGGCGCGCCTTGACCACGTCACCCAGCGAGATCAGACCCACGAGCACGCCGTCATCCAGCACCGGCATGTGGCGGAACCTGCCATGTGTCATCTGCTGCAGGATCGCATCGGCGCGGTCGTCGCGGCTGCAGGTCACCAGCTTGGTTGTCATCAGCTTGTCCACGGTCATGGTCAGGCAACCCGCGCCCTGACGGCCCAGTTCGCGCACGATGTCACGCTCTGACAGGATGCCGATCGGGGTCTTGCCGTCCTTGGAGATCACCAATGTGCCGATCCGCTTCTCCGACAACATCCTTGCCGCGTCGGAAATCAGCATGGTTGGCGCGGAGGTCACCACCGCATCATCCGATTTCGACCTGAGAATTTGTGACACCAGCATGGCGTTCCTCCTATATTGACGCACCCCGTAAGGCCAGCGTCACCAGAAAGCGCATAGCTGTCAAGCTTTTGCCTCCAGCCGCGCCAGTTCTGAGCGGATCGCGGTGCCAAAGAGGTCGGCAAAGCGGCTCAACCGACGGTTGGACTGATCATCGGCGTGCCGGATCAGGTAAAAGGACCGTTTCAAACTGACCTCGGCGGTCAGGATGCGCTGCACCTGGGGCGCGAAGGGCAGCACGAAATCATGGACCACGCCGATGCCCCCGCCCCGCGCCACCATCTGAAGCTGGACCGAGACGGAGTTCGACGCCAGCGGCACCCGCGACAGCCCGAGATCGGCAAGATAATCCAGCTCGCGGTCAAAGATCATGTCGGGAATGTAGCCCACGATGCGATGGTGCTTCAGGTCAGCCACCGATTGCGGCGCGCCCTGCGCGTCGAGGTAGCCGCTGGAGGCCGCCAGATGCAGGTGGTAATCGCTGACCTTCTGCACGATCAGCCGCCCGGCCGTGGGGGCCGAGACGCCGATGGCCATATCCGCCTCGCGCCGCGACAGGTTGAAGACGCGCGGCAGGGCGACAATCTGGATGTCCAGCTCGGGATGGTCGTGCCCCAGTGCGGCACAGACCTGCGGCAACAGGAAATTCGCGGCCCCGTCCGGCGCGCCGATGCGAATCTGTCCGGTCATCCGGTCGCTGGGCACCGCCACCCCGGCAGAGGCCAGCCGCATCGCCTGTTCCACCGCCTCCGCCCGTTCCAGCAGCTGCGCGCCCGCCTCCGTCAGCGCATAGCCCTGTGGCGATTTCACGAAGAGGCCGACCTCAAGCGTCTTTTCCAGCCGCGCCACCCGGCGGCCCAGCGTGGCCGGGTCCAGCCGCAGCACCTTGCCCGCGCCGGACAGGCTGCGTTCGCGCGCGACGGCCAGAAACAGGCGAATGTCGTCCCAATTGTCCATATGCGCGGCCCTTATTGCTCCGTCTTGCAGAAATGCAAAACCATTTTGAAAACTTGCCTCTTTAGCTTGCCTTTTTGCAAGACTAATCTGCCGCCAACCCAAGGGAGATCTGACATGCAAGAACTGACCCACTATCTTAACGGTGCCCACGTCAAAGGCACCTCCGGCCGCTTTGCCGACGTGATGAACCCCGCCACCGGCGAGGTGCAGGCCCGCGTGCCGCTGGCCAATGGTGAAGAAATGGCCCAGGCCGTGGCCTATGCGCAGGCCGCACAACCTGCATGGGCCGCGACAAACCCGCAGCGCCGCGCGCGGGTCCTGATGAAACTGGTCGACCTGCTGAACCGCGACATGGACAAGCTGGCCGAGGCGCTGAGCCGCGAACACGGCAAGACCATGCCCGATGCCGCCGGTGACGTGCAGCGCGGTCTTGAAGTGGTCGAATACTGCGTCGGCGCGCCGCAACTGCTGAAAGGTGAATACACCGATTCGGCGGGCCCCGGCATCGACATGTATTCCATGCGTCAGGCGCTGGGTGTCACCGCGGGCATCACGCCCTTCAACTTCCCGGCGATGATCCCGATGTGGATGTTCGCGCCCGCCATCGCCTGCGGCAACGCCTTTATCCTCAAACCTTCCGAACGCGACCCTTCCGTCCCGCTGATGCTGGCCGAACTGGCCGAGGAAGCGGGCCTGCCCAAAGGCATCCTTCAGGTCGTCAATGGCGACAAGGAAGCGGTGGACGCGATCCTGCATGATCCGATCATCCAGTCGGTGGGCTTTGTCGGCTCCACCCCGATCGCGGAATACATCTATGCCACCGGCTGTGCCAACGGCAAACGGGTGCAATGCTTTGGCGGGGCCAAGAACCACATGATCATCATGCCCGACGCCGACATGGACCAGGCCGCCGATGCGCTGGTGGGTGCAGGCTATGGCGCGGCTGGTGAACGCTGCATGGCGATCTCTGTTGCCGTGCCGGTGGGCGACGACACCGCCGACCGCCTGATCGAAAAACTGGTGCCGCGCATCGAAAGCCTCAAGGTCGGTCCCTACACCGCCGGCAAGGACGTGGATTACGGCCCCGTCGTGACCGCCGCCGCCAAGGCCAACATCGAACGGCTGGTGCAGACCGGCATCGACCAGGGCGCGGAACTGGTTGTCGACGGGCGCGATTTCAAATTGCAGGGCTATGAGGATGGCTATTTCGTCGGCCCGCACCTCTTTGACCGCGCGACCAAGGACATGGACATCTACAAGCACGAGATTTTCGGCCCCGTGCTGACCTGCGTGCGCGCCCAGACCTATGAGGAAGCGCTGGGTCTCGCCATGGACCACGAATACGGCAATGGCACCGCGATCTTTACCCGCGACGGCGACGCCGCACGTGATTTCGCCAACCGGATCAACATCGGCATGGTGGGCATCAACGTGCCGATCCCGGTGCCGCTGGCCTACCACACCTTCGGCGGCTGGAAAAAATCCGTCTTTGGCGACCTGAACCAGCATGGCCCGGACGCGTTCAAGTTCTACACCCGGACCAAGACCGTGACCGCGCGCTGGCCCTCGGGCATCAAGGAGGGTGGCGAATTCTCCATCCCTGTGATGGAGTAACCATCACACGACAGCAAAGACCGAAGGCGGGCCGCGCTGCGGCCCCCTGAGCCACCCGAACGGAGGAACCGATGCGCCATTTCGCCAGGACCTTGCTGCTGGCCCTGCCCTGTGTCGCCCTGATGGCAGGCCCGCCTGCCGCCCAGAACAGCCCGGCGATGACGATGAATGGCGTCACCTTCTCGGTCTCCGGCGGACACGAACAAGCGCTTAATCCCATCGAGGGCGGGGTCGAGCTGCTGTTGGATGATCGCCGTATCCAGCTGAAAGGCACCCAAGTGATCGTGAACGGCGCATCTTACCCCACCAGCAGCGATGCGCGGATCGACATCGACGCGACCTCAGGACGGCTCCGGATCAGTGCGGCGGGGCGGCTGATCATGGAAGAGAGCGAGATCGACGTATTGGCCCGCGCCGCAGCGGCGGGCGATACGCTGGCGATGAACAACCTGGCGATTCACCTGCTGACCGGCGCGCAGACAGAGGTGGATGTGCCCCGCGCCATCGACCTGCTGGAACGCGCCGCCGGCCTGGGTGTGGCCCAGTCGATGCGCAACCTTGCCCTGCTCTATTACGAAGGCACTGCCGTGCCTGCCGACCTGCCCCGCGCCCATGGGTTTGCGATGCAGGCGGCAGAGCTGGGCGACGGCCCCGGGCAGCGGTTGGTTGGCATCTTTCTGTCCGAGGGATTGCTGCAAGACCCCGATCCCGCCGCAGCGGCGCAATGGTTCGCCCGCGCCGCAGCCCAGGGCGATGCAGAGGCGCAGAACCGCCTTGGCGAAGCCTATCGCGATGCGCGCGGGGTGGCCGCCGACCTGACCCGCGCCGCAAGCCTGTTCCGGCAGGCCACCGCCGCCAGACACCAGGCCGGGACATGCAACTATGCCCAGGCCCTTTGGGACGGTGACGGCCTGCCCGGGGACCGGGCAGCGGCCTATCAGACAGCCCTGCAACAGGCGCATTTCGGCGGGCGCGCCTGCCAGTTCCTGCTGGGCAAGGCCAGCTATGACGGCGATGGCACCGCACAGAACCGGCGCACGGCGGCGCAATGGTTCTGGGACGCGGCCAATGAAGGCCATGCAGAGGCCGCGCGGCGATTGGGCGAGATGTACCGCGACGCGGACGGCCTGCCGCGCGACCTGTTTCAGGCCCGCCATTGGTTCGCCACCGCCGTCAGGCTGGGCGACACTACCGCCGCGGATGCGCTGGCCGGGATTTCTGCTGACTGACCCCCGGACCGGTCGCAATATTTCTGCAAGGAATTAAACTTAACAAGCGTTCAATAACGTGAAACGGGAGAGGGCACGATGGACTTTGCACTGACAGAGGAGCAAACAGCGATCTTCGATATGGCGCATGATTTCGGCCACGATCAGATCGCGCCCCACGCCCATGCCTGGGAAAAGGACGGCACCATCCCCAAGGATCTGTGGCCGCGCGTCGGCGCATTGGGTTTTGGCGGTCTCTACGTCTCCGAAGACTCCGGCGGATCGGGGCTCAGCCGTCTGGATGCGACACTGGTGTTCGAAGCGCTTTCAATGGCCTGCCCCTCTGTTGCGGCCTTTCTGTCGATCCACAACATGTGCGCCAAGATGATCGACGCCTTTGGCAGCGACGACCTGAAAGGCCGGGTGCTGGCGGATGTCGTCGCCATGAACACCGTGCTCAGCTATTGCCTGACCGAACCCGGTGCCGGTTCGGATGCGGCGGCGCTCAAGACCCGCGCGGAACGCACCAACGAGGGATACCGCCTGAACGGCACCAAGGCCTTTATCTCTGGCGGCAGTTATTCGGACGCCTATGTGGTGATGGCGCGCACCTCTGACGACGGAGCGGCGGGTGTGTCCACCCTGCTGGTCGAGGACGGGGCAAAGGGCCTCAGCTTTGGCGGGCTGGAGGACAAGATGGGCTGGCGCAGCCAACCCACGGCACAGGTCCAGTTCGACAATTGCGACGTCCCTGCCGCCGATCTTGTGGGCGAAGAAGGCAAAGGCTTCAAATATGCGATGATGGGTCTTGACGGGGGCCGGTTGAACATTGCCGCCTGTTCGCTGGGGGCCGCACAGATCGCCCTGACCAAAACGCTGGACTACATGGGCGACCGCAAGGCCTTTGGCCAGGCCATCGACCAGTTCCAGGGATTGCAGTTTCGCCTGGCCGACATGGAGATCGAGCTTCAGGCCGCGCGCATCTTTCTGCGTCAGGCCGCCTGGAAGCTGGACAACAAGGCCCCCGATGCGACCAAGTTCTGCGCCATGGCCAAGAAATTCGTGACCGAAACGGGCAGCAAGGTTGTGGACCAATGCCTGCAACTGCACGGCGGCTACGGCTATCTTGCGGATTACGGCATCGAAAAGCTGGTGCGCGATCTGCGGGTGCATCAGATACTTGAAGGCACCAATGAAATCATGCGCGTGATCGTCGCGCGTGACATGCTGAAAAACCGCTGAGGAACCGGGATGAGCGACATCAACATTCGTATCACAGGGCGCGCCGGGCGCATCACCCTGACACGGCCCAAGGCGCTGAACGCCATGACCTATGACATGTGTCTGGCAATCGAGGCGGCGCTGGACAGTTGGGCCAGGGATGATGCCGTGGCGCTGGTGGTGATCGACGCCGAGGGCGAGCGCGCCTTCTGTTCCGGCGGCGACATTGCAGAGCTGTACGAGACCGGGACCAAGGGCGATTACGGCTATGGGCGGCAATTCTGGGCCGATGAATACCGGCTGAACAACAAGATCTTCCAGTATCCCAAACCTGTCGTCTCCTTCATGCAGGGTTTCACCATGGGTGGCGGGGTTGGTATCGGCTGCCACGGGTCGCACCGCATTGTCGGGGAAAGCAGTCAGATCGCCATGCCCGAATGCGGCATCGGGCTGGTGCCCGACGTGGGCGGCACATTTATTCTGGCAAAGGCCCCCGGCAGGCTGGGCGCATACCTGGGCACCACGGCGACACGCTTGGGGCCGGATGACGCGATATTTGCAGGGTTTGCAGATGTTTTTATGCCGGAAAGCACCTGGCCGGAGATCATTGGAAAACTGGAAAACACCGGCGATGCATCTGAAATCAAAGGGGAAACGCCGCCTGCGGGAGACCTGCGCAACCAGATGCCCGAGATTGACAGGCATTTTGCGGGCGACAGTCTGGCGGCGGTGACAAGCAGTTTGCAAAATGCAGATACCGACTTTGCAAAGGACGCGCTCAAAAAACTTTCCCGCGTCTCGCCACTATCGGCGGCCTGCACGATCGAAATCATCCACCGTCTGCGCGACAGCGGCCCCACAATGGCAAATGCGCTGGATCTGGAGTACCGATTTACCTACCGCGCGATGGAGCACGGCGATTTCCTCGAAGGGATCCGCGCCGCGATCATCGACAAGGACCGCAACCCGCAGTGGCAACATGCCGATGGCATTGTGCCACCGGCGGCAATCTCTGACATGCTGCATCCGCTTGGTGCGGATGCCGTGAAACTCTGAAAGGACATTCTATGGCCGCGCTCAAAATTGGATTCATCGGTCTTGGCAACATGGGGGGGCCGATGGCGGCGAACCTGGCCAAGGCGGGGCACGAGGTCGCGGGGTATGACGTGGCCGGAACCACCGCCAAGGGCGTGAGCACCGCCGACAGCATTGCCGCTGCCGTCACCGGGGCTGATGTGGTGATCACCATGCTGCCCAACGGGTCGATCCTGCGCCAGGTCGCGGCAGAGGCGATTGGCCAGATGCGCGCGGGCGCGCTGTTCATTGATTGCTCCACCGTGGATGTGGAAAGCGCCCGGAACACCTCGGAAGCGGCTGAAAATGCGGGGCTTCTTGCTGTGGACGCACCTGTGTCGGGCGGTGTCGGCGGGGCCGAAGGCGGCACGCTGACCTTCATGGCGGGTGGATCGGAATCCGCCTTTGCCGCTGCCGAACCGCTGTTCGACATCATGGGCCAAAAGGCGGTCCATTGCGGCGATGCGGGCGCAGGCCAGGCCGCCAAGATCTGCAACAACATGATTCTGGGTGCCACGATGATCGCCACCTGCGAGGCCTTTGCCCTGGCCGACAAGCTTGGCCTTGACCGCCAGCGCATGTTTGACGTGGTCAGCACCTCATCTGGGTATTCCTGGTCGATGAACGCCTATTGCCCGGCGCCGGGGGTCGGCCTGAAGTCACCCGCCGACAATGGATATAAACCCGGTTTTGCCGCCGAACTGATGCTCAAGGACCTTGGCCTGTCGCAGCAGGCCGCCGAACTGGTGGATGCCGACACCCCGATGGGCGCGCGGGCGCTGGAAATTTACAAAACCTTCGTCGAAGATGAAGACGGCAAGGGCCGCGATTTTTCCGCCATGCTGCCGCGTCTGGCCGGGCGTGGTCGCAGCGACTGACCCCGGACAGCCCCGTCGGCGGTGCCACGCCGACGGGCAAAATCCTCCGGAACTCCCCTCCCTCCCATCTGGTTGAAATGGTAACGGCGGAACTTGATCGCCAGCCAAGTGGGAAGGAACACCAATGCGAAATTTGATGACAGCCGCACTCTTGAGCGCAGGCATGGTCACCTCTGCTGCCGCAGCAACGGTCATTGCAGCCCCCGTTGCCGTCTCATCCATCAACGCCCTGACAGCCGGTAACCACAGCGCGCAGCTTTGGCTCGCCAAGGACAATGGCAAGGGGAACCGCAAGGGCGCGAAAGCCGAAAAGCCCGCCAAGGGCGGCAAGGCAAAAGGCCCCGGCAAGGACAAGCAGGCCAAGGCCAACCGCGGCAATGACAAGCCGGGCAAGGGCAATGGGCCGGACAAGGTGAAGGGCAAGCCGGAAAAGGCTGGGAAAGCCCAGCAAAAGCAGGCCAAGGCTGACAAACCCGCCAAGAACGACAAACCCGCCAAGGGGATGAAAGCGGACAAAGGCAAAATGCGCGGACCCGACTGGGACAGGCGTGCGGAGGAAATCCTGCGCGTCCGCGCCCCTGCGGATCGCGACATGCTGACGATACTGGGTGCCGCAGCCCTTGCACTGGCGGGCCCGCAACTGGTGGTGGCCGACACCCCGATCGACGAGCTGATCACCTATCGCAACTGCCCCCCCGGCCTTGCCAAGAAGACCCCGGCCTGCGTGCCCCCCGGTCTGGCCAAGCAGGGCGTGACCCAGGACCAATGGCTTGGTTATGATGATGCGGAATATGACCGGCTCTGGCTGTTGCAACGCGACAATTATCTGCGGCGCGGTGTGACCCCGTCGGAGAACCTGCTGCTGCAATCCGCGCAGATCGCGCAGCTTTTTGGTCTGGCCCCTGCCCCGAACGGCCAGCGCTATGCGCTGATTGACGGGATGCCGGTGCTGCTGGATCAGGACGATTACACCGGGCTGCTGTTGATCAACGAATTGGCGCAGGTGGCCGATATCGGCAGCGGCGTGAACGTGGCACCCACCGCCGCGCTGACACAGGGTGAACTCAGCCGCCTCTACCGCCTGCCTGCCCCCGGACCAGACATCAATTACGCGGTCCTGAACGGTCAGGTGATCCGGCTGAGCGACAGCCAATACGAAACACTGCAACTGATCCGGATCGCCCGCGCGGTGCTGTGACCCGCACCGTCGCGCGCGCCGGGGCGGCGGCGCACCGGGGGTTTCACACCCCCGGACCCCCGTGGTATATTTAGGGAACAATGAAGCAGAAGGTTATTCTGCCGCCACCTTTGTCCGCGCCTTGGACAGCATGGGTTTGAGGTATTTTCCGGTATAGCTTTCCGCCACGTCGGCCACTTGTTCCGGCGTGCCGGTCGCCACCACGCGGCCGCCGCCATCGCCACCCTCGGGGCCGATGTCGATGATATGGTCAGCGGTCTTGACCACGTCGAGATTGTGTTCGATCACCACCACCGAATTGCCCTGATCGACCAGTTCATGCAGTACTTCCAACAGCTTGCGCACGTCCTCAAAATGCAGGCCGGTCGTGGGTTCGTCGAGGATATAGAGCGTGCGACCGGTCGAGCGTTTGCTCAGCTCCTTGCTGAGTTTCACGCGCTGTGCCTCGCCCCCCGACAGGGTCGTGGCCTGTTGGCCCACCTTGATATAGCCCAGACCCACCCGCATCAGCGCATCCATCTTTTCGCGGATCGAAGGCACGGCGGTGAAGAAGGCCTGCGCATCCTCCACCGTCATGTCCAGCACATCCGCGATGCTTTTGCCCTTGAACTTGATCTCAAGCGTTTCGCGGTTGTAGCGCGCGCCCTTGCAGGTTTCGCACTCCACATAGACATCCGGCAGGAAGTGCATCTCGATCTTGATGACACCGTCGCCCTGACAGGCCTCGCAGCGCCCGCCCTTGACGTTGAAGCTGAAGCGGCCCGGCTTGTAGCCACGCGCCTTGGCTTCGGGCAGGCCCGCGAACCAGTCGCGGATCGGGGTGAAGGCCCCGGTGTAGGTGGCCGGGTTCGACCGGGGCGTGCGCCCGATGGGCCGCTGGTCGATGTCGATCACCTTGTCGAGGTGTTCCAGCCCCTTGATGGTCTCGCAGGGGGCCGGCGTTTGCCGCGCGCCGTTGAGGTTCATCGAGGCGGTCTTGAACAGGGTTTCAATGGTCAGTGTGGATTTGCCGCCGCCCGACACGCCGGTGACGCAGACAAATTGCCCCAGGGGGAAATCCACCGTGACATTCTGCAGGTTGTTGCCCGTCGCCTTGACCACCTGCACCTTCTTTTTCTTGCCTGTGCGGCGGGTTGCCGGGATCGGAATTTCGCGTTTGCCGGTCAGGTATTGGCCGGTGATTGATTTTTCATCCGCCGCGACCTGATCGGGCGTGCCATGGCTGACCACCTGCCCGCCATGCACCCCGGCCCCCGGCCCGATGTCGAAAACGTAATCCGCCTCGCGGATCGCCTCCTCGTCATGTTCCACCACAATCACGGTATTGCCCTGATCGCGCAGGTTCTTCAGCGTTTGCAGCAGCCGGTCATTGTCGCGCTGGTGCAGCCCGATGGAGGGCTCGTCGAGCACATAGAGCACCCCGGTCAGGCCAGAGCCGATCTGGCTGGCCAGACGGATGCGCTGGCTCTCTCCGCCACTTAATGTACCACTTGAACGTGCCAGTGTAAGGTATTCCAATCCCACGTTATTCAGGAAGCCAAGCCTCTCGCGGATTTCCTTCAGGATGGCGCGGGCGATCTCGTTTTTCTGGGCGGTCAGCGCCTCGGGCACCGTGTTGCACCAGTCGAAAGCCTCGCGGATCGACATCTGCACCACCTGGCCTGCATGTTTCAGGTCCTCGGGCTTGCCGATCTTGACCGCCAGCGCCTCCGCCCGCAGCCGGTAGCCTTCGCAGGTGCCGCAGGGGCGGTTGTTCTGATAGCGCTCGAACTCTTCGCGAACCCAGTTGCTGTCGGTCTCGCGGTAGCGCCGTTCCATATTGGGGATCACCCCCTCGAAGACGCGGCTGACCTCATAGACGCGCCCGCCCTCGTCATAGCGGAACTTGATCTCTTCCTTACCGGACCCGTAAAGGAACACCTGCTGCACATGTTCCGGCAGGTCCTTCCAGCGGGTCTGCTGGTTGAACTCATAGTGTTTGGCAATCGCCTCGATGGTCTGTTTGAAATAGGGGCTTTTGCCCTTACGCCAGGGGGCCAGCGCGCCGTCATAGATCTTGAGGTTCTGATCCGGCACCACGAGGCGTTCGTCAAAGAACAGCTCAACCCCCAGACCGTCACAGGAGGGGCAGGCCCCGAACGGCGCGTTGAAGGAAAACAGGCGCGGCTCGATCTCGGGAATGGTAAAGCCGCTGACCGGGCAGGCGAATTTTTCACTGAAGGTATAGCGCTCCGGCTCTCCTTCGCTCGGCGCTGTTTCCAGGATGGCGATGCCATCGGCCAGATCAAGCGAAGTACGCAGGGAATCCGCCAGCCGCGTCTCCAGCCCTTCCCGCACGACAATCCGGTCCACCACCACGTCGATGTCATGGCGGAATTTCTTGTCCAGCACCGGCGGCTCGTCCAGCTCGTAGAATTCGCCGTTCACCTTGACACGCTGAAAGCCGGTCTTTCGCAGTTCGGCGAACTCCTTGCGGTATTCGCCCTTGCGGTCGCGCACGATCGGGGCCAGCAGATAGGCGCGGGTCCCCTCCTCCATCGTCATGATGCGGTCCACCATGTCCTGCACCTGCTGCGCCTCGATGGGCTTGCCGGTGGCGGGGGAATAGGGCGTACCGACGCGCGCAAACAGCAGGCGCATGTAATCGTAGATCTCGGTCACCGTGCCGACGGTGGAGCGCGGATTCTTGCTGGTGGTCTTCTGTTCGATGGAAATCGCCGGGGACAACCCGCTGATGTGATCCACATCGGGTTTCTGCATCATGTCGAGGAACTGCCGCGCATAGGCGCTGAGCGATTCGACATAGCGGCGCTGCCCCTCGGCATAGATCGTGTCGAAGGCGAGCGAGGATTTGCCCGACCCGGAAAGCCCGGTGATAACAACGAGTTGGTCGCGCGGGATATCCACGTCGATGTTCTTGAGATTGTGTTCGCGCGCGCCGCGCACTTCGATGTTTTTCAGCTCAGCCATTCAGCACCCCATTTCCCAATTGCTACATAGGCGCGGACGCCGGATTCTCCAACGATAAAATAAGAACTAAAGCAGAACATTCAGGCAGCGCGGCGCTGCCCCAGCCAGAGGTGGACCAGCAGCCCGGCCAGAAAAGCGCCTCCCGCCAGCACCGGCAGCGCGGCATAGCCCAGCCAGATCAGCCCGGCGGCCATCACCGGCGTGCCGATGGTATTGCCCAGGTTGCCCATTTGCGCCATCGCCCCGTTGGCCCGCGCCTGCGCCGCAGCCGTTTCGTTCAACTGCGCCACCGCGGCAAAGCTGGCCCCCTGGATCAGCCCCATCGCGGCGGCCAGCGCCAGACAGGCCAGCGGCGCGCCTGGACTGGCCCAGAGCCAGAGTGCCGCGGCAAGCGATCCGGCAAACCCCAATTCCACCACATGCACCGCGCTGACCCGGCGCAACAACGCCACCCCTGCGGTCATCGACACCGCGATGCTGACCAGCGGCATCGCCCCCATGATCCAGCCGCGCAACTCAGGTTCCAGATAGGGCGGCAGAACCGTCAGGATGGAGACAAAGCTGAAGGTATAGAACAGCCAGCCCAGCCCGGCTGCGGATTGCTGCGGCGACCGGTAGATCGCGACGTGATCCCGCAGTACCCGCAGCAGCGAAAACACCGGCTGCGGCCCTTCGTCCGGCAGGCGGCGCAAGCGCGACGACAGATAGAGCGCACAGCCCGCCATATAGGCCCCATGGGCGGCAAACACCGCCTGCGGCCCATAGGCCAGCGCCAGCGGCCGCCCCACAACCGCCAATACAGCAAAGGCCACGCCAAAGAAGGTGCCCCAAAGGGTCAGGGTGAAACCGCGATCCTTGTCCGCGCTGATCTGTGCGATCAGGGTCGGGGCCGCCACAACGATGGCCAGATGCGAGGCCCCCTCGATCACCCGCGACAGCAGCAGCAGGGGCAGCGGCGGCAGCAGCGCCTGGAACAGCGACAGCGCCGCCCCCAGCCACAGCGCCATCAGCAACGCCCGGCGATAGCGGACGCGCGCCACCACCAGCCCCGCGGCCCAAAGCGCCAGAACCAGCGCAAAAGACGTCTGTTTCACTGCCATCTGTCCAGCGCCTAAACCTTCTGCGCCAGCGC
>NZ_LXYI01000020.1 GCF_001650875.1 Sulfitobacter sp. EhC04
AGGTCATGCCGAACTTCTCTATGATGCTGTCCAGCTTGTCGGCTTCCGGCTCCTCGAACTCGACACCAATCTCGTCCAGGATAAAGCGCGCGGCGAAGTCCAGCTCTGGCTCCGCGTCGGAAAATTCCCGCGACACGAACGATTTACCCTCTGGACGCAATCCGAACAGCCAGAAGAGTTGTTGCTCGCTGGTGGACCCTTCCGGGGCCACGATGAACCACAGGACGCCGCTCTGGTCCTTGGCGAGAAACAGGGTGTCGCCTTCGCGCATGGCCTCCGTGACAGGGTTCGAGGGGTAATAGAGCCGCCACTCGGCGGCACGGGGCTTGTTGATCCGCGCGTCGTAGTGGGTGGCCCAGCTCTCCTCGGTGAAGCCCTCCTGATCACCGCCTAGCCAGATATAGATCGCAGGGAACTTCTGCTGATGGGTCTCGCCCAGAAAGTCGTCCCGCATCATCTTCGTGGTTCCGACCTCATGCTGGTTGGACGTCTTAGGCTCGGCATCGACGGCAGACAAACGCTTGACCCCGACACCTTCAAAATAGTCAGACAGTTGCCCGCGCTTCATCGCCTCTTACCTCCAGTATTTTTATATCCGATTTCAACCACATGGCGCATTGATCGGCAACGCTGTCGAAGGGTAGGCGGGTCTTGCCCTTCAGGGCGCACTCCCAAACTACCCCGATGCGCCAGCCAGTTTCGGCCAGCGTGTGATACTGCCTCCGGTCGCGCTCGATGTTCTTTGCGATCTTGTCGCGCCAGAAATCTTCGCGGCTCTTTGGCCAGCGGAACAGATGGCAATCGTGGCCGTGCCAGAAGCACCCGTGAACAAAGATGACTGCGCTCCTGCCTGTGAACACGAGATCGGGCTTGCCGGGCAGGTCCTTGCGGTGCATTCGAAAGCGGAATCCGCGCCTGTGCAGCGCGGATCGGACTATCAGCTCGGGTTTGGTGTTCTTGCCCTTGACCGCCGCCATCATCCGGCTTCGTGTTGCGGGCGTGACGGTATCCGCAGGCATTACTCCGCCGCGATACCCGGTGCGGGCAGGGGGAGTTGAACCTGCACGGTTTGGGGGACTTCGCGTCCGTCCAGCTCCATCGCGTCCAGGATGCGTGGCTGCATGAGCTGTGCAACGGCGCTGACAACAGGCACGACAACGGCGTTTCCGAACTGGCGATAGCCCTGCGTGTCGGACACCGGAATTTTCCAGTCTGTCCGCCCGGGCTTCTCGAACCCCATCAGGCGGGCACACTCGCGCGGTGTCAGGCGGCGTGGCCGGTCGCCCTTCTGTGCGATCAGGATTTCTGAGCCGTCCTTGTAATAGCGGGCCGACAGGGTGCGGGCTACATCATTGGGGCCAAAGAGCGAAAACCCGAAACCGTTACCGGCCTTGCGGTGCTTTTCCTTGTAGCCTTGAAGATAGGTCCACATGTGTTCGGTGAGGGTGTATTTCGGATCGACCTTCCTATCGAGGATCGACCCCAGCCTCGGGCCGTCGCCTTCCGGCACGGCGAGCTGATCGAAGTCAAACTCGATGCTGTGATCCTTGAAGCCGACAATAAAGATGCGCTCGCGCTTCTGCGGCACCCAAGGCGTCGAGCTGATGACGTTGTGGAATACCCGATAGCCCAGCTCCTTTTCCAGAACATGGATGATCGTGGCGAAGGTCTTGCCGCCGTCATGGCGCTCAAGGTTCTTCACATTCTCCAGCAGGAAGGCGGGGGGCTTGTGGTGGGCGATGATCTTGGCAAGATCGTAGAAAAGCGTTCCCTGCGTATCGCACAGAAAGCCATGCGGACGGCCAAGGGCGTTCTTCTTGCTCACGCCTGCAATGGAAAACGGCTGGCACGGGAAACCGGCCAGAAGCACGTCATGGGCTGGAATTTTCTCGGGTGCGTCCGCATAGGGGCGCACGTCCTCGGCAAAAACATGTTCGCTGTTGGCAGGCTCGGGGAAGTTGGCGTTGTAGGTCTCCCGGCTGAACCGATCCCATTCCGCTGTGAAAACGCACTGCCCGCCGATGGCCTCGAATGGAAGGCGCAGCCCCCCGATTCCGGCAAAGAGGTCAATGAACCTGAAACCTTCGGGCCGTACGCCTGTGCAACGCGCGTCGGCGGTCTGGCGCAGCTTCTCAAGGCGTAGCTGGTCGATCCGCTTGCCTTCGCCGTTGATATGACGCCGGACTGTCCGGGGGCTCACGTCCAGAAGCTCTGCCGCCGTGTCGATGTCGAGACCGGCCCGCTCTATCAATTCTGCAAATTCTGTCCGTGGATGCGCGTTCATGTGCCTGCCCCTGTTTCTGTGTCGGTTATTGACAACATGTCATAATTTGCCCCAGCGGATTTGGGAAGGGGTTTCGAAAATTGTTCGCACTTTGTTCCTGCGCGTGTTAAGCAATCGTTCCGGATCGCGGAAGAATCTTCACAAATACTTGAACATCCAGATATAGTACACATCTCCTACCACACACCCCGATGTTGTTATCCTGCAAAGGTTGGCAACTATTCCCAATAGCGAATTGAGTCAGCCATGTCAGCGAACGTAATTTTCTTTCCCGTTTCCAATGGTGACATGAGTCTCATCGAGCTGGACAACGACCAATGCATTCTCATCGACATCAACATCCGAGGTGCTGCGGATGATGAGGACGATGACAAACCCGATGTCGGATCACAGCTAAGAAAGCGCTTGGAAAATCGCGGGCGCGATGAACAGGGGCGTCTTTATGTCGATACCTTCTGTTTGACCCATCCTGATCAAGACCATGTTACGGGCCTGCAAAACCATTTTCATTTGGGGCCGCTCGATAATTGGTCCGAGGACGACGATAAAATTATCATTCGCGAAATGTGGTCTTCGCCAACGGTGTTCCGGCGTGCCAGCCGCGCCAACACGCTGTGCGACGATGCGAAGGCCTGGAACAAGGAAGCAAAACGGCGGGTACAGCGCTATCGCGAAGTAGGACTCACAGTTATGGACGGTGAGCGCATTATGATCCTGGGTGAAGATCGCGATGGGAAAACCGACGACATCCCAGGTATTGTCGCCAAGATCGATACCGAGATTTCGCAGTCAAACCGCGTCGGCGGTGGTGGTGGCTTCAGCGCCCGATTGCTTGGACCGCTTCCTGCGACCGACGATGAAGACCGTGAAACGCTGGTGAAAAACCGTTCGTCGGTGATACTCCGCTTCTCGCTCCACATCGGTGATGACCATGGAAAGTGTTTCCTCCTGACTGGTGGAGATGCCGAGGTCGAAATCTGGAAGCGCCTCTGGAATAAGCACAAAGACGATCATCTGGACTGGCTGGAGTATGATATACTTCAGACACCGCACCACTGCTCGTGGCGAAGCCTGAGTTTTGACAGTTGGAAAGAAAAGGGAAACGACGCCAAGGTTGACGAGGACGCCCGCTCCGCACTGTCGCAGGGGCGGGACGGATCAGTCATCGTGGCGAGCTCCAAGGCGATCAAAGCCGATGCTGACAACCCCCCACACCACCGGGCGAAAGAAGAGTACATCTCTATGGGTGGCGACGCCGAAACCCGTTTCTATTGCACCGACGAAGAGTGGGACAAGAGCGCGCAGCCGCTCGAATTCATTATTTCCGACACAGTGAAGAGACGGAGTGGGAAGGCGGCCGCCATCGCGACAAAAAGCCTTGGGATTGGAGCAACCGCCGCTCAGGCCCGGCCGCATGGGTAGGGTCAACAGTGCCGGGAAAAACAAGCGCTGAACTCGCAGAGGCGATTGTTCAAATACTGCTCATTCATCCTGAAGTTTGTGATGGGCGAGTCGTCTCTGATTCAAGTGGCGAACCTGAAATCCAGATTCTGGTGAATGTAGAGATGCCCTTGCCGATGAAGGCGAAGGGCCAGAGTCCGAACGGTGTAAAAACCAAGGAACCAGTAACGGCGAAACTGCCGCAGAATTATCCTTGGAAGTCCCCAAGATTTAATCTGCGCGATGATTTTCCCCGAAATCTTCCGCATCTCCAACCCATCGGCAAATCGTTCCCACCACAGCCCTGCCTGGTTGATGGTCATCAGGATGAGTTCTTCCGGCAGTTCGACCTGCATGAAAACGGGCTGCTCCAACTCATCGATCAGCTGGTCGCATGGCTTGAGAAGGCTGCGACTGGTCAACTCAACAATGCGGCACACGGCTGGGAGCCGGTGCTTCGTGCCGGAGTGTCGAACTCAATCACTCTGAACGCTGCCTACTGCCGCCAGCTCGTCAGGCCCAGCGGTGGTATTTCAATATTGTCTGGAAGATATCTCAAGTCGAGCAAAGCTGACGAGCCACAGTTTTTTCTGAGTGCTGATGCAAACAAAGTTCCATTAAAGAAAGACAAGACAGATATCTTCACGGCGAGGGCGACTGGGGATTACTCCTCTGGCAACACTGTTGTTGCAGTTGTTTCACCACCAAAACTTCCAACTGGCAAACCGAGGCTTGAGAGTGGGCACTACGCCGAGGATATAGAAAATTTTTCGGATATTCTTGCCCGTTCGGATCAACTCGGATGTCACGCTTCGATCCAGAGCCTGCTCACCAACATTTCAAGCTATTTTGACAAGGCCTACCTGAATCAAAGGGTTCCAGTAGGCTTGATCTTCTGCGTTCGACGTCCGTTCAAGCTTGCAGGCATGGAAACCGATATCGAACTGATACCATACATCTTCGAGATTTTTCCGTCAGATGAACGAAAGAGCATCTTGGAAGGTGGTGGTTCCTCAAAGGCGTATCCTGCGGCTCAGATTGATGCCATCAGCAAAGAGCTCCTGTGTTCCGTAAGCGGAACTAAGATGCCGCCACGAACCGCCATACTGGGCTGTGGTAGCGTGGGATCCAAAGCCGCGTTCCATCTGGCACGGACTGGCGGAACGATTACCAGCGTAAGTGACAGTGACTACTTCGGCGCTCACAACATGGCGAGACATGCCTTGGTGCGCGATGATCTGGGGGGACAAAAGGCAAATGAGATCGCAAAGGAACTTGCGACACTTGATCAGACTCCCCTGACCTATGCTGCTGATATCCTAACGGGATTGTCGACCGATGATGGAAGGAAGACAATCGTCCCTCCAAAAACCCAGCTGATCCTTAACACGACCGCTTCTCTTGGTGTTCGTGAGGCGCTGTGTCGGTGGAAACCAAAATTCCGAAAGGCAAGAATATCGGAAATTGCGCTGTTTGGGCACGGGGAGGCCGGAATAATGTTACTTGAAGCGCCGGAGGGAAATCCGAACCTTTGCGATCTTATGGCTTCATTCCATTCAGAAAAAATTTCACCGGCAGCCTTCAAGCTGCTCCATGACAGGGAATTCGGTCTTACTGAAGTACAGATCGGACAGGGTTGCCACTCCGCTTCAATGCCGATGTCAGACATGCGCCTGAGCACCCTGACCGCAACCATGGTCGAAGAACTATTGGAGCTAAATGGAAGCAGTACGAACGAGGGAAAAATTGTTTTTGGGTTCCGAAACGGTTCGGACAGATTGAATACGAAATGGGCGACCTGGACCGTGCCAGCCTTCGAAGTTATTCCGATAGCAGGCTCAGATGAGTGGACGCTAAGAGTATCCAAAGCCGTGTTGGAACGGATTCGCACCGAAATGGAAGCTTGCCCCGGCATTGAGACCGGCGGCGTAATTGTCGGCACATGCAGCGCTCGCCTCAGAACAATTTGCGTTGTTGATACTATCCCTGCACCTGAAGACAGTGAACGATCAGCCGCGAAGTTTGTCTTGGGGAAAAAGGGGCTGAAGAAAGCTATTGAGAGACGTTTCCAAGAGAGTGGCGAGAAGCTTCTAGACCTTGGAACATGGCATTCTCACGTCGTGGAAGTTGGCCCATCATCACTTGACTGGACGACAGCGGCGGACTTGGCCAAAGGACGACCGCCGCCTTCTGTGTTGTTGATTGCGACTCCAACGCGACTGCATGCTATTTCACGGAGCATTTGATGAGCGACAAGACACTTAAAGATCAGAATGCGTGGCTTCTAAGGGGCTTTATCCTTCTGGTCGGAATACTCTTTTTTGGTTTTTGCTATGGCATGCCTGCTATTGACGCAGACTCATGGGATTCATTGGCGGCCCGGTTCAGTGATACACTTGGCCCTGCGAGTTTTGGTCTGGTTGTTCTTTCGATCACCAAGCTTTGGCTTTTGGGGTTTCTGCCACCTCGGCTTCGTGATCAAATTGTTCATTGGAGGATCAAGAACCCACTACCGGGCAGCAAAGCGTTCTCCAAAATCGGCCCCAACGACCAAAGGGTTGATTTGGTGAAACTTGCGTCTGACCACGGTGTGTTACCCATTGAGGAAGCGGACCAAGGACGGCTTTTCTATCGTATTTACAAATCGGTCGATGGAAGCGCCGGGGTGGATGATGCTCACAGGTCCTATCTTGCGGCCCGTGATTGCGCGACTATGGCGTTCCTGTTTCTGTTTATCCTTACCCCAGTTGTCTATTGGGTCTCCCAAGATGCAAAAATTGCCGTCACCTTCGGTATCATTTTGATCGTCACGTTCCTGATGATGTCATTATCGGCCCAGACATATTCGGTACGTTTTGTTCAGAACGTGCTGGCGCAAGCCTCAGCAAAAACAGTTCCTTAGGCCCTACGCACCGTCCTCTCGCTGACCTTGAAGAGCCGCGCGATCTCCGGGACCGCCCGGTGCTCCTGATCTCTCATTCGCTGCACCTCGATCTTCTGAGCAGTTGAAAGGGCAGGGGGCCTGCCCCCGATGCGTCCTCGCTTACGAGCTGACGCCAACCCTTCTTTTGTCCGCTCTGATATCCGTTCGCGCTCGAACTGGGCGATAGATGCGAAGACGTGAAACACGAGACGGCCTGCCGGCGTCGTGGTGTCGATGTCCTCGGCTAGGGATCGGAATCCGGCACCTTGCTTGCCGATGGCCTCCACGATCTCCAGAAGGTCTTTGAGGGACCGGGCCAGGCGGTCGTATTTGGTGACAGTCACCACATCGCCGTCACGGAGCTGGTCCAGCATCCTGTCCAGCTCCGGCCGTTCGCGCTTCGATCCGCTGATCTTGTCAGCAAACAATTTTCCAGCCCCTGCCGCCGTAAGTGCGTCAGTCTGGGCATCTAGGTTCTGGTCGTCAGTGCTGACGCGGGCGTATCCAATGATCATGACTCACTGTGACAAAAACCTGCCAGAACTGCAAAGATTTCGCCGGGGGTTTTTGCCACAACTAAGCGGTTGATCTGCCGTCGGGCAGGGCGGACCGGCGGAAACGACCGTTTTTGTCAGGGCAGTTGTGGCAATAGGTTTTTGTCCAACATCGGTCATTGGTGCAGATCGCGGCGAAATCTGGCTCTGAGCCAATTTGATGAGTACTGCGGCGTGTATGAATGACAGCTTCATGCTGGCTTTCAGTCAACCTGGATCCTGATAATTCTCGTGATGAATAAGTAGAGACTTCATCAACCTCAAGAATTCTGCGCGCTCATCTTGGGTTAAGGGCGCGAGCAAAATATCCTGCGCCTCGGCCACGAGCTTGTCGAGCCGTTTTAACTCGGAAAAGCCTAGTTTCGTCATCTCGACGCGCTTGTTGCGACGGTCGGATGGATCGGGTGTTCGAGTAACAAGGCCCTCGGCTTCGAGTTTGTCGAGCATGGCGACAAGGTCTCCCCGGTCCTGCCCGGTGCGCGATGAAAGAGCGCTCTGGCTGGCAGCGCCCCCGTCAGCGAGCGCAGCGAGGATACCGTATTTGTTGCGCTCAAAGGCAGGCCCGACCTGATCCCCCAGAACACGCCGCCCGCTTCCCGCAAGATGGTTGAGCAACCATGTGGGGCGGTTCCATAAACGCCGCGTCGGCGCGGCACCTTGCATTGACAACTTCATAGGGAGATACTAGTTGGCAATCCAATCGTTGGCAACCCAATGAAATGGAGGATGTGATGATGAAGATCGCGATCGTGGTTAGCTCGACCCGACCAACCCGCAAGGGGCGCCATGTCGGGGAATGGGTCTTGGAGAACGCATCAAGCCGCGACGCCAGCTTTGCGCTGGTCGATCTCGCTGAAATCAACCTTCCGCTCCTTTCCGAACCGAAACCCGCTGTTTTCGGCCCGCCCTATGAACAGGAAACGACGCGCGCCTGGTCGGAGGCCGTTGCGGGATATGACGGGTTCATCTTCGTTGTGCCGGAGTACAACCACTCAATTCCCGCGCCGCTTAAGAATGCGCTCGATCATCTGTATGTAGAGTGGCAGGACAAGGCCGCCGCCTTCGTCAGTTACGGTGTCGATAATGGCGTTCGGGCGGTGGAGCATCTGCGCGGAATCCTGAGCGAACTTGGTATCGCACACGTCGGCCCGTCCGTTGGTCTATCGCTGAGCGATTTTGCGGATGGTGTCGTGTCTGCGAATGACCGCAAAGCTGCTGCACTCGACACCATGGTAGACAAGTTGGTCGCATGGTGCGGCGCGCTCGCCACGCTGCGTGTTTCTTCTGACGGCAACCAGGACCGGCCCCGACTTGGCAGCGATCATCTCGACAGAGCGAAGGCTGCAGCAGAAAGCCTCATCGCGGAGCTACAGGAAGGCATCGACCAAGGGAACGCCGAAGTTTATAATCGGCACTTCGCGCTGGATGTGATGTGGGGCAATCCAAACGGAGGCACGTTGCTCGGTTACGAAGAATTACACGCAATCCATGGACAGCTCCTGTCGGATAACGTCGCCGGGCCTTCACGCTACGAGATCGTCGCGGCGCGCAAGGTCGCCGCTGATGTGGTGGTAGCCCATGTGCGGCGTGCGGCGCTCGACGCGAGCGGAGTGGCTCTCGATCCGGCGGATGCCGGAGCGTTTTCCGAGATGGCACTCTATGTTCTTGTCCGAAGAAGCGGGCAATGGTGGCTTGCAGCGGGTCAGAACACGCCAATCGCTCCTATGTGACGTCGTGGTGATAGCAGCCTTTGGTGCACGGTGCAGCGAAGGCCCGCTTTGTCCCGCTCTCCGGACAGTGGTCAGCTTATGAGTGGAGGTCTGCAGTAGCCCCCCAACCGGCGATTTCGGGCATTATATGTCCGTCCGCGCGAAGCGCCGGGCCTGTCGGCGGGTGACCGTTAGGTTGCCCGCCGACAGGTCACCCTGAAACCGCCCACGCCCAGGATCATACCACAACGCAAAAAGGCCCCCGCCTGCTGACGGGGGCCTCGATTATCTCGGCGGTGCGGGCTGTTACTCGGCGGCCATCCGGTCGGCCTGCGCGGTACGGGTCATGATGTAATCCACGGCCTTCTGGGCCTCCGACGCGGCGCGGAATATCGCACGGCTGTCTGCCTTCATCGCCTCAAGCCATCCTTCGATATAGGCCGCGCTCTGGTCGAATTCAGGCTCCACCCCGATCTGCGCACAAAGCATGCAGTTTCCGATTTCCGCGACCAGCTCCTCGAACGCGTAGGCCTTGCGTTCATTGAACCGGCCCAAGCGGTCAAGCCGCTTTGTCGCCCCTGTCCAGTGAGTCAGCTCATGCGCCAAGGTGCCGTAATATCCTGCGGCCCGGTGGAATGTCCCGATCGGCGGCATGTGGATGCGGTCGCTCTTGATGTTGTAGTAGGCGCGCGGCTCCTCGGTCACATCGATCTGCGCGCCGGTCGCGGCAAAAAACGCTTCCAGCTCGGGATCGGCCACGGTGCCAAGATCACGGGGCGGATCGGGCAAGATGTAGAATTCTGCGGGCAAACCCTCGATCTGGTCGGCGTTAAACACGCGATAGGCCTTGGCATAGGGGATCTGGCGTTCCTCGCCGTTCTCGTCCTCACGCTCGACGGTGCCGTATTTCACGACCGTGGCGGATTTCTCGCCCTTGCGGACATGGCCCTCAAGCTGCTTGGCCTGATTGAACGTCATCCAGCGGGCTGAGCTGTAGTCCTTGGCCATCGCGGTTGCCCAAAGCATCAGGATGTTGATTCCCCGATAGGCTTCGCCGTTGAACCGTTCCGGCAAGCTGACCCCTGTCCCTCCGCCGGTCCATGGCTTGCGCCAGGGCGGCGTTCCCGCCTCGATCTGCGCGATGATCTGGTTGGTGACATGGGAATAAACGTCAAACTTCTCTCCGGTCATTTGTGACCCTCCTTTGAGTGACGCGGGCCGGGTCTGTGTCCCTTTCCGCCAATGGGCGGGCCTTCCTGTTCTGATCTTTGGAATGCCCATGCATTCCGAAGGGCAGAGCAGGTAAGGGCAAAGCCCGTCCTGCGGCCTGGCGGGGCCGTGACAACCGGGTGGAGGGCGTGAATTTGGGAGGGAACCGCGCGCCTGCGCGTGGGAGGAACCGGAATTCTCGACCGGAACCGACGCCGCAGGCGGCGCTTGCCGGTTTTCTCGGACCTGCCGGGATGGCAGGCGGATCAACTGGATTTGGAAACTGTCAGGGTTGGGGTGAGCGGGCGTCAGTCCGTCGATCCCCTGCCCTGTCTATCGCTCAAAGAGAGACCGGCACACTGCCGGGGTCACACAATTTCTATGGCTGATTTATCATTGGGGTTCATCAACTTATCCGACAAACTCAATGCATGTGTACTGATACCCCCGCCCGGAATAATCGAAGTACTGGCTCTCATTCGCGCTTCGAAACTCATTCCAAGCAAAGCCGGAATCCTGCGGCAATGTGCAGGATTCACCATTGAGGTGGGCTGTGAGAGCGTGGGAGGCTTTGGGTAGTTCATCTCCAAAGCAAAACGCTGATATGTACGGAGCTGATTTGCTTTTACTGCCCCAAACAACCATTCCATCGCGCGACACGATAAATGCAACTGGCTTGCTGGACAGCCCGACAAACCGCAAAGCACTCGCCTGGAGTGAGCACTCGAAACGGTTTCCTATCTCGCATAGGGAATTCGTATTCCAGCCAATCCCGCTAAACTCATCTCTGAGAAGGTTTGCAGGCATAAGTAGCCACGACGCAAACACGTTGGCCTCGGTTTCTATCTTATCCCTGAAATCGTTCAGGGTATCATCGCTGTCTTCGAAACGATCCCGCAAACCCCGATGGCACATGAAGTGTCCCAACTCATGGGCATATGTGAACCGTTGACGCCGCTTGTTCTCGATTTCCGAGTTCAGCAAAATCGTCCACTTGTCGGTGTTCTTTGTTTTAACAAGACACCCTTCGAAGGAGTCATAGCTGCCTATCTTGGTTTTCAATTCGCCGACAAAATCGCTGTTCTGAAGTGCGCCATCAATGAGCTTTGAAATATCCAGTGGGTAAGTGTTTGGACCGTGGTCCTGCCAGAGCCTTGTAAGACGGTTGGCCTCTTTCATCGGAGGGCTGCTAATCTTCGTCGTCAAAACCTGAAACTATCCTCTCAATCGTGCGCTTGTCATTCTCAGATAGCTTATGGAATTTTCTGAAAAAGGCATCCTCGATTTGTCGGTCAGAAGGCTCGTCTTGCGTATCGTCCAGGAAGAACTCTGGCGAGGCCCCAAAATGATTTGCGATCTTTAGCAGCAACTCAGCGGACGGCTTGGCATTCTTCTTGTTTTCGAGCTGCCAGACATACGCCTTTGATGACCCTAGGACCGTCGCCAGCTCCTCCTGCGTCATGTTCTTGGAAGTCCGGATTCTTCTGAGCTTTTCGCCAAATTTTTCTGACATGCAAAATTCTCTCCGTTCGCGGGTTGACAGAAGTATAGCGATCACTATATCTGATCACAAGTGTAGCATTCGCTATACTTATGTAAACCAATACGGAGCACGAAAAGATGGCTGACAGAAAAGTTACCGCGTCGGGAAAAGACAAGGACGGCGACATCACCAAGCTTTGCAAATCAGGCGAGGCATGGTCCCCACGGCTGAAGGCTGACGCGATCCGCGATATCGAAAACGGCACGCATACCTACTACGTCCAGCAGGCTGGCACGTCTCGTGTCGACATCACCGTGGTGAACGGAGCGACTGGCAAATACCTTCGCTCGACCGCCGATAAATCGTCGAGCAACAACTTGGACAATCTCCCTGATTGCTAAGCCTATGACCCTACAACATCAGGGCTCGCAGATAGCATCTGCCTCTGCGGGTCCGTTTCAACCTGGCATCCTTGAATGTCATAAAAAGAAGGATATTACCTCATGCCACAGGATCATCAGATCACCTGTATTATCCCAGACGGCGCGGACTCTGACCGGCGTATTGACAGCATCGGCGGAGCCACTGGTTCCAAGAGTGGTGGTCCTTGGTGCATTAAGCTCGATGTTGCCATCAAAGGTATCGAAGACGGCACTTGGCGCTTCTGGACCAGCGTAAATGGCAACTCGGTCTGGGTCATCATCGCTACGCGGAATGGAAAGAAATACCTGAAAACCGAGGCCGATGGAGCCGAACCGAATAACCTCTTGAGTCTGCCGCGCTGTAACTAGGCCTCGATCCAGTCCAAGAGGGGCGGTCGCGGCGTCACCGCCTCGGTATGTATCAGTGGCCCGAGATCACAGAGTCAGAGGCTGCGCGTCCGGCTTCTGATCGAACAGGATCACACGCCCGTCGCTGCTGCTCGGACTGTTGACCAGCACGAACGGCACATCCGCACCTTGTTTCTCATAGATGCAGCGGTATTTCATCTTGCCATCGAGCGGATCGCGCACTTGGTCGTAGCGATAGCTGTACTTGATCCCTTGATCGATCCAAGCCTCGACGCCTGCGGGCGTCACCAAGGACATGGGCTGCCCATCCAGCAGCAACGTTTTGCCCACGTTGAATACTTCATCCATCTTTCGGTCTCCTCTGTTTGTCCTGTCAGATCACGTCACAGGCTGTGACCTTCACCACGATCCCTGTCCCGCGTGCTTTCATTCTCGTTGTCATCGCGCTCCTGCTCGCGGTCGTTGTCCGGTTCCAGCCGCTCGCGCGGCTTGTTCAAAACGTCCTTCAGCCGCTCGTTGACAGACGGCTTGCGCTCCTCGCGCTCGATGTCCTCGGAACGGTCCTGCCTTTGACGCTGGGCCGTGGTCCGTGACGGTCTCGCGGCATCCGCGCCGAGGTCATTTTCGCTGAACCCGTCCAGCTTGTGAACCGCCGCCTGGCCGTCGCGCCCGGCGTCCTTCTCCATGATCTCCTTCAGCCGCTCGCGCGCGTAATTGCGACCTTCCGGCTTTGGCGTGTCGTCCTGGTCCCGTGACCGGCCCACGACCTGCGACAACCGCTCCCGGAAATCCTCCGGGTTGCGTTCACCGCGATCTTTCGCGGCTGCGGCCCTGAGCGCCGCCAGACCGGCAGAAACGCGGCCCTGCCCCGCCTCGCGCTCGATGCCGTAGGTCTCCCGCGCGATATCCAGCCGCTCACGCATTTCGCGGAAAGCGGCGCGCGCCTGGCGGGCGGCATGGACGACAGCGCCCCGTTCGGTGACTGGGACATATTCCCGGCCTTGACGCTCGGCCATCACCTTGGCGCGCCGCTCCATGGAATTGGCCGCTGGCCCCAGCTTCAGCTCCGGGTCGCGGTCCAGTTCCTCGGCGGACAGCTTGTCGCCACGATCCAGCGCCGTCTCGCGCTGCTTTTCAAGCGACCGGTGATCGACGCGCTCGACCTCCCCGACGCGCTCCAGCGCGCGGTTCTGCAGCTCGGCCCAGAGGCCGCGCATCTGCTCGATCTCGACACCACCGGTTTTGGCGGAATCGAGAACCCGTGTCTTGGCGGTGAAGCCCCCGGCTTCCAGCTTGCGGGTGGACGTCAGAACATGGGCGTGGTGATTGCGCTGATCACCTTCGCGGTGGGGCGCATGGATCGCCACATCGACGGCCACGCCGTAGCGGCTGACCAGTTCCTGGGCGAAGTCGCGGGTGATCTGCGAGCGGGCCTCGGCGCTGATCTCGGACGGCAGCGCCAGCTCCCATTCGCGGGCGGTGACGGAGTTGCGGCGGGTCTCGCTGGCCTCGGCCTCGTTCCAGAGGCGGGACCGGTCCTGCGCCCAGTCTGGGGCGTCCTTTGGCGCAAGAATGAAGGTCTCCTCGATCCCCTGCTTGCGGGTGTAATCGTGGACGCGGCCTTCTCGCTGGCACTCGATGCGCTCCCCGACACGGTAGGCCGCTGCCGCTGTGGCAGAGCGCCCGGCGCTGCGTTTGATCGTCTTCACGGAGAGGTGGTAGCTGGCCATGCGCCCTCCCCTCGCCTGTGATGCAAACGCGACCAGGCGCCGGGGCTGATCCGTGCCGGTGTCCTGACATTGGCAATCGGGTCAGCCGTCTTTTCTTCGCAGGATCGCGCCCCAAACCAGCGCGATCTGAGGGGAAAAGACAGCCCGCTTGAGGCGAGCCAACGGCTCTCCGACGCGCGGGCTTGCCAGTGACCTGCCCCCAAATCCCCAGCCTCATGGGGGGCGGGATATGGGGACAGTTCACTGGCGGTTTGCCGGGGGCAAACCCGGTTCGTGTCGGCACCGTCAGGTCTGCCGGGGTGCGCGCTCGCACCGACACGAACTTCCCGCAGGGGAGACGCCAGCGGCAGACCGGCCCCCGCCGTGGGGCATCGGGCGAGACGCTGGCGCGACATTGCGGGACGCGATCCAACCGCAAAGGTTGGACTGGGATGGTTTGGAAGGGGCGGCGCGCCCTTCCATGTCGCGGCGGCACGCAGCGAAGGGGATGGCCATCGGCCGGGGCTTTGCCCCAGAGAGATCGCACGCAAATCTCGGAACCCCAGGTGGAGAGTTTGCATAAGTGCGCCCTTGTCCTTTACAGGCCTACGGGTAAGCGCTATCGCTCGATCTGACAAGACCAACCTGTCCACCTGCTCTTTTCAAAGATGGAGACGCACATTGGCGGAGACTGAGCTTGAACGTGCCGAGAAACGCTACGCCCAGGCCAAGGCCCGACTTCAGGCACTGAAGAACCGGGAAGCCACCAGACAGCGCAAACTCGACACGCGGCGCAAGGTGATCCTGGGCGGGGCGCTCCTCGATCTGGCGGAGCGGGATTCCGGGGCTGCCGCGATGCTCGACCGGCTGATCCGCAACCTGCCCCGCGAACAGGATCGCAAGGCCTTCGCTGACTGGGGGACGCCCTCCCCTGCCTCGTCCAGCTCTGATCCGGAAACGCCGTCCTGATGCGGGGCGTGATGCTCGTCTTCGGAGGGCTGTTCCGGTTCTTCGGTCGATTGATCTTCACGCCCATCCTGTTGGGCTGGATGATCGGCGCTGTCGTGTTTGGCGCGATGATCGGAGCACTCGTGGCCACGCCGTTCGTCTTCGCCTTCTTCGACCAGCCACCCGGCGAAAGCGCATGGCATTGGCTGGTCTTCGGCCCGTTCATTTTTGTCGGTGGTATCTTCGGGTTCCAGTATTGGCGCATGGCCTCTGGCGCGGACGCCTTCTTCGGACTGACCGGCGACAGCCACGGTTCGGCCCGCTTCGCCAACCGCAAGGAGCTGAAGAAGCTCCAGCGGGAAGACGGTCTCCTGATCGGGCGCAACCCGCACACCGGACGGCTGCTGCGCTATGACGGTCCCGCCCATCTGATCACCCTCGCCCCGACACGAGCCGGGAAAGGCGTCGGCACCGTCATCCCGAACCTGCTGGCGGCGGAACGCTCGGTCCTGGTCATCGACCCCAAGGGCGAGAATGCCCGGATCGCCGGGGAAGCGCGGCGGCGGTTCGGGATGGTCCATGTCCTCGATCCGTTTGAGGTCTCGGGGATGCCCTCTGCCGTCTACAATCCGCTCGACCGGCTGACGCCGGACAGTCTCGATCTGGGCGAGGATGCGGCCTCCCTGACAGAGGCGCTGGTCATGGACCCGCCGGGACAGGTCACGGAAGCGCACTGGAACGAAGAAGCCAAGGCTATCCTCGGCGGGCTGATCATGTTCTGCGTCTGCCATGAGGATCGCGACCGCCGGTCCCTCGCCACCGTCCGGGAATATCTCACCCTGCCCCCGGAAAAGCTGCGCGCGCTGCTGGAGCTGATGCAGGACAGCGAGGAGGCAGGCGGGCTGATCGCCCGCGCCGCCAACCGCTTCCTCGGCAAGGCGGATCGGGAAGCGGCCTCGGTGCTTTCGAATGCGCAGCGGCACACGCATTTCCTGGACAGTCCTCGGATCGCCAGATGCCTGGCGCGGTCGGACTTCGCCTTCGCCGATCTGCGCCACCGGATCACCTCGGTGTTCCTGGTCCTGCCGCCCAACCGGATGGATGCCTACAGCCGCTGGCTGCGCCTTCTGGTTTCTCAGGCACTCCAGGACATCGCGCGGGACGCTGAGGCGTCCGTGAGGCCCCAGAGCGGCCCTGCAGGCGCTCAGGGGGGCACACAGCGCCTCAAGACGCCCACGCTGTTCCTGCTGGATGAGTTTGCGGCCCTGGGTCGTCTGGAGGCCGTGGAGCGCGCCATGGGGCTGATGGCGGGCTACGGGCTTCAGCTCTGGCCGATCCTGCAGGACATGAGCCAGCTCAAGGACCTCTACGGCGAACGCGCGGGCACCTTCATTGCCAATGCCGGGGTGCAGCAGGTCTTCGGGGTGAATGACTTCGAGACAGCCAAGTGGCTGAGCCAGACAATCGGCCAGGAAACTGCCGGATTCCAGACCGACAGCTTTAAGCCCGGTGACGGCCCCAGCTTCTCGAATAACCTCACGGGCCGCGATCTGCTCACCCCAGATGAAATCATGCAGCTCCGTCCGGAAAACCAGCTCCTGCGCGTTCAAGGGCAAGCCACAGCCGTCGCGCAAAAGCTGCGCTATTACGCCGATCCCGAGTTCAAGGGGCTGTTCGTCCCGCAGGACCAGTAATCCGAAGGACGCCTCCCGATGCCAGACCAACCCGACTTCCCTGCCCTCTCCGACGATGATCTGCGCGAAACGCTCGATCTCATGGCCACAGCCGTCGCCAGCATGTCCGACAGGATCGACGATCTGACCGCCGTGGCGGACAAGCAGATCAAGGTCGCGACGGAAGCGCGGATCGCAGCCTTCGCCGCACGAGACCAGACCAACCCGAAAAAATACGGCGATCTTCTTGGCCAGACACTCGATAGCCACCTGGGCGCAACCGCAGACGCAATGACAGAGATTGTCAGACGCCTTGGCGTCCAGACGGACAAGACCATCGGGGCCTTGGCCAAATCGGAAGATGACAGGTCCACAGCCTATCGAGCGGTGTTCGAACGGGAACAGAAAGCGGATCGCCTCAAAAGCCGCCTACCCTGGTTTGGTCTGGGTGCATTGGTTTTGGCCTTGGTGCTGACGGTGACGCTTCCTCGTTTCTTGGCCAGCAACGCGTCCACATGCGCTGTCCTCGGGGCGGCATGGACCACGACAACCACGGGTGTCGATGCGTGTGTGTTCTATCAGAGGTGACGAGAAATCCTGCGCTTGCGGTGGGCTTAGCTCAGCGAGCTGGGTGTTATATATGTGTTAGAGTCTGTGTTACGCGAATCGCGCGCCCATCTAGGTTATTGAAAAATATGCTTTAATCTGGTCTATTTTGAGCTTCCGGTGGGTGATATTACGATAAAGAGTGTGTGATCTTACGAAAGGTGGTGTGTGATCTTACGAAAGTCTGCGTGGTGGGTGATACTACGAACCCCTTGCCTTGGTGTGTGAAATTACGAATAGTAGTGGCATGGTGGGTGAAATTACGAAACCGGATCGGACGCCTCTTCTCCCTTTGCGACACGCACAGGGAGATTTTTTCGTTTGCGATATTTTCGACGCAGCGCCTAAGGGCGACATGGCGTCGATGGCGCATCCAATCTTCACCCTCTCGACCAAGCCTGACACCAAAAAACGACGCTATGTGGCTACCGATGGAAAGAGCTACGTTGAAATCAGGCCCAACATGATCGGCTTGGCAACTGTCCACGACCGTGACGTGCTGATCTACTGTATTTCCCAAGTAATGGCGGCTCTGAATGACGGAAAACAGGTCCACAGAACCCTTCGGTTCAAGGCGTACGACCTACTTGTCGCAACAAACCGCCCAGTTGCAGGAACCGGTTACAGCGGTCTGAAAGCCGCGCTCGAACGTCTCCAAGGGACGCAGATCGAGACGAACATCACAACGGGCGGTGTTGAACAGATTGACGGCTTTAGCCTGATAGACCGCTATCGCATTGTTCGCGAAACCCGCGATGGCCGGATGCTCGATCTAGAAGTTACCCTTTCCGATTGGGTCTTTAACGCCATTGCCGGGGATGACGTTCTCACGCTCAATCGTCGCTACTTTCAGCTTCGTAAGCCTCTGGAACGCCGTCTGTATGAGCTGGCACGCAAGCAATGCGGGACGCAACCAGAATGGAAATGCGGTCTGGACAAGCTGAAGGACCGAACCGGCTCCACGTCTTCCGATAAGGAATTTCGGCGGCTCGTCAAAGCAATCTGTAAGGCTGACGGGGAACATAACCACATGCCGGACTATGCCTTCCGAATGGAAGCAGACATCCTCACGGTAACGCCCAAACCTGAATTTCTGGAGAACTATGCGCCCAAACCAGAACAGGACAGACTGACCGGCGGCTATGTCATGCCTCTCTCGCCTGATACACTGGAACGGGCGCGGGAACTGGCTCCGACATGGGACATCAAGGTTCTGGTCGGAGAGTGGCGGACCTACGCCGCCAGACAGAAAGAGCCACCGAGGAACCCGGACGCCGCGTTCCTCGGTTTCTGCAAGAGCTGGTTCAAGAAACGCGGTCGCAACGGCTGGTAGAGTAATTACTCAAACACTCATTTGCTCAAGTACTCAGACCAAAGATCACGGGTGATGTCGGAGATTGACCGGCCCTCCTCGACCGCCTTAATCTTGATTTTGCGATAAAGTGCCTCTTCGATCTCGGCATTCAGGCGCTTCTTCTTCTCAGTCGTCTCGGTGACTTCGTGCAGGATGCGTTTGCGGGCCTCGTCGCCACGGCTTGGACGTTTAGCGGAAAGGGCCATCACGCGACCTCCCGTGTCGCGGTAGTAAGCACTGCCAGTATCTCGTTGCTCAGCGCCGTGGTCTCCGCTCTCGCCTTCGCATTGTCGGCGTCGAATACGGTCAGCCCTTCCGATGCCGTCTGAGGATAGACTTGGCGTTGTGTTATGGTCGTCTCACAGACAGGCAAGGCGTAGTCGTCCAGTGCGGTTCGCACGTCACTGCCCAGCCGGGTTCCTTCCACGACGCGGGAGACCACAAACCCGGCACGCGGCGATCCATCCGTGACCTCTTGGCGAGCCTTGATGAAATCCACCAAGTCCGACGCGGCCCAAATGTCGTATGGCGATGGTTGAACGGGGATCAGAACGAAATCGCTGACTTTGATGCAGGCGGCGATCATGTCTTCTAGTTTTGCCGCACCGTCGATTACCACGTAGTCGTAGTTTGCTGCCATACTGGTCAGCGTCTTGACGTTGTTGGGACGGTCCAGCGCGACTAGCTCGATGGGATTATCTTCACTCGCTGCATGCCAGTCACGCGCACTGCCTTGTGGATCGCTGTCCACCATCAGAACCGAGTATCCCAGCTCGTGCAGCGATCTGGCGAGATTGGTGCTGATGGTGGTCTTGCCGCTGCCACCTTTTGGGTTCAGGACGGAAATTATGCTCATTGCTCTGCCTCATTTGTGTATTTACTCAAAGGTGTAACTGAGTATTTGAGGTGCGACAAGTTTGGTGTGAACTAATGCCCGGTATTCATCCGCAAGAAAGTGAGTGATGAGCAGGACACTCAGTTACTCAAAAATTCATTTGAGTAGAGCATCAGGCAGGGGGCGAAGCGCGAATGCTATGGGCGTTGCTATGGCTACCCCTGTCGCGTTCTGACCTCGCCGATAAAGTCCCCTACAGACCAAAGCCAGCCGCGTTGTGCTTCGGTGTAGCTGCGGTGAACAGGGGCAGGGACCACGAGCTGAAGGCTGGATGCTTTCATCTGGTCCGTCTGAGGTTCTGAAATTCCCGGCTCCAGTGTCAGAAGGTGCTTGTGGCTGATCTTTTCGGCCTCCGCCAGAACTTGCCGCCAGCGATCCTTGCACGTGGATTTAGCACCCAGCATGGTCAGGCGGGAATCGCCTTCGATCGGTGCTGCCTGGTAGGTCTCCAGATCGGGAAACAGAAAATCCGGCTTGTGCCGGTGTTCCGTCACCGCGCCCCGAACGTGGCGAATGTCGTGCACTCTGAGAACAGCCGCTAGATGGTTCTCCAGTGAATGCCCCATGCGGGATTTGCGCCGGTTCTGGACGCTCAGTGAAAAGCTGATGAAGCCGTCAACGTCCGTGCCTTTGTCATCCACGAACCCGGCCTCGATCCGCGAAGACACTACCTTGCGCTCCAACCGTCGGAATAGGGCCTCCTCATGGTCCAGCCATGCGATCAAAGCCGCGTCCGGGTCGTCCTCGGCGCGCACCTCGGG
>NZ_LXYI01000021.1 GCF_001650875.1 Sulfitobacter sp. EhC04
GGATTGCATCCGGACGGGGCGGGGGGCTGAAGCTCTCCGAACACGGCGGGCCAGCGCCTTGGCCTTGGTGGCTGGGCGGGCGGTTGCGGTTCGGCAACCTCTCCATCTGTGACTTGGGCACCTGTGACGTCATTGGCTGGTGTGTTCAGCGTTTCATGCAGTCTCTGACCCGCCAGCCCCGAGGCGGCGAGGGCAATCAGTGTCATTATCGCAGCTATCAGCCGCATTGTTGCACCGCTCCTGCGTGTTCGGGTCGGGATTTGTAGACGTAAATCCCATCCTGTGGTAAGGGTAAACCTAATAAACCAATAAATAAAGAGCAGGCAAATGCAGGTATACACACACGCCCGGGCCGGGACGATTGTTCTGTGCGCCCTTCTGATCTCAAGCTGTGCCGAAAACGGCAGCCTTGGGCAAAAGTCCTTTGAAACAGAGTATTCAACAGCGCGAAACGCGTTGGAAGGCGGCGATTTTGCCAAGGCGAACCGCGTCTACAAACGCCTGGTTCCCGATGCAGGCGGGTTCGAGCCGCGTATCCGTCTGGAGCTTTCCCATGGCTATCTCCGCGCGGGCGATTTCGATGCCGCAGCGCAGGAAGCGGGCAGCCTGGCACAATCGCAAAGCGGTGACGGGCGCGCCGCAGCCCTGTCTGTGCAGGCCACGGCAGTGCATGAACTGGGCCTCAAGGCGCTGGCACAGGGCGATAAGGAAACCGGAAAGTCCTACCTTGAGCAGGCAGAGGCAGCACTGACCGAAGTGCTGAAGACCAACCCCGATCTGGACCCGTTGGGCAGCATGGCCGGTCGCAAGGCCAGCATTCAGTCGCGCCTCAGCGGGATGAAGTAAGGTTCAGGACGCCGGGGTCAGGGCCAGCCTGGCGCTGACCTTGCCGGACTCTTCCAGCGCTTCGAAACGGAAGGACGAAATGTCATAGCCCCAACTGCGGCTGTTGGCTGACATCCAGTCCGCCAAAGCGGTGAATTTGACCTGATCGAACCGCAATTCGATCACGCCCCGGTCTGCCACGGCCAACTCGCTGACAAAGGGGCGCAGACCGGCAGCGATCAGACTTTCCTCTATTGCGCTTGAACCGATCGGGGCCGCCACAGTTTCTTCCGGTCCTTCGACGATTTGGCCCAATTCGGCGGCACGATCCTGGACCCAGATGTTCAGCGCAACGGCTTCGGCATTTGCCGCGAGAGCATTGTCCCTGCCGTCCTTCAGTGGCAGCAGAACCGCAAAGATCACAAGCAAGGGCAGGCCGACAGCAAAAAGCACGGCCAGCAATAGGCGTTCGCGCCCAGATCGCTGCAGCAGAAAGTCGATCATCCGCCCAGTCATTCCGCCGCCTCCGTCTCGGGTGCCCGCAGGCGGATTTCGCTGCGCACGGCGGCGGAGCCTTCGCTGACACGCGATTGCACGACCGATACCGTCAGGCCCGCCGCACGCAGATCGTCGGCGAGCTGATCGACGCTGGCGAAATCGGGCATGGTCAGGTCCAGTGCGACCTCATTTCCCGATACGGTGCTGACCTGATCGGTTTCCACGCCACGGGTGCTGAGAACGCCAGCCGCTGTGGCAAAAAGGTCCAGCGCCGTTATTTCGCTCTGCCAGCCCGCCGCGCGCAGCTGGCGCTCTGCCAGCACCTGGCTGACCTGAATGCGCATGTCCAGCAGCGGGCCCGTCGGGATGAACTTTTCGCGAACCAACTCACGGGTCTGGGTATTCAGTTGTGCCGTTCGCGCTTCGATCCGTCGTGTTTCGATGATCTGGGCGGCAGACCACAGCCCCGCAGCAATCAGTGCAAAAAGGAGCGGCCAGCGCCATGGCAGGACCTGTTTGCGCAGTTTGGTCCGCGCCATCTGGGGGTCGCGCCGCAGATCGAATTCAATCTCGCCATGGGTCAGAACTGCGGGCACTTCCAGCCCCAGCGCTTTGGCTTCGGTGGGTGAGGTGATGACGGGCACGTTATGGGCATCGGCAAGCGCCTTCAGCCCCTCCGGGGCGGTGCCGAGGCTCAATATCGCACCGGGGCGCACCGTGTCGGCCTGATCAAGCTGCATCTTCAGCATGGTCATCGCCAGATCAGGTTGCGCGGTGAACCCTTCATCGGGTCCAAGGCGCACCATCAGCATGTCGTTCCGCATGGCCATCGACCAGATGCCGGATGCGGTCGGCAATGTCAGGTAGTCGGGCAAGACAGCGCGACAGTGGGGACCAGCGGTGGCCTTCCACTCGGCCAGCAGGGCGGAGTCCGCGATCAGGACCTTCGACCATTTCTCGCTCTGTTTCGGGGGGTAGATGGGTCGGATTTCTGTGGTTTCCGCCGTCAGCCCGGCGCGGTCCTGCAACTGGCGGCGGGCGACCTGCTCGCGGGCCTGTCCGCGTAGGCCCGGCGGCAGCTCCAGGGTAAAGACCGGAACATCCGCTCCGTTCACAACCGCGACCTGCTGGGCACCAGGGGCGGTCCCATCGCTGGTCAGCGCGACAAAGTCCTTGCCCGCGTCATATGTGGCCGCCTCGGTCACCTGTCGTATCCTGCCAATGTCTGCGGTGCCACGATGCAGGGTCCGTCAGGATTGATCAATGGCCAGGCGCGCAAGTCAGTCAAATTGGCTGACCTTCAGGCGGATGAGCGTCCCGCTCTGCCGACCAAGGCGGTACAGCAATGTCATGCGTCGTGCCTGCTGCCCATCCAGTTCGGCAGCGGTGTCTGCCCGAAACCATTCCGAGGATACCGAGATGCGCGCTGGCGAGAACCCTTCCGGCAGTTGCTCGCCCAGGCGATCCTCCAGCGCGGCAACGAAATCATCTACGGAGACAAAAGGTGTCCGGTCGCGGGTGTTCAGGATCTGGTACAACGTATTGGGCGGAAATTCCGGCAACAGGTCCACAAGCATCTCGACAGGCGCGGTGTTGATGTTCACCGGAAGCCCACCGGGCAGCGCTGTGGCCACTTCGCGCAGACGCCCGATCTCCTGCGGGCTGAGACCGGGAATATCGGCAACCTGATCAAACATCAGCAACGCCCCGCCAATCGGGTCGCGGGCGGGGGTCAGCGCGGCATAGGTGCGTTTGTTCTCCGGCCCGCCCGGTTGGATGAAATCCATGATCTGGTCACCGACGCGGGGCGACAGGCTGGCCCGTTGCAGGACTTTGTCAAAGGCTGTCTGCGCCGCGTCATAGGCCGGATCATTCAGCCAGTTGAGATTGAACAACGCCTGCTGATCCAGGATCCGGCCTGCGACACGGCCCCGGTCCAGCGGAACGGCGATGTCGGTTTTTGCCCAGGCTTCATCAGCATGATCATGATTACTGGTCATCAGGTCGGCATTCAACATGGTGATCGCCAGCGCGTCGAAAGCATCCAGGTAATAGGTGAGCTGCCCCGCAGTCTGGCTGGCTTGCAAGCGCGCGCGCCCGCCTTCGGCCCGTGTCAGCAGGAACACCGCCGCCCCGGCAAGGGCCGCGACAATCACCAGCGCGTTCACCAGCACGAAGCCGGACTGGCGGGTCATTTCAGCGTCTCGATCAAGGTGATGTCGCCCCATGTTGCGGTGACCAGAGTGACCTCGATCGCCAGCGGGATGAAGTCGGAGTAGTTTTCCGATGGCGGCCCGACCCGGTCGTCGTCCTCGGGGCTTGGGGCTGGCCGGTCTTGCAGGATCGGATTGGTTGGCCCGTCGATCCAGCCCAACCCGCTCCAGTAGCTGCGGATGCGCAGGTCTTCGATGCCGGTCAGAACCGGGTTCTCAGGGTGCAGGGCCTGTGTGTCTGCGGGGGTCAGCGTGGTCCAGACGCGCCGGAAAAGCGTGTTTTCATCGGGGTCCAGCCGCCATTCTGCGCGGTGCAGATGATCGGACAGGCGCTGTGCTCCCAAGGCAGGCTGTCCCGATATCGAAAGGGAAAAGAGGTGCCCATCAGCGCTTTGCCCAACCGCGTCTGCGGATGGGCTGTCCGGGGGGAAAAACCGCATCGGCATGATCGCGGTCAGGTCGTTGCGCAGCAAGGCTACGGCGCGGGACAATTCCGACGTGTTGTCATCCAATTCTGTCAGCCGGTCGCGAATGTGCAGCATGCCGGAGAGCCCCTGAAGCCCCATGACAGCCACTAGTGCAAAGATCGCCATGGCCACCACCAGTTCGATCAGGGTCATCCCGGTATCGTGGCGCTGACAGGTCATGATGCGGGCTCCACCGGAAGGTAGATCACGAATATCGCCCCGCCGCCGCGCTGCGCCCGCGCTGTCACCGTTGCCTCTGTGAGGCCAGCGGCGGTTGTCTTGGTCGTTGTGGCCACGCTTATCGTCTGACCGCCCATAAGGATTTCCGTGGGCAGGGCAGCGCGTTCTTGGGGCGGGAGCAGGCGCAGTTCCTCGGCCCTGTTGCGGGCCACGATCTGTGCCAGCAGCCGGTCGGCGGCACCGCCGATAGCCAACCGCGATTGATCGGCAGCGCGCAGGGCGGCGATGCTGCCAATCGACAGGACCAGCACCGCAACGGCCAGTTCGATCAGGGTCAGGCCCCTGTCACTGTTCATTGGCCGCCGCATTTCAGCCCCGTCCATCCGTCGCTTCGGCAGCTTTGCGATGCGCCACGGTTTCCCGAAAACCGGATGTCGAAGGCGGTTGTCTGTCCGTTCGCCAACAGGACGATCTGGGGTTCATCCGGTCCCGCCCTTGGCCGCATGTTTGCGATTGTGACATCGCCCTGCCAGCGGCGGACGGGATTGCCGATATCCCAGCCCTCCCCGGTTCGGCGCGCAAAGCCGAGGCCTTCTGGTGTGATGCTCAGCCCCTTGCTGTTGCGACCCTGCATTGCGAGGTCCTGAAGAGCGCGAAACTGTGTCTCGAACCAGGCGCGGTCCGATGCGGCGCTGTCGGTGCCGCGCCCGGACACCGCCAGGGTTGCACCCACTGACAGCACAGCAAGCACTGAGATGACAACAAGCAATTCGATCAGGGTAAAGCCCCGGTCAGGCGCAGGGTCGGGTTTCAGTTCTGGTTCCATGACCCAATGTCGGTATCCGGTCCGGTGCCGCCTGACACCCCATCCGCACCATAGGTGAACACGTCGAAATCCCCGTGAACTCCCGGTTGCAGGTATTGATAGGGTTGCCCCCAGGGATCAACCGGCAGCCGTTCCATATATCCATTCGTTGCCCAGTTCGGCGGTTGCGGATCGGTGGTCGGCGGGTTCACCAGCGCGGCCAAGCCCTGTTCGGTTGTCGGATAGCGGAAATTGTCCAGACGGTAGAGGTTCACCGCACCCGAAATCGCAGAGATATCCGATTGCGCACGCGCGGCACGGGCCTGATCGGGGCGGTCAATGACGCGGGGGACAATCACCAGTGCGAGAATCGACAGGATCACGACCACAACCATAAGTTCCAGCAGCGAAAAACCCGCATCGCGTGCCGTTGGCACCGCTGCCGTGCCCGGGTTTGTGCGTGAAGCAGCACGTTTCATCAAATATGTCCTTTTCAATTCAGCGCATGATAGGAGGAGGGCGATATGATTGTCTATGCGATGTTGCAAAATTTGAAGGGACGACAGGGCCGATGACAGAGCAGATGGCGGGGGCGCAGCCATGGCTATTGCTGGTGATCCTGCTGGGGCCTGCAATCGGGTCGTTCCTCGCTGTGCTTGTGGATCGGCTGCCGCGCGGCGAGGATACCGTGGTGCGTCCCTCGGGATGTCGCAGTTGCGGCACCGCACTGACGGCTTGGCAGATGGTCCCGATCCTGTCGTTTTTGCTTCAGAGAGGCCGGTGCAGCAGATGCGGTGCCGCAATACCTTCCTGGCTGTTCTATCTCGAACTGATCTGTCTTGGTGCTGGCATTCTGGCGGTTCTGCAGGGCGGCGGAATCATGACGGTTGTCTTGTCTGCGGCCTTCTTGTGGGTGCTTGCCGCGCTGGCGACAGCCGACGTGCTGTGGTTGCGGCTGTTCGATCCGCTGACGGCAGCGCTGGCGCTGGTCGCTTTTGCCATGGCGCTGACACCGCAGGGTGCGGGGCTGGAACAGGCCGCTTTGGGGGCGGCGCTGGGCGCGGGCAGTTTCGCTGCCCTGCGCTGGGGCTATTGGGTGCTGCGGCGGCGCGAAGGGCTGGGGCTGGGGGACGTCAAGCTGATGGTGGGGCTCGGTGCCTTCTCCGGGCCATACGATCTGCCGCTTCTGGTCCTGCTTGCGGCGATTGCGGCATTGGCGGTCGCGTTGGTTCAGAGGGTGATGAACAGGCAGTCGCTTGCTGGCGACCGCCCGCTGCCATTTGGTGCCGCCCTGTGCGGGGCTGCGGCGATCCTCTGGCTGATCGGACCGCAACTGGTGCCCGTGGCGTGGTGAATTGACTTCATCTATGCGCCGGGTATGGTCGCGGTGCATTTAGAAACTCCGCCCGCAGGACCATTGCTGCGGCACCTGTCCCTTATCCGAGCGAGCACATGATTTCATTTCAGAATTCCGCAATCCGCCTTCTTTCCGTGACACTTGTTTGTACGGGATTGGGCCTGCCACTGGCCGCGCAGGACAGCAGCGCCACTTCCGGCAGCGCGACAGAAGAGGCTGCGGCCCCCGCGACCATGGAAGAGGTCGAACAGGCCTGGCAGCGTGGCGATTTCGTCTTTGTCCGCAGAGGGCTCAAAGCCCTGGCCGAGCAGGAGGGTTCTGCCCTCGCGCAATACCGGTACGGGCGGGTATTGCTGGAAGGCACGGGCGGGCCCCGCGATGTGCGGGGTGCTGTTGGCTGGCTTGAGAAAGCGGTCGCGCAGAACAATGCGCCTGCCGCCACGCTGCTGGCGCGGGTCTTGCTCAGCAGCAAGGAGGAGCAGAACGCGGAGCGCGCCGCATCGCTTTTGTCGAATGCCGCGACGCGCGGCGATGCCGAGGCGCAATATTACCTCGGGCTGCTGTTGCAATCCGGCAAAGGGGTGGAGCAGGATCTGAGCCGCGCCTTTGACTGGTTTCTAGCGGCGGGCGAAAACGGGAACATGCGGGCGCAATATGAGCTGAGCAAGGCCTACTCCCAAGGGCACGGCACCGAGCAGAATCCGCAGGAGGCATTGCGCTGGTTGGAAGAAGCTGCCGGAGAGGGCTTGCCAGAAGCGCAGTACTTTCTGGCCAATGCGCTGGACAATGGCGGCGGGGTGCCAATGGACAAGAAGGCCGCGCTGGACTGGTTTCGCCGCGCCGCCGAGAACGGACAACCGCAGGCGCAGCGCGAATTGGGTACGAAATATCTCGCCGGGGCAGATGGTGTGACACCAAACGCGGCTGAGGCTTTGCGCTGGCTTGAGGCTGCCGCAGAGGCTGGCGACCGGTCTGCGATGCACAACCTCGGCATCGGTTATGTCAGTGGTGGTCTGCTGCCGCAGGATTATGACAAGGCGTTCAGGTGGTTCGAACAGGCGTCGGACCAGGAACTGGGCCGATCCACCTTTGCCCTTGCGCAGCTTTATGCAAGCGGCAACGGTACTGCGCAGGACATGGCAAAGGCTGTGGCGCTTTATCACAAGGCGGCGCAGCAGGGTGAGCCGGGTGGCGCACTGGCGATTTCGCAACTGGCCAAGGCCGGCCAGCTTGAGGGTTTGATGTCGCCGCATGAGGCGGTCCCATGGGTCATGATCGACTTGCTACAGAACGCCGATGAACAGGCGGAAGCCTGGCTCTTGCAGCAAGCGGATGCCGGGGTGCGCATTGCGCAGGTCAACCTGGGAGAATTCTATCTGCAAAAGGAAGACAAGAAGGCCGAAGGTGTCGATCTGATTGAACGCGCTGCGATTGCGGGAAGCGTTCCGGCGCAGTTCCGTCTGGGCAATCTCTATGTAACCGGCGACGGGGTCGATCTGGATTATGTCGCGGCGCACAAGTGGCTGAACATCGCGGCGGCCAGCGGACACCCGGAAGCGGTAGAGACAAGGGCGGTTGTTGGTGACCTGATGACACCGGATCAGATTGCCAAGGCACAGGCCGATGCGCGCGCGTATTTCGATACGGCGCGGGCGCGGGCCCCGCAGACGGACCAGGTGGTCAGGACATCCGACCCCGATGGCACCACATCGACAGCGCGCGACTGATGGCGTTCCGTTCGATTTTTCACGCGGTCCTTGCCTCGGCATTTGTATTTGCAGCGGGGTCAGTCTGGGCGCAATCCCTGGCCGACATATCGCTGCCTGAACTGCAGACGCAGGCGGAGCGGGGACAAGCCGATGCGCAGTTCGCGCTAGGTCTGCGTTACCACCTGGGCGAAGGCACATCGCAGGATTATTCAGAGGCGGCGAAGTGGTTCGCGCTTGCTGCGGCGCAAGGGCACGCAGGTGCCAGCAATCAATTGGCGCGCTACCGGTTCGAGGGGCTGGGCGGCGACAAGGATGTCGAGGAGGCGTTGCGTCTGTTCGAGGATGCCGCGGCATCGGGTGATCCGCAGAATGTCTTTGATCTGGGGCGCGCATTGGAGGTCGCGGAGGGCGATATGAGCCGGGTGGCACAGCTTTATCAGCAGGCTGCCGATGCCGGTCTTGGCGACGCCTCTGTCAGCCTTGGTGTTCTCTACCAGGAGGGGCGCGGGGTCGAGCAGGACTATCTCCGTGCGCTTGAGCTATACGAGGGCCCCGCAGCGCAGGGAAATGCGCGTGCGTTGAACAATCTCGGGCTTCTTTACGTGCGTGGCACCGGTGTGCCGCAGGACTATGCCCGTGCGGCAGAGTATTTTGCCGCCGCCGTCGAATTGGGGCTGGCAACCGCAATGACCAATCTGGGGGTGCTTTACGAAAACGGCTATGGCGTGGAGCTTGATGAAGAGCGCGCAAAAGAGCTTTACCGCGCCGGGGGACGGCAGGCCGAGCCCGATGCAGGACAGCAGTCGACGCTGATCTATGATGCGCGGCTCAAGCCGCTGGAACTGTCAGAGGAGGTGCTGCAAGACGTGCAGTCGCGGGCGATCGCCGGGGACCCGGTTGGCATGTTCCAACTGGGGTGGGTCTTGTTGCAATCGCCTGACGCGCCGTTTCAAAATCAATTTCAGGCCGCGGCCCTGTTCCGTGCGGCTGCCGAAGCCGGTTATGCGCCAGCCATGGCCAATCTCGGCAGTCTCTATTTTCAGGGCAAAGGGGTGCCGCAGGATTTCGTTCTGGCACAGATGTGGATTTTGCGTGCCGCAGCGGCAGGCGCTGAAGAGGCGCGGAACATTGGCGACGGCTACATCGCGCGGATGACAGCGGAGCAGATCAACGAGGCCCAGTCCCGTGCGAAGGTGATTCCCTGAGCCCGCAATATTCTACCCCAAGTAGAATGTTGAGGGACGATTTTTTCGAAATGGTTGATAAACGCCTGAAAGAATAACAAAACGCTTCGAATTCCGGCGATTCTGAGATATCCTTTGCGCGTGGCGCGCCTTGGTTGCTATTTTTTTGGATCAGGCAGTCGCGGTCGGTGTGATTTATCAAATTTTAATTTTTCAACGGTCGACGAGAACAGCTTGTACAGCGACCGGAACTGACAACCGACCATTGCTGACAGGGAATTCGCGGCGCTGACCGCATATTATTAAAGGGAATTAACATGTCCATTACAGTATCGAGAATAAAGGGTAGCGCCGCGCTGGTGGCGGGTATCTATGCGCTGACATCAGGCATGGCGATGGCGGATATCGTCCACGCCGACGACGTGATCATAACTCGGTCGCTGTGCGTGGGTTTCGATTGCGCCAACGGCGAGGCCTTCGGTAGTGACACGATCCGGCTCAAGGAAAACAATCTGCGGATCAAGGCGATGGATACGTCAGTTGGCGCTTTCCCGACTGTGGACTGGCAATTGACCTTCAACGATTCCACGAACGGGGGCGCCAACAAGTTTTCAGTCGATGAAATCGACAGTGGCAGAACCCCGTTCACCATCCTGTCCGGTGCGCGCACGAACTCTATATTTGTAAACAGCTCTGGCAGGGTTGGTTTCGGAACGGCGTCGCCGGTCACCGATCTGCATTCCAGGACTGGCAACACGCCCACTTTGCGTCTTGAGCAGGACACATCCAGCGGGTTTGCGGCGCAGACATGGGATGTGGCCGGCAACGAGACCAGCTTTTTCATTCGTGACGCGTCCAACGGGAGCACATTGCCATTCCGCATCGCACCCGGTGCCGCGTCATCGTCCATTCATATTGCCGGCAACGAAAATGTGGGTATGAGCGCCGGGACAAGCCCCGAAGCGTCTTTGCACGTGAAGCGATCCAGCGGTCCTGCGAACCTTCTGATCGAAGCCAACGGCGGGGGCAATGATGCGTCCTTTGCGCTGGAAACCAGCGGTGCGGCTCCAGGCACATGGGAATTCCGCGCACAGGCAGATTCAGGTCGTCTGAACATCGGGGTTGTCGGTGGCAACACGCCGATCAAGGTTGACGAAGGCGCGGACAACAACCTGCTGAAGATTGGTGACAATGCGAATTCCGATGCGGTCATCATTACGGGCCAAATCATCGTGAACGGCACACCGCTGAACGTGCCGGACTATGTGTTCGAACCTGACTACAAGCTCTTGCCGCTGGCGGAAGTCGAGGCGTTCATCGAAGCCAACGGTCACCTGCCGGGCGTCCCTTCGGCGAACAAGATCAACTCCGAACTGCGCTTCAACGTCGTGGACATGCAACTGAAGCTGCTGGAGAAGGTCGAAGAACTGACCCTCTATACGCTTGAGCAGCAGGCGACGATTTCAGAGCTGAAAGCAGAAGTCGAAACGCTGAAAAGCGCCAACTGATCAGGGCGCATTGCGCCGGGGAAAACGCAAATCGCCGCTCCGTTTCCGGGGCGGCGGTTTGCGTTTCCGTGGGTTCGCATTGAGATCGAAATCTCAATGGGGTAGCTCTGTTCGGGCAGACCAAGACACCGTTTTTGGCGGGTTTCTACCATTGGCGGCGGACTGTCGTTTGACCACAAGAGATGCAGTGCACCCATGAAACGTTCCCCCATGAAACTGTCGATTGTCGTGATCATGCACAACATGCGGCGCGAGGCGGCGCGCACGCTGTATTCCCTCAGCCTAGCACACCAGATCGGTGTGAAGCCTGACGATTACGAAGTGATCGTGATTGACAATGGCTCTTCTGCCCCGCTGGAGGAAGCCGACGTGACCCGTTTCGGGCCGCAGTTTCACTATCACTTCCACGAAACAAGCAGCAAATCCCCGGTCGGCGCGGTCAATCTGGGTGCGCAGATGGCGCAGGGTGAGGGGCTGGCGATTATCGTGGATGGTGCGCGCATGGCCACACCGGGCATTCTGCATTACACGATGTCGGCTTTCGCCGCATTTCCGGAGGCCGTTGTCTGTGCGCTGTCGTGGCATCTGGGGCCGGATGTGCAGCCCAAATCGACGCAGGAGGGGTACAATCAAACGGTCGAAGACGCCATGCTGGAACAGGCAGCCTGGCGCGGGGACGGGTATCGCCTGTTTGACATATCCACGATAGCGCCCTCGTCCGACACCGGTTTCTTTGGCGATTTCCCGGTGGAATGCAGCTGGATCGCCCTTTCCCGGGACAGGTTCCTCGACTTGGGCGGCTTCGATCCGGCGTTCCAGTCACCGGGCGGGGGGTTCTGCAACCATGATTTCCGCAATAGGGTGCTGCAACAGCCCGACGTTGTTCCGGTCAAGCTGCTGGGCGAAGGCGTCTTTCATCAGGTGCATGGCGGGATCGCGACCAATGCACCGCCAAAAAACCACCCGTTGCAGTCCTTTCACGAAGAATACACACGTCTGCGTGGTACGCGCTTTGCCCCCGTTCCGGTGCCAAATCCGATCTATGTCGGCGGTATGCCCGCCGCAGCGATGCCGTTTCTCAAATGACCGCCCCGCCCGCATCCATCACGGCCATCGGAGGCCTGGGCGGCAGCGGCACACGTGTTTTTGCCGCGATGTTGCGGCAGGCGGGGGTGTTCATTGGCGACGATCTGAACGGTCCGTTGGATAACCTGTGGTTTACCGTCCTGTTCAAACGCCGCGACTGGACCCGGACACCGCCGCCCGTGTCGCAGATCGTGACCGCGATCCGGCTGTTCCGGCAGGCGATGACATTGGGCCTTTCCGCAGGATTGTCAGGGCCGGACAGGGCCATGATCGAAGCGCTGCAACAGGACCTGCTGCCGGACGGCACATGGGACAGCGGGGCCAGGGTCGCACAGGCCCAGCACCTGCTGCAAAGCACGGCATCGCCGGTCGCCGGGGGCGGGCCATGGGGATGGAAGGAACCGAATACACATGTCTTTCTGCCCTATCTGGACCAGCTGCTGCCGGACTTTCGTTACATCCATATCGTGCGGGATGGGCTGGATATGGCTTTCAGCGACAACACCTGGCAGGCGCAGCACTGGGGTGACATCGTCGGCGTTGCGCCGGACCCCGATGCGCCGATGCGCGTCCGGCAGCTGCGCTATTGGCTCTCTGCGAACCGGCGCGCGCTGACCTATGGCCGGGCGCGGATGCCGGGCCGGTTCATGGTCATCAGATACGAGGATTTCTGCGTCGACCCGATGCGCTATTGGCACCCGATCACGGCGCTGTCCGGTGGTAGGGCCGATGCGACGCCGCCCGCCGATCTGGTGCGGCCAACCAACATCGGACGTGCGGGCACCCATGATCTGTCAGTATTTCCGGCCGATCTGCGGCGGGAGGTGAAGGCTTTTCAATTGGATTTGGTCAATTCGCAAGTTTGAGGTATCCTGCCCGCATTGGATTTTTCAAAATTGAGTTTCACCATGACAGATATCTCTGTGCCGACACGCCCCCACACGCTGCGACTTGTTCTGAGTGTTCTGATTGTTGCCGTTCTTGCCTATCTGTTCTGGACCGGATCACGCTATCCGGCGCTGGACGAAAAGGCGATGATGTCGGGCGCGATCCAGCTTGAAGATTCGCTGAGCTTCGAGGCCAAGTTCCCGATCACGGCGGACATGACCCTGCCACAACGGATTTTCTGGTCCACGCTGAACTGGATCAATACCAACAAGAAGGGCATGACCTTTGGCGTCCTGTTTGCCGCCGCCTTTCTGACGATGATCCCCTACCTGCGTCGCCGCAGCTTCAAGGGAGGGTTTGCCAATTCATTTATGGGCATGGTGATCGGCGCGCCGCTGGGTGTGTGTGTGAACTGCGCCGCCCCGATTGCAAAGGGCATGTATTCCGCCGGCCTGCGGGCGGAAACCACCCTCTCCGCGATGATCGCATCGCCAACGCTCAACATCGTGGTCTTGACGATGGCGTTTTCGATCCTGCCGTTCTTCATGGCGGTGACAAAGATCGCGCTGAGCCTGCTGGTGATCCTGGTCATCGTACCGCTGATCTGCCGCACCCTGGCGCAGACTGAACTGCCCGAGGACGAGATTGTTTGCGCGATGACACCCGGTGGCGGGCTGATGGCGGGAAAGCGATTGGGCAACAGCCCGGTGGGGGCAGTGGTCAATGTGGCCAAGGAGTATCTGCAGAACCTGTGGTACATCATCAAGCTGACGGTCCCCCTGATGCTGCTTGCCGGTTTCCTGGGGACGGTGGCCGCCGTGTTCCTGCCGCAGGACATGATCACGGGTCTGGCCTTTTCGGTGCTGGCCCTGATCGCGATTGCGCTGGTCGGGTTGTTCCTGCCGGTGCCGATCGCCTTTGACGTGGTGGTCACCGGGGCGCTGCTGAGCGCGGGGCTGTCGCATGGATATGTGATGGGGCTGCTGTTCACCTTGGGCACTTTTTCCGTCTATTCGTTCTTTATCGTCTGGCAGGCCATCGGTCTGCGGGCTGCCGGGCTGCTGGCTGCAGCGGTTGGCGTGCTGGGGATCATCGCGGGTCTGGGTGCGCAGATCTACTATGACAGGCAATCGGAACGCGCCCTGGACATTCTGTTGCAGGGTAACGCCGCACCCGTCACCGCGCCGCTCTTCATGGCGGCAGAGGCGGCGGGGACCGATCCCTGGCAGGTGACCAGCGGCGACGCGGACCGGATCACATTGGCGGCCCAGCCGCTGAAACCGCTATCCGAACCTGCGGAAACGGGATTCACCCGAATGGAGGCGAACACGATCGGCATCGACAAACCGGTCGAGTTCTCGTTTCGCGATATGTGGCCGCCGTTCTGGGAAGGCCGGTCGGTATCCTCCGGGGATATTGACCGTGACGGCGATCTCGACCTCGCCATCGCCTCCACCGAGGTGGGGTTGTATCTTTACCTGAATGACGGCCAAGGGGGGTTTGCCCGGCAGGAAGTCGACATGGGCCCGCTGGCCGATATGGCCGTGTTTCAGTCAGCCCTGGTGGATATCGACAACGACGGCTGGCTTGATCTGTTCATTGGCACCTACCTGCAGGGCAATTACATCTGGCGCAACGTCGAGGGGCAGTTTGCCCCGAATACCCTGCGGGAGGTAACGGGAAGGGACAACGATATCCTCGCGCTGTCGCTCAGCTTTGCCGACGCGGACCGCGATGGCGATCTTGACGTCGCCCTCGGGAACTGGGCCGCTGGCTGGTATCGCCGCATTCCCGGAGAGGAATCGCGCAACCGGGTGATATGGAACGATGGTGGGGCGCTTTCAGGGAAACAGTTCACCGATCTTCCGGGACTGCCGGGCGAGACGCTGAGCATCCTGTGGACCGATCTTGACAGCGACGGGGCCGCCGATCTGGTGGTTGGAAACGATTTCGACATCCCGGACTATTTCTATCGCGGTGACGGGAAAGGCGGGTTGTCGATGATCGACCACGCCTCGGGATTGATCCCGCATACGACCACGACAACCATGGCCGTCAAGACGGCGGACCTGTCCAACGACGGCACACCGGAAATTTACCTTGCGCAGATCGCGGGCCGGTCGTCAGGCGTGTCCAGAAAGCTCAAGATGCAGTCGCTGGACCAATATTGCGACGGTATCGCCGATCCGCAGGCCAAGGCGACCTGCACCAAGAACATGGAGATCAAGGCCTGGTACAAATCCGGCAACAACTTTGACCCGACCTATGCCAGCCGGTGCCAGGAACTGGAGGGGCGCTACAAGGACGAATGCCGCGCCATGCTGGTCAAGGACCTGGCGATCCAGAAAGAAGACCCCGGCATCTGCGCCTTGATCCCGGCGGGGCAGACCATTCCCCGCGCCTATTGCGACACGCATTTCATGCCGGTGCGCCAGCCACAGCCGGAAGAGATTGCGTTGACCCATCCGCAGATCCTGCGGTCCAACGTGCTGCTGTCCTGGGGAGAGAACGCCTATTCTGATCTGGCATCGGAGGTCGGCCTGGATGTCGGCGGCTGGAGCTGGGACACCAAGATATTCGATTTTGACAATGATGGCTGGCAGGATGTGTACATCGTGAACGGCACCTGGGTGCCGAACGAGGTTTCGCCGTCAAACCTGTTTTTCCACAATCAGGGGAACGGCACTTTCAAGGAAGCCTCCGGGCCCTTCGGGCTGGAAGACTACCTGATGACCGCCGCCGCAACGCAGTTCGACATGGACAATGACGGCGACCTGGACCTGTTGACCCATCCGGTGAACGGCCCTCTGACCGTATTCCGCAACAACAGCCAGACCCAAGGCATCGTGTTCGAACTTGCGGATATGGCGGGCAACCGTGACGGCATTGGCGCTGTGCTTCACCTGACAGATGGGAACGGGTTGACCCAGATGCGCGAGGTGCAGATGGGGGGCGGGTTCATGTCGTTCGACGCGCCGCGCGTGCATTTCGGATTGGGCGACCTTGGCCGCGCGACAAAACTGTCGCTGCGCTGGGCAGATGGCACTGAAACAGTGATCGAGGGCCAGCTTGACGCAGGCAACATTTACCGGATCAGCCGCACCGCCGGAAACGGTTAGCCCTTGTGCCCCTTGAACTGGGCCAGGGTTACGCCTGCGGTTTCCAGCTCTGACCGGACGGCGGTAGCGATCTGAACGGCCTCGGCAGTATCGCCGTGCAGGCAGATCGTGTCGATCCTCGTCGGGATATGTTTGCCGCTTTCAGTAATGATTGCCCCGGCCTGCACCATTTCGACCATCCTCTTGCCTGCAAGGGCTGCGTCATGGATCACGGCACCGGGCAGGGACCGGTCCACCAGCGTGGCATTGTCGTTGTAAGCGCGGTCCGCGAAAATCTCTCCGGCCCAGGCGCAGCCGAGAGCCTCTGCCGCGCGCTGTTGTTCCGTGGCGGGGAGCACCATCACAATCAGGTCGGGTGCGACACCCAGCGCCGCCTCGTACAAATCGCGGGCGAGATCGACGTCTTCGGAGGCCATGTTGGCCAAGGCACCATGCAGTTTGAGGTGGCGAACCTCAGCGCCCAGGCTGCGGGCCATGCCGACGCTGGCAGCAACCTGGTAGCGGACCTGGTTTTGCAGCGTGGCGCGCGGCACCGACATGCGGTTGCGGCCAAACCCGGCAATATCCATAAATCCCGGATGCGCGCCGATGCCCACCCCGTTGTCGTGGGCGATGCGCATGGTCGCGGCCATCACATCGGCATCCCCGGCGTGGCCGCCACAGGCGATATTGGCAGAGGTGACAATATCCAGAAGGGCTGCATCATTGCCCATCTTCCAGGCACCATAGCTTTCGCCCATATCGGCGTTCAGATCGACGGATGGCATGTCACGACTCCTCTTCAAATGGGTTTGCATTGGCAGACACCGCGCCGCCAATCAGTTGATAGGCCAGCAGATCACGCATTTCAGCGGGATTGCGGACCAGTGGATAGCGTTTGCCGGGCAGGGCCTTCAGATCAGCGGCAGCGCGCTGTTCAATGGCGATGGCCTTGTCCAGCGAGACGAACTCGAACCGGATTGCGGCACCGGTCGGGGCCTGTGCGACGCGCGGCAGATCGGCGGGAAGGACAGTCGCGATGCGCGGATAGCCACCGGTTGTCTGGCTTTCGCACATCAGCACGAAGGGCGCGCCGTCGCCGGTGATCTGGATGTCACCCTGCACAATCACTTCAGAGACGATGCTCAATTGACCGTCAGAGAAGAACCCCTCGCCATCACTGTCCATCCGGACGCCCTGCCGGTTGGCGCGTGGATCGCGTTTGAACGTTGTCTGGGTAAAGCGGTCGCGTGTTTCAACGCTGAAATGACCCGTCTGCATGCTTTCCACCACATGGACGGTGCCGCCATCGAAACGGTTGTCGCGCGGCAGGGCCATGCCGGTATCCGATCCCTTGTCGGGGCCGATTGCCAGCGTGTCGCCGGTTTTCAGCGCTGCCCCCAGCCCCGCGCTCAGGTGGCTGGACCGCGACCCCATCAACTCTGGCGTGGCGAGCCCGCCGCCGATGTGCAGATAACCATAGGTCCCGCCCGTTGCCCCGCCAATGGTCAGCTTCGCACCCGCAGGCAAAAGATGGCTGGCATTCCAGATAATCGCAGCCCCGTCGATATTGGCCGTCATCGCGGCCCCGGTGAGGGCAATGCGCAGGTCGGTGTCGCTGGTAAACGTGCCACCTGCGCCGACCATTTCGATGGCGGCACCGGCGGGCTGGCGCAGCAGGGCGGCGCCCTCGTGCAGGGCAATGGGATCGGCAGCACCGCCCTTGGTCAGCCCCTGCGCGCGGTATCCCGTGCGGCCGAAATCCTGAATGCTCAGCGCCGGGCCGGCCTGCACAACGGTCAATGTCGCGCTCATGCCAGCACCTCCCTGCTCGCGCCGCCGTCGCCGGATTGATCATTGCTGCGGATTTTCTCCAGTTCGGCGGTGTTGATCGCAGGAAAGCACAGCTCATCTCCCGGCGAGAGGGCAAAGGCTTCCTCGCTTTCGGGGCGGAAGGTGCGGAACGCGGTCTGGCCGATGTGACGCCAGCCGGTGGGGGAGGCATTGGTGAACAGCACCAGTTGCCGGATCGCGATGATCAGCGCACCGGCGGGAACGGATTTCGACAGAGTCTGTTGGCGGGGAATGTTCCAGGTCTCGCTCAGCTCGCCCAGATAGGGCTGGCCGGGGGCGAAACCGATGGTCAGCACACGCACCCGTGCTTCGGAGATTTGCCGGATCGCCTCGTCCGGGTCGACACCGGCCACTTCGGCGGCTTCCTCAAGCTGCGGCGCAAGATCGGTGCCGTAGACTGTGGGGATGTGCCAAAGGGTCCGACCGGGGGGCAGATCGGCCTTGTACCAATCGCGGCTGGACAGCAGGTCATTCAGCCTTTCGGTCATCTCCTCGGCCGGTGTCAGGGCAAGGTTCACTTGCAGGAAGGTGGAAACAAGCGATGTGCTTGTCTCGGTGACCTCTGGCCAATCCGCGCCCTCGACCGCCGCGCGCAGGGCCAGTGCGGCGCGGTTGGCGGGTTCTGTCATCGCCTCGGCAAAGGTGATCAGAATGCCGGACAGCCCGACACGGCGGATTTGCGGCCAGTCAGTCATTGCGCAATGTCCATTGGTAAAGTTTCGGCAGGAGCATGGGCGTCAGGTACATCGGCAGTTGCCAGCAGCCAATAAAGATCATCAAGGGGCCAAGCACTTCGGGCGACAAGGCAACCAGGAATATCGCGATATTTCGGTTGCCAGCCCCAAGGGCGAGCGGCCCGGCCAGCGCCCGAAGACGGGTGAGCCTCAGGCCCAGCAGGGTGCAGATTTGCAAGAGGTAGCTGATGGCAAAGGCGAGCAGGGCCCAGGTCAGAACTTGCCAAGGATCGCTGCGCAAAGCGGGGTTCAGCGCGGCCATCAGACCGACGACGATCATCGAAAAGGCCAGCACCGACGCGCCATCCAGCGCCTTGATCTGGCGTATGGTCGGGCGTGGAAACAACCAGGCGCGCAGCGCAAACCCCGCGCCGGTCGCCAGCACGATCACGACCAGCAGCCTGAGCGCGGCCAATACGACCTGTTGCGGGTCGCCCGCCTGGGGCAGAACCGCCAGAACCGGCAGCATGGTCAACGGAAAGGCGGCAGTCCCCAGCACGAGGATCTGCATCATGCGCCCGGCATCCAGCCCCAGCATCAGTGCCAGGTTGACGCTGCCGGTGATCGCCGGTGCCGCACAGGTCAGCACGATGGCCAGCGCGGCGGGCGTGTCTTGCAGCCCAAGCAGTGTCAGGAGCCCTAACACTGCCAGCGGAAGCAGCGTCTGCAGTATCACAACGGAAGCCAGCCCCCAGCGCAGATCGCCCCCGGCACCCCAGGCGGCGCGATGGCCGATCCGCAGCGCGGTGATCGTGAGCAGGGCAGCGACCATCAACGGCAGCCAAGGCACCAGCGTGGCGGCGAGACCGGGCAGCAGCAGGCCCCCGGCCAGCCCTGCAATCAGGCACAGGCGCGCGTGGGTCGAAGCCAATGAGAGAAGGCGGGTCAGCATACATGGGCTTTAGTTCGGTCCATTGCGCAGATTTTCCGGCAACCAGGTTGCGATTTCGGGAAACCAGATCAGGAAAAAGACCATCACGACCATAATCGCGAACATTGGCAGGGCTGCCTTGGTGATATAGCCCATTTCGTGATCCGTCATGCCTTGCAACACGAACAGGTTGAATCCGATGGGCGGCGTGATCTGTGCCATCTCCACCACGACCACGACAAAGATGCCGAACCAGATCAGGTCGATCCCAGCGCCGCGCACCATCGGTTCAACAACCGCCATGGTCAGCACGACTGACGAAATGCCATCAAGGAACATGCCAAGCACGATGTAGAACACCAGCAGCGCCATCAGCAGCTGAAACCGCGTCAGCTCCATCGCCGCGATGCCGTCGGCCAGCGCGCGGGGCAGGCCGGTAAAGCCCATGGACAGTTTCAGAAATGCCGCTCCGGCGAGGATCAGCGCGATCATGGCGGAGGTGCGCATCGCCCCCATGAGGCTTTCGCGGAAGCTGCCCCAGTTGAGCGAGCCCTGGAACAGCGCCAGCACAAGCGCCCCGATCACGCCGATTGCCGCCGCCTCGGTCGCGGTGGCAAATCCCAGGTACATCGACCCGATCACAACCGTGATCAGCGCAAAGACAGGCAGCAGAAAGCGCGAATTGCGCAGCTTGTCGGCAAAGCTCATGTCCACTTCCTGCGTTGGGTTCCAGTCCTTCGAGGTCAGCGAGATCACGGCGACATAGCCCATGAACATGACAGCAAGGATCAGCCCCGGAAGGACGCCGGCAAAGAACAGCTTGGTGATGCTTTCGTTCACGGTTACGCCATAGACGATCAATGCCAGTGACGGCGGGATCATCAGGCCCAGCGTCGCCGCCCCGGCCAGCGTGCCGATGATCATCTTTTCGGGGTAGTTGCGGCTGCGCAATTCGGGGATCGACATCTTGCCCACGGTTGTCAGCGTCGCGGCCGAAGACCCGGACACAGCGGCAAAGACGGTACAGCCGACGATATTGGTATGCACCAACCCGCCCGGCAGGCGCGCCAGCCAGGGGGCGAGACCCTTGAACATGTCCTCGGACAATCGGGTGCGGTACAGAATTTCACCCATCCAGATGAAAAGGGGCAGGGCAGTCAGGGTCCAGGAACTCGACGAGGCCCAGATTGTCGTGATCATCGTGTCGCCGACGGGGCGGGTGGTGAACAGCTCCATCCCGACCCAGGCCACCCCCATCAGGGCCAGACCGACCCAGACGCCGGTGCCCAGCAGGAAGAAAAGGACAAAGAGGAAAAGCGTGATGGCGTAAACTTCGGTCATGGCATCATTCTCCGAAGCTTTGATCGACGAGGTCGCGGGTGAGGCGGTGATTGCCCCTGATAATGATGTGCAGCAGGTTGTCGGTCAGCGCGATGGCAAGGATTGCACCGCCCGCCACCATCACCGATTGCGGAATCCACAGCAGGGTGGCGTCCTGATCCTGGCTGATTTCCTTGAACTTCCACGACCAATAGACAAACCAATAGGCGTAATAGGTGAAGTACCAGGCAATCACCGCCGCCAGACCAAAGCACCAGATCTCAAGCAGGCGTCTTGGTCCCTTCGACAGGACATTGAGAAGCATCGACACGCGAATGTGCGTGCCGCGATTCAGCGCATTGGCAAAGGCAAGGAAACTGGCCCCGGCCATGGCGTATCCGGCATAGCTCGCGGCACCGGGAAAGACGGCCCCGGTCCATCGCGCGACCATCTGCGCCACAATCAGCAGCAAGATCGCCACCAGGCAGACAGCCGCCAAGGCGCCCGCCGCAACGTAGAGCGTATCGAGAGTTTTGCGCAGTGCTGTCACGCCAAGCGCCTCCTTGTCCGAAAAGGAAGGGCGGCCCGTTGAACCGGGCCGCCAAAGCTGTCGATGATCAGTTCATCGACTTGTAGCTGTCGACCAGCTTCCGGCCATTCTCGCCTGCGGCTTCGAGCCATTCGGCGGTCATCGTCTCACCAATTTCGCGCAGGCCCGACATCAGTTCCTCACTGGCAGGCTGCACGCTCATGCCGCCTTCTTTCAGACCGTCATAGGTGAACTGGGTATAGTCCTTGGATTTCTGCAAGCCGCGCGCCTCCGCTTCGGAGGCGCAGGTGTTGATCACTTCCTTATTGGCGTCTGAAACGCCCGACCAGACATCCGCGTTCACCATCACATAGTTGCGCGGCAGCCAGGCATCGACTTCGTAGAAGTGCGTCAGGCTTTCCCAGACCTTCTGATCATAACCGGTCGCACCCGAGGAAACCATGGATTCCGCTACGCCGGTGGCAAAGGCCTGACTGACTTCGGCGGCTTCGATTGTGACAGGGGCCATGCCCGTCAATTCAGCCAGACGCGCAGTGGTGTTGTTGTAAGAGCGGAATTTGACGCCCGCCATGTCTTCAACGCTGTTCACTTCTTTCTTGAAGTACAGGCCCTGCGGTGGCCACGGCACGTTGTAGAGCAGGTGCAGCCCCTGCTCCTCCAGCAGCGCTTCGATTTCGGGCTTGGCGGCCTCCCAGAGTTTGCCGCTGTCATCAAAGGAGGGGGCAAGGAACGGGACGCTGTCAAAGCCGAACAGCGCGTTTTCGTTCTGGTGACCGGACAGCAGGCGTTCACCGATCTGAACCTGACCAGTCTGGATCGCACGCTTGATGTCTGCGCCCGCAAACAGCGCGCCGCCGGGGTGAACCGTAATTTCAATTTCGCCGCTTGTGCCGTCGGTCACGCATTTCGCGAATTCCACGCCATTCTCGGAGTGGAAATTTGACGCCGAATAGGCCATCGGCATGTCCCATTTTTCTGCGGCAAAGGCAGGCAGGGCGGTGCCAAGCGTCAAGGCGGCTGTTGCCGCAGTTGCCATCAGTTTCTGTGTGCGTTTCATTTTTTCGTCTCCCGGTTGGTTTTGTGAACGCGCTATTGGAAGCGCTGAGGGTGATAGGGGGCAAGGTCGGTGTTGACCGGTTGCCCGGTGATCAATCCGGCGACCAGTCGGCCCGTTTTCGGACCGCCCGTCAACCCGATGTGATGATGCCCGAAGGCGGTAAAGACCCGGCTTTGTCCAACCTCGCCGATCAATGGCAGGCTGTCGCTGGGGGCGGGTCTGTGCCCCAGCCATTCGATTTCATCGGTGGCGCTGAGGCCGGGAAAGGCGCCCATGACGTGGCGGCGCAGCAGGTCGAGGGGCGCGCGCGACGGTCCGGCCTCCAGCCCGCCAAATTCCACGATACCGGCGCAGCGCAGGCCCTGTTCCATGGGTGTTGCCACGAATTTGCCGCTGGCAATCATCGTTGGTTGTCGCGGTCCGCCTGTCGCACCCTCAAAAACCACGTGATAGCCGCGTTCGCTTTCCAAAGGCACGTTCAGCCCCAGCTTGGCCATCATCGGTTTCGACCAGACGCCTGTTGCCAGCACGGCGGCGTTGCAGGGAATGGCACCTGTGCTGGTTTGCACGCCAGTGATCTTGCCATCCGTCAGGTCAAAATCCGTGACCTCGGCCTGAAGGATCTTGCCGCCACGATCCGTCAGCGCCTTGGCCAGCGCCTGGACATAGCCGCCGGGGCTGCGGATGAATCCATGGTCTTTCATCACCGCAAGAAAGGTGATGTCAGGGCCAAGGGCAGGGTCATAGTCCTGCACCGCCGACCCTTCGATCAATTCGGGTACGAAACCGGCCTCCCTGCGCAGTTCCCAGGCGTATTTGTCCGCCTCGAACGCGGCGCGGTCGGCGTAGGCAAAGCAATAGTCGCTGTCCGTCACCCAGTCTCCAAGGCCCAGTTCGCCACACAAGCTCTTGTGCTGTTCGACACTGTCGCCGACGATCGGGGTCAACCCCCGCGCAATGCGCCGGGTGTCTGCATCATTGGCGTGGGACATGTAGCGGCGCAGCCATGGCAGCAGACGGGGCACGTATGACCACCGCAGGAACAGCGGGAAGTTGCTGTTCAGCATCATCATCGGCGCCTTGCGCAGCAGGCCCGGCGCGGTGACCGGCACCATGGAGCATGCCGCCAGCACCCCCGCGTTGCCATGAGACGTGCCAGTGCCGGGCAGGCCGCGGTCGATCACCGTCACTTCCAGACCCGCCCGGCGCAGCCAGATCGCGGTTGATATGCCGACAATGCCTGCGCCGATCACGACGACTTGGCGGCTCATTTGGCGGGCTTTCGGGTCATGAATGTCTTGCCTTTGATTCTCTCGGAGCATCATTGCACGAATTCACAAAACATCAACAAAATGTTTGTAAAATGTCATTGTTAGGGTGATCGGGGCGGCAGGACGCAGATTTCCGGCGTGACATGTGTGCCTAATTTCCGATTGCTGCGTTACGCGACGGTCTATCCTGGATCAATTGTTGCAGTGTGGGTCGCGGTCGCGTATTTCCCGTCTCTATCGAAAACGCTGCTGCCCGGAGGTTACCTGTACGAGCATATGCCGATCTGGATCGGGGCTCTTACCTTCTGGACCTGATTGGGGCGCGGCATAACCCGGACGGATGAAGCGCAATGGACGATATCGGCGGACGCGAAAAGGCGATACCGACGAATTTGCGTCTGCTGCTCTTGCTGGAAGAGATCGCGCGCGTCGGGGCCCCGATGACCCCTACCGCCGCGAACGAGGTTCTGGGCTTGCCGAAACCCACAGTGCATCGCCTGTTCCACAGGCTTGAGCAAGAGGGCTTCCTTCAGCGCGACATTGACGGGCGGTCCTATTCAGCGGGGCAGCGGCTGCGCAAGCTGTCGGTCAACGTGCTGTCCTCCAGCCGGGTGCGGACCGTGCGCCTCGCCGTTCTGAACGCGCTGACCGAAGACATCGGCGAAACCTGCAATGTCGCGATGCCGGACCGGGACGGGATGGTCTATCTTGACCGGGTCGAAACGAAATGGCCCCTGCGCATCCAACTGCCTGTTGGCACCACGGTTCCCTTTCACTGTACCGCCAGCGGCAAGATGTACCTGTCTACCTTGCCGTCGCGGATGTTGGGCAAATATCTGTCGTCGGCAGCGCTGGAGCCGCAGACAGCAAGAACATTGACTGATCCTGATGCCCTGCGTCATGCGATCGAAGATGTTCGGACGCTAGAATATTCTACCGATGACGAGGAGTTCATGGAGGGTATGGTCGCAATCGCTGTTCCGATCTGGGACGATCAACAGCGGCTGATGTCCACTCTTTCCATCCACGCACCGACCCAGCGCGTCACTATCGGTGACCTGGAGGCGCATCTGGACCGGCTCAGAACCGCGGCTGGCGATTTGTCAGAGATAGTTCTGCGCTGAGGCGCACAGCCAGCCGTCCTCGAATGCGACCTTGCTGACACCGGCAAGCTTGCACAGTCTTTCCAGTTCAGCCTCGAAGGCGCGTTGCCGCCCGCTGCCCCAGCGTATCCTGCCCTCCGGCCACAGCGCACTGACGCGCAACACATCCTCATTGCGAAAGGCCTTCATGTCGACGCGACCAACGATGCGGTCGCCTTCCAGAATGGGAAAAACGTAGTAGCCAAAGGTGCGTTTCGCTTGCGGTACAAAGACCTCGATCCGGTAGTTGAACCCGAACAGCCGTTCGGCGCGGTTCCGGTCCCGCAGGGCCGGGTCGAAAGGGCTGAGCACCCGCAGGCGACCGGTGGGCGCCTTGTCGCGGGCAGGGTCCTGATCAAGACCCGGTCGCGCGAAAGCGAGTTTGACCGACCCGTCTGCCCCGGTAATCTGCACCTGTTCCAGCGCTCCTGCCGCCAGCGCCTCGGCGCACCAGTCGCGCGCCTCGGCCGGGGTGACATGATCCCAGAAGGCGGCAATCTCGGTGTGGGTGGCAAACCCCAGCCGTGAAAGCGCCTGATCGCAGCACCAGTCAATCGTGGCGGCGGTATCGGGGCAGTTTGCCGGATCGTGCAGATGTTGTTCGATCACCCGTTCCGTCAGGTCGTAACGCTTCTTGAAGCCGTCACGCCCGACAACGCAGAGCGCACCGGAACGCCACAGGTATTCCAGCGCGGTCTTGGAAGGGTGCCAGTCCCACCAGCCGCCGGAACCGCGTGTTTCACCCTTTCCGACATCGGAAGAACTCAGCGGTCCTTCGGCTGCGATCTGGTCCAGTACATTCTGAAACCGTTTCTCAAACCCATCCCGCCGCCAGTTGCGCCACCGCGCGCGCAGCTTTTCGGCGTCGCGCTGCCGTCTGAGATGCCACTGCGGATAGAACTCCATCGGAATGACCGCCGCATCATGTGTCCAGTGCTCGAACAGCGCCTTGTCTCGCTCGTAGAGGTGTTTCAGCGCTTTTGGCCTGTACCGTTGCCTGCGTGAAAACAGGATCAGGTCATGCGCGCGGGCCACGGTGTTGATGCTGTCAAGCTGCACAAAGCCAAGATCATGGATCAATCCGTGCAGCGCCGCGCCCTTTGCTTCGCCCACAGGGGCGTCGGACAGGCCGTGCCGGTCAAGGAAAATCCGCCGCGCCTGGCCGTTGTCCAGGGTCAGCATGATTAGCGGCGATGGCGGCGCAGGGTGTCTCCGAACGACAGGGTCGGGGTCATTGTAACCTGCGTCGGAACATCCGGGTCCGGTGTCTCGGACGTGTAGTTCAGAACGATTTTCGCCGCCGCCTGGCCAATCTCGCTCCGGCAGGCATCCATCGTCGCCAATTGCCGTGGCAGACCCTGCAACAGTTCGACACCGTTGAATCCGGCCAGACCGATCTGACCCGGTATGTCGATTTTCTGGTCAATCAGATACAAAAGGCCGCCTGCACCGATCATGTCATTGGAATAATAAAGGAAATCCAAGTCCGGTGAGCGTTCCAGCATCTCCTGCGTCATTTCCCGACCCTTGGCCAGCGCGGACCCCCCGGAATAGAACGCGCGATCCTCAATCTCGACGCCCGCCTTGGCCAGCGCTTCGGTGAATCCTTCAAATCGTTTGCGCGCGCGGTGGTCCAGCGGCATCTTGGTGCCCATGAACCCGATATGTTCATACCCTTCCTTGAGGATCGCATTGGCCATTTCACGCCCGGCCCGGCGATGCGAGATACCCACCATCGCGTCAACGGGCCGACCGTCGGTGTCCATGATCTCGACCACGGGAATGCCCGCGTTCTTGAGCATCGCGCGGGTCGCGTCTGAATGTTCCAGCCCTGCGATGATCACACCCGATGGCCGCCAGGACAGCATTTCGTAAAGCACCCGTTCCTCTTTTTCGGGCAGGTAGTCCGTTACGCCGACCACGGGTTGCAGCGGCGTGTCCTCAAGGACCTGATTGATGCCATTCAGGACTTCAGGGAAAACCATGTTGGACAGCGAAGGGATGATGACCGCCACCAGGTTCACCCGTTGAGAAGCCAGCGACCCGGCAATCTGATTTGGCACGTATCCCAGCTCCTTTGCCGCAGCCAACACCTTGTTGCGTGTGGCTTCCGATACATCCCCTCTCTTTCGCAGAACCCTGCTCACGGTCATTTCCGAGACACCGCAGGCCTCGGATACATCGCGGAGGGTGAGCGGCCGTTTGGAAGATGTGGTCAAATTTTCATTCCTGATTACTCAGCAACCAGTTAGCGCGAAGCATGGGCAACGATCAAGCGCAGGCTTAGTCGTTCGGGACATTGATGCCACCGTGTTCGGGTCGCGGGTGCGGCGAACCAGCAAGAGCTATGCGGCAGGTTACAGCGCATACCTTTTTGAAATATGCTTCAAACCGCGCCCAGAACGCAGCCGGTAGTGCTGCTGACATGAAACATCCTCCTGCAAAGGATGAATCACAGATCAAACCAAAAGGGGAACCAGCGGCTGAAGTCTTAGGTGCGCCGCTTTGATGTAATATCCCCCAAGCCCGAGCCGCGATGCGGCATTTGCACAGTCACAGGCCAGTCTCGACAAGTTTTTGAAGTTGGTCCCGCAGGCTCCCACCGACCGTTAGCCCAAGCGCCTTGGCCGCATCGTTGAGATGCGAAATTTCCCCGTGATCCCACATATCCTGTGCCTCGCCAATCCGGCCGGAGGTATGAGAGGTGGCACCCGCTGCAACACCTCTTTCCTGCAGCATCGACAGCGCCGCGATACCCGCGTCGTCTTTCCCCACACCGGCGTCGTTGAAAAACACGATCTTGAGCGGCACTTCGCAGGCGAATTCACCAGAACTTGCCCCGCCATGCGAGGCGGAAACCACAATAGTGCCAGCATCATCCGCTGTCACCTTCGTGATCGAGTCCATGAGAATGATGCGGCCATTCGGCCCTTTTTCGACTTCCACTTTCAGCATGATAAGCTCCTATTGAATAAAAGGGGTTATGAACCGCGCCCGGCGTGTTGGATTTGCCTGTGCCGGCAAAGTGACCGGCAGCCTATCCAATCCTTTTCCGGAACGGCGATCGCGGAGTACCGTCCGATACCTTCCATCTGCGCAGTCACAAGTCAGTTCGACCTGCGAATCTCCTCGAAAAAATTATCCGTCCCCATCTGACCACCCTTGAGAACGATCTCCATCCCGTCGAACGTGCCCTCCTCCGCATGGACCCGGCACAACGGTGCTCCGGGCGCCGCCGGGGCAATCATTGAAAGGGCATAGATGCCCATTTCAGCGACGACGCCGCTGGAGGTATCGCCCCCCGAGACGATGGCCCGACCAATCTTTGAACGCTTCAGGACCTCGCGGAATATCCGCGCCAGAATCGACGAAAGTTGGTCGGAAAATTTGTGCGGATCGCGCGCCTGCAACTCTTGCTCCTCCTGTGTGGGGGCCCCGAGTGCCGTATAGGCGACGACGCTCTTTCCGGCTTCAAGCTCGGCCACCACATCCGCAATAACGGTTTCGACTTCGCTTTCCTGCCGGTCGGGGTCCAGCAGGGTGATCGGGCTGATCTGTCGCCCCACAAAACCCGCATCCAAAGCCGAGAGAATTTGGCGCTCTGTCAGGGGCGAGCAGCTACCGGACATGACAAAAAGCTTATCGACCTCGCTCCGCAGATGCGCCGGTTCGTCGTCCGGCGCGATGTGCCCGGACCTTCGCCAATATTCCACCAGACCATACTCGACGCCGGACGAACCGGCGCAAAAGACCGGAGCCTCTTGAGCGCTGCGCCACAGGAGTTCTCCTGCGCGAGCGCTGCTCTCCTTGTCCGCCACGTCGTAAAACAGCACCTGGGCACCGTTGGCGCGCAATCTGCTGTCGCAGTCGCAATAGTCCTCCCCAAGGATCTCCGCGATGTCGAGCAGATCAATTGACCGGTCTGTCTGCTGGCCAAGATGCAGGCGGAGGTCACCTTCGTGCATGGGGGTAATGGGATGGGCGCTCATCACCGGATGACGGTCGATCCGATAGATAGCGCTCCCAAAGCCAGCGAATAGGTTTCCAAATGTTTGATAGCGACGCAGGCTGGGGGCGCCAACAATCACTGGCACGCAGGCGGATGAAAAAATATCCGCCCCAATGTCGATCGCACGCCCAATGCTGCCTGTATGGGGCGCACTGTCGAAGGTCGAGCAGACCTTATAATGGCAAACTGGTGCGCCCAGTTCCTTGAGCGCCTCGAAGATCGGCGGTAGATTTTCGCTCATCCAGTCCGGTGACTTGCTGCGGCTGTTACCGGCAACTCCAATGGCGCGCAGACCATCGAATTGGGCAAGGCGTTGGGCAGAGGGAACCTCCAGAAACAAGACAGCAGGCACACCGTTTCGGCAGAGCGACTCCATAGCGTCGGTCGAGCCTGTGAAATCGTCGCCATAAAAGGTCAGCAGTAGATTTGATTTTTCACTCACTTTTCAAAGTACTCCAACGCTTGTGCAAGATGGGGGCGGTTCTGTGCATAGTCTGACGGGGCCACACCTTCGACGGCGGCCTGCCATGCATCGCGAACACTTTCGACACCAGCCGCAATTCCCGAAGGATGGCCGATAATACCGCCTCCGCAGCAGTAGATTAGGTCAGTGCTGCCCACCGATTTGAAGGTCTCCCCTGCCTGAACGGCTGTCTGTCCAGAGGAAAACACCGGCATTGCCTGGTAGGGGGCATCTTCGAACAGAGGTGTCAGGCAAGCGCGCGCCGAGGCGACAACGCTTTGATCAGGCTCGGAAAATTTGTTGGAAATCCCGTTAACATGCATGTGATCCGCGCCCGCCAGCCGCCAAAGCTTTTGCCAGGCGCGGTACTCGATTCCGATATGGGGCGAGCGATAGAAAAGGCCCCATCCATTTCTATGGCCATGGATGGGCAGTTGGCTGTGGCGGCGCAATGCCCCGAACCCGGCCAGTCCCACGCTGTTGAGGCTCGCCATGACACAAGTGCCGCCCTCTTCGCGGACCCGGTCATGTCGCCGCAGCATCTCGTCGGTTTCACCGGTGACATTGAACGCGTACATCGGTTTGCGCCCGGTGCGCTCTGCGTGATCACGAATGACTGCCATTACCTTGGTTACGCGTTCGTCGAATGGACAGTGCGGCCCATCAGCCTGCAGCTCGTCATCCTTGATGAAATCGATTCCGGCTTCAACGAGATCCTTGACGATCTCTGCGGTCTGATCCGGCGACAGGCCAACTGATGGTTTTATGATCGTGCCGACCAGTGGGCCAGAGGACACTCCGGCAAGCTCTCGTGTGCCAGTAATGCCAAATGCGGGGCCCTGGTAGGTCTCGGCAAAAGCCCGTGGCGGGGCGACGTCGATCAGGCGCAGTCCGGAAAATTGCTGCAATTCGAAGAGGTTGCCCGCTATCGTGGCCAGCAGGTTGGGCAATGACGTTCCCATATTGGCGAGAGGCCAGGAAATCGTCACTTGCGCGCGTTGCCATTTCGGTGAGGAAACACCTTTCGGCGTCATGGCACCGGGCAGAGAGGGTGTCGACACGGTCTCCAGTGGCGTGATCGTCTCGACCACGGCTGCGGAACGCGCTTTCAGTTCTGCGTCTTCATTGGGGATTTTGAGAAACGTGCCCGAGGATTGCTCACCAGCCATTGCCGCGGCTGCTACCTCTAGCGGGTATGCGGTTTCGATCCAGTAGGTCGCGACGATACGTTCAGTCAAAGGGGATCTCTCACAAAAAATAGAAGTGGTCTTTTTGAAACAAGACCGGCGGAAACGCGGATCATTTCGAGCAAGACATGCTGATGATTATTGGCAGATTGATCCGGTCAAGCCGCGGCGCCCCCTGAGGGCGCCGCGTCCGGGATCAACCTATTACTTTTTCGCTTCTTCGATGAGCGCCGCACGATATGCCTCAAGCAGCTCTTCGGGCTTCTCATAGCCCTTTTCCTTGGCGCGCTTGAGCCAATCCTCCTCGATCGGTGCGAACAGAGTGCGCATGTGCTCCACATCTTCGGAGGAGGCCGTTACAACACTATAATTGTAGTCGGCTTTCAGCACTTTGATCGCATCAAGGTCCTGAGCCTCCCATTCCGCGCCAAACTTTGCCGCAACTTTGTCGGCCGAGATTGCCATGATCGCTGCACGGTCAGCCTCGGAGATCTTGGCCCATGTATTGCTGTTGACGATGATCATGGAGACAGGGCCCGTTAGGCCGCCAGGCACCATGTAGGCACTGTCGGTCAGGTCAGCCTGGTTGAAACCCACCAAGGTGCTGGGGAGCGTGACCTGGCCGTCGATTACGCCGGTCGACAACATCTCATAGGCTTCTGCCGGCGTTTTGGTGATTGGAACACCGTCAAGAAGCTTTACGATCTCGATGACGTTGGAGCTCGGCGCCCTGAGCTTCAAACCTGCGATATCTTCAGCCTTGTTGATGACTTTGCCCTTAACAAAGAAATGCGATGCCGAGAGCGGGAAGGTCGTCAGAACGTGGACACCATCATAAACATTGAAGTCTTCCAGGTATTCCCGATAGATGCGATCATATACCGGCGCGTGGATCGAAGCGCGATCGGACGTCAGCGGGAGATCGGCAAACTCGGCCACAGGAAAACGCCCAGGCGTGAAGCCGGTGGTGAACCAGCCTGCGTCAGCCAAACCGTCGCGCACCACGTCGAACTGGCTTGCGGGAGTGCCAACGACCTTTGGAAGAATGTCAACCTTTACGCGACCTTCGGTAACCTTTTCGATTTCAGCGAACCAAGGTTCAATCACATCTGTAAGCGCGAAGTAGTTCCCAGGAAACCAGTTCGAATATTTTATCGTCACGGTTTCTTGCGCAGCGGCGCCCATGGGCAGCATCGTCAGACAGAGGCTGGTTACGACCCCCACGAAATTTAATCGTTTATACAACATTAAGTTCTCCTCCCTTGATTATTATAGGTGCCGGCGCAGCTACCGGCGCGGTCCAGCATGGGCATGTCACACCAAATCAAGAATTGAGTATGTCCCTGCGGTGTGTGACATCTGACAAAGTTTGTTCATGGTTAGGTGCGGGGCACAGCAAGTTGCGCCGTTGGGGTGACCCAGCTGCCTGAAGAGTAAATCGCCAGCCGTCGTAGATCGCATGTCCTTGAGGATCATCGCTAAAGCGAGGTGAGTAATGTGAGAACGACCGGAAAACGACAATGCGGACTGCTAAAAGTCTCAAATTCATACTGGGGGGAGTCCATATGAACACTGTCAATGGCATCGGAGCGGCGATGGCTGCTTCTGCTATAGTCAGAATTTGCGCGAGGCGTGGCACAATGCCATTCATCGTAGTTTGCGACGAGATGTCAGTCCACTTAAGGGCGACATGTCTGCAGTTCGGGGCGATCGTGCGGTCTACCAAAAATCGGGTGATGATCGACCTTCTGTCCGGAATCTCGGGAGGCGCGGCAAGCTAGCTCTGCGTCGTGAGGATGTTTTTGCCTTAAGACCTTTGTTTTGGCCGGGTGTCGGCCAGAAAGGTTTTTACGCATTTTGACGAACAAGCATGCAGCGTCGAGTTCAGTACCATCCACTCAAATCCCCTAGGCGACAGGTGACCATGCAACGTGCCATATCAAGCATGTGCGATCTGCATAAGGTCATATGTCATTCAACTTATCACTGCGGCGGCTGCCGCGAAGACAACAGCGACGTCGTGACCCCCTTTCATTCTGGAGTTCAAAGATGACAAGAAAACTTGCAACAATCGCCAGCGTACTCGCTGCGACTGCGCTTTTTGCGCTGATGATGGTGACATTTGTCGATGTGATTGGCCGGAGTGTCTTCAATCGGCCACTCACGGGTGGCAGCGAATTATCCGAAATCCTGCTCGCCGCCTCAATTTTTCTGATGCTGCCACTGGTTGCAGCAAGCGAAGAGCATATCGCGGTCGACTTGATAGATCCTTTTCGAGGTATTTTCTTGGTGCGGGTCGAAAAGATTCTCGTGACCGTTCTCGGGTCGGGGCTCTTTGCAATTATCGGCTGGAGGTTGTGGATTATTGGGGATCAGGCCGTCGGTTACCAAGATACCACGCCTTCGCTGCAAATTCCACTTGCGCCCATCATGTATAGCATTTCGATCTTGTCGTTTGTTGCAGCGCTCATGTTTTTTGCGGCTTTGCGAAATTGGAACCTGAAAGAAACGAAGAACCCCGAACTTGAACGGATCCTGAAGGCCGAAGGGCTCGATAGCCCGACTTCCGATGAACCTACCAGCGAAAAGCCCTCGAAGACGACGGTGGAGAACTAATATGACAATTGCTCTGATCGGTTTTGCTTTTGCATTCCTCCTCATCTTCCTGCGCGTTCCAATCGCCCTTGCAATGGGCGTCACGGGGTTTCTCGGCTTCGGCCATCTCGTGGGCTGGCCCCAATCTGCCATCATGGCTGCTATCGTCACGCGTGAGAGTACGATGTCCTATGCCATGGTGGTGATCCCGCTCTTTATCCTGATGGGCAACTTCATTGCCGGCACCGGCGTGTCGCGTGAGATTTACCATGCGGCGCAGGCGTTTGTCGGCCATCGCCGGGGCGGCCTGGCTATGGCCACAGTGCTGGCAAGTGGCGGATTTGCCTCGATTTGCGGATCAAGCGTCGCCACAGTGGTGACCATCGGCAAGGTCGCCATGCCCTCGATGCGCCACTACAAATACGATGACGGCCTGAGTACCGCCTCCATTGCGGCTGGTGCAACTCTGGGCATTCTCATTCCGCCGAGCGTGTTGATGGTGGTCTACGGAATCCTCACTGAAACCCATATCGGCAAACTCTATGCGGCGGGGCTCATCCCCGGTCTGCTAGGCGTGCTGCTTTATCTGGCTGCCGTGCGCTACACGGTCAAGCGCAGCCCGACCGCTGCCCCAACGGCCCCCCTTGTAAGTTGGGGTGATAGGTTCAGATCGCTCGCCGGAGTCTGGGCTGCACTTTTGCTGTTTGTCACTGTGATCGGCGGAATCTATTTGGGAGTTTTCACCGCGACAGAGGCGGCAGGTTTTGGGGCCTTCGGCGCCTTCATCATCGCGCTTGCACGCAGGAAGCTCACACTTCGGAAGCTCTACGACATCCTGATCGACAGTGCCCGAACAACAGCAATCCTGTTTGCGCTGGTGATCGGTGCGGCACTGTTTAGCGAGTTCTTGAACTATTCCGGCGTGCACCGCGCATTGTTGGAGTTCATGACCCAATCGGGGTTCTCGCCTGCGATGATCATCGTTGTGATCTGCTTGATCTACGTGTTGTTGGGAATGGTGATGGAAACGATGTCCATGATCTTTCTGACAGTCCCACTGTTTTTCCCCATCGTGGTCGGACTGGGATTTGATCCGGTATGGTTTGGCATCATTCTCGTGATGCTCTGCGAGCTGGGGCTCATCACGCCACCGATTGGAATTAATCTGTTCGTCATGCGCTCCGTTGCGCCGGACGTGCCGATCAGCAAGATCATTCGCGGTGTGATACCCTTCATCAGCGTGGATATCGTTAGAATTGCCCTTGTAGCGTTGTTTCCAGTCATCGCTTTGTTTCTTCCTGAGCTGCTATTCAACTAGCCTCCCGGAAGCGACAGGCAGCCATCGGTGATGTCACGTTCAGTGCGCTGTTGTTGTCCGCGTCACGAGTCGTGCATACCTGACTGACCCAGGTGCCGCTGATTACGATCAGCGGCACCGCGTCTTTGTTCTTCGCGAACCAAAGGGCCTGAGGTTCAGGGTTCTCGATGACCGCCATTCCGTATTTGCCATCGGGCGGATGTGCCGTGTTATGAACGTCAGCTCACACGGTTTGCGGGCATTCCACAATCATACTGCCAGCCGCAGTCAGCGATCTGATTTGGCCACTTTGGCGCGGATCAAAGAAAAGTCCCGCCTCAGCCTGGGCAGCTAACTTGAGCGGGAAAATGTGCAAGGTTTAGGGCGTGGATCACCGGGCGGCTTGCAGAACTTCGTGACGGTTCCGTCAGCAATTCCAAACGGATTCTTTGCCCCAATATGCCACCCGTCAGCCAGAACCATCATTGCAGGCACTCGATTTCTGGAGGATCGCGGCGAACATCGCCTGACCCCACGAAGGCGGGTCTTCGCGGATTGCCGACAGGCTGCCATGCCAACACCCCGGCAGCACCTTCAATCAGACGCAGTCAGGCCCGCGATGTCGCCTTGATGACACCGCGGGCCGCTCAATTTTCTACTGAATTCGTGCTGTGCTACCGATTGGCCGAGTATTCAGCGGGAACATAGGTAAAGCCATCCCCTTTTGCCAAAAGGTGGCCAATGCCGGGAAAGGAAAAATGCGCGCCAGCTATCCATTGGCGCTTCCCGGATGCACCATCAAGGACGGTCTTGCGGACAGCCGCGGCCTCATCTTGGTCAAGGTCGAAGACCATCGAATATTCAGGATGCGCAAACTGAACTTGCGGAACATGGAGAAGGTCACCCAGCAGCACCAGACTCTCACCTTCGCTTTCGATTGCATAAACGGTATGCCCAGTCGAATGGCCTATTGCAGGCAGGGCGCGCACGCCAGGAACGATCTCGCGCTCACCGGAAAAGGCGACGAGCTGGCCTGCTTCCTGATAGGCTGACAGCAAGGATTGCGCAGCGGAGAAGTTCAATTCGTCAAGGCCAGCAGCGGCCTCTTTCTTGTCCGGGTCGGTGAAGAAGTCTATATCGCCCTGGCCCACCCAGACCTTGGCGTTCGGATATGCAGGTTTGCCCTCGATGGACAATCCCCCTGAATGGTCGCCGTGGATGTGGGTCAAAAGGACCAAATCTACCTGATCTGGCTGGTAGCCGGCTGCGATCAGGTTCTGCTGCGTCTGACCCAGCGTCGGACCATACAGGCTTCCACCTCCTGCATCGACGAGGATCAGCTGCGCACCTGTGTCGATCAGAAAGGCATTGACCGACATTTCCATCGGCAGCTTGGCAAATGCCAACTCGAACGCGGCGGCAACCTCGCCAGGTTCGGGACCAATAAGAAGCTGATCGACCGGCAGATCGAACGTGCCGTCGCTCAATGACGTGATCGCGAAGTTACCAAGGGTCCATTTGTAAAAGCCCGGCGCCTGCCTTGGCATGGTAGTCACTTCATCAGCGGCGTATCCCTTGACCGGGAGCGCAACGGTTCCGACACCGATGGTCAGCGCCAGGGCAATTGAAGGAATTATCCTCATCAAGTCTGTCTTTATCGTGGCCCTACCCATTTTTCTTCCCTTCCAAATTTTTCTTGGTGGGGCACCCACCCCGAAGCCAAGAGTTATGATCGCTCACGCTAGAGGGAAAGTTCGGCAGTCAATGTAACCGCTGGTGGGGACAACCTATGGCACTTCGCGTTAAACTTGAATCACCAAACGCTGCCTGAATGCATACTTTTCAACGCGTTAAGTGATGAGAAATGCGTCATGGTAAATGCGGAACGCTGTAATCGGAGTATTTGAATGGCAATGCCGTTCCGACGCTTGCGTTTGTCTCCGCTGATGACGCTCTCCCACGGCGCGACCTGCGCGGGTATCTGGGGAAGGCAGGCAGTCAGTTCAGTGTGGGCTGCGTGTTCGACGGCTGCCCGCCGCTCCATAGCGCCAGATACCACATGAGCAGCTCACGCCGGCAGCCAATTCCAAGGCGCTGATACGCCCGTTTGCGATAGGTCATGACGCTCTCTTTGCCAATGCCCAGATCAAGCGCGATCCCTATGGACGAGAGGCCGTAAAGAATGCGCGCGCAAACCTCACCCTCACGGCGCGAAAGGTGCTTGGAGGACAAAATGCATGTTTCGATATTCTCCAGCAAGGAGAGCGCCGGTGTGAGGTTGGGGCGCCGAAGCGTGAGATCAAGATGCTTGACGATGGCTGAAATCACGATGCCGGCAGCCTGTCGGAGGCTCTTTACGTCCTCGTCGGTGAGTTCTGCCTGATGTGCTGAACGCATGATTTGCAGGCAGTAGGACGCCTCGGGCCGACGGGCGCAAATCATGACGCGCTGGTGCCGCCGCAGCGTGCGGACCGGGCTCTGGGCGATCTCATCGTCGCTGATGTTGGCGACGTCGATCCGCAGTCCCGTTCCTGACATGGAAAGCTGTCGCCTCACCTCATAGACGGTCAGGTCGGACCGCGCTACTGCGCGTGCCCCTTCAACACTGGCGGACGCAACTTCGGACAGTTCAAAACCTTCCAACCGGTAGACGGAGCAATGGTCGGCACCCAGCAACTTGTCGAAGCAGGATAGCAGACTATCGGCAAAACTGTCGCTCCCGATCGCTTCCACGATCTCAGGCAATTCTACCAAATCGAAGGGTGCTCCTTGGTCGCCGTTGGCAACGGAAAAAATAAGTGAAGCCGTCATCGAAAAGTCCTCCCATACCTTCCTGCACTGGAATATTATTGCATTTTTAAAAATATGCAATGTGAAACTAATATTCAGAACCCCCGGCTTTATCCAAATTTAAAATACTGATTTTACTTATTTAAATTTCACCTGGGGAATCCCGAAATTTTCACGCCAGAGTCGCAATCTGTATTCTGGTGAAAAAAACTTGTCCCTGCGGCGCCAAACGGACCTCGCGCGGCGGGGAGACCGGCCTTGGGATCAGTGTGCCGGGCAAGACCGGCCGACACCGCGGTCAGGTCCTGCGCGCATAAAGCCTTCTCTTTGTCGCCTGATGCGTAACCGGGCATGGGGACAGACCAATTGGGCGGAGACGGTTTGATTGTAGCGGTCGTCTGACCGAAGTGAGGGCTGAAGTGTTTATGGAATTACGTCGATACCCGGCCGACCGTGACGGCATGGACGTGGCCCACGGCCTTCTCAACTGATTCAGACCTGCCCGAACCCTTTAATTACTCAAGACAATCGGAGATCTCATTGAGACAAACTCCCAAACTTCAGCCGCTGCGTTCCCGAAGTCTGATCCATCCCGGACAAATGAACCCGGTTCGGGTTCACTGTGAAGGATCGCCATTTGGACGTCATGTGCGCCTGCAGCTTCAACCCGGCGCCAACCTGTACGAGAGCATCGCAGTGCCCCTTGCGGCATGCGGCATCAAGAGTGCGTCCATGACGCTTCTCGGCGGCTATTACCGGGAGTTCAACTTTGTTGTTGCCCCTCCCGATCCTGAGGGAGGGGCCGTCATCGCCTTTGGTCCGCCCATCCCGACCGGCCATAGCTACATGGTTTTCGGAAACGCGACGCTGGGCACCAGTACCGAGGGCGCGCCGCTGGTGCATTGTCACGCGACAATCCGTACCGAGCGCGGCGAATTGCGGGGCGGGCACGTCTTGCCCGATCTTTGTACCGTGGGTGACGCCCCGATCTTTGCGCATGTCACTTCTCACGAAACTTTTGCCGTGCATCAGGTCTTTGACAAAGAAACCAACTTTCCGGCGCTACAACCCTACGAGGAAAAAAATCATGAGTGAGCCAATCTTGATCGAAACCGGATCGACCGGACGGGTGGCCTATGCGCGGATCGGACCGAACGAAGATTTGGTGCTGGGCATCGAAAAGATATGCCTGGCACGGGGTTTCAAGAATGCCTTTGTTCGTGGTGCAGTCGGCAGTCTTACCGACGCATGCCTCGGGACACCGGACGGCAAATACCTGCACGTTACAGGACCAGCAGTCGAGCTTACAAACCTGACCGGCGAAGTGCGCGCGACGGACGATGGCGCGGTCAGGGCGGTTTTGTCCGGGGTGGTCGCTGACACCGATGGCGAGGTCTATGGCGGCCCCTTCATAGCGGGTGCAAATCCGGTTTGCGTTACCCTCGAAGTGACTTTGGAAGAATGGTTGCCCACCGGCTGAGGCCGCTCGGGTCACGCGCGCTTCCCTGACGGGGGGCGTTGAAATGACCGGGCTTCAGCCCTCCTTCTCCAAGCTACGGATCGCCAGATTGAAACCAAAGAACGGGATCACCTCCCGCCAAAACTGATGCCAGGCCGGGACGATCGCAGCATATTTCCCGGCCCATTTTTTCCCGAAACACGGCGAGGTGTCAGTGGCGCGGCCCCGATGACGTCCTGAATGCGGTCGGGGACCGGCAGAGCCGCGCGTTGAACCGGACCTATCCGACGTGATTTTCGTAAACCTGCGGGTGAAGATCCGCGATTCTCCCAGATGAACGATGAAGAACAAGGCCGTCTATGTCGCTCTTGGCTGCGCCGGGGTGGGTCCCGTTTGGCGTATTTTTGCTTACTGATGAGATGGTTAGCACGCCGGTCCCCAGCCACAGGGACTGACGTTGCCGTACTTTTTGCCGATATTCCAGACATGCTGATTGCGGTTCAATTCCATTCCAACGGCGGGCGCCATGACGTCTGCGCCCATTGGTCAGGACTTGGCGCGGGACGCAACCGACCGCGCGCGCGGTGCAATTTTATAACACTAACCAATAGGCGGATTTGATATGTCCAACATCACAGGCGCACTTCCCAAAAACCCCGGCTCACTGAGCATGTCGAAACGTCCCAATCCCGGACTGACGCCGATGATGCTCAATCATGCTGCTTGGGTAACACCGGACGCCGAGGCAACAGCCGAGTTCTATACACGCATCATGGGTATGGATTTGGTAAGCACCGTAATCGAGGACACCAGTCCCTCGACCGGTTTGAAGATTCCCTACTTCCATCTCTTTTTCCGGATGGGTGACGGCTCGACCCTGGCATTCTTCGAGGCACCTGGCGTACCAGCGCCGGCCAAGTCGTCGCATGTTGCCTATGATGTTTTCACCCACATCGCGCTACAGGCTGCCGACCCCGATGAAGTCATGAAGTGGTACGAATGGCTGCAGTCCAACGGTCTGGAAGTTCAGGGCCCCACAGACCACAAGGGCATGATCCTCAGCATCTATTTCACCGACCCGGCGGGCATTCGGATGGAAATTACCACGCCGCTGGAAGAGAACTGGAATCGGCATGACGAAAAGGCAAAGGCCGATCTTGCCCTTTGGGTCGGAACCAAGAAAAAAGCCATCGAGGAAGGCAGAGACGTCGTAGAAGCGATGACTGACCTTTGCGTGGAAGTGCGCCAGCGCTATGACGACGAGGCGCAAGCCGCAGGTCCTGACGCTTAAGAACAACGGCTTACCTCCCAGGTGCGGCGGTCGAAAATGCAAAGCCTCTGACCGCCGCAGCTGCCTCCTTAGCAGACAGTCGGATTGATCCCCTTCTTCAAGGTTACCGCCCAGATTGTTGATGCGGCGCGACCTTGAAGACGCCAATTGAAATCAATTGGCTGCATGTCGCGTTAGAGACAGGCGTTTCTTCGGGCCGCCAACAACGACGGTGCAAATTTCCGGCTCAGCGTCATGAGTAATCTGCGCAACCGGGGCGTGGCGGACGTTCTGATCGCGGTTGCAGATGGGCTAAAAGGCTTCCCTGACGCCCCGATCCCGCAGAGCTTCAGCTTTCCCATCGTGTTAGATGCCAAGCAAAACCGACTTTCGCGTCACATCGCTGACCCAGAGCGCGGCGCTACGTCCGAAGGACGGGGCAGCGGCCAAGCGGTCATTCCTGAAAAATGCAGCGAACGGCAGGATCGAGCCGCTTTTGCGCGGCATTCGACACAGCGCCTCGAACGCTTCCGAGCGCTCCATCTGCTTTTCTCCTCAAGCAGTCATTATGGCCGCGATTGGCCGCAGGTTCGCAGCTCGGCTGCAATGCATGCCGGGTTGTGATTGTCATGGGCGGCGGCGGTTCGCGACGACCAGCCAGAATGTTCAGAACAATGCCTGCACAATGGCGAGGGTTCTACGGTGCCTCAACCCATTGGGTGCACAAATGGCCAAAGCGGCGTTGTGATCCCATGAGAACCTGCGGTGCTCCAGGCTAAGTTGCGGCCCCGGGGACGTGGTTCATTCACCCGTATTGAGCTTAACGGACTCCAACCGGCCTGGCAGCTCCGCCAAAGTTTCCCGGCGCTTGCTGTCTGGCATGTCGTACCAGCGAAATACCTCTTGAACCGTGCGTCCGCAGCCAATGCAAAAGCCGGCCTGTCGGTCCTGCTTGCAGATACGCACGCAAGGGGATTCCACCTTCCGTTCCTTTCCGGGTCCTGTGACTAGATCATCGTGCTGATCGCTGGTGCTCATCCCGCCAGTGTCTCCATTTGCTATCCCGCCAAGGTACAACATCCTATGATCCCGCGTTGTCCCCTTTTCTGGGACGCGCGGCCAGGGGCTATTCAAAGTCAAGGCTTTATGGTCCAAATTGGTGGTTCAAATTCAGCTGTCCCCCCCCAAGAGAGTAGACCTTGGAACGTCAAGCTGATAGGGCGACGGTGGCTATAAAGACGCAGCGCGGAAACGTTGGGTGAAGTGAGGTGATGTGGTAAAGTGGAAGAGCTCAGAAACTGAAGACCACGTCGGAGAAGAACTGCGTCGCCACCATCTTCCCGAGAATTTCTTCACGCCCGAAGACTCGATTGCGCACGTATTTACTGTCATCAGCAACCGCGTCAGTCACGTGCTCGAAAAGATGTACAGGGAACGCTTCCAACTGACCGTGGTTGGCTGGCGTCTGCTCGCGATAATTCGCAACCATGCCCCGTTGTCTGCCAAGAGCCTGGCCGAGATCAGCGCAATGGATCAGGTCAGCATCACCCGCGCATTGGACCAGCTCGTCGGAAAGAAATTCGTTTCCCGGCGCACGGATCGAAGGGACCGACGTCGCGTCGTGCTGCGGCTGACCAAGCGGGGAGAGGCAGTATACAACGATATTGTGCCGCTATCATACGCAGCGGACAAAGCGATAATGTCCGATCTGTCCGACGATGAGCGACATTTGATCCGGGAAATGGTGCAAAAAGTTGCTGCAAGAACAGCCGAAACCATGTCGGATGAAGTCGACTGGTTGGCGATTTTGTCACAATTCGGCTACCAGGCTTCCGGCACGAAGTCAGAGTGCAGTGAGGCCATCGAGCAGAAGTCCCAAGGTGCCAACATAGTGAGCGATAACTGAACCGCGAAGCCTATTTCCTTTGAGGGAAGGGGCGCTCAGCAGGGGTCGCTTGGCGTTTCCCATGCGCGGCATTTACGCGGTATGTTGTCCGCGTCAGATTGCAATCCTTGTCGCGCCACCCCGTTGCCCGCAATCTACACCGCAGAAACGCTGGAACTCCTGCTGCGAAGCAGGATTTGGATCAAGTCGGCACGCCTCGTCGAAAAATTGAACGGCCAATTCCCTGCCGCGCGACGCGCTCGTGGGACATTGGCGATGTGTTCTGCCTTAGGGGAGAGCGGTTCGCGTTGGACCTGAATCACCTAAAGCTGCCTGAAATCATATATTTCAAAGCTCTAGGTGATAATTGGTGTCTCAAGGCAAAGGCGAAATGCTGTAATGGCCGGCCGCTGTAAGGGTTCGTTTCTTTGAACCAGCACCCGGGGTGGCATGAAAGCGCGACAGCTCCAGTCCTTGGCCAAAGATGACATGTCAAAAATGACATGTCTTCATCTGCGTATCATCATCCGTGCAAAGCCACGGGCAGCGCGTGACCGGGAAACACAGATCCCGGCGGTGGTAACGCAGGGCGCGTCAAATGTCCGCAGAGGGCGGGTTGGGAACATCCAGGTAGTCGCTGGCAGAGATCGCAACCATCCCTTGCAGCCCAAGCGCCGCGCGGTCCGGTGCCGACAGCGCCGCCATCGCCTCGGCCACCGCCTCGAATACGGCAGCGCCGTCCATCCCGCGCGCGGTGATATAGGGCAGGCCGGGCGTCGGTTCTGTCCACTCCAGCACCCGCAATTGATCCGCGCAGGGCTCAAATTGCCGGATCAGCCGCCAGGTCACGGCATCAAGCGCGGCGATATCTGCGCGGCCTTCGGCCACGGCCCTGGCGGAATGCACATGCCCATGGCTCTGGCTGCGATCCCCGAACCAGAACCCCGCCGCGCGGGCAGCGGCATGTATCGCTGCAAAGCCGGATTGCGACAGGGTCTCGTTGTAGGTGAACCTTGCGGCTGCAAAATCGGCCAGCGTGGCGCGGTCGTCCTCCGCCCGCACCACAATGGCGCTGCGGTAATATCCCGGCGGGCAGCCCTCGACGCCGAAATCCGGCGTGCCGACCAGGGTCACCTTGTCATGCAGCCGCGTTCGAAAGGGCATGCCGCAGGTCTGGCTCAGCACCAGCGCGGGGTCGGTCCAGACCGCAAATGACTCGGTTGTGTTGGACAGGGTGACCGGTGACGCGATCCCACGCGCGGCCAGGGCCTTGCGGATCAGCGCCCAGTACCGCCCCAGCGCGGCATCGGTTTCGGGTCTGGCATACATCATCAGGCTGGCGATCATGGCCGCAGGATAGAGCCGTCGCTGCCCCGGCAACAGCCCAATTCTGACCATTCACGCCGATCCCGCGACCCCCTGGCAAAAAGCGGTGACACCCGCCGGGTCAGCCGCTATGCTGACCGCAAACGCCAGCAGAGCGTCAAGGGCAGCAAAACATGTTCAACATCCCCGGCCTGACCGCACAGAAGGCGCGGTTTCTCAACCGGTGGCACGCCCGTGCCGCAACCCGCACGCCTGCGCAGGTCAAGGGTTTCGTCTCGTCGCCCGAACCGCGCACCATCGGCTCTTACGCCCGGGGCCGGCAGTTGATCGGCGGCAACTATCTTTTTGCGGGCACATTGATCAATGCGCCGGACCTTACCCTTTGGCAACTTGACGTGCCGAATGCGGCCTATGCCGCTGAACTGCACGGCTTTGCCTGGCTCGACGATCTGGCGGCTGTGGGCGACGGCACCGCGCGGCAGGCCGCACAACGCTGGCTGTGGGAGTGGATCGCGCTTTATGGCAAGGGGCGCGGCCCCGGCTGGACACCGGACCTGACCGGCAGGCGGCTGATCCGCTGGATCAACCACGCGCTGTTCTGCCTGCGCGGGCAAGAATCCGATCAAAGCAAGGCGTTCTACCGGTCGCTTGAACAACAGACACAATTCCTGTCCCGCCGCTGGCACGGGGCCGCCCCCGGCCTGCCAAGGTTCGAGGCGCTGACCGGCCTGATCTACGCAGGCCTTGCCCTTGAAGGTCAGGAATCGCTGGCCGACCCCGCCATCAAGGCGCTGGCGCGCGAATGCCGCACCCAGATCGACGCCGAAGGCGGCCTGCCCACCCGCAACCCCGAAGAACTGCTTGCCGTCTTCACCCTGCTGACTTGGGCCGCCGCAGCACTCAGCGATGCCGGGCGCGGCACCCCAAAGGATCATCTGGCGGCAATTTCCAGAATCGCCCCCACCCTGCGGTCCCTGCGCCACGCTGACGGTGGTCTGGCGCGGTTCCACGGTGGCGGGCGCGGGGCAGAGGGCTGGCTCGACCACGCCCTTGCCGCGGCCAAGGTGCGAATGTCCGCGTCAGATGGGTTGTCGATGGGCTATGCCCGCCTATCGGGCGGGCGCACCTCTGTGGTGGTCGATGCCGCTGTGCCGCCCAGCGGTGCGGCCTCCGGCAATGCCCATGCCTCGACCCTCGCGTTCGAACTGACCTCGGGCCGCCGCCCGCTGGTGGTCAATTGCGGATCGGGTGCGTCCTTTGGGCTGGAATGGCGCCGCGCCGGGCGGGCGACCCCGTCGCATTCCGCACTCTGCCTTGGCGGGTACTCCAGCGCCCGGCTGTCCGAGCCTGACCGCCACACCGGGCGCGAGGCCCTGATCGACGGGCCGACCCATGTGCCTGTGGAAATGAGCTCTGCGGGCGACGGCATCCGCTTTCAGGGCGGCCACAACGGCTATGTGCGCTCGCACGGTCTGACCCATGCCCGCACCCTGGAACTGACGCTGGATGGCCGGGGCCTTGCAGGCGAAGACATGCTGCTGGCACTGGAGGACATCGAGAAACGGCGCTTTGACAAGGCGCTGGATACTGCCGGGCTCAAGGGGTTGCGCTTTGACATCCGGTTTCATCTGCATCCGGATGTGGACGCAACGCTCGACCTTGGCGGCGCGGCGGTCTCGATGGCGCTGAAAAGCGGTGAAATCTGGGTGTTCCGCCATGACGGCACTCATAATCTCTCGCTGGAACCGGGTGCCTATCTTGAGACCACACGTCTCAAACCCCGCGCCGCACAACAGATCGTGCTGTCCGGCATGGCCTTTACATATGCCACAAGGGTCAGGTGGTCCTTGTCCAAGGCGCAGGAAACTGCGATTGGCGTCCGTGATCTTTCAATGGATGACCCATTGGCTGACAACACCGAACCGGACGAACAATAGGACCCTGCCAGATGCCTGATCTCTACCCCGTGAAACGCGCCCTTCTTTCCGTATCCGACAAGACCGGCCTGGTCGACCTTGGCCAGGCACTGGCCGCGCAGGGGGTTGAACTGTTGTCCACCGGCGGCACCGCGAAGGCCCTGCGCGACGCGGGCCTCACCGTCAAGGACGTGGCAGAGGTGACAGGCTTTCCCGAAATGATGGATGGCCGCGTCAAGACGCTGCACCCGGTTGTGCACGGCGGCCTGCTGGCCCTGCGCGACAATGACGATCACGTCGCGGCGATGAACGAACACAACATCGGCGGCATCGACCTGGTGGTGGTCAACCTCTACCCGTTCGAGGCGACAGTCGCGAAAGGTGCCGAATACGCCGAAGTGATCGAGAACATCGACATCGGCGGCCCCGCCATGATCCGCTCGGCGGCCAAGAACCACGGCTTCGTCAATGTCGTCGTGGATACCGAGGATTACGCCGCCGTCATCGCAGAGCTTGAGGCCAATGACGGCCAGACCACCTATGCCCTGCGGCAACGTCTGGCCCAGACCGCCTATGCCCGCACAGCGGCCTATGACACCGCAGTCAGCACATGGATGGCCGCACAGGTGCCGGGCACCCCGCGCCGCCGGACATTCGGCGGCACGCTGGCACAGACCCTGCGCTATGGCGAAAATCCGCATCAGAACGCGGCCTTCTACACCGACGGTTCCGACCGTCCGGGCGTGGCGACGGCACAGCAGCATCAGGGCAAGGAACTGAGCTACAACAACATCAACGACACCGACGCAGCCTTTGAACTGGTCAGCGAATTCGACCCGGCCCAGGGCCCCGCCTGCGCCATCATCAAACATGCCAATCCCTGCGGCGTGGCGACGGGCAAGACCATGGTCGATGCCTATACCCGCGCCTTCGACTGCGACCGCACCTCTGCCTTTGGCGGCATCATCGCGCTGAACCAGATGCTGGACGGCGAAACCGCCGAAGCCATCAGCGGGATATTCACCGAAGTGGTGATCGCCCCCGGTGCTGACGCCGATGCCAAGCGTATTTTTGGCAAAAAGAAAAACCTGCGCCTGCTCACCACTGCCGGTCTTGCCCTGCGCGACGCGGCGGCGCTGGCGGTGCGGCAGGTCTCGGGTGGCTATCTGGTGCAGGACAAGGACGTGGGCCGCATCACCCGCGACGATCTGAAGGTCATGACCAAACGCCAACCCTCCGAACAGGAGTTGAACGACCTGCTGTTCGCCTGGACCGTGGCCAAACACGTCAAATCCAATGCCATCATCTACGTCAAGGACGGCGCGACCGTGGGCGTCGGCGCGGGCCAGATGAGCCGCGTGGACAGCACCCGCATCGCCGCGCGCAAGGCGCAGGACATGGCAGAGGCGATGGGCCTCTCCGCCCCGCTGACCCAAGGGTCAGTCGTGGCCTCGGACGCGTTCTTTCCCTTCGCGGACGGGCTGATCACGGCGGCGGAAGCCGGGGCAACCGCCCTGATCCAGCCCGGCGGGTCGATGCGCGACGACGAAGTGATCGCGGCGGCAGACGCGGCGGGGCTGGCCATGGTCTTTACCGGCATGCGCCATTTCAGGCACTGAGGCGGGCAAACCAATGCGCAGTTTCATTCTCTTCAGTGTGCTGGCTTTTCTGATCGACCAGATCAGCAAATACCTGGTCATTCATACCATGGAACTGGCACGCATCCGGTCGATTGACGTGCTGCCGCCCTTGCTGAACTTCCGCTATGGCGAAAACCGGGGCATCAATTTCGGGCTGTTCGGCGGCGGGTCAGAGGCCAGCCGCTGGATTCTGATCGCACTGGCACTGCTGATCTGTGCGGCGGTGACAATCTGGCTGATGCGCTCGGCCCAGCCCCGGCTGGCGCAGATCAGCGGCGGTCTGCTGGTCGGCGGCGCCCTGGCGAATGTGCTGGACCGGCTGGTCTATGGCTATGTGCTGGATTTCCTCAACATGTCCTGCTGCGGCATCGAAAACCCCTTTGTTTTCAACGTCGCGGACATTTTCATTTTCGGTGGTGCCCTGGGCCTGATCCTGTTCAGCCGGGACGGTAAATCCGCCCCGCGCCGCCCGCGCAAAAAACCTAAGTGACATTGCCTGCCTGCCTGCGATATTGAAGGGCAGACCCAAAGGAGACGCACCATGCGCCGTATCGCTCTGATGATCCTGATCCCGCTGGCACTCTCGGCCTGTGCCAACAAGGGATTGCGTGACCTTCGGACAGAATCCAAGGGTCCGGACGAATTCATGCTGTCCCCCTCTGCGCCGTTGCAGGAACCCGCCAATTACAGCGACCTGCCGCCGCCGACACCGGGGCAGGCGAACCTCACGGACCGGTCCGCCACCAGCGAGGGCGTGGCGGCGTTTGGCGGCAACCCGCAGGCGCTGTCAGGCGGCGTGGACGGGCGCGATGGCGCTTTGGTCAACCACGCCAGCCGCCTGGGCGTGACACCGGGCATCCGGGGCATTCTGGCTGAGACAGATGCCCAGTTCCGCAAGCGCAAGGCACGGTTCACCCAGATCAGGATCGTGCCGGTGGACCGGTACGAACAAGCCTACAAACGGCAGGCGCTGGATGCCGCGACCGAGGCGGCGCGTTGGCGCCGGGCCGGGGCGCGCACGCCCTCCGCACCCCCCGTCAACCGGCGTTTCAACCCCAGCTAAGCGCCGCCCAAAACTCATTTATCCGTGAGTTGCCTTGAATACGGTGCGCCCGCGCGTACCTCACTCATGTTGTTTTCAAAGGAGCGATCATGAAACGGTTGCAACTTCTTGGCGCTGTTGCAGCGCTTCTTCTGCCGGGCCTGGCGCAGGCCAGGGACAACGAGGCGGTGACCACCTTTACACTGGATAACGGCATGGACGTGGTGGTGGTCGAAGACCACCGCGCACCGGTTGTGCAGCAGATGGTCTGGTATCGGGCCGGATCGGCGGATGAACCCAAAGGGTCGTCAGGCGTGGCGCATTTTCTGGAACACCTGTTGTTCAAGGCGACGGACAAGCTTGAATCAGGTGAATTCTCGGCCACGGTTGCGGCAAACGGCGGGCGTGACAACGCCTTTACCAGCTACGATTACACCGCCTATCACCAGCGTGTCGCGGCGGACCGTCTGGAACTGATGATGGAAATGGAAAGCGACCGGATGCGCAACATCCGCCTGACGCCTGAAAACATCGCGACGGAACGGGACGTGATCATCGAGGAACGCAACCAGCGCACGGAAAACAATCCCGGCGCGCTGATGGGCGAGCAGATGAACGCGGCGCAATACCTCAACCACCGCTACGGCACCCCGATCATCGGCTGGATGCACGAGATGGAGGAACTGGACCTGGAGGATGCGCTGTCCTTCTACCAGATCTACTATTCGCCGAACAATGCCATCCTGGTGGTCTCGGGCGATGTGCAGCCCGACGAGGTGCGCGCATTGGCCGAGAAATATTATGGCGTGATTCCGGCCAACCCGGACCTGCCCGAGCGGCTGCGGACCCAGGAACCGCCCCAGACGGCAGAGCGGCGGCTGACCTTCCGCGACGCACGGGTGGCGCAACCCTATGTCAGCCGATCCTACCTTGCACCCGAACGGGACCCCGGCGCACAGGAACAGGCCGCCGCCCTGACGATGCTGGCCGAGATTCTGGGCGGCGGGACCACATCCTTCCTTGCCGAGAAACTGCAATTCGACCAGCAGATCGTGACCTATTCCGGTGCCTTCTACCGGGGCACCTCGCTGGACGACACGACGTTTGACCTTGCGGTTGTGCCCGCCGCCGGTGTCAGCCTGCAAGAAGCCGAAGACGCGATGGATGCCGCCCTGGCCCAATTCATGGAGACCGGCGTGGACGCAGAGCAGCTGGAGCGGATCAAACTGCAAATCCGTGCCAACCAGATCTATGCCCGTGACGACGCCGATTCCGTCGCCAACCGCTACGGCCAGGCGCTGGCCATCGGGCTGAGCGTGGAAGACGTGCAGAACTGGCCCGATGTGCTGGAGGCGGTCACCGCCGATGACATCATGGCCGCCGCGCGCAGTGTTTTTGATAAAAGGCAGTCGGTCACCGGATGGCTGATGAAACCGGAGGTCACCCAATGAAACTGATTTATGGTCTGATCCTCGCGGTCGTCATGGCACTGCCCGCGCGGGCAGAAGTGAACATCCAGTCGGTCGAAAGCCCCGGCGGCCTGACCGCCTGGCTGGTCGAGGACCATTCGATCCCCTTCGTGGCGCTGGAACTGCGCTTTCGCGGCGGCGCATCGCTGGACCGGCCGGGCAAGCGGGGGGCCATCAACCTGATGACCGCGCTGCTCGAAGAGGGCGCCGGCGACATGGACGCGCGCGCCTTCTCCAAGGCGTCCGAAGCATTGGCCACCTCCTTTGGCTTTGACGCATCCCGCGATGATGTATCGGTGTCGGCCCGTTTCCTGACCGAAAACCGCGCGCCCTCCGTCGACCTGCTGCGCGCCGCGCTTCAGGACCCGCTGTTCGACGACGCGTCGATTGAACGGGTCCGGGGGCAGGTGCTGTCTATCATCCAGTCGGATGCAAAGGACCCCGATGACATCGCGTCAGAGACCTTTGACAGGATCGCGTTCGGCGATCATCCCTATGCCTCCTCGCTCAACGGGACGCTGGACAGCGTGGCGGCCCTGACCCGCGACGATCTGGTTGCCGCACACAAGGATGTCATGGCGCGGGACCGGGTCTATATCGGCGCGGTCGGTGACATCACACCCGAAGAACTGGGCGCGCTGGTCGATGACCTGCTGGGCGATCTGCCCGAGACCGGGGCCCCGATGCCGCCACGGGCAGATGTGACCATTCCCGGCGACGTGACCGTGGTGGAGTTTCCGACCCCGCAATCCGTGGCCCTTTTCGGACAAAAAGGCATCGCGCAGGACGATCCGGACTTCTTTGCCGCACTGATCCTCAACCATGTGCTGGGCGGCGGGTCTTTTGAAAGCCGCCTGATGAACGAGGTGCGCGAAAAGCGCGGCCTGACCTATGGGGTCTATTCCTATCTCGTGGCCCGCGACCTGGCCGAGGTTTACATGGGCTCTGTCAGTTCCGCCAACAACCGCATCGCCGAGGCGATAGAGGTGATCCGCGCCGAATGGGCCAAGGCGGCAGAAAACGGCATCACCGAGAAAGAACTGCAGGATGCCAAAACCTATATCACCGGGGCCTATCCGCTGCGCTTTGACGGCAATGCGCCGATTGCGAATATCCTGGTGGGGATGCAATTGCTGGGCCTGCCCATCGACTATATCGCCACCCGCAACGACAAGGTCGAGGCGGTGACGCTGGCCGATGTGAAACGCGTGGCAGGCGCGTTGCTGGACCCGGAAGGTTTGCAATTCGTGGTGGTCGGCCAGCCCGAAGGGCTGCAATCCACCACCAGCAACTGAGCGGACAGCGCAGCCAAACTTTTTGAAAAGTTTGGCCCGGAGTTTTTGAAAACTCCGGTGCGGGGCTGCGGTGCTACGTGCCGTCGCCTATCTTGGCGGGCCTGAAATCGCTGGGCCTGAAAGCCTTGCAACCCACCACCAGCAACCGCGCCGCCCGCGTGCGCAAACTTTTTGAAAAGTTTGGCCCGGAGTTTTTGAAAACTCCGTTTCGGGCTGCGGTGCTACGCGCTGTCGCCTATCTTGGCGGGCATGAAAACGCTGGGCCTGAAAGCCTTGCAACCCACCACCAGCAACCGCGCCGCCCGCGTGCGCAAACTTTTTGAAAAGTTTGGTCCGGAGTTTTTGAAAACTCCGGCACCGTGCCTCACTCGCCGTAGGGAATCCAGATGTTCTTGACCTCGGTCGCGGCCTGAAGAAACGCTTTGCCTTCGCCGTCGCCCCCCATCCAGTCGCGGGCAAAGCCGTTGTTCACCCATGTCCGCTTGATGTTCGACGCGGCCCCTTTCTCCACGACCTTGCTGAATTCTCCCGCCCCGAAGGACCAGACCGCATCCACATCCATATGCCGCGCCATCGTGTCGGCGACATCCGCATGTGGCCCGGTCAGGATGTTCACCACACCCGCAGGCACATCGGAGGTTTCCAGCACCTGCACGAAATCCGTGGCCGACAGCGGATAGGGTTCCGACGCGGCAAGGATCACGCGGTTGCCCATCGCCATCGCCGGCCCCATGACCGAGATCAGACCCAGCAGCGGTGCCTCTGCTGGGCAAAGCGCCGCGATCACACCCACCGGTTCCTTCATCGCCATCGCCACGCCCCGGATCGGCACACCATGCACCTGGCCATCATATTTGTCGGCCCAGGCGGCATAGGTGAACAGCCGCCTGATGCTTGCCTCCACCTCTTTCGCGCCGGACTTGCCGCCCTGCATCGCATCCAGACGGGCCGCGAATTCATCCGCCCGCGCGGCCAGGTTCTCTGCCATGTAATAGATGATCTGCGCCCGCAGGTGGCCGGTGGTCTTGCCCCAGCCCTTTGCGGCCTGCGCCGCCTCCACCGCGTTGCGCACATCCTTGCGGTTGGCAAGGCTCGCATGCCCCAGCAGCGCACCGTTCCTGCCCCAGACCGGGGCCGAATAGCCCCCATCGGGCCGCGCCTGCTTGCCCCCGATATAAAGCTTCGCCGTCCGGTCGATCGGGTCCTGCGGCGCGCCTTCGCCGCTGTGGGGCTCGATCTCTTTCAGCGGCTTGGGCGCTGATCTGGGCCGTGTATAGGCCGCCAGCCCTTCCCAGCCCCCCTCGCGGCCAAAGCCGCTTTCGCGCACCCCGCCGAAACCGGCGGCGGCATCCATCAGGTTGGTGCCATTGATCCAGACGATCCCCGCCGCAAGCTGCGGGGCCACGTCCAGCGCGAGGTTGATGTTCTCCGACCACAGCGTCGCTGCCAGCCCGTAGCGCGTGTTGTTTGCAAGCTGCACCGCCTCCGCAGGCGTGCGGAAGGTGGTCGAGACCAGCACAGGGCCAAAGATTTCCTCCTGCATCAGCACATCCGCCGGGTTCAGCCCGGTGATCAGCGTCGGCGGGTAATAGCAGCCGTTTTCCGGCAGCGCGGCATCCGCGACAAAGCGTTCGCCCGCGGTATTCGCCGCCACCATCTCGGTCACCGATTTCAACTGCACCGGATCAACCAGCGTGCCCACGTCGATGCTCTTGTCCAGCGGGTCACCGACCCGCAGCTTGGCCATGCGCGCCCGCAGCTTGGCATAAAATGCCTCCGCCACCGGTTCATGCACCAGCAGGCGCGAGCCCGCACAGCAGACCTGCCCCTGGTTGAACCAGATCGCATCCACCAGCCCCTCGACCGCCGAATCCAGATCGGCGTCATCAAAGACGATGTAGGGCGACTTGCCGCCCAGCTCCAGCGTCAGCGCCTTGCCACTGCCTGCTGTCGCCTCGCGGATGCGCCGACCCACGGGCGTCGAGCCGGTAAAGGCGATCTTGTCCACGTCAGCATTCACGATCATCTCGCCCACGGCGCCATCGCCGGTGACGATGTTCACCACGCCGCGTGGCAGCCCCGCCTGACGGCAGATATCCGCGAACAGCAATGCGGTCAGCGAGGTATATTCCGCAGGCTTCAGCACCACGGTATTGCCCATCGCCAATGCGGGCGCGACCTTCCAGGCCAGCATCAGCAGCGGAAAGTTCCAGGGGATGATCTGGCCGCAGACACCCAGCGCCTGCGCGTCGGGCAATTCGCTTTCCATCAGCTGCGCCATGCCCGCATGGTAATAGAAATGCCGCTGCGCCAGCGGCACGTCGATATCGCGCGCTTCGCGGATCGGCTTGCCGTTGTCCAGCACCTCCAGCACCGCGAACAGGCGGCTGTGCTTCTGCATCAGCCGCGCCAGCGCATAAAGATACCGCGCCCGACCATGCCCGCCCAGCTTTTCCCACTTCGGCTGCGCCCTGCGCGCGGCCTTCACCGCTGTCTCCACATCCGCCTGCGTCGCCTGCGTGAGCGTTGCCAGCACTTCGCCCGTGGCCGGGTTGGTGCTGTCGAACCCCTTGCCGGGGTCGGTAAAGGCACCGTCGATGAAATGGCCGAACCGGCTGCCTTGGTCGACCAGCCACGCGAGCGCATCGGCCGCGGATTCAGGGGCCGGTCCGTAGTCCATGGTTTCGAAGATTTCAGAGACGGTCATATGCGCCCCTTTCCCGTTAATATTTTGTAAACGATTTCAACAAGGTAACCCATGGGTTACCCTAGCTTGTCGCGTGGCGATAGCCCGCCGAATAATTGCCGGTGACGTGATGGTCCAACTGCCGCTCGATGTCATTGAGCAGCGATGACGCGCCAAAGCGGAACAGATCGGGCTGCAACCAGCGGTCGCCCAATTCTTCCTTCATCAGCGCCAGATAGGTGATCGCATCCTTGGCCTTGGAGATCCCGCCCGCCGGTTTGTAGCCGATGCGGACGCCGGTGCGCTCGAAATAATCGCGGATCGCACGGATCATCACCAGGCTGACCGGCAGGGTGGCGTTGACGCCTTCCTTGCCGGTCGAGGTCTTGATGAAATCGGCCCCCGCCATCATGCAGACCAGGCTGGCCCGCGCGACGTTGCGCAGGGTGCCCAGTTCGCCGGTGGCCAGGATCGCCTTGACATGGGCATCGCCGCAGGCCTCCCGCATCGCGCGCATCTCGTCATAGAGCGCCTGCCAGTCGCCCGACAGCACATGGCGGCGCGAAATCACGATGTCGATCTCGCTGGCCCCTGCCGCGACGCTCATCTCGATCTCCTTCAGGCGCAGCTCGAAGGGCGATAGCCCGGCAGGAAACCCGGTGGAAACAGCGGCGACCGGAATGCCGGTGCCTGCCAGCGCCGCGACGGCGGGCGCGATCATCTCGTGATAGACGCAGACCGCCCCGGTGGTGATCGGCCCCATGCCCAGCGCCTTCAGCAGGGCAGGGGCCACAGGCTGGCGCGCCTTGGCGCAAAGCCGCTCAACCCGGCGCGCGGTGTCGTCGCCCGACAGGGTGGTAAGGTCGATACAGGTGATGGCACGCAGCAGCCAGGCCGCCTGATGCGCCTTTTTCAGTGACCGGCGCGCAGGCAGGCTGGCGGCCCGGCGTTCGATCGCAGAGGTGTTCGCGCGCGCAGACAGCACCCAGTTCAGGTCCAGCGGCATCCCCGGATTGCGCGGCAGGGTAACCTGCGGCAGATGCGTCTGGCCGGTGCTCACGAGGGGGGTCTGGGACGGGGCTAGCGGCTGTGCCATCGGGGCTCTCCGGTTCGGGTCAGATCGTGAAGGTGCCACGCCTGCGCCCCCTTTGGCAAGCGCTGCTGCCGCCACGTCCTCTGCGGGAAAACTGCACGAACCGACCCTTTCATCTGCACATCACACAGGCATCAAAGCCCGGAATAAACAGAACGAGGGCAAGAGACATGAAGACCTTTTTGATCCGGGGCGTGCCGATGGCAATGCAGCAGGATGGTTGGTGGCTGAACGCACCACCGGCAGAACCGGCGCAGGGGCAGGGCCGGACAGCGCAGGGAACGCTCTGGCGCGCAGGGTTTCTGGTGATACTGCTGGCGCTGGGCGATCTACTGGTCTGGCAGGCCACGCCGGGGCTGTCGCTGGCGGTTTTCGCCATGGCAATGGTTGTCGCGGCAGTGACAGCAGCGGGCGGGATGACGGCACGGCGGGGCATGGTGGTGGGGGCGGGCAGCCTGCTGGCCTTCCTGCCGCTGGCCGAACTGGTGCAGCCCTTGTCCTTTGCCATCGCGGTTGCGGGTGGATCGGCGGTCTTTGCGGCCATCGCGGGGCTGAGGCCGGAGCAGATCCTGCGGGCGATGCTGCGGCTCTGGCCCTTGGGGATGCAGCAGACGGTGCAGGACGGGGCAGAGGCGCTGGGCCGACCTGACTCCGTGCAGGTTTCAAACTGGGTGCAGCGCGCCTTGATGCGCTGGCTGGTGCCGGTCGCGCTGGGTCTTGTCTTTGTCGGCCTGCTGCTGATGGCAAACCCGGTTGCCGACCGCTGGCTGGCAGAGGTCACGTCGCGGGACCTGACCCTGCCCGCCGCCGACCGGATCGGTTTCTGGCTCTGCCTGTTGCCGCTGGTCTGGACCGGGCTGCGCCTGCCCGCGATGCGCGAAAGGCTGGGTGCGGCCCCGGCAGCCGCCCGCATGGGGCCGGGGCGTGAAGGGCTGATCAACCCCGGCTCGACCGTGCGCGCGCTGATCCTGTTCAATGCGGTCTTTGCGGTGCAGACGGTTCTGGATGTGGTTTATCTCTATGGCGGTGTCGGCCTGCCGGAGGGGATTTCCCATGCCGAATATGCGCACCGGGGGGCCTATCCGCTGGTGGTGACCGGGCTGCTCGCCGGGGGCTTTGCTCTGATGACGCGGCGCTGGGTTCTGGGCGACCGGGCATTGCGCGTGCTTTTGCTGCTCTGGGTGGCACAAAATGTGGCGCTCGTGGTGTCGTCGCTGGTGCGGCTGGACCTTTATGTCAGCGTCTACGGGTTGACCCACCTGCGGCTGGCGGCCGGTATCTGGATGGGGCTGACCGCTGCCGGGCTGGCGCTGATCTTCTGGCAGGTCTGCGCGGGGCGGAACAACCGCTGGCTGGTGCTGCGCGGCGGCGGGCTGTCGGTGGCGGTGCTTTATGCCTGCGCCTTTGTCAGCTTTGACGCCATGATCGCGCGCTATAACCTGAGCCATCCGGTGCGCCAGGACCCCAGCTATCTGTGCGCGCTGGGCGATGCCGCGCGTCCGGTGATTGCCGGTTTCGAGATCACGCAGCGGCGCAGCATCTGCCCCGGCACCCACCGCATCGCGAGCCCGCGTGACTGGCGCGAATGGGGCTTTCGCAACGCGCGCGCCCGCAATAGCCTTGCCACCATCCTAGCAAAGGCCCCGCGATGACTGCGCCCCAAATCCTGCCCCATATCCTGATCGTCGACGACGACCCCCAGATCCGCACCGTGCTGCGCATGGCGCTGGACAAGGCCGGGATGACCAGTGACGCGGCGGGCGACGGCGACGAAGGGCTGAGCAAGGCAAGGTCCGGGCGCTATGACCTGATCATTCTCGACATCGGATTGCCGCAGATGGACGGTCTGGCCCTGTGCCGGACCCTGCGCCAGACCGACCAGACCCCGGTGCTGTTCCTGACCGCGCGGGATGATGAGATCGACCGGGTGCTGGGGTTCGAGCTGGGCGGGGACGATTACGTCAGCAAGCCGTTTTCCCCCCGCGAGTTGACCGCGCGGATCACGGCGATTCTCAAACGCAGCGGCGGCAGGCCAGTGGAAAAGGACCAGAGCCTCACGCGGGGTGTGTTGACACTTGATAGGGGGCGTCACACCTGCGCGGTTGCGGGGCAGGTCGTGTCCCTGACCGCGCGGGAGATGGGGATACTGAGCCATCTGATGGTCCGCCCCGATCAGGTCCTGCCGCGCCCGGCGCTGACCGATGCGGTCTATGGCGCGCATGTCCATGTGTCGGACCGCACGCTGGACAGCCACCTGCGCAACCTGCGCGCCAAACTGGCCGATGCAGGCTGCGCGGATGCCATCGAGACGGTGCATGGCGTCGGGATCAGGTTGGGCCCATGTCAAGGCAGGTAAGGCGCAAATGGCGGCCACCCCTTGCGCTGATCGTGATCGGGGCGATGGCGGGGATTGTCGCGGTGCCGGTCCTGGGCCTGACCTATTTCAGGGTTGCAGGGAACGTGCTGGGCTGGGCGGAAACCGCCTGGCTGATCCTTTGGGTGGCATTGGCGTCGGCGGGGATACTGGGGTTCCTGCTGTGGCGGCTGGTGTTGCGCCCGGTGACGGCGCTGACTGCCCATGCCCGCGACATGAAGGCGGGCCGCGCCGGAACGCCGCCCGCGCATTTCGGCACGCCGGAATTTTCGGAACTGGGGCAAAGCGTGATCGACATGGGGGCCACCCTGCACAACCGCGCGGCGACGATGCGCGCCTATGCGGATCACGTCACCCATGAGATGAAATCGCCGCTGACCGCCATCACCGGCGCCGCCGAATTGCTGGAGGATGCCACCGGGGAGGAGCGCAGGGCGCTGATCGCCACAATTGCGGGGTCTGCCGCCCGGATGGATCACCTGCTGCGTGACCTGCGCCGCCATGCGGCGGCGGGACTGGCGCGCGAGGGCGGCGAGGTGCTGCTGTCGGTGGCCGCAACACAGGTGAGCGGGGTCGCGGTTGTTCTGCGCCGCGACGGCAAGGTGCCGATGCCGCCGGACGATCTGGGGGCGGTGCTGGAACAATTGACGCAGAACGCGGTCAGCCATGGGGCGGATCGGGTCAGCCTGGACTGGGAGGCCGGGAAACTGTCGATCGCGGACAATGGTTCTGGCGTGGCACCGGGCGACCGGGACCGGATGTTCGATCCCTTCTTTACCACCACCCGCGCGCAGGGCGGGACCGGCATGGGCCTTGCCATCGTGCGGGCGCTGATCGGGGCGCATGGCGGCACCATCGCCCATGTGCCGACGCAAAAAGGGGCAGTTTTCGAGATATCCTTCTGAGGGGAGGCTTGCGTTGGCGGAAAGACATGAGACTGGCTGAGTGTCAGATGTCAGGCAAAACCGACTTTGTGTCACATTGCTGACTCAGCTCTCCGGAACGGCGTGCAAGGCGGGCGTTCGGAAAGAGCGCAATGTGACGTGAGGTGCAAGTCGGGGGTCGCCCGACCGGGAGGGCGTTCCAAACCTATGTGTGGCGGGAAGCGTCTCAACCCGCTGTCCGGGTCATGTGATGGCCGTGGTCGCAAAATCGCCCTCCGGGGGGAGGTCGGGCGATGCCCGGCTTGCGCCGGGCGGGGCGTTTGAGGGGGTAGGCAATGCTATGACAGGACAGCAGGCGCGAACCCTTCCCCCCGCGCGGAGTCGAGGCCGCAGGCCGCCGCGCATCGCCGCACCATAGCCCTGCGATGGCCCGGCGCCTTCGGCTTGTTCCGGGCTTTGCCGGGCACGGTCGGTTGACGAGATTCAGAAAATCCGTGGGCACGAGCCGCTTTCGCAGGACATTCGGTAAACAGAGTCCGCTTAAGATTGCGAATAATTCGCAACTGTATTGACTTAGTTGCGAATCGCTCTCATATAGAAATCATGAAAAACATGATGAACAGTTTCGCCCTGACCCGCCGCGCCACCCTGATGGGGGGGCTTGCCCTGATGGCCACTGCACCCGCCCTGCGCGCGGCAGGCGTGCTGGACGTTGTTGCCACAACAGGCATGATCGCCGATGGCGTGCGCCGTGTCGGGGGGGATGCGGTGACCGTCCGGGCCCTGATGGGGCCGGGCGTCGACCCGCATGGATACCGTCAGACCCGCAGTGACATTGTTGCGATGACCCGCGCCGACCTGACCCTGTGGCACGGTCTGTTCCTTGAGGCGCAGATGGAACGGTTCTTTGAAGAACTGGGCGGCAAGCGCCGCGTCGTTGCGGTGGCCGAGGCGCTGGACAAGGGCCGGTTGCTGGAACATGCGGACTACGCAGGGCGCTATGACCCGCACGTCTGGATGGCACCTGATATCTGGACCGACGTGGTGACGGAGATTGCCCGCGCCCTGACCGAGGCGCGCCCCGACATGGCGGAAGAGTTCGCCGCGAACGCCGCCGGCTACCGCGAGGAGCTTGCGGCACTGTCGACCTATGCTGGTGAGGCGGTGGCCATGGTGCCGAAAGAGACCCGCGTGCTGGTCACGGCGCATGATGCCTTCAGCTATTTCGGGCGGGCCTATGATTTCGAGGTGATCGGGATTCAGGGTATCTCTACCAACTCGGAGGCGGGGCTGAACCGGATATCAGAGCTTGTCGATGTGCTGGTCGAGCGAAAGATCGGCGCTGTCTTTGTCGAGACTTCCGTGTCCGACCGCAACATGCGTGCGCTGATCGAAGGTGCTGCGGCACGGGGCCACGAGGTTGTCATCGGCGGATCGCTTTATTCCGACGCGATGGGGCAGGAAGGCACCTATGAGGGCACCTATATCGGCATGATCGACCATAACGTGACCACCATCGCCCGTGCATTGGGTGCCGATCTGTCACCCGGTGGCATGACCGGCAGACTGAGCAGCGGTAGCTGAGCCATGAGTGTCACCCTGGCAAGTGAACGTCACCCGGAAACAGGGCAGACCAGCCGCGAGGACAGCCCGCTGGCCGTGCGGGGCATGACCGTGTCCTATGGCCAGAAGCCTGCGGTCTTCTCCGTCGACATGACGGTGGAGCCGGGCAAGATGACGGCCATCATCGGCCCCAACGGCGCGGGGAAGTCCACGCTGCTCAAGGCCGCGCTGGGCATTCACAAGCCTCTGGCGGGCACCACCACGGTGTTCGGCAAGCCCGTGGGGCAACAGCGGCACCGGATCGCCTATGTGCCGCAGCGGGCCAGCGTGGACTGGGATTTTCCGACCCGCGTGATCGACGTGGTGCTGATGGGGCTGTATCCGCAGCTGGGTCTGCTGGGACGGGTCCGGCCCGCGCATCGGGCGCGGGCAGAGGATTGCCTGACCCGTGTCGGCATGGAGGATTTCGCCGGTCGGCAGATCGGGCAATTGTCCGGCGGTCAGCAGCAGCGTGTGTTTCTGGCGCGCGCCCTGGCGCAGGATGCGGACCTTTACCTGCTGGATGAACCCTTTGCCGGGGTCGATGCGGCCACCGAAAAGGCGATCATCGGCGTGCTGAAATCCTTGCGGGATGCGGGCAAGACGGTTGTGGCGGTGCATCATGATCTGTCGACCGTCACGGATTATTTCGACAACGTCTTTCTGATCAACACCCGCCGCATTGCGGAAGGGCCAGTGAAGACCACCTTTGTCACCGCGAACCTTCAGGATGCCTATGGCGGGCGGCTGGCGGGCGCGCAGATGGAAGCGCTGGCGTTGTCATGATCGGGGACGCGCTACTGCTGCAACTGGGCTATAACGCGACCCTTGTGACAATTGGCGCGACCCTGTTGGGGATGGCGGCGGGGGTTGGCGGGACATTTCTGTTTCTGCGCAAGCGCGCGCTGGTCAGCGATGCGATCAGCCACGCGACGCTGCCGGGGGTTGCGCTGGCCTTCATGGTGATGGTGACGCTGGGCGGAACGGGCCGGAACCTTGTCGGGTTGCTGTCGGGTGCGGCGCTGTCGGCGGCGGTGGGGCTGTTGCTGGTGTCATGGCTGGGCACGCGGACCCGCCTGGCGGAGGATGCGGCGATCGGGTCGGTCCTGTCGGTTTTCTTTGGTTTCGGGATCGTGCTGCTGACGGTGATCCAGACGATGTCGGCGGGTCAGCAGGCAGGGCTTGAAGGGTTCCTTCTGGGTTCGACCGCCGGGATGTTGCGCAGCGATGCGATGGTGATCGCGGTGTCGGCCGCTTTGACGCTGGCACTGGTGCTGCTGATGCGGCGGCCGCTGACGCTGGCCTCTTTCGATCCCGAATATGCGGTATCCATCGGCCAGAACGTGCGCCGCACGGACCTTGCCATGATGGGGCTGGTCCTTGCGGTGACGGTTGTCGGGCTGAAGATTGTCGGGTTGATCCTGATCGTGGCATTGCTGATCATTCCGCCGGTGACTGCACGTTTCTGGACCGAGCGGACGGACAGGGTTGTGATGATTTCGGGCGCTGTCGGGGGGCTGTCGGCCTATGTCGGCGCGGCGCTGTCGGCGGCGATCCCGGCTGTGCCGACCGGGCCGATCATCGTGCTGGTGGGCTTTGTGCTGTTTGCGCTGTCGCTGCTGGTGGCACCGGGGCGCGGGGTGGTGTCGGCGCTGGCCCGGCACCGGCGGCATCAGCGGCGGGTCCACCTGCGGCAGGGGCTGCTGGCGATGGCGCAGGGGCAACCGATCTATGAAAACATGACACTGCGACTGTTGCACCGGCAGGGCTGGGCGCGGCCCGATGGCGTGCCCACCGAATTGGGCCGGGGGCGCGCATCACGGGCGCTGCGCGACGAGAGCCGCTGGCAGGTGATCCGCAGCGATCCCGCCTTCGAGGCGGCCACCGCGCAGGATGACGGGCTGACCGATATTGAAACCGTGCTGACCGCCGACCAGCTGGCCGAGGTGGACGCGCGCATTCCCCGTGCGGAGGCTCTGGCATGAACGGCGCTGAATTTGTCCCGCTCAGCCTGGTGCCGCTGTTGACCGGCATCTGCGTGGCCGTCGCCTGCGCGCTGCCCGGCAACTTTCTGGTGCTGCGGCGGCAGGCCTTGATCGGGGACGCGATCAGCCATGTGGTGCTGCCGGGTATCGTCGTTGCCTTTTTGATCGGCGGTACGATCAGCACGCTGCCGATGTTGCTGGGCGCTGCCGGAGCGGCGGTCATCGCCGTTGGCGCAATCGAGGCGGTGCGACGTCTGGGGCGGATCGAGACTGGTGCCGCGATGGGCGTGGTCTTTACCACAATGTTCGCGGGCGGGGTGCTGTTGCTGGAGCAATCGGACACCTCTTCGGTGCATCTGGACGTGGAACATGCGCTTTATGGCAATCTGGAAAGCCTGATCTGGCTGGATGCGACCGGCTGGTCCTCGCTGCTGGACCCGCAGGCGCTGGCCAGTCTGCCAGTGGAACTGCCGCGCATGGCGGCGACCTTGCTGGTGGTTACGGGGTTCATCGTGCTGTTCTGGCGACCGCTCAAGATCAGTACCTTTGACGAGGGGTTTGCCCGCACCATCGGATTGCGGACCAGCCCGCTGGGGCTGGCGCTGGTGATCATGGCGGCGATTGCCGCTGTGGCGGCCTTTGACGCGGTGGGCAGTATCATCGTGATTGCCATGTTCATCTGCCCGCCTGCGGCGGCGCGGCTGATGACCAACCGGCTGGAGCATCAGCTGGCCTGGTCGGTGGGGTTCGCCACGCTTGCCGCTGTGCTGGGCTATGTGCTGGCGGGCTATGGGCCGCTGTGGATCGGAATGCAGGACAGCGTGTCGGCTGCAGGCATGATCGCGACGGTATCGGGCCTGATCCTGGGCGTGACAGCGCTGGTCGGTCCGCACCGGTTGCGCGGGTCAGCTGCCCCGGTAGGTTGAATATCCGAAAGGCGAGAGCAGCAGCGGCACGTGGTAATGCGCCGTCGGGTCGGAAATGCCGAACCGGATCGGGATGTCATCCAGAAAGCGCGGGCTTTCGGGCGGTGTCCCGATGCGGTCCAGATAGGCCCCGGCGGCAAAGACCAGTTCGTAGATGCCGGGGGCAAAGCCGTTTGATGGCAGAATGGGCGTATCGGTGCGCCCGTCCGCATTGGTCTGCATCCCGGCCAGTTTGATCCGCAGATCGCCGTCGAGGCGGTAGAGCGTGACATCCATGGCGCGGGCGGGTGCGCCCAGAGCCGTGTCCAGGACATGCGTGGTCAGATATCCATCGGGCATCGGGGGCTCCTTGGCTGGAATGGGGGTTCCACAGCAGGATAGGGCCGGGAAACGGCGCGTCAATGCGGGGTTGAACGGGCCGTCGCGGTTGGAAAGTACAGCGAATCCGGGGTGATTCGCACTTTCTGACCGGAGTGATTCGTTTTTCTTTGACCTGCGAATCATCCTTTGCCTATATAGGGCGTAAGAGGCGAAAACTGCACGTAAACCGTGTATGACCTAAGTTTTCGGAACGCCGTCTGGGGGGGCGCCACAGTGTTTATTGTGATTTCTGCGTTTTTGGGTTCGACCCGCAAGAGCCAATACGCCCCAGCAGTCATTCAGGTTGGCCCGCGCCTAATAATCCCAGACTAACGCATAAACACAGGCAGCAGCAGTCAATCTGGCGTCGGGCTGCATCCCAAGCGGATGCAGCCCGATTGCTTTTTCCCGGCACAACAGAAATTGCGCGCCTGTCGGTATTTGTGCAGGGTGGGGGCGCAAGATCAGGACTTTATCATGAACCGCTACCCTCGTGACTTTCAGGGCCATGGCCCCAGGCCGCCCGACGCCAAGTGGCCCCAGGGCGCACGCATTGCCGTGCAATTCGTCGTCAACTACGAGGAGGGCGGCGAGAATTGCCTGTTGCATGGCGATGCGTCGTCAGAGGCCTTTCTGTCCGAGATCGTGGGCGCGCAGCCCTGGACCGGGCAGCGCCACTGGAACATGGAAAGCATCTATGACTACGGCGCGCGGGCCGGGTTCTGGCGGCTGCACCGGCTGTTCACCGGCGCGGGCATCCCGGTGACCGTCTATGGTGTGGCCAGCGCGCTGGCCCGCGCGCCGGGGCAGGTCGAGGCGATGCAGGAGGCGGGCTGGGAAATTGCCAGCCACGGGCTGAAATGGATCGACTACAAGGACCATACCATCAAGGCGGAACAGGCCGACATGGACGAGGCGATCCGCCTGCACAGCGAAGTTGTCGGCAGCGCGCCGCGCGGCTGGTACTGTGGGCGCACCTCGGTCAATACCGTGGCGCTGGCGGCGCAGACCGGCGCTTTCGATTACATCTCGGACACCTATGACGATGATCTGCCCTATTGGATGCAGATCGGGGACCGCGAGCAGTTGATCATTCCCTATACGCTGGATTGCAACGACATGCGCTTTGCCACGCCGCAGGGGTTCAATTCGGGGGACCAGTTCTATGCCTACCTGCGCGACACCTTTGACGCGCTTTATGCCGAAGGGGCGGCGGGCGCTGCCAAGATGATGTCGGTGGGGCTGCATTGCCGACTTGTGGGGCGGCCGGGGCGCGTTCAGGCGTTGAAACGCTTTGTCGAATATATCAAGGGGTTCGAAGGCGTCTGGACCCCGCGCCGCATCGACATCGCAGATCATTGGCACGGGGTGCATCCGCCGCAGCCGCGCGGGCCGCGGCCCAGCCAGATGGACCGGGACAGCTTTGTCGCGGCCTATGGCGGGGTGTTCGAACATTCGCCCTGGATCGCGGAACGCGCCTTTGCGCTGGAGCTGGGCCCGGCCCATGACACGGCGGCGGGCCTGCACAACGCGCTGGCGCGCATGTTCCGGTCGGCCAGCGCCGACGAGCGTCTGGGCGTTCTGACCGCACATCCCGATCTGGCGGGCAAACTGGCTGCGGCCAAGCGGTTGACGGCGGAAAGCACGGCAGAGCAGGCAAGCGTGGGTCTGGATGCCCTGACGGATGCGGAGCGCGCGCGCTTCGAGGCGCTGAATGCGGATTACGTGACCAAACACGGCTTTCCCTTCATCATCGCGGTCAAGGATCATGACAAGGCGGGCATCCTGCGTGCCTTTGAGGCGCGGATCGCCAATGACACGGCCGCCGAGTTCACAACCGCCTGCGTGCAGGTCGAACGCATCGCGCGGCTTCGTCTGGAGGACATGTTTTGAGTTACGCTTTCCCGCCCGGCGGGCTGCCGGATCAGTCTGGCAACCCTGAGGGCACCGCCGTATTCACGCCGGCCTACGCGGTGCTGCCTGCGATCACCCAGCGCGACATCGTTACCAGCTATCTGCCGGGCTGGCGCGACATGCGGATGTGGGTGCTGGCGCGGCCCCTGTCCGGATTTGCAGAGACGTTTTCGCAATATGCCGTGGAACTGCTGCCCGGCGGCGGGTCTGACGCGCCGGAGGAGGACGCGGAGGCGCAATCGGTGATCTTTGTCGCGCGCGGCGGGCTGACGCTGAACATCGACGGACAGCGGCATGACATGGGCGAAGGCGGCTATGCCTATATTCCGCCCGATACGGTCTGGACGGTGTGGAACGATACCGAAGCGGTGGCCCAGTTTCACTGGATCAGGAAGCGCTATCAGCGGGCCGAGGGCATCGAGATGCCCCAGGCCTTTGTCACCTCGGACAAGGAGGTGGCCCCCGTTGTCATGCCCGATTGTGATGGGGTCTGGGCCACGACGCGCTTTGCCGATCCGGCGGACCTGCGCCATGACATGCATGTCAACATTGTCACCTTCCAGCCCGGCGGGCGCATCCCCTTTGCCGAGACCCATGTGATGGAGCATGGGTTGTATGTATTGGAAGGCACGGCGGAGTACCTGCTGAACCGGGACTGGGTCGGCGTCGGACCGGGGGATTTCATGTGGCTGCGTGCCTTTTGTCCGCAGGCCTGCATCGCCACCGGCGACGTGCCGTTCCGCTATCTGCTGTACAAGGATGTGAACCGGCACATGCCGCTATGACCGCCCCGCCCGAGATTATCGCGCAGGCGCTGACGGCGGCGGCCTTTGCCCCGTTTGGGGATGTGCTGGAGTGTGCGGGCACACCGGACAAGATGATCAACGCGGGTCTGTGCGGGCGCTACCACGACCGTGCGACGCTTGATTTCGGCCCGGAAGGGCGCGCGGGGCTGAGCATTTTCAACGCCGTGCCGCGCGAACTGCCCTATGTGCTGGACCTGCTTGAGCGGCATCCGGAGGGCTCGCAGGCCTTTCTGCCGATGACCTCGAACCCTTTCCTTGTGATCGTCGCACCGGATCTGGGCGACCGGCCCGGCGTGCCGCAAGCCTTTGTCACGGCACCGCATCAGGGGGTCAACCTGCACCGGGGAACATGGCATGGAGTGCTCACGCCATTGGCAGGGCCGGGCATTTTCGCCATTGTGGACCGGATCGGGGGCACGCCGAACCTTGACGAATACCCGTTGGACCGGCCCTATGTTGTCAGGGCACAGCCCGCGTAACGGATCGTCTCGTCAGAGGACGACCTCTCCAACAAGGGACAACAGCATGACATCCACCTCCATCGGGACGCCGGAGCAACTGCGCGATCCCAATTACACTCCTGCCCTGACACGGGCGATCCCGCTGGGCATCCAGCATGTGTTGGCGATGTTCGTCAGCAACGTGACGCCCGCCATCATCATCGCCGGTGCGGCGGGTTTCGGGTTTGGCTCCAACTCGCCGGATTTCCCGGAACTCTTGTACCTGATCCAGATGTCGATGCTGTTTGCCGGGGTGGCGACACTGCTACAGACGATCACGCTGGGGCCGGTCGGTGCGGGGCTGCCGATCGTGCAGGGCACGTCCTTTGCCTTTATCCCGATCATGATCCCGCTGGTTGCGGGCAAGGGGGTCGATGGGTTGGCCGCGCTGTTTGGCGGCATCGTCGTGGGTGGGCTGTTTCATGCCTGTCTGGGGCTTTTCATCGGCAAGATACGTTTTGCCCTGCCGCCGCTGGTGACGGGGCTGGTGGTCACCATGATCGGCCTCGCGCTCGTCAAGGTCGGCATCCAGTATGCCGCCGGTGGGGTGCCCGCCATCGGCACGCCGGAATACGGCAGCCTGCTGAACTGGTCGGCGGCGCTGGTGGTGATCGTGGTCACGCTGGGGCTCAAGTTCTTTACCCGTGGGATGCTGTCGATCTCTGCCGTTCTGGTCGGGCTGATCGTGGGATACTTCTATGCCGTGGCGGTTGGCATGTTGTCGTTTGGCGGCGACCGGGGTGTGATCGCAAGCTGGAACAACGCCGCATGGGTCGCGCTGCCGGACCCGTTCCGCTACGGTTTTGAATTCTCGGCGGCGGCGGTCATCGGTTTCTGTCTGATGGCGTTCATCTCGGCCATTGAAACCGTGGGCGATGTGTCGGGGATCACCAAGGGCGGCGCGGGCCGCGAGGCGACCGATACCGAGATCGCGGGTGCGACCTATGCCGATGGTCTGGGTACGGCCATCGCCGGTGTCTTTGGCGGGTTGCCCAATACGTCGTTCAGCCAGAATGTCGGCCTGATCGCCATGACCGGCGTGATGAGCCGCCATGTGGTCACCTGCGGCGCGATATTCCTGATCATCTGCGGGCTGGTGCCCAAGGTGGGCGGATTGATCCGCACCGTGCCGATCGAAGTGCTGGGCGGCGGTGTGATCGTGATGTTCGGCATGGTGGTGGCGGCGGGCATGTCGATGCTCTCCGATGTGGACTGGAACCGCCGCAACATGGTCATCTTTGCCATCTCGATCTCTGTCGGTCTGGGCCTGCAACTGGAGCCGGGTGCGGTGCAGCACCTGCCCGATACCCTGAGCATCCTGATGACCAGCGGGCTTCTGCCTGCCGCGCTGATCGCGATTGTCCTCAACCTTGCCCTGCCCGAAGAACTGGCCGAGGAATCAACCGAAGAAGTGTCAGGCGGCCTCAAGGGCCATTCAAAAGGCAGCCTGCCACACTAGCAGGGGGAGGAGGGGCATGGAGCGCATCAACCCCTCCTCTTTTTGGCTCTAAATATCCAGGCGCAACAGCAGCGCAGTAACCCAGAATTCCGAAAGAGCGCCCATGTACGACCTTGCCACCATGTCCTCCTGGATCGAATTCGCGGTCCGATGGACCCATGTGATTGTCGGCATTGCCTGGATCGGGTCGTCTTTCTATTTCATTGCGCTTGACCTTGGTCTGCACCGGGACCGCGACCTGGCCTCGGGTGCCGATGGCGAAGAGTGGCAGGTGCATGGCGGGGGGTTTTACCACATCCAGAAATACCTGATCGCCCCCGACAACATGCCGGACCATCTGGTCTGGTTCAAATGGGAAAGCTATTCGACATGGCTCAGCGGTTTTGCCCTGCTGGTGCTGGTCTATTACCTTGGCGCGGAATTCTATCTGATCGACCCGGCGGTGATGGAGCTGTCGACGTTTCAGGCTGTTGCCATATCCTTGGCCTCGCTGGCCTTTGGCTGGGTCGCCTATGACCGGATCTGCAAGAGCCGCTTTGGCGATGACAACACGCGGCTGATGATCCTGCTTTATGTGATCCTTGTCGCGATGGCCTGGTTCTATACATCCGTCTTCTCGGGCCGTGCGGCGCTGCTGCATCTGGGGGCCTTTACCGCCACGATCATGTCGGCCAACGTGTTCTTCATCATCATGCCCAACCAGCGCATCGTGGTTGCCGATTTGCAGGCGGGCCGCACGCCGGATGCCAAATACGGCAAGATCGCCAAGCAGCGCAGCACCCACAACAACTACCTGACGCTGCCGGTCATCTTCCTGATGCTGTCGAACCATTATCCGCTCGCCTTCGCATCCGAGATGAACTGGCTGATCGCGTCATTGGTGTTCCTCATGGGCGTGACGATCCGGCATTATTTCAACAGCGTTCATGCCCGCACAGGTGACCCGACCTGGACCTGGCTGGCCACCGCGCTGCTGTTCATCCTGATCATGTGGTTGTCCACCGAACCGATGTTCCGCGCCGAGGAACCGGCAGAGGCGACAGGCCCCGCTGCCCTGCGCTTTGCCCAGGCCGATGGCTTCGACCGGGTGCAGGACATCGTCACGGGCCGCTGTTCCATGTGCCATGCGGCAGAGCCGACGTGGGAGGGGCTGCACTGGCCGCCCAAGGGGGTGCGGCTGGAGACGGAACACCAGATCGCCATGGCGGCGAAACAGATCTATTTGCAGGCAGGTCTGACCCATGCCATGCCGCCTGCGAACCTGAGCTATATGCAGGTGGCGGAGCGGGCAGAGATCGTGGCCTGGTACAAGGCCGCAACGACCCGCTGACAGCCGGTTTCCCACTGGCAGAATCGCGGTCCCTCATGCTAGGTCTAGCGTTATGTCCCTGGCTCACCCCAATATAGCCGATAATCCCCCGGTCATTCGTCAGCTTGACGATGCCGCGATCAACCGGATCGCTGCGGGCGAAGTTGTCGAACGGCCCGCATCGGCGGTCAAGGAACTGGTGGAAAACGCCATTGACGCAGGCGCGCGGCGGATCACGGTGGAATATGCCGATGGCGGCAAGACCCTGATCCGGGTGACGGACGACGGCTGCGGCATCGCGCCAGGTGATCTGGCGCTGGCACTGTCGCGCCATGCGACCTCCAAAATCGACGGCTCGGACCTGCTGAACATCCATACTTTTGGCTTTCGTGGCGAGGCGCTGCCGTCGCTGGGTGCGGTGGGCAGGCTGTGCATCACCAGCCGCGCCGCGGGTCATGACGGGGCAGAGATTACTGTGGCGGGCGGCAAGCAGGGCGAGGTTCGGCCTGCCGCGCTGAATGGCGGTACGGTTGTCACCCTGCGCGATCTGTTTCACGCCACGCCCGCGCGGCTCAAGTTCCTGCGCACCGACCGGGCAGAGGCGCAGGCGATTGGCGACGTGATCAAGCGGTTGGCCATGGCTGAACCCTTTGTCCGTTTCACACTGCGCGATGTCTCGGGCGATGGGCCGGGCCGCGAGGTGTTCCGCGCCGATGCCGAACAGGGAGAGATGTTCGAGGCCCTGCATGGCCGGCTGGCGCAGGTCCTGGGCCGGGAATTCGCCGACAACTCCCTGCCCATCGACGCGCAGCGCGAGGGTCTGCACCTGACAGGTTTTGCCGCGCTGCCGACCTATTCGCGCGGCTCTGCCGTGGCGCAATATCTTTTCGTCAATGGCCGCCCGGTGCGGGACAAGCTGTTGGTTGGTGCGCTGCGCGGGGCCTATTTCGACTTTCTCAGCCGTGACCGCCATCCGGCGGCGGCGCTGTTCATCGACTGCGAACCGACACTGGTGGACGTCAATGTGCATCCGGCGAAGTCCGAGGTGCGGTTTCGCGATCCGGGGCTGGCGCGCGGGCTGATCGTGTCGGCCCTGCGCCATGCGCTGGCAGAGGCGGGGCACCGCGCATCTACCACCGTTGCGGGGGCGACACTGGGCGCGATGCGGCCAGAACCCACGGGCGCGCGGGTTTATCAGATGGACCGGCCCAGCCTTGGCGCGCGGGGCGCGGCCTATCAGGCGCAGGCCCCTGCCGGATTTGCCGAGACGGCGGGCATGTGGGGACGGGTAGAGACACCCGCGGACCCGGTGACCGAATCCGCCGAACCTGCGCCCGACTATCCGTTGGGCACCGCACGGGGGCAGGTGCATGAGAATTACATCATTGCCCAGACTGCAACGGGCATGGTCATCGTGGACCAGCATGCCGCGCATGAGCGGCTGGTCTATGAAAAGCTCAAGCGGCAGATGGCCGAGAATGGCGTGGCGGCTCAGGCGCTGCTGATCCCGGAGATTGTGGAGCTGTCCGCAGGTGATTGCGCGCGTCTGCTGGATCTGTCGGATGATCTGGCGCGGCTGGGTCTGGGGATCGAGGCCTTTGGCGGCAATGCCGTCGCGGTGCGCGAGACGCCTGCGATTCTTGGCACCGTCAATGCCCGCGCGATGCTGCTGGATATTCTGGATGAACTGGCCGACCAGAGCGACAGCAACCTCCTGCAGGCCCGGATCGAGGCGATCCTGAGCCGTATCGCATGTCATGGGTCGATCCGCTCGGGCCGCTGGATGCGGGCGGAAGAGATGAACGCGCTGCTGCGCGAGATGGAGGCGACGCCCCATTCCGGCCAGTGTAACCACGGGCGGCCCACCTATGTGGAACTCAAGCTGGCCGATATTGAACGGCTGTTCGGACGCACATGATCGAGGTTGGCGGAACAATCTATCAGTGGAATGACCCGCTTGCGCTGGCTGTCCTTGGGGCGGCGGCGCTGGTGGCGCTGATCGTGATCCTGCTGATCGTGGCGGTGCGCGCGGCGGGGCGGACAGCGCGGCTGGCGGCCCCCCTGTCGCAGCAGATGCAGGTTCTGGGCGGCCATGTGCAGCAGCTTGGCGCGGGGCAGGAGCAATTGCGCGGCGGGTTGCAGATGGTGTCCGACACCCAGGCCAATGCGCAAAGCCAGCTGATCCAGTCGGTGGAGGCGCGGCTGAACACCGTGCAGTTGCAGATGCAGGAGCGGCTGGCCGACAATGCCGCACGGTCGCAGCGGTCGCTGACGGAAATGCAGGAACGCATGAACCAGACCCTGCATGGCTCGGCCAAGCAGACCACCACCAGCCTGACCCAGTTGCAGGAACGTCTGGCCGCCATCGACAAGGCGCAGGACAACATCACCAAGCTGTCGGGCGATGTGCTGTCCTTGCAGGACATCCTGAGCAACAAGCAGACACGCGGCGCTTTTGGTGAAATCCAGCTGCGCGATATCGTGTCGAAACAACTGCCATCCGACAGCTACAGCCTTCAGCACACGCTGGCCAATGGCAAGCGCGCGGATTGTCTGATCCACCTGCCCAACCCGCCGGGCCCGATCGTGATCGACAGCAAGTTCCCGTTGGAGGCCTATGAGGCGCTGCGCAATGCCAAGACGGATTGGGACCTGAAGAACGCCGTCGCGGCGATGAAGGTCGCGGTCAAGAAACACATCCGCGATATTTCCGAGAAATACATCGTGGAAGGAGAGACTGCGGACGGCGCGTTGATGTTCCTGCCGTCAGAGGCGGTCTATGCCGAGTTGCATGCCAATTTCCCCGAACTGATCCGCGAAGGCTTTGCCGCGCGGGTCTGGATCGTGTCGCCCACGACCTGCATGGCCACGCTGAACACCATGCGCGCCATCCTCAAGGACGCCAGGATGCGTGAACAGGCCGGGGCCATCCGCAAGGAGTTGGGCGCGCTGCATGGCGATGTCGAGCGGCTGGTGACACGGGTCGGCAACCTTGACCGGCATTTCGGACAGGCCCGCAAGGACGTGGACGAGATCATGATCAGCTCGGAAAAGGCGTCCAAACGTGCGGGCCGCCTGCACAACTTCGATTTTGAGGAACTGGCCAAGGACGACACCCCCGGCGTTGTGGTCCCGCTCGACAAGACCTAGCGCACGGGCTTTCACAAATCCGTCAGAAGCTTGAAGCCACGAAAACCGGTCTAGTTCTCATACCGTGGCGTTTTCAAAGTGATTTCAAAAATCGCCGTGACCTCCGGGCGGGCTTGGCGCGCGCACAGAAGTTTTTTGCAACTCCTGGGCATTGGGCCTCGTAATTACTGCACAAACCAACCACTAGCGTAACAACTGACAGGAAATCATCACTTTATGCCCTTTGAAGCTGTAGCAATGGAGCCGGTGCAAGGCGGAACGCCCCGGCGCAGGATTGCCGTCATCGGCGCTGGTATCTCGGGCATGGGGGCGGCACACAGGCTGGCTGACAGCCACCATGTGACCCTGTTCGAAAGCGGTGCGCGGCTGGGTGGGCACGCCCGCACGGTGATTGCGGGAAAGAACGGGGATCAGCCGGTCGATACCGGGTTCATCGTGTTCAACTATGCCAATTACCCCAATCTGGCGGCGCTCTTCGCTGAACTGGACGTGCCGGTCGTGAAATCGAACATGAGCTTTGGCGCCTCCATCGACGGCGGGCGGATCGAATATGCGCTGACCAGCCTGAACGCGGTCTTTGCGCAGCGGCGCAACGCCCTGAACCCGCGTTTCATCGCCATGCTGCGCGATATCTTCAGGTTCAACAAACACGCGACCCGCGTGGCCAGGGACCAGTCCCTGACCATCGGTGAATTCCTGTCGGTGCTGGGAACAGGGCGCTATTTCAAGGACTACTACCTGTCGCCGTTGTCGGGGGCGATCTGGTCGACACCAACGGAAAAGATCATGGACTTTCCGGCCTATGCGATGGTGGATTTCTTTCGCAACCATGCGCTGTTGGGTTATTCCGGTCAGCATCAATGGTACACGGTCAAGGGCGGCTCGCAGGCCTATGTGACGCGTCTGGAGGCGGCGATGCGCGCCAAGCGCGTGGACATCCGGCTGAACGCGCCGGTGCAGGCGGTGCGCCGGTCGGAGCCGGGGGTGCAGATCAAGGCATCGGGCGGCGGTTGGGAAGCATTTGACGAGGTGATATTTGCCACCCATTCGGACGATACACTGGCGATGCTGGCGGACGCGGACCACTCCGAGCAGGCCAGCCTCGGCGCGATCAGGTATCAGCCCAATGACATCACCCTGCATGCCGATGCCCGCATGATGCCCAGCCGACGGTCAACCTGGGCCTCCTGGGTCTATACCGAGGACAGCGACGCCACGTCGGACAGGATCGACCTGACCTATTGGATGAACTCGTTGCAGCCGATCCCGATGGATGATCCGCATTTTGTCACCCTGAACACCAAACGCAGCATCCGTGAGGAACTGATCTATGATCAGGTGACGCTGCGCCATCCGGTCTATGACCTGGCGGCCCTTGCCGCGCAGAAAAAGATCGCCACCACGAATGGCAACCGCAACACATGGTTCTGCGGGGCGTGGATGCGCAATGGTTTTCACGAGGACGGATTGGCAAGCGCGCTGGACGTGGCCGACCGGATCGAACGGGGTGCCGCCCTGCCCATCGCTGCCGAATGACGGGGGCGGTCGATCATATCGCCGGGCATACCTTTCACGGGCGCAAGGGCGCGATAGAGAACGCCTTTCGCTATTCCATCGACTATGTGCTGTGCGACGCGGAAACCCTGCCGAAGACGCCGGGGCTGTTCCGCCGCAACCGGGCGGGGCTGACCTCGCTGCTTGACCGCGACCATGGCGGTGCGCCGCATCGGGGGCGCGGCGCGCGATGGGTCCGCGACGTGCTGGTGGCGCAAGGGATCGACGGCGTTCAGACCATCGAGATTCTGGCACAGCCACGGGTCCTTGGCTTTGTCTTCAACCCGGTCAGCTTCTGGCTGTGTCGGGATAGCGCAGGCGCGCTGATCACGGTGATTGCAGAGGTGACGAACACCTACGGTGACCGGCATTGCTATCTGTGTCGGAATGAGGACCTGCGCCCGATCACGGCAGAGGATCACCTGCCATCGACCAAGATACTCCATGTCTCGCCGTTCCAGCCGATTGAGGGGTCCTATACCTTTCGCTTTGACATCCGGGAGGACCGGATCGGCATCTGGATCGACTACAGTGCCGGGAACGGCGGGCTGATCGCGACACTGACCGGCAGGCGCAAAACGCTGACCAACGCGGGCATCCTGCGCGCGATGCTGCGGCGGCCCTTTGGTGCGCGGCGGGTGCAGGCGCTGATCCACTGGCAGGCGGTCAAGCTGTGGTGGAAAGGGGCCGGGTTTCGGCCCCGGCCGCTGCCACCGAAGAACGAAGTCAGCCGCTGATGACGGCCCTGGCGCGAAGGCTTCCGGCCTATGCGCTGTTTGCGGCGCTGCTGTCGGCGGCAGGCCTGCCCATCTATATCCACGCGCCGAAGTTCTACGTTGATGAATACGGTGTCTCGCTTGCCGCGCTGGGGGCTGTGCTGTTCGGGCTGCGCCTGCTGGATGTGGTGCAGGACCCGCTGCTGGGGCGCTTGTCGGAAAGAATGCGCAGGCATCGCGGCGCGGCGGTGGCAACCGGGGCTTTTGTCATGGCTGCCGCCATGCTGGGGCTGTTTGCCGTGCCGCCGCCGATCCTGCCCATTGCCTGGTTCGGGATCATGCTGACGCTGGTGTTCTCCGGGTTCAGCTTTCTGACAATCTGCTTTTACGCCCAGGGCGTTTCCAAGGCGGGCAGCCTGCCGGGACGTGGCCATCTGGCCCTTGCGCGCTGGCGCGAGACCGGGGCGCTGCTGGGGGTTTGCGCCGCCTCTGTCGCGCCGGTGGGGCTGGGGGTGTTCATCGGCGCGCCCTTTGCGGGTTTTGCGGCAGGATTTGCGGTGCTGGCGCTGGCCAGTGTGCTGGCCATGAGGCAGGAATGGCGCGATGCGGGGCTGCCACCCTCGACCGGGTTTGCCACTGTCCTGCGGGACCCGGTGGCACGGCAACTGCTGGTCATCGCGCTGTTCAACGCGGCCCCTGTCGCGGTGACCTCAACCCTGTTCCTGTTCTATGTCGAGATCGCGCTGGACGCGCCGGGATGGGAAGGGCCGCTGCTGCTGCTGTTCTTCCTGTCGGCTGCCGGCGCGGCCCCGCTCTGGGGGCTGCTGGCCGAAAGGTTCGGCGGCAAACGGGTTCTGCTGGCGGCGATGGTGCTGGGAATCGTGTCCTTCGGCGGCGCGCTGTTTCTGGGGCCGGGTGATGCGGTGATCTTTGCAGTGGTCTGTGTGGCGTCGGGCGCGGTGCTGGGCGCGGACCTGACCCTGCTGCCGGCGATGTTCGCGACGCGGATGGCCAGGATATCGCCTTCTGCTGCCGAAGGGTTCGGGCTGTGGTCATTTGTTTCAAAATTCACATTGGCATTCGCCGCCGTTGCCCTACTTCCAATGCTTGAGGGGGCCGGACTGCGCACTGGTGCAGAACCAAGCCCCCCGCAGGCCGTGCGACTGCTGATCATTCTTTACGCCGGTGTGCCCTGCGCGCTGAAATTGATTTCGATCGGCTTGTTGAGCCGGGTGAGGGCAGTTGAGGACAATTTATGGATGCATTGATTTTCCTGTTGATTGGTGTGGCCCTGGCGACCGTGGCGGTGCTGCTGCGAAGGCGATTTGCGGAGTTCCCCGGTCAGCACCCCGAAGATTACAGCGAAGGGTTCCCCGCATTTGACATGCAGCAGCATCTGAACGGCGAGATGGTCTGCGAAGGCGTGATCTTTGGCCCGCTGGGACGGGTGACCAGCTCCTTCGTGGCGGATTTCGACATCCGGTGGGACGGTGACACCGCCGTGATGGCAGAGCGGTTCCGTTACAACGACGGGAGCGTTCAGGATCGGGAATGGCGTATTTCCCTGCAGGACAACGATGAATTCATCGCCACGGCTGACGACGTGCCGGGCGGCGGCAGGGGCAGCGTGGCCGGGTCGGCGGCGCAGATCAGATACGACATCACACTGCCCCCGGAAAGCGGCGGACACCGGCTGCGGACGGTCGATTGGATGTACCTGACACCCGACGGAACCATCGTGAACCGCAGTCAGTTCCGCAAGTACGGGATCAAGGTGGCAGAGCTGATCGCCACCATCCGACCGAAGGAGGGACAATGAAGAGCTTTCAGTCGAAACGATACTGGCTTGTGGGTGCCAGCGACGGATTGGGCGCCGCTTTGGCACGCAGGCTGAGCCGGTCTGGTGCCGAGGTGATCGTTTCCGCCCGGTCCGAGGGAAAGCTTGCAGCGCTGGTTGATGAACTGCCGGGCAAGGCCAGTTTCCAGACTGTCGATGTGACCGACGCCGACAGTGTGAAGGCGGCGGCAGAGGCTGTGGGCCAGATCGACGGCGTGGTCTATCTGGCCGGTGTCTATTGGCCATTCGGTGCGCGCGAATGGAACGCGGAACAGGCGACCGCCATGGCGGATGTGAATTTCACCGGCCTGATGCGGGTCATGGGGCAGGTGGTGCCGGGGATGGTGGCACGCGATGCCGGGCATATCGTCATCACCTCAAGCCTGACGGGGTTTCGCGGATTGCCCGGTTCCATCGGTTACACCGCGTCCAAGGCCGCCACCATGTCGTTGGCCGAATGCATGTATGCCGACCTGCGCAAGACCGGCGTGCAGGTGCAGGTCGTCAACCCCGGTTTCATCAAGACTCAACTGACCGAGAAGAACGATTTTCGCATGCCCTTCATCATGGACCCCGACGAGGCCGCCCGGCAGGTGATCGAGCATATGGGCACCGACAGCTTCAAAAAGAGCTTTCCATGGCTCTTTTCGCTGGTGTTCCGTGCCAGCCAGTTCCTGCCCGACTGGCTGTATTTCCGCATCTTTTCCTAGACCCGGCAGCGTTGGTGGGCTGAAATGCTGTTACAGCATCCCCTTGGCGCGGATGGTCCTGACGCTGTCGCGGCGCTCCATCCGGGCCAGAAAGGCTGTGATGCGGGGGAAGTCGGTGAGGGTGACGCCATCGCCCGCCAGCCAGTTGCAAACGATGAACAGATAGGGATCGGCGATGGTCAGGGCATCGCCGCACACATAATCGCCGCGCAGGCATTCTGCTTCGACATAGGCGGCGCAGGCGGCCATGGTCTGCGGCACCTTTGCCTTCATGTCGTCAAAGCTGGATTGGGCATCGGCCCAGCGGCTGCCCCGCATTCTGTGGGCATGGGCGACATGCATGGTCGAGGCGAGGTAGTACATGACAGCCCGCATATGGACCGCAGCTTGCGCATCCGCAGGCACAAGCCCCGCCTCTGGTGCGATGGCGGCAATATAGTCCAGCAAGGCGCCGGTTTCGGTCATGGCCGTGCCGTCATCGCCGACGAGCGCAGGCACCCGGCCTTTTGGGTTGATCGCCAGGTAGGGCGGCATGGTCTGTTCTGCATTGGCGAAATCGACTTTGACAGCTTCATAGGCCAGCCCGGCCTCCTCCAGTCCGATGGCCACCGCAATGGAGATCGTGCCGGGCGCGTAATAAAGCTTCAGCATGATCTGTGTCCTTTCAGATGTGGGTTTGCGCGCTGCGACGGTCTGGTCGGTCCAGATGCGGCACCGCGTTGAACAACACCGGCGACCAATGGCCGCCGATGGGAAACAGCCGGTGCATGGAGGTATGCATGATGGCCAGGGCGATGCGGGACATGGCCGGGATACCAAGGCCCATCGCCTGCGCCATGACCATGGAAATAAGCCCCCCTGATGTCACCACCAGCGCAGGCCCCTGACCTGCGGCGATCTCTTGCAGGGCATCCTCGATCCGGGTGTGGAAGTTTTCCCAGGATTCCGGGGCCTGTTCGATCATGCCGTCCTGCCAGTGCTGGAAAACAGTGGGCAGATGGTCGGTGAAGGCACCCTGTTCCAGGGGAAAGGGAATCCCGTGCTGATGCTCCATCAGGGAGGCGAGCGTGAAATACTCCAGCTCGTTCAGGCGTGGATCGCGGATCGGTTCCAGCCCCGTGGCCATGCCTTCGGCGGTCTCGATGTGCCGGGTCAGCGTGCCGGTGTAAAGTCGCGTGTGATGGGTTTCGCTATCGCGCAGGTGATCGCCCAGCCAGGCGGCCTGTTCATGACCCAGCGGGCTGAGCTTGTCATAGCTCACCTCGTCCTTGGCACCGGAGTTTGCCTGACCGTGACGGATAAGGGTGATGTGGGACATGGGACACCTGCCTGTTTCTGCCTTGATAGGCGAGCAGCGCGCGGGTTGAAAGCGCGAGATCGGTGATTGCACCGGCCGATAGGGGAAACTGTGACGCCTGTCGGAAACGCCTCGTGGCGCAAAACCGGGGGGGTGTGTCGGGAATGGGACTCCTGACCTGCGCCGGATTTCGCTATAGGTTGGGGGCGCATGCGAGGAGACGGCAATGGCTGAGAAGATCACATTCACACTCGACGGCAATACCGTGGAGGCCGAGGCGGGCCTGACGATCTGGGAAGTCGCCAATGGGCGCGGCCTGAAGATCCCGCATCTGTGTCACAAGCCTGCGCCCGGCTATCGCCCCGATGGCAACTGCCGCGCCTGTATGGTCGAGATCGAGGGCGAGCGCGTGCTGGCGGCAAGCTGTATCCGCGAACCAGCGGAGGGCATGGTTGTGACCACCAACAACGCGCGCGCCGAAAACGCGCGCAAGATGGTGGTGGAACTGCTGATGGCCGATCAACCGGGGCATGACGTCAGCCATGACAAATCCAGCCATATGTGGGACATGGCCGCGATGAACGGGGTCGAGGCCAGCCGCTTTCCCAAGCTGGAAGAGGGCCGTATCCCGCTGCTGGACGACAGCCATGTGGCGATGAGCGTGAACCTGGACGCCTGTATCCAATGCGGATTGTGCGTGCGCGCCTGCCGTGAAGTGCAGGTCAACGATGTGATCGGCATGTCGGGCCGGGGCCACGATGCCTATCCAACCTTTGACATGGCCGACCCGATGGGCGCCTCCACCTGCGTGGCCTGCGGCGAATGTGTCCAGGCCTGTCCCACCGGCGCGCTGATGCCCGCCACGGTGGTGGATGAGGATCAGGTGGGTGATTCCGCGGACTTCGATTCCGAGGTGGAGAGCATCTGCCCGTTCTGCGGTGTGGGCTGCCAGATCTCGCTGAAGGTGAAGGATGGCAAGGTAAAATACGTTGACGGCATCAACGGCCCCGCGAACGAGGGGCGGCTTTGCGTCAAGGGGCGTTTCGGATTTGACTATATCCACCACGAACACCGCCTGACCAAACCGCTGATCCGCCGCGACGACGCGCCGCCCAAGGGGCTGAACGTCGATCCGGGCAACTGGTCCCAGTTCTTTCGCGAGGCATCCTGGGACGAGGCGCTGGATTTCGCCGCCAAGGGGCTGAAGGACATCGGCGGCAAAGGGGTCGCGGGCTTTGGCTCTGCCAAGTGTACCAATGAAGAGGCATACCTGTTCCAGAAAATGATCCGCCAGGGCTTTGGCCATAACAACGTCGATCACTGCACCCGGCTTTGCCATGCTTCCAGTGTGGCGGCCCTGATGGAGAACGTCGGTTCCGGCGCGGTGACCGCGACCTTCAACGAGATCGAGAACGCGGATGTGGCGATTGCCATCGGCTGCAACCCGATCGAGAACCACCCCGTCGCGGCGACCTATTTCAAGCAGTTCACCAAACGCGGCGGCAAGCTGATCGTGATGGACCCGCGCGGCCAGGCGCTGAAACGGTTCTCCAGCCATATGTTGCAATTCCGGCCCGGCACGGATGTGTCGATGCTGAACGCGATCATGCATGTGATTGTCGAGGAAGGGCTGTACGACCAGCAGTATATCGAAGCCTACACCGAGAACTGGGAGGCGGAGAAAGAGCACCTGAAGGATTTCACCCCCGAGAAGATGGCGAAAATCTGCGGCATTGACGCCGAGACCCTGCGCGATGTGGCGCGGACCTTTGCCGGGGCGAATGCGGCGATGATTTTCTGGGGCATGGGGATCAGCCAGCACATTCACGGCACCGACAACTCGCGCTGCCTGATTTCGCTGGCGCTGATGACCGGGCAGGTGGGGCGGCCGGGTGCCGGTCTGCACCCGCTCAGGGGGCAGAACAACGTGCAGGGCGCGTCGGACGCGGGATTGATCCCGATGTTCCTGCCGGACTACCAGTCGGTGATGGATGACGGTGTGCGGTCTGCCTTTACCGATGTCTGGAAGTCGGGGGATTTCTCGGCCGAAAAGGGGCTGACCGTGACCGAGATCATGGACGCGGTTCATGACGGCGATATCCGGGGCATGTATGTGCTGGGCGAAAACCCCGCGATGTCCGATCCGGATGTGGAACATGCGCGCGACGCGCTGGCCAAGCTGGATCATCTGGTGGTGCAGGACATCTTTATCACCGAGACAGCGAATTATGCCGATGTGATCCTGCCTGCCAGTGCCTTTGCCGAGAAATCGGGGACCGTGACCAATACCAACCGGCAGGTGCAGATGGGCCGGGCGGCGGTGGCACCGCCGGGCGAGGCGCGCGAGGACTGGTGGATCGAGGTGGAACTGGCCAATCGGCTGGGGTTGGGCTGGTCCTATGACAGCCCGGCGGATGTCTTTGCCGAGATGAAGCTGAACATGCGGTCGCTGAACAACATCACCTGGGACCGGTTGAGCCGCGAGAATGCGGTGACCTATCCGTCACTGAGCGAGACCGATCCGGGGCAGGCCATCGTCTTTGCCGACGGCTTCCCGCGCCCCGATGGCCGCGCGCGGTTCACGCCTGCGTCGATCATTGCGCCGGATGACGAACCGGATGCGGATTATCCGATGATCCTGACCACGGGGCGGCAATTGGAGCATTGGCACACCGGGTCGATGACCCGCCGCGCGACGGTGCTGGACGGGCTGGAGCCCGAGGCGAATTGTTCGCTGCACCCCAGCACGCTGCGCAAACTGGGGGTCGCGCCGGGTGAACATGTGCGCCTGAGCACCAAACGTGGCAGTATCGAGATCATGGCCCGAGAGGACCGTGCGGTGTCTCCCGACATGGTGTTCCTGCCCTTTGCCTATGTCGAGGCGGCGGCGAATATTCTGACCAACCCGGCGGTGGACCCCTATGGCAAGATCCCGGAGTTCAAGTTCTCTGCTGTGAAGGTAGAGGCCGTGACGGGTGCTGTCGCGGCGGAGTGATCTTGCCGCGGAGTTGATCGGCTGGTGCGCGCCCTTGCGGGCGCGCATGCGATTTTATTCTTGCTGATGAGGGGCGCTGCCCCTCAAACTCCCCGGGAATATTTTCGGCCAAAAAGAGGGAAAACGGTATGAAGATCAATGCGGAGAGATTTCTGGCGGACCTTCATGCGTTGCGGGAATTCGGGGCTTCGGGTGTGGGCAAAGGGGTGGTCCGGCCCGCCTATACGCAGGCCGATGTGGCCGCGCGGGACTGGCTGGCGGGGCGTTTCGAGGACGCCGGGTTGCAGGTGGCCATGGACGGGATGGGGAACCTCTTTGGCCTTGCCGAGGGGCCGTCGCTTTTGATGGGGTCGCATTCGGACAGCCAGCCGGAGGGCGGTTGGCTGGATGGCGCGCTGGGGGTTGTGGCGGCGCTGGAGGTGGCGCGGGCGAGCCGGGAGTCGGGCGGACCGGCGATATCGGTGGTCTCATTCCAGGATGAGGAAGGACGCTTTGGCGTTACCACCGGATCTGCGGTCTGGTCGGGGCATTTGTCGCAGGTGGATGCGGATGTGCTGACGGATCATGGCGGGGTGACGCTGGCGGATGCGCGTGCGGCGATGGGCGGGATGGTCACCGGCCCGGTAGACCCGGCCCGCTTTACCGGGTTCATCGAGATGCACATTGAGCAGGGGCCGACGCTGGATACCTCCGGCGAGCGGATTGGCGTGGTCTCGGACATTGTGGGCATTCGCGACATGAAGGTGACGTTCGAAGGCCAGCAGAACCATGCGGGCACCACGCCGATGCACCTGCGCAAGGATGCTTTTCAGGCGGTCACGGCGTTCAATGCCCTGCTGGAGGAGCGGTTTCGCAATGTGGTGACCCCGGCGACGGTCTGGACCATCGGGCATCTGTCATTGCATCCGAATGCCTCCTCCATCGTGCCGGGAAAGGCCGTCTTTTCAATGCAGTGGCGGGACGGGGACGGAGAGAGGCTGGCCCGGATGGAGGCGATTATCCGCGACACGGCACAGGAGGTGGCAGAGGCGCGGGGCATGGCATTGTCCTATGGTCCGCTGTTGGGATTGGAGCCGGTGAGGATGGATGCGGGGTTGCGGGGGGCGCTGGAGGCGGGGGCGGAGGCCGTGGCACCGGGAC
>NZ_LXYI01000022.1 GCF_001650875.1 Sulfitobacter sp. EhC04
TTTCAGGGAAGTGCTTGAATCTCATCAACACCGGCCATCCGACACATTTTCCAGTGAATCCAGTAATGAAATTGAACTGCTTCCCAGCATATCTTGCTACGTCCGATAATGCAAACTTATTGGACATAGTGAGACGCCACAAGGTGGGGCGGTTAATGCTGTATATGCTGGAGTTAAGCGCCGTTGTGGGATAGTGTCACGGCATGACCTTTCAGCCCGCCACCGTCTCTAACGACCTGACCACGCTACCCAAGCTGCCGGCCTGGGTCACCTCCGGACGTGCGGAAACCTTCGAGTCTGTGGCTTTTCGGTCCGGAGCGGCCCTGACGGTGCTGGATGCTCTGGTTTCCGATCCGGCCCAAGGTGTGCCCCTTAAACTGCTTGCCAACCAGCTTGCATTACACGCGGCCACGGCGACGTCTAAGCTCGAAGGACGGGTGGCCCGAGAGGCCGATATCCGCGACTCTTTCCATCTGACCCCGCCCGGAGAGGCACGCGGCCCAGATGGAGACCTGCTGGTGTTCTGGCGGGACACGACGCAGTTACGATTGAGCGTGAGGGATTGGCGAGTGGGCTTAGAGGGCCTCGTTGGTCGGCACCTTGCGGCTGACATGCAAGGATGGCTCGCAGTTGGCTCCAAGCGCGCAAAATCTAACGGGCCATTGGCAGGATGCGTTGCTGTGATGCGGGCAGTCCTCGAGGCAGATGACCGGGCGGAACGGATTGCTTGTTTACTGTCCGATATCGCCTTGGCACGCGTGTTAAACTGGCCGGTGCTCCTACCGATTTCGGCACAAAATCTCACCAAAGCCATGTTGCGCGATTTGGTCGCGGACGGGCAGGGGGCGGACTTGAAAGTTCAGGCGGGCCTTTTGATTTCCATCGAAGACACGATCCGTTTGGCGGGCGATCTCGCATCGAAGGCAGTAGCGTTGCGGGCCGTCGCGCCGAAGCTCCGGGCCAAGGGTTCGGAGGCGGCCGTCGCGCTGTTCCTGTCTGAAGATGCAATCGGTCCTTCAATGATGCTGTCACCGACAATCCAGGGTACCACGATTCCGATGACCGATCGTGCAGCGCGCCGGTTTTGTGACCGGCTCGTCGCACTGGGCGTCGCGCGGGAACTCACTGGGCGGCCGACCTTCCGACTCTATGGGATTGTGCGATGACCCGCTCCGCCATGACCTCCGATGCCAAAAGAAAGAATTCAAAACCGAAGGAGGCCGGACGCGAAGGCGTCTTTGATCGAGAGCTGGAAGACCTGCCGCAAGAGCTGCGGTGGCGGGGATGGATGGGACGGATCGAGGCGACGTTGTTCGCCAGTGCCTCGCCGGTTGGGCGTGAGGACCTGGCACGTGTGGTGGGGCAGGAGGCCTCGGTCGAGATGCTCATTGAGGATATTCAGGCGGAGCTTGTGGGGCGACCATATGAATTGGCGGAGACCGCCGGTGGTTGGATGTTTCGGACAAAGACGCAGTTTGCCGAGGCGATCAAGGCTGCGACTGATCTTGGGGATCAGCCCTTGGCCTTCACCGAGATGGAAATGGGTGTACTCTGCGCCATTGCGTACCACCAGCCGATTGATCGGGCGGGACTGAAGGACATTTTTGGCAAAGATGTCAGCCGCGACCTGCTGGCGCGGCTGCGGTTTAAGGATCTGATTGCGAGCGGGCCGAGGGCACCGCGCGCCGGTGCCCCGCATACCTTTGTGACGACAGAGATGTTTCTGACGGCGTTCGATTTACAGACATTGCGGGATTTGCCTGAACTGGATTTGGCGCTGGCAGACACAGATGAACAGACTCGAACGGTACAGATCTGAGGCTCTTCGCTTTCAATTGGTCGGGCTTTGACTTCCAATCAGTCGGAGTTGGAAGCAGACTTTACGTGTGTTTGCACCTTTTTGAGGTATAGGATTGACTTCTATAGCTCAAAAATGGTCAATATACGAGTTATAGAAAGGGTCTCTATAACTCATGGCATGGAACTGGCAGATATCCGGTTGGCCGGAATTTCGGTATGACGCGGCAGCATTGGCACCGCTTGAGCAGCGTTTCTTGCTGTCGTTGGGTGAAATTCTGGGTGCGGTTCACCATGTCAGTCCGTCCGAGCGCGATCAATTGCGCATCGACTTGCTAAGCGATGAAGCCATGAAGACCAGCGCCATCGAAGGCGAGATGCTGGATCGCCAAAGCGTGCAGTCTTCGCTGCGACGCCAGCTTGGATTGTCGCCTGACAGCTATCCAACCAAGCCCAAGGAACAGGGCGTTGCCGAGATGATGGTCGATGTCTATTCGACCTATGCTGAGCCACTTACGCATGAGACCCTGTTCCGATGGCATAGCATGCTGTTGTCCCATGATCGGCGGTTGGAAAGCGTCGGGGCTTACCGCCAGCATGAAGACGCCATGCAGATCGTATCGGGTCGCATCGATCGGCCGGTCGTGCATTTTGAGGCACCGCCCTCTTCGCAAGTAGCAGGCGAAATGGATCGGTATGTGGATTGGTTCAGCAGAACGGTGCCGAATGCGAAAGAACCCTTGCCCGCTTTGACGCGCGCTGGCCTCAGCCATCTCTACTTCGAAAGCATCCATCCTTTTGAAGACGGCAACGGTCGTTTGGGGCGGGCCCTCGCAGAAAAGTCTCTAGCGCAAAACATGGGCCAACCCAGCCTGATCGCGCTCGCCTACTCGATAGAACGGGAGCGGAAAGCATATTACGATCAGCTTGAGCGGCACCAGCAGACGTTGGATGTGACGCCGTGGTTGGAATGGTTCGCGGAGACTGTTCTGACCGCACAACAGGTCACCCTGGATCGGGTCGGGTTTTTCATCGCGAAGGCGCGTTTTTATGACCAGCACCGCGATCAATTGAACGTCCGGCAGGCCAAGGCGATCGAACGCATGTTCCGTGAGGGACCAGACGGGTTCAAAGGTGGCTTGAGTGCCGAGAACTACATTTCGATTACTGGCACGTCACGGGCCACGGCAACACGGGATTTGCAAGACCTCGTCGAGATGAGCGCTCTGAGTCGGTCCGGCGAACGCCGCTACACGCGCTATTGGTTAAATCTAAAAAGGCCCTGAAATAGGAAGCGCAGGCCGTAGCCTGCGCTCCAATGTGGTGCAATCGAATGCTTGTTAACAGCTCGACGCGGATTTTGAACAATGCAATGTTCCGGCCTCACGACCTCGTTGTCAAGCAGCAACTAGCAAGGTTTGGAAGACCAGCTAAACACAAACAGAATTGGTGTGGACCCAATCTTTTCCCCGAGTTATGCTTTGGTTATGTCAATTAACCCTTAGCAAGGTTTTACACTTAAGGGGTCAAATTATGCGCTTGGGTCTTGACATCGGCACGAACTCAATTGGCTGGTGGCTTTACCAAACGGACGACGGCACGATCACGGATGTGCTTGATGGGGGTGTGCGGATATTCTCGGATGGGCGCGATCCGCAATCCAAGGAATCGTTGGCGGTGGATCGTCGCGTTGCCCGCGCGCAGCGCCGCCGACGGGACAGGTATCTGCGCCGTAAAGCGGCGCTGATGAAGCGGATGGCCGGGGCAGGGTTAATGCCGACCGATCAGGCGCACGCCAAAAAGCTTGAATCCCTCGACCCATACGCACTCCGCGCTGAAGGGTTGGACTGCGAGTTGCCATTGACCCATCTGGGGCGTGCATTGTTCCACCTGAACCAACGGCGAGGGTTCAAATCGAACCGAAAGACGGATCGGGGCGACAATGAAAGCGGTAAGATTAAGGATGCAACCGCGCGGCTTGATTGGGCGATGCGCGATGCCAAGGCGCGGACTTATGGCGAGTTTCTGCATACGCGCCAGCAAAAGGCAGATGATCCAAAACGTATGCCGACGGTGCGCACCCGCTTGACTGTGGCGCGGCGTGACAATGCCGAGAAGGAGGAGGCGGGGTATGATTTTTATCCGGATCGCCGCCACCTGTCCGAAGAATTCGACGCGCTTTGGGCGGCGCAGGCAGACTATCATGAAGCGCTGAGCGATGACCTGCGCGATCAGATCAAAACGATCATCTTTCATCAGCGGCCTTTGAAAACGCCCGAGGTTGGCCTGTGCTTGTTTACGGACGAACGGCGCATTCCATCCGCCCACCCGCTGAACCAGCGACGTATTTTGTTGGAAACGGTCAATGCGTTGCGCATCGTCGCACGGGGTGAGGCGGCACGGCGTCTGACGCTGGAAGAACGCGATCAGATCGTTCATGCACTGGACAACAAGAACCACACTAAAACCCTGTCGGGCATGGCGATGAAACTCAAAGCGCTGGGGAAGGTAATTAGGCTGCGCAGTGACCAGACTTTCACGTTGGAAACCGCCAACCGTGATGCGATTGCCTGTGATCTCGTTCGCGCGAGCCTGTCGCATCCGGACCGGATGGGTGGCGTTTGGACGACGCTAGATGAAGGTGCGCAGTGGGAGGTGGTTCAACGTATTCGTGCGGTTCAAAGCGACAGTGAATTTGACGCGCTTGTTGTATGGCTGGAACAAAATCACGGGTTGGACAATGCCCATGCACAGGCCACGGCCAACGCACCCCTGCCCGAAGGGTATGGGCGGATGGGGTTGATGGCGACGCGCCGCATTCTAGCGGCGCTCCAGTCGGATGTGATGCCCTACAGCGATGCCGTTGCGGCCTGTGGCTGGTCTCATTCTGGTGGGCCAACGGGGGAGGTGTTGGAAAAGCTGCCCTATTACGGTAAAATCCTCGATCGGCATGTAATTCCCGGCACCTATGACGAAAACAACGAAGACGTGAAACGCTACGGGCGCATCACAAACCCCACCGTGCATATCGGGCTGAACCAGATCAGGCGGTTGGTGAACCGGATCATCTGTATTCATGGCAAGCCGGATGAAATCGTTGTCGAACTGGCGCGGGACTTGAAAAACTCCGAAGATCAAAAACGCGAAATCCAGAAGATCATAAAGAAAAACACCGACGCCGCGATTAAACGCGGGGAAAAACTGATCAATGAGTTGGGTCAGAAGGATACGGGCGCGAACCGTTTGGTTCTGCGCCTTTGGGAGGATCTGGGGCATGACGTGATGACCCGCAACTGCCCCTATTCTGGAAAACGGATCAGTGCAGGCATGTTGTTTGACGGATCGTGCGATGTCGATCACATCTTGCCCTATTCCCGCACGCTGGATGATGGCATTGCGAACAAGACCTTGTGCTTGAAAGAAGCGAACCGCCAGAAAAGCAACAATACCCCGTGGGAGGTTTGGGGCGAGACAGAACAATGGGATACCATTGCGGCCAACCTCAAGAACCTACCTGACAATAAGGCGTGGCGCTTTGCGTCAGATGCCATGCAACGTTTTGAAGGGGAGAACGATTTTTCCGCCCGCGCTCTTAAGGACACCCAATACCTATCGCGCATTGCGCGCGCCTATCTGGATGCTCTTTATGATGGCGGGGACGGTAATTCCCACGTCTGGGTCGTGCCGGGCCGTTTGACCGAAATGTTGCGCCGCCATTGGGGACTGAACGGGTTAGAGGCGCTGACGGATAGCGATGAAAACACCGTCAAGGCCAAGAACCGGATGGATCATCGACACCATGCCATTGATGCCGCCGTTGTCGCTGCCACGGATCGCGGCCTGATCCAGCGGATCAGCAAGATCGCCAAACGCGACGAACAGGCTGGCGCCGAAGAGGTCGCACGCAGCGTTTCACCGCCATGGGATGGGTTTCGCGATGATATCGCGGCACAGCTGTCGCGCATCATCGTCAGCCACCGCGCCGATCACGGGCGGATCGACAGCCAAGCGAAACAGCAAGGCGAGGATGCGACTGCGGGTCAGCTGCACATGGACACCGCATACGGCGTGGTTGATGCGGGTCGCGTCGTGAGCCGTAAACCGCTGCTTTCGCTTAGCGAAAGCGATATCAAGAAAATCCGTGACCCTGACTTGCAGCGCCACTTAACACGTGTGACCAAAGGGTTGGATAAAAAGGAGTTTGAACACGCGCTGTCCGATTTCGCTAATGCCCGAAAGCTGCCCGATCAATCTGAAAACCCCTATTTCGGGATGCGTCGTGTGCGGTTGATAGACGCCCTGCAAGACAGCGCGCGCGTGTCCGTCAGAGACAGGGATGGACATATTTATAAGGCCTATAAAGCGGGCAGTAACCATTGCTATGAGGTCTGGCGCCTCCCCGACGGGAAGATCAAACCGTGGGCGATTTCCACGTTTGAGGCGCATCAAACAGGCACGGAATCCAAACCGCATCCGGCGGCAAAACGGCTTTTAAGGGTGTTCAAACGCGATATGGTTGCCATTGAACGGGACGGGGAAACGCTGATGTGCTATGTTCAGAAAATGGACATTGCGAACGGGCTGTTTCTGGTGCCGCATACGGAAGGCAATGCCGATGCACGCAACCGCGACAAGGACGACAGTTTCAAGTTTATCCAGATGTCTGCAGTGTCGTTGATCAGGGCAAAGATCCGCCGGATTCACGTCGATGAAATGGGCCGATTGCGCGATCAGGGACCGCCCCGTTAGGAGAATCCAGAAAACTTGTATAAAATCCAATGTGTTAACGATTCGCGTGGGGGCGTGAGAGGTGACACTTGGACCAAATCATCGAGATTGCCATCGATGGGCGACACCTATCGCGTGACCGTGGATTTCTGAAAGTTTCGCAAGACCACGCCGAGGTCGGGCGCACGCCGCTTGATCAAATTGCGGGTGTGATCGTTCATGCCCATGGTACAACCTGGTCAACGTCATTGTTGACTGAACTTGCAGATCGCGGTGTGCCTGTCGTGTTGTGCGCGGCAAACCACGCGCCAAGATCCGTGTTGATGCCGCTGGAAGGGCACCATGCCCAAGGTGCGCGGATGCGGTCCCAATGGCAGGCGAAAACCTCCCTTGTCAAACAAGCCTGGAAACAAGTGGTGATCGCCAAGGTATTAATGCAGGCCGCAGCCCTTGATGCGGTTGGCGAACCGGACGCCCCGTTGAAAATGATGGCGCGCAAGGTCACATCGGGTGACGCCACCAACATCGAAGCGCAGGCTGCTGTCACTGTACCCTAATTAATCAGAATCACGACTGAAATTTTCATTTGTTTTCAGCAGTGGGCTGCACCCTTAATTTTCATATTGTACCGTTAATTGCCATACTGTACCCTTTATTAGCATATGGTCGATTCTGTGGATAAGTATCGGCCACTTGGGTCAGGAGATTGGCGTGGTCAGCGAGCGTCTTGCAAAACATCGAGCTTCGGTCCTGCGTCCGATCCTGGAGCTTGAGAAGAAGGGTGAGCCGATCAGTGCCGCGATCGGAGATGCTGCTTGGGAACTGGGTCTGGCGAAGAGCCATACCTGGTCCCTTTACCGCCGTTTGCGCGAGAACGATGGGCGGGCCACGGCGTTGGAGCTCGGCCGTCGCGGGCCGCAGCTAGGATCGAAACGGATCGCGCGAGAAGTTGAACACCTGATCGATGCGAGCCTGCGGCGCTATTATCTGGTCCGCGAGCGGCCCAGTTTTCTGCGCATTTGGCGAGAGATCCGTTCGGAGTGCGAGGCGAAGGGTTTTCAGCCCCCGACGCGGAAGACGGTAAAAGCTCGGCTTGATGCGATGGATGAGAAAGAGATTGTTCGAAAGCGTCGTGGTGCCAAGGAGGCGAATAAGACCTTTGCGGCACGTCCGGGCCGACTTGCGGTCGGAACGCCATTAGACATTGTACAGATCGATCACACGATGGCTGACATCATCTTGGTCGATTACATGGATCGGCGTCCGCTTGCGCGCCCCTATCTGACGGTGGCAATCGATGTTGCGACCCGGATCGTTCTTGGGGTTTTTGTCAGCTTTGATGCGCCGTCGGTCTTGTCTATCGCGCTCTGCCTCGATCACTGCGTGCGCCGGAAATCAATCCACGTCCCAGGGACGTTGGAAGAGTTGGTCTGGCCAACGTCCGGTATCCCGAAGGCAATCCATGTCGACAATGCCCAGGAATTCCACAGCGAGGCTTTCTCATCGGCCTGCGAAGATTGGGGCATCGCCGTCGAATACCGCCCGCCTGGTGCAACTCACTTCGGTGGCCACATCGAACGTTTAATTGGAACGGCTATGGGGGCCGTTCATGTTCTGCCCGGAACCACGCAGTCCTCCGCCGCCGAGAAGGGCGACTACGACAGCGGGAAACATGCCGCTCTGACTCTAGCCGAGTTCGAGGAGTGGCTTGATCTGGAGATTTGTCGCTACCACAACACGCGTCACGAAGCCCTTGGGCGAACGCCGCTGGCTGCCTGGGCTGACCTGGGCGGGGACACAGCGGGTCGGCAGGTCATCGACGTTGAAGCCTTTCGCACAAGCTTCTTGCCATTTGAGTGGCGCCAGGTCGGGCGCACCGGGATCACTCTCTTTGGGGTGCACTACTGGAGCGATGTCTTCGCGTCGTTGGTCGGACGCGGTCAGGGCAAGGTTCAGGTGAAATACGATCCGAGGGACCTGTCACAGGTCTGGGTTCTCGTCGACGACGGCCGCATGATCCCGGCGCGGTATCGGGATCTGAGCCACCCGAGGATATCGCTTTGGGAAAGCCGGCGGGCGCGGAAGGAATGGCAGGATCGGCATGTTGGCCGGATTAATGAGAAGGCCCTCTTCCAGGTGATCGATGCGCAGCGTCGGTTGGCTGAGGCGGCGCGTGAGAAGACGAGGACCGCCCGTCTGGAAAGCGAGCGCGCGACGCGGCTTCCAAAGCAAAAGCCGCATCGTGATCCATCCCGGGAGATGTTTGCGATCGATACCGGTAACCCCGACCTTCCCACCTATCCGATTGAAGAGTTTGATGACCCCAGAAGAAAGAATTGACCGCATCCGCAGCGATCATTGGATCGCATTCGACCGTGCAACGATTGTTCTCAACCGATTGACGGCTTTGATGGAAATGCCGCAGCAGAGCCGGATGCCTGGCCTAATGGTCTACGGCAGTTCCGGCATCGGTAAAACGATGATCGCCAAACGCATGGCCAGCAAGTATCCGACACAGTACGATGCAGAACTGGGCATCACGAAAACCCCCATCCTGCTGGTTCAGGCGCCGCCGGCGCCCGACGAGCGACGGTTCTACCAGCATATCCTGTCGACGATCGGAGCGCCGATGTGGGGGCGGCATACCGTGTCCGAACTTGAGGTTCGCGCGCTCAGCCATCTTCGGGATATGGACCTCAAAATGCTGATGATCGATGAGGTGCACAATTTGCTGGCCGGGAGCTACCGGGAGCAGCGCCGGTTCCTGAACATGCTGCGGTTCCTGGCCAACGATCTTTGTGCCTCGCTTGTCGTGTTCGGTGTCAACGAAGCCCTTGAGGCCGTCCGCGGTGACGACCAACTCGCCCGTCGGTTGGACGAACACTACCTGCCGCTCTGGGAGGATGACGTTGAGTTCTCTCAGCTCATTCAGACGTTGATTGCCGCGATGGCACTCGAGCAACGGTCGGGCCTGACAGTCGCGTCGCTTCGGACGATCCTGAAGGTGACGGGAGGTGTGACGTCGCGCGTGTTCATCATGATCAAGTCTTTGGCCGTTGAGGCGATCGAGACGGGTGAGGAGCGGATCACCGATGATGCCGTTCAGTCCTGGCAGCCGGTATGGGCAAAGCACGCCTGGAGCACTCCACGCCGGCCAATGGCAGAGTTCGGGTAACAATCAAACCATTGCCACGCCGTCCGCCGCCGATACGCGATGAGCTGCTCTCGAGCTGGATCAGGCGGCTGGCACAGGCCAATCATTGTTCCGTCGAAGACCTCTGCGGATATCTCGGATTGGGGCAGGGCAGGATGCCGGAGCTAATGAACGATCTCGGACAGGTGAACTGGGCTCGCTTTTGCTCGGCGGTTCAACGGACCCGGGATGAGATCGAGGCCATGGCTCTTCCGGACACGACCCATCTTCCCGTTCAATGCGTATCGCGTGACGACTTCCAGGTTTGCGAAAGCTGCACGGATCAGACGCCCGGACTGATCCTGCGCCACTGGCGCTTGGGTTGGTCGCTGACTTGCGGAAACTGTGGTCGACCCCTTTTGGCGAGGCATCCGTCAGATGGTCTATCAGACAGGCTACGTGTCCGCGCCGCTCGCGGCGCGGCAGTGCTGCAGACTGTGGTTCAAACCAACGATCTTGGGCGCATACGCCGGATCAGCCGCACCTTGTCCGTTCTGAGGATACTTGGTTTGGAGTACCCCGCTTCGTTCACGTCTCGGGGCCAGTTGGAGAGATCAGCAGCACTTGCCGCAGTCGATGTCTGCACGACCCGCCCGTTGCTGGGCGCAGCAATCCTATTGTGCAGAAACGACAGGGCATTCTGGGAGCTCCGCCGTGTCTTTCCCCAGCACAGACGAGTGATTGCGCGGGTGCTAACGCTGTCACACGATCTCGAGAGGCGACTTCCGCGCCAACCAAAAGGGAAGCGTGTGCCAAAGCAAGAAACGCGAACAGCGAACCGACCGGTCGCGTCGGAAGGTGCCCTACAGGCAGCCCGCCAGGCCATCTCTGAGCTTGGGCCCGATGCAGCTCGTCAAGTGCTCTTGGCGCGAGCGGATACAATCTGGAAGCGCGAAAGCTGCGTCAGGTACTGACGCGGAGCCCTGTGGATATATTGTAATTAAGGGTACAAAAACCGCCGAAAAGGCGTCCAATCCGCAGAATCTGATTAATTAGGGTACAGTGACACCGAGGCTCCCTCATTCATAACGAGAGTCTGCGGGTCTGGTTTTCATATTCTTCGGTTTGGGTTTGAGCAAGCGCGGCGGGCGCGGAGCCCTCAAATTGCTCAAGCGTCCGGCGCGCTTCTGCGGGTGTATTGTTGCCGAGTGACGAGTGCGGCCTGACGTCGTTGTAATCATATCGCCATAGGGCCAGCTTGCGTCTTGCATCGTCCAGGCTGTCGAACATCTCCTCGTTTAGGAGTTCGTCGCGCAAGCTGCCGTTGAAGCTCTCGATGAAGGCGTTCTGCTGGGGCTTGCCAGGATCGATGTAATGCCACTCAACGCCGTTGCGGTTGGCCCATTCCAGGATCGCGCGACTGGTGAACTCCGTCCCGTTATCACTGACAATGCTAGCCGGTTTGCCATAGAGCCGGACAAGTGCATCCAGTTCCCGTGCCACCCGTGCGCCTGAGATGCTGGTGTCAGCCATCAGGCAGAGGTTCTCACGACAGCAATCATCATTCACAGCCAGGATGCGGAACCGCCGCGATGCGCCGAAAGTATCGGACAAGAAGTCCAACGACCATCGTTCACCCAGTCTTAGAGCTTCTGGCATCGGTGTGCGTGACCCACGAGCCCGTTTGCGCCCACGTCGCGGCCTGACGCCCAGTTTCTCCTCCGTATAGAGGCGATACAGCTTCTTGTGGTTCATGATCATTCCCTTGCGTTCCAGCATCACCCCGATCCGCCGATAGCCGAACCGGGGGCGTTTGTGCGCAACGGCCTTCATCTCCTCGCGGATCTCAGGATTGTCAGGCGGACGATCACGCCGAACGGTTTTGGGGTCGACACCGACAAGACGGCAGGCCCGACGTTGCGAGATGTCATGCTCTCGCATCGCCTTAAGCGCTGCCGCTCGCCGCTCAGCCGGTGTCGTTAGTTCTTTCCCAGCAGATCCTTCAGTACAACATTGTCCAACATGGCATCCGCCAGCAGGCGTTTGAGTTTGGCGTTCTCGTCAGTGACCGCGCGCAGCTTCGCCGCATCCGACACCTCCATGCCGCCATACTTCGACTTGAACTTGTAGAACGTCCCCTGGCTGAGACCGTGCTTGCGGCACACCTCAGCAGTTGGCATCCCGGCTTCTTGCTCTTTGATCATCCCGATAATCTGGGCTTCTGTGAAACGGCTCTTTCGCATCTGTTTGCTCCTTCGAAAGGTTGAGCAAACTCTACATTAAAGTGCGGGAGGTTTCGGGGGGCAGGTCAATATTCTTGCCCCGGTTTTGGATTCGACATTGGCAAGAAATCCTTGACCTTTAGATTTTTGGGTCTCTTCGTTGCAGGCAAGTCCGTGACTCCGAAATCACTATTTGCCTTCCGAAGTAGAGCAAGAAATTGGAAAATTTCACCGATACTTGCGGATAGTTTGAACGCTTTCCCGCATACTTCGATGGTTATGACGGTTGTGGACCGGCTCTATGAAGAGGGTAATGTCTATTGCCATCTATTCGCGCAGGCGGGTTTTCAGGTGGAGTGACGTGATGATCCCAGGCGACCACATGGGTTTCATATGAATACATAATTCTTGCCGACTGTTAGCGCAGCGATTAATCGTATTGGGCCTACGTTCGCTGAGTGGTTGACCCTCAGGGCCGAAAAGGCACACACTGAACCATGCGTCATGGATTTTCGTCAGAAAATACCCGCTTGGGGTCTTACGCGCCACAAGGCCAGAAGAGTGAACAAAAGACATCCGCAACCGCCGACGGCACTGACAATTCCCAATGGGCCCGGCGTACCATCGGCAAGCCATCCAACTGTGGCAGCACCGATCATACCGCCGCCATACTGGATGGCTCCAACAATCGCGGATGCCCCGCCCGTTCCTGAGACAATTCTCGAAAGCGCGCCGGAAATCGCATTGGCGAGGATTAGTCCGTTCATGCTGATGAACAGGAAATTGACCATAATCAATGCGGTAAGACCGCCAAGATCAGTTGTCGCAACCACCGCGAAGCAGAGTCCGATGAGCGCTGCGGAAAAGCCGCCTATAAGTAAAACCAAATCGCTGTCCCAGATGCGAACGAGAACAGCATTCAAAAGATTGGCTGCCATAAGTCCAAGAATGACCGACGCGAATATCAACGCATACGTCTGCGGTAAAAGGCCATAATAGTTGATATAAGCAAAGGGAGCACCGGCAATGACCGCAAAATTCCCAACATAAAACAAGCCGATTGCGGCTGAGTAGGACAGTAGCACCGGGTTTTGAAAATGGGCCGCGTAGCCTTTGAAATCATCTAGTGGAGTGCCGGTAGAACGCCGTTCCGGTGAAAGGCTTTCAGGCAGTCGGAGAACTGCCAGAATGGTTGCCAAACCGATGGCTGAGAGCGTCCAGAAGATTGCTTGCCAGTTGATGTACGCCAGAATTTGGGCACCGGCAATCGGACCCAATAAGGGTGCAACCGCCATGACAGTCATCAGGATCGAAAGGACACGCGCAGCTTGATCCCGCTCGTAGATGTCCCGAACCATCGCACGAGCAAGTGCAACCCCGGCGCTTGCGCCCATAGCCTGAATGATCCGCCAAAGGATAATGGTAGTGGGTGTTGTTGACAGGGCGCATCCGGCAGATCCGAGGATAAAAACAAGCAATCCGATCAAAATCGGCCTGCGTCGGCCAAAGCGGTCGCTGACCGGACCCCAGAACAGCTGGCCGAAGCCAAATCCGAGCAGGTAGGTCGAGACGACGAACTCGAGCTCGCCCTCCTTGGCACCGAGGTCTTTGGCCATTGCCGGAAGCGCGGGCAGGAACAGGTCAGTAGAAATCGAAGCGAAGGCGAGCAGGGCCCCAAGTGTTGCGAGAAGTCGAAGCTCATCGCGCGGGCTCTGATTGGCCCTGGCAGGTGTCATAGGCCGGAGAAAGCCATGATATCGTCAGGATACCGTGCCCCTTCGATCTTGAAATCTTGGGAGAGGTTGTCGATCTCGTTGAAATCTTCTGGGCTAAGGAGCACATCGACAGCACCAAGGTTCTCTTCAAGGCGCGACACAGCGCGCGTGCCGAACAGCGGCACGATAAATGGCCGTTTTTCTAAGAGCCATGCTAGGGCGATCTGGGCAGGCGTCGCTCCAAGCCTCTGCCCGATGTCCTTTATGCCATTGACCAAAACCATGTTCTGGACTTGTGCCTGTTCAGTGAAGCGGGGGGCGCGGCTACGTATATCGGTGACTTCAAACTGCATCGAAGGGGTGACCTTGCCGGTCAGAAACCCTTTTCCAAGCGGACTAAAGGGTATGAGGCCGATCCCTAGTTCTTCGAGAAGGGGCAGAATTTCGTTTTCAGGCTCGCGTGTCCAGAGTGAGTATTCGCTCTGCAGGGCCGTCACTGGCAGAACCGCATGCGCACGGCGGATGGAGTCTGCACCCGCTTCAGAGAGCCCGAAGTGGATGGCTTTTCCCTCGGCTATTAGATCTTTGACAGTGCCTGCGACATCTTCCATTGGTACGTCTGGGTCAACCCGGTGTTGATAGAGAAGGTCGATACAATCGATTCCGAGCCGGCGCAGCGAACCTTCAACAGCGCTGCGAATTTGTTCTGGGTGGCTGTTTACTCCCCCAAGATGCACACCACTGGTTTGATCGACGTTCCAACCGAATTTTGTGGCAATCTTTATTTCATCGTGTCTTCCGGAAATGGCCTCTCCGACTATCTCTTCGTTGACCCAAGGACCGTAGACCTCGGCCGTATCTATCAGTGTGATGCCACGATCAATCGCAGCCCGAAGGACATCGACAAGGCCCGAACGATCCTTCAGGGTACCATACCCCATTGCACCAATGGAAAGGGCCGATACTTCAAAATTAGAGTGTCCGAGTGTGCGTGTCTTCATTTTCGCCTCGTTCCTTCGGTTTTTGCTGCTTTCAGTTATGCGCTCGCATCCGTTCTGGCTATCGCCGATTCCGGTAAGGTCTTCACCGGGAAGCGATCATGAAGATGCTTTGAAGCAAACTGTGAAAGGACCTATCATGTTAATTGATTGGTGCCTTCGATAGCAGGACCGTCGGGCCTGCTCCATTTGTGAAACTGCCAATCGTGGCGAAACAATTCCTTTCAACGGCAAGTATCGAGAGTGTGCGGTTGCATGGCGGAAAAATCGGATTGGTGATCACAGAAATGAAAATGGGAGACTAACATGAAAATCGCAAAAGCAGGTTCCAGTGCATCCAGTTGGGCCCCGGCAGAAAACTTTACTGGGCGCGTGCGTCGAGATCCTTTAGTTGCTCCGGAGAGCCCCGGTCGGGCGGTCGCAGGTTGTGTTACTTTTGAACCGGGCGCGCGGACAGCTTGGCATACGCATCCGGCAGGTCAGATACTCATCATCACAGCCGGAAAAGGATGGGTCCAACGCGAAGGTGGCCCACGTGAAGAGGTAACGCCAGGAGATTCAGTTTGGTTTGATGCGAACGAAAAACACTGGCACGGCGCGACTGACAAGACGGCGATGACGCACATTGCGGTGACCGAGTTTATTGAAGGCGAAGCGGCGGACTGGCTCGAGCATGTATCTGATGCCGACTATGACTATAATGGCTGATCTGGCTTTTGCTCTGTCAGATGAGCACTCATCGAAAATCAACGTGGTTTTGGGCAGTTAGCTGTTCGTCATAGACCTTTGAAGACTTGTTCAGGACCTTTGCAGAATTCGCAAAAGTGGTTTGATTTTGAAGGCCTATAGTCATCACAAGACACATTTGGTGACTCGCCAAGTGCATGAGACGGGTAGGGAGGCCCTGCATCATGAAATCATCAAGAATAGGAATTGCTCAGCGCCTGACGTGTTCGTCAAATGGCGGTGTTCACGCGCAATCAATGCGTTGCCGAATGGAAGTTTAGTCTAATGGGTAGTGTTGAGCGGGCACTTCTGACACTGTCGAAGCTGCTTATCTGGCTTTCCGGGTTATTCTTGTTTTGCATGATGTTACACGTCCTAAGCGACGTAATCATGAAAACCTTCTTCAATTCCCCGATCCCCGGAACATCAGAGTTTGTCGCTCACTACTACATGGTCGCTGCGGTGTTTCTACCCATGCCTTTCGTGGAAATGCGGAATTCGGGCATTGCGGTTGATCTTTTTTATAACCTGTTCGGCCCTGCGATTCAGCGGATCATGCTGCTCTGCGCTTATCTCGGGCAACTGACATTTTTCTCTTTGTTGGCTTATCAGTCCGGTCTTGATGCTTGGCATGCATGGGAAGTGCGTGAATACCTGTCCGGCCAGATTATCGTCACGATATGGCCCGCGTCGTTTTTTCTGCCAGTGGGATTTGGTTTGTCGGCTTTGGCCAGTGCCCTGCGGTTTGTGCAAGTCATCCATCGTCCAGATTGGGTCACCGTGACTGAATACAAGTCTGCAGAAGAAGTAGACCGCCGCGTAAAGGATATTGGCTAATGGAACGCATTGAAATCGGTATACTTGGTATCGTCATAGCACTGGTATTGATGGCTTTGCGTATGCAGGTGGGCGTAGTGCTGGGTCTGGTGGCTTTTGTCGGGATTTCCGTCTTGACCAGTGTAAGCGCCGCTTGGGGCATTCTCACTGCCATCCCCCTGAACTTCATTGCCGACTGGAACCTGAGTGCGGTGCCGATGTTCCTTCTGATGGGCTACATTGCGGCGCAGGCAGGACTGACCAAAGGCCTTTTTCAGAGCGCCCGTATCTTCTTGGGGCGGGTACCGGGGGGATTGGCATCAGCGACCGTAATAGCCTCGGCGCTATTCGCGTCAGCGTCAGGGTCCAGCGTGGCAACAGCGGCTGCATTTTCTCGAATTGCCGTCCCAGAAATGCTGAAATCAGGCTACAAGAGCTCTCTGGCGACCGGGAGCGTCGCGGCGGCGGGAACGCTAGGTTCGCTCATTCCACCGAGCATCTTGATGATCCTATTTGGAATATTCACAGAAACCTCCATCGGTTCTCTGTTCATTGGTGGCATCTTGCCGGGTATCCTGTCGGCTTTTGCTTTCATCGTGATGATCACAGTGCGCGCAAAGCTCGATCCTACGCTAGCACCCGTCAATGAGGTGCGTGCCACCCATCAGGAAACGTGGGAGGCACTTCGCGGAATATGGCCACTGCCGACTCTTATTCTGGGCGTGCTGGGTGGCATTTTTGCTGGCTTCTTTTCACCCACAGAAGCGGGAGCGGTTGGGGCTGCCTTGGCAGTACTGATCGCTGTGGTGAGGCGCACACTTTCCGTGAAAGCCATTCGGACTGCATTGATCGAGACCGCAGAGGGTACATCGACGGTATTTGTTATCGCCATCGGTGCGACGATGTTCTCGGTGTTCCTAGGGCTTTCTTCGGTGCCAAACGCTCTGGCCGACTGGTTGCTCGGGGTTATCGAGTCGCCCGTTGCAGTAATCATGGCCATCGCGGTGATCTACATTTTGCTGGGAATGTTCGTCGACAGCGTTTCAATCATGCTGCTGACAATTCCCATCATCGACCCGATCCTGAAGGGCCTGGGTGTCGATATGATTTGGTTTGGCATCATTGCGATCAAACTGCTTGAGATCGGCATGGTAACGCCACCTGTCGGCCTGAATGTCTACGTAATCCGAAGCGCCTTAGGATCAAGCGTAAACATCACCGATGTGTTCCGGGGAGTGTCGTGGTTCATCTTGACCGACATTGTGACTTTGGCCCTATTGATCGGTTTTCCGGCAATCACGCTCTTTCTGCCTCAAATCATGAATTAAGTTCCGAAACGACCAACTACCATAATCAACACCACCAAAGGGAGATACTAACATGAAACTCAACAACTTGCTCGGCGTTGCCGCAGCAGTGGGCATCAGCGTTATCGCCGGAACGGCCCAGTCTGAATCTTTCCGGGCCGCGACTTGGAATGGTGCGAATTCACCCAACGATGTCTTTCTGAGTGACTTCGCCGATTACACCCGCGAAGCAACGAACGGGGGTATCGACTTTGAAGTGTTCCCAGGCGGCGCACTGTTGCCGGCGCGTGGCACTTTGGAGGGTCTTGAGCAAGGCGTCGCACAATTTGCCAACATCACTGCGGCTTACATTCCAGCGAAAATGCCAGTCGACTTTATCACTGCCGACATGTCCTTCATTGCAGAAGACCAGATGGCGCTTGCCTTTGCAAAGACCGAAGTCACGTTCTTTAATCAACAAATGCAGAATGAATTGAGTGAGTTGGACGTTGTATTTGGAGCCGGGTTCACGATCGGCGTTTACAACCTGATCTGTGGCTTCGAGGTCAACACTATTGCGGACCTCGCGGGCAGGACTATCAGGACGTCGTCCGATGCCCAGGTGGGTTATGCTGACCTGATCGGAGCGGTTTCCGTCAACGCACCTGGCAACGAAATTTATACGGGAATTCAGAGGGGAACGATTGATTGCACGACGGGTACGGCGCTCTATTTGACTGACTTCTTCCAGATGCACGAGATTGCGAAATCAGTGTTCATGATCCCGCTTGGGTCGAACGCCAATGGCGGATATTATTTCAGCCAGTCTTTTTGGGAGGACCGTACCCCGGAAGAACGGAGCGCATTGTTGCATGCTGCTTCCAGAGCGACGGTAAAGAGCATGGTCGAGTGGGGTGCAAAAACTGAAAGTGCATGGCGGGTAGCGCGTGAGGCGCAAATCCCGCTTGTCCAACCCACTTCGGATGATCTCGCTGCGCTGGAAGCCTTCAGCAACCAGTTTGTCGCTGATCTTCCTGCAAACGCTATGGAGAACCGTGGAATCGAGGATCCAAGTGAGCTCGTGCAAGCGATGATTACCGCATACGAAAAGTGGGAGACGCTTTTGGCCGATGTAGACCGAACTGATATCGACGCGATTACGGCACTTGTCGACCGCGAGATATTCGACAAGATCGACGTAAATACATACGGTATTGAATAAGCAGAGCATTGCGTGATCAAACCACGTGACAAAAAACCTTGCGCTAGGTTGCGACCCGGCGCAGGAAACTCTCCGGCGAGAATGGCTTGCAGCATGACCCTTCCAAAAGATAACCGACAGCTTGACTGGATGAAGTCGTCCCCGATCGAGGGCCTTGTTGCGCTCGTCGTCGGTGCCGGCAGTGGCATGGGGGCGGCCTGTGCGAGAACTTTCGCTGCGAATGGCGGCAAGACAGTCGTTGGCGACTGCAACGTTGACAGCGCCCAGTCCGTCATGGATGAGATTACCGAGCGCGGAGATACAGCGATTGCAGTCAAGTTGGATGTTGGATTGCGCGCAGACATAGATGCGGCAGTTGTCGAGACAATCGAAACGTTTGGTCGAATGGATGTGTTGATCAACGTTGCTGTACTAGTTGAATCAACGATGCTTGAGGACGCTGACCTCGACCAGTGGGATTCTGCATTCCACGTCAATGTACGCAGCGCTTTGGAAATGGCACTGGCTTGTGTGCCGTATCTGCGTAAAAGCCCAGCAGCTGCTATCGTTCACGCCGGATCCTTGGCCGGAACTCACGGATACGCGCGGTCTGGATCATATGGTCCGTCCAAGGGCGCGCTTATCAGCCTGAGCAAGCAGATGGCGCTTGAATGGGCTATCGACGATATTCGCGTCAATGTCGTCATTCCAGGAACCATCGTCACCCCGGCGATGGTCCGCGATATTAGCCCGATAGCCATCGAGACTCGCATCAAGCAAGTGCCTCTGGGTCGGTTGTCCCATCCAAGCGAGCAAGCGGATGTTGCGGTTTTTCTCGCCTCGCCTGCGGCCTCTTTCCTCACCGGCCAATGTATCACCGTAGATGGTGGTTTCTCGCTCAACCTTTATCCGCAACCAATGGGTATGACAGAGTCGCTTCGCGAGCAGCGCACGCGCATGTCAGAATAGATTCGGCGCTCAATTTCATTCAAGATGGAGATATCAAAACAATGAAAAGAATGTTGGAAGATAAGGTCGCGCTTGTTACCGGCGCGGCGGGCGGAATTGGTCGCTCATCGGCTTTGTTGTTCGCGGCAGAGGGGGCGAAGGTAGCAGTTGCAGACCGTAATGCCGCTGGCGCGGAAGAAACTGTGGCTCTAATCCATGAGCAGGGCGGGGATGCCTTGGCGTTGAACGTTGATGTCACCAATCGCACGCAGGTTGATACGATGGTTTCCAAGATTGTCGAGACTTACGGCCGACTTGACTGCGCCTTCAACAATGCTGGGATTACTGGGGGGCAGATTGGTCAAGGCGGCCGTTTCACAGCCGACTGGGACGAAGAGGCCTTCGACAACATCCTGAATGTAAACCTAAAAGGCACGTGGTTGTGTATGCGCGCAGAATTGAAGCAGATGATGGCGCAGGGTGGCGGCAGTATCCTTAGTACGGCATCGCTGGCGGGACTTTGCGGCTTCCCTACGACAACCGGTTATTCGGCCAGCAAACATGGAGTTGTCGGAATAACCAAAACAGCTGCAATGGAATATGCGCCGACTGTCCGCCTGAACGCGCTTTGCCCCGGATATATCGACACTGATATGCTGAAAGACACAATGTCGCGTCGTGGGGAATTGATCCTGTCGCAGATTCCGTCCGGTCGTTTGGGGTCCGGCAACGAGATGGCCGAAATGGCTTGCTGGCTTCTGTCAGACCGCGCTTCCTATGCGACGGGACAGGCCTTTACGGTCGATGGCGGCTTCATGGCTGGCTAACAGGATCATTTGGAGGTTTTTGAGATGAAGAAATGCCGCGAAGGCTTGGACGAAACCATTTTGGAGCCCGAGCTCCCGATTGTTGATGCGCATCACCATTTGTTTGACCGACCCGCATTGCGTTACATGCTCGAGGACTATTTGGAAGATGCCACCGCAGGCCACCGTATTGTCGCGTCGATCTATTCAGAAACACTTTCTTTCGTGCGACCCAATGGCCCTGAGCACCTGCGCCCTTTGGGTGAGGTTGAGTTTGCGAACGGGGTAGGCGCAATGGCAGCCAGTGGCCGTTATGGCGATATCAAGGTCTGCCATGGAATGATCGGGCACGCCGACATGCGACAAGGCGACAAGATCGCGGATTTGCTGGACCAGTCAATGGCGCTTGCACCTACGCGCTTTTGCGGAGTGCGACATATCACGATGGAGCATTGGTCGGAAGAGCCTTACAAATTCATGAGCATACGTCCCGAACCGGGCCTGATGTCACATCCCAATTTTCACAAAGCTTTTCTTCATGTTGCTGAGCGTAAGCTGGTATTTGATGCGGCGGTATTTAGCCATCAACTCCCTGAGGTCTGTGCACTAGCAGACGCTTTTCCTGATACATCTATAACGCTCAATCATCTTGGGGTTGCGATGGGTCTGGGTATTAGTGCCGCGGAAAAAGCAGAGCTCTACATTGATTGGAAAAAACAATTGGCGCAGGTCGCCGAGCGGCACAATATTACCTGTAAGGTGGGTGGCTTGGGGATGCCTCTTTGGGGCTTTGGCTTTGAGGAGTGGGATAACCCGACGACGTATCTTGACCTAGCGGATGCATGGCGTCCGTACGTCGAAGTCGGTATCGAGCTTTTCGGTCCGGATCGCTGCATGATGGAGAGCAACTTTCCACCCGATGGCCGCTCGGGTGGTTTTGTTCCTACATGGAACGCGCTAAAACACATTGCGCGCGCGGCGAGCGACGACGAGAAAGCGGCGATGTTTCATAAAACCGCTTTGTCCGTACACGGTCTAGTATTGCCGGAGCTACTCGAATAGCAAAGCGTTGTCTCACGTTGCACCGGGGTACAGACGTTCACCGTAGGCGGCGCGCACGTCAGCGAGTATTTTACCAGTAGGTGGTGCGTATGTCAGACGTTTGCTGGTGAAAGTACCGGTTAACTGACGCATCTGAACTGCCATTTCTCCGGTCTTGACCAAGGCCGTTATACCGTTCAACACTGGAGCGCCCTGCACATCTGTGACCCCTGCCAAAATCAGCGTTGCCATCAAGCTACCACCCGCAGGGATCAGAACCTCCGCACCCTTATCGAGCGCAGATTGTGCCACGAGAATAAACTGATCAACAATTTTTTGCCGGACATCTTCGTTCTGCATGGCTTCATCAAAAACGCCGGGTCGCTCTACTGTCATCATCTCTACTGAAACCATCCTCTGGTCCAAGCCTTGTAATTTTATACCTTCGAAAATGGGGCGGTTGAACTTCGGGTTGATGTTGATCAGTGAGAATGTAGGTCCCATCAGACATGCCATGCTGACCGAAGATTCACTCAGGCCAAGAACAGGGATATTAAGCAACTCCCGCAACTGGTGGAGACCGGGCTGGAAGATGTTGCCGATCAAGAATGCATCGTAACCGTCTTCTTCGGCTTTGATGCCATTTTCGATCACTTCAGCGGCATCCAGAAATTCAAGATACTTGTATTGATCTGCAACTGCGCGATGCGGGCTTAGACCGGCAATATCAACTTTGGTGCCGGGCGCAGCGGCTTCTGTTATGACCTGTTCCAATAACTTGCCGTACCCCCCCGTCCGTGAACCACGCGACATTCCGAGGGTTTGATAAAAAATCTGCATTTTGTTGTCCTTCTCTACAAAATTCGACAGTTTTGCTTGTGTGGCGGCATGTCAATCGCAGCAATATCTTTCAAAAGCATTGGCCTACGGTAGGTGGTACAAGTCTACTTGCAGGATAAGACTTAAGTAGTTGATGTTATATGATTTTCTAAATTGTCCATGAGTCAATCAGTGACCTTCGCGGATTCTGCCAAGATGCTTTGCGCCATAACGAATATCTGTCGCGTCTCGTGTGTCTTATGCTTGGAAGCAACAGGGATTTCGAAGTTAGGGCTCCCGACAAATTTCAAAACTTGCCCGTTCTCGCGCAGGAAAGTACAGGAAGGAATGCCCACATGAATGTAGTCCAATCTCCAAAAATCGATCTGAGCGAGATTGTATCGAATTGGTTGGCGGCGTTCGAAGCGGCACTTTCGGCGGTAGATGAAGTCGCACTGCAATCTCTGTTTGACTCTGAGATGCACTGGCGTGATTTGCTGGCATTCACTTGGTCGATCACACCACATGACGATCGTGCAAGCGCGGTAACCGATTTCATGAAAACGCAACCCTACATAAAAGCGCGAAACTTCCGTTTGTCTTCGGAATGCTCTGAACCAAAAATCATTATGCGCCACGGGCGTGAATCAATCGAAGCTTTCTTTAATTTTGAGACTGAAACCGGGCGCGGTAGCGGTTTGCTCCGTCTTCTGGCGCAGGATCAAGGCAAGGCCTGGGTGCTTGCAACATCGCTGGATGAATTGAAAGGCCACGAAGAGCAAGTTGGCGTAAATCGCCCGAAGGGTTCTGCCTTCTCTCGCAATTTTGGTGGTGAGAATTGGAGCGACATTCGCACGCGTGAACAGCAATTCGAAGATCGTGAACCCGCAGTTCTCATCATTGGGGCGGGTCAGGCAGGTCTGGCGATTGCCGCGCGCCTTCGCTTGCTTGGCGTTGATACCCTTATGGTCGACAAGCGCGCCCGTGTCGGGGACATTTGGCGCGAGCGCTATCATTCTCTGGCCTTACATAATCAGACAAGTCTCAATCACATGCCATATCTTCCTTGGCCTTCAAACTGGCCGACGTATCTACCCAAGGACATGATAGCAGGCTGGCTAGAAACCTACGCGTGGGCCATGCAATGCAATGTTTGGAACAATACTGAGTTCCTCAAGGCCGACTATGAAGAAGCCGAGAATTGCTGGTCGGTTGCTGTGCGGCGTGAAGACGGGTCCGAACGGATCCTGCGACCGCGCCATGTGATCTTTGCGAACGGTGTCGCAGGAAAACCGGTGACACCCCGTCTTCCTGGGCTTGATGATTTCAGCGGGGAGGTACTCCACACACATGGTTACAAAGAGGGTGACAAGTGGCGCGGTAAACGTGTGGTTGTCGTGGGGGCCGGGACCAGTGGGCACGATATTGCGCAGGACCTTCACGGCAATGGCGCCAACGTAACAATTATTCAACGCGGTGCCACGACAGTTGCGAGTGTCAAAGCGGCCGGTTTGGTACATGCCGTATACTATGAAGGAGATTTGTCGCTGGAGGAATGTGATCTAGTCGCGGCGGCCAGCAGCTATCCTCTCTTGGTTCGGAGCTATCAGGCCGCTGTCGAGAGCATGAAGGTCATGGACAAAGACCTCCTCGACGGGCTCGCTGCGCGCGGCTTCAAGCTCGACTGGGGTGAGGATGAAACTGGTCATCAGATGAAATTCCGTCGTCGGCATGGCGGCTATTATCTGAATTGTGGATGTTCCGAACTCATTGTCAGTGGTGAAATCGGGCTGATGCAGAACGAGGACATCGAACGTTTTGTCGAAAATGGCGTACTTATGAAGGACGGAACGACCCATCAAGCTGACTTGATTGTTACGGCCACTGGTTATCAAAGCCAACAAGAAGTGGTGCGCGAGTTGTTGGGAGAAGATATCGCGGACAAAATCGGGCCGGTTTGGGGCATCGATGAGAAAGGCGAGATCGCAAATATGTTTGCGCCGACGGCACAACAAGGTCTGTGGTTCGCGGGCGGTGGTTTCGCGCATGCTCGGATTTATTCAAAATACGTTGCGTTGAACATTGCGGCGCAAGAGTTTGATCTGGTCACAGTATGATCATCCATCCAGTGAAGGTGACCGCCCATGCATGATCTGACCGGAAAGGTCGCTTTCGTCACAGGTGCTGGCTCGGTTGGCGAAGGTTGGGGCAACGGCAAAGCAGCGGCTGTTCTCATGGCGCGCCAGGGAGCGTTGGTCTTTGGCGTTGATATAAGTGCCGAAGCATTGGAAAGCACGGCGGCGCTCTTGGCACGAGAAGGAATAGCCGATCGATGGCATAGCGTTGTCTGCGACATGACTGTTGATACTCAGGTCGAGAGCAGCGTGCTTGAATGCCAAAGGCACTTTGGCCAGATCGATATTCTGGTGAACAATATCGGAGGCAGTGCGCCGGGCGATCCTGTGTCCATGAGTGAGGAGGTTTGGCATCAGCAATTGGATCTGAACCTCACGACAGCATTCTTGGCCTGCAAGCATGTATTGCCAATCATGGAACAACAGTTTGAAGCGACAGCGCATGGTGGGTCGATCGTCAATATCGGTAGCATTGGCAGCATGTCGTTTCAGGTTGGTGGGCGAGTGAGCGCTGGTTACGCCGCCTCAAAGGCCGGTTTGGAAGCTTTCAGCCGGTCGACAGCGATTGCTTATGTCCTAAAAGGAATTCGGGTAAATACGGTCGTCCCGGGGGTCATGTACACACCTTTGGTGGAACACCGGCTGGTGGGCCAATTGGGCGCGGCAGATGCAGAGCGTCTGATCGCCGAGCGCCATGCAAGTGTGCCAATGGGCAGAATGGGAGACGCATGGGATGTTGCTCATGCCGTGCTTTTTCTCGCCAGCGACGAGGCAGGCTACATTACGGCTACCCAGATCGTCGTCGATGGCGGCATGACTGCGGCACGGCCTTCATGACCCTTACCGTTCAAAAAATATTTAAGGAGATCTACTTATGAGCCGACCAGTAATCATAAGCTGCGCGTTGACGGGGTCGGGCAACACGACAGGGATAAGCCCACATGTTCCCATTTCACCAGCGGATATCGCGGCGGAGGCGCTTTCCGCGCGGGCAGCTGGTGCCGCCATCGTCCATATCCATGTGCGAGATCCGGAGACTGGCGAACCAAGCAGAGACATCGAACTTTACCGAGAAGTTGTGGAAACCATACGGCAATCGGGAAGCGACCTGATCCTCAATCTTACCACTGGCATCGGCGCGCGCTTCTCACCTGACGAAAGCAACCCGAACTATAATGTCCAAGACGGCATGGTTTTGCCCGAAGCGCGGGCAGAACACGTTGTCGCATTGAAGCCAGATATTTGCAGCTTGGACGTGGCAACGATGAACTTTGGCCAGCATGCATTTGTCAACACCCCTGACCATATCGCACGAATCGCCAAAATTGCGCGTGAGGCCGGCGTGAAGCCCGAACTCGAGGTTTTCGATCTGGGACATATTGCCCTGGCACGCAAGATTTGTGCGGAAGGATTGATAGATGCACCACCATTGTATCAGCTTTGTCTTGGCGTCCCTTGGGGTGCGCCTTCAACGCCAGATGGCTTCATGGCAATGCAACGGGCCCTCCCGGACGGCGCTAACTGGAGCGCCTTTGGTGTAGGAGCGCAGCATTTCGCCGTTGTGGCCTTGTCGACGATAACGGGTGGTCATGTGCGCGTCGGCCTCGAAGACAACTTATACATCTCGCGCGGAAAACTGGCTGAAGGAAACGCCGTACTTGTAGAACGAGCCGCAAGGATCATCACTGATCTTGGCCAGCATCCGGCAAGTCCGCAAGAAGCCCGCAAAATTCTCGATCTGGACTGACCATGGCCAATATTGAATGGGCATTTCACTGATGGCACGGCTGAACTTGCCAGAACAAGCAGAGCTTACCAACGAGCAGAGAACTGTCTGTGAAGAGGCAATTGCGGGCAAGCGCGGTAAGGTTCCAGCGCCGATGGTTGCATGGATCCGCAACCCCGAACTGGCTCGACGCGGGCAGACGTTGGGCGCGCTGTTACGGTTCGATACGACATTGTCCGCAAGGGAAAGCGAACTCGCAATCCTAATTTGTGGGCGTCACTGGCTGTCGCACCATGAATGGTCGGCCCACAAGAAACTGGCCCTTGCTGCTGGGCTTGATGCGACCTCGATCAACGCAATCGCAACCGGCAATGCGCCAGATTTCGACGACCAGAGAATGGAGATTATCTACGATGTTTCAATCAGTTTGCTTGAAACGCGGCGGATCCCCGATGCTCTTTACGCACGGGGCACACAGGTCTTGTCCGAACGGGGTTTGGTCGAACTGGTGTCGATTCTTGGGTATTATTGTCTGGTATCTTTGACGCTGAATGCATTTGAGCTGGGCTTGCCGGAAAATGTAGCGCCCGAGCTGTGTGATCCCGATTTCAGCGCATCAGGTTCGCCGCAATGACATCGACCCAACAATTCACTCGCCCAGCTGTCCGCGATGACTGGCTAGCTCAGTCACAAGAATCCGCAATCTGGCCGGACCTACTGATTGTTGATGCGCACCACCACCTCTTTGATCGTCCCGGAAACGTCTATCTGGTAGAAGCATTTGCGCAGGATCTGGCGAGCGGTCACAATGTTGTCGCCACAGTTTATGTTCAGGCACGGACGGCGTACCTGGCGAATGGGGATGAGCGGTTTCGCCCTGTTGGAGAGACAAGCTTTGCCGCCAAAGCAGCGCAGTCGGGCCGGATGTGTACGGCGATCGTTGCGTTTGCCGACCTTGGCCTAGGCATAGAAGTCGGGCCTGTACTAGATGCGCATCTTGCGGCGGCCGGTGGTCGATTGCGTGGCGTTCGCCAGATTGCCACGTGGGATAAATGTGCCGGTTTGCTGAATCCGGCCTATCCCACAACGTCAAACATGTTGGCTTCCGAGGAATTTCGCGCAGGCTTTGCGCAGCTTGGGTCACGGGGGCTCAGTTTCGACGCCTGGATATTCTTTCACCAAATTCCGCTCCTTACAGATCTGGCGCAAGCGTTTCCGGAGGTCTCGATCATTCTTGACCATTGTGGCGGGATACTCGGGATCGGCCCCTACAGGGGGCAGCGGGATCAAATCTTCGCCGAGTGGCGTCGATCAATGACGATGCTCGCGAAATGCCCCAATGTATGCGTGAAGCTGGGCGGATTGGGTATGAACCTCAATGGGTTTGGGTTTGAATCGCAAGATCACGCACCATCTTCCGAAACTCTAGCCGTTGCATGGCGCCCCTACTTCGAGACCTGCATCACCCTATTCGGCACAGATAGATGCATGTTCGAGAGTAATTTTCCGGTTGATAAGGGCAGCTACAGCTATGCCAACGGTTGGAATGCCATGAAACGCATCGTGCAACACGCCAGTGCCGCGGAAGTCAAACAGTTGTTCGAGACGACCGCTAAGCGCGTCTATCAACTCGATCTAAAATAAAAAATCATGCCCCATTAAACATGTAAACCGTTCAATTCAAAAAACGAGAGCAAAACACATCATGTCAGAATCAAGTGCAGTTGGTCGCCCCGCTTATCCGAAAATTGGCCTTCTTATCGACAATCAGTGGATAACAGATCGAAACGCTTATTGTGAGATCGAAAATCCGAGTGACGAAAGTATCCTTGGAATAGTTCCAGAGGCCACTGCCAAGGACTTGGACAACGCCTTAGCTGCTGCTGCGCGTGGTTTCGAAACTTGGAGTGCAACACCTCCGGTCGAGCGCTCACAGCTTTTAAAGCGCGCAGCAACCATCTTGCGGGAACGAAAAACACAGATTTCTGCTGTGTTCACGCTTGAACAGGGCCGTCCACTTCACGAAACCATCGCCGAAGTGGAACGATCGGCTACATTCCTTGATTGGGATGCAGAGCAGCTATTGCGCGCCTACGGACGGATCGTTCCGGGTCCGTCTTCGATCCAGCAATCAGTCGTACGCGAACCAGTGGGACCCGTCGCTGCATTTACCCCTTGGAACGTACCGGTGAGCGCCCCATCGCGCAAGATCAGCGCGGCATTGGCAGCAGGCTGTTCAGTAGTGATGAAGCCGGCCGATGAGACCCCCGCCAGTACCTGTATGTTCGCTCAGTGTTTCTTGGATGCCGGATTGCCGAAGGGGGTATTGAACATCGTTTTTGGGGACCCCGCTGCCATCTCGGAAAAGCTCGTGCGATCGCCAGTTATTCGAATGGTTACGCTGACCGGATCGTTGGGTGTTGGCAAACATCTTACGCGTCTAGCTGCTGACGGCATGAAGCCGGTATTGATGGAGTTGGGCGGCCACGCCCCCGTCATCATTGACCAAGATGTAAACGCCGAAGAGATCGGGAGGCTGGCCAGCGAGGCCAAATTCAGACTAGTTGGTCAATATTGCACTGCTCCATCGCGATTCCTGGTTCACAAGAATGTTTATGAGCGTTTCGTTGAGAGCTTTGCGGCTGCGGCGAAAAGTATTGTGGTTGGTGATGGTTTCAAGCCCGGCGTTTACATGGGGCCGATGATCCACCGGCGCCGCATGGACGCAATTGATTCCCTAGTTACCGATGCAGTCTCGCGTGGCGCGCGTGCTGCTTCGGGCGGCGCGCGGATTGGAAATCGTGGCTATTTTTATGAACCAACAGTGCTTGCGGACGTGCCGCGCGATGCGCGCGTGATGAGCGAAGAGCCTTTCGGGCCGCTCGCAGCATGTCTTCCCGTCAGTTCGATGGCCGAGGCCTTGGAAATTTCTAACGAGCTGCCGGTTGGTCTCGCCGCATACATGTTCTCCAACTCGATCGAAACGGTGAACCATCTCTCGCGTCAGCTTCAGGTCGGATCGGTGTCGGTAAATCTCTTCACGAGCCCCGGTAACGACGCCCCGTTTGGAGGTTACAAGGAAAGCGGTATTGGCCGGGAGGGGGGCGCAGAATCCGTTGAATCCTATATGGTTACAAAAACCATCGCCCATAGATTAATGCGCGTTTAAGATGCAGTTCTTGTGCTGGCGGCAAGTGAGGGCTGCTGGGCGCAAGTCTGCCACATCTGGCATTTGATCGTTTCGGGGAAAAGTGTTGAACGGGTTTTGACAATGCCATCTCGCGCCGATTCCGATTAGGGTGAACCGCGAAACCGAACAGAAAACCGAAATGTAGGAAGCCTGAATGCGTATCGAAATCGCTGAAGCCCATAAACTGGCTGTAGAAGTTCTGACCTCTCATGGTATGCCGCAGGATCATGCTATTATTGTAGCCGATCATCTGGTTGATGCCGCGGGCGCGGGGCACGCATTTGCTGGCCTCCCACGCGTGCTTGCATTAATCGAAAACATCAAAGGTCGTTCTGTCTCTCCGATAACCGTAAGCGAGCGGACGGCAAATTCAGCGCTCGTAGAGGGCGGTGGAAACAATGGCTATGTCACGTCGCTTGTCGCCATCGACAAGGCCATTGAAGTGGCCAAGAAAAACGGGATAGCAATGGTTGGTGTGCGAAATACGTGGTTCAGCGGGCGACTTGCGTATTACGTCGAACGAGCGGCCAAACAGGGGTTGATCGCTCTGCACACCGCCAACACGCAGGCGCGGGTTGCGCCTGCTGGTGGCATCGATCGGATCTTTGGCACAAATCCGATCGCCTTTGCCTTCCCGGCAAATCCGGATCCGCTGGTGATCGACTTTGGGACTGGAATGACAACTTGGGGCGATGTGCTGCTTCGTCAAAAGCTTGGCGAGCCTCTCGAGGAAGGGGCGGCGGTGGATCCGGATGGACAGCCCACACTCGATCCCACACAGGCGCTGCTGGGGGCATTCTTGCCCTGGGGCGGGCATCGCGGTTACGGAATTTCACTCGTCGCCCAGATATTCGGCATCCTTTGTGGGAGCGCCACGGTCGTCGATGATGTCTCCGACAGCGGCTTCTTCTTCTTGGTTTTCGACCCAGAAATTCTCATGCCGCTAAATGAATTTAAGGAAAAACTTGGGGATTTGGTTAATCGCATCGAAACCTCACGCCCGAAGCCCGGATCTGGCGTTGTGCGGGTTCATGGCCGTGGAAGTGCTGCGCGACGGGCGAGGACCAAAGAACTTGGCACTATCGAAGTAGATGAAACTGTCTTCAACACATTGAGCCAGTTGCGCAACGGCCCCGTCAGTTGACGGACGAAGAGCGAGAACTTTGAACTAAGGCAGAAGAACAAGAATGGGAGCCGCGTAATGCGTCTGAATAACAAGGTGGCAATTATTACCGGCGGTGGCTCTGGGATAGGTCAGAACGCAGCTGAGAGATTTGCAGCAGAAGGGGCGAATGTCATCGTCGCAGACCGGAATGAAGCAGGTATCGCCGCTACTTTGGATCGTATTAAATCGGCTGGTGGAAAAGCAAGTGGCCATGTTCTGGACGTTTCAGATCGGGATCAGTGTCACGATGTGATGCGGCGTGTAACGGAATCGGAGGGGCAAATTGACATACTGATCAACAACGCCGGCATTTCCGGCTATCGCCCATTCGCTGATATGACTGGCGCAGATTGGGACCGCGTTCTGGACGTGGATTTGAAAGGTGTGTTTTTCTGCGCGCAAGCTGTTGCGCCCTTCATGGTCGAGCGTAACTACGGTCGTATCGTGAACATTTCTTCCGCGCTTGGCACTGGTGCTGCTCCGCATAACACTGCTGGATCACCAGGGGGCAGCGCAGCCTATGCCTCAGCCAAGGCTGCGGTCATTCTTCTGACCAAGACGCTGGCAAGAGAACTCGGGCCCAATGACATTACGGTCAATGCAATTGCTCCGGGGACGTTTCTGACAGCGATTTCGTCGTCGACACGCACGCCGGATCAAGTTCAGGAACATCTCGAATATCGGAAGAAAACGGTAGTGATGAACCGGATCGGTACGCTCGAAGAGCTGTCGGGAGCAATGCTGTTCTTCGCTTCAGATGATTCAAGCTATGTGACAGGACAATGCCTTTCTGTTGATGGTGGTCGATCTGATCGCATGTAGCTTCGTGTGGCCCGACATACAGCAAGGGGAAATCTGATGCATTTTGCAGTCTATTGCACCGATAACGAAAATACATTTGAGTTGCGCAATAAGCATCGTGTTGAACACCGCGAATATCTCAATACCCAACTTCACCGTATTTTCTTTTCTGGTCCGTTGTTGGCAGATGATGGTATCCTGCAAATCGGCAGCCTTTTCATACTAAGCGTCGATGGCAGAGCGGAAGCACAAGACTTCTTGGATCACGAACCCTACTCAAATGCCGGGATATTCGCATCGGTTAAGATCATACGAATGCGCAAAGGCCGTTTCCAGCCCGGTAATCTATGCGAAGAACAAGAAGCCCCGTTGAGCTTCAATCCGTTCGACGGAAAAGCTGGATCAAAAAGTCAATGAAAGCGCGCGAGGCGGCTGAAATCTGATGCCGATGAGGATAGACGACATAGACGGCGATATCCGCTTCAGTTGGGCTGACGTTATGGCCTTCAAGAACGGGCAACAAGTCGCCGGACTGAAGCGCCGATCGAATGCTGGATTCCTGCAAGAGCGCTATGCCCACGCCTTTGAGTGCACCTTCCATCAAAACTGGAAACGAACTTGTCCTCAGGTTGCCATGCACTTGCACACTTTCATTTTCGCCGTTTTTCTCAAAATTCCAAGTATTGGCGTAGTTGCGCGCGGTATAAACCAGACAGTTATGGTCTGCCAAAGCCTGAATCGAAGCCGGTGCGCCAAATTTTTCAAGATACGCAGGACTTGCGCATATCACGCGGCGCCCGTCATCGATGCGGCGTGCGATCATGCTGGAATCTTCAAGGCTCCCCAGCCATACCGCCACATCGACACCTTCCGCGACAAGGTCAGCGCGTTCGTCAGTCAACTCGACGTCCAAGGTAATTTCCGGATGATCCCGCAGGAAGGCGGGCAGGGCGGGCAAGATGACCCGACTACCGACCGAATGTCGAAGGTGGACTTTAAGCAACCCTTGTATTCCGGCTTGATAAGCTTGCGCGTCGCGCTTCGTCAGATCGATCTCATGCAGGATGCGAGTCATCTGATCATAGTACATTTGGCCAACTTCTGTCAGCGACTGCTGCCGCGTCGTGCGGTTCAACAGCCGGACGCCCAACTTGTCTTCAAGACCGCTGACATTGCGCGCAGCAGATGTGACCGAGATGTTCATCTTTCTGGCAGCGGCAGAAAAACTGCCTTGCTCTACGACATGAAAGAAAGTCCGGTTCGCAAAAAGTTCGTCCATTTAAATACCCGTCATAATGTTGGCCGCATTATCGGTTTCCTTTATCGAGTACCGCAACTTTGCGCGAGTACAATGATAACGATAAATGCAGCCACACCCCCCAAAAAAAACGAAAGGTGTTTCGCGTGAAAGTTGGATATATTGGTCTCGGGGCAATGGGCGGTTCACTCGTTAAGCACTTGCTCGGCAAATTTGATCTCAGCATTTGGGACATCAACGAGACCGCCGTCAACAAGATAGTCTCTCTAGGGGCTCGCAAGGCGGAGTCTGCTGCGACACTTGCGCGGGACTGCGATGTCATCATTTTGTGCCTGCCGAGGTCATCGGACGTTGATGTTGTCCTTTTCGGAGAACAGGGGTTGGCGACCTCACTCGCCCCCGGAAAACTGGTTATAGATCAAACGAGCGGCGTTCCGGCCATGACCAACATGATGGCGGAAAGGCTCTCTGAACAAGGCGTTCTGATGTTGGACGCGCCCTTGAGCGGTGGAATTCCCGCTGCGAAATCCGGGATCGTCAGCATTATCGCGTCAGGCAGTGATGCTGCATGGGCTATCGCGGAACCGATCCTGTCTGGAATGAGTAGCAAGGTGTTTCGCAGCGGTAGCAGTGTCGGAAATGGTCAGGCGCTCAAGTTGATCAATAACGCAATCGGAGCGATCTATAGGCTTTCGACGCTCGAACTTACCGCACTGGCGTGTAAATCCGGCATTCCCATGGCAGCGGTGGTTGAAAGATTGAACTATGGACCGGCGGCGAATTTCACCACGCGCGGTATGCTGGTCGCGCGTCTTGGGGGCAAAGCTTCGACGGACTTCGCCCTTGCGCTGATGCTGAAAGACATCAACGAAGCGCTCACGATTGCTCGAACCGGACAGGTTCCGATGCCTCTCACTTATATCGTCCGAGACCTGATGCAGACTGGGCTGAACCATTACGGAAAAGAGGCCCGATTGGAAACGGTTATTCCTCTGATAGAAACGATAAGCGGCGCATCTATTTCGGCGCAGACGACGCTTGATCTCGCCCCAATGCAAGACTGCGAGACGCAAATTCTTCTCGCGGATATCGAGAGCGCAGTCGAAATTTGCAATCTAATGGCGGCCTATGAGTGTATTTCCGTTGGACTGGCCAACGGGCTTGACCTTGAAACAATGCGCACTGTGCTCGACTCTGGGTCGGCCTGGAGCGACGCAAGCATGCGCGCTTTTGAAGGCATGAGCCAAGGCACCGACCCCGCAGGATTTGCGCCCCTTGGTGAAATGGTGGAAACCTTGCAGCGGGTGACCCGACAGGCTGCCGTTTCAGGTGTCCCGTTGTTCTTTACAAATCGGCTCCTGTCCGATTGTGAGGCCGGTCACCTTGCACTCGGTGAAGCGGCCTGTGTCGAAAAAATCGGACTTCATCAGCTTGCCCGGTCCGTTCACGCAGGGTCGCCCGCAGACGCAACAAGTCGTTTGTCAGCCTCCAGACCATGAGGCTCTACCGCTCGGGCATAGTCGCGTTTTACCAGCGATACAGTAACACCATCATCGGTGCCCTACTTTGCATAATTGCCTTTGGCGTGTTCTTGACGGAATGGTCTCTGGCAACGCCACTGTCCGATCTGGTCACACGCATAGCCGTTGTCGTCGTTATCTGTTTGATGTTTCCGAGGGTAACTTCAAACCGAAGAGTATTCGTCATCGCCGCATTGCTACTCTCGGTCATCTGTATCTGGACCACTCCGGGCTGGAGCCACACGATTAAGAGAGGTCTGAGCACAACCGCTTTCATCGGTGCGTTTTTTGCGGCGCTGTCCTCTTTGGGGGACGCGGCGGCGTCATCCATGTTGATCCAGAACTGTGGCAAGAATATATCAACGCAACGGCCGTCAAGACGCTACGCGGTGCTTACTTTCGGGGGAGTTCTGTTCAGTCTTCTGTTGAATTACGGGTCAATTTTTCTTTTGGGCAATCTTGCATTGTCAGGCAAGCCGGGAACTAAGGAAAACCCTACACGGATACGCCGGATGCTCCTTGCAATAGAACGCGCCCTTGTGGCGACGAACTGCTGGTCACCGTTGTCCTATACGGTTACGATCAGCATCTTGGTCGTGCCCGGCGCAACCTGGAATGGGGCGTTCCTGCCGTGCCTCGTCAGCGGCATCATCCTGGCAGCCTCGGGTTGGTTACTCGACTCGGTGCGCGCGCCGAAGTCCACACAACCCGATACATCGTCGGCGATCTCCGCCGCCGGCGCACTGCGCGATCTGAGCCCGCTTATCGGTCTCCTGATCCTTCTTGCGACGATCACATTCACCATACATTTCATGAGCGGGGTCAGGATTGCCGGCGTCGTGATTTTCGTGATCCCGATCATATCCTTCATCTGGATCGCAATTCAGAGCCTCGACAAAGGCAGCCCCGCTGCAGATGTCGGTCAACGCGCAAAGGCTTTTGTTTCGGTGAGATTGCCCAACATGCGCTCCGAACTGACATTGCTGATGATGGCCGCCTTTATCGGCATAGTCGGCGGCGATCTTCTAGAACCTGTGATCACGTCGATTGGTCTGGATTTGTCAGTTGTTCCGACGCCGGTGCTACTCGCAACAATTATCGTGTTGATTCCGCTCTGTGGTCAGGCTGGTCTCAACCCATTGCTGGTTGTCGTCCTGATTGCACCGATTCTACCACCTAGCGAGACTCTTGGAATTACAGCCACGGCTGAGGTTTTGGCGCTCATCGCGGGATGGTCGCTCGGCAATATCTCATCGCCCTTCACTGCAACCGCGTCTGTTGTTGGTATGCTGGGGAAAGTGTCGCCACGCACAGTCAGCAATTCATGGAACGGAATATATTCGTTGGTCACGGGCGTGCTGCTGATCGGCTGGGTGTTGGCTTATTCCAGCATCACAGCGCCATGACTGACGAAACGCAACGTTACTTTGGGAGGAAGTCCACATGAAAGTTGATGCATTCGGCGCGAACGGTCCCGATACCCCATTCGCCCATCTCGAAATCGCGCGCCGACCTTTGCGTCCAAACGACGTACAGATTGAAATCGCATTCTGCGGGATTTGCCACACCGATCTGCATCAAGTTCGAGACTGGCCAAATACGCGTTTTCCCTGCGTACCGGGCCACGAAATCGTCGGACATATCACCGCCAAAGGCAGCGCAGTCACCGGGTTCGAGACGGGGGACACGGTTGGCGTTGGATGTATTGTTGATAGTTGTCAGGAATGCGAAGCCTGCGAAGCGGGATTGGAGCAGTTCTGTGCCAAAGGGTTCACTGGAACATATAATGCGCCGACTCAGGATCCCCCAGGCTACACGATGGGCGGCTATTCCCGGAGTATTGTCGTCGATCAGGACTACGTGCTGGCGATCCGGCATTCGCAACAAGATCTCGCCGCTGTAGCACCATTGCTTTGCGCCGGTATAACGACATACTCGGCCCTCAAAACTTGGAAGGTTGGGACCGGCCAGACCATAGGTGTTGTCGGTATAGGAGGATTGGGTCATGTCGGCATCCGGATCGCAAGAGCACTTGGAGCCAATGTTGTCGCCTTCACATCCAGCGATAGCAAACGCGATGAAGCGGCCCGTCTAGGCGCGACCGATGTGGTCAATTCGCGTGATTCAGGCGATGTTGGACGCTACACGGAAAAACTGGACTTCATTCTCAATACAGTCGCCGCGTCACATGATCTCGATCCATACATTGCGCTGCTGAAGCGCGACTGCACGATGGCCATGTTCGGTGCACCAAACAAACCACACCCGGCAATAGATGTGCGGCTATTGTTCCGCCGCCGACGTTCGCTATCCGGATCGCTGCTTGGCGGCATAAGGGAAACTCAGGAAATGCTCGATTTCTGCGCCAAGCACGAAATCGTCGCCGATATAGAAATGATCACTGCCCACCAAATCGACGATGCCTTCGATCGGTTGCTCAGGAACGACGTCAAATACCGCTTTGTCCTGAATGCAAAATCGCTTGCGCGTGACAAAGATGCCCTATGAACGCTGTCGGCAGATGAAGGTTTTTCAACTGATACAACAATTACGAATTCGAGGAGAAACGACATGAAGAGCTACAATAAATTCTATATCGATGGAGCTTGGGTTGATCCGATTTCTGCAAAGCCGTTCGAATTGGTCAACCCAGCCACCGAAGAGGTTTTTGCGACCGTCGCCCTTGGCAGTGCTGCCGATGTTGATCGAGCCGTCGCCGCAGCACGGCGCGCATTTTCGAGTTTTTCAACGACGAAGCCACAAGAGCGGGTCGATCTTCTTGAGAGCATTGTGTCAGTTTTCGAGAAACGGCAACCTGACCTGATGGCCGCACTGACGGAAGAAATGGGTGCTCCCTGTTCACTGAAGGCACAGACGGGTTCTGGCCTTGCGGCGCTGCAACAGGCGATCGAAACGCTGCGGAATTATGAGTTCGAAACCACGATCGGGAAAAGCATAGTTCAGCGTGAACCGATCGGTGTTGCCGGGCTGATCACACCTTGGAACTGGCCGACGCAGTTGATGTGCAACAAAATTGCCTCCGCATTTGCAGCGGGCTGCTCCGTTGTGGCAAAACCGTCCGAATTCACGCCGGTCAATGCCGTGATCTTTGCGGAAATCCTTCACGAAGCAGGTGTGCCGGCCGGGGTTTTCAATCTGATTAACGGAGATGGTCCCGAAGTCGGCAATGCGATCAGCACCCACAAGGATATCAATATCGTCTCTTTTACCGGATCGACCCGCGCCGGGATTCTGGTGGCCGAAGCGGCGGCAGGGGCAGTCAAAAGGGTGACGCAAGAACTCGGAGGCAAGTCGCCCAATATCATTATGCCTGATGCCGACCTTGAAGCCGCGGCGCAATTCAACGTCACACGCGGATATTCCAATACAGGCCAGTCCTGCCATTCTCCGACCCGCATCCTTGTGCACAAGGATCAGCTGGTGGAGTTGGAAAGCCACCTGATTGCCGCCGTCAACGAGGTTAGTGTCGGCGATCCGCGCAACCCTGAAAGCAATTTGGGTCCGGTTGTAAATCGCGCTCAGTTCGACAAAATCCAGAGCTACATCCAGTCAGGCATCGACGAGGGCGCCAGATTAATTGCCGGGGGCACCGGCAGGCCTGACGGCGTTGAGCGCGGGTTCTACATTCGCCCGACGATCTTTTCCGAAGTTAAACAAGACATGACGATTTCACGCGAGGAAATCTTTGGGCCAGTCACTTGCGTCCTGACCTACGACACTGTGGAGCAAGCGATCACCATCGCGAACGACACCCATTACGGACTTGGGGCTTATGTATTCGGCCAAGACCGTGATGAATGCCTCGGTGTGTCGCGGCGGCTGCAAGCGGGGCGCGTATTCTACAACGGAGCGCCTAGCAATACGGATTCTCCAATGGGAGGTTACAAGCAATCAGGTAATGGACGCGAGATGGGCGTCTTTGGTCTGGAAGAGTATCTGGAGGTGAAGGCAATTATCGGCTTTCATTAATCCCTAAGCAAATGAGTAAGAACCTAGCAATCTGTGGGTGGGCCAAAATCGGTACTTTACTTTTGGGTGGTCAATGGCTTGAGCACACACTTTCAGCATGCGGAAGTAAGGGCTTGTGTTGACCGGTTAGAACTAACAGGTTTCTACCCTGAACTCGGCCACCAGTACTCATACCTACATGTGACGGATTGTGGGAAGATAGTTAGCTGCTCAATCCATGCAACATGGGTGCTGAAACGGAGAATAAAAATGGAAGACTTAGACCACTATGAAGCAATCCCCGAGTTTAATCGCCTCCGCAACGAGGTGCTGTGGGGGGACGTATGGAAACAAACGGAGCTATCGCTGCGAGACCGCAGCCTTGTCACTTGCGCTATTCTCGGCGCTTTGGGCAAGACAAGCGAACTAGAATATCACATGGGACTGGGCATTGAAAATGGCCTCACTCCTGACGAATTGCGAGGGCTCGTCGTTCAGCTCGCGATCTATTCAGGGTGGCCAAATGGAGTTGCTGCCGCAAAGGCCGGGTTGGCAATTTTTAAGGCTGACTCCCAAAAGAGCGAATAGGAGATCACCGTGCGGATCTGCGGAAACCCATGCGCTACAATGAGATGCAATTTTTGATACGCTGGATGCATATCTGCATTTCCGTGAAGGTGGTGCTGTACTGATAACGACACTAGGATTTCTGAAATCTTCTTCGCCCAATCGAACGAGTCGCTTGACCGCGGTTTTGCCGAGTTTCGCTTCAAGAGAATGCTTGCAGGCCAGTGATCGCTCGGCCGACAATTAGCGCATGAATGTCGTGCGTGCCTTCATATGTATTGACAGTTTCAAGGTTTACCATATGGCGCATTACATGGAATTCTTCTGAGATACCGTTGCCGCCATGCATGTCCCGTGACATCCTTGCGATTTCAAGTGCTTTGCCGCAGTTGTTGCGTTTGATCACCGAAATCGTTTCAGGTGCGGCTTGCGCATCATCTAAGAGGCGCCCAACGCGTAAGCTCGCCTGTAGGCCGAGGCCGATTTCTGTCAGCATGTTCGAAAGCTTAAGCTGCTGCAGCTGTGTTTGTGCCAACGGCTTGCCAAACTGCTTGCGATCTAACCCATATTGACGGGCGGATACCATGCAGAATTCTGCGGCACCCAGAACACCCCAGCTGATACCGTACCGAGCGCGGTTCAAACAACCGAAAGGCCCCTTGAGGCCTTCGACATTCGGTAGAAGCGCATCCTCGCTGACCTCGACGCCATTCATCACTATTTCGCCAGTGATACTTGCACGCAAGGATAACTTTCCAGCGATTTTGGGCGTCGACAGTCCTTTCATTCCTTTCTCTAAAATGAAACCACGTATTTTATCGCCATGGGCTTTCGATTTTGCCCAAATAACAAACACATCAGCAATAGGGCTGTTGGAAATCCACATCTTGGTGCCTGAGATTGTGTAGCCCGCTGCAGTTTTCGTGGCTGTCGTTCTCATACCTGATGGGTCGCTGCCGGCATCCGGTTCGGTTAACCCAAAGCAACCGATCCATTCGCCACTTGCGAGCTTTGGCAGATATTTTTCACGTTGATCTTCAGAGCCATAAGCATAGATTGGATACATGACGAGCGAGCTTTGCACTGACATCATCGAACGATAACCACTGTCGACACGCTCGACCTCGCGAGCGACGAGACCATAAGAAACATATGAAGCGCCAATGCCGCCGTATTCTTCGGGGATAGTTATCCCCAAGAGACCCATTTCGCCCATCTCACGGAAGATCGAAGCATCTGTATGCTCGTCGCGATATGCTGCGACTACACGCGGCTGTAACTTGTCTTGCGCGTATGCCTTTGCGGCATCGCGCAACATGCGCTCTTCCTCGGTAAGCTGAGTTTCAAGTGAAAACGGGTCTTCCCAGTTAAATTTTCCTGGAACCGGAGTTTCTTTGGCTTTCAGTGTCATATTAATGTCCTCCTAACTTCGCTTTTTCTAGCAAAGTTTCCCTCGTGGTGATAACGATAGAAAGTTCTCACTTCATGAGTTTTTGGAATGTTATGACATACCGCCCGAACTACATTCCCACTATCCAGGAGCTTCGAGCGTTGGTTCTTTGCGCCGAACTTGGATCGGTCTCCCGCGCAGCAGACTCATTGATGTTGACGCAAAGCGCGGTAAGTCGATCCATTCGCTCTCTAGAGGTACGGCTTGGAGTGCGACTCTTTCATCGCGTGCGCAAAAGGTTGCTGTTGTCAGACGCCGGTCGTGCGATGGTTCATGAAGCAAGGGACATTCTTGAGGCATTGGATCGCTCGGCCAAGATGGCTATGGCATTCGGCAATGGTGGCGACGTTCTTAGGCTCGCGGTTCTTCCTACATTTGCGACCACTTGGTTGATACCACGTTTGTCAGATTTTTTGAGATCCCATCCTGACATTTCGATTGATCTTACCTCTGCGCTTCATTCGGTGGACTTTGATGAGACACCATTTGACGCAGCAATTCAAAGGACATTGATGGCGCGGAAAGGCAGCCGCGTAACACATTTGTTGAACGAGTCGCTTGTCGTGGTGGCGTCACCAGACTTGGTCGATCTTGGTAAAGATATTGCAACGGCAAACTTCGCGAAGTATCCGCTCATTCAACTAGCGACTCGGCCCGAACTCTGGAATGACTGGTTTGAAAGTGCCGGCTCAGTACAATTTGAGAGATTACGAGGCCCAAGGCTTCAGCACTTCGATATGGTAATTTCTGCGGCACAAGCAGGTTTGGGAATTGCAATATTGCCGGATATTTTCGTTCAGTCGGCGATCGCATTAGGAACTTTGCACCAGATCCACTCGCGCGTACTGCAAGGGTCCTCTCCCTATGGGTTAATCCGTCCGAATGGGCGGACAGATAGTCCAGCGATGGGTGCATTTTCAAATTGGTTACGACAAGTTTCGGCCCATTCCGACGCAGGCAAATCGAAGGCCGTTATTTAGTATTGGGATTGGAAAAACCTGGGGATCACGCCACTCTCAATTTTCCCGTTGTCTGTCGCCCGTCGAAGTGGGCCTGTCCCGTTTTTGTGCCGCCCCAAGTGCTCGTTTAGGCCACTTTTCTTTCGAAAGCGACGGGCACTGACGGACTCCAACCCGGAACGGTTTTTTAAGATCTCCCTCTCCTCTTTTAGGAGCCGGTTCTCCCGTCGAAGTCGATCATTCTCTTGAGCGAGGCCCAAATCCTCTTTGTAAACCACGTCTGTGTCCCGGTGCGCGGTGATCCATTTGTTCAGCGTCGACATGCCAACACCCAGATCGTCAGCAACCTGCTTACGCGTCAGCCCACTGGTCAATGGGATACGCACCGCATCTTGCCGGAATTCGTCCGTTCGTTTCAGTCCCATAGTAAGTCTCCTTTGGTGCAGTAAATGCTATCATAGGAGCGGCATCAAACCGTGACAGGTCCAGTCTGAAGCAATTGAACTCGGAGTTCTGGGCTCATTAGGATGCTCCCATGCAGGCAGTATCTGATAGAGTCGGGCTAAGGGCTTCAAGCTTGCGAGTTGAAGACGCCGATTTGGAAAGGTACGTTTCGGCTGCGATGGCATTTTTGGAAAGCCGTAAGTCGTATCTGACCTCGGCAGGAAAATTCAAAAAATCACGAAATTGACTTTAACAGACATCAATAGTCGACGCGTTCGTATCCATAGTTTCCTGAGTAATCCCGCCATTCGACGAACACTGCTCTCGCTCGTAGAGAGCAACCACTTCGAGTAGGTCCAAACGCAGGCGGGATAGCGCTTCGGTTGGATCGTTGCCAGCTAAAATCCCCTTGAATCCCGTAGCTCCCGAGGCGAACGCGCGCATATCTACTACAATCTCCGTCGTCTCCGTCGTCATCGATAAAGACATCGAAAACGCGAATAGAGCGGACAAAGTTGAATTCGGGGCCGCTGATGTCAATGTCAGCGCGGTGGCACATAAAGGCCTCAACAATCGCGTTGAGGGATCACATCGACCGACCCGAAAGCGAGAGAAGATCATGGGGCGTTTCAAATCGCCCAGGCACGCACAGAGATTTCTGTATGCCCATGATCAAGCCAACATTCTCTTCAAGCCTCGCCGTTATAAAATGACCGCCGCTCACTACCGCCAGACCCGATCAGACGCATCCGATCTGTGGAACGCTTATGCCGCCCAGATGACCGCTTAATCCAAAACGACAAACATATCGACGAACCATCAAAACAACTTGGCAATGCCCCCAAAAGTGCTGGCGCAAAAATCCCCATCTTTCGGGTACAGCCATCACCCATCCCAACATCAGTGGCACCGATTATTTCCATTAAAAGGACCACAATGTTTGCGGCTGGTTCTCCAGACCGTCCGAGACACGCGCGTTGCAGGGCGTCAGCTTTTGTTTCCAACTGCGCGGATTGTCGTGGTGTAGGTGAAATCGGCTCCAGCAAGTCCACGCTGGCCCGCGTCCTCGTCGTGCTGGTGTTTCAGGAACCCTACCTCTGCGACACTGTGATTAACATGTACGGCGGCAAGGTGGTCGAGCGCGGAGCGACGGCCAATGTGCTTGACGAACCGAAGAACGAATATCCCAAGACGCTCATCTCGTCCGTGCCATGCCTGACGCGGTA
>NZ_LXYI01000023.1 GCF_001650875.1 Sulfitobacter sp. EhC04
GCGCCACCATGTTTTGCGAGTCGGACAACGAGGTCATCAGCCACGCCGCACCCACGGCCTGAACCAGCCCGCCGAAATTCGACGCCAGCGCCGCGATCCAAAGGGACCGGAACGTCTGGTTGCGGAACAATATCAATGGCGAAATGCGGTCTGGCACGGACAGGGTCCCTTCTGAGCACCTTGTCTAGGTACGTGGTCCCGCCCCCGTCTGTCGAGGGGAATACCCGCACAAACAACCACTTCCCCATTCGAACTGGTTATTGTGTCATGCGCCTGCGCGGCCTGCCCTCAGGCCACGGGCAGCCATACGGTAAATTCTGCCCCTCCCCCGTCGCGGTTGCGGACCGAAATCAGCCCCCCTGCCCGCTGGATCAGCGTCTGCGAGATTGACAGCCCCAGCCCCGTGCCTTCGCCCCGCTTGGTGGTAAAGAACGGATCAAATACCGAACCCAGTTGATCCTCGGGCACGCCCGGCCCGGTGTCCTGTACCACCAGCGCCGCGCCACCACGTGGATCGGGGCCCAACCGCAGGGTCAACTGCCCGCCGTTGCCCATCGCCTGCACCGCGTTGACCACCAGATTGACAATCACCTGCTGAATCTCGCCGGTGTCCACGCGCACCAGTGGTACCGGATCAAACTGGCAGGTGACGGTAATCTGGTGCTGGCTGATCAAATGGTCAACCAACACCAGACAGTCGCGGACCACGGGGGCCAGATCAACCTGTTGCTGGTGGTCGGCAAAGTCCGACGGTGCGGCGAATTTCAGAAGCTTGCCGACGATGGCTTCAATCCGCGATACCTGTTTGTCGATCAGGTTCAGTTCGGTCTGCACCGGGGCGGCCCCCTCGCCAAGGGTCTGCCGGATGACATCGACATTCCCCAGGATCACCGCAACAGGGTTATTGATCTCGTGGGCGACCCCTGCGGTGATTTCCCCGATCGAGGCCAGCTTTTCGCTCATCACCAGTTGGCGGAATGTCTGCTCCAGCTTGGCGTTCGCCTCGCTCAGTTCCGCCGTGCGCTGGTCGACGCGTTTGTTCAACTCTTCGTTCCAGGCGCGCAGCCGCAGGTCGCGGTCCTGCACCTGTTCCAGCAACCCGTCGAGATGCTGCGCCACCTCCCCGATCTCCCCGCGCGCGCCCACGGGTCCGATCCGCGCCGACAAGTCGCCCTGCCCCACACGGTTGATCACCTGGGTCATCTTTTCCAGGGGCGCAAAAATGCCCCGCGCCATCCACAAAAACACCGGTGCCGAAAGGATCAGCACAGCGGCAAAGGCCGCCATCATCCACAAAAACGCATCCCGCTTGGCCAGGTTAAACGGCGCTTCGAGGAAACCAACGTACAGCATCCCCACACGGTCGCCAAAGCTGTCGGTGATCGGCAGATAACCCGAAATATACCAGTCGTTGACCACAAAGGCGCGGTCGAGCCAGATGCGCCCCTCGCTCAGCACGGCCTCGCGCACTTCGGCAGACACCCGCGTGCCAAGCGCGCGCACATCTTCGAACAAGCGCACGTTGGTCGAGATACGCACGTCATCCAGAAACAGCGTGGCGGTGCCCTGGCGCGCACCAACCGCGCCCGCGTGGGCATAGACAAGGTCGTTGATCGTGTCGATGAAATCCAGATTCCGGTTCAGCAGGATGCCCCCCACCAGAACGCCCCGATGCCCGCTCCGCATGATCGGGCTGGCCGCGTGGATCACCATGCCACGGGCTTCGACCGCGCGTGTGGTTGGAACGGCGGCCGGGGTTGCGATCAGCGGTATCCGTGCGACCTGTGCCACCTCGGGCGACAGTTGCGCCAGCGTATCATTGGCCATGATGTCGATCTGTGCGCTGCCCTGCCCTGCGACGGCCTGCGCAATCACGGGCCATATCTCACCAGCTTGGGTCGCTTGCTCGGCCGGCAAATAATACAGGAACGTCAGACCCAAGCGCGCACGCGTTTCGTCGAAATAGCGGGCGCGTTCTTCCTCGGGACGGCCCAGCCAGGCGTTGAACTCGACCGAGTCGGTAACGGCATTCAACTCGTCCCCCGTCTTGGCCCGCAAGCGCGACAGGTACTGGCTGGCAATTTTCAGATCACTTTCAACATTGGCGATCAGAACCTTGTCATAGTCCGCGGTCCAGCGTGTCATACCCAGCAGCAGCAACAGCGGCATCAATACAATCAACGGCGCAAGAGCAAGAACCAAAAGACGCAGGCGAACGGATGTCATGGGTGGGTTTCCCTAGGGCTGCGCCAGCCTAGTTCCGGCATCTGATCGGTTGGATCGAGTTTGAATCTTTCCGGCTCCGTTGTCCAGAATTTGCAGTGTATTCGGGTTTTGTCACACGAAAGTTCTGACAGGATCCCTGTCGCAAATCCAGTCCGGTATCTGGAAACATGAGGAGTTGGGCACCGAGAAAATACAAGCCCACGGTCCGGTTCGATCCGGCAATGATCTGGTCACCACTTCCGCGGGGCTGGACCGGGCGGCACCGGATTGCAACAGGTGGTGCAGCCTGCCGCAAATCCGTCGCCTCCTTCCGATCAGTCATTCTTCTACAGCGTCCCGCCTTTAACCTGATACACTCCGTATCGCCGATGTCCCGAGAGCGCGAAGCGCGGCAGGGTATCGGCGATACAAGTTTAAGGCGGGGCGCTTTAAAAGCGTCAGAATGCGCTGCGTAAGATCGCCTCATAGGCCCGTACCGGCAGCGGCACCGCATTTTTCTGACTGGAAGAGGCTTTGCTGCCCAGTTCTGCCAAAGCTGTGATGCGATCCTCTGACAGTCCCAAGTCAGACAATCTGGGCAACCCCTTTGCATTCACCCAGGCCTCGAAACCCGACAGCCGGTCGTTGGTGCGGACCGGGGCAAATGCATCAACGACGGCTTGCAGACAATAGGCGATCCTGTCCTGAACTTCCGGGTCTTCACGGCTGTACTCATGATTTACGCGCAGGGTCGGGATCAGCAATCTGCCACAGAGCGCGCCATGTGGTGCCCCAAGCTGTGCACCAAGCACGGAGGCAAGCCCATGCGCCGCGCCCAGTCCCGAGTTGGCAAGCGCAAGCCCGCTGAACAGGCTGGTCCAGCACATGTTTTCCCAGGCCTTTGTGTCGGGCGTTTCGATGACCTGCCGCAGGGCGACGAGGCCCAGCGGTATGGCGGGGCGGCACAGGGCCATTGAAAAGGGTGTCGCCGCACTGGAGGTGTAGCTTTCGATCACCTGTGTGACAGCATCCAGCCCGGAGGCGAGTGCGACGCTGACAGGGGCCGTTTGCGCCAGTTCCGGATCGACCAGGGCGATATCGGGGATCAGCGCGGCACCCCTGATGCTGATCTTTGCCCCCATGGCAGGCACGTCGATGACAGCATTGGCTGTCACCTCTGCCCCTGTTCCGGCAGTCGTTGGCAGGGCGATCAGGCGGATGTTCTGCCGCGCCGTCAGCGGCGGCAGCGTCGCAAAATCCGCCGGCAAGGTCAGGCCGTGTTCAGCCAATGCCGCCAGCGCCTTGCCCATGTCCAGCACCGCACCGCCACCGCAGGCAATCACATGGGTCGGATGGCCCAGCTTAGCCAAGGCCGCGTTGACCGTTTCAACCGACGGCTCGCCGGGGCAGCAGACAAGGGTGACATCGTGACCCGCCCCGCGCAGCGCCGCAAGAACCCCTGCTGCGGCCTGGCCGCTGGCCCCCTGAACAAAGAGGATGCGCGCCGGTGCATCCGGCAGCAATCCTGGCAGATCCGCGGCCCGGCCTGCGCCAAAGTGTACCGCCGTGGGGCAGGAAATGCCGAAGTGTCTGGTGCCCTCCGCCAAGATCAATACGCCAGCGTACTGTCCACGGCGCGCTTCCAGTTGGCGTACTTCCGGTCACGGGTCTTGGCATCCATCGCCGGTTCGAATTGCCGGTCCAGCGCCCATCCCTTGGCAAAGGCATCCCGGTCCGGCAACGCGCCTGCCTTCATCCCGGCCAGCCATGCAACGCCAAGCGCGGTGGTTTCCAGCACCTTGGGACGGTCGACCGGCGCGTCAATGATGTCGGACAGGAACTGCATGGCCCAGTCCGATGCGCTCATCCCGCCATCGACGCGAAGCACGGGGGCGGCGCCCTGCCCGGTCCAGTCGGCATGCATCGCCTCCAGCAGGTCGCGGGTCTGGTAGCCGACACTTTCCAATGCCGCCTTGGCCAGTTCCTGCGGGCCGGAGTTGCGCGACAGCCCAAAGATCGCGCCCCGGCAGTCGGGGTTCCAATAAGGCGCGCCCAGCCCGGTAAAGGCGGGAACCAGCACGACCTCCTGTGTCGGGTCGGCGGCTTCGGCCAGCGGCTGGGTCTCCGAGGCTTCGCGGATGATTTTCAGCCCGTCGCGCAGCCATTGCACCACGGCCCCTGCCACAAATATCGACCCCTCCAGCGCATAGGTCGGCTTGCCGTCCAGCTGATAGGCAATGGTGGTCAGCAGACGGTTTTGCGACCTGACCGGCGTGTCACCGGTATTCAGCAAGGCAAAACATCCGGTGCCATAGGTGGATTTCAACATGCCCGGCTCAAAGCACGCCTGCCCGATGGTCGCGGCCTGCTGGTCGCCTGCCACCCCCAGAATGGGGATCGGACGGCCAAACAGATCGGCACGGGTTTCGCCAAATTCGGCGGCGCTGTCGCGCACCTCGGGCAGCATGTTCATGGGAATGTCGAACAGATCGCAGATGGTCTGGCTCCACCGACCCTTGCGGATGTCATAGAGCATGGTGCGCGCGGCATTGGTGGCATCGGTCACATGGGAGGCACCGCCGGTCAGTTTCCAGATCAGGTAGGTGTCCACTGTACCGAACAACAACTCCCCCCGCGCCGCGGCATCCCGCGCGCCTTCGGCATTGTCGAGAATCCACTTCAGTTTCGTCGCGGAAAAATACGGGTCCAGCAGCAGGCCGGTGCGGTCCGCGAACATCTCGGCATGGCCCGCCTCGCGCAGCTTGCGGCAGAACTCGCCGGTGCGGCGGTCCTGCCAGACGATGGCGTTATGCACCGGTTCGCCGGTCTTGCGGTTCCACACGACAGTGGTTTCGCGTTGATTGGTGATGCCGATGGAAATGATGTCTTTTGCGTCGATTCCGGCGCGTTCGATGACCTGCCGGCAGGTGCCAGCGGTCGTGGCCCACAGATCCCTTGGGTCATGTTCGACCCAGCCGGATTGCGGGAAAATCTGGGGAAATTCCTCTTGCGCGGTGGTCCGCAGGTTCAGCGTTTCGTCAAACAGGATCGCGCGGGAAGACGTGGTGCCCTGGTCAATGGAAAGTACGTATTTCATGGCGTGTCCAACGGGTCATTAAGGGTCTTGAAATGGCATGGGGGGCCAGCGCCCCCCACACCGTTATCATGATCGCAGATTATTCCCAGGACTTGATCAGCTCGTCATAGGCGACGGTCTTGGGCTCTTCGTCCTCGTTCTCCAGCTTGGGATAGGGCGCACCGGGCTGTTCGAACCAGTATTCGGCGGTTTGCTCTTCGTTCAGCTTGGGGCCAAGGTCGCCCTGCACACCGGCACGTTCCAGACGCTCAAGTACGCGTTCCTGATCGGAACACAGCGCATCGAGTGCTTCCTGGGGAGTTTTCGCACCGGACATGGCGTCGCCGATGTTCTGCCACCACAATTGCGCCAGCTTGGGGTAATCCGGTACGTTTGTACCAGTGGGCGACCATGCCACACGGGCGGGCGAGCGGTAGAATTCCACCAGACCCCCCAGGCGCGGGGCGCGTTCTGTGAAGTGGTCGCTGTCGATGGTCGATTCACGGATAAAGGTCAGACCCACATCCGATTTCTTCAGATCAACCGTTTTCGACACCACGAACTGAGCATAAAGCCAAGCGGCCTGAGCGCGGTCCACGGGGGTCGATTCCATCAGCGTCCAGCTGCCTGCATCCTGATAGCCGATCTTCTGGCCCTCTTTCCAATAGACACCGTGCGGCGAAGGGGCCATGCGCCACTTGGGCGTGCCGTCTTCGTTCATCACGGGCAGGTCGGGTTTCACCGTGTCAGCGGTAAAGGCCGTGTACCAGAACATCTGTTGCGCAACATTGCCCTGGGCGGGGATCGGGCCCGCTTCGGAGAATGTCATGCCGGCAGCGGCGGGCGGCGAATAGTTCTGAAGCCATTCGATTGCCTTGGTCACCGCATAGACGGCAGCGGGCGCATTGGTCGCCCCGCCGCGAGTCACACAGGAACCTGTGGGCTGCGACTGTTCGTTGACGCGAATGCCCCATTCATCGACCGGCAGGCCGTTGGGTTCACCGACGTCGCCCATGCCAGCCATGGACATCCACGCATCGGTATAGCGCCAGCCCAGGCTCGGGTCCTTCTTGCCATAGTCCATGTTGCCAAAGACGTCGCCTTCGACGCCCATGCGGCTGAGATCGCGGCCGGTAAAGAATTCCGCGATATCCTCATAGGCCGACCAGTTGACCGGCACGCCCAGATCGTAACCGTACTTCTCCTTGAAGTCGGCCTTGTTCTGTTCGTCGTTGAACCAGTCATAGCGGAACCAATAAAGGTTCGCGAACTGCTGGGTCGGCAGTTGGTACAGCTTGCCATCGGGGCCGGTTGTAAACGACGTGCCGATGAAATCTTCCAGATCGAGGGACGGCAGGGTCACGTCCTTGCCTTCGTTTTCCATCCAGTCAGTCAGGTTGCGCACCTGTTTGTAACGCCAGTGGGTGCCGATCAGGTCCGAGTCGTTGATATAGGCGTCATAGATGTTCTCGCCCGACTGCATCTGTGTTTGCAGCTTTTCGACAACGTCGCCTTCGCCGATCAGGTCATGGGTGACCTTGATGCCGGTGATGGCTGTGAACGCAGGTGCCAGCACCTGTGATTCATATTCATGGGTCGTGATGGTTTCGGAAACCACCTTGATCTCCATGCCCTGATAGGGTGCTGCCGCATCGACAAAGAACTGCATCTCTGCTTCCTGGTCTGCGCGGCTGAGCACCGAAGTATCGCCGATCTCGGCATCCAGAAACGCCTTGGCGGCATCCATGTCGGCAAATGCCGGACCGCTGAGCATTCCAAGTGCCAGCACAACGGCTGTACTTGATTTCAAATTAAGTTTCATCGTTTCCTCCCTTATTTTCGAAACATCGTTTGATCGTATGCAGCCGGACGACAGCCCGACTGCGGCGGAACCACATTGCCTAGACCCAGCGAAATACCGCCGCTGCATAGACAAGGCAGACAATCAGCGCGAAAGGTTGGTTCGCGCCGACAATTCCAAGCCACACCAGATTGATAAAGGCGCTGCCCAGAAGTGTGATGAAAAGACGATCGCCGCGCGTCGTCTCCATGCCCAGAACGCCACGGCGCGGCGTCTCGGGGAATTTGATCGCCAGAAAGGTGAAGGTGATCAACGTGCAAGCGATACAGATAAAGAAGATCGCGGTGGGCCATGTCCATGCCATCCAGTCCATGTCAGCGTGCTCCTGTCTTTGCGATTGTGTCTTGATGTGTAACGTCCGCACTGCTGCACGAGATCCTCGGGTCAGGCCCGAGGATGACCGCCGGTCTGCCGTGGGTAGCCCCGTCATCCTCGGGCTTGACCCGAGGATCTCGACCCGTCTGCCCTGCGCTCAGATCACGCTGCCGCGGCCCGGCTGGCCCAGGATATCCAGCCACAGGTCCTGCCAGTCCGGGTTCTCGCGTGCGATCAACGCAGTCTTCCAGTTGCGCTGCCAGCGCTTGAGCGATTTTTCCCGCTGGATCGCGACCGGTGCCTCCGTATGCACTTCGAACCAGACCAGCCTGGTGAGATTGTAGGTATTGGTGAAGCCCCGTACCATGTGATTGCGATGTTCGTAGACGCGCCGCAGGAGGTTGTTCGTCACGCCGATATACAATGTACCCTGCGGCTTGTTGGTCATGATGTAGACGAACATATTGCCCGGCATGACGTCGCCCATTCCCACTACTCTCCGAGATCCTCGGGTCAGGCCCGAGGATGACGGGGAAATGGTTAATGATTGGTTGCATCACACCCTCCCCAGGGCAAAGCCCTTGGCGATGTAGTTGCGCACGAAATAGATCACCAGGGCCCCCGGCACGACGGTCAGGATGCCCGCCGCCGCCAGCACGCCCCAGTCGATGCCGCTGGCACCCTGGGTCCGTGTCATGATGGCGGCGATGGGTTTTGCATCCACGGTGGTCAGCGTGCGGCTCAGCAGCAGTTCGACCCAGGAGAACATGAAGCAGAAGAATGCCGCGACGCCGATGCCGCTGGCAATCAGGGGCATGAAAATCTTGATGAAGAAGCGTCCAAAGCCATAGCCGTCGATATAGGCGGTCTCGTCGATCTCCTTGGGCACGCCGCGCATGAAGCCTTCCAGAATCCAGACCGCCAGCGGCACGTTGAACAGGCAATGCGCCAGCGCCACCGCGATATGGGTGTCGAACAGGCCGACGGATGAATAGAGCTGAAAGAACGGCAGCGCGAAAACGGCGGGCGGGGCCATGCGGTTGGTCAGCAGCCAGAAGAACAGATGCTTGTCGCCCATGAAATGATAGCGGCTGAAAGCATAGGCCGCAGGCAGCGCCACGGTCAGGCTGATCACCGTGTTCATCACCACGTAGATCAGCGAATTGACATAGCCCATGTACCACGCCGGATCGGTCAGGATGGTCGCGTAATTGTCAAACGTCAGGTTGCGCGGCCACAGGGTAAAGCTGTTCAGAATTTCCGTGTTGGTCTTCAGGCTCATGTTCAGCAGCCAGTAGATCGGCAGCAGAAGGAACAGCAGATAAAGCGTCATGACCACGGCCGAGCCGTTGATGCGCAACCGCCGTTTTGCGGGCGCACGGGCGGTCATGTCGGCGGGGATGGTTGCGGTATCGGTCATCTTATCCCTCCTTCGCGTCAATGGTGGTCATCACGGTGTAGAACACAAAGGAGATGAGCAGGATTACCAGGAAATACATCAGCGAGAACGCGGCAGCGGGGCCAAGGTCGAATTGCCCCAGCGCCATCTTGACCAGGTCGATGGACAACAGCGTCGTGGCGTTGCCAGGGCCGCCCCCGGTGACCACGAAGGGCTCCGTGTAGATCATGAAGCTGTCCATGAACCGCAGCAGGATCGCGATCATCAGCACGCCTGCCATCTTGGGCAGTTCGATGAAGCGGAACACGGCCCAGCGGTTGGCCTGGTCGATCTTGGCGGCCTGATAATAGGCATCGGGGATGGATTTCAGCCCGGCAAAGGCCAGCAGCGCCACCAGCGAGGTCCAGTGCCAGACATCCATCACCACGATGGTCGCCCAGGCCGCGAACGTGTCCTGCGTATAGTTGTAGGAAATCCCAAGTGCGTCGAGCGTATAGCCCAGCAGGCCAATGTCCACGCGGCCAAAGATCTGCCAGATGGTGCCAACCACGTTCCACGGGATCAGCAGCGGCAAGGACATCAGCACAAGGCAAAAGCTGGACCAGAAGCCGCTTTTGGGCATGTTCAGCGCCACAAAGATGCCCAGCGGAACCTCAATCGCCAGAATGATCCCGGAGAACATCAATTGACGTCCCAGTGCCGCCCACATGCGGTCGGAATCGAGCATCTCTTCGAACCATTCGAGACCGGCCCAGAAGAACTGGTTCTGGCCAAACGTGTCCTGCACCGAATAGTTCACAACCGTCATCAGCGGGATCACGGCGGAGAAGGCGACAAGGATCAGGACCGGCAGGACCAGAAACCATGCTTTTTGATTGACTGTCTTGTTCATGCTGCTGCCCCTTCCTTGCGCCAGTCATCGACGTAGACGTTCACGTGATCCGGGGCGAAAGTAACGTGGTTCATGTCGGGTGAAATCTCTTGCCCTTCGGCGGCGACGATGTTGATTTCCTTGCCAAAAAGATCAGCGCGCACGATCTTGTGGCGGCCCACGTCTTCTACCCGGCGCACCTTGACCGGCAGGCCCTCGCCGCTTGTCAGGTTGACGAACTCGGGCCGCACGCCCAGGGCGACGCTGCCCGTCAACGCGCCGTAGTTCTGCGGCAGGGTCAACGCGGTGCCATTGACCACCGCCTGCGTGCCCGAGACTTCGGCAGGGATCACGTTCATCCCCGGAGAACCGATGAAATAGCCGACAAAGGTATGTTCGGGACGTTCGAACAATTCCTGCGGCGTGCCGATCTGGACCACGCGGCCATCGTACATGACCACCACCTTGTCGGCGAATGTCAGCGCCTCGGTCTGGTCATGGGTCACATAGATCATCGTATGGCCGAATTCATGGTGCAGGGATTTGAGCTGTGTGCGCAATTCCCACTTCATATGCGGGTCGATGACCGTAAGCGGCTCATCGAACAGCAGCGCGTTCACATCCTCGCGCACCATGCCGCGGCCTAGCGAAATCTTCTGCTTTGCATCCGCCGTCAGCCCCCGCGCACGGCGGTTCAAGTCTTCTTCCATGCCAATCATCCGTGCGATCTTTTGCACACGCTCTGCAATATAGCTGGGGTCTTCGCCCCGGTTGCGCAGCGGAAAGGCCAGATTGTCGCGCACCGTCATCGTGTCGTAGACCACCGGAAACTGGAACACCTGCGCGATGTTGCGCGCAGCGGTGGTGGCGGGTGTGACGTCCTTGTCATCAAACAGGATGCGCCCCTGGCTGGGGTGCAGCAGGCCGGAGATGATGTTGAGCAGCGTGGACTTGCCGCAGCCCGAAGACCCCAGCAGCGCATAGGCCTCGCCATCGGTCCAGACGTGGTTCAGCTCCTTCAGGGCAAAGTCATCCTCGCCCTTCGGATTGGGCAGATAGGAATGGGCGAGATTGTCGAGAGTGATCTTGGCCATGTCCTGCTCCTCAGGCTGCCAGCGCGTAGGACGCTGGTGCCACCAGGTCGCCCGTTTCGCTGAAGATGTAGATGTGACGTGGATCCAGATAGACGGGCAGCGCGCTGCCCAGCTTCAGATCATGCACGCCGTGAATAAGGCCGACCCACTTGCGCCCTGCATAGTCCAGGTGAACGAAGGTTTCGGACCCGGTCAGTTCCGTGACGGAAAGGCGGGTGTCGAACATGATGGCCCCGGCTGCGGGCTGCGCGATTTCGACGTGGTTGGGCCGGAAGCCCGCAATATAGCTGCCATCGGCAAGCTCTGCCAACGGCCCCGTTGCCGGGGCGGTCTGCCCCTGCCCAAAGGTCAGTGCCTCGCCCTTTTTGGTTAGGTCGAGGAAATTCATCGGGGGGTCGCTGAACACCCGCGCCGTGGTGGCATCGACCGGCTGGCGATAGACCTTGGGGGTCAGGCCGAACTGGGTCACGCGCCCCTCCCACATGGTGGCGGTATTGCCGCCCAGCAAAAGCGCCTCTTCCGGTTCGGTGGTGGCATAGACGAACACCGCGCCGGATTCCTCGAATATCTTGGGGATCTCCACGCGCAGTTCCTCGCGCAGCTTGTAGTCAAGGTTGGCCAGCGGTTCGTCCAGCAGGACAAGGCCCGCGTTCTTGACCAGCGCCCGCGCCAGCGCGCAGCGCTGCTGTTGGCCACCGGACAGCTCCAGCGGCTTGCGGTCCAGCATCGGTTCCAACTGCATCAGCGCGGCGGCCTGTTTCACCGCCGTGTCGATCTCTGCCTTTGACTTGCCCATCAGCCGCAGGGGCGAGGCGATGTTGTCATAGACGGTCATCGACGGGTAGTTGATGAACTGCTGGTAAACCATGGCGACCTTGCGGTCCTGCACCCGCATCCCGGTCACATCGGTGCCTTCCCAGAAGACCTGACCGGCGGTGGGCACGTCCAACCCCGCCATCAGCCGCATCAGTGACGTCTTGCCCGAGGATGTCGGCCCCAGAAGCACGTTCATCGTGCCCGCCTCAAGTGTCAGGTCCGTCGGGTGAATATGCGTCTCACCGTTCACCACCTTGGACACGCTTTTGAATTCCAGCGCCATCTTCCCCCCAGTTACTCTGCGGCCTTTGAAACAGGACGATCCGCCGCGTCGGCGATCCACCCGTCAAGAGCCTTGATTTCAGCCGCCGTCATCCGCAGACCCAGCTTGCTGCGCCGCCAGACCACGTCATCGGCGCGTTGCACATATTCGTTATCCATCAGCCAGCGCACTTCGCGTTCGGTCAATCCCGCCCCGAAATGCCGCCCCAGATCAGCAGCGACCTTCGCATCGCCAAGCATCATTCGGGCATGGGTGCCATAGGCGCGCACCAGACGGCGGGCCCATTTCGGGTCAAGAAAGCTGTAGTCGCGCATCAGCCCGTCCATCAGCGGCAACACCCCGTCGACCGGGAAATCCCCGCCCGGCAGGGCCACACCGGCGGTCCATGGCCCCTTGACGTGCAGCACCTCGCCAACCTTTTCCAGCGCGCTTTCGGCCAGCCGCCGATAGGTCGTGATCTTGCCGCCAAAGACGTTTACCGCAGGGGCGCCCCGACTTTGATCCAGATGGATGGTATAGTCGCGGGTCGCCGCCGTCGCGCTGCTGGCCCCTTCATCATAAAGCGGGCGCACACCAGAATAGGTCCAGACGATGTCATCGGTCGAAATCGGATCGGCCAGATATTCGTTCACGAAGTCGATCAGATATCGCTGTTCTTCCGGGGTGCATTCCGGCTTTACGTCAGGGTCGTGATGTTCCTGATCCGTGGTGCCGATCAGGGTAAAATCGGTCTCATAGGGAATGGCAAAGATGATCCGCCCGTCGGTCCCCTGAAAGAAATAGCATTTGTCGTGGTCGAACAGCCGTCTGGTCACGATATGGCTGCCGCGCACCAGCCGCACGCCGCCGGTCTGGTTGCTTTTGATCGTGCCGCGCAGCACATCACCCACCCAGGGGCCCGCCGCGTTCACGATCATCCGCGCGGTGACCTTGATCTCCCGCCCGGTATTGGTGTCCTGCATCGTCACGGTCCAGCCGTCATCGCAAGGGTCCGCGCTGACAACCTTGTGACGCGGCAGGATACGTGCGCCCCGCATCTCCGCATCGCGGGCGTTCAGAACCACCAGGCGTGAATCCTCGACCCAGCAGTCCGAATATTCATAGGCATGTTCGAACTTGGCGTTCAGCGGCGCGCCCTCGGGGCTGTTGCGCAGATCGACACTGGTGGTGCCGGGCAAGATCTTGCGACCGCCCAGGTTGTCATACATGAACAGCCCCAGCCGGATCAGCCAGGCGGGCCTGCGCCCTTTCATCCAGGGCATCAGCGTGTTCAGCAGTTTCGAGGTCGGCGTGGTTGTGTCGAACCGCATCGACGCGTGGTAGGGCAACACGAACCGCATCGGCCAGGAAATATGCGGCATGGCCCGCAGCAGCGTTTCCCGCTCCACCAGCGCCTCGCGCACAAGGCGCACTTCGAAATATTCCAGATACCGCAGCCCGCCGTGAAACAGCTTGGTGGAAGACGCCGATGTGGCGGACCCGATATCGTTCATCTCGGCCAGGCAAACGGACAGACCCCTGCCCGCCGCATCGCGTGCGATCCCGCAACCGTTGATGCCCCCGCCGATCACCAGCAGGTCGAATTCGGGCGTCATGGTGTCCTCCCCCAGCGATTCAATGCTCGCTTTCGCAAAATGTGACAAGAAACGCATCAAAAAGGAAGAGAAAAATGTTCGTTTTTGTGCGTTTTCGATAGCATACTGAAAAATATCGACAATTTTTGCCGGATGAAGGGGTCGAACATCAGGGATCGGGCGTAGAACCGGGTGCATATCTCCGTGAATAACGTGACTGGGGCGAACCAAACGGTGTAGCAAGGTCGCAATCTTTCGAATCGAGGGGAAGAATGAGCCAGACCTTGCGCAAACCGGAGATCATCCAGATCGCCCGCCGTGAGGGCAAGGTCACGGTCGACGGGCTGGCGGAACATTTCAGTGTGACGCCGCAGACCATCCGCCGTGATCTGACCGAGCTTGCCGACGATGGCAGGCTTGAACGCGTCCATGGCGGCGCGGTCCTGCCTTCAACCACCACCAACATCGGCTACAGTGAGCGGCGCGAGCTTAATCAGGCGGCCAAGGTCGACATCGGCAGCGCCTGTGCAAAGTTCATTCCCAATGATTGTTCCGTGTTCCTGAACATCGGCACCACCACCGAGGCCGTCGCGGCAGAGCTGCTGCACCACGAGGGGCTGCTGGTTGTAACCAACAACATCAATATCGCGATGATCCTGTCGCAGAACCACAACGTCGAGGTGATCGTTACCGGCGGGCACCTGCGCCGGTCGGATGGCGGGCTGGTCGGTGACCTTGCCACCCAGACGATCCGGCAGTTCCGTTTCGACTACGCCGTGATCGGCTGCTCAGCGCTGCGCCACGACGGCGAAATTCTTGACTTTGACGTGCAGGAGGTCGGCGTCAGCAAAACGATCATCCAGCAGTCGCAAGAGGTCTTTCTGGCCGCCGACAGTTCAAAGTTCGGGCGCAAGGCACCGGCGCGGATTGCCTCCATGGCCGATGTGGACCGGTTTATCACCGACAGGCCCCTGTCTGCCCAATGCCGCCTATTTTGCGAAAAAGCAGGCACCAAGGTGCATTATGCCTGACCGCAACAGCGGCACCTCATGAGCGGCTTTATCGGCATACTGATGCTGGACACCGCCTTTCCCCGTGTCCTCGGGGATGCTGGCAATCCTGACAGCTATGCCTTCCCGGTTCGGCTGCGCGTGGTTGTTGGGGCTGGTCCTTCCGACATCGTGCGGGGGTGCACGCCTGATCCGAAGCTGACGGCTGCCTTTATCCACGCGGCCCGCGCGCTGGAAGCGGAAGGGGCCGTTGCGATCATTTCAACCTGCGGGTTTCTGGTGCATATTCAGGCCGAGCTGGCAGCATCCGTGAATATTCCGGTAATGGTGTCGGCGCTGTCACTCTATCCGGTCCTGCGGCAATCGTTCGGCGCGCAACCCATCGGTATCCTGACCGCCTCGCGGGACAGCCTGTTGGGCGGCACTCTGCATTCGGCAGGGATTGATCCGCGCACGGTACATGTTGCCGGCATGCAGGACTGTCCTGCCTTTGCCGATGCCATCCTCAGCGACAAATCCGATCAGCCGGATGTGCTGGACAGCGAAGCAATCGCGCGCCATTGCACCGATCTGGCTGTGGGTATGGTGGCGCAGGACCCCAAGCTGAGCTGCTTCCTGCTGGAATGTGGAAACCTGCCGCCCCATGCCGCCGCGATCCGGCAGGCCACGGGGCGTCCTGTCTATGGCATTCTGGATGCCGCCGCGCTGTTGTGGCGCGGTGCCCAAGGTTGAAAGCCGCAGCGCCGGACGGTAGCCTTGCAATGCACTCATGGAACGGCAACCAAAAGGAATTCGCAATGCGCGACGTCACCTTGTCCCGCAGACGTCTGCGCACCTGGATCAGGTTGCTGCGTCTGACCCGGAAGACCGAAAACACCCTGCGCGAATACATGCGGGTCAGCCATGGCACCACCCTGCCCCGCTTTGACGTGATGGCAGCGCTTTACCGCGCCGATGCACCGATCAAGATGAGCGCACTCAGTCAGATGTTGCTGGTCTCCAACGGCAATGCCTCCACCGTGGTGGACCGGCTGGAAAAGGATGGTCTGGTCATCCGCATCGCCGCCGCAAACGACAGGCGCGTGGTCAATGTCACCCTGTCCGACAAGGGCCGCACCCAGTTCGAGGATCTGGCCGCAGGGCACGAGGCCCTTGTTGACCGGATCTTTGCCGGGCTGGGGCCCGAAGACCTGGACCTGATCCGCGACCTTTTGCACCGCGCCGAAGCTGAAGTGCCCGCGCCCGGCGCAAGCCGGGTCAGCGATGTAACCTAAAGCGCCCCGCCTTAAACTTGAATCGCCGATACCCTGCCGCGCTTCGCGCTCTCGGGACATCGGCGATACGGAGTGTATCAGGTTAAAGGCGGGACGCTGTAAACCCGGTTTTGCCCGACAGTTGGCGCTACGGCAGAACCGCTGTCGCTTCGATCTCCACCAGCGCCTCGTCCTCGATCAGCCCGGCAACAACAACCATCGCCATGGCCGGAAAGTTGCGGCCCAGCACCCTGCGATAGGCTTCGCCCATTTCGCGTTGCCTGGCCAAGTATTCGCGCTTGTCGGTGATGTACCATGTCAGGCGCACCAGATCCTCGGGCTTGCCGCCAGCGGTTTCAAGCACGGCCAGAATGTTGCGCAGCGCCTGTTCGGTCTGCCCAATGAAATCATGGCTTTCGAACTTCTGCTCGGCGGTCCAGCCGATCTGGCCGCCGATATAGACCTGTTGTCCCGCCGCTTTCACACCGTTGGCATAGCCTTTGGCCGGGGCCCATCCTTCGGGCTGAATAACCTCATTTGCCATCTGGCGTCTCCTTTTTGATAAATCTGTCCAGCCGGGTGCGGATTGCATCCGTCCATGGTGCGGACCGGCCATTGCCGTCGATGAAAACAACAGTCGAGGTTGCCGTGAAACGCAGCTCCCCCTTGCAGCGCGCGTCATAGGCTAAGCCAAGGCTGCTCCGACCCAGCCGGGTGATGGTCAAGGCGATCTCAAGCTGATCACCCAACCGGCTGGGGGCCTGAAACTGCGCCTCGATGCCTGCCGTGGGAATACCGCAATCCTGGTGCATATCGGCAAAAGGAAGCACTGCGACCTTTTCAAAGAAATCTTCGACCGTGTCGTTCATCATCTCGAAATAGCGGGGATAAAAGACGATGCCCGCCGGGTCGCAATGCCTGAACTTGATCTTCTGATGATACACAAACGGCACAGCTCAGACCCCCAGGTACTGATCTTTGACGGCACCGGACAGATCGTCCATGCTTCCCGTCCAGACAGATTTGCCGCGTTCCAGGATGACAACCCGGTCCGCAATCCGGCGCAATTCGCTGATTGTCTTGTCCACCACAAGGATCGACAGGCCCGCATCCCGTTTCAGCGTCGCGATGGCCGCCCAGATTTCCTGCCGTACCACGGGGGCCAGCCCTTCGGTCGCCTCGTCCAGGATCAGCAGGCGCGGGTTTGTCATCAGCGCGCGGCCAATCGCCAGCATCTGCTGTTCGCCCCCCGAAAGCGAGCCCGCCAACTGATCGCTGCGTTCCTCCAACCGGGGAAACAGCCCATGCACGCGGGCAAAATCCCAGGCACCGGGGCGGGCCGAGGCGTAGAGGTTTTCGCGCACCGTCAGATTGGTGAAGCACCGCCGCCCCTCGGGGACCAGCCCAAGACCCAGCTTGGCGGCACGATGCGCGGGCATCCCGGCCAGATTCTGGCCCGCAAACTGCACCTCGCCATGGGTGTTTTGCAACAGACGGCAGATCACCTTGATCGTGGTCGATTTGCCCATGCCGTTGCGGCCCATCAGCGCCACGACCTCGCCCTCGCCCACAGTCAGGTCGACCCCGAACAGGGCCTGCGACGCACCATAGCTGGCGGTAATTCCACTGAGCGAAAGCAGGCTCATGCCGCGTCCTCCTCGCCCAGATAGGCGGTTTTGACATCCGCATTGCTGCGGATTTCGTCAACACTGCCGGTCGCGATGATCTTGCCATAGACCAGCACGCTGATCCGGTCCGCCAGGGCAAAGACCGCGTCCATGTCATGTTCGACCAGCAGGATCGGTGCCTGATGTTTCAACTCCCTAAGAAAGCCGGTCAGCTCCCGCGACCCTTCGGCCCCCATGCCGGCCATCGGTTCGTCCATCAGAAAGGCCCTGGGGGCCAGTGTCAGCGCAACCGCAACTTCAAGCTGTCGCCGCTGGCCGTGGGACAGTTCAGACGTCACCGTGCTGGCATGATCGGCCAGACCGACCCGTTCCAGCGCCGCCCCGGCGATGTCCAGCAGCGCGCGGTCCTTCATCGCGGGGCGGAAGAAACCAAAGGTGCGCCCGCTTTGCCCGATCGCCCCCAGCACGGCGTTTTCCATCACGGTATACTCCATCGCCAGCGCCGAAATCTGGAACGTCCGCCCCAGACCTGCCTGCGCCCGCTGCGCCACTGACAGCGCGCTGACATCGCGCCCCATGAAATGCACCGCCCCCCGGTCGGGCTTCAAACCCCCGGCAATCTGCTTGATCAGGGTCGATTTTCCCGCCCCGTTCGGCCCGATCAGCGCATGAATCTCGCCCGCCCGCAGATCCAGCGAAATACCGTCACTGGCCTTGAGCGCGCCAAAGCTCTTGTGCAGGTCCCGCACATCCAGGATCACCTCATCCGGCATGGCGCACCTCCCGTCTGGACAGACCACCAACCAGCCCACCCTTGGCAAAGAGCACGACAAACAACAGGATCGCGCCAAGGTAAATGTGCCAGTATTCCGACAGCCCCCCCAGCACATGTTCCAGCAGGATATAGACCGCCGCACCCGCCACCGGACCACAGAGCCGCGCGACACCGCCGAGAATGATGAACACCATGATCTCGCCCGAGGTGTGCCAGCTGAACATCGTCGGGCTGACAAATCGGTTCAGATCGGCAAAGAGCGCGCCAGCCAACCCGGTGATCGCGCCCGAGATGACAAAGGCGGTCAGCCGCAGGCGGTAGACGTTGATCCCCACGGTGCGCGCGCGTTCCTCGTTCTGGTGCGCGCCGTTCAGGGCCAGGCCAAAGGGGGATTTGTTCAGCAGGTTAACAACAAAAAGCACGATCAGTAGAACAGCGAAACACAGGCCGAAGAACTGGATCGGGTCCAGTGTGTTCAGGCCGGGGAATCCGTTGCGCACATAGATCGACAGCCCGTCCTCACCGCCATAGGCAGGCCATGAGATTGCGAAGTAATAGAGCATCTGGCCAAAGGCGAGCGTCACCATGATGAAATAGACCCCAGAGGTCCGCAACGACAATGCGCCGACCAGCAGGGCCACCAACGCGCTGGCGACAATCGCCACCAGCCAGATCACCAGCATGGACTTGGTCCCCTCGATCAGGAACGGCACCTCCATGATCGGCGTATAGCTTTGCGCGTGGCTGGCGAGGATGCCCATGGCATACCCCCCCACCCCGAAATAGGCGGCATGGCCAAAGCTGACCAGCCCGCCCTGCCCCAGGGCAAGGTTCAGCCCGACGCCTGCCACCGCAAGCACGGCCGCCTTTGTCGCCAGTGTGATGATAAAGGGTTCATCCATGGCCAGCGCCACCAGCGGCACCGCCAGCAGCAAACCAAGGATCAACAGGTTGATCATGCGTTCCGGCAACATGTCAGGCGCTCCCGAAAAGGCCGGTGGGTTTGAACAGCAAGACCCCCGCCATCAGAATGTAAATCAGCATCGAAGCCAGCGCCGACCCGACCGAGGTCGCGGCAGAAGGCTCCATGAAACTGGCGAATAGGACGGGCAGCAGCGTGCGGCCCAGGGTATCGGTCAGCCCGACCAGAATGGCACCGGCCAGCGCCCCCTTGATCGACCCGATACCGCCGATCACGATGACCACAAAGGCCAGGATCAACACCGGCTCTCCCATGCCGACCTCGACCGACTGGATCGCGCCGACCAGCGCACCGGACAGCCCCGCCAGCGCCGCCCCCAGGGCAAAGACCATGGTGTAGAGCACCGAAATATCGACCCCCAGCGCGCCGATCATCTCGCGGTCGTTTTCACCGGCGCGGATGCGCATGCCGACGCGGGTCTTCGAGATCAGCAGGAACAGGCCCACGGCAACCGCCAGCCCGATCAGAATGATCGCAAGACGGTACTTGGAATACAGGATGCCCCCCGGCAGCGTCACGGTGCCGGACAGGAAATCCGGCGTGTCCAGAAACAGCGGGAAAGAGCCGAAGACCCAGCGCGTCGCCTCTGAAAAGATCAGGATCAGGGCAAAGGTTGCCAACACCTGATCCAGGTGGTCGCGGGCATAAAGCCTGCGGATCACGGTCAGTTCGATCAGCGCGCCAAACAGCGCCGCCGCCATGAGCGCGGCAATCAGGCCCAGCACAAAGGACCCGGTCGCGGCAGCACCGGCTGCGGCGGCAAAGGCACCGATCATGTAAAGCGATCCATGCGCGAGGTTGATCAGCCCCATGACACCAAAGATCAGCGTCAGGCCGGCAGCCATCAGGAACAGCATCACGCCGAACTGCAGGCCGTTCAGGATTTGCTCTATCAGCAGAATAATCGACATGCCGTTCCCCGGAACAAATGTGGCGGCCCACACCGGGCCGCCATTGCCAACTCAGTTGCTCAGGCCGCACTCGGCAGCATAGACATCCTGGTGGTCCGTCAGAACAGTCGAGATGATCTTGTTGGTGTAGACGTCACCTTCCTTGATCACTTCCCGCACATAGATGTCCTGAATCGGGTGGTTGTTGTTACCAAAGCTGAACTTGCCGCGCACCGAGTCGAAATCGGCCTCTTTCAGTGCCGCGCGGAACGCGTCGTGATCGGCAATGTCGGCCTTGGCGGCAGCCGACAGGATCAGGTTCGCCGTGTCATAGGCCTGCGCTGCATAAAGCGATGGCAGACGGCCATAGGCCTCTTCGAAGCCTTCGACGAACGCCTTGTTGGCTGCGTTGTCGATATCCTTGTTCCACTGCGACGTGTTGTGCACACCCAGCGCGGAATCGCCAACCGCCGGAAGGATCGTCTGGTCAAAGCTGAAGGCTGGCCCGATCACCGGCAGGTCGATGCCGCTGTCGGCAAACTGCTTGAGGAACGAGATCCCCATGCCGCCCGGCAGGAAGAAAAAGATGCTGTCGGCATCGGATGCACGAATCTGCGCGATTTCGGCGGCATAGTCGGTCTGGCCCAGCTTGGTGTACAGCTCGCCGGCCAACGCGCCGCCGTATTGGCGCTTGAACCCGGTCAGTGAATCCTGTCCGGCGGGATAGTTGGGGGCCAGGATGAATGTGTTTGTGTATCCGGATGCCTTGGCATGCGCGCCTGCGGCCTCGTGCAGGTTGTCGTTCTGATAGGACACGGCAAAATAGTCCTTGTTGCATCCCTTGCCAGCCAGTTGCGCCGGTGCCGCATTGGTCGAGACATAGAACTTGCCCTGCGCATTTGCGGCGGGTGCCACGGCCAGCGCCAGGTTGGACCATACGATGCCGGTCAGGATGTCCACCTTGTCGGACTGGATCATCTTGTCGGCGACCTGCACGGCGATATCCGGTTTGCGCTGATCGTCCTCGACCACGACTTCGACGGCATCATTGGCCGCCTGGTCGATGGCCAGCATGAAACCGTCGCGGGTATCAATGCCCAATGCGGCCCCACCACCGGTCAGGGTAGTGATCAGACCGATCTTTACTTTTCCCGAATGCGCATCTGCCAGCGCGGCGTTGCCAAAGGTCATCGCCAATGCAGCAGCGGCAAGGGCTGTGAATTTCATTGTCATCATAATCTCCCAATTGGACCGGCGCGTTTTGCGCTCGACTGAGCTTGTAAAAGTTCTGCGCCGCACGCAAGCGACTGCATGACACCCTTTTGGCTCAGACCCCAATTTAGCGGTCACGCAAATTTACTTCAAGCAAAAATATTTTGAGCTTGAAATTAATCATTGAAGAAAACTCGACGGCCGCCCTCTCCGTCAGCGGCATACCCTGAAACCGCACTTGTTAGACGTCAGATGACTTTGACCTTTACGTCATCGACTGACCCAAACCTTAGATTGTTGCCCGCCTGCCATTCGGACAGGGAAGATGGCCGAGGCGTTCCGGGCGCAAGCCTGTCTGCCGGCTGTGGCCTGGAGCAGGATGACACGCCCAAAGGGGGGGGCAGTGGCCAGCGGTCGTTTATGGAAAATGCAGCGAAGGCCCGGTTTGTGTCGATTTTGTTGAAAAACTCCATCGCTCTGCGAATGCAGGCCTTGAAACGGAATTTCGTTCTGCACGCGGTCGATTTTGTCATCCCAGCTGGGCGTTGTCGTAGTTTGGCAGAACATGGGTTCTGAGAATTTTAGCCGTTTTGTTCGGGGCCGAGTTTCTCAACAAAGTCTGTCCCGCTCTACCGATTTTCTGTAGTGCGGCGAATGTCGCCTACCGTGAGGTTTGCCAAAAACGTGTAAAAAATGGCAAAGGTTTTGCCAAGGGTTTGAGCCCACAAACTTTCTACCGTTTTCGGAATTCAACACTACTTGGACAAAAACCACCGTTTTTGGCGTATAGGTATTGGCAATAGGTTTATGGCCCGTGCGCGGGACGGAGTGATTGGTCGACACCTGCCGTCCTGCTAGACTCCGAGTTCTTTGATTTCCCGTTGAATGGACCACTCAATGAGCTCTGCCCAAAGCCTGACGGCAAGGTCGGGGTCCAAACCTTGGTTGGTCGCAGTTGCGCTGACCTTTTGAAGCACTTCTCCTACGCGATCCGTTGTTCTGGCAGGCAGGCCATCAATCTTTTTCAAGTCAACCGCGCGGTCAATATAGTGGCTGCGGATCACCAGCAGCGAAATGAGTTCAACGTCAATAGCGTCGATCTGCTCGCGAAGCTGCGCCATCGACTGGCAGGTTTCGGGCGGTGCAAGGGTGTCCATGTTCGGTGTCCAGTCTGTATTTGAGTGGGTGATCAGATTAATTCAGCAATCGGCGAAGGTGGCTTACGGCGCGTTCCGCGCGGTCCTGGCAGAAGGTCTGTGAGGGGCGTGGCTGGCGGCCAATGACGCGCCGGATCTGCTGGTCCCCGATCAACAAGTCGAGGTAGAGACCGACCGCCTCTCCACTGTGTTCGAAGGTAAGCTGGCCTTCCTCTCTGGCGCGCAGAAGCACCTGTTCCAATAAGGGTAAAACGGCTTCACGACCGGCCATTGACAGGGTTGTCCCCAGCTCGCCGCTGCTGTCTGCCGCTGCTGCCCGATTTAGGGCTACGGCTCTGTCCCCGATCAGCAGGGTCAGAAGTTTCGGGCCAAGTGTGCCTAGGATCGACAAAGCGTCGTTGTCGCCCTGCAGCTCGGCTTGGAGGTGGGTCTTCACCTCCTCGGCGTTGCGCGTGACAAGTGCCTGAAACAGGCCCTGCTTGTCGCCATACCAATTGTAGAGCGTCTCGTTCGAGGCACGGGCCTGTTTCGCAATGCCAAGCATCGACGTACCGCCATACCCCTTGGCCTCCAAGACCTCGTAGGCCGCCGCCTCGATCTGCTGTTGACGCAGGGATCGTTTTTCTTCGCGCATTTCTTTGCTCCGCTGTGTTGACAATCTACCGTAATCCTGATTACGGATATACACAACCGTAATCCTGATTACGCTTATTGGAGAAAACGACATGATACAATCTGACCGCCACACATATGCGGCACTGGCCACGCTGATCCTGTTGCAAGTGATCATGCTGTCAGCGCTTTACGCCGGGATCAGGCCGCATCCGCCGGTGGCCACACCGCTCTTTGGCATCGCGCCCTTTCTTGGGGCCTCGATCTCCGTTGCCGTGTGGGCCATGATTGCAGGGCCGTTGGCACACACGGCGGGGCGGGCGCTGAGCATTCTAGCCGCGCTGATGGCGCTGGTGTCGTTTGGGCCGCAAAAATACCTTGATGCGCAGTTTGCCCTGATCTGGCCTGCGGTCGTCCTGGGTCAAATCGCCGCCTTGGTGATTTTCAGCCAGGTGTTTTGTGCGATCCGCGCGCGCAAAGAGGTGAGCCTGACAAGCAATGCAAGCGCCGGGCAAATCTGATGGGTCGCTTGCTTTTGCCACTGTCGATGCTCTCACTTCTGAGCATCGGCGCGATCTTTGGGTTCTTCTACGCCTGGATATGCTCGACCATGTGGGGACTGGATGCCCTCGACCCCAAGATTGCCATTGTCGCGATGCAGGCAATGAATGCCTCTGTTCGAAATGCGGTGTTCTTTCCGGCCTTTTTCCTGACCCCTGTTATTCTGGCAATGACCGCGTTCATCGCAGTCATTCAGCATCGAAGACACTCGGCCATATTGTTCGCCGCAGCTGCCACGATCTATGTCGCGGGTGCGCTTCTTGTCACTGCCATGGTTAATGTGCCGATGAACGAGACCCTTGCTGGGGTTGTCATTCCAACCGACAGCGAAGCCGCACGCGACCTGTGGCAAACCTACTCAGCCCCTTGGCAGTTCTGGAACACCCTCAGAACCCTTGTCAGCGGTCTTTGCCTCATTCTTACCGGCCTTGCCATATATCTCCTCAACCAAGGGAAAATCTGATGGAAATCTCGCATTTGACATTTGCCGTGATGGCTTTGGTCATCGTCATAACACCAGGGCCGACCGTTCTGCTGGCGCTGTCCAATGGGTCGAGACTCGGACTTGGCCGGGCGAGTTTCGGGATAATGGGCGCTGCGCTATCTGACGCCGTCCTGATCGCGGCGTCGGCGCTCGGATTAGGCGTGGTTCTCGCAACCTCAGCCTTCTGGTTCACTGTCGTGAAATCAATCGGTGTCGCTTATCTTATCTGGCTCGGTGTCCAGATGCTGCGATCTTCGGGGGCACTTGAAGCGGTGCCAGTTGACACCGCCGCGGACAGGGCGAAAGGCTCGAACCGTTCGTTGCCGGTCTTCAGGAAAAGCCTGTTGGTGGCGGTGACCAATCCGAAGGGCTACCTGTTCTTCACAGCCTTTCTCCCCCAATTCGTGATCCTGTCCGAGCCGCTCTTCGCTCAATACCTCACGCTGGCGCTGATCTTTATTGCCGTCGATGTCGCGGTAATGGCTGCCTATGCAAGCCTCGGGGCAACGGCAATGCAGTTTCTGAGCGAGCGGGGTGTGCGCTGGATCGACCGGACCTGCGGTGGTTTCCTGGTTACCCTCGGCATCGCCTTGGCCTTTGTGCGTCGCAGCGAGGTTTGATTGGCGAGGCAATCAGAGGGGGCGATTCCTGGTGCATTCAGCAGTATCCGTAACAATGAGCTCAAATCGAGCCTCGGGTGCGGCGCAGTATGTGCCAAAACTCAGACCTTTGCGCCACCGGCACATAGGACCGTTTTTGGCTGGTTTAAATGTCTGAATGCGAACCTTGGCGCAACCGCAGAGAACTGGTGCTTCGTTCGCCCACCGGCCCTTGACCCATCCTGCGCCCAAGGTCCGGTCTGGATCGGAAATGTTGACGGTTGGTTCAGGATTGCCAGACGCGACCCACCGACAGGATTAAGAAAATCGGCGGCTCCGCGAAGGCAGCACCGCCAATCTTTGGCCGGCCGCCAAAGGTCAGTCTGTCGCTTCGACCTCGGGACCGACAGACACCAGATAGGCCCAGAGATTCCGGGCGTCGTCTTCGTCACGCAGTTTGAACGACATCTTGGACCGCGCCTTGCGGTCATCGAGATAGTTCTGCAGAAAGTCGCGCGGGTCCTGAACATAGACAATGAAATCCTGTTCATTCCACGTCAGCCCGGCCTCTCCCGCCTCGGTCATCGAGCCGCCGTATTTGCTGGCGAATTCTTCCTCTGTGCCTGCAACGCGGGTGTAGATGCCATAAAGGTTTGGGCCGGTCCGACCCCCTTTGACAAGCTTGTTGCCCGCCGCATCGACAATCGCATGGCACGCCTTGCACTTGGCAAAGACCTTTTTGCCCGCTTCGGCATCGCCTGTTGCATGACCGTCCGCAAACGCAGGCCCGGCTGCCAGCGCAAAACCAAGTACGGCTGTCTTTACAATATTCATGGCAAACTCCCGTTTTCCTACTTCACCCATGATACCTACTGCATCTTCCGCGACAACAAATGCAACCATCCAAACCCCAGGCTTCATCCGAATATGAACGCAGTCGGCCCTCACCACCAATGATAACATTACATTACATGAGACCCGCAATCGCCCGCTGCGTTCATATGTCGCCCTCGGCTGCATCCGAAAAGGGTCGGCACATGGCCGATCTCAGGATCGGACGGAAGACCTTGCGCAGCCAGCAGGATTGGTGGCAGTAACCGCCCGTTGAGAGACACATCAGGAACGGCAGCATGACGCCCACCGACATCATGATCCCCGCCTGGGTCGACGGCACCCTGACGCCGGTCGAAAAACTGGCCGCGCACCGGCGCGGGCTGCGGCACCTGGCTGTTTCCGTCTTTGTCGTGCGGGATGGAGAAATCCTGATCCAGCAACGGGCGCTTGGCAAATATCATACGCCGGGGCTCTGGGCGAACACCTGCTGCACCCATCCGGAATGGGGCGAGGCGGCGCTGGCCTGCGCCAACCGCCGCCTGGACGAGGAACTGGGCATCACCGGGCTCGACCTGCATCATCGTGGTCAGGTCGAATACCGCGCCGAGGTGGGCAATGGTCTGATCGAACATGAACTGGTCGAGGTGTTCCTTGCCGAAGCCCCCGCCGATCTGGCACTGGCCCCGAACCCCGCCGAAGTGATGGCGACCCGCTGGATCACCCCCGCCGCGCTGACGGCAGAGATCGACGCAACGCCTGCCCTCTTCACCCCATGGCTGCGCATCTACCTGGCACAGCACAGCGGGATGATCTTCGATTGAGGCTTATCCCGTGGCCATCTGCTCTGCCGGTGCCCATGCGGGCGCATCGGATGTGAATTCATGATAGCTGACACGCAGGCCCGGATCGTCGTCCAGACATTGCGCGTTGATCGGAAAGGCGTCGTACGGTGACAAAGGCTCACCCAGTGATGTGCCGCAGGCCTTGCAGAAAGAGCGCATGTAGGTGCTGCCCGCCGGTGGCGCGATCGTTTCGAGCATGTCTTTGCCCCGCGTCAACCTGAACTGATCCCGCCCGACAAAAACCACCGTCGATGAGCCCAGCTTGCGGCAGCGCGCGCAGTGGCAGGTCCCCATGCTCTTTGGCGCCCCGTGATGACAAACGCCACTGCACCACAAAGGCAGCTTCCCTCGATTTCCATGATCCGTTCCATTTCCTGGTTGAGTACAGAGCGGATATATCTGCACCATGCTGACAGCGTGGTGGCAGCAGCATGTCACCATGATACCGGCAGAACGAAGGAGACCCAGATGCGACGCGGCGACCGATTGTTCGAGATCATCGAGATCCTGCGCCGCACCCATGGCCCGATCCCGGCAAGCCGCATCGCCGCCGAACTGGAGGTCTCGCAGCGCACCGTCTACCGCGACATTGCCGCCCTGATGGCGCAGCGCGTTCCGATCCTGGGCGAGGCGGGCGTGGGCTATGTCCTCGAAAGCGGGTTCCACATGCCGCCACTGATGCTGAAAGCGGAGGAGATCGAAGCCGCCGTCCTCGGCGCGCAATGGGTGCGAACACGCGGAGAGCCGGAACTGGCCCGCGCCGCCGATGCCCTGCTCGCCCGACTGGAGGCTGTTGCCCCCACCGCCACGCAGGCCCTGTTCTATCAGCCAGCAACCAGCGTGGCCCCCGTGACCCCACCGGCGGAGATGCTGGAGGCCTCAGCGATCCGCGAGGCCATTCGTGAACGATCAAAGATCAGGCTGACCTACCTGGATGATGGCGGAACCAGAACCAACCGTATCATCTGGCCAGTCCTGCTGGGCTACCGCGACGAGGGCAGGATCATCGCGGCCTGGTGCGAACTGCGGCAGGCCTTTAGATATTTCCGGACCGAACGCATTGAAAGCGCCGAGGTGCTGGAAGACAGGATCCCGCGCCGCATGGATCATCTGCGCGGCGACTGGAAAACCGCGATGGACGCGGAACGCGTGCGTTTCGAGGCTCTGCAAGGGCCTTTAGGCACTATTTCAGTCACTGACATTGGTCTTTCGGCAGGGCCCCGGCATCCGTTTTCGGCTGTTGTCACTGCCATGGTTCCACTTTGGTTCAGATCGCCTGTGGTCGGGTTCCGTTCACCGCAGGCCGCAGCAATGTGACAATATCCCCGGCGTCGAACGCGCGCGGATTCGAATATTTGTTGCGCGTGGCAATCTCTGCCGCGCGGGGCAGGTCCTTTTCCGTGAACCCAAGGTCGGACAACGCCAGCGGTGCACCCGCCGCCTTGGCAAAATCCCAAAGGCCGCCGCCCAGATCTTCACCAAAAAGCGCTGTCGCCGGGGCAATCTGCGCCCTGGCCGCCGGGGCATTGAACCCCGCCGTATGGGGCAGCAGGATCGCATGGGTCTGTGCATGGGGCAGGTCAAAGGAACCGCCCAGAACGTGGCAGAGCTTGTGATGCAGGCCCATCTCGGCCTGTCCCAGAACGGTCGAGCACAGCCAGGCCCCATACAACACTTCGCGGCGCCCTGCCGCATCTGCCGGATCGGCCACCACCCTCGGCACACCTTCGAAAAGCGCGGCAAGGCCCGCGCCCGCCATCTGGCTGATCACCGGATTGCCGTCCGAGGCGTAGAGCGCCTCTATCGCATGGGCCGCTGCATTCAGCGCCGAGGTCACTGTCATGTCAGTCGGCAAGCCCAGAGTCAGGGCAACATCGTAAATCACGGTTGCGGGGCGAATGCCCGGATCGCGGCGGGTGGTCTTTTCGCCGTCCCTGGTCTCGCCCAGGATATCGGTCATCTCGGACCCTGCATAGGTCGTAGGCACTGCCAGATGCGGCAAACCCGTGCGGATCGAAATCGCCTTGCCCAGCCCCACGGTGGACCCCCCGCCCAGCGAGACAAGGCAATCCGCCCCAAGGGTTCTTGCCACCTCCAGCGCCTTTTCGGTGACGGCAACAGGCGTGTGCATCGCCGCTTCGGAAAACTGCCCGACACAACAATCGCCAAGATCGGACACAAGCCGCGCGGCATCGTCCGTCTGGTGGGACGTGGACAGAACCAGCGCCGCCTTGCCGCCCAGCCGGTCCACTTCTTCGGCCACTGCCGACAGCGTGCCGGTGCCAAAGATCACCCTGCTGGGGATGCCTTTGAATACGAAACCGTCCATGTCTGTCATACCTTTTCCATCTCAATGGGCCGATACGCCCTGTACCGCCGCGACGTTGCGCACACGCAGCAACCGGTCCACCACGCCCATGACCGGCGAGCTTGCCGCCGCTTCCGGGTCACCGGGCGGATGCTCCTTGTCGGTGGCGGCGTGACCGTCGGCTGATCTGCACGGCTGGACTGTCCCCCGTCATCGTGAATGAGTGCTCTGCGGTTCAGGCCCTGAACCGTGTCACACGATCCCTAGGTTCGCGGCGACCTGACGTGAGATGTCGGCAGCCAGCTCGGCGGCGTAATCTTCGGTGATCGAGGCGACATGCGGCGTCAGCAGGACATTCGGCAATTGTGTGAAACGTGGATCGGGGCGCGGTTCGTTTTCGAAAACATCCAGCGCGGCACCGGCAATCGTGCCTTCCGTCAGGGCCGCAATCAGCGCCTCCTCGTCAACCACCGACCCGCGCGAGACATTGACGAAATAGCCGCGCGGCCCAAGGGCGCGCAATACCGCCATGTCGAACATGCCCCGCGTTGCCGCACCGCCGGGCACGGCAGCCACCAGGAAATCGGACCGTGCCGCCAGTTCCTCCAGGTTGCTCTCATGGGGCCATGGCGCATCCGGTTTCGGCGTGCGGGTGTGATAAACGATCTTCACACCCAGACCAGTCAACCGCTCCGCGATCAACCGCCCGATCCGGCCCAGACCGACGATCCCTGCCGTCTTGCCGGCCACGCGGGTACGGTGCCCGAAATGCGCGTTGCTCCAGCGTCCGCTGCGCACATGATCATCCGCCCGGACAAGGTCGCGGGCTATTGCCAACACCAACATCACCGCCATTTCCGCCGTGTCGGAACTGACCAGATGCCCGGTGTCGGTCAGCGTGATGCCCCGCGCGCGCAGATCGTCAAAGTCGAAACGGTCATGCCCGGCACCAGCGGACACGATATGGGTGAGGTTGGGCAACAGGTCCAGCAGCTCGGGCCGCGCGCCGTTGAAGGCCGACGTGACCGCACAGGTGATCGCGGCACGCCGTTCGGGCGGCAGCGCTGAAATGTCGTCAACCAGCACAGGTGTGGAAAATTCAGCAACCTGCGTGACCACAGTTTCCATCATGAATCCCAGAAAAGCGACGTCAGGTCTGCTCATGTCTTTGTGCTTTCGATTGTTGTCAGGAAAAGGTCGCGGGTGGTCTGCCATGCGGTGCGGATCAGCCGGTCGGTCATGTCTGCGGCCCGTTGGCCCTGGCCATTGTGGATTTCCGCAATCAGCGCCCTGTTGCCCTCGATCATGTCATCCAGCATCCCCGCCGTGCTCAGATAGGCCCGGAACCGATAGCGCAGTGCGGAAGTATCGAGCTGGTCCAGCAGACGCATCAGCACCGAATTGCCGCAACGCTTGTGCATCAGGGCCGTCAACCGCACGTTTGCCTCGAACCCCGATCTGAAATCGCGTTCAGCCCTGGCCTGGCGCATCTCGGCCAATATCTGGTCCAGCGCATCGGCGATGGCGGCGTGGTCGTCGCGTTCGGCCAGCAAACGGCTGCAGGTACATTCCAGCGCCAGACGGCAGGTGGTGATCTCGTCCAGCACTTCGACGGTCATCTCGGTCACGCGCGTGCCAAGCCGTGGCCGCCGCTCCACCAGCCCGCGCGCTTCGAGGATCTGGAACGCCTCCCGCAGTGGCGACCGAGAGACGCCAAAGCGCGTGCAAATGTCCACTTCGCGCAGTTTCTCGCCCGGTGCGAAAGTCTCGCGCACGATGGCGGCTTCCAAACGGTCGGCAACCTCAAGCCCGATGGGCCGCAGCCCCAGCGATGTATCCACAGTATCGTCCATCCCGGTCAGTCGCGCCCGAACAGCATGTTGGACACGGTGACAAGGACGAGAGTCAGCAGGATCGACACGGTGGACACGGCGGCAGCCTCGGGTGTGAAATTGAAACGCAAATAGTCATAAAGCTGGATCGGCAGCGGTGCTGACCCGGTTCCCTTCAGGATGAAGGAAATTCCGAAGGTATCAAAGCTGATAATGAATGCAAACACGCCCCCCGTGGCCATGCCCGGCGCGATCAGTGGCAGCGTGATGCGCCGGAACGCCGTCAAGCGCGACGCGCCCAGCGTGCGCGCGGCCAGTTCGACCGCATCGTCGCGTCCCTGCAAGGACGTGGTCACGTTGAGAAAGACAAACGGCAGCGTCATCAGCACGTGGCCGGTGAACAGCGCAATCTTGTACTGCGTACCGATGCCGATCTCGTAGAAAAAGAACAGCAAGGCGATGGCCGTCAGGATCTCGGGCAGGATCAGCGGCAACAGCACAGCGATGCGCACCGCTTCGGCCTCGCGCCGCGCATGACGCACAAAATAGAGCGCGGCCATCGTGCCCAATACCAGCGAGACCGCCGTGGCGAGCGCCGCAAGGATCAGCGAATAGACAATGGCGTCGATGAAGACGTCGTTGTTCAGAAACGTCCAGAACCAGCGCAGGCTCAATCCCTGCGGCGGAAAGGTCAGGAAATTGCCCGCGTTCAGCGAGGCCAGCACAACCACGACGATGGGGGCCAGCAGAAAGACATAGACAAGGGCGCGCAGCAGCGACAGCAACGGTGTGACAAGACCCATGGCTCAGCTCCACCTGATGCGGGTCAGGCGGGCAAAGATCAGCACCACGATCCCCGCACTGACCGCCAGCGTCAATGCCATTGCCGACCCGAAGGGCCATTGGAACTGGTCAATCAGCGCATCCACCACCAGCAATGTCGTGGTCTTGACCCGCATGCCGCCCACCAGCGCGGGCGTTACGTAAGACGAGATCGCCAGCACGAAGACCAGGATGCAGCCGGACTGTATGCCCGGCATCGACATCGGCAGGGTCACACGGCGAAACACCGTGAACCGCCCTGCCCCAAGCGACCGCGCCGCCTGTCGCACCGCCGGGTCAGCCGTTTGCAACGAGGCCAGCAGCGGCAGCACCATGAACGGAAGAAAGACATGCGCCAATGCCAGCACAACACCGAATTCGTTGTACATCAGCGGCAGCGGCCGCTCGATCAACCCAAGATTGCGCAGCGTCGTGTTGATCACTCCGGCATTGCCCAGCAGGATCGTCCAGCCATAACTGCGCACCACGATCCCCACCAGCAGTGGCGACAGTACAATGCCATAGAGCAACCCGCGCCAGCGTTTTGGCGCGGTGGCGATATGCAGCGCCACGGGATAGCCCAGCAGCAGGCAAACCAGCGAGGTCACAATGCCCAGCCCCATCGTCTGCGGCAAGGACAGCGCGTAATAGCTCTGGCTGAAGAACTGGCGATACCCCTCGACGCTGAACCCCGCGCCATAGGGTTGGCCCTCGGCGGGGGCGCGAAAGCTCATCATCAGCACGGTGACATAGGGCAGCACGATGAACAGAAAGATCAGCGCCGCGACAGGGGCGATCAGCATCAGGATGCGCGCCCGCTTCATGCCGCAGGCTCCGCCGTGACATGGGCAGCACCCGGCAGCGGCCAGAGGCGCCGGGTATCGAAAGACAGGCCGACATTTGCCCCCTCGGCCACGTTCTGTGTGGTCGGGCAGAGCACGTTCAACGTCCCGCAATCGGTGTCTACGTGGTACTCCACATGGCCGCCGCTGAAATAGCGTTTGGCGATCCGCCCGTCGATATGCCCCTCACCCGGCCCGGTCAGCGCAATCTGTTCGGGCCGTGCCATCACCCGCAGCCGCGATACGGGCGCATCTGCGCCACCTGTCACAGCCAGTCTGCCACCCCCCGGCAAGCTCAGCGAAGTTTCCGCATCCGCCTGATCCGCCACGGCAAGGTCCAGGATATTCGCATTGCCCACAAACCGCGCAACCCGTTCAGACGCGGGGCGGTCATAGACATCCTCGGGCGGAGCCGCCTGCGCGATCTCGCCGTCGAACATGACAACCACCCGGTCCGACATTGTCATTGCCTCGTTCTGGTCATGGGTGACATAGATCGTGGTGATCCCCACCCGTTTTTGCAGATCACGGATAAACCCGCGCATCTCGTCGCGCAGCTTGGCATCCAGGTTGGCCAGGGGTTCGTCCAGCAACAGGATCGCCGGTTCGATCACCAGCGCACGCGCCAGCGCCACACGCTGCTGCTGCCCGCCCGACAATGCCTTGGGATAGCGGTCAGCATAGGGCGTCAATTGCACCATATCCATCGCGCGGGCCACGCGGTCGGCAATTTCAGACCGCGCCATGCGCCGCATTTCCAGCCCGAAGGCCAGATTGCGCGCCACCGTCATATGCGGGAACAGCGCGTAGGACTGGAACACCATGCCAATGTCACGATCCTCGGGCAGCTTGCGCGAGATGTCCTTGCTATCGAACAGGATCTTGCCGTCGGTCACATCCTCGAAACCGGCGATGCATTTCAGCGTCGTCGATTTGCCGCATCCCGACGGCCCCAGAAGCGACACGAACTCGCCATGGCCCACGTCAAGCGATATGCCCTTGAGCGCCGTCGACTTGCCATAGGATTTGACAAGCGACAGCAGCGAAACTTCGGTCATGCAGGGAACCCTCTTTCCGGCATCGCCCGCCCCCGAGGGGGCAGGCATTCACTATTACTCACGCGCCGAAAGTCTCGTTCCAGCGGCGCGCGATTTCCTCGGCGTTGTCGTTCATCAGCTTCCAGTCCCAGTCAATGAACTGCGCCATCGCCTCGCCATAGACCGGCACGTCGCGCTGCAGATCTTCGGGCACTTCGACGTTGCGATTGACCGGCGACACGAAGAATTCACGCATCAACAGGTCCTGCCCCACAGGGCCCAGAACAAAGTTGAGGTACTTATACGCATCCTCGCGCGCCGCGCCATTCACGCAGATGTTGAAGGTCTGGTCCCACATCATCAATCCCTCTTCGGGAATGATGCAGTCCACCGGCAGGCCCTGCGCCCGCAGGCGCGCGATCTCACCGAAATCGAAGGGGGCAATCGCCACTTCGCCGGTGGCCAGCGCAGTGCTCATGTTGAAATCGGTCTGATAGACCTGCCCCAGTTCCGCCAGCTTGGCAAAGCCTGTTTCAAGGTCGTCGATGCCTGACCCATAGATCATCGAGGTCAGCATCAGGAACATTTTCCCGGCCGAGTTCTGGATATTGTACAACCCCAGTTGCCCCGCAACCTCGGGGTTCTCCCACAGGTCTTTCCACGAGGTCGGCGGCGTCTGGATCAGATCGGTGCGATAGCCGATCCCGATGGGCGAGATCAGCCCAACCGCCGCATAGCCATCCGATGCCTTTGTCGCCACCGGGTAGAGATCGGCGTAATTCGGCAGCATCGACAGGTCCAGCTTCTCGAAATACCCCTCATCACGCAGGACGGTGGAATATATCTCGTTCGTCATCAGGCAACTGTAGGGCGGGTTCTCCTTCCCGGCGGCGCGCAGGTTGGTGGTATAGACCCGGCCCAGCCCGATATCGAGCTGCGGATCAATGCCCGTTTCTCCGGCAAAGCCGGGGATCAGCGTATCGCGCCAGAATTTCTCCCAGGACCCGCCATAGGTGGTGATCACCAGCTTTTCTGCCTGGGCGCGCACGCCCGGCACCTGCAACACGCTCGCGCCACCCAGCGCAAGCAGAGCCGTCAACAGTTTACGTCGGTTCATCTGTGTCATTTCAATTTCCCTGTTTTGTATGATGCGTGATGCGACCCGCGCCCTTCACGAGGCTTTTTTGCGGTAGTCGTAGTTCTTGTTGAGCCGCTCCAGCAGGTAGTCGCCGTAAAGCACAGGCTCCATTTTCGCGGTCTCGCCCTCGTCCAGCATCTCCGCCGGACAGGCGACCAATGCGCTCATCGACGGATCATAAAAGAAGGGCTGCGAATACCTGTCGCGGCGGCTGAGGTTGCGGACCCTGTGCGGGGTCGAGACAAGCCGCCCGTTCGACCATTTCGCCAGAATGTCACCGACATTCATCACGAATGTGCCCTCGATTGGCGGCGCCGGGATCCATTCGTTGCGCTTGTTGCGCACTTCAAGGCCACCGACATTGTCCTGCTTGAGCAGCGTGACAAAGCCGTAATCGGTATGCGGCGCCGATCCGAACAATTCCTCCTCATCGGGCTGTTCAGGATAATGCAGCAGGCGCAGGAACAGCGTGGGGTTGTCGAAATGCTCCTTGAACCAGTCACGCGGCAGCCCCAGCGCCTCGGCAATCCCACCGGCCAGCCGTGCGCCAAGCGCGGTCATCTGGGTCATGTATTCCAGCGCCGTGTCGCGCACGTCTGGCAGGTTCTCGGGATATTGGTTCGGCCCCTGCAATGGCTCGCCCGCATAGGGGGCGTCCTCGGGAACCTCATGCATGAACATCAGGCTTTCCGACCGGTTCGGCTTGGTCACCTTGGCAACCGACGAGGTGACAATCGTGGAGGTGGACATGGGCATATACCCCCGGTGAAACTCATTGATCTTCAGCTTCAGCTTTTCTTCCATCGGCTGATCGTGAAAGGCGACATTCTGCTGCCGCATCCGCTCCACCAGATTCTCGGATACGCCATGATCCGACAGATAGGCAAAGCCCGAAACCTCCAGCGCCTCTTTCAAGGCCGCCACGGTTTTGGACCTGTCGCCTGAATTTGCATCATCAGCCAGACCGGCAAGGCTGACGATCGGGATATTGTCGAAATCGCCTTTCATGGACTCTCTCCTTTTGCCAATTCTGTATACAATGTACAGAAATAGGATCAGGGCAACCCTTTCCCTTCCCAAATCCGGCCCTTCAACGGGAAAAACCACGCAACGCCTAAAATTCGACCTTCTCCTCCACTCTCACCCAAAAGGATACCGCCATGCCGCCCAAGCCCGTCATCATCGACACCGACCCCGGACAGGATGATGCCTTTGCGATTCTGCTGGCACTTGCCACCCCGGAACTCGACGTGCTCGGCCTCACAACTGTCGCCGGGAACATGGGGCTGGCGCAGACAACCGATAACGCACGCCGCATTGTCGAACTGGCCGGGCGGGGCGACACCCCGGTTTACGCAGGCGCGCCGCGTCCGCTGATGCGCGCGCCCCGTCCGGTGCCGGAAATCCATGGCGACACCGGGATAGACGGCTGGGACTGGGCCCCGGCCGCGCAGCCCCCTGAAACCGGCCATGCGGTGGATTTCATCATCAACACCGTCAGCAGCCATTCAGGCCCGGTGACGCTAATCGCGCTTGGCCCCCAGACCAACATCGCACTGGCGCTGCGCCGCGCCCCGGAGATCGCCGCGCAGATCGACCGGATCGTTTTCATGGGGGGAGGATTCTTCGAAGGCGGCAACATGTCGCCTGCGGCCGAATACAATATCCTCGTCGATCCCGAAGCCGCGCGGATCGTGCTGGGCTCCGGGATACCGATCACCGCCGTACCGCTGGATTGCACCCACAAGGCGCCCGCCCCGCTTGGCTGGTCACAGACCCTGGCCGATCACGGCACCCCGGTGATGCGCGCCTGCGCCGGCATGATGGAATTCTTCGAACGCTACGGCAACGCCAAATACGGCACCGCGACCCGCCCGCTGCATGACGCCATCGCCGTGTCCGCGCTGCTCTGGCCCGAGCTCTTTGACGGCAGGCACTGCCCCGTCGACATCGAATGCGCCGGAGAGCTGACAACCGGCATGACCGTCGTCGATTGGTTGCGCCAGACTGGCAAGCCGGACAATTGCCTCTGGCTCAATGCCTGCCACGATCCGGCAGAGGTTTACGCAAGAATGGGCGCAGCGCTGGCCCGGCTGTGAGCGCGCCCCCGGTGACGCCTCGGTCAAATCCCCGTCAACGCCTGCGCCAAGGCGTCAACAGACACCGGCTTGTCCACGCGGGCAAAGCGGCCCCGGTCGGCGTCATCAATCCGGTCGGCGGTGGGCAATCGCGTTGACATGGCAATTGCACGGGTCTGCGGGTGGCGGTCCAGCGCCTTGCGGATCAGGTCCCAGCCGCTGTGCTGCGCGTCCAGCTTCAGGTCGCTCAACACCAGATCGGGTTGCAATGCCCCCTCCAGCGCCGCACTGCCACCTGCAAAATCCGCGGCGGTGGTGACTTCGAAGCCCAGCGTTTCCAGCGCCGTCGCGGCCGCCGCCAGCGCGCGGGGATCGTCATCAATCACCAGCGCACGCCCCCGGTGCTGGTGGGTCACAGGCGTTTCCTCTGCCGCCGGGGGGAACAGCAGGGTCACGGTTGTGCCCTCGTCCGGCTCTGAGGTAATATGCAGACTGCCCCCCGACTGATGCACAAACCCGTCCACCATCGACAGGCCCAGCCCCGTGCCGCTGCCATCACGGCGCGCGGTAAAGAACGGCTCGGTCGCAAAGCGCAGGGCCTCCGCGCTCATCCCGTGGCCGTCATCCGCGACCACCAGCGCGATATGGCCATCCTCCTGTTCAGCCACCGAGATCTCGATATGCCCGCTGCCGCTGATCGCCTGACCCGCGTTGACACACAGGTTCAGGATCGCGCTTTCCAGCTGGCCGGGGTCGATTGTCGCCCAGATCGGCCCATCCGGCGCAGTGACCGACAGCCTGACCGTTTCCGGCAAAGCAATCTCCAGCAGGTCATGCATCGCATGCAGCAGGTCGACAATATCGGTGCGCTGCGGCTCAAGATGCTGTTTGCGGGCAAAGGCGAGCAGCCGTTCGGTCAGGGTCACGCCCAGATCCACCGCATCCTCGATCCGCGCGCGCAGGCGTTTGGCCGCGTCGCCCTCGGCGCTTTCCAGCAGATGCAGATTGCCCGAGATCGTCGACAGGATATTGCCAAAGTCATGGGCCACCTCACCCGTCACCTTGCCCAGCGTCTCGACCCGCTGGATCTCCGCCAGCCGCGCATCGACCAGCCGGCGTTCGGTCACTTCGGAAAACAGCCAGACCGCGCCGCCCTCGGGAAAGGGCGACCGCCGCAGTTCCAGCACATGTCCCGCCGCAGTTTCGTATTCCAGATACCCCGCCGCCGTCACCGCAGTGTCGCGCAATGCAAAGGGCGATTGCGCCAGCATATCCTCCACCGTTTCCACTGCCCCCACCCCCTCGGGCAGACGCAGCAGGGCGCGGGTGCGCTGGTTCTGCGCCAATATCCGGCCCGAAGCGGCGGTAATCACCACCCCGTCGGTGATATTCTCGAACACCCGCGAAAACAGCGTGTTCTGTCGCCGGATCAGCCGCGAATTGCGGTCCAGCCGCAGCGCATTGGCGCGAAAGATGCGAAAGGCCGAAAAGAGCTGCCCGATCTCGTCATCGCTTTCCAGCCTGCGCTCCAGCCGCGTCGCCCGGTCCCCTGCCGCCAGCCTGCGCATGGCGCGGGCAATGCGGTGCAGGTTCATCACCACATAGCGCGAGACAAAGACCGCCGAGACCACCGCCACCCCCACGCTGACCGCCATCAGCGCCAGCATCACCCACTGCGCAACCGCCAGACGGGCGCGGGTGTCGGCCTGTGATTCCTCCAGCCGTTGGCGTGCGCCAGTCACCTTTTGCGCGGCCAGCAGGTTGATCCGCTCCGCCTCGGTGCGGATACGAAACAGCGCGTTCTCCGCGTCCAGTGAAATGGCCAGACTGCGATAGACCAGATTGAACAGCGTATCATCGCGGGTGATCGTGCGGTCAATCTCCTGCACATTGTCGGCAACCTGCGGCGTGGCGACCGCCAGAATATCGGCACGGATGTTCCTGTACCCCAGACGGAATTCCCAGATCGACGTCAGCGTATTGGCACGCGCGGTCCCCACCGCCTCCATCGCCAGTTGTTGCAACGCCGCCCAGGCCTGCCGTTGATAGGTCGTGGCCTCGCGCGTGGTGATCCACTGCCGATAACGGCGCAGCAGCACCTCCAGCGCCGCATCAATCCCGGCAATATCCTGACGGATGTGATTGCGCTGCGGAATGATCTCAACCAGATCGTCCACCGCCGCCCGCATCCGCGCCACCGAAAGCGACAATTCCGCGTCACCCTCGGCCATGCCTTCCAGCCGCGTGATGGCGGCATAGATTTCATCGGTTTCAGTGGCGATCCCGAAGGGCGGGTTCAGCGACAACAAGAACGGCGCGGACTTCGACAGTGTCGCGGCGTTCTGCGACAATTCCAGCGCCCGCGTCACCTCGGTCAGGGTCACGCTGTGCAGCAATTCGATCTGCCGGTCAGCCCGCTCCAGCGTATAAAACGCGATGATCCCGATCACCGTGGCCACAACTGACAGCAGCCCGATGGCCCCCAGAAGCCGGGTGCGAATGCTCAACCACGACAGGCCGCGCCGGGTCATGCCCCGCGCCCATCCAGCACAAAGATATAGCCCTGCGCACGACGCGTTTGCAGATGCACCGGCTTCGACGGGATCGGCTCTATCTTGCGGCGCAGGCGCAGGATCAGCACGTCGATGGTACGGTCCAGATAGCGTTCGGTGTCGCTTCCCAGTTCCTCCAGCAGTTCCGGGCGCGGGATGATCCGGCCCGGATTGCGCACAAAGTAATCCAGCAGCCGGTATTCCGCATTGGTCAGCGGAATCTCATTGCCCGCCGCATCCTGCAACTCGCGTTTCTGCAAATCCACCCGCTTGTCGCCAAAGCCGATCTCGTGACCCGTCGCGGGCGGCGTGACCGCGCCGTGCCCATAACGGCGCAACACCGCACGGATGCGCGCCACCAACTCGCGCGGGTTGAACGGTTTGATCAGGTAATCATCCGCGCCGGTTTCCAGCCCGATGATCTTGTCAATCTCGTCGCCCACGCCGGTCAGCATGACTATGGGCAGATTGTATTTCTCGCGGATGTGTATGGCCAGCATCAGCCCGCTTTCGCCCCGCAGCCGCAGGTCGATCAGCGCCAGATCAATCGCGGGCGGATCACCCAGCGCATGAAACGCCGCACTGTCGGCACAGGCAATCGCCCGGTATCCGCTTTGCTCAAGCAAGGCGGACAGGGTCTGCCGGACCTGGCCATCGTCATCGACAATGGCGATCGTGGGCTGTGGGTTGGCGCGTGTCATGACACAGCTATGTCACGGCACAGGCGCAACCGCCAAGCGTCCTGAAACGGCGACAGGGCGAAAATCCAACCAAACGCCCCCGTATTGTAACTCTGTTAACATTGCAGCGCACTCCGGTAACTCTGTTAGTCACTTGGGCAGTGGCTCGGGCGGGCCATTGCCGAATAGCATCGGCCCGGATCGACCACACCGGGGGCTGCGGAGGAGTGCACGCCCCTGCCCCGCTGGTCGGCAGATGTATTTACGGGAGGAACAAAATGCATATCACCAAAACCCTGCTGGGCTCTGCCATTGCCGTGACCCTTGGCAGCACGGCGGCCTTTGCCCAGGACGACTGCGCCGAGCGTGGCGTGCTCGATGCCATCTATTGCGACGCCAACGGCGATCTGGTCGCCGACGCGCCCACCGACCCGGCCAAGCTGAACGATCCGTCAACGCTGGTCTTCGCCTATACCCCGGTCGAAGACCCCGCCGTTTACGCCGACATCTGGGCACCGTTCATCACCCACCTGGAAGAGGCCACAGGCCGCGACGTGCAGTTCTTTGCCGTTCAGTCAAACTCCGCAGAGGTCGAGGCCATGCGCTCGGGCCGCCTACACATCGCGGGCTTCTCGACCGGCCCCACACCCTTTGCGGTGAACCTGGCCGGTGCGGTCCCCTTTGCCATCATGGGCGCGGATGACGGACAGTTCGGTTACAAGCTGCAAGTGTTCACCCAGGCCGATTCCGACATCAAGGAAATGCCCGACCTCAAGGGCAAGCGCGTCGCCCATACCTCGCCCACATCGAACTCGGGCAACCAGGCACCGCGTGCGCTGTTCCCCGGTCTGGGCGTGATCCCCGACACCGACTACGAGGTCACCTATTCCGGCTCACATGACCAATCCATGCTGGGTGTGGTCGCGGGCGATTACGACGCCGCCCCCGTGGCCTCCGAAGTGGTGGACCGCATGGCAGAGCGGGGCCTGTATGACCCCGAAGACGTGCGCCTGATCTGGGAAAGCGCGCCCTTCCCCACAACCTCCTTCACCGTGGCCCATGATCTGGACCCGGAACTGGCCGAAAAGATCAAGCAGGCCTTCTTCAGCTTCGAATTCGAAGGCACCAAGCTGGGTGAGGAATTCCAGGGCGTGAGCAAGTTCATCCCGATCACCTACAAGGACCAATGGGCGGTGATCCGTGAAATTCAGGCCAGCAACGGCGTCGAATACACACCACAGGGCCTCGCTGCCGACTAAGCGTCAATAAAGGCACGGGGCCACCCATCGCGGTTGCCCCGTGCCCCTTTGCGCCTGCCCTTCTGTCCGTAAGAGGTCCCCATGCTGAAAATCGAAAAACTGGTCAAACGCTACAACGGCGGCGATCCCGTGTTGAAAGACCTTGATCTTGAGGTTGGCGGCCAAGAGGTCGTGTCGATCATCGGATCGTCCGGCGCGGGCAAAAGCACGCTGTTGCGCTGCATCAACCGTCTGGTCGAACCCACATCCGGCACGATCACACTGAACGGCACCGATCTGACCAAACTGAAGAAGTCCGAACTGCGCCTCGCCCGCCGCCGCATCGGCATGGTGTTTCAAAGCTTCAATCTGGTGGACCGTCTGACAGTGATGGAAAACGTCCAGTCCGGGCGTCTGGGCTATATCTCGACCTGGGCCGCGCTGACCCGCCGTTATCCCAAATCCGACATCCGCCGCGCCTACGAGCTGATGGAGCGTGTGGGCATCGCCCATTACGCCAACAAACGCGCCGACGAACTGTCCGGCGGTGAACGCCAGCGGGTCGGCGTGGTGCGGGCACTGATGCAGCAGCCCGAGATCCTACTGGCGGATGAACCCACGGCGTCGCTCGACCCCAAGACTTCGGAGCAGATCATGGCGCTGCTGCGCGATCTGGCGAACGAGCTGGAATTGCCCGTCATCATCAACATCCACAATGTGACCGAGGCCAAGCAATACACCGACCGCATTGTCGGCATGCGCTATGGGCGGATCATCTTTGACGATGTGCCCGACGCACTGGATGCGGCGGCCATGGACGACATCTATGCAGGCGTGCCCGCCGAAGACCGCGCAGCCCAGGGGGCAGCGGCATGAGCGATTTCCCCGACACATGGCGCAAGCCGCCCTTCATCCGCAACACCCCGCTGCGGCGCGGATTGTGGATCGCCATTCTGGCCTATGTGGTGTTCACCATGGCCACCCTGCCGATTGACTGGGACCGCGTGTCCGCAGGGATGGGCCGCGCCGCCAGGATCTTCAGCGGGGCCTTTCCGCCCAGTTTTGCCCGCGCCGACCTGCTGATCGACGGCTTTATGGAAAGCCTGAAAATCGCCCTGCTGGCCACGGTGGCCGGTGTGGCCCTGTCGATCCCCATCGCCTTTTGCGCCGCGCGCAACATCGCGCCCCTGCCGGTCTATTATCTGGGCCGCGCCACCATCATCATCGCGCGCAGCTTTCACCCCGTCATCGTCGCCATCATCTTTGTCAAAGCCGTGGGTTTTGGCCCCTTCGCCGGTGTGCTGACGCTGACGGTCTATTCCATCGGCTTTGTCGCCAAACTGCTGGCCGAACGCATCGAGGAAATCGACTTTGGCCAGGTCGAGGCGATGCGCGCCGCCGGCGCCCCGTTCTTCAGCACGCTGATCTACGCCATCGCGCCGCAGATTCTGGCCCGTCAGGTCGGCCTGTCCATCTATCAGCTCGACAGCAACCTGCGCGCCTCAGCGGTGGTGGGTCTGGTGGGCGCAGGCGGCATCGGGGCCACGCTGGCCAACGCCTTTGGCCGCTATGACTATGACTTTGCACTGGCCATCACCATGGTCATCGTGGGCGTCATTCTGGTGTCCGAAGCCATCAGCGGCGTGATCCGGGAGAAACTGGCATGAACAGCCCCGCGACATTGGACCAGTGGTCCCGCTTCACCCCGAAACAACGCCTCAAACGCTATGGCGTGCTGCTGGCCACGCTGCTCGTGGTCGCCTGGGCGCTGCAAAGCATCAATGTGATCTGGGAATGGGTCTGGGATTCACCGGCACAAATGGCCGACCTCTTTGGCCGCATGGTGCCGCCCGACCCGCAAAACCTGCCATCCATCATGCAGGCCATGTGGGAGACCGTGAACATCGCCACCATCGCCACGCTCTTCGCCGTCATCATCTCGCTGCCCGTCGCCTATATCGCCGCGCGCAACACCACCCCCAATGTCGTGACCCTGTGGATTGGCCGCTTCATCCTTGTGTCGTCCCGCTCGGTCAACACGATCATCTGGGCGCTGCTGTTTGTCGCCATCTTCGGCCCCGGCATCATCGCGGGCATCGTGGCAATCATGTTTCGCTCCATCGGCTTCATGGGCAAACTGCTGGGCGAAGCGATCGAAGAGATCGACACACGCCCCGTCGAGGCCCTGCAAGCCAGCGGCGCATCGCGGTTCAAGGTGGTGCTTTATGCCATCGTGCCACAGGTCATGCCCACATTCTTTGCCGTCTCGATCCTGCGCTGGGACATCAACCTGCGCGAATCCACGGTGCTGGGGCTGGTCGGTGCGGGCGGCATCGGGATCATCCTGCAAGGCGCCATCGACACCTTCAACTGGCCCGAAGTCTCAATGATCCTGCTGGCGATCCTCGCCTTTGTCATCCTGGGTGAAGTGGTCTCGATGTACCTGCGCAAACGCATCCTGTGACATAGCCCGACTTGCTGCAACACGGCGCGGGCCCCTGCGCCTCAGGGCTTGATCCCCTGCCGGTTCATCTTGGCGTTCAACGTCCGGCGCGGGATGCCCAGCTGTGCGGCGGCCCGCGCCGTGTTGCCCCGGCATTGATCAAGGACACGCATGATCTCCAGCGCCTCGAACCGCGCCACGCGGTCCTTCAACGTGCCTTTCACAGCCAGATCACGGGTATCCGCGACCCCATCCAGCCCCAGTATCCGCCGATGCGCGGCCTGCCGCAACTGATGGGCATTTCCGGGCCAGTCATGGCTTTGCAGCGCCTTCCGCTCGGCAAAGTTGATCTCGGGCACGGGCACACCATGGCGCACAGCGGCCTGGGTCATGAAATGCACAAACAGAACCGGAATGTCCGGCGCGATCTGGCGCAGCGGCGGCAGCTGAATTTCAACCCCCGCCAGCCGGTAATAAAGATCCTGCCGAAAGCCACCCTTGCCGATCAGCTCTTTCAGATCTTCACTGGCCGAGGCCACAACCCGCAGGTCGACGTCAATCGGTGCCTGCCCGCCCACCGGTTCAATCTGCCGCGATTGCAACAGGCGCAGCAGCAGCGGCTGCAATTCCAGAGGCATCACATCAATCTGGTCGAGGAACAATGTGCCCCCCTCCGCAAGGCCCACACGCCCCGGTTGCAATATCCCGGCGGCATCCATGCGCCCGAACAGATCCGCACCAAATCCGCTGTTCGGCAAGGCCGCACAATTGATCGTGACAAACGGACCGCTGCGCCCTGACTGGGTATGAAGACTGCGCGCCGCCAGTTCCTTGCCGGTCCCGGTTTCGCCTTGCAGAATGACATCGACAGGCAGGCCCGCAATCTCTGCCAGCCTCTCGCGCACAGCGGCGATGGCGGTTGTCTCCCCGATCAGATGCGCCTGCTCAACCTTCAGACGCTCGCGCAGCATCTTGTTCTCCGCACTCAGACGCCCGGCGGCAAGGCTGCGGTCAACCACTGTCAAAAGGTGATCGGCGTCATAGGGCTTTTCCAGAAAATCCTGCGCCCCGCGCTGCATCGCCCGCACCGCCTGCCCGACATCGCCGTGCCCGGTCAGCAGCACCATCGGCAGGTCCGCAGCCACGGCACGGACCGCATCCAGCAACCCGATGCCGTCAAGACCGGGCATGCGCAGGTCCGACAGGATCAGATCGGGCAACGGCCCCCCCAGCGCATCGCGCGCGGCAATACCCCCGGACATTGCAACCGGATGATGGCCCGCCGCCGCGATCAGATCACACAGACCTTCGCGATGGTCGTCGTCGTCATCGACCACCCAGATATCGGCCCGGCTCATGCAGCGGTCTTCCGGCTGCGCGCCTCGGCGCGGGGCAGCGTGACAGTCGCACAGGTGCCTTCACCCGGACGTGCATCATACTGCAGCGTGCCGTGAAAATCCTGCACGATGGACTGGCTGATCGCCACGCCCAGCCCCAGCCCCTCGCCATCCTGCTTGCGGCTGAAAAACGGCTCCCCGATCTTGGTCAGCGCTTCGGCATCCAGGCCCACGCCATTGTCCTTTACAGTCACGATCACCGCATCCGGGGTCACCCTGCGCGTGACCTCGACCTGCCCCGCCGCGCTGGTGATCACCGCATCCAGCGCATTCAGCAAGAGGTTCACCAAGACCTGCTCCAACCGCACCATGCCGCCCATCACCGGGGCCGCGTCGCCGGGGCAATCACAGGTCAGCTGCGCACCGATGTCCTCGGCGCGGTGGCGGACAAGCTCGATGGCGTTGTCGATCACCCGGTCCAAGTTGACCGGCGTCAGCGTGCCCGTATCCTTGCGGCTGAAGCTCTTGAGGTGCTTGATCGTCCGCAACATCCGCCGAATATGGCCGCGCGTGGTTTCGATCCGTTTTGCCGTCCCGCGATGGTCGCGCGTCCCGCCAATGGCGGCGGCGGCCAGCGTCGCCTCCATCGCGGCAAGCGGCTGGCTGATTTCATGGACGATGGCGGCGGACATCCGGCCAAGCGCCGCCATCTTCTCGGAATGGATCAACGCGTCCTGGGCGCGGTTCAGCTCCTTTTCCGCCGCAATGCGGGTTTCGATCTCGGCGGCCAGCTCGCGGGTCCGGCGCTCCACCTGTTGCTCCAGCAACCGGCTTTGCTGCAACCGCATGCCGATCATCCGCCGACGCTGCAAAAGCGTCTGCATCAGCAGCGCCGCCGCCAGCGTCGTCAGCCCAAGAATCGCCGCCGTCGCCAGCGCGGTCAGCCGTGCAGGGGCAACCGGGCTGGCCTGGATCACCTGCCAGTCTTCCTGTGCCATGGCCAGACGCCGCAGCAGCAGGGACCGCCCCGACAGATCCACAGGCTGCACATCGGTCAACGACGACCGCTGCTCCGCCAAAAGGGCCTCTGCCGTGTCGAAATCGACCCCTTCGTAGCGCCGGGTCACCGCAACCCGTTCACGCGCCTGCGCCCCCAAACTGAACAGAGGGCGGTAAATCCAGTCGGGCTGACCCGACAGGAATATGATCCCGTCCGCATCGGCAATGGCCGTATCGACAGCGGCCAGCCGCCATGTCGCCTGCAATGGCATGAGGTCGATTTTCACAACCAGAACGGCAATGCCCCCTCCGCCCAGATCCAGACGCGACGACAGGAAATACCCCGGCCGCCCCGTCGTGACGCCAATCGCATAGAACCGGCCAGTGCCCGCGGACATCGCATCCCGGAAATAGGGCCGGAAACTGTAATCGCTGCCCACGAATGTGTCCGGCGTGTTCCAGTTGCTGGCGGCGATGGCGATGCCGGACTGGTCCAGCAGGTACAGCTGGTCCGCCCCCGAAACGGCGGCAATTGTCTCAAGATATTGGTTCGCGGCCGCCACCGCCCTTGCATCCTGCGGTGTCGTGACCGCCCGGCTGATCCGTATGTCCTGCTCTGCCACCTCCGGCAGATACCGAAACCGGTCGATCTCCGTTTCGATGGACCGCCGCGTCAGGGTCAGCGACTGATCCAGCGTCTCGGCAAGTCGCAAAAGCTCCACCCGATAGGCCACCACACCGCCCAGCCCCGCCACCAGCAGCGCAAGGCACAGCATGAACGAGAAGGTGCGTATATGGCCGGTGCGGATCATGACGCTCAGTCTGGCACGGGATCGGTACGTTTTACAGCCTCCGTTTTACACGGCGCAACCATGATCGGCGCGCCGGGGTCAGCGCCGATCACCCGACAGCGCCCGTCCGCACAAAGCGTCCAGCCCTCCCCCGTCGCCCCGGAGGCCGCCAGCATCAGCGCCGGCACCTGCAAATCACCGGCAGAGACCCACCAACCATCCTGCAACACGGCATCCGACCCCGGCTCCATCCCCGCGCCTGAGCCCTTGAGACGCGATTGGTCCAGCCTCAGCACGTCACCATCGACGCGCCAGTCTTCCTGCCAGGTCACATGTTCGACCGAATGGGTCCAGTGCAGCGTAAAGGACCCCAGCGCCAGATGCAGCACCGCGGCCCCCACGCTCAGACAGGCCGTCATGCCAGCGCCTTGCGGCCCGACAAGACGACCACACCGACAAACACCGCCGCCAGGGCAAAGCCGATCTCATCCGTGATCGGCACCGCAGCGATCAGCGTGGCTGCCGCGACAATACCCAGGATGCGCAGCGGCCAGCCCAGCGGTCGGCCCAGCCATCCGATCACCGCAGCGCCCCACATCCCGATGCACACAACCGTCTTGAACACGATATAGGCAACCGCAGGCCAATAGCCGATCGTCTCGGCCAGCGGCCCGCCCGCCTGCAACATAAGCGCAGGCGTGTAGACCGCCATGAACGGAATGACAAAGCCTGCGGCGGCCACCTTGATCGCCTCGATGCTGATCTTCAGCCCGCTTTCCTTGGCGATGGGTGCCGCCGCAAAACAGGCCAGCGCAACGGGCGGCGTCAGATCCGCAAGGATACCGAAATAGAACACGAACATATGGCTGACGATCAGCGGCACGCCCAGCTCAAGCAAGGCAGGCCCGGCAATCGACGAGGTGATGATGTAATTCGGGATTGTTGGTATCCCCATGCCCAGCAGGATGCAGGTGAACATCGTCAGGATCAGGCTCAGCAGCAGACTGCTCTGCCCGACCGCCACGATGAACTGACCAAAGGTATTGGCCGCCCCGGTCAGGGTCATGGTGCCGATGATGACACCGACCAACGCACAGGCAACACCAACCGGCAGCGCGGTCTTGGCCCCCTCGGCCAGAGAATCCCGACACAGGATCAAGGTTTCACGCCCGCCGCGTGACAGCGCGCACCACCCGATCAGCGCCGCCAATGCCGCAATCAGCACGTCGATGCCAAATTGCAGGAACCCGGCGGCAACCAACCCAAGACACATCCAGAACACCGTGCGCATGGCCCCCGCCGGAAGGTTCAGCACCGCCGACCCGCCAAGGATCAACAGCACCGTCAGCCCCAACCCGATGGTCCCCGCAAACAGCGGCGTATAGCCGCCGAACAACAGGTAAACCAACACGCCCAGGGGCACGAGCAGCATCCAGTTTTCCTTGATCGCCTTGCGGGCAGAAGGCAGTTCATCCTTGCTCAACCCGCGCAACCCATGGCGCCCGGCCTCAAGATGCACCATCCAGAAGGCCGAAGCGAAATACAGCAGCGCCGGGATCAACGCAGCCTTCACCACTTCGACATAGGCCACGTCCAACGTCTCGGCCATGATGAAGGCAACCGCCCCCATCACCGGCGGCATGATCTGCCCGCCCATCGACGCGGTCGCCTCGACCCCCCCGGCAAAGGCGGGGCGGTAGCCGAATTTCTTCATCAGCGGGATCGTGAACTGGCCGGTCGTCACCACATTTGCAACGCCCGAGCCTGAAATCGTGCCCATCAGCCCCGATGACACCACCGCCACCTTGGCCGCCCCGCCCTGCCGCTGACCAAACAGCCCCAGGGCCACATCGGTGAACAGACGGATCATCCCTGCCCGTTCAAGGAATGACCCAAACAGGATGAACAGAAAGATATAGGTCGAGGACACATAGGTCGGAATGCCGTAAATCCCCTCGGTCCCATAGGCCATGTGATCAATGACCTGAGAGAAATCGTAACCGCGATGGTTCAACGGCGAAGGCAGATATTCACCAAACAGGCAATAGGCCAGAAACAGACCCGCAATCAGCGGCAGCGCAAAGCCCATCATCGTCCAGGCGGCGGCAAAGACCACAACCAGCGCCACCACGCCCATCACGATGTCTTGGGTCAGGGGCCGTCCGGCCCGCAGGATCAGCGGCTGATACTGCCACCACTGGTACAGCGCGACCGCAACACCGGCGAGGGCAAAACCCCAGGCCAGCGCCTTCAGCGATACCGACATGCGGCGGCCATAGGCGATCAGGGGAAAGGCCAGCACCATCAGGAAACCGACGTGAACCGCGCGGGTGATCTGGCTGGACAGATCGACAAGATGTGCGGCGGTGACAATCTGAAAAACCGAAAACACAACCGCGATCCAGAACAGCAAACGGCCAACGGGACCGGCACCAAAAGACACCTCGTGTCCCTCTTGCGGGTCGGGGGGCGAAACAGGATTGGACATGGTAACTCCTTGGTCAAGGACATCGGACGGGGCGCGCCAATGCGACGCGTCCCGCCTCGTCATGGAAAACGGGAGTGCTTACTTGAGGATGCCCATCTCGCGGTAATACCGCTCTGCACCGGGGTGCAGCGGTATCGGCATGCCCTCCAGCGCTTTCGCCATGTCGATCTGCGCCGCCGCCTGATGGGCCGCAACCAGGGTATCGAGGTTCTCGAACAACTGCTTGGTCATCTGATAGGCGATCTCTTCGCTGACGCCCTCGTGGCTGACCAGAAAGTTTGATACGGCTACGGTCGGCACATCTGCCTCCTGGCCATCATATGTGCCTGCCGGGATCGTGGTCGCCACATAGGGCGCGCCCAGCTTTTCAGCCACATCGCCGGGGATCGCCACAACCGTGATCGGCACCGAAGACGCCAGATCGCGGATCGAGGCAACGCCAAGCCCCGCAGATTGCAACGTGCCATCCAACTGACGGTTCTTGATCAACTCGACCGATTCAGCAAAGGGCAGATATTCGATCTTGCCCAGATCCTCATAGGACATGTCCATCGCGCCAAAGATCGCCCGCGCGTTCAACTCGGTGCCCGATGCCGGGGCGCCCACCGACAGGCTCTTGCCCGCCAGATCGCTGAATTCGGTAATGCCGCTCTCGGTGCTGGCAACAATCTGGATGTAGTTCGGATAGATCGCCGCAATGCCCCGCAGCTTGTCCAGCTTCTGAACAAAGCCCGCATCCGCGTTGCCTTCCCAGGCCATCGCAACACTGTCACCCAGCGCAAAGCCCAGCTCGCCACGTCCGTCCTGCAACAGGTTCAGGTTCTCGACGCTGGCCTTGGTCGATTGCACCTGCGTGCGCACGCCGTCGATTTTCTCGCCATAGATATTGGCCAGACCCGCGCCCAGCGGATAATAGACGCCCGATGTGCCACCGGTCAGCACGTTGATGAACTCTTGCGCCTGGACGGCAAACGGGGCCGCTGCCAATGACGTCGCCAGTGCACAGCCGCGCATGGCGGATTTGAAATTGATCATGGTTTTCCTCCCAGAAATGATCGAAGGCCCTTGGGCCCGACGCTGGCCACAGTGGGTTGCGCGGCAGCTGAGAGACAAGAAAATGCCAACAGACCCCCCGATAATACCTGGCAAGAAATGACCCCCCACTTGGCCGGAAATGGCCACGACCCACGCCCGGTGGCTTTTCCCGGCCCTGTTCCGCTCCCGGCCAACCTCGGACCCAAAAGCCACAATCCGTAGGGTTCTGAAATTTCCGCAGTGACCGGGCCGGGCAGCCGGGATAAATATTCTCTGTCGCTGCACAAATCCGGCTGAAACACTGGCGGATTTTTTACGGCGCTATTTCCCAAGAATTCTAGGCCAAACCGCCGCGCCCTGTCCGGCCTGTCTATGTCCGATAAGACTGGCTTGTCAGATGTAGAATGGGTCCGCGCCCAACAGCGCTCCACCTTGAGCTAAAACGGCCAAGACCTACCCCCTTCAAACCAAAACATATATAAGATATTGTTTTTGCTGTACTTTTTTGAGGGTAACCCATGGGTTACCCTACTAGAGCGACTTTATTCCCGGACCGGCGCGCAGTTCATCCTCGAATGCCTTGATCGCCCGCTCCAGCAATGGTTTGGGAAGGGCTGCAAAATCATCCTTACTGACAATCCGACACTCGCCGCGCCGCGCGGTGACCTTGAGGCTGCCAACGTGGAATTCAAACTTCTCCCGCGGCTCCAGCTTTTTCTTTTGGATCTGCGGCACGGCCTTGGCCGCATCGACAAAGGCCGACAGCACCTTGTTTTGCTCGTCTGCTGTTTGGCACAGAAGCAACTGTTCCCTCAATGCCGCGGCGGCCTCTTGCGACTTGAAAGCCCGCGAGACATCCACACCAAGATTGCGCGAGATCGCCTTTGGAAAGGGCAGCGCATCGCCAACCTGCGACAGCAGGAAAACAAAGCTGCGGATGTAGGACTTTTTCATCTTGTGCAGCGACCCGTACAGCCGCGCCACCAGCGCATCCGGGTCCGGCTCCCCTACCCCGTCGTCGTGTGCGGCGGTGATGACAACCTGCGCCATTTCGGCAAAGGTCAGATCCTCGCGCACCACGTTTTCCTCGACCATGTCGATATAGCGCGCAAGCCGTCCATCTTCGCCCTGCTCAACCCGCGCGGTGATGGTGCCAAACCGGTCATCGCCCGTTTCTGCCAAAAGCTGCGAAAGTGCTGTGAACCGGCGCCAGCCTTTCTTGAGCTGGAAGCTGCCGTCCGGCCCGCGATAAACCTCGATCGGTTCCTTCTGGCCCCGCTCGCGGATCGACGCCTTGAGCTCTTCCATCTCGTCCGAGACCGCGACCGCATCCAGATCCATCCGGTCGCGCGGCAGGTCATCTGTTGAGATTTCCGACAGCTCCAGCACGATCAGCACCCGCCCCTCGTCCTGTGCGGCGCGAAAGGCTTCGGCGTCCTTGGCGTTCTGGCGGCGTTTCTCGACCTTGGCGTCAGTGGCGTCTGTCAGGCTTTCCGCCGCCTCGCGCACCGCCGCCCCCATCGGGCCAACCGACCGTTCCCGGCGTGCGGGGGTGTCGACATCCAACGGGGCAAAACCGAACTTGTTGCTCTTGGCCATCTTACATCACTCCTGTTTCTATGGCGTGTTCCCATGCGGTCAGCATGGTCGCCTTGAATTCCTCATAGGACCTGTCGAAACTCTGCCGCGCGCGTTTCCATGTTTCGCGGGTCATCTGGCGATAGTCCTGTTCATAGACCGACATCTGGAACCGCCCCGATTGCTCGACCGCGCGGGTCATCTCGATCGGGTTCAGGCAGACATCTGCGCCGAACACATTACGAAAGGCATCCATCATCGCACTGTGCAGCGGGTTGTTTGTCTCAAAACGGGTCATCAGAATACGAATGTCCATAAACCGTTTAGGAAGCGTTATGCCTGCGTCCGCCGCCAGCTTGCCAAAGCCGTCGGAGATATCTTCCATCGCGTCGCCCAACTGGCCCAGATAGCTCGTGGTCGAGTCGTATTCCCAATAGCCAGGGCCGGAAGGGATATAAAGAATATCAGCCGCAAACGCCGCGTTCAGAGACTGATAGCCGATGGCGGGCGGGCAGTCGAAAATGATGACGTCATATTGGTCGTCCGGCAGTTCATCCAGATACCGGGCGACGCAACCGAAGAATGACCACGCCTTGTGCAACGCGCGGTATTGCGCGCTGGCAAATTCGACAAAGGCGGCGTTGGCGCAGCTTGGGATGATGTCGATGGTGGGCCAGCAGGTGGGTTGGATAAAGTCCTGCGTCCGCTGTGCGCCGATGCTTTGCACATCTTCAGGCAATTCATCCGCAGCGGGGTAGGGGCATTCCTCGGGCAGATCATAGCTGTTCATGATCCGGTCCGCCTCGCGGCACAGATCGCGACACATGATGCCCCAGACGGTGTTGCCTTCCTTGACCTCGACCAGCCCCATGGAATGGGTCAGTGTGGCCTGCGGATCGAAATCAATGCACAGCACGCGATAGCCGTCGAGGGCCGCAGCGTTTGCCAGATGTTGTGCCACAACAGTCTTGCCAACGCCGCCCTTGAAGTTCGACACAGCAACGCGCAAAGCGCGGCCGTCGGGGCGACGGGGCAGCAATGTCTTTCCGCGAAAGCGCAGACGGCGGCGCAGCTCGTTGATCTCTTTCAGCGAGAACCAGCGCTGGCGCCCATCATCCTGGGTTTCGCCCTGCGGCAGGGTTGGATCTTCGGCCAGTTTCTTGCGCAGGGTATCTGGCGGGATATCGAACATGAACTGGCTGATCTCCCAGATGGAGAAAGGTCGAAGCGCCTTGACCACACCGGGGTCAAAGGTCGCTCGGCGCACAGAGGCCTGCTGTGCAAGGCTGCGCGCGTTCATGTCCTGTAGGTCTGAATGATCTCTCATGGTACTGCTCTTGCTATTCAACTATATTGCCTCAATAACGGGATATGGCAAAATTGGCAAAAACAAACTTTCCGGTTTTTGATCCTGTAAAACCGGCGCGCCTTCAGGATCACAGGAAAATGAATCTATATTTAGTGACACATTCAGAGCCGACATGGGGGATTTGGTGACACGAACCCAAGTTTAAGGTGACACACAGGCGTCACCCTATACCAAGTATACCGGATTCTTTTATTCTGTTTGTAATTCGTGTAATTCGACGGGCGTTGACAGAAAACGGGATTTTATGCACTTATCATCCTCAATGAGAATCGGCCCGCAGATGGCCGCCGTTAAGAGGTGAGACAGTGAGAACAACATGGAACCAAAGCGACTGACAGGACCCGGAGCAGGGTCCATGAAATATGACGTGCTGACCGCGCTGAGTGTTCTTGGCCTGCATGGATCCCCGGCCCGACAGATTTCAATGATGCGTCTCTGTGCCCTGATTACGGCGCGGTACAATTGGAAACTTGATCACTTCTGTGTCGGCCAACCAGAGATGGCGCGGATGTGGCATGTGACCGAACGCACCGTGAAACGCGAGATAAAACGCTGGGTCGATGACCGGCTGCTGATCTGCGTGCGCAAGGGTGTGCGGGGCAGGGTAGGGGCCTATCGGTTGAACTTGCTGAGGGTCTACGAAGTGTCACGTGATGTCTGGATGGCGGTTGGCACGGATTATGCGGAGCGGATGGAGGGCCTGCAGCCCGCGTCGCCGTCTTCGGTGGTGCAGGTCGACTTTGCCAAACCGGCCCAGGACGACACGCCGACGGTGGATGATGGCACCTCATGGTACGCGGTCTCGCAACGGCTTAAGACGCTTTACCCTGGAAAGCACCGGAACTGGTTTGCGCCCCTGCGCTTTGTCTCTGACAAGGACGGGCGTTACACTCTGGCGGCGCGCAGCGGCTTTGTTGTGCGCTATTTAGAGACGCATTTCAGCACTGTCATGGCGGAGGCCGTAGAGGCTGAAGTGGGCCTTGGCCGCCGCATTGTCTTTGTTGTGGATGACTGACCGGCAGCGCAGCGGCGCGCATCTGGTGAGCCATCCACTGGCGGGGCAGGGAGGAGCACATGAACGGTCGGATGGCCTGAGGCCGCTCAACCGTAGCGCACCGCGTCAGACTTGGACCAGCCAAGGCTGCCTGAATGTACGGGCTCAGCGCGCCAGGCGATAAAAGATGTTTGAAGGTAAACCCGAAACGCTCTTCTGTCACAAAAACGCAAAATTATTGGACACAATGAGGTGCCACAAGTTAGGGCGGTTTATAGGCTAATTCTTGGGAGAAAGCGCCGCCAATATCCAGGCCCCTGGCATAACCCTCGCCCGGCACGATGACAGCAATGACCCCGAAAGGCTACACCGGATGCCCGTATCGGTCACCACCGCAGTTTCTGAAACCCTTGAAGATGTTGCGTTTTTGTCAGGCCCGCCGCTGAACCACCGGCTTGTTGTGTTTGCAAATGCGGCCATCCGCTATGCACCGTTCCGGGCGTGGCTCGCGCTCAAGGTTGCAGTTGCTTGTGTCGCAGTTTCCGATACGCGCCGGCCGTCGATTTCGCCGTGATCCGCGGCGAGGGGACATGCCATCGCAATCCCCGCCTGAAACAATGCGCGCTACAAGGCCGCTTGCGGATCAACAGGCCGGATTTCCTGAATGTGCCATGGACCCCGCAGGGTTCGCCAAACCACAGAAATGCATTGAGAACCCGACAAGAGGCTTGACTCAGGGGCATGAAGGCAAATTATAAGTGTGTTAATAGTACTTACGACTCGCTGATGCGCGATTCACCGATCCCGTAATAGCCAACGGTGCGCGGTGTATGACGGCAGAGGCAAGTTGACCTGAAATTGCCAATTGACCGAGACGGTTTGCGGGCATGTATCAGCGTTAATGGCTAAGTCGCTTGTTGCCAATCGAAAGTCGGGGAGGACTTCGTATATGGCAGAAATCTCTTCCACATTGCTGCGCTGCGTTTCGTCAACGCGCGCGGAGGTTGTGGATTAACAACACAGAGGTGTGGAGAGAGTTTCGAATCCAAACGTGACCAACCCGCGGTCTCCGCGGAACAACTACAGCACTGTCAAAGCAGACAGCATGGGGAGAGAAAAATGAACATACTCAAAATTGCAATGGCCACTGCCTTCACCTTGGGTCTCGGGATCTCGGCGCAGGCGCAGACAACACTCAGCGCCGCGAGCTCATTTCCGGAAGGACATCTGTTCTCCGTGACATTCGAGCAGTTCATCAAGGACTTCAACGCGGCCAACGGTGCTGAAATAACCATCGACTACAAAGGCGGAGCGCCCGCCATCGGCAGCCCATTCACCTTGGGAGAGCGCGTGCAGCGCGGCCAGTTTGACCTGATGAACAACACTGGCCCCTATTATGAAACGACCGTCCCGGTATCGCTGGCGCTCAGCCTGTCCGACCAGCCGATGGAAAAACTGCGCCAGACCGACTGGATTGATGCGATGCAGGAGGCGCACGAGTCGCGCGGGCTGCATTATCTGGGCAAATTGGTGCAAGGGGCACCATTCCAGCTCTACCTGCGCAACCCGCTCGAATCCGCCGATCTGACAGGGCTGCGCTTGCGCGTTGCGCCGCATTATCAGCCCTTCTTCGGGTCGCTTGGCGCAACAACGGTACGTTCCGACCTGGGCGAAATCTACACACTGATGGAAAACGGGTCTATCGACGGATTTGGCTGGCCGATCATCGGCTTTCTTCCGGATTGGCTGAATATCACACCTTACCGTGTCGAACCCGGTTTCTATGATGCCGATCTGAATCTCGTGATCAACCTCGAAACCTGGAACCGTCTCACCGACGACCAGAAAAAGCTCTTTCAAGACCTGGCAATCGACTTCGAATCCAGAAGCATCGAGACATCGCAGGGCTGGGCAGAGGAAGCGCGGGACAAGATGGAAGCCGCCGGGATGAAGATCAACGAACTGCCCGGTGACGAGGCCGAGAAGTTCACGACCACGGCGCTTGAAAGCGCATGGGAGACGATTATTTCACGGGACCCCGAAATCGGTAATCGGCTTCGCAAAGCCCAGTATGGCGAGTGAAGCGAACCGTGATCAAAAGGCAAGACGCAGTGGCAGGCGAAAGTGCCACGCCCGGAGTCGAAAAGTTTTTGCTGGCCGTCTTTGACCGGCTCATGGCGGGTTTGGGTTTGGTTTCGGCTCTGGGCCTTTTGGCGGTGCCGATCCTGGTGACAGTGGATGTGATCACCCGCCATGCAAATCTGGGTAATATCGTCTGGGTGGCAGACGCGTGCGAATACCTGCTTTTCGCCTCCACGATGATCGGTGCCCCGTGGCTTTTGCATCTGGGTCGGCATGTCCGCATTGATATCCTGCCCGGAATTTTGCCCGGACAGGCCTCCAAGGCCCTGGAGGCGGCAATCCACCTGATCATGCTGGTGGTTTGCCTGTCCCTGATTTTCTACGGCACAGAAGCGCTCAGCGAGGCGCTGAAATACCGGTCAATGCTCTACAAGGCGCTGCCGATGCCGGTCTGGCCCTTCATCGCGATATATATCGCCGCGTTTTCGATGATGTCCCTCGAACTGATCGTGCGTCTGTACACGGGTCGGGGTGCCATCGAAGACGAGCCACTTCACATGTAAGGAAGCGCTCATGGACTGGGTAACAACCCTTTTTGTAATGCTGGGTGTCGTTTGCCTTCAGCTCTTTGTTGGCGTGCCTGTAGCATTCGCCTTTCTGGCCGCGAACATTCTGGGCGCATTGCTGTTCCTTGGCGGGCTGGACGCATTGGTCACCTTTCCCATCGAGGCGCTGGATGCAATCGGGAAGTTCTCGCTCACGCCGATCCCGATGTTCGTGCTTATGGGTGAGCTGCTGTTTCACACCGGCGTCGCCATCCGGGCCATAGATGCCATCGACAAACTGATTGTACGGGTGCCCGGACGTCTGGCGGTTGTGTCGCTTTTGGGCGGCACTGCCTTTGCGAGCCTGTCAGGGTCCACAATCGCCAGCACGGCGCTGATCGGAAACACGCTGCTGCCCCGGATGATCAGTCAGGGGTACGACAAGAAGCTCGCGATGGGGTCGATCATGTCGGTGGGCGGCATTGCGATGCTGATCCCGCCCTCGGCACTGGCGGTGCTGCTGGCCAGCCTCGCCGAACAATCCATCGCCGGGCTGTTGATCGCCGGCATCGTGCCCGGACTGCTGATGGCGCTCCTGTTTGTCGCCTACGTGCTGATCCGCTGCCGCATCAACCCCGGCCTCGCACCACAGGAGGCGCAGATCGAGACGCGGCGCGTCGAGTGGCGCCCGATTGTCGTCTACGTCCTGCCGCTGTTCGTGATCTTCGCGGCGGTCCTGGGGTCGATGTTCGGCGGCTTCGCCTCGCCCACTGAATCGGCGGCCGTCGGTTGTGTCGTGACAGCGGTGGTCTGCGCTGGCTACCGCAAGCTGACACTGTCCTCCATCCGGGTGTCGATCATCGAGACGGCGAAGATTTCGGTGATGATCCTGTTCATTGTCGCCGGATCGCTGACCTTTTCGCAGATCCTCGCGGTATCGGGGGGCACCTCGGGCCTGCTGAGAACGCTCGCCGAAGCTGCTTTTTCGCCAATGAATATCGTATTGATCATGTTGGTGATATTGCTGTTTCTCGGCTGCTTCATGGACCAGATCAGCATGATCCTGCTGACCCTGCCTTTCTTTGTCCCTCTGGCGCTCAGCAATGACATCGACATGATTTGGCTTATGCTTCTGGTGCTCGTTACGATGGAGCTTTCGCTTCTCACGCCCCCGTTCGGGCTATTGCTGTTCGTGATGAAAGGTGTCGCGCCGAAGGATATTACGCTGACCAACGTCTATGGCGCTGCGATGCCATTCGTATTGATGAAATACGTTGTGCTTATTCTTCTCATCGCTTGGCCGCAGGTGGCAACCTGGCTGCCGAACCTGGTGCTGAGGTGAAGGAGACAGCGATCATTCGCAATGTCGGCGGCACGGTCCGTTCTACCGACGTTTTGGCAACCGATTCCGTGCGGATCGAATACATACGGCGCGACTCCGAAGGTGATTTTCGCTGGCATTTCCGGAATCCCCAGATGTGCCTGTTCTGGTTCCAGGAAGGCGCGAAAATGCTTTGCGCGACGATTTCCGGCAAACCGGTGGAAAAGGCGTTCTACGGGTCAGACAACTTTGTGCTCTATCCTGCCGACGTTGAGATCAACGGGGAGTGGACGACCGGGCGGAAAGTGGATTATGCGGTTGTCTTCTTTCCCGCCGATCTGGTGAAAGCCCATCTTTCGAAGGCGGTCGATAAACCGATGCTGGCCTTTCGTGACGTCTGGCTTGCCGAAAGCCTGAACGAATTGTGGGGGCAGGTGGCAAACGGCGCCAAGACCGATCATGAAACGGCGTCCGTCTGGGCACTGAAGGCAATGGCGCGGCTGAGTTATCGGCTTGAAGACGGAAACCCCACCGTTGGCTGCGATGACGCGGCCATGGCGGTATGGCAAATCCGCAAGCTTCAGGCCCATATCGAGGATTATCTGGCCTGCAAGCTGACCACCGACGAACTGGCGGAGGTGATAGGGATCAGTCGGCGTCATTTCACCCGTGTCTTCACGCGGACCTTCGCCACCAGCCCACATCGCTATCTGACCGAGCGCCGCATCAATCGCGCCGTGACCCTACTTTCCGAAACCAACATGACGGTCTCGGAGATCGCTCTCGAAACCGGTTTTGGGAACAGTCAGCACTTTGCTTCTGCGTTCAAGGGCGCAACCGGCAGAACGGCATCCCGCGTGCGGCTCGACGCGCATCAGGCACGTGGTCTCGACGCCGTCGCTTGACCACCGTGAAGTGGCCCAATTCCGCAATCGCGAATCTTTCCGACCAGATAGTTTTGACCTGAACGAAGACTTAGGGAGAAAATCTGATGTCAGGACCGCTAACTGGTGTGAAAGTAGTTGATCTGAGTGGCGTCGTTTCCGGCCCGCTTGCGACGATGTTTCTCGCCGATCAGGGCGCCGAGGTGCTCAAGATCGAACCGATCTCAGGCGATATCACGCGCCGCAGCCGCGAAAAAGTGGACGAGGCCGGAGAGTTTTCGGCGCTGTTTATCTCGTCAAATCGCGGCAAGAAGTCGATGGCGATTGATCTGAAATCGGAACAGGGCAAGTCAATCCTGATCCGGCTGATCTCGGAAGCGGATGTGCTGGTACAGAATTTCCGGCCCGGTGCAATGGAACGACTTGGCCTTGGTGCAGACCACTTGCGGGAGCAGTTCCCAAAATTGATCTTTGTGTCCATCGACGGCGTGGGTGAAACCGGCCCCTATGCGAAAAAGCGGGTCTATGACCCGATCGTTCAGGGCTTGTCGGGTTTCTGCGACATTCAGGCTCAGGCCGGTACGAACAAGCCGCAATTGATCCGCACCATCGTTGCAGACAAGACAACGGCGATCTTCACCGCGCAAGCCGTCGCGGCCGCACTTTACGCGCGCGAGAAAACCGGCAAAGGCGATCACATCCGGGTTTCGATGCTGGATGTGATGTTGTCGTATCTTTGGCCGGAAGGGATGATGCAGCACACCATCGTCGGGCGCGAGAAAACCGCCGGAGATCCGAATGATCGGCCCGAGTTGGTCTTTGAGACAGTCAATGGATTCATGACCGTCGGCACAATATCCGATTCCGAATGGCAAGGGTTCTGTCGCACGGTTGGCGATACGGAGCTGGCGGCCGATGAGCGATTTATCAGCCCATCGGGCCGATCGGTCAACGCCACCGCACGCATCAACAAGATGGCAGAACATCTCAAGGCGCGCACGACGGAACAGTGGCTGGAGTTGCTTGACGCCAACGACGTTCCCTGTGGCCCGATCCTGCGCCGCCATGAAATCGTGGCCAACGAGCAGATCGTCGCCCGCGGTCTGATCCAGGAAATTGACCAACCTCGCGTCGGCTCTGTCCTGCAACCGAAACCCGCGGCTCGTTTCGAGGAACACGCCGCCTCTCTTACAGTCGGGGCCCCTCGGATCGGTGAACATGCGCGCGGCATTCTGGGCACACTCGGCTACACAGACGAGCAGGTCGACGCGCTCGTGCAGGCGGGTGCGATCCGGATACCGGAATAGAAGCGGAAAAAGGGAGGGGAGAAAAATGAACGTAACATCAAACAAGGTTGCGCTGCTGGTCGGCGCTGGGGATGCCATCGGTGCGGCAGTTGCAAGAAGGTTCGCAGACGGCGGTTATAGCGTTGCCATCGCCCGGCGCAGTGCCGAAAGTTCCGATGAACTAATCGCTGACATTGCAGCAGCAGGGGGCATCGCTCGGGCCTACAGCACGGACGTGCGCGACGAAGAACAGGTGCAGAAATTGTTCGAAACCGTCGAGAATGATTTGGGTCCAGTGGCCGTCTGTCTGTTCAACGCCGGCTCGAATGTCTCAAAACCCGTACAGGAAACATCGGCCAAGCTATTCTTCAAGGCTTGGGAACTGGCGTGTTTCGGCGGCTTCCTTGTGGGCCGGGAGGCAACCCGCCGAATGGCCGAACGGGGCGCGGGCACCATGTTGTTCACCGGTGCCACAGCCAGCATCAAGGGGCGAACAGGGTTCACCGCATTCGCATCCGCCAAATTCGCCTTGCGTGGCGTGGCGCAGGCGATGGCGCGTGAAATGGGCCCTCAGAACATCCATGTCGCTCACCTTGTGATCGACGCAGGTGTCAACAGTCCCGCGATCCACGAACGGATGCGTGCGGCGGGTGTCGATGTCGACGCCATAGATCCCGACAGTCTTGTCAGCACCGGATCCGTCGCCGAAGCCTACTGGTATCTGCACAATCAACCTCGGGACGCCTGGACCCACGAGCTTGATCTGCGTCCGTCAGTGGAGGCGTGGTGAGATGGCCCGTATACTTTGGGGGGTCGGCACCGTCCGCACGATGCGTGCGCACTGGGCGCTGCAAGAGCTAGAGCTTGAGTACGAAACCCGTCCGATCCTGCCCCGCACCGGTGAGACGCAGACACCAGAATATACCGCGCTCAACCCGCGCCAGAAGATACCACTGCTTCAGGACGGAAACTTCACGCTTGGCGAAAGTGCCGCGATCATCACCTATCTCGCCGAAACATATACATCGGGCGCAACCTGTCTGCGGCCGATTGAGACCGATGCAAGGTTCCGTTGGCTGGAATGGTCATTCTTCACGGTAACGGAACTCGACTCCACAAGCCTTTACGTGATGCGAAGGCACGGGGTTATCGAGGGTCTCTCGCATCTCTACGGAGAAGCGCCAGATGTGGTGCGACGGGCGGGCGAGTATTTCTCCCGTCAGCTGAATCATGCCAGCGTCGCGCTTGAGGACGGACGCACCTACCTGATGGGGGATCAGTTTACGACCGCCGATATCCTGCTGACCACCTGCCTCAGTTGGGCCTGCGATTACGACATCGAACTGAACAAGCGACTTCACAGCTATTTGGATCACAACATCGAAAGGCCGGCCTACAAACGGGCTGACCAACTGAACCGATCAAGGTGCCCCTAGATTTGTAGCCGCTTTGCCCGTCATGGCAGGTTCTCGCGAAAATATATGTCCAGCTTCAGCGGCCTGGGATGTGCGGCGGGTTCGGAAAGGCAGCGAATGGCGCGGTCAATCAATATGTCCGGGTCCATGTCGAAAATCGCATCAACCGTCCCGTCCAGCATCGCACGGCGGGTGTCCGGCGTCAGGCCGTGGCCGATGAACACCAGCTGGGTCTGCTTTTTCTCCCGAATGGCGCGGGTGATACCACCGGACGACCCGCCGACATTGTAAATGCCGATCAGGTCGGGAACCTTTTCGAACAGATCAAGGGCGTGTCGGTAATTTTCGGCCGCATCGTCATGCCCCTCGCGCATTCCTACGACCCTCAGGTCGGGGAACATCTCGTCAAGCAGACTTAGAAACCCGGCTTCGCGTTCGGAATGGGCGCGGTAATGGCGCGATCCGGCGACCAGCGCCACCGAGCCTGTGGTGGCTTTGGCAAGCCGCCCGATCAGCAGCCCAGCAGTCCGACCCACCGCGCGGTTGTCCAAGCCGAGATGGCTGACAGCGGGCGAGTTTCCGAGATCGGACACGATCGTCACGAGCCGGGTGCCGGTCGCTGTGATTTCGGCGGCGGCGTTGCGCACCTCGGGGTGTTCGATGGCGAAAAAGATGATGCCGTCGGACCAGCTTGCGTTCTTGTGCAGCGCCTCGACCAGAGCGGCCGCATTGAAGCTTTCGATGAAGAAACACCGCAGGAACGGCGCATCGACGCCGGATTGGCCCACCCGTTCTTTGACCCGTTCGCCCAAAAGCCGCAGATAGGGGTTTGTGCCGGCAGGCAGCAGCACGGTGATGTTGAGTGGCCGTACCGCGCGATACAGCTCGGCGTCTTCTGCACTGAGATATCCGATGTCACGGGCCGCATCCAGGACCCTGACGCGGGTGCGATCCTTGACGCCCTTGCGCCGGTTTATCACGCGGTCCACCGTTGCCAGGGACACACCGGCGCGACTGGCCACCCTGGCAAGCAGCGGGCGTTCGGTGCCGCCCTCTGGCGCACTCATAACGTAAACACCTCAAAACACCTCATGCCAATTGCTTTGACGAATGGTGAACCAAAACTCTACCTTGGGTCAATACAATGATTATCGAGTGTCCGGCAGTGCGTGGGGCCGCATGCCACCTCAAAACACCTCAAATTATCTCTGGGAGGAGAACAGATGAAGAAATCGAACCTGATGAACCGTCGCACGATTCTCGCGGCTGGTGCCGGCGCATTGGCGACACCGTTTTTGCTGCGTCCGGCGTGGGCTGCGACCTCTTTGCGATACGGTCACAACAACGAAGTGTCGTCAGTAGCAGGAGCGCAGGCCGATTGGTTTGCCGAGGCGCTTGGCCAGACTTCCGGCGGCAACATCGACGTGCAAGTGTTCCCGAACAGCCAGCTTGGCAAACTACAGGAACTGGCTGAAGCCGTATCGCTGGGCACCATTGCGTTTTCGCACAACACCGCCGGTGCGTTGGGATCGCTATACCAACCCTTCGCGGCACTCGACACGCCGTATCTGTACCGTGACGTTGATCATCTGATGGCGGTGACCGATGTGGACAGCCCGGTGATGCAGGAACTGAACGAGGGGCTGATTGCCGCGGCCAACGTGCGGGTGATCTATGCGCATTACTTTGGCCGTCGCAACCTGACCTGCAACAAGGCGGTGATGTCGCCTGAGGACCTGGCAGGCACAAAAATCCGCGCCGTGCCGTTCCCGATTTATACCACCGCCGTCGAAGGCATGGGCGCTGTTGCCGTGCCTGTCGACTGGTCCGAAGTGCCGACGGCGCTGGCAACGGGTGTGGTGCAGGGGCAGGAAAATCCGGTCAATGTGGTGCTGAACGTGAAGCTCTACGAGGTGCAGTCGCATCTGATGCTGACCGGCCATATGTCAAACGCCGAAGTTGTCGTGATGAACGAGGATGCATGGCAGGCGCTGGACGACGCGGGCAAGGATGCCGTGCGCGAGGCGGCAAACCAGACACGTGAAAAGGCGACACGGGCCATTCTGGACAACGAAGAATCCGAAACGCAGCAGCTTCGCGATCTGGGCATGACCGTGATCGGCGAGGAAGACGGGCTGGACGTGGATGCGTTCCGCACCTCGGTCAAGGCATTGGTTGATGAACGGTTCGGTGCGGAATATGGCGATCTGTATACCAAGATCGCGGCCGTGTCCTAATGCCGAACGTGACGCCGGGTCGCGCATTTCTTGCGCGGCTCGCCCGTTTTGGTGTGGTGCTGGGGATGATCCTGCTGGCGTTGATCGCCGGTTTGGTTGTGCTTCAGGTTGCCGCGCGGAATTTCTTTGACGCGGGCCTGCCGTGGGCAGACGAGCTGGCCCGCTTCAGTTGCATCGCGCTGGTGTTCTTTGCGGTGCCTTGTCTGGCAGGCCGTCAGGTGCTGGTTTCGGTGTCGATGCTGCCTGACATGGTGCGCCCCGCCCTGCGCCGCTGGCTGGTGCTGATCGCGGATCTGGCCACCTTGGGCTTTGCCGCACTGATGATCTGGAGCTTTGCCGAGTTTCTGCCGCGTGCCGGCAAGTTTCTGACCCCGGCGATGCGCGTGCCCAATTGGGTGTACTACAGTCTTGCCCTTGCCGGTTGCCTGTTGCTGGCCGTGATTGCGGCCCTGCGCGTTCTGGATGCGCTGCGACAGCGTGACCCGACCGCCCCCTACCGCGATGCGCGGGATGCAGACGGATTGCCCTTATGAGCCTGATCCTTATCTCTATTTTTGTGATGCTGCTGGTCCTCGGCGCGCCGATTGCGGTCTGCCTCGGTCTGTCATCCGCCATCGTCATCGTAACCCATGGGTTACCCGTGTCGGTTGTCGCGCAACGCAGCCTGAACGCGCTGGACAGTTCGCCCTTGCTGGCGGTGCCGCTGTTCATCTTTGCGGCCAGTCTGCTGAACGCCACCGGTGTCACCACCCATCTGTTCGAGCTGGTGCGCATGATGTTTGGCCGCATTCGCGGTGCCGTGGCGCAGGTCAGCATCTTTGTGTCTCTGATATTTTCGGGCATCTCGGGGGCTGCTCTGGCCGATATTGGCGCGCTTGGCGCGATCCAGATCAACCAGATGAAGGCGCAGGGCTACCGCGAGGATTTCGCAGCAGGTCTGACCGTGGCTGCCGCCACCATCGGACCGATCTTCCCGCCCTCCATTCCGATCATCATCTATGCGTCGGTTGCCAATGTCTCGGCGGTGAAACTGCTGATTGCGGGGATCATCCCGGCGCTGCTGCTGACGGCGTTGCTGATGATACAGGTCGCCGTCATCGCACGGGTCAAGGGCCTGCCGCGGGACGACGTGCGGGTAGAACCGCGTGCGCTTACCAGAAAGGCGCTGATCTCCTTTCCTGCGCTGATGGCACCGGTCCTGCTGATCGGAGGGTTGGTCAGCGGCTATTTCGGCCCGACCGAGGTGGCTGGCGTGACGGTTGCCTATGCCATGCTGATCGGGATTTTTATCTACCGCTCGCTCAGCCTGCGCGGCATTTTGGGCGCATTGCGCGAAACGGCTGAATCAACCGCGAACATCCTGTTTGTCGTATCCACCGCCGCGCTGTTTGCATGGGTGCTGACACTGGATCAGGTGCCGATGAAAGTGTCGGGCCTGCTGCTTGGCCTGTCGGACAATCCGCTGGTGCTGCTGTTTCTGGTGAACATCCTGCTGCTGCTGGTCGGCATGGTGCTGGAAAGCATCGCCGCGATCCTGATTATCGCGCCTATCATTGCACCCGCCCTGACGGCGGCGGGGGTTGATCCGCTGCAATTGGGCATTGTGTTTGTGCTGAACCTGATGATCGGCCTGCTGACGCCCCCAGTGGGGATGAGCCTGTACATGATCACAATCATAACACGCATGCCCATCGGGCGGGTGATCGCCGGGGTGATGCCGTTTTTCATCCCGCTTCTTCTATCGCTGCTTGTGGTCTCCGCCGTTCCGGCGCTGTCGACCTGGCTGCCTGAACTTTTGATGAATTGAGGTCTGAAATGAGCAACCTTCTGGGGCCGATCCGCCAGCTTGGCTATGTGGTCGACGATATCGAAGCCGGCATGAAACACTGGTCCGAGGTCATGGGCGTCGGTCCGTGGTTCTACAACCCGCGCGTGCCGATCGAGGATTACACCTATGATGGTGAGCGTTACGAGCCGCATAATTCGGTGGCTCTGGCCAACTCCGGCGAGATGCAGGTTGAGCTGATCCAGATCCGCAATGACGTGCCGTCGATGTATCGTGACTTTCGCGACAAGGGCCTGCGCGGGTTGCAGCACATTGCCTTCTGGACCACGGATTTCGAGGCGGATCTGGACATGATGCTGGGCCGCGGCTTTACCGTGAAGATGAGCGGCTGCGTCGGCAAGAACGGCCGCTTTGTCTATTTTGCCGAACAGGACCATCCCGGCAGCTGCATCGAACTGTCAGAGGTGCTTGGCCCGAAGGGCAAGATGTTCGATCTGATCCGCGCATCGTCGGTCGATTGGGACGGGTCGGACCCGGTGCGCCCCTTCCCCGATCTTTCGGCCTCGTGAGGGTCGCATGGAAAGCGTGATCGCTGAATATCTTCTTGAGACGCCATTTCCGCTGGAAGATGTCGCCGCCATGATGGCGGGCGAGCAGTCCAGCGGCACCTTTGTGCGCGTCGCGGGCGAAACCGATGAACTGCGCGCCCGTGCGGCGGCTCGGGTGCTCTCGATCGTGCCCGAAAACGATGCGGCGGAGCCCGCGCTTTTGTCGGCCTATGTGGCGCGCAAGGGCGCGTCAGGTCCGTTCCGCCGTGCCCGCGTGCGCATCGCCTATCCGGTCGGCAATATCGGGCGAAACCTGCCGACGCTGGCCGCGACCGTGTCGGGCAATCTTTACGACATCGGTGAGATCACCGGCCTGAAATTGCTGTCGCTGGACATCCCCGGAGCCTATCGCAGCCGTTATCCGCTGCCCGCTGTCGGTGTCGAGGGCACCCGCAGAAGTCTGGGTGTCAGCGATGGTCCGATCTTTGGCACCATCATCAAGCCCAATGTCGGGATGAGATCCGAAGAGATCGCGGCCCTTGTCGATCAACTCTGTGCAGCAGGTGTCGATTTCATCAAGGATGACGAGGTTTGCGCCAATCCCGACATCGCACCGCTTGCCGAACGTGTGCCCGCCGTCATGGCGGTGGTTCGCAAATGGCAGGACCGGACCGGGCGGCGCGTGATGATGGCCTTCAACGTCACGGATGAAACCGACGCGATGCGCCGCCACGCCGATCTTGTTGCTTCCGAAGGGGGCAGTTGTGTGATGGCCAGCCTGAATTGGTGTGGCCTGTCCGGGATGGAATCGCTGCGCGCCCATACGCCGCTGGCGATCCATGCGCACCGCAACGGTTTTGGCGCGATGAGCCGTCATCCGCTGCTGGGTATAGGCTTTGCTGCCTATCATGCGCTGTACCGTTTGGCGGGGATCGACCACATGCATGTCCACGGGATCGGGGGCAAATTCGTCGATACCGCCGAAGAGGTGACAGAAGCCGCGCGCGCCTGTCTGCAACCGCTCAGCGAGGGGGGGCCGGATGATCGTGTGATGCCTGCATTTTCGTCTGGCCAGTGGGCCGGTACTTTGCCACGGACACTCGAAGCTGCCGGGAAGCCCGATTTCATGTTCATGTGTGGCGGCGGCATTCTGGCACATCCGGATGGTCCCGACGCGGGGATCAGATCGCTGCGCGAAGCCTATGATGCGGTATGCGCGGGCGAACGTCTGGATCAGGCGGCAAAGACCCGCCCTGCGCTGGCCGCCGCATTGCGGTTCTTCGGGTCAAAATGACATGACCGAAGTTGTCTTTCTGGGCGACGATTTCACCGGGGCCTCGGACAGTCTGGCCACCTATTCTGGCAGGGGTTGGCCTGCGCGGCTGGTGCTGAACGCGGATGGTGCGACGGATGGGTTGATGGCACTTGGCCTGCCGACGGATCTGCGCTCGATCCAGCCCGAAGCGGCGCTTGCAGAGATTGCGAAGCTCTGGCCCCGGGTTGCCGATGCCGACCCGCCTGTGCTGCATTTGAAGGTGTGTTCGACTTTCGATTCCAGTCCATCGACCGGATCCATCGGTGCGGTGGCGATGGATTTGATCGGGCGCTTCAAACCGGATGTGGTCGCCGTGATCGGTGGGCAGCCAAGTCTGGGGCGGTACTGCGTCTTTGGCAATCTGTTCGCCAGGGGCCCGGATGGTGCGGTTCACCGGATCGACCGCCATCCGGTGATGGGCCAGCACCCCGTGACGCCAATGACCGAGGCCGATCTGCGCGCGCATCTTGCAATGCAGGGGCTTGGCGATCTTGATCTTGTGCCCTTTACCGAATTGGGAAGTACACAAGCGCTGGCGCAAAGGATGGCGCGTGGGCCGGTTCTTCTGGATGTGGTAACGCCGAACGACCAGACCCTGATCGCCGGAGCCCTTGCACTTGCCGGTGGACGCCAGCTCTTGATCGGCGCAAGTTCGGTCGCGGAAATTCTGACCGCTGCGTCCCAAAAGGGTATCCAGCCCGAGCAAACCGAACGGCCCGTGGCGGGCAATCTTCTGGTCTTTGCCGGCAGCCGTTCGGCAAACACCTTTGAACAGGTCCGCAATGCCAGAGCTTTTAGAAAACTTCCTTTGACGCCAGACGCTCTGCTGTCTGACCAGCTGTCGCTGGAAGCCGCCCGGCTGCTTCAAGCTGGACAACCTGTGCTGGCCCATCTGATCCCGGATGCGGATTATGGCCTGAACCCCGGCGGGCTTGCGGATGCATCGGGCCGTTTCGTGGAAAGCGTGCTTGCGAAGGTCGATATCGGGTATCTGGGCCTTGCGGGCGGGGATACTTCAAGCCGGATCACGAAAAGGCTGGGCTTTGACGCTCTGGATTTCGAACGCAGTTTTGGGGCGGGCGCCTGTGTCTGTGTGGCGCGGCACAAGGCGCGGGAACGTGACCGGATGCGCGTCATGCTGAAGGGTGGGCAGATGGGACAAGCCGACCTCTTTGACGTCTTCGCAAAGAGCAGAGGATCAGCTGCGCCCTGATCGACCCTCTGCATGTGCGGGATCGGTGTTGTCGCGCTGACGGGCGTGAGATGGCCACGTTTGACGGCCTGAGGAAATTTGAGACCTGGCCCTAGTATGAAGTTTCACAAAGGGGCTTCGGGCTGCGCAATGGCTAGAATGGCTTCGACCGTCTGCTTTCTAAGGTGCGACTGGCCATCTTCGGTAAAGACATCGGCACCGAACAGCGCCGAGAAAGTGGGCCGGTTCGAGACATTGAAAAAACTTGCGGCGCTGATTTGCCAGTGCAGGGCGATGGGGTCGAGGCCGTGGCGGAACACGCCCTCTTTCTCGCCGCGCTCGCAGATCTCGCGCAGTTTGTCGATGGCCGCGACATTCAGTTTGCGAATCTTTTCAGACGCCGACAACGCTTCTGCCTGATGGATGTTCTCGATCATCACCATACGGATGAAATCCGGGTTTTCGCGGTGGTGGTCGAAGGTGAAGGCCACCAGTGTCGACAGCGCCTCCAGCGGCGGCAGGTCGCCCAGATCGAGGGCGGCTTCGCCCTCCCTGACCTTGAGATAGGCGGCTTCCAAAGCCCGCATATACAGGCCCTTCTTGTCGCCGAAATAGTAATAGATCATCCGCTTCGAGGTCTGGGTCCGGGCCACGATGTCGTCGACCTTGGCCCCCGAGAATCCGCGCGCGGCGAATTCTGATACGGCGACCGCAAGAATATCGCGCTTCACCCCTTCGGGATTCTGCGTCCATCCGCGTCTGTCGTCTGTCGTCGAATTTGTCATGCCGTCCTCTATGCGCAAACTATAGGGAAAGAAAAATGTTCTTGGTAGTACATTTGTATTTGACAAATTGTACTTTTGAGAACATTTTGGGGAAAACGTGCGATGGGGAGGTCTGTGCGAATGTCAGTAGAAGAGCACGGAATTGACGCGCCCGGTGTCGCGAGAACCTTGCGGATGGGGCTGGTCGGACGTGGGATCGGTCTGTCCCGCACACCGGCGATGCACGAGGCAGAGGCCGCAGAGCAGGGTCTGGATTGCCGCTATGATCTGATCGACTCCGACGGGCAGGCAGGTATCCAGTTGTCAGACATCCTTGATACTGCCGAGGCTGACGGGTTTGCCGGGCTGAACATTACCTATCCCTACAAGCAGGATGTGATCAGCCTGTTGGACGAGATTTCAGATGCGGCGCGGCGGGTCGGCGCGGTGAATACGGTGGTTTTCAAGGACGGCCGCCGTTTCGGTCACAACACCGATTTCTGGGGTTTTGCCGAGAGTTTTCGCCGTGGCTTGCCAGATGCGCCGCTCGAAACGGTTCTGTTGATCGGTGCTGGCGGGGCAGGCGGGGCCGTCGCCCACGCGCTCAGCGATCTGGGCGCGCGCTGCATCCTGATTTCAGACACCCGGATAGACGCCGCCGAAGCCTTGGCTGCTGCGGTCTGTGCTGCCGGGGGGCAGGCCGAGGTGGCACCAGATCTGGCCGGGGCTGCTGCTCGGGCCAATGGCATTGTGAACGCGACGCCGATGGGCATGGCCAAGCTGCCTGGCACGCCGTTCGATGTGGCCTGTTTGCGCGCCGATCACTGGGTGGCGGATATTGTCTATTTTCCGCTGGAAACCGCGCTGCTGAAGGCGTCGCGCGCGGTCGGCTGCCGGACCTTGCCGGGCGAAGGCATGGCGATTTTTCAGGCGGTGCGTGCCTTTGAACTGTTTACAAGACTTCCCGCCGATCCTGACCGGATGCGCGCGACTTTCCGCAGTTTTGGCGCAGAATGAAGGCAGGGATATGAAAACCGGCATCGCCACAGTTTCCATCTCCGGCAACCTCGAAGAAAAGATCGAGGCAATTGCTGCCGCCGGTTTTGATGGGATCGAGATCTTCGAGCAGGATTTCATCGCTGACATCCGCACGCCGCGTGCAGTCGGAGAACGTATCCGCGCCGCAGGTCTTGAGGTGATGCTGTTCCAGCCGTTCCGTGATTTCGAAGGGTTGCCACAACCCTTGCGTGCCAAGGCATTCGATCGGATGGAGCGCAAGTTTGACGTGATGCAGGAGCTGGGCTGCGATCTGGTGCTGGTCTGCTCATCCACCCATCCCAAGGCGCTTGGGGGCATTGACCGCGCGGCGGCGGATTTTGCCGAAGTGGGCAAACGTGCTGCGGCGCGGGGCTTGCGCATCGGATACGAGGCGCTGGCCTGGGGCACCCATGTCAACGATCACCGCGATGCCTGGGAAGTGGTGCGTCGGGCCGATCATCCGAATGTCGGCCTGATCCTTGACAGCTTTCACACGCTGGCCCGCGGGATCGACCCCGAAACCATCCGCCGTATTCCGGGCGACAAGATTTTCTTTGTGCAACTGGCGGATGCGCCGCGCATCGACATGGATCTGTTGTACTGGTCCCGCCACTTCCGCAATATGCCGGGCGAGGGCGATCTGGCCGTCACCGACTTTATGCGAGCGGTGATGGCGACAGGCTATTCCGGGCCTGTCAGCCTGGAAATCTTCAATGACCAGTTCCGCGGTGGCAGTCCGGGCACCGTTGCGCAGGACGGGCACCGATCGCTGATCGGGTTGATGGACGATGTGCGTCGCGCCGAACCGGATGTGGCCGTTGGTCTGCCCGAACTGCCGGGCCATGTCCCGGTCAAGGACACGGCGTTTGTTGAATTTGCATCCCGTGGAGAGGGTCTGGCCGCTCTTGAAACCTTGCTGCAAAGCCTTGGTTTCCGCCAAGCAGCGCGGCATGTGTCGAAAGATGTGACGCTGTGGCATCAGGGGGGCATCCGTATCGTGTTGAACGCGGAGACCGAGGGTCACGCGGCAAATGCCTGGAACGTGCGCGGGACAACCGTGTGCGATATCGGGCTTTCTGTCGCGTCTGCCGAAGACACTGTGCAGCGCGCCACGGCGCTTGGCGCGAAACCGTTTTCGCAACCCCTGGGGCCCGGAGAATTGCCGATTCCGGCGATCCGTGGATTGGGCGGCAGCGTGATGCATTTCATTGATGACGGACGCCTTGCCGAGGTGTGGGACATCGAATTCCAGCCTGCTGCCCCGGCAGAGGCAGATGCGGGGCTGACGCGCATCGACCACATTGCACAGACCATGACCTATGACGAGATGCTGTCATGGTCATTGTTCTACACCAGCCTTTTCGACATGCAAAAGGCGCCGATGGTGGATGTGGTCGATCCCGATGGGCTGGTGCGCAGCCGTGCGCTGGCGACAGATGACGGCAGTTTCCGCATCACGCTGAACGGTGCCGAGACGCATCGCACGCTGGCTGGTTCATTTCTTGCCGAGGGGCTGGGGGCGACGGTTCAGCATATCGCCCTGGCCACCGATGACATCTTTGCCACCGCCAGGGCTTTGCGCGATGCAGGCTTTCCGGTTTTGCCCATATCACCCAACTACTTCGATGATCTGGCCGCGCGGTTCGACATTGCCCCCGAGGTGATGACCCGCATGCAGGCCGAGAATATCCTGTATGACGCAGACGACAGCGGCGAATTCTTCCAACTGTATTCGCAGCCCTTCGCCGGTCAGATGTTCTTTGAGGTGGTCGAGCGTCGCGGCGGCTATTCGGGATACGGTGCGCCAAATGCGCCTTTCAGGATCGCCGCGCAAAAGCAGTTTCGAAAACCCAAGGGGATGCCCGCCACCTGAGCAGACCTTGGGAAATAAAACGTAGGACATTTATGGTTATATCATATAGAAGATTGTTTGAAGACTTGGCCACTTCTGGCCGCCGTCATAAGGGAGGAGACCAATGACACATCTAACCCGCCGGACCGCACTTGCGGCCACATTCGCTGCCACAACCATGCTTTCGGGCCTTGCTGGTTCAGCATTCGCGCAGGAAAAACCAACCCTGCGCCTAAGTTCCGTCGTATCGGAAAACGACATCCGCGCCGAAGCTTTCGCTGAGATTGCCGATGCGGTGTCGGATCAATTCGACATGCAGGTGTTCAACGGGGCCACATTGGTCAAACAGGGCACCGAGCTGACCTCGATCCAGCGCGGCAACCTTGAAATGGGCCTGATCGCACCGCAAACCATTTCTGAACAGATTCCGGAATGGTCGATCCTGACCTCGGCCTATCTGTTCAGCGACGCCGACCACCTGAAAGCGACTTTCAAAAGCGATGTTGGCGCGCAGCTTCTGGCGCTGACAGAAGAAGCCGGCATTCACGTTCTGGCACCGGTCTATTTCGGCACGCGGCAGGTGAACCTCGCCCCCGAAAAAGAGGTCATGAAGCCCGAAGATCTGAACGGCGTAACGCTGCGGATGCCCGGTGGCGATGCCTGGCAGTTCCTGGGTGAATCCATCGGTGCCAGCCCGACGCCACTGGCCTATGCGGAGGTGTACACCGCCCTTCAAACCGGCGCGATTGACGGTCAGGACAACCCCCTGCCGAACGATTACAATATGAAGTTCTACGAAGTGACCAGCCAGATCGTTCTGACCGGCCACCTTGTCGGCTTTGACGTGCTGGCGATCAGCGCGGAGCTGTGGAGCGGATTTACGCCCGAGCAGCAAGAAGCGCTGCAATCGGCAGTGGACACAGCCATCGACAAGAGCACCCAGCGTCACATTGACCGCGAAGTCGAGCTGATCCAGTTCTTCAAGGACGAAGGCCTGAAAGTATACGAACCCGACCGGATTGCTTTCCGCGACTATGCGCAGAAGAAATATCTGGAATCCGAGTTTGCGCAAAGCTGGCCCGAAGGCATGATCGACGCGATCAACGCACTGGCTGACTAAACCCTTTGCCACATCAGCTTGGTGTGGCCCGCGTTTGCGGGCCACACTGACTGACCATTGCGGAAAGAAACGATGCCCTCTTTTACCCGTCTCAAGCAAGTTGCTCGTGTGTTGGCTGACGCGGTTCCCGCGATCCTGCTGGCTGCGATGTTCCTGTGTTTCATCATTCAGGTACTGATGCGCTATGTCATGAACACTCCGGTTGGCTGGACCGTGGAGGTGTGTGTGATCGCATGGCTGTGGATCCTGCTGTGGGGACAGTCCGTATCGGCACGCGAAGAGGATGAGATCCGCTTTGACATTCTGTACGGCAGCGTCTCGCCTGCGGTACGGCGCTGGTTCCGCATGGTGTTCTCGGTGTTTCTGGTGGGCATCTACGCGTGGTCGTTGCCAGCGCTTTGGGATTTCGTGACCTTCATGAAAATCCAGAAAACCTCTTATCTCGATATCCGCTTCAACTGGGTCTACGCCATCGCACTGGTGTTTTCTGTCGTGTCGATCATCCGCTACCTGTGGGTGTTCTGGACCGCGGCGCAAGGACACGATGCGCCCGAGGCCGGAGCGGATGCGGTCGTACGCAAGGATCTTGTTGAATGAGCTGGGAATTTGGGGCCTGCGTGGCCGTTATTCTGATGACTGCAATCATCGGCCTGCCCATCGGGCACGCGATGCTGGCGTCCTCTGTTTTTTATCTGCTGCTGCAAGGGCACGACATGTCCATTGCATTCGAGCAGATGCTGACCGGGCTTTACGGCTCTTATGTTCTACTGGCTATTCCGCTGTTCATCTTTGCCGCCGATCTGATGAACGTGGGGTCGCTGTCTGACCGCCTGCTGGATTTCTGCCGGGCGCTGGTCGGGCGGTTCCGGGGCGGGCTGGGCCACGTCAACGTGGTGTCCTCACTGATCTTTTCGGGCATGTCCGGATCAGCCATCGCTGACGCCGTGGGCATGGGCCGGATCATCATCAACCTGATGACCAAGGACGGCAAATACCCCGGTGCCTATGCCGGCGCGATCACCGCCGCTTCGGCCATCATCGGACCTATCATTCCGCCGTCGATCCCGATGGTGCTGTTTGCGCTTGTTTCCGACACGTCGATCGGATTCCTGTTTCTGGCGGGCGTCGTGCCTGGTCTGATCCTTGGTGTCCTGCTGATGGTGATGAACGCATGGCAGGCCCGCATTTACGATTATCCGGTCGACGATCCGGTGCCGCTGCGCGATCTGCCGCGCATTACACTGCGCGCTGTTCCTGCATTGTTGATGCCAGTGATCTTGCTGGTGGGTATCTACGGCGGCATCACGACACCGACGGAAGCTGCGGCGATGGCGGCACTTTATGCCTTCCTGGTGTCCACGGTCTTTTACCGTTCGGTGTCGCTGCGCACGGCCTATCAGACGGTACGCAACAGCGCCCGTTCGACGGCCAGCGTCGGCTTCCTGATCGCGGGGGCATTGGCATTCAACTATGTGGTGACCATCGAACAGGTTCCAAACGTCATCCGCGACGCATTGGGGGACCGTGAACTGACGCTCATGTCGTTCCTGCTGATGGTCAACGTGTTGCTGCTGCTGCTGGGTTGCCTGCTGGAAGCGAATGCGATCCTGTTGGTGATTGTCCCGATCTTTCTGCCGACGGCGGTTGCGCTTGGTGTCGATCCGGTCCATTTCGGCGTCATTGTAGTGGTCAACACCATGATCGGGCTGGCCACACCGCCCTACGGATTATTACTGTTCGTGGTCACCTCAATCACCAAATCGCCGATCCGCGACACCATCCGTCACCTATTGCCTTTCCTCGCCATCATGATTGCAGGGCTTGCGATCATCACCTTTGTCCCCGACCTCGTGCTGTGGTTGCCACGGCTGTACGGGTACAAAGGGTGACAGTGAACCGGAGCTTTCCATGCCTGACACCATCCTGATCATCAACGGCCCCAACCTCGACATGCTCGGCACCCGCCAGCCCGAGGTCTACGGCCATGATACGCTGGCCGATGTCGAAGCGCTGTGCCAGCGTATCGCCGGGGAAGAAAGCGTAGACATGGATTTTCGCCAAAGCGACAGCGAGGCGGAAATCATGGGCTGGATCAAACAGGGGCGCGGCATGACCGCGGGCCTGCTGATCAACCCTGCCGGGTTTACATCGACGTCGATTGCCATTCTGGACAGCCTGCTGATCTATGATGCGCCCATTATCGAAGTCCACATTTCGCCGCTGTTCCGCCGCGATGAATTTCGACACCTGTCTTATGTGTCAAAAGCGGCGACAGCAAAGATCGAAGGATTCGGTGTGCGCGGGTACGAGTTTGCCATCCGGAAACTTGCGGAACTGGCCAGAGCGCGGGGTTAGCCTTGTCCTCGTGTAGCTGGCGCAGTTCAGGAGGCCGGACATGCGCCTTCCAGTCTTGCGGTGATGCTGCATTTCGACGATTGCAAAGGCGACACCGCCGATCAGTCGAAACGCCCTGTGCTCATGACGTGATCGAACCCACTTTGGATATGTCGCTGCAACAGGGTTACAGCACCGTCCGCGTTGCGTTCAATCACCAGATCTCGCAGCGCATTGTGGTCGTCCACAACGCCTTGCCCGCGAAAATTCATCGCCAGCATGTGATACCGGACGAATCTGTCAAAGATTGACGCATGTGTCTTCATCAGCACCGGCTGGCCGCAGGCCGCGATGGTTGCGTAGTGAAAGCCCCAGTCGCACGACACCCATTGATCAACACCGCCCTCATTTCCCGCGATATGGTTCCGTTCGGCCACCGCCAGTTTGTAATGCGCGGCCACCACCGAGGCTTCCCATTCGATGTCGCCCTGACCGATAGAGGCCCGCAAGGCATGTGTTTCAAGCAACATGCGCAGGGCCGCAAGTTCGCGGAACTCGGCACCGCTGACACCTGCGACACGAAACCCGCGCTGACCCTCTGCTGTGACCAGTTCCTCGACCGCGAGCCGGTTCAGAATTTCGCGCAAGGTGGTGACGCTGGCACCGTAAATTTCCTTCATGCGGTCCAGCTTGAGTTTGCTGTCGGGCAAAAGCTGGCCATTCACGATGTGCGAACGGATGCGCCGATAGGCAATTTCGCCTATCGTGTCACCGGAACGCTCTTGTGTTTCGAACCTGAAATTTTCCATCGGTGATCAGTATATTGTGCAATTGGCGCCGCCGTTAGTCTTAAACTGGCTGATCAGGGAAGATCTATACTGACCAAAGTGATTGTCCCATAACCGGATCGTTTATCTTTATTATCAAGACAGGCTATTGCATCATCGAACCAAACCTAAAGGAATCTACATGAACGACAAGACTATGCCCGAGCTGATTTCTGATGCTTGGCGGCGGGAAAGACCGGACCTGGCGAACACTGGTGTGCCACTGACCTTCAGATTGCGCGCGCTTGCGATCGAGATCGACCATGTTGTCGCTGAGATCGGGATTCGGGAAGGTATCCGCCCCGAGGACATGCTGCTGATCTTTTCAATGCGTCGCGTCGGGCGACCCTATTGCCTGCGGCCGACTGACATTTACGGGATTCTCAATATCACGTCAGGTGCAGCGACCTACCGGATCGACAGGCTTGTCAAACAGGGCATCGCCGAGCGGATAGCCGATCCGAATGACCGCCGCGGCTATCTGCTCTGCTTGAGTGAACGCGGCGTCGAGACGGCCGACCGGGCTGTCAAAAGTCTGGCGGAAACCACCGAGCGTGCGCTTGCTGGGGCGGGGTTAGATCCTGTCGGAATTGTCGCATTGGAAGCGACGCTGGGTCAGCTCGAACATGGGTGGGAGCAAGTCATTCCTTTTGAAGAAAACCCCTTGGCGCGACGTGTCCTGAAGCCTCGGACCAAACAACCACCAGCGGTCAGTACAGACGATATACCTTAATTATAAAGTTACTTGACAGCTAAGATATAATACACCAATTTCCCAACGTGGGCCGACTCGGGGATATGCCCGGTCGGCCACAGATTATCTGCGTGCAATTTGCGCGGGGGATTGTCTTGGGAGGACTGGAATATGGACAAGCGTCGAAATCATGCGCGGGTGTTTGATCAGCGCGGCCCACTGTGCGTGGCGCATTGGCCCGACGTTGCTTCGAGCGACGCGTGCGCTTCACCTCGGACCCATTGTGCGTTCCAGGTTGTAGGGCAAGCCCGACATTCCCGTCGATAAGTCTGGTTCTTTGCAATGAACCCCCATTCCTCTCTCCGTTCCGCGAACAAATCGTCTGACGCCGATCTGCGGCGTGACCAAGAGCTCGAAAGTCGCGCATCAGGGCATCATTCAGGAGTTTCAAAAGTGAGCATCCCGGAAAATTTGAGAAAATACGTCGAGGCTGGCGAGGTGATTCCGCTGTTGTGCGCCCTTGCTGAGTCCAGCGGCGACAGAAGCCTGCTCGACGATAGTTTCATGCCCCATTTAGATGCGGAACTGATCACGGTTCCGGCTCATGGGGGCCTAAGCGAAATGGCGGTCAAGGCCGCGCGTGAACGTATCGCTGTCACCCTGGAGAAGCTTCTGGAGAACGGCGATGTTGGGTCGAAGATTCCAACGCAGGAAATCATTCAATTCATGACCGCTGGTTCGCAGGAATATGCGAAACTCATGCAGGATGAATTCGGTGACGAGGCCGATTGGCCGACCTGGCAGAAGTCGGAGATTGCCCCTGACAGAAAATTCCGGGTTGGGATTATTGGCGCGGGTCAATCCGGCCTGGCGATGGCGCGCGAATTGAAGCGTGCCGGTGTGGATTTCGTCTTGTACGATCGCAATGAAGGCGCTGGCGGCGCGTGGTGGCAGAACACCTATCCGGGTTGCCGGCTGGATACAGGCAGGCTTGCCTACAGCTATTCGTTCGCGCAGCGGAAGGATTGGAGCCATTTCTTTACCAGGCAAGAGGATCTGGTCCGCTACTACAATGATTTCGCGTCCGACCAGGGTCTGAACGACCATATCGAGTACAATAGTCAGGTCCTGGCCGCGCAGTTCCAGCAGGATGACGCCAGCTGGTGCCTCACCATTCGCGATCTGGCGAGTGGTGCCGAGCGTAGCACGACAGTCGACGTACTGATCAGCGCGGTTGGCGTCCTTAATCAGCCAAAAATCCCAAAAATCACGGACGATCACCGCTTCAAGGGAGAGACTGTCCACTCGGCGCAATGGCATAGCGGGATCGACGTTAAGGGCAAGCGGGTCAGCATCATCGGGACCGGGGCCAGCGCCTATCAGATTGCTCCGTCGATTGTTGACGAGGTGGCTTCATTGGCGATTTTCCAGCGCAGCGCGCCCTGGATGCTGCCAACGCCGACCTATCACGACGAGGTCTCTTCCGAGGCACTTTGGCTGTCAGATGTGCTCCCGACCTATCACCGCTGGCAGCGTCTTTGGGAGTTCTGGCATTCGACCATCGGAAAATACGCGCTGACTCAGGCCGATCCTGACTGGCGTGAGCCGGGATCAGTTTCAGAGGCCAATCAAAGGTTCCGGGCGAGCCTTGAGGCGCATATTCGACGCCAGTATGAGGCCGACGACCCGCTCGCGGAACGTGCCATACCGGCGTATCCCGTCGGCGCCAAAAGGATGCTGCGCGACAATGGTGTCTGGGCCCGCACGCTGCGATCGCCGCATGTCTCGCTGGTGACAGACGGGATCGCCCGTTTTGACAAGGATGGCATCGTCACAAACAGCGATGAGCACGTCCCGAGCGACCTGATCATCTACGCCACTGGCTTCAATGCGACGGATTTCCTTGGCACATTCGAAGTTCGGGGCCGGGATGGGCTTTTGCTGAGCGAATTCTGGGGAGACGAGCCGCGCGCCAATCTTGGTATCACGGTTCCGGGGTTCCCCAACCTGTTCTGTATCGGAGGACCGAACACGTCTCTGGTCGCGATTGGAAGCCAGACCTTCATACATGAGTCCGCTGTTCGCTACATCAACCAGTCGATCAGAGCATTGCTGGAGGAGGGGGCCGCCTGTGTCGAACCGACGCAAGAGGCATACCAGCAGTTCGCGCGCTGGGTCGATGAAGGCAATCGCAAGATGGCCTGGGGCGCGGCTGAAGTGAACAGCTGGTATCGCAACAGCCGTGGGGTCGTGACGGCGAGTTGGCCGTATTCCTTGCTGACATATTGGCAAATCACGCGCGACGTCGATCCCGGAGAGGTCGTCTATTCCGGCAATGTCCAGGTGGCGATGAGCACTTGAACGCAAGCCTGTTGACCAAACTTCCCGCTCGGATCGGTCGGGTTCTTCGGGCGGTTGAACCACAGACAACAATACGGATCTTGATATGCTGAAAGAACACAACATTAAGCTCGGACCGGTGCGCACGCGCTACTTTGAGGGTGGCAAGGCCGACGCGACGCCCGTGGTTTTGATCCATGAAGGCGGGTTCGGTGGCGATGCGCTCAACAGCTATGGCAAGCTTGTTGCGCATCTTGCGGACGACTACCGCCTGATATTGCCCGAAATGCTGGGATTCGGCGGGACAGACAAAGCTGTTTTCTTCGGCGAAAATCCTTATGAGCCCCGTCTGCGCCATTTGGCGGCCTTCTTTGACGCGATTGATCTCGGGAAGGCGCATTTCGTCGGCAACTCCTTTGGCGGCGGCATGGTGCTGCGGCTCAGCCTCCGCTCCGAGACGGCATGGCGCATGCTGTCGGCAACCAGCATTTCCGGCACTGGTGGACCGTTTCGAACGCCCGAGGGCATTGCCGGTGCCTTCGACTATGAACCGAGTATCGAGGCGGCGCGGCAGCTCGATTCCTGGGTGCTGGGCACCAATTTCGGAGATGAGGCGCATGCCCGCGACCGGTTCGACAGCAGCATGCGTCCGGGCCAATGGGAATCCATGGCCGCGCCACAGTTGCGCAATCCGGCTCTGACCGACAAAGACAAGGTCGCCAAGTGGGACCTGCCTGACGGCCTGTCCCTGAGCCAGACCCGCACGCTCCTGATTGCTGGCGCCAGGGATCGGATGCTTGAAAAGGGCTGGGAAGAAAAGCTCGCTGCCCATCTGAAAGACGGGACCACCGTTCGGGTCGATGCTGCGCATTCTCCAAATATCACGCACCCCGAAGCGACAGCACAGATCCTGCGTCGGTTCTTCGAGAATAACCTTCAGCCCTCGGCAGGGGTCAATTCCGTTTTTGAAGGAGTGAACTGAACATGGCCATCCATCATGAACAATGGCGCGGATATTTTGCCGCATCGCCCACACCCTTTGATGTGGACGGGGCTCTGGATCTTGCGCGCTTGAAATCGACGTTGGACTGGTTCGTCGCCACCAAGCCGCATGGCCTGGTCGTGAATGGCACCACCGGCGAGTGGTTCGCCCAGACAATCGAGGAGCGAGAGCAAGTTGTAGAAGCGGCAAGGGCCGTTGTTCCGACCGACTTGCCTTTGCTGGTCGGCATTTCAAGCATTGACCCAAGAGAGTCCCTGCGTCTGGGCAAACATGCACATGCGGCCGGTGCGGATGGCGTTCTGGTGACCATCCCACCCGCCAGGCGATTGACCGAAGAGGATGTCGTCGCCTTTTTTGCGGATGTCGCCAAAAATACGCCCCTGCCTGTGCTTATCTACAACGTGCCCGGCACAGCAGGCGTGGATATTCCAACGCGACTGCTCGAAAGGCTTCAGACGATCGAAGGCGTGGTCGGCGTCAAGGACAACACGCCCAGCAATGCAGCCCGTCTGGAGACACTTCGTACCCTGGGCAAAGAGCGGGCGTTGTTTTCAGATGTGCTGGAGCCCGAGGCGTTCGAACTCTTCGCTCAGGGGTTTGGCCGCGGACAAATTGGCAGTGGCATGCCGCTGGGGCAGGAGTTGGCAACCGCGTTCGAACTTGTGTGGTCCGGTCAGGTTGATGCTGCTCGCGAGACGGTTCGGCGCTTCACCCAGTTCAAATCCGACGTGATCAGTATTCTGCCGCAAGGCCAGCCTTGGCACGCCCAGATCAAGGCCCTGATGTTCGCGAGCGGCGTTGATGCAGGCGTTCCCCGTTTTCCTGTTCGGTCGATCACGAAAGACAAGGAAGCCTTCGCGAAAATCCGAAATCTGATGTCGTCGTATCTGAACCCTGCGCCTGAGGATCAGGGGCAGTCGGACGAAAATCAAAAAGGATAAATGTTGATGGACGTGCATTACGAAACTGAATTTCGGTCCGACCGGCCAACCGTGATTTTCGGTTCATCTCTGGGAACCGACGGGTCGATGTGGAAGCCGCAACTTGAAGCGCTTGGCGCGACATGGAACACCGTGACATTCGATCTTCGCGGACATGGAAAGTCACCGCTCAGTGAGGTCTCGCCTTCGATTGATACCTTCGCTGATGATGTGATCTCCGTTGCCGATGCGCTGGGGGTTCGGACGTTCGCCTATTGCGGACTTTCGATCGGAGGGGTCATAGGCCAAAGCCTCGCAGCACGCTATGCAGAGCGCGTGGATGCGCTGGTTCTTGCCTCTACAGGGCTCACAATTCTAACGCCGCGTGCCCTGAATGAGCGCGCTGACCGGGTCTTGGCGGAGGGAATGGCCGGCGTTGCCGAGGCGTCCGTTTCGCGCTGGTTCAATGCCCGGTTCCGTGCAGCCCAACCAGAGGTCGTTGCAGCAAAAACAGAGCATATGAGGGGCATGAACGCCCGCGGCTATGCCGATGCTTGCCGCGCTCTAGCAGGATTCGACGGCGCGCAGATTGCCGCTGATATCAAGGCTCCCACCCTGGTGATTGCGGGGGCGGATGACGTCGCCACCCCCCCGGCAGATGGTCAAAAGCTGGCGTCGGCCATTGAAGGCGCAGTGTATCAGGAAATCCCGGACGCTTCGCACCTGTGCAACGTCGAACAGCCAGAGTTGTTCGTGGGGCTTCTGCGCGAACATATCGAAGAATACGCGCGAGGTGTCCGGTGAACAGATCATTCACGAGGCGGCGTAAACATCGTGTTGCACTGGTCTTTGCAGGTCAGTGCCGGGCCATTGCCCGCTGCCACCAGTCAATCATATTGGAGGATTGTCGTGTCACAAGTTGATTACGAGCTGTCCGGCGGTCTGGCGATCATTTCGCTCTCGACCGATCGCACCGGCGCATTGAATCCAGACACCTATGCGGATCTGGAGAAGGCCGTCCTGAGGTCCTCTCGTGACGGCGCGCGTGCGGTGTTGCTGCGCACGCGCGGCAAGGTTTTTGCGTCCGGCTTTGACATTTCCGTCTTCAAGGGAATGAGCACGGAGCAAGCGCAGGCGCTTTTCACTGACCTGCTGCGTGCGGTGCAGGCGCTTGAAGGGCTGACGGTTCCGGTCATCGCTGCCGTCCACGGGCAATGTATGGGCGGTGGCCTCGAACTTGCCCTTGCCTGCGATCTGATCGTCGCGCGTGAAGACACGATGTTCGGTCAAATCGAGGTGCGCGTGGGCGGCACGACGTTCATGGGTGGGGTGTACCGCCTTGCCGAAAGATGTGGATCAGCGCGCGCACTCGAAATCGCAATGACGGGTGATCTCTATACGGCTGACAAGTTCGAACAATGGAATATTGTCCAATCCGTACAGTCGGCAGACGACTTTGCGGACTACGCACTTGCCATTGCCAACAAGATTGCCAATGGCCCGACCGCCGCGCATGTCGTCACAAAACAGCTGTCCCGCAGCGCGGGGGCAAAGCGGTTGCAGGAGCTGGATGCGCTTCTTTTGAAGATCGCGCCGGACCTTCTTGAAACACAGGACATGCAAAGCGCCGTGGACATGATCATGTCGATTGGTCCCCGCAAGTTCATGTCAGACCCATCCGTAGTTGTCTTCGATGGCAAATAGGGAGAGCAGAATGCGTTCGTCTGAAACCAGCATCATCCATCTATTGGAACGTCAGGCAGAACAACAGCCGAGTGCGCCTGCCATTTCAGTGTTGACCGCAGAGGGCGTCGAAACAACCAGTTGGTCCGAATATCGCAGACTAACCGAGTTGACGGCCGCCGGCTTATTGGAATTGGGCGTTGTCAGCGGTGACACGGTGGCAATTTTCGCCGGCAATTGCCTGGAACATTATGTGGCAGACCTGGCGGCGGTGCAGTGTGGCGCAGCGTCGGTATCATTGTATGCGACGCTGGCTGACGATCAGCTTGCCCATGTGCTCAAGGACGCCAATCCATCCGTTATTGTGGTTGCCAATGAGCAGTTGCGAGAGCGGATACGCGGGGCGCTTGCCGATGGGCAGCGTCCCTGGCTTGTGAACCTCGACGCCGTTGCGGAGACATCGCCAAAAACCATCTCTGATGCCGTCGCGCCAGCTCAGCCGAATGAGCGGGGCATATCCTGGGAAAGCCTTCTTGAAACCGGGGCGCGGAAGCTGGAGTCGCACCGGTCGCGACTGTCCGATCAGGCGTCGTCTGATGTGAAAGATTGCGTCGCCACCTATGTCTATACATCCGGTACAACCGGCGCATCAAAAGGCGTCGCACTGACACACGGCAACATCTGTTGGCAGCTCGACTCTTGGGAGCGCATGGGTTTGTTCGCCCCGAGCTATCGCGCGATCTCCTATCTGCCATTGGCGCACATCGCGGAACGTCTTTGGAGTCTGTACTTTCCGTTGAAGGCTGGCGGTCATGTCTTCTGTTGCTCCGATCCATCGCAGTTGGGCGCTTCTCTGAAGCTTCATCGCCCCAGCTTCTTTATGGGCGTTCCCAGAATCTGGGAAAAGCTGAAGGATACAATTGACCAACGCCTCGCGTCCGAGACCTATCGCCCCCGCAGCGCAGACCTGGCCCGAGACCGCCAGACCTTGACTGAGGCCTGGACCCTTCGTCAGACCGATGCGCCCCTGCCGTCGGACCTTCGCATGCAGGCCCTCCATGCCCGCGAAGGCGTCTTGCATGATTTGCGCGTGGAACTGGGACTCGACAAGCTTGTCTTCGGGACAAGCGGCGCGGCACCGCTGGGAGACAGTATCAAGCGGTTCTTTGGGTCAATTGGCGTTGATATCACCCAAGCCTACGGCATGACTGAGACGACGGGCATCGCCACCTGGGAAAGGGGTCCGGGAGGATCGCGTGACAGCGTTGGCACACCGCTTCCGGGCTGTGACATCAAGCTTGCCGAAGATGGCGAAATTCTCATCCGGTGCCCTGGGAACACGCCCGGCTATCGCAAGGTGTCCAACGCGCAATCCGGTCTCTATCGCGGCGACTGGTTGGCGTCCGGAGATGTTGGAACGATTGATGATGCTGGCCGGCTGCATATCATCGACAGGAAAAAGGAAATGATCGTCAATTCCTCCGGAAAGAATATCTCTCCAGTGGCAATTGAGAGCAGATTGTCTGACGAAGGTTTCATCGACAAGGCGGTGGCGATTGGCGACCAGCGGCCCTACATCGTAGCACTTATCACCGTAAAACAACGGGAATTGACAGATCTTGCCGCCCGGTTCGGCATTTCTGGTGAGATTGCCGAACTGGTCAACCACCCGGAAATTCTCAAAGACGCGCAACGCCTGATCAATCAATGCAACGCGGGGCTTTCACGCCCCGAGCAGGTCAAGCGGTTCACCCTGATCCCGGATGAATGGTCAAACCGCACGGGCGAAATGACCCCTACCATGAAAATTAGACGCCAGGTTGTTGAGCGCAAATACGCCAGCATCATCGACGCGATGTATGCAACGTCTCCCTCCGCAAATCCGATCCCGGCTGATCTTGCCCGACAGGTTCGAACGGGACCGAACACGGAAGAAGTATAAGTATGACTTACAAGCATGTAACACTTGAACAGATTGGGGATGTCCTGCTGATCGGGATCGACAGACCCGAAAAGGCCAATGCGTTCAACCTCAGGCTCTTTCACGAGCTTTCGCTGGCTTATGCGGAGTTCGATAGCATGCCGTCAGTGCGCGTCGGTGTGCTGCATGGCGTGGGCAAATATTTTGCCGTGGGCATGGATTTGGCTGCCGTCGCGCCGCATGTGCAGGCTGGCGGATCAATTGTGGCACCCGGTGGGATCAATCCATTTCAGGTCGATGGTCAGCGCCTCTCCAAGCCTCTGGTCGCGGCGGTTCACGGGAAGTGCCTGACCCTTGGAATTGAATTGCTACTCGCCACGGATATCGTGGTTTGTTCTGAATCCACGACGTTCGCACAGTTGGAGCCAAGTCTTGGATTGTTTCCATTCGGGGGCGTGACCCTTCGCCTTCCGCGTGCGGCCGGTTGGGGCAACGCGATGCGGTGGCTTTTGACCTCAGAACAATTCGACGCGCAAGAAGCACATCGCATCGGACTTGTGCAGGAAGTGGTGCCCGATGGAGACCATCTGACGCGTGGGCTGGCCATAGCGCAACGCATAGCCCGCCAATCGCCCTCGGCGATCAGGGCAGTGTTGGACAACGCCCGAAGCGCGCTGCGTGACGGTGAACAAGCCGCAGAGCAGCAAATGGTTCCACTGGCGGAAAAGACCTTCAACAGCCCGGATGGGAGGAAGGGCATCAACGCCTTTATGAGCCCATGGACGCCGGAATTCGATGATGAATGAGCGCCACGCAAAAGATCGGGAGTTGCGTTGCTGCCGGAGCAATATCCTTTGATGTCAAGGAATGTGCAATCCTTTGCCGATGTGACGGCCGTTGTTGCAGAGGGCGACCTTCGTTTTAGGGCCGACCTTGATCCCAACTGGTCGACTGCGGGTGTGCCCAGTGGCGGGTATATTCTGGCCAGTTTGGTGCGGGCTGGTCTGATCGCGAGCGACAAGCCGCATGTCGTTTCAATGACCGCCCATTTTCTCAATAAACCACAGTTCGGCCACGCCGCGATTGAGGCAGTGCCGTTGAGGCGAAGCCGTTCGACGGATCAATTGCGCCTTACAATGACGCAGCAAGATATCCCCTGTGTCGAGACTACCATAGGGCTCAGCACTCTGAACCCCAAAGGGAGCGGCGAGGGACAATTCTGGGACGGCGGGAGCGAGGTCCGTCCGAATATTGCCTATGACGCGTGCGACTTGTTCGTCTCAACACCAGAGCGCTACCCCTCGCCGATGATGGGGCAATTGGGCCTGCGTCTGGATGAGCGGTCAATGGGTTTCATGACCGGATCACCAAGCGAGCGGGGCTGTCTGGACGGATGGCTTGAACTGGCGGGCGGAGAAAACTTCGATCCGACCTCGCTTGTCTTCGCCCTCGATGCCTTGCCGCCAGCCACATTCGATATTCAACCCACTGCCTGGGTGCCGACTTTGACATTGACCGCTTATGTGCGTGCCCTGCCAGCCCCTGGGCCGGTGCAAATTCGCTATCGGGCGGGCCTCGTTCAAGGCGGGCGCGTGGACCAATATTGCACCATTTGGGACAGCGAGGGCGCAATTGTCGCGCAGGGAACTCAGTTGGCCAGTGTGAGAATGCCATCAGGAAGTCATTGAAACTACAAAACTATGTCCAATCAAACGAGGAGGAAAATATGAAAATTCGGATCAAGAAACTCTGCGCGCTGGCGCTGACGACATTAATGGCGGCAGGCGTTGCCAACGCGGAGACGCGCACGCTTGTGATAGCGTCCTGGGCCGCACCGACCCATGTGTTCAACCAGCGCATGTGGCCAGACTTCATCAAGAAACTCGAAGAGGTGTCGGACGGAGAATTGACCGCCGAAGTCAAGCTCAACCTCGTGCCACCGCCCGCAATGGCAGATCTTGTTGCCGACGGTGCGGCTGACATCACCTTCATTTTTCACGGCTATAATGCGGGCCGGTTCGTGACGACACAGCTTGTGGAACTGCCAGGCGTGGCAGGCGATGCCGAAGCGACTTCGGTTGCATACTGGCGGGTGTGGGACAAATATCTGAAGGCCGCTGGCGAACAGGACGAGTTCAAAACCATCGGCATGTTCATGCATGGGGCTGCCCAAATTCATACGGCAGAGCCGATCCAAAGCCTGGCCGATTTGAATGGCATGAAGGTTCGTTCCCCCGGCGGCGTCGGTTCCATGATTGTCGATGAACTGGGCGGTATTGGCATCCAGGTGCCGGGCACAAAGGTCTATGAGACCCTGGCGGCCCGTGCGGCAGACGGTGTTGTGATGAACGTCGAGGCCCGCACCAGCTTTAATCTCGACGAAGTTGCGCCGGCTGTGTTCCTGTATCCCGGCGGTCTATATCGTGGTTCTTTTGCAGCTCTCATGAACAAGGAAACCTGGGACAGTTTTTCGCCGGAATTGCAGGCAAAACTCGACAAAGGGCTTTTCGGTGAGCCGATGTCGCGGTTGTTTGGCAAGCTTTGGGCCGAGGGCGACATGAGTGCCTTGGAAAACAGTCGTGCTGCTGGGCTGCCAATCATCGAGGCAACGGACAAGGACGTCGAGCTTTTTAATCCCATCATCGAGAAAATCAGCGCCAACATCATTGATGTGGTGAATGCCAAGGGGATCGATGCCGTTGCTGCGCAGAAGGACTTTGCAGACATTACAGCGGAGATCATGAAAGAAACTTCCCGGTGACCCGGATTGCAAAATTTGCCGCCGTCCGCCTGCCATTATGGCTGGCGGCGGCTTCACTGTTCGCGATGATGCTGCTCACTTTCGTCGACGTTACGATGCGCAGTTTCGCCAACGCGCCGGTCGCGGGGGCGGCGGAATTGACGGAAATTCTTCTCATCATGATTGTGTTCATAGCGCTGCCGATCACGTCGATGCAGGATCGTCACGTCACGGTTGATCTGTTCGATGCGATGATTCCGCCTTTGATAATTCGTTGGCGGGATGCCTTGATAAACGTCCTGTTCGGGGCCCTCCTTTTGGCCCCATCCTGGTCCTGTTGGAAGGGTGCGATAAGGACGCTGGGACATGGCGAGGTGACGCTCTACCTGCGAATTCCCGTCGGCTGGCTCCAGCTTCTGGCGACTGTCGGGCTGTTCATTTGCGCACTTTGCATGATCGTGCGCGGAATTTTGTTGCTTGCCCGTCCCGAACTGCTGGCCAAATCGCAAGACGAGGCATTGGATTCGATCCCTGGAGATGCCCTGTGATTCCTTCATTGGTTGGCTTTGCCGTCGTCCTTGCGTTCATTTTCCTGCGCGTTCCCATCGCATTGGCCATGGGCCTTGTCGGCGTCGTGGGCTTCGCATTTGAGACCAACATGTCGGCCGCTCTTTCAATGTCCGCACGGATAGTGACAGAGTCGTCGCGCGACTATGGCCTGTCGGTGATCCCGCTCTTCGTTCTCATGGGCCTGTTCGTTAACGAATCCGGCATGAGCCGCGAAATTTATCGGGCGGCGCATGCATTTCTCGGGCATCTGCGCGGCGGCCTTGCGATGGCGACGATTGTCGCCTGCGGGGTGTTTGCCGCAATATCCGGTTCTTCGCTCGCCACTGTTGCGACCATGAGCCGGGTGACGATGCCGGAAATGCGCCGGTTCGGGTATGATGACGGACTGTCGACCGCTTCCATCGCCGCCGGTGGAACGCTGGGCATTCTCATCCCGCCTTCTGTCATCCTCGTCATGTACGGGCTTCTGACCCAGACCTCAATCATCGGGCTTTTTCTTGCCGGACTGCTGCCCGGACTCATCGGTATCGTATTTTACCTGGCGGCGGTCGCTTTCGTTGTGAAACGCAACCCCGATGCGGGTCCCTGTGGTGAGCGCAGCAGTTGGATGCAGCGTTGGGTCGCGTTGCGTGGCATAGGCGCGGTGCTTGCGCTTTTTGTCATGATGATCGGAGGTCTCTACGGTATCTTCAATTGGTATCCGCTCAACCTTACCTTCTCCCCAACCGAAGCAGCGGGCATGGGCGCGTCGGGCACCTTTCTGATTGCACTGCTGCGGCGCCGGTTGTCTTGGGCCAGTACGCTCAAGGCTCTGGTGGAAACAGCGATCACCACGGCCGGTTTGTTTGCGATCCTCATGGGGGCGTGGATATTTTCCAATTTTGTCAACTATGCAGGATTGCCCGAAACCCTGGTTGCCATCGTCACGGAACACAATCTTCCGCCGCTGGCCGTCATAGGCATGATCCTTGTGATCTATCTCCTGTTGGGGTGCGTGTTCGAGAGCCTTTCGATGATTGTGCTGACCGTGCCGGTATTTTTTCCCGTAGTGGTGCAGTTGGGCATGGATCCGATCTGGTTTGGTATCGTTGTGGTGATCGTGACTGAAATCAGTCTCATCACGCCGCCCGTGGGGCTGAACGTCTTTATCATGAAGAGCGTACTGGATGACGTACCAACCTCGACAATCTTCAAGGGCGTGACGCCTTTCTGGATTGTGGACATCCTGCGTCTGACGCTGATCGTTCTCGTGCCACCTGTGGCTCTCGTTCTTCCCTGGATCGTGATGTGATTTTAGGTAACCCACAGATTTCCAATTAGAACTCGCCCTCTAATGTCTCCCTTCGGGCGAACAACTGGCGGCATCGGGACATCCGGTGCCGCCGCCTTTCAACACTGACCTGGCAGGAATAGACCTGACGCCAGCAACGACAACGGCACGATCGCCACGAGCCGCCCGCCAGGGGCCTGACGTTTGACGGCATCGATCAGACGCCTGGCCGCGATATGTTTTTCCGGCATTGCCAAGTTGTTCAGGGGCAGCGAAGGGTGATCGAAGAGCCGCTCAGCTAGACAGGACACCGATACATGCCAATGACGAGATCGCGTCCTGAATATCCTCCAGCGTCGCGGCGTTGCTGCGATACCAAAGCGGCACCGAGTTCACCATGCCAAGAAGCGCAAGTGTGAGCAGGCGCGGGTCAATCTCAGCCCGGAATTCACCCGACCTGCGCCCGTCGCGCAGAACCGTCTCAAAGGCGAGTTCCAGTTTCTGCGACACCGCGCGGACCCTGCCACGGGCTTCACCGGCCAGCCATTTCCTTTCGTTCAGAAACGTCATCATATAGTCGGCGCTGTCGCGCAGGGGCATACAATGTGCCGCGATCAGTTTCGTCAGCTTGTCCCGGTTACTGATCTTGGACTCCAGTATCCTGTTTGCGCGGTCCACGAAGCCTTCGGCCCCTCGTGCGCATACCAGTTCGAGCGCTTCTTCCTTGGAACGAAAATAGTAATAGAGGCTGCCCTGCTGAATGCTCAGCTCGTCGGCGATATCCTGGGTCGACGTACCATGATACCCGCGTCTGGCAAAGACGCGGGCAGCCGCGTCGAGAACTTCGGTCTCGCGTTTCTTGCTGGGGCGGACGCTGCCGCCTGAAGTCTTGCTTAGCTTTTCGTCGCCCATCCGATCCCCTCAATGCGCATCCGTGCAAGTATAGAGCCCCAAATGACAACCGACCAGCCGGAGAAAGCGGGCAAACAGGACGCTTGCAAAAATTCTATTGAACAATAGAATAAATTTACTGCCCTTCGGAGGAGGTGTCGGAACGGCAGTTCCGCAATTTCGAGTGCCTGGCGCGGATCAATGCCAATAAAACTGGAGGAACACATGAATTACCTTTTGAAGAAGTTACCTGCTTTCGCCGCTGGCGCCGTCGTCGCAGCCACCCTTTCGACTGGTGCAGTCGCCGAGGAACTTGCGCTCGCTGACTTCCTGTCGCCGCAACACCCGTACCAGACGGACGTTTACGGCGTCATGGCAGAAAAGGTCGCGACCGCGACCGACGGTGCTATGACGATCAAGATCTATCCGGGAGGAGAGCTTGGTGCCGGGCCGGTCGAGCAATATAACCGCGTTGTGGATGGCGTGGCCGATATCGCCTTTGCGCTGCCGGGGTATACGGCCTCAAACTTCCCCAAGACCTTGCTGACGGAACTGCCGGGTGTCATCGATTCGGAAACCGGCACGACCAAGATCTGGGAAAATATCGACTATATTTCGGACGAGTATAGCCGGGTGAAGCTGCTCTCGATCTGGACTAATGGTGAAAATGTCCTCTATTCGAAAGAGCCAATCCGCTCGCTCGCCGACGTCCAGGGTCTGAAGATCCGCGTCCCTTCGAAAAACGCCGGGCTGATGGTCGAAGCATGGGGCGGCTCCCCTGTCTCTCTGCCGACGCCTGAAATCTACAACGCGTTCCAGACAGGGGTCGTTGACGCCGTCCTGATCGACACGACCGCGACCTATGCTTTCAACCTCGGCGAAGTCGCAAACTACGTCACTGCCGGCATGAACGGTACGATTTCGCCCTTCGTGCTCATCATGAACCGGGATCGTTACGAGTCTCTGAGTGAAGCGCAGCAATCGGCTCTGGATGAGATCGGGCGCGAAATCTCGGACATCGGGCTGGCGGTGCAACTTGCCGGTGTCGAGCGTGGGGCCCAGATGATCAAGGATGCCGAAGGCAAGGAGTGGATTCAACTGTCTGATGAAGCCGCTGCGGAATTCAACAATGCCGCCGCATCGGTGGTCGAAGATGCAATCGCCGGGGCCGAGGCCGAGGGACTTCCCGCACGCGACTACATTGACGCCTTGAAGAAATAGGGCACCGCAATGTCCTCGAACATGAAAGTCCGGCCGCGCATAATCGGCCGGATTACCTTGTGGCTGGGCGTGCTCTCAGGCGTGTTCCTCGTCGCAATACTCGGCATGGTCGCGGCGGGGGTCGTGTCCCGCTATGTCTTCAATGCCCCGATCTTTGGCGGTGCCGAGCTGGTCCAGTTCGCTTCGGTGGGGATGATCATGTGCGCTATTCCCTATTGCGGTGCGTCCGACAGTCACATCCGGGTGGATATCTTCGACAGCGCCCTGAACAGGACCGGACGGATCATCGGCGAAGTGATCTATGTCGTCGCCTCCATTGCCGTCTTTTCCTTCCTCATCCGCAGGGCCTGGGACAAGATGCTGGATGCGCGTCAGTACGGCGATGCGACGAATATCCTGAATCTGCCGATTTGGCCCATGCAGGCCTTTATTGTCCTGGGGGCGGTCGCCTTTTCAGTGGTCTTGCTTGGCCAGCTGATCCACACGCTGAACGTGGGACGGGCGCAAGATGAGTGACGTATGGATCGGCACGAGCGGTCTGGTCGGCATGTTCGTCCTGATGGCGTTGCGCGTTCCCGTGGGCATGGCATTGCTCATCGCGGGGTTCGTCGGCATCTGGATCCTGCGCGGAGAACGTTCGGCAACGGCCGTGCTCACGACCGAATTCTATACATCCGCCGCGTCCTATTCGCTCATCGTCATTCCGCTCTTTGTCCTGATGGGCAACATCTGCTCGGTCACCGGGTTCAGTCGCGGGCTATACGATGCCGCCTATGCCTGGGTCGGTCGGTTTCGCGGTGGGCTGGCCTCTGCTTCCGTCTTGGGCAGTGCCGCGTTCTCTGCCGTTAGCGGGTCTTCGGTTGCGACGGCAATCACGATCGGTCGAGTCGCAATCCCGGAGATGAAACGGTTCAATTATTCAAGCGGTCTGGCGGCCGGTTCGGTCGCGGCCGGTGGGACGCTGGGCTACCTAATTCCGCCCTCCACAGGCTTTGTCGTCTACGGCATCCTGACCGAAGAATCGATCGGACAACTGTTCATGGCCGGCATATTGCCGGGGCTTTTGCTCATGATGCTGTTTATCGTCACGATCATCATCGTGACGCGCGTGAACCCCAGCGCTGGTCCGAAGGGCGAAGTGGTCGGCTTGACCGAACGTCTTCGTGCGCTTTGGGGCGCGGTGCCGCTTGTGTCCGTTATCGTCATTTCAATCGGGGGTATCTATGCCGGTGCCTTCACCCCTGTCGAGGCCGCCGGGATCGGCGCAGGACTGGTGTTGATCTTCGCCGTTGCGATGCGCGCGCTCTCCTTGCGCCAGTTCGTCGAGGTTTGCCTGGAGACCGTGCGCACAACGGCGATGCTTTATCTCATCGTGATCGGGGCAAGCGTTCTGGGTATCTTCATGGCCTACAGCGGCGTGCCGGACAGCCTTGCGGTTGGACTGGGCTCGTTGGGTCTTGGCGCGATGGGCTCGCTCATCGTGATCCTGATCGCATACATCCTGCTCGGTACCTTCATGGATGCGCTCTCCATGCTCGTCATCACGCTGCCGATCACATATCCGATCATTCTCTCCTTCGGTTTCGACCCGATCTGGTTTGGTGTGATCCTGGTCATCGTGATCGAAACCGGGATGATAACGCCGCCTGTCGGCATCAATGTCTTTGTGGTGAAGGGCATTGCACAGGACATTCCGCTTGCCACGATCTTCAAGGGCGTGCTGCCGTTCTGGATCGCCATGATCATCTGCCTCGTGCTGATCATCGCTTTCCCGCAGATCGCGCTTTTCATCCCGCAATCCATGTACCGCTAGGCGGATCCTGAAAGGAGGCCGGAGCAATGGCCGAACGCTCATTCAAGAAGGAGGTAGAGCAACTTCGTCTCGGCGAGGGGGAAACTTTCTCAGGTGAAGGCATCCTTGCGATCACCAAGGCGCTGCTGGAATCAGGTGTCGCCTATGTCGGCGGGTATCAGGGCGCACCGATTTCGGCGTTGATGGATGTGCTCGCCGATGCAGAGGAACTGATGACAGATCTGGGCGTGGAGTTTCGTGCAAATGCGTCCGAAGCCGCCGCGACCGCGATGCTTGCAGCCTCGGTTCATTATCCATTGCGCGGAGCGGTCGCGTTCAAGTCTCCGGTTGGCATGAATGTCGCGTCCGACGCGCTTGCGAACCTCGCCTCCGGTGGCGTGACCGGCGGCGCAATGATCATCATCGGCGAGGACTATGGCGAAGGATCTGCGATCATGCAGGAGAGGGTGCATGCATTCGCGATGAAGAGCCAGGTCTGGCTGCTCGATCCACGCCCGAATCTGCCGTCCATGACCAAGCTCGTGGGGCAAGGGTTCGAACTGTCGGAGGCAACGGAGACGCCTGTAATTTTCGAACTGCGTATTCGGGCCTGTCATGTCCATGGCTCGTTCGAAGCGGGGAATAATCGACGCCCAAGTCCAACGGCGGCGCAGGCCAAGGCAAAGCCGCGTCGCGACCTGGCCAAGGTTGCGATCCCGCCGGCCGCCTATCAACAGGAAAAAGACAAGATCGAAAGGCGGCTGCCCGCAGCACGGGCTTTCATCCAGGAATACGGTCTGAACGAGGTTTTCGGCCCGCGTGAAGCGCCCATTGGTCTGGTTTTGCAAGGCGGGATGTATAACCAGGTCCTGCGCGCCCTGCAGCATCTCGGCCTTGCCACTCTGGACGGAGAGACCGATGTACCGCTTTACGTGTTGAATGTGACCTATCCTTTGGTGCCTGAAGAGGTGATCGACTTTGCGCGGGACAAGGATGCCGTCCTGGTGATCGAAGAAGGCCAGCCCAACCACATCGAAGAAGCGGTCACGACCCTGATCCACAAGGCAAGGCTTGCGACCCGGATCGAAGGCAAGGAGCACCTTCCGATGGCTGGGGAATATACTGGCTCCGTAATGAAGGAAGGTTTGACCGGATTTCTGCGGGTCCATGCTGCCGACATGCTGACCCCGGCTTTGAGGGCACCCAACGTGCCCGACGATCCGCCGCCGATCCTTCGCCCCTTGGCAGTGCCTGCCCGTCCGCCGGGATTCTGCATCGGTTGTCCGGAGCGTCCGATCATGGCGGCCACGAAGCTGGTGCAGGAGGATTTGGGCGACATACAGATGTCCGGTGACATCGGTTGCCACCTGTTTGCGATCCTGCCGCCCTTCAATCTGGGCGGCACGACGATGGGATACGGGCTGGGACCTGCCTCCAACGCCGCCTTCAGCGCCGCCGGGTCGGGACGCCGCACCCTTAGTTTCATGGGTGATGGCGGTTTCTGGCACAATGGGCTTTCCAGTTCGATCAGCAATGCGGTTTTCAACAAATCGGATGGGGTTATCGTGCTGGTGGACAACTACTATTCCGCAGCGACAGGCGGGCAGGACATTCTCTCGTCCCGCGCCGACAACCCGACAAAATCGACACAGCACTCCCTCGAAAAAGCAGTGCGCGGGGTTGGTGTCGAATGGGTGCGCCAGATCGACCGGACCTATGACGTTCCAAAGATGAAAGCGACGATTCACGAGGCTATGACCACGGATGTCGAAGGCCCCAAGGTCATCATCGCGTCGTCCGAATGCATGCTGAACCGCGAACGCCGCGAACGGCCCGAGAGAGCACGCAAACTGCGCAACGGTGAAAGCCTGACCGTGCCCCGCTTTGGCGTGGACGAGGCCGTCTGTACCGGCGACCATGCTTGCATCCGCTTGTCCGGTTGCCCATCGCTCACGTTGAAGGAAACGAAAGATCCGTTGCGCGACGATCCGGTCGCACACATCGACCAGGACTGTGTCGGTTGCGGGACCTGCGGTGAAGTGGCGGATGCCGCGGTGCTGTGCCCCTCGTTCTACCGGGTCGATGTCGAACACAACCCGTCGGCGATCTCACGCTACGCCCAAAACATCAGCCACCGGATCATCGCGGCACTTCAGCGCCGTCGATCGTCAGGCCGCGTCCAATTCGACACGGACGCTGCATGACCCGGCTCGATCGCATCGCGGCGCGGCGGGGCACGCCACAGGAATCCGGGCTGATCAGTCTGGCAATTCTCGCTGTGGGCGGTCAGGGCGGCGGGGTCCTGACGAAACTGATCGTCGAACTGGCAGAGGCCAACGGATATTTTGCGCAAAGTACATATGTGCCGGGCGTCGCGCAGAGAACCGGTGCAACGCTCTACTATGTTGAGATTGCGCCAAGGCGGTCGGTGCCGCCCGTCTTTTCGCTCATGCCGAGTGAAGGGCACGTCGATGTTGTCATCGCCGCAGAACTGATGGAGGCCGGGCGCGCCGTTCAACGCGGAATCGTAACCTCGGACCGAACGCTGCTGCTTGCGTCGAACCACCGCATCCTCACCATCGGGGAAAAAGCGGTTCCGGGCGACGGGACGGTCGAACCTGATGAAGTACAATCCGCGCTCTTTGACGAGGCGAAGCGATCCATCGTCTTTGACATGCAGCGAATGGCAAGCGAGACCGGAAGCCACATTTCGACAGTGATGTTCGGCGCGCTTGCCGGGTCCCAGGCGCTGCCATTCGACAGGGCGGCTTTCGAGCGTGTCATGCAGGCAAACGCCCGTAGCGATGCCGATCTGTTGGCATTCGCGCGGGCTTATGACCTCAAGCCGGTGTCGGGCCAGAAAGACGAAATACCCACGGGGCTTTCCGTGAAGCCTTCGGGCCTTGACGCATTTGAACATCGTCTGAGCGGGCTGCCGGATTCTGTGCGACCCATGGCTGAGGCGGGCCTGAAAAAGATCGTGGACTACCAGGACATCGCTTATGGCGAAGAATATCTCGACGGTGTTGAAGATGCGGTTGAAAGGGGTCGCGATGGCACATTTGCGGAAGCCTTTGCGAAACATCTGGCCAACGCCATGTGCTACATGGACATTCTGCGCGTAGCGGACCTGAAGACGCGCGCATCGCGGTTCGCGCGCATCGAACAGGAGTTTACCAAGGGAGCCACGCCCACCTATAGGGTCACCGAGTTCCTGCATCCGCGCGGTGAGGAATTCATCGCGACCCTGCCGGCAGGTCTTGCTGAACGCATCGACCGTTCGGAGCGGGCCAAGAGGATGGTCGACCGAATCCTGAACAAGGGGCGCCGGATCACGAGCAACCGGTTAGGTGGCTTCCTTGCTCTCTATGCCATCGCAGGGATGTCTGTCTGGCGGCGAAAACTTTTCAGACACAGGCAGGAAATGCGTTGGATTTCCCGATGGCGGGACCTTGCGTTCGACATCGTGGCAGAAGATCCGGCACTCGCCACCGAGGTCGTTCGCGCACAGCGGCTGATAAAAGGCTACGGTGACACGCACGCACGCGGAAGCGGGCACTACGACAAGGTCATCGAAGGCATCGGGCTGGTCCGGGGCCGCGCCGATGCGGCTGATTGGGCGCGGAGATTCATTGCGGCGGCTCTTGCAGACGAGTCCGGTGCCGCGCTGGACGGGGCGTTGGCGACTGTTCGCGGTTTTGTTGATGTCGGGCCGCAGTGAGCCGCTCGAATGCCATCGCTCGAAGGGTGCTTCCTTGCGCGGTGGCGGGGGCAGGTCGCTTTGGCGGGACAGCACACCTTGACACGATCAAAAATCTATAGATCAATAGAATTTATTATTTCACCGGTCTGCATAACTGCAGTTCGGTTCCGAACTGGAAGGAAGACCTGATGAACGCTGACAAAACGAGATCGTTGTCCGATCTGCTCGAAACCATCCCCAACGTGACGGATCACCTTTTCCGGAATGCGCCGAAGAATGCGCTGACGATCTTTACGCAGATGATGCCGGGCGACGGCGTGCGCCCGGAATTCACGACCTGGCGCGACGAGCAGTGGGCCTGGCGCAATGCCATCGCCCTGCATGACCAGAGTTATCACATGAACTCGACCCATGTGCGCGGCCCGGATGCGCTCGCATTCACGCAGTACCTCTCCGTCAATTCGTTCCGAAACTTCGAGATCGGCGCTGCAAAGCAACTCGTCTGTTGTTCGCCCGAAGGCTATCTGATCGGCGACTCGATCCTCTATCGCATGGGGGAAAACGACTATATGGTTGTGGGCAACCCGGCGACGAATGAATGGGTCGAATACAACGCGGAAGTGCTCGACTTCGACGTAAAGACCGAAAGCGATCCGATGTGGACGCTCAACAAGGCCAAGAAGCGGGAGTTCTATCGGTTTCAGGTCGAGGGGCCGAAAGCCTGGGAGTTGCTGGAAGAACTGAACGGCGGCCCGCTTCCGGAGATCAAGTTCTTCAAATCGGCCGAGATAAACCTGGGCGAGCACAAGGCGCGTGGCATGCGCCACTCCATGGGTGGAATGCCAGGTCTCGAAATCTACGGACCCTGGGATGAATATCGGGCGGTCAAAAGCCTTTTTCGAAAGGCCGGGGCCAAATATGGTCTGCGTATGGTCGGGTCCATCGCCTATTTCACCACAGTGATCGAATCCGGGTGGTGGGCTGTTCCCGTTTCCGCAGTCTACACGGGTCAGGGAACCAAAGGCTACCGCGATTGGATGTCGGACAAGAACGCCTCGATGCGCATGTCGCTTGGCGGCAGTTTCTATTCCTCCGACATCGAAGATTATTATGTGACCCCGTTCGATGTGAACTATGGGCACATCATCAAGTTCGACCACGACTTCATCGGCCGCGATGCGCTGGAGGCGATGGCAGGCAAGCCGCATCGCAAGAAAGTGACGCTGGTCTGGAATGCCGACGACGTGATGAAGGTACAGCAGAGCCAGCTCGAAGATACGGGCGAAACCCCGCCGCTTCCCATTTCGATCCCTCTCGCTGCGACCGCACGGATGCATTACGACAAGGTGACGGATTCCGACGACAACATGATCGGTATCGCCACCTATCCCGGCTATACTGCGAACGAGCGCGCGATGATGTCGCTCGCGACGATTGACGAGGCCTTTGCAGCGCCCGGTACAGAGGTGATCCTGCATTGGGGTGAAGATGGCGGCGGGTCCCGCAGCGCGGGCAATCTCGAACCGCATCGCCAGGTGAAGATTCGTGCAACCGTCGCGCCCAGCCCTATTTCCAAAGCTGCGCAAAGTTATCGGTCGGACATTGGTATCAAGCGCGGATCGCTCGACGATGTTTAGCTGCATGAAGGGAAGGGCAGGAAATGACGCATCCATCAAACCGCGCCGAGGTGACCCGTCGCCGTTGGAAAGATGTCTTGGAAACCCATGCCGACGTGCGGAACGCGCCTGTCTCGGACCGCTTCTGGTCCGAGCAGGACACCTGGTCCCGTGATCACATCCGGGCGGTCCAGGACCAGAAAGTCGCTTCTGTCGCGCCGTTTCTGTACGAGAACAGTGCCTTCTATCGCGCGCGGTTCGACAGATTGGGGATGGCGCCTACTGACCTTGCATCAGTTGATGATCTGATTGCAAAATGGCCCGTCATCACCAAGCAGGAGATGATGGATGACGTCACGGCGAACCCGCCTTACGGAACATACACGGCCTGTGGCGATGCAGAGTGGGCGGATCGAGGATGGATGCTCTTTTCGTCTTCAGGCACAACGGGCGTGCCACGCGTGTTCCGCTACACTCATTTTGACCGGCAATTCTGGGAACAGGCAAATGCCCGCGCCCTGCACTCCGGTGGCCTGCGCAAGGGCGACAGCGCCCTGCCGTTGGTGGGGTTCGGCCCGCATGTCTTTGCATGGGGCGCACAGTATGCTCTGGCCGCGATGGGTCTTCCGGTCATCCCCGGAGGTGGCCTGGACAGCAAGGCCCGCGTGGACCTGATCCAACGGTTCAATCCCAGCACGCTCGTCTGCACGCCATCCTATGCGCTCTATATTGCCAGCGTCATGGAGGACTTGGGCATTGATCCCGCTGCATCCTCGGTCAAGACCCTTGTCATCGGAGGCGAGGCGGCTTCGGGCGTCGAAGGGACCGGAGACAGGCTCAAGAACCTTTGGGGTGCAAAGATTGCCGAATTCTACGGTTGCACGGAGGTATCACCGCATTGTGGCGGATATTCCTGCGCTGAGAGCCAGTCTGGCGGCGTGCCGTTCATGCATCTCATGGAAGATATCCAGATCTGGGAAACGGTCGATGCCGAAACACTTGTGCCCTTGAACGAAGGCGAACGCGGGTTGACGGTCTGCACCAACCTGTGCTCGGAAACCTCACCGCATCTTCGCTTTCTCGTCGGCGACTACACGATGCTCGACAGCACCCCGTGTCCTTGCGGGCGAAATCACCTCAAGGCGATGGGCTGCATGACCGGCCGGGCAGACGACTTGATCAATCTTCGCGGCATCAAATTCTTCCCGGTTCAAATCGAAGAGGCTGTTCGATCTGTGCCTGGCACGGGCGACGAGTTTCAAATCCGCCTGTCACGGACTGACAGTGGCCTCGACACGCTGACAGTTGTTGTCGAACACACCGATCCGGGCGCTGCTGCTCAGGTGGCCGCTGCCGTAAGATCGCGATGCGAGGTTCGGTGTGACGTCGATGTTGTTGCCCCCAAAACCTTGCCGAAATCCGAGATGAAGGCCAAACGGGTGTTCGACGAAAGGAATATGTGATGCTGACCAATAAACTTACGCGCCGTGTCGAATGGGGTGATTGCGACCCTGCCGGTATCGTTTTCAATCCCCAGTTTTTCCGATGGTTCGATCACGGCACGGCAATGCTTTACGAAGCTGCGGGTTGGCCAAAGCAGGAGATGCTGGCGCTGTTCGGCGCCGCCGGCTGCCCCATCGTTGAGACGCGCGCGGTGTTCAAGGCACCCTGCCGGTATGGCGAAGATGTCGAAATCACGACCGAGATCGTGGACCTAAAAGACCGGAGTTTTGACGTCAAACATACACTGACGAAGAATGGTCATGTCTGTGTCGAAGGTTTCGAGACCCGCGTCTGGACCGTCAAAGACCCTGAGAAGGGTTTGAAATCGGCAAAGATACCCGACGCGCTGGCCGCGCGATTTCGCGATAGTCACAGTCCTGCCTAGACAGACCGGCATCGCTTGCTCGACGACATGATCGGGCCTATCACCGCTTTGCTATTACCCGGTTCGACGTTGAAGAGGTATGGCGCTCTGCCAGGTCCAGCATCGACGTCGAGGTACAGCTTGGGCTGAAGACCGGGCGGCGCGGGGTCGAACAGGTGCGGGTGCCGGAGATCTGATATCCGTGATCCCACCTGCTGGTCCGCGTGAGGCGGCCCAGTATCGCAATGCTGCGTGGCGAAGTGCCTCCCTCGGTAAACGGAAAAGAATTGGTTTACTGATTGCCACGGTAAACCAAAATATATAGGTTTACCGTGGCAGCAACCCGGAGGGCGTTATGGCGAACCTGAGTTCAGTGGCACGCTCCGCTTATGGAGATCTATTGCGTCTTCTGAAAGACGACATGATCGCGAATGTCCGCGGCTCGCTTGTCACCAAGGAACGTGGCGGCAAGACCTACTGGTACGCAGCCGAGAAAATCGGAAGTGATGTGAAATTCTGGTATATCGGGCCGGACAATCCCGAGACGCGCAATCGTGTGGACCGCATGAACGAACTGCGCGAGCTGGCATCCGAGCGCAAGCGCGAACGCGCCCGCCTCGCGCGTCTGCTGCGCGCCGAGGGTATGACGCCGGTGGACCGGGGCACAGGTGGCTTGCTGCTTGCCATGGCCAAAGTCGGAACGTTCCGGCTGGGCGGCACACTCATTGGCACGAACGCCTTTCGCTTGATGGAGGGAGACCTGGGTGCCACCCTTCCCCTTGGCAGTGTAGCGAACACCGGAGACGTCGACATCGCGCAATTCGAGCGTCTGTCGGTCGCCTTGCAAGACGCCGTCGAACCATCCCTGGCCCGGACATTTTCGGCGCTCAAATTCGATCCCGTTCAGGGACTTGACCGCGACAGCGTCTGGCGCTGGCGGCAAAGCGGACAAACGGGCATGATGATCGAATTCCTGACGCCGTCTTTTGATGCCGAAGAAGGCATTCGCGACCTGCCTGCCCTCGGCGTCAAGGCGCGGGCCCTGCATCATTTGAACTACCTGATCTCGGAACCGATCCACGCCGTCGCGCTTTATCGGGACGGTATCCTTGTGCAGATTCCCCGCCCCGAGAAGTTCGCCATCCACAAGCTGATCGTTGCTGACCGCCGCCGCGACGGCTCAGGGTCCTTCAAGGCCGAAAAGGACCGCCAGCAGGCCGCATTCATTATCGAAACCATGTCCGAGGATCGCCCCTCCGACATCTGGGAAGCCTATGCCGACGCAATGGAGCGCGGCCCCAAGTGGCGCGAGAGGATCGAACGGACGCTGGAGCGAATGCCAGGCACACAGGCGATGCTGATGAGCTGCGAGGCGGGGTAGCATGGCCACCCGCGCAGCGCAGGAACAGAGGTGTTCCTGTCCCGCCCCGCATTTCGGTTGCACGGGCGAGACGTTCGGAACATCAGCGTGATCCTGGTGTCGGCGGCGCTGGCCTCCTGCGCGGTGGCCCGACCGATTCCGTACGATCCGCCGAACAATGTGCCGCGCGCGCCATTGAGGTCATTCCGCGGCGGGATGAAGTTCGTCCCCGGTGAGCATTTCGGAAAAGCGCGCCATATGCGTGTGATCCAGCCCCGGCCCCAGCGCTTTCTGAGCGCCCTGCCACATCTCCCGGCAGAGGATCGCAAAGGGCACCGTGGTGCCGGTCGTTTCGGCCACGCCCAAGGCGATGCCAAGATCCTTGACCATAAGGTCCAGCCCGAAGCCCGCATTGAACTTGCGCGACAGGACGAACTGCTTGAACTTCTTCTGGGTGGAGTTGTTCATTCCGGTCGAAACATTGAGCACATCGACCATCAGCGCGGGGTCGAGACCGAAGCGGCTTCCGATCAGGAGCGCTTCGATGCCGATCAGGAACCCGCCTGCCGACACAAGGTTGTTGAGCGCCTTCATCGCATGTGCCGAGCCGACCGGTCCTGTGCGGGTGATCGAGCTTCCCATCGTGGCGAGAACCGGTTCGCCCAGCTTGAAGTCGGCGTCCTCTCCGCCCGCCATGATGGCAAGCTCGCCGCTGATGGCGCGGGAAACGCCGCCGGAGACAGGGCAATCCAGCAAGGTGACATTATGCGCCGCAAGTTCGGTGGCAATCATCCGGGTGGTATCGGGCACACCCGAGGACATCTCGAGGATCACGGTGCCGGGCTTGAGCCCCGCAATGACGCCAGTGTCGCCGTCAAGTGCCGCGCGCACGATGTCGGAGGAGGGCAGCATGGTCACGATAACGTCGGCGCGTTCCGCGAGTTCCTTGCCGTGCGCGGCGGCGGTCCCCCCGGTGACTTTGGCGATCTCGGCGGCTTTGTCCGCGTTCGCGTCGAGCACCACTAAGGGAAAGCCAGCGCCCGCCACACGTTTTGCCATGGGTTCGCCCATCGCGCCAAGGCCGATGAATCCGACAGTCGGTTGTGCCATAGGTAGTCCTTTTGTCTTTGGTTACATCATCTGGCCAGGCAGCCAGAGCGAGATCTGGGGGAAGGCGATCAGCAGCGCCAGAACGATCACCTCGATGACAATGAACGGGAGAATCCCGCGATAGATTTCCGGCAACTTCACACGGCCTTCGGAGGCACCGATCACGGCGAAGAGGTTCATTCCGACAGGCGGCGAGAGCACCGCAAGTTCAACCAGCTTCACCATGATGACGCCGAACCAGATGCCGTCGAAGCCCATCGAGGTCACGATGGGATAGACGAAGGGCAGCGTCATGACCTGCATCGCCATCGGGTCCATGAACATGCCGAGGATAACGAAGACGAAAGCCAGCAAGATGATGAAGGCCATCGGCGAGATTTCCAGTGACTGCATCAGCGAGGTCGCATCGGTCACGGTGCCCGCGACAAGGAAGAACCGTGTGAACATCAGCCCGCCGATGATGACGATGAAGAGCGAGGCGGTGACCGCAGCGGTGGAGCGCAGGTTGTCGGAGAGCGAAGCCCAGGTGAGCTTGCGGCGGAACAGCGCAATCAGAAGCGCGCCGGTGGCCCCAAGCGCGCCCGCCCCGGAGGGGGTCGTGTAGCCGAGGTAAATGCCACCGATCACCAGGGCCGCCAGCAGGAAAGTGGCCCAGAGGTTGAGCGCGCTGTGCCCTATTTCCCTCAGTGAGGCGCGCGGTTGCGGTTCAGGTGCCAGCTCGGGGCGCAACCGCACAAAGAAGTAGACCCCGACCATATAGGCCGCGGCGGTCAGGATGCCGGGGAGCATCCCGGCAATCAGAAGCTCGGCGACGCTTTCGCCAGTGAGAAGCCCGTAGATCACAAAGCTGATGGAGGGCGGAATCAGCGCAGCGATGGTGCCAGCGGCGGCGATGGCACCCGCAGAAAGCGCCTTGTCATAGCCAAGCCGGAGCATTTCTCCCAGCGCGATACGGGTAAAGAGTGCGGCATTCACGAGGGTGGAGCCGGAAATCGCCGCAAAGCCTGCCGACGACAGGATCGTCGCCTGGTAAAGCGCTCCGCGCGAAGATCGCAGGATCAGGTTGGAGAAGCGGAAAAGCTCGTTCGTGATGCCCGAGGAAGACGCAATTGCGCCCATCAGAACGAACATCGGAATAACGACAAAGGCGTAATCCGATGCCGTGGCGAATGGCAGGTTGGTTATGACCGAAAGTGCAAAATTCGCGCCGCCGGTCACCCAAAGGCCCACGATGGCGACAGAGCCCATGGCGATACCCACGGGCACGCCGAGGACGGCCAGGATCAGCATTGCGGCAATGGCGACCGCACCGAGGCTGAGGGGATCAAACATCGGCGGCGTCCTTGTTCACAGTGTTGGTGTCAGACGTGATCGGGACACCGGCGGGGGTTATCAGTCGAAGCAGAAGCTGTCGGGCAAATTCGGCGGCCGAGAGCCAGGCGCCGAAAGCGGCAAGCGCTTTGAACGGCGGCAGCGGAAAGGCCAGCGCACCGAGCGCGGTTTCGTTGTAGCTGAGCGATTTCAGCGCCAACTCGCTGGTATGCCATGCGACGACCCCCATGAAGACCATCCCGGTCGCCAGCGAAAACAGGGCAGAGAATTTATGCGCGCGTGGCCCCATGGCCGACGTCGCCACGTCGATGACGATATGCGATCCGCGGGCCTGCGCCTCGGCGAGGCCAAGAAAGACAATCACGGCCAGCAACGCACCGGACAATTCGACCATGCCGGGGATCGGTGTATAGAACAGGTTGGTCGAAATAACATCGGCGGTTCCCATAACGCCGACGAACAGAAGCAGGAAAGAGGCTGCAAGAAACCCGAGATAGGAGAGTTTCCTCAAGAGCCATTCAAGTCTGGAAAAAAGAAGCATGGAGACCTCGGGTCAGCAGTGAAAAAGGACGGGGCGTGCCCCGTCCCTGAAGTGTTGCGTTGGAGCAGGGGGTCAGCGATTTTCGCGAATGTAAACCGCAAGTGCCTGGGCGTCGTCGCCCTTGCCTGATTTGGCCATGCTTTCGACCCAGATGTCGAGCATGTCAGGTGTTGCAGCTTCAAAAGCGGCCTTTTCCTCGAAGGGCACGATTTCAAGACCTGCCTGGGTGATCGCCGCCACGGCGCCGACCTCGTCTTTGGCGATCAATTCGTTGCCAAAGGCTTCGGCGTCGGCTGCCACGTCTTCGAACAGCTTTCGCACGTCCTCAGGCCAGCTTTCCCATTTATCTTTCCCGACAAACAGGGTGTGGGCCGAGATCACGCCGAAGGACAGGTCAGTCGCGTATTCGGCAACCTGATCAATCTTGAATGCCTTCACCGCCGAGTCGAACATGTAAGTGCAATCCATCGCGCCGGATTGCATCGCCTGGATCATGTCGATGGGCGGGATGTTCACCGGCACCGCGCCCAGGCTTTCGAACATCACCGGCACAAACGACCCATAGGACCGGATCTTCGTGTTCTTGAAGTCCGCCATCGTCTTCATCGGCTTGCTGCAGTAGATTCGATAGTCGGGCAGGTAACGGAACAGGAGCGGATGAAGACCCGCCCGGTCCAGCTCGGCCACGACCGTCGGATTGCTGGTCATGATGCCACGTGTCAATTGGTTCAGCTTCGGCCCGTCCCGGTAGGTCAGCGGCAGCGCGTTGGTCACCGCGGCAAAGGGCATCCGGGATGCCTGATTGCCCATGACGATCAGGCCAAGGTCCACAGCACCGGATCCGACAAGGTCGACGATTTCGGATTCGCCGCCAAGGGTGTTGGCCCAGAAGTGCTGGATCTTGATCTTTCCGCCCGACCGTTTTTCGATCTCTGACGAGAAATAGGTGTCGATTTTCGATGTATTGACCACTTCCGGGATGTTTGACGAGTATCGCAGCGTCATTTCCGGGTAGTCCTGTGCGAAACTGGCGTTTGTGAACGACAGGGCCGCTATCGCCGAGGCGAAGAGCGTCGTGAATTTCATGGTTTCCTCCCAAGCAGGTAAAGCGCAAGTTTGCCTGTGCAATTAATTTTACACATTGCCAGCTTGTCATACAACACGACGATATGGTAATTCAAGATGAAATCCACAATGAGGTAGGGATGCCCTCCATGTATCAGGTCTATGCCTTGCGCTACGCGACGACGGCGCCGGATCGCCCGCGGCGCGAGAACTTCATGCCGGGGATGGACCTGCATGAGGGTCCGATGCCGCTCGATTACTATATTTGGGTCATCCGTGGGCCCGATCTGGAGGTTGTGGTCGATACAGGGTTTGGCCATGCGCAGGCGGCGGCGCGGGGGCGCACTCTGTTGGCTACCCCAGCACAAATGCTGACGCGCCTCGGTATGGATGCGGCGACGGTCCGGACCGTTGTGCTGACGCATCTTCACTATGATCATGCCGGCACGCTGGGTGATTTCCCGGCGGCGCAGTTTCACATTCAGGATGCAGAGATGGCCTATGCCACCGGCAGGCCCATGTGCCACGCCTGTCTGTCGGCGCCGTTCCACGTGGAGGATGTCGTTGACGCAGTGCGCCTGGTCCATGGTGGCCGAATGACATTCCACGATGGCGATAGCGAGATTGTGCCGGGCATCACGCTGCACCGGATCGGCGGCCATACAAACGGGCTTCAGGTTGTCCGCGTGATGACGAAGCGTGGCCCGCTGGTGCTGGCCTCCGACGCGTTCCACTTTACCGAAAATCGGACCCGGCGCGCGCCCTTCCCACTGGTTTACAGCGTCGGGGACATGCTTGAGGGGTATCGGAAATGCGAAGCGCTGGCGGGTGGGGACCCGGATCTTCTGATCCCCGGCCACGATCCGGAGGTCGCCCGCCGTTGGCCCTCACTGAGCGAGGGTGAGCCCAATATTCTTCGGCTCGATCTCGCGCCTGTCGCAAAATGATAGTATGGTATGTTGACAGTTTGTCATACAAACTGGTAGCACTCGAACAAATCTTCGGAGGACCTCATGCAATTCGACAAGACCGTGACCGCACGCGGCCATGATTTTCAACTGACCGGCTGGGTCAAAAGCGGCTTTGAGGGCGTTGCCGGGGCCTTCGCTGAGAACTTCGCGACGGAAGAGGAAATCGGGGCGTCCACGGCCATATTCATTGATGGCGAGCAAGTCGCGGATCTGTGGGGCGGCTACCGTGATGCCGATTTCTCGAAGCCGTGGGAGAAAGACACCATCGTCTGCATGATGTCCGTGGCGAAGGGCATTTCCGGCATCACCTTCAACGGGCTGATTTCCGAAGGGTTGGTCGATCCGTCCGAAAAGGTCGCGACCTATTGGCCGGAATTCGCGCAAAACGGGAAAGAAGATATCACCGTTTCGATGGTGCTCGACCATACCTGCGCGCTGCCGGTGGTGACGGACCCGCTCTATAAGGGTGCCATCTTTGATTGCGACCTGATCGTCTCGGCGCTTGAAAAGCAGGCGCCGCTTTGGGAGCCGGGTACGATTGCCGCCTATCACATCCACACGCAGGGCAACCTGTTGGGCGAGATTGCACGCCGGGTGACCGGCAAGCGGTTCAAGGACGTGATCCAGGAGCGTGTGATTCAGCCGCTTGGTGGCGATTATAAGATCGGTGATCTGACCGACGAAGAGATCGAAACCCGCGTCGCCACTCTGGTGCCGACGCTTGCCGGGACCTTGCTTGAGCGCAAGGACACGGAGCCGGACACACTTTTGGCAAAGGGCTTTGTCCAGCACCCGGACGAGCCAATCGGGGTGACGCTTAATTCGAAAGATTGGCGGACCGCGGAAATCGCCAGCGCCAACGGTCACGGTACTGCGCGGACCATCGCCAAGGTCTACGGAACTGTGGTGCGGGGCGGGTCGCTAGATGGCGTGACGCTCATGTCACCGGAGACGGTCGAGGGCATGATTACGGAGCGGCACCACCAGTACGAGCGGATGCAACAGCGCCATTACCACCAGGGACGCGGCATCCTGCTCAATACCGAAGAGGCCGTCTGGATGGGACCGAACCCCCGGTCCTTCGGGCATCACGGGTTTGGCGGTTCGATAGGTTTCGGTGATCCGGATGCGAATATCGGCTTTGCCTATTCGTGCAACAAGATGCATGCGCGGGGCGACAACGGACCGCGCGCCCGCCGCATCATCGAAGCGCTCTATGCGGGGCTGTAAGCATGGGCGGTAAGCAACTTGACCGGGTGGCTGCCGTAACCGGCGGAGCGGGTGGTATTGGCGCGGCGACCGTTGTGCGTTTGCGGGCGGCGGGCTGGCAGGTCGCGATCCTGGATCGCGACATGGACCTTGCGCGCAAAATCGCCTCCGAGACCGGGGGCATCGCCCGTGAAATCGACCTGGGCGATGGCGACAGCATCCGGGCGGCCGCCGACTGGGTTGAGGCCGAGATGGGCCCGGTCGAGGCCCTAGCCTGTGTCGCCGCGCATCTTGAAAACCCGCATAATCCGCAGGATCAGGACGAGGACGAGTGGGACGCGATCGTGCGGGTGAACCTCACCGGGACGTTCAAGACGCTCAATGCGTTCGGCAATCCGATGCGCGCGCGGCGGCGCGGCTCAATCGTCACGGTCGGTTCGATCACCTCGCTGAACTCCAGCCCGTTGATGGGCTATGGGCCCACCAAGGCCGGTATCATCAACATGACGCGGAATTTCGCGGTCGCTTGGGGGCGCGAGGGAGTGCGGTGCAACACCGTCCATCCGGGTCCAACCAGGACGCCGGCGGTCGAAGCCAGCTACGCGCGTGGCGAGCGCAGTCCGGATGCAATGATCCGGCAAACTGCGCTCGGTCGGCTCGTCATGCCAGAGCAAGTGGCGAATGCCATTCACTTTTTACTGTCTGACGAAGCGGCCGCGATCACCGGGATCGAGCTGCCTGTCGACAGCGGGACGCTCGCGACGGGCCTATGGTTGCTCTACGGCGGGGTCCCGGACAATAGCGCGGGCTAAGCGCCCTTTGGGAGAATGACATGACACAAAGACATGCAGATCAGGTTGTCCTGATCACCGGGGCGGGCCGGGGGATCGGGGCCGCGACAGCGAGGTTGCTGGCAGAGCGTGCCGCAGCGGTGGGCGTTTTCGACATCGACGAGGGTCTCGCCAAGGCCACGGCAGCGGCCATCGTACAAATCGGGGGGCGGGCCATCCCGCTGGTTGCCGATGCCGCCGACCGCAGTCAGGTCATGCAGGCCGCGAAAACGCTTGCCGACGCTTTCGGCCCGCTTACCGGGGTCGTCAACGACGCCATCTGGATTCGCTATGGCCCGATCGAAGATGTGACCGACGATGTGCTCGGGCGCATGTTTGACGTGGGGATCAAGGGGGCCTTCTGGGGCGTTCAGGCGCTTTTGGCCTACAAGGGCGACGCCCCGGCTGCCGTGGTCAACATCACCTCCCCGGTGTCCGAGGTTGGCTCTGCCGGAACCTCGTCTTACACGGCTGTCAAGGGTGCCATCGCCTCGATCACCCGGCAGCTTGCGGTCGAACTTGGCCCCAAGGGCCTGCGCGTGAACGCGGTCACACCGGGGGCGGTGCCGACGCCAGGCGCGCGGGCAATCGTGGACGAAGCCGGATACGAGAAGCGCAAGGCGCAGACACCGCTCGGGCGGCTTGGGAGCGAGGAAGAAATCGCCGCCGCAATTGCCTATCTGCTGTCCGAGGATGCAAGCTTTGTCACCGGCACCATTTTGCGTGCCGATGGCGGTATCACTGTGAAATCGGTCTGAGATGATGCCGACCGACCAGATATTCCCCTTCCCCGGAGCCGGTGTGCCGTCAGTCCTGCGGCTGGCTCTCGGCAATGGAGGAGAGCGCCGCAGTCGCCGCCTTCTCGACATGGTCGAGACACAGCTCCCAGGCCAGGTCTTCGTCGCGGGCTTCGAGGGCATCGCAAAAGGCGCGAAGCTCTTTGATCGACCGTTGGGCGCGTTCCTCGCTGGACAGCGACACGACCCGCAATTGCGAGACACGGGTGTGGATGCGACGCAGCATATCCGCGGCGACCTCGTTCCCGGCCCCCAAGAGCAGGATGTCGTAGAACTGGCCTTTCACCCTGATGAAGGCCTCGGGCGAAAAGTTCCGGTACACCTCCGCCAGCTCGTCGACACTCTCACGCAGGGCCTGCATCTGCTCTGGTGTCGCGCGCTTGGCAAACAGCCGGGCGGCAAGCCCTTCGAGCATCCGGCGCACCTCGTAGATCGAGCGCGTGGTTTCGACGGTGAGCACCGAAACACTCATACCCTTGTTGGGTTTGAGTGTGATGAGACCATCGGCCTGAAGTTCGCGAAGCGCTTCACGCAGCGAGGTACGAGACACACCCATCCTGTCGCAAAGTTCCCGTTCGATGAGCCGCTCGCCCGGTTTGAAATGCCCTGTGACAATCGCCATACGCAACCGTTCTGCCACCTGTTCACGCAGGCCGGGAAGTGTTTTCACTCGGAGGTTCATGTGTTGGGCTATCGGCGTGGTTGGCATTTTGCGACTCCTTCGAAACGACGGACAAAAAGACCTGCGCGTGATGCAACGGGTCCGAGTTGGGGCGGTGTCCCGCCAAACAGGCCGCCTTCTCTTATATTGTATTTTTGTATGGCAAAAAACAAGGTTCAGATGCAATGACAAATCAAGAAAAGACCATCAGAGAGCTGTTCGAGGAGGGTCTCGATATTCGCCGTGAGGTGCTTGGGGCAGAGTATGTCGATGGGTCAATAGAACAGGCAAATGACTTCATGATGGCGTTCCAGCATGTCACGACAGAGTGGTGCTGGGGGTATGCCTGGGGCCGGGATACGCTCAACAAGAAAACCCGGTCCATGCTCAACCTCGCGATGTTGACGGCATTGAACCGCGCGGCGGAAATCAAGCTCCATGTCCGGGGTGCCGTGAACAATGGCGTCAGCGTCGAGGAAATCCGCGAAACGCTTCTGCACGCGACGGTTTACTGCGGCATTCCCGCCGGGCTTGATGCGTTCAAGGCGGCCAACGAAGTGCTGAAGGAAATGGGTCAGGTCGACTGATCTCCGCGCATCATTGCCTCGGGTCAACGCACGCACGGATTGAAATCCAGCAAATGCTCACCGCGCTCTCCGATGTCCAGGCTGAATGGACCCGGACCTGGGCTGTTGCCACCGCAGAGACCGAACACGCCACCCTCGATGGACACCTCGAATTGTCATACAATCAAATACCCCTATTGACCGATGGTAGATTATCATACAATCTGACAAGCAATAAAAGGGAGGGACCACATGACTAAAGGTTACATGCTCACCAGCCGTCGGAGTGTCTTGAAAGGGCTCACCGCCGGTGCCACTGCAATCGGGCTGCCGTCGATTGTCCGCGCGAAGACTGAAGGCACGATCCGGATCGGCTATATCGACCAGATCACCGGGATTCGGTCGAACTTTGGCGAAACTGCGCCTTGGGTTGTCGATCAGGTGAAAGAGGTCCTGAAGGACGGGCTGGAAATCGACGGAAAGCTCTATGATGTCGAAATCCTCGTGCGTGACAGCCAGTCTGACCCGAACCGGATGGGGAGCATCGGCAACGAGTTGGTGCTGCGGGAAAATGTTGACCTCTTGCTTGTGGCCGACGGTCTTGCCGCTCCGGCGCTTGAAATCTGCGACCAGAATGGGACGCCGGGCATCTCGACGATCCTGCAATGGGAACCGTTCTATGCGGCGCGCGGCGGCACGCCGGAAACGGGCTATCCCTACAGCTTCCTGTTCTTCTGGTCCGGCGCAGACATCATCGAGAACTACATCGGAATGTGGAAGGAAAGCGGGATCGACCCGGTCGTGGGCACCTTCTATGAGGACAACGATTTTGGCCGCGGGTTTTCCCAAGGCATGTCCGGCGCACTGTCGGCCAACGGGTTCACCGAAGTCGCAGGCGGCATCTTCAAGGAACAGGTCGACGACTTCTCGAACCAGGTTGCGGCCTTCCGCGAAGGCGGGGCAAATATCGTGACCGGCCTGGTCTTCCCGAACCATTTCGCCACATTCTTCGGGCAGGCGCGTCAGATGGGTCTCGACCTTGAGGCCGTCTCGATTGCGGCTGCCTTTGTCTTTCCCGCCGGAGTCGAAGTGCTTGGTGATCGGGGGGCGGGGATGTCGACGGAAATCTGGTTCAACCGCCAGCTTCCTTACTCGTCCACAATCACGGGCCAGTCGGCGGATGCATTCTGTAGTGCTTACGAGCAAGACACCGGCAAGCAGTGGGCGCAGCCGATGGGCTATCACCACGCGATCTGGGAAGTGGCGCTTGCCGCACTCAAGAACTCGGGCGACCCGAAGAACCGCGATGCGGTGCGCGATGCGATTGCCGACCTGGATATCGACACCATCATCGGGAAGGTCGATTTCCGCAATTCGCCCATGAAATCGGTCGCATCGACATGGGTCACCATGGGCCAGTGGCACAAGAACCCGGAGGGGTCGAAGTTCCCCTACGAGCTCTATGTCACCAACAATGTCACCGCGCCTCACGTTCCGATCCAGAAGGAATTCCTGAAGCTCTCCGATTTCGGCTGATCGCAGACGACGACACCTGGACCGGGCGCGTCGCAGCGCGCCCAGTCTGCATTCATCAGGAGGTAGCGCGTGACAGTACTGGCCGTCACCAATCTGTCCCGGCGGTTCGGAGCGATCACGGTCGCCGACAACCTGTCCTTCGAGGTCGCGCAGGGGGAATGCCTTGGCATCATCGGCCCGAACGGGGCCGGGAAAACATCGGTCTTCAACATGCTGACGGGGAATGTCAAACCGGAAGCGGGGCGGATCGTTCTGGACGGTAAGGACATGACCGGTGCAACCGCGCATGCCCGGACAAAGGCAGGGCTCGGGCGCACCTATCAGGTGCCGCAGCCGTTTGGCCGGCTCACGGCCTTCGAGAACGTCTTGGCCGCTGCCGTCTTTGGCGGCGGCGCGGGGCATGCCGCGCAGCACCGGGCGCGCGACGTGATCTCGCGCACCGGGCTGAAGGCCCGCGCCGACAAACCCGCCGAGTCTTTGCCGCTTCTCGACCGCAAACGGCTTGAACTGGCGCGCGCCATGGCGCTCAGGCCGCGGCTGCTGCTGCTGGACGAGATCGCGGGCGGGCTGACCGAGGCCGAAGTGCATGAACTGGTGGAGCTGATCCAGGAGTTGAAACCCGATGTGGCAATGGTCTGGATCGAACATGTGACCCATGCGCTCTCTGCCGTGGCCGAACGGATCCTTGCCATCAATTTCGGGGCCGAGATCGCCAGTGGTCTGCCCGACGCGGTGATGCGCGACCCCGCTGTCCTTGAAATCTATATGGGAGCGGTTCTGGATGCCCCTGCTTGAAGTTGAAAACCTGAAAGTCTCCTACGGCGACTTTCAGGCGGTCAATGGCGTCAGCCTGACACTGGATGAAGGTCAGACCATCTCTATCATCGGAGCGAACGGGGCGGGAAAGTCGACGCTTCTGAACGCCATTTCGGGGATCCATGGTCAAAAGACCGGAACCGTCCGTTTCGCGGGCAAAGACATCACCCGTCACCGCGCCGACAGGATCGCCCGCGCCGGGATGACCATGGTGCCCGAAGGCCGCCGCCTGTTCGGATCGCTCTCGGTCGAGGAAAACCTTCTGATCGGGGCAAGCGCTGGACGCGCGGGGCAATGGACGACAGGCGCAATCTACGAGTTGTTCCCGATTTTGGGCGAATTGCGCCACGCCGTCGCCAACAGCCTGTCTGGCGGCCAGCAGCAGATGGTCGCCATCGGGCGGGCATTGATGACCAATCCACGCGTCTTGCTGTGCGATGAACTGTCGCTCGGCCTCGCCCCGACCATCATCAACGACATCTACCGCTGTTTCGGTGCGATCCGGAGTACCGGCGTGTCCATCGTGGTGATCGAACAGAATGTGACACAGGCCGTTGCCGCGGCGGGCTATGCCTATTGCCTCCTCGAAGGCCAGGTAAGTCTCGAAGGGCCAACCGATATGCTTGCGATGGACGACATCACGGCGGCCTATTTCGGAACGGAGAAAACCGAATGATCTGGGTTGAAACCATCGTCAACGGGATGCTTCTGGGTGGGCTTTACGCGCTTGTCGGTCTTGGTCTCGGATATGCATTCGGCATTATGAAGATTGTGAACGTAACTCAGGGGGATTTCATCGTCGCCGCCGCGTTTCTCGGGGTCTTTCTCGTGCCCTGGACGCCGGTGCATCCGTTGCTTGTCATCGTCCCGGTTGCGGCGATCTCTTTTGGCGTCGGTATCTTGCTGCAATGGTTGTTGATCAACCGGGTGCTTGGGCAGGATCCGATTCCGCAGATCCTGTTGACCTTCGGGCTGGCCATCGTTTTGCGCAACGGCATGGTCGAGCTTTACGGTGCCAACAGCCATTCGATCGACGTTGGCGAGCTGCGCTTCATGGGGTTCGATTTCCTTGGGCTCAGGCTCGGTGTGCTGCCGGTGGTGATCCTTGGCATCGCGCTGGCGCTTTTTGCCGGGCTGCACCTATGGATGCGCCGCAGCCGAATGGGCCGCATCATTCGTGCCACGGCAGACGATCACCAGGTCGCGCAGCTCTCGGGAATCAATTATCGAAGGGTCTACGGCATTGCCATGGGGATCGCCATGGCCCTGTCGGCGGTGGCCGGGGTGCTGCTTGCCATGCGCGGCAGTTTCACGCCCTATTCCGGGGCCGACCGGCTTTTGATCGCCTTCGAGGTGGTCGTGATCGGCGGGCTTGGCAGTTTCTGGGGGATGTTCGCCGGTGGCATTATCCTCGGGGTCACGCAGCTTGTCGCGCTGAAACTTGATCCGTCGTCCGGGCTGATGTGGGGCCACCTCATGTTCCTTCTCATCCTCTTCCTGTCTCCAAACGGCATTGCCGGGATGGTGCGGCGATGACTGATCTTCGATCGAAACTTGTGACCGGGGCGGCCCTTCTGTCAGCGGTCCTCCTCATCGCGATGCCCCATGCGATGGCCGAGGGGAACCTGCGGTATATCGTCGAAATCTTCTGCGTCTTCGCCTTTGCGCAAAGCTGGAATTTTCTCGCGGGCTATGTCGGCCTCATGTCTTTCGGGCAGCAGCTGTTCATCGGGCTGGGCGCTTATTTCGTCTTCGTACTGTCCAACCGGCTGGGTCTGAACCCGTTCTGGATCGTGCCGCTGGCCTTCGTGTTCGCAGGCACCTTTGCCGCGCTGATCTCGCCGCTCGTCTTCCGGCTGCGGGACGCCTATTTCGCGATCTCGATCTGGGTGATTGCCGAGATTGTCCGGCTGTTCATTGCCCAGCGTGATTTCCTTGGATCGGTCTCCGGCCTTCCTCTGATGGCAACGCGCGGTATGGACCGAAGCCTAGTGGCCATGTGGACCTTCTATCTCGCCGCCTTGCTCGCCTTTCTTGCGGTCTTTGGTCTCTATTACCTGTCACGCTCACGCCTCGGGCTCGCACTGGCAGCGGTACGCGACAACGAAGGCACTGCGGCCTCCATCGGGATCAACGTCTGGTGGACACGGTTCGTCGGCTTCGTCGTCGGCTCCGGCTTCACCGGAGCGGCCGGAGCGGTCTACTACATGTCGGTCTTCCAGGTTCAACCGGGCGGGGCGTTTGACCCCAACTGGATGGTGATCATGCTCTTCATTGTGATCATCGGTGGCATCGGCACGGTCGAGGGGCCGATTATCGGTACAGCGATCTACTTCTTGCTGCGGGCCTTTTTCTCGGGCACCGGCAATCTCTACCTAATGCTGCTCGGCGCTGCGGCGATTGCCGTCATGATGGTTTCCGCCAAGGGGATCTGGGGCGTCTTCCGTGATTTCTCTGGCATCGACATCTTGGGTGCGCGACGTGCCAGCGGCTTTGACACCCACACGAAAAGCTAGACCGATGGCCGGCGTCCTGGCGGGCGCTGTCAACGACGCGTGGCGGGCCTGTCAAGATAGACGCGGTGGTCCTGAAGCGGGCCCGCCGCCTCGGCCGCCGTTTCGTCCTTCAGGCCGACGCCCGAAAAACCGCGCTGAAGTGACTGGCTGACCAGGAAATGCGCGCGGTAGGCGGCCTCTTCGTAGCGCAGCCCACCGGGTCGGATGTTCGAGATGCAGTTGCGATCCGCGTCGGTAAGGCCCGTCTTTGGTGCGAATGTCAGGTAAAGGCCCATGCTGTCGGCTGCGGTCAGACCCGGCCGCTCGCCTATCAGCACCAGCGTCAGCCGTGCCCCCAGCGCCGCGCCGACCGGATCGGCCAGCGCCACCCGGGCCTGGGTGGCGATCACCAGAGGTGCCAAACGCAGCCCTTCGGTCGCCAGTCGCGGCAACAGCTGGGCGAGAAACGGGGCCGCGTTATGCTGAACGGCATAGGCGGACAGCCCGTCGCAGACCACCACGGCAACATCGGCCCCGTCGCCATCGGTGGCCAGTTGGGCCGCGGCCTCGGCGGTCGGTCGGCGGCCAAGGTCGGGGCGGTGCAGATAGGTCGTGCGGTCGGGGGCTTGGCTTTGCACCACCAGGGTGGCCGGGAAATAGCGGTCAATGTCGTCGCGCAGGGCGGCAATATCCAGCGCGGAATGTACCGCCATCCGGGCCAGCGCATGCGCCGACTGGAATTCGAGATGCCGGGCCGTCGACAGCGATACGCCGGTGCGACCCAACGCGATGCGCGCCGGGGTGTGGCGTCGCAGACGGTGCCAGAGGTCGCTGTTGTCAGGGGCCTCGGTCATCGGCTTTCCAGGTGCCCGAGCATGCCGGTAAAGCGCTGCGGCGGCAGGCTGGCAGGGGTGAAGCGGCCATCGGCGGCCATGATGCCGCTCTGCTCCAGCCAGGTCTCGAACTCCGGTGCCGGAGGCAGGTTCAGCACGCGCCTGGCATAGAGCGCGTCGTGGAACGAGGTGGTCTGATAGTTCAACATGATGTCGTCCGACCCCGGAATGCCCATGATATAGGTGATCCCGGCCACCCCCAGAAGCGTCAGCAGCATGTCGACATCGTTCTGATCGGCTTCGGCGTGGTTGGTGTAGCAGATGTCGCAGCCCATCGGCAGGCCCAGCAGCTTGCCGCAAAAGTGGTCTTCCAGCCCGGCGCGGATGATCTGGCGACCATCAAACAGGTACTCCGGGCCGATGAAGCCAACGACCGTGTTGACCAGCAGGGGCTCGACATGGCGGGCGACGGCATAGGCCCGCGCCTCCAGCGTCTGCTGGTCGACGCCGTGATGCGCCTCTGCCGAGAGGCACGAACCCTGGCCGGTTTCCAGATACATCACGTTGTTGCCGACCGTGCCGCGTTTCAGCGACAGCGCCGCCTGCTGTGCCTCGACCAACAGCGCGAGCGAGATGCCGAAGGACTGGTTGGCGGCCTCGGTTCCGGCGATCGACTGGAACACCAGATCGACTGGCGCGCCGGCCTCGATTGCGGCGATGCTGGTTGTGACATGCGCCAGGATGCAGGATTGGGTCGGGATTTCGTGCTGATGGATGATCTCGTCGGTCAGATGCAGCAGGGCGGATACGGCGGCGGTATTGTCCGAGGCCGGGTTGATGCCGATGACCGCGTCGCCCGAACCGTACATCAGCCCGTCGAAGATCGACGCGGCGACCCCGGCGGGGTCGTCGGTGGCATGGTTCGGTTGCAGCCGGGTCGAAAGCCGTCCGGGCAGGCCGATCGTATTGCGGAACCGGGTCACCACGCGGCATTTGCGGGCGATGGCAATCAGGTCCTGCACCCGGCAGATTTTCGAAACCGCCGCCGCCATCTCGGGTGTCAACCCGGGGGCGAGGGCGGTCAGCTCGGGTGCATTCACCGCGTCGGACAACAGCCAGTCGCGCAAGCCGCCGACGGTCAGATGAGCGACCGGGGCAAAGGCGGTGGCGCTGTGGCTGTCGAGGATCAGCCGGGTAACTTCGCAGGTCTCGTAGGGCACCAGCGCCACGTTGAGGAATTCGCGCAGCGGCAGATCGGCCAGCGCCAGTTGCGCCGCCGCCCGCTCGATCTCGGTCGCGGCGGCGAGCCCGGCCAGCTGGTCGCCCGAGCGCAAAGGTGTCGCCCTGGCCATCAGCGTTTTCAGATCGGCAAAACGGAAGCTCTCGCCGCCAAGACTGTGGTGATATCCGGACATGGCTCTTCTTGGATGACGGTTGCTGTTAGCGCGCGGCGGCGATGACGTCGATTTCCACCTTGAACGGACCCATCAGCCCGGACTGGACGCAGGCGCGGGCCGGGAGATCGGCACCGAAATAGTCGCGATAGATCGAATTGAAGGCGGTGATGTCATCGGCCGAAGTCAGCCAGACGGTGGCCTTGACCACGTCCGCCAGGCCGAGCCCGCCCGCCGCCAGCGCGGACTTGAGATTGGCGAACATCCGATGGGTCTCGGCCTCGATGCCACCGGGCACCGGCTGGCCGGTATCGTCCATGCCGACCTGCCCGGCGACGAAGACCAGACCGGCGGCGGTCTTGACCAGTTTCGAATAGGGCGGGGTCTGGCCCTTGGCGTCGGGCGTGTAGGAGATTCGCTCGATTTGCATGGATCGCGTCCTTTCGGTTTTTTTGGGGGGGGGCTATTGCCCGAGGATCAGATGTGGCAGCCACATCGACAGGGCGGGGACGAAGGTGGTGAGAAGGACGACCGGAAGATAGGCGAACAGCACGAAGATGATCGAGGGTTTCAGCATCGACGCGAGGTTGGCCTTGCCGATCAGCGCGGCGAAATAGAGGATCGGCGCGGTCGGAGGGGTGATCAGCCCCATGCCGAGATTGGTGGCAACGATGGCCGAAAAATGGATCGGATCGACGCCAGCCCGTGTCACCACCGGCAACAACAGCGGTGCCGCCAGCAGGATGCCGCTGACATCTTCCATGAACATCCCGACGACCAGCAGGAACAGGTTGGCCATCAGCAGCAGTACCACCGGGTTATCACTGACGGTCAGGAAGCCCTCCATGATCTGCTGCGGCACGTTTTCCAGCGTCCAGATCCGGCCCAGCATGGCGGCGAAAAAGATCAGCACCATCAGCACACCGGTGGTCTGCCCGGCCCTCCAGATCACCTCGCTCAGGTCGCGCCAGTTCAAGTCGCGGTAAAGGTAGATCGAGATCGGGATGGCGTAGACCACGGCGACGGCGGCGGCTTCGGTCGGCGTGGTGACGCCGCCATAGATGAAGCCGAGGATGATCAGGGGCATCATCAGCCCGGCACCGGCGCGCTTGGCGCGGGCGAAGACCTCAAAACCGATCTCACGGGTGGTGGCTGGTGGCTGCACCGTCAGCGGCATCTTGCGGGTCAGAATGTAGTTCCAGGAGCCGAGCGCCAGGCAGAGCAGCAGGCCGGGCAAGATGGGCGCCAGGAAGCAGGCAAGGATCGAGGTGCCGGTGACCCAGCCGTAGAGGATCATCGAGGCCGAAGGCGGGATCAGCAGTGCCAGCACCGAGGAGGCGGCGACCAGTGAGGTGGCATAACCGCGGTCGTAGCCACGTTCCTCCATCCGCGGGATCATGATCGTGCCGATGGCGGCGACGGCTGATGACGCCATGCCGGAGATGGCACCGAACACCGCCGTCGCCAGGATCACCACGATCCCGAGCCCGCCACGCAACCGGCCAAACACCGAATCCGCCAGATCGACCAGCCGCCCGGCAATGCCGCCCGACCCCATGATGCCGCCAGCGAGGATGTAAAGCGGGATCGCCACCAGGACCAGCGACGACAGCTTGGAATAGCCGGCACCGATCAGGAAGCTGGCGGCGCCGAAATCGCCGAAAATCATTAGAAACAGCACCGCCCCGGCGAAGCAGAAGGGGACCGGCACGCCGATGACCAACAGCAGGGTCAGCAGCCCCGCATCGACAATGACAAGCGGGCTCATGCTGCGTCTGCCCGGTTGTCGGATGGGCTGGCGCGCAGCATCACCTCGATGGCGAAATACAGCGTCATCAGGCTCAGGCAGACCGGCATCACCACGATGATCGCATACATCGGGATGCCGGTTTCGAGCGAAACGGTGTGGCGGTGGATAACGAAGGCCAGGTATTGCCATGACCAAAGCGTCATCCAGCCGCAGAGGGCCGTGGTAATGCCTGCGGCGATCACCGCCACGACATGCTGCGACCGGCCCTTGGGCAGAATAAGATCAACGAGGCTGGCCGAGATATGGCCGCGCTCCCAGGTGCCATGGGTGGCACCGACGAAATAAAGGTAGACAGCGACGAAACTGGCCAGTTCCTCGATCCCGAACAGTGAAATGCCCATCAGATAGCGCGTGACCACCTGAACGAAGACCAGAACCGTCAGCGCGCTGCCGCAGATCAGCAATACCAACCGCTGCAGGCGGATCTTGGCGGTCCAAAGTGCCAGCATCCGGCCATTGAGGAATTTAGGCGTATTGACGCCATCTGGGTGAAAGCTGCCCTCGGCCGAAAGCGTTTCGGCAATGCTGGCATGGTGTCCATCTTCGCGCATCGCGGTCTCCCGACCAGGTTGGGGCCGGGCCGACCGCTGGGGCCGACCCGGCGAAGGCTCAATTCATGCCGATCGAGGTTTCGAGCTTCTTCAGCGTCTCGGCACCCAATTCGTCGGCAATCTGCGGCCACACCACGGTGCGCGCGGTCTGGGCAAGTTTGTCGAGCGTCGCATCGTCGAAAGTCACGACGGTGATGCCCTTGTCGCGCATCGTTTGCAGTGCCGCCGCGTCCGCCGCCTTTACTGCTGCGAATTGTTCATTGGCAACTTCGACAGCGGCGTCCTGGATCACCTTCTGGTCCTCGGGCGAGAGCCCGGCGAACTTGTCGGAGTTGATGAAGAAGTAATCGGACTCGAAATGATCGTTATACTGCACCCAGGTCTTGGTGATATCGGCGAAGCTTTCCAATGCCATCACTGCGGTGCCGCCGATCTGGCCATCGACCACGCCGGTTTGCATGCCGGTATAGAGATCGGCCCAGGGCAGGGTTGCGGTGTTATAGCCAAAGTCTTCCAGCAGCACCTTGTGGGTGGTGCCGCCCGGCCAGACCCGGACTTTCAGGTTGCGACGCAGTGCGGTATCGGCCGGATCCTCGACCGGACCGGCAAAGCCCGCGCCGCCCATGCCCGCGCCATAGACGGCGAGCGGCGTCAGCCCCTGCGGTGTCAGCGCATCGCGGACGATCTCGAACACCGGGCCGCCGGGCGACAGCGATTCTTCGGCAGTCTCGTAGTTGGTGAAGGCATAGGGGAACCAAGTGATCGCCAGCCGCTTGTCGGAACTGGTGGCCAAGGGTTGCATCGCCATGTCGATGGCACCGGCGATCACCTGTTCATAAACCTCGGTCCAATCACCCAGCTGGCTGGCCGGATAGACTGTGACTGTCAGATTGCCACCGGATTTTTCGGCGACCAGATCGGCGAAATGCTGCGCCGCCTTGGCGCCATCTGACCCAGGCTGCTTCAGGGTCGAAAGTCGCAGCGTTTCGGCATTGGCTGCACCCGCCATCATGGCGAAAAGTGAAACGGCACCGAGGGTGACGGAAAGTTTGCGGGATAGAATCATGCGGATAGTCCTCCAGTTGGTTGGCAGGCAGACATTCGGGTCTGATTGTTTTATTATATGGTCATACATTACCAGTTTGTCTGGCATAATCTGCGGCCAGATGTCCGTCAAGCGGTAATTTTGCCGAGATTTCGCGATAATCAACGATTAATCGGCAGTAATCTGGCAGAAAGTTAGACTTGTATGTCACTCAAGTACGTGGCAAAATCCGAGCTAACAAAACAGGCAGGCACAATGTTTGAAGCTATCGACACCAGCAGGGATGACATCCCGGTCTATCGGCAATTGGCCGATCACGTCGCGCAATTGGTCGAGACCGGCGAACTGAGCGCTGGCGACCGCTTGCCGCCACAGCGCGAGATTGCCCGCCAGGCTGGGGTGAACGTGACCACTGTTACCCGCGCATTTGCGACGCTCCAGGAACGCGGGTTGGTCGAGAGTCGGCCGGGGCGCGGCTCGATCATCGTTTCGGCCGCTGATCGCGCGGCGTTCAAGTCGGCTCCGCTCGAAGCGGAAGGCTATCTCGATCTCACGGTGAACCGACCGGCAACCGAAGGCTATCTGAAGGCGATTGCCAACCTGATGCCGCGGCTGGTTTCAGATCCGCGCTTTCACGCGGTCCAGGATTTTCATCCCGCCGAAGGGCCGCGCTGGACCAGGGCGGCACTTTCCGGCTGGCTGACCTCGGCGACCGGCCACAACGATCCCGACCGCATCGTGGTCACCAACGGGGCCCAGCACGGCCTTGCCTGTGTGCTTGGCGCCATCGCCAGGCCGGGGCAGGCGGTGCTGGCCGACGCCATCACTTATCAGGGGATCGCACCGCTTTGCGCCTCGCTCGATCTGCGTCTGGTGCCGGTAGCCACCGATGCAGGCGGGATGCTGCCCGAGGCCCTGGCGATGGCCTGCCGGACACAGGAAGCGGCGGCGCTGTTTCTGGTGCCGAACCTGCAGAACCCGACCACGGTGACGCTCGACCTCGACCGCCGCCGTGCGTTGGCCCGGATTGCCCGCGCTGCCGGGGTAAAAATTATCGAGGATGACGTCTACCGGGCGCAAATTGCCGATCCGCTGCCGACGATTGCCGCCGAGAACCCCGATATCACCGTCCATATCACCAGCCTGTCGAAATGCGCCGCGCCCGGCATCCGTCTGGGGGCGGTCAGCGCATCGCCCTCTCTGGTGCGCGATATCGCCGCGATCCTGCGGGTTAACTGCTGGAGCACCAGCTTCTTGACCGGGCTCATGGTGACCCGGTTGATCGAAGAGGGCAGCCTCGACCGGATCATTGCCGAGCAGCGCGATGAGCTGCAGGCGCGCCAGCAAATCCTGTCTCAGGGGCTGGTCGACTACGACCTGAGGTCGGAACCGACCGCGCCGCACGGCTGGCTGATGCTGCCCGACCCATGGCGCAGCAGCAGTTTCGTGCGCGCCGCCGAGAGCGCCGGGGTCAGCGTCCTGCCCGGCGAGGCATTCGCTCTCGACCGGGATCAGGCACCGCCGCATGCGGTGCGGATCAACCTCAGCGCCGCCCGCTCGCGCGACGATCTGCGCCGAGCGGCGGCGATCCTGCGCACAATCCTGGAGGGCGGCCTGCACAAGGCCAACGTCCATGTCTGAGCCGACGTTTTTCTCTGGCGCTCCTCAATCTGTTGAAATTGCCGTCATTGGCGGCGGTGTGATCGGCATGGCCATCGCGCTGCGGCTGGCCCGCGACGGCCGCGAGGTGGCCGTGATCGAGCCGAACGCCCCCGGTTCCGGTGCCTCGTTCGGCAATGCCGGTACTATTGCCGATTACGGGGTGCTGCCGGTCGCCAATCCGGGCGTTCTTCGCAACCTCGCGGCCCTGGCTTTCGACCGCGACAGCCCACTCTCGGTGCGGCTGGCGGCGCTGCCGGGCCTGACGCCTTGGATCGCCCGCTTCCTGCGCAATTGCCTGCCCGCCCGCACCGAGGCCAACGCCGCCGCGCTGGGAGAGCTATTGCATGACGCGACGCCGCTGTGGCAGGAATTTGCCGCCGAAATCGGTGCCAGCGGGCATCTCCACCGGAACGGCTGCCTCTATGCCTATGACACGCCGCAGGCAATGACTGCCGGCGCCACCGAGGCGGCATTCCGACGCCGGCACGGCGCAGAGGTTGAACTTCTGGACGGGCCGCAGGTGGCGCAGATGGAGCCACGGCTGAAGCCGGTTGCCGGGGCACAGTTCTTTCCCAATGCGGTCAACATCGACGACCCCGGCGAAGTGATGCGGAAACTGGCCACCAGCCTGACCGAGGCTGGCGTCGCCATGGTTCCGCGGGCCGTGCGGCGGCTTGAACGGCGCGGTGGCCGGGTGCATCTGCAGGGCGACGGTCTGGCCATCGCAGCCGGAAAGGTGGTGATTGCCGCCGGGGCCCATTCGCGTGCCCTGTCGGCCCAGGCAGGCGATCTGCTGCCGCTCGATACCGAACGCGGATACCATATCGAATACGACATGACAGAGCCGCTGCTGCGGCGTGTCGTCTGCCCGGTTGCGCGCGGGTTCTATGCCATTCCCATGGCCGGACGGCTGCGCTTTGCCGGAACGGTGGAACTGGGCGGGCTTGGCCTGCCGCCCGACCCTGCGCGCCATGCGCTTCTGGAACGCGGCGCGCGGGCGATGTTCCCGCACCTCGGCACGCCCGACCGGTGCTGGTTCGGCTTTCGCCCCTCGATGCCGGATTCGATCCCGGTGATCCGCCGCGGGCGGCTTGGCGGCGATGTCATCCTGGCGTTTGGTCACGGCCATCTGGGCCTGACTCTGGCTCCCAGAACCGCCCGCATGGTCGCGCGACTAGTGGCAGATTAGCGCGGCTTCACCGCTCGACAACGTCACTGGAATCCGGCCCGGAGGCATGGGCAAAACATGGTGTTTGGTGTGATACGTCTAGGTATCCAGAACCAAGCCTGGCCCATCATGAAGGTTCGAATTTTTGTCGAAACGGTGTTTGAAAGCCGTGAAATGTTGATGCGCTCGGGTCCATCCCGTTGCGTCGGGGCGGATCCTAGAGGCGGCCCGTCCGGTTATCCTCCGACAGCTTGAGCAGGGGAGGCGCTTTGTACAGGTTCTCGGGCTGAATCCTTTCCCATAGGCTGCCTTTGCCAAGCTCCCGTCCGAGTTGATCTTCGCGTCTCAGCCAGTCTTCAACGCTTTTGATGCGGTTGGGGTGAATTTCATCCAGAAGTGCATAGTCCCGCTTGACCGTCTCATTTTTCCAGCTGTTCCAGAATCCGGTAAAGTTTTGCTTTACAGTCATCGTGCTCTTATCCGCCAAGTCGGCGTTGTAACCGGCAGGCGCTTTGGCCGCCCTGCTGAGCGACCCACTGGTCCAGTAGGTTTCCAGATCGGTGTCGATGTATCTTGCCGGGTGTCCGGTCACCTTTTCGAACGCGGTGGCGAGCTTTTGATAGTCAACCTGCTCGATGGCGACTTCAAGTTTCATGCCATTTGCGCGCTCAGCATTGTCGAAGAGCCAGCGGGCGTAATAACTGCAATCTTCGAGTGCGACATGCGGCACCGCGCCGTCGCCGAGTGGCACCCGCCATGTCGCAATGCCGTCTTCCACGGTGGGGCTCATGGGCGTCCACGCCGAGATCGCCATCTCCATATAGGGGCCGGTGGTGAACACGGCTGCGCCCATCCGGTCCTTGTTCTCTTCGTTTTGCCACAAGATCCATTCGGCGATGCGGCCCTTGCCGTCATAGTGGCCGGTGCGGAATTTGGAGTCGTAGCCGCCCTTTTTCAGCGCGTAGTCGAGGTTTCCGTAAACGAAGAACTTCACGCCTTCTTCGATGGCGATTTCATAGCTGCGGATGGCCCAGAACAGTTCTGTTTTCTCGCCGCTGTTGAAGCCGTCGATGTTGACATAGGCCCCGTCACAGCCGCGAAATCCTTGCCGCAGAGTTTCCTCGTCGGCAAATGTCCCCTCAAGAATCTCGACATTGCCAAGCGCAAGCAAGGCTTTGGCCCGGCGGGAGTTTGGGTCACGGCTGAGGGCGCGGACCGAATATTTCTTGTCTGCGACCAGACCGCTGACCACCGGCATGCCCTGAGCGCCGGTGGCGCCAATGACGAAGATCTTGGAAGGGGAGTGTGAAGGCATCATTGTCTCCTCGGGATTAACGAAACGGATATCCGGGCGTTTGCAGTTCGGTCTTGCCGGAATTTCATGATACTCTTATAATAAGAGGGACTATGAAGCAAGGGGCAATTTGCTCAAATCGGGATGGCTGGACCAAGACCCCTGCGCACGGCAGGTGGCATCGCGCGAACCGGGTTGAGTTTGTTAGAGAACCAAATTAAGCTAACTCTGATTATGAGAGTTAAGAGGCGCGTCTTTTCGGAATATCTCCTGGGGCGCAAAGGAAAATAGTTCATGCGCTCGAAGGGTTTTGACGGGATGGTGTGCTCGATCGCCGGAGTAATGGCGGCGATCGGAGATCGTTGGGCGGTGCTGATCCTGCGCGATCTTCTTTGCGGGCTTAGCCGATACGAAGATTTCCGCCATTCGAGCGGCGTGACCAACGCGACCCTCAGTGACCGGTTAAAGCATCTGGAGGCCAACGGCCTGGTCGAGCGGCGGCGATATCAGCAGAAGCCGGAACGGTTTGAATATGTCTTGACCAAAAATGGCTGGCAAATCGGGCCAGCTATAATGGTGCTTGCCCAGATTGGTGATCGCCTGGATCTCTCCGGCGCCTCGTCGCCGCCGATGAAGTTTGTGAACCGAAAAACCGGGGCAGAAGTTGGCTGGAGCTACATCGACCGGAGCACGGGTGAGCCGGTGAGTGCGGTGGATCTGGCCATTGAGGCAGGTCCCGGCGCTGACGAGCTGGTTCACTGGCGTGTGTCACACGCCAAGGCACGCCGCGCCGAAGCAAAGGCACGCCGCGCTGAAGCCGAAGCAAACCGCGCGGAAACCTGACGAAGAAGCCGGTCATAGATGATCGGGGAGCCCGACCAACGCGCGCAGCATCTGGTCCCGAGCCGTGTTCAATGTAACCAAGATCGCCGCGTCCGCAGGTGCGCAGGATGAAGGGCCGTTTGTCCCGCAAGGCCCGGACCGTACCCCAGCCCAGCTACAAGATTGATCTTTGGGTTCTTTTTCGGCACCAATGAAGCATGACGAGTCAACTTGCCTTTGCAGATTCGGAAACTTTCGTGCTGCCATTCCCTCGGACCAAAAGAGACAAAGCCAATGACCCTAACGCCTTTCCAATCCCTTCTGGATGCCCTGATCCCAGCCGCAGATGGCTTCGAAGCAGTTCTGCCGGATGACTGGCTGCAGGGGCGCACAGCCTATGGCGGGCTGTCAGCCGCACTCTGTTTCGAGGCGGCGCAGCGCCATGTCGGTGACTTGCCGCCGTTGCGATCGGCTCAATTTGCCTTCATTGGGCCGTCGTCCGGGCGTCTCAGCATTGTCCCGACGGTCTTGCGGCGTGGTAAATCTACGGTTTTTATCGGCGTCGATCTTTTTGGCGAGGCCGGACTTGCCGTGCGTGGGTTGCTGTGCTTCGGTGCCAATCGCGCGTCTTCGCTGAATTTGGAGAATGTGCCGCCACCAGAGATGCGTGCGCCTGATCAGTGTTCGACGTACTTCCAGTTGCCGACGGCACCTGCTTTTACGCGTCATTTCGAAAGCCGTGTCGTTGCAGGTGCGCAGCCAAAATCGTCAGCCAAGGACGCCCATATTCTGGTCTGGCTGCGCCACCAGGATCACACAGCGCCAACAACCATGGCTTCGCTCCTGGCCCTGGGCGATGGGTTGCCACCGGCAGCGATGCCGCTTTTTGACGATGTGCCAATAAGCGTCAGCACCATGACCTGGTCGATTGATCTGCTGGTTGATGCGATAAAAAGTGAATCCGGCTGGTGGCTGATCGAGACTCGGGGAGAAACCGCCAAAGACGGGTATTCAGCGCAGAACATGACCATTTGGGATGAAGACGGGGTTGCCGTCGCAACCATGAAGCAGACGGTTGCACTGTTCGGTTAGGTCGCTGCGACGGGTTGACAAGTTCTAAAATAGAACCGAATATCTAACGGTCCAAAGGCGGGTCCGTGGGAGAGTGACGACATGGAGAAAAGACAGGCGACCGTAGCCGTAGTTGGGGCTGGTGACTATATAGGCGGAGAGATTGCCAAAGCGTTCGCGGCAGAGGGATTTCTCGTATTTGCCGGCCGTCGGAACGGTGAAAAGCTCGCTCCGCTGGTGGAAGAGATCGAGGCCGCGGGCGGTCGGATCGTTGCGCGATCGCTGGATGCGCGCAACGAAGATGAAGTCATTCAGTTCATGGCAGATGCCGAAGCCGCCGGTCCGCTCGAAGTCGCAATCTTCAACATCGGTGCCAATGTGCAGTTTCCATTTGTTGAAACAACCGAACGGGTGTTCCGGAAAGTCTGGGAGATGGCCTGCTATGCCGGGTTCCTTTCGGGACGCGAAGCGGCGCGCCATATGCTACCGCGCGGGAAGGGGTGCCTGTTCTTCACCGGTGCCACTGCAGGTCTGCGCGGCGGCAAGGGTTACGCTGCGTTTGCCAGTGCCAAGTTCGGTCTGCGTGCCGTTGCGGAAAGTGCGGCGCGCGAGCTGATGCCGCAGGGCATCCATGTGTCGCACCTGGTGATCGATTCCGGTGTAGACACGGCCTGGGTGCGCCAGCGGATCGCCGATGGTCTGCGCAGCGGCGGTGAGGATCGCACTCTGATGCGCCCGGCTGCTGTTGCCGAAGCCTATATTGACCTGTGGCGTCAACCCGAGGACGCCTGGACCTTTGAAAAGCATATCCGCCCAAAAGGAGAAACATGGTGAGTATGACGAACACAGCATTGGATCAAACCGAGCAGGCCGATATTCGGGTCTCTGTTTCGGGTCCGGTCCTCACGATTGTCCTGACCCGGCCTGACAAGCGGAATGCCCTGACGCAAGCGATGTATGCTGCGATGACGGCGGGATTGGAGCAGGCCGCCGCAGATCCGGGGATCAGGTCGGTCCTTATCCACGGCGAAGGCTCTGTCTTTTGCTCGGGCAATGACATCGCTGACTTTTCCAAAGCCAATTCCGACAGCAGCGCGGCTACCGAAAACGAAGCAACGCGGTTCATCAACACCATCGCGACCTTTGAAAAGCCATTGGTCGCAGCGGTTCAGGGTCTGTCCACAGGAATTGGCCTGACAATGTTGCTGCACTGCGATGTTGTTGTCGTTACCGCCGACGCGAAGATCGGCGCGCCTTTTGTCCCGCTGGGGTTGTGCCCGGAGGCCGGGTCAAGCGCAATACTGCCCGCCCGCATTGGCTATCAGAAGGCCTATGCGGTCTTTGCATTGGGGCAGCGGCTTAGCGGGGACGAGGCCGTCGCCTGTGGCCTCGCGCTGGAAGTGCAGCCGGATTTGCAGGCATGTGTGACGGCGGCGGCAGGCTATGCCGACGCCCTTGCGCTGCTCCCCGCAGAGTCGCTGCGTGCCACGAAGGCGCTGATGCGGCCCAAGGGCAGTCTGGATGCGCAGATTACCGCCGAAAGCCAGGTCTTCGCCAAGCTCCTAAGCGGACCCGAGGCGGCGGAGGCTTTCAGCGCGTTTCGGGAAAAACGCAAGCCGGATTTCAGTAAGATCTCCTGAGCGTAACATTTCCGGATGCACGAAACCGGCCCCTGAGGGCCGGTTTTTTTTTGCCCGCCCGCTATGGATCACTCGCAAAGAACGATGCGCAAAGGACCAACAAAAAGAGCGACCGTTTGCCCGGTCGCTCTTAACATTTTCTGGAAGAGGTGCGTCAGTTAGAGAACTTCAAAGAGCCCTGCCGCGCCCATGCCACCGCCGATGCACATGGTAACAACCACATGCTTCGCGCCGCGCCGCTTGCCTTCGATCAATGCGTGTCCGACCAAACGCGCGCCGGTCATGCCGTAGGGATGGCCAATCGAAAGGCTGCCGCCATTAACGTTCAGCAGGTCCATCGGAATGCCGAGTTGTTCATGGCAATAGATGACCTGCACAGCATAGGCTTCGTTCAGTTCCCAAAGCCCGATGTCCTCGACTTTCAGACCGTGACGCTTGAGCAGTTTCGGAATGGCATAGACCGGGCCGATGCCCATCTCGTCGGGTGTGACCCCGGCCATGGCCATGCCGACATACCGGCCAAGCGGCTCAACGCCCGCTTGCTCGGCCCGCTTCGCGTCCATCACGACACAGGCCGATGCCCCGTCCGACAGCTGGCTCGCGTTCCCGGCGGAAATAGCACCGCCTTCGAATACCGGACGAATACCGGCCAGATTTTCATAGGTGGTGCCGGGCCGGTTGCCTTCGTCCTTGGCGAGATGCACGGATTTTGTAGAAGTCGCACCGGTTTCCTTGTCGGTTACCACCATCTCGGCGTCCATCGCCACGATTTCCTGATCGAAACGGCCAGCCTCCTGCGCGGCGGCTGTGCGGGCCTGGGACTGAACGCCATACAGGTCCTGGCGTTCGCGGTCGATCCCGTAGCGCTTGGTTACCGTTTCGGCGGTTTCCAGCATCGACATGTACATGTCAGGCTGCATTTCTTCCAGCTTGGGGTCCTTGGTCACCCGCATTTCGGGCGTTTGCACCAGCGAGATGGATTCCACACCGCCCGCAACGACAATATCCATGCCGTCAAACGAAACCTGTTTTGCCGCAGTGGCGATGGCCATCAGCCCCGAGGCACATTGCCGATCCAGCGTCATGCCCGATACGGTTACCGGCAGGCCGGCCCGGATGGCTGCCGTGCGGCCAATGGTATGGGCATAGCCCTGCGGCAGGGCGCAACCCAGCAGGCAGTCCTCAATCTCGGCCGGGTCCACGCCGGCCCGCGCAACGGCATGGCTGATGGCATGTGCCGCCAGCGCTGTCGGGGGGGTGGCGTTGAACGCGCCACGGTAGGCTTTGCCGATCGGCGTGCGTGCCGTCGACACGATGAGAGCATCGCGCATAGTCTTCTCCAATTTGACTAGTTTTTTGGTATGGTCAGTGGGCCTTATGCCGAAGCCTTGGCCCGCCGTTTTTCGATTTCCGAGACGACGACGTGCAGGCGGTCCTTGCCGAAATAGATATCGTCATCCACAAAAAATGTGGGTGATCCAAATACGCCGCGCGCGACCGCGTCCGACGTGTTGTCCACAAGGGTCTGCTTGATCTCTGGATCCTGGGTCAGCGCAAACAGTTCTTTGGCGTCAAAGCCAGAGTCGGTGAGCGCCCTGGCAATTTCTGCGGGGTCGTTCAAGTTGCGCTCTTCGACCCACATGTAGCGGTAGAAGTCGTTGACGTATTTTTCGAAAACACCGATCTTTTGCGCGGCAACCGCCCCGCGCATCAGGGCAAGCGTATTGATCGGGAAATGCGGATTGCTGCGGAAATCCGTGATCCCGTGTTCCTCGCAGAACCGCTTTATTTCCAACCCGTCATAGTCGTTCTTGTTCTTGATGCCGGCGAAGGCTTCGAACGGCGATCTGTTTCCGGTGGCCTTGAACACGCCGCCCAACAGGATCGGGACATAGGTGAACTTTACCCCGGTGCTCTGTTCGATCGCGGGGATCGCCCGATGGCAGAAATAGGCGTTGGGGCTTCCAAAATCGAAGAGAAATTCAACATTCGTCATGACTTACTATCCTTCCTTACAAGGCCGTATATGGGTTCTGAAGGTCTGAGCGTCCGAGCGTCGACTTTGAGTGCCCGATGCGTCCGGTTGACTGCTTCTGGCTGCGTTGGAAGCATCAAATTTCCCCAAATGCTTCATCAGCAATGGAGATCAATCCTACCATTCCCAATATCTGCTCAAACGCAGTGCTGTCACCGCATTCGGTGCCAAGGACAGTGGAAGATTTAATGTGTCCGATTGTAGCCAAGTTTTCATCCGATGCTTTAAGCGCAGTCTTAGTTCCTGTGTCTGCATCAATGATCTAATGCAGGCGAGTGCTATTTAAGAACTATCTACCAGTGGACCGGATACGTCAAGCGGGCCTTTGCTGTTTGTTCAATTTCCGCCGTGACTGAACAGCGCCGCCAAGGTGGGGGAGGGCGCACCGACCAGTGGGAATTACCTTGATTGCGTTCTGGTATGGCGGCGACTTAACACGCTGCCGTTTCTCTTCTTACAGCGTTCAGCTTTTAGCTTGAGGCACCAGTTCCTGAATAAAATGTTATATATCAATTTAATAAGAGATATGCGATGCCTGAATGTAAAAGTGAAACGTAGTAGATCACCAATTGCAGGGCCGGGGCATTTCCGTGTTCTACAGAACTTGCGTCATCATGTGTTTCATCCCATGATCCAGGCCGCTTCGGATCCTCCGGGTTTCTGACGTTGCGGCGCTATGGTCACTCTGCCAAGCACGTAATCGCCACCTGCCAGTGTTTAGCTATTTTAAAAAGAACCGACTCGTGTTGCATGGCTCACCGCTCAGCTGAAATCGGGTGCGGTCTTTTCCGTTGAGGGTGCTGTAGATGCCGGAGAAGTTCAAAGCTGAATGCCAAGCTACCAGGGGCCGAAATCGCGATGCCCGGTTGCTCCACCATGTCGCGCCGGGGCAACGGTCTGACAACGCGCGTTCAGCCCCGCGATCCCCTTTCGCATATGGGTGAGACCACAGACCCATCTTCTTTAGGTCGTGCCGCCAGGCATTAATCTGCTGCCGGTCACCTTATCGCGCTGTACCACTTGAGCCACTGTCGCCCCGGCAATCCCAACCGAGGCGAATATTTCCAGCTTGTCCTCGCCGCGCCAGAAGCGCCGCCGCTGTACTCCAAGAATTTCGCCTCGCGTCGCAGACCCCGTATAAGAGACGTTGCAAAAGACGTCATCAACAAGAGTGTCTTAGATCAAAGCTTCATACTCAGATGGGCGGTGCCAATGGCGCGGTTACCTTCAATCAAAAGGGAGGCTCATCACTCCAGCGGTTGCCAACTGCCCGAGCGGAACTGAGACAGGGGCATCTCCTCGATCGGGGCAGTGTCGTTCGGGCCGGTGACAATCCGAACGCCGGGCATGAACAGATCAGGCTGGAAGTCCAGTGAGAGAGACTGATCCTTGATGTTTTCGCGGGTCAGGTTATCGCCGGCTTTGCGCAGAACTTCGACCACCACCTGGCCCTGAACATATGCCACGATGGGCAGAGTGTCGGTCAGTGTGCCCTCGGGGTAGTAGTCCTTCATCCACTGACGCCATTCCTCGATTGCGGGGTCATCCTCCCAACGCGGATCAGCAGGATCCTTTGCATATGCGGCACCAATCACACCTTCAGACCGCTCTGGCCCGATCACGTCCAGAACCTGCGAAACCGATACGGAGGTTTGCGAAATCAGGCGATCTGGACGCCAGCCGATGTCATAGGCGCGGCGCAGGGCCTGGGCTGTGAACTTGGGGAAAGAATAGAGGATCAGCATATCCGCCCCGCTTTGTTGAAGCGTTGCGATCTGTTGATCGACCGTTGCATCGCTCAATTCATAGCTTTCCGATGCGACGATGGTTGCTTTTGAGCCTTCGAGGTCCTTGGTAAGAAGGGCCAGCAGTTCCTTCCCGAAATCGTCGTTCTGATAGAGAATGGCGATTTTGGCCTCAGGTTTGTAGGTGTTGATGTATTCGGCGTGGGTTCTTGTTTCAGCGTCGTATTGCGGCAGCCAACCCGTTGTATACGGGAACTTTTCCGCGTCCAGCAGGATGCCAGCGCCCGAAACCGAGAACAATTGCGGGATGCCTTTGCTGTTGAGGTATTCGCGGGTGGCCATGCTGGGTCCGGTCCCGAACTGCGAGAATATCGCAAGGACTTTCTCGCGTTCTACCATGCGCCGGGTTTCGGCCAATGCCTTGGGCGGGCTCATGCCAACGTCAACAGTGTTGAGCGAGATCTTGCGACCGTTGACGCCCCCCTTGTCGTTGATCATCTCGAAGAACGCCGTATGCACGCGTCCAAATTCGCCCAGCGAAGAGGCGGGGCCACTGTAGGGCATGGTTTCGCCCAGCTTGATTTCGGTGTCAGAGGCACCGTCGTCATATTGTTGTGCAGATGCTGCGAGCGGTTGCATCAACAGCGCAACGGCCACAGCCATTATCTTGTGTTTAGACATCATCTCATCCTCCCTGGATTACAGATTCATATTGGCAGTTTCTATTTTCGACCGAGCCGACGTGTGGCTGATGCTGCGGCCCCTGCCAGACCGCGTGGCATGAAGAAAATTGTCAGGAGCAAAAGGGCACCGAACACGGCCGCCGGGGCCACTTCGGACACTTGTTCTGTGTAGTAGGGCACGTATTGAAGAAACAATGCGCCCAGAACCGCGCCCCAAAGGCTGCCTATTCCGCCCACGACCAAGCCCACAAGAAATATGATGGACAAGACAAGCGTGAACGATTCCGGCGAGACATATTGGGTCTGGATGGACATGCCTGCCCCGGCCAGTCCGGCCATCGTCGTGCTGACGCCGAATACCAATGTCTTGTAGCGCGCGACGTCGATACCCATGGCTGCTGCTGCCGTGGGATTGTCCTTGATCGCGCGGATTGCCGTGCCGCTGCGCCCTCGCAGAATGTTCACTGCGACGATCAAAGACAGCAAGGTGAAGCCAACGCAAATATAGTAGAACCACGCCTCATCACCGTAGGCAAACCATGCAGGCGCTTCCGGGAGCGGAATGAAGGAGCCGTTGGAGCCGCCCGTCCATGGCTCAAATGCCTTGATCTTGATGAATTGTGGAGTCGCAACGGCGAGGGCAAATGTGGCCAGCGCCAGATGGTGCCCGGACAAGCGTAGCGCGGGAAATCCAAATGCAAACCCGGCGATGAAGCAGATGACCCCGATGCCGATGAGGGCAGGCCAAAAGGGCACGCCCAGCGTGATCAGAACGATATAGCTATAAGCACCGAGAGCCGCGAAGGCCCCGTGGCCCAGCGAAACCTGACCGCCATAACCGGTCAATAGATTCATGCCGATCAATACTGTGACGTAGCAAAGAACGGTCGTCAGCTCGAACAGGGCAAAGCTCTCGACAAGAAACGGTGCGGCGACAAGAAAGCCGCCGACGCAGAGGATCAGCACTTTCTTGAGAACCGATGAAATCTGAGGAGATCTGGTGCCGGTCATTGTTGCTCTATCAGTCATATCACACCCGTTTGATAACGACGTGGCCCATCAGGCCACGCGGCCGAAAGACCAGGACGGAGAAAATTACGAGAAGCGCGAGTGGAAGTTTGAGTTCCGGGCCCACCACATAGGCACCCGCAAGGTTTTCCATCACGCCCAACAACAAGCCCGCGATGATCGCGCCCAGGGGGCTGTCCAGCCCGCCAAGAACCGCCGCCGCCAGGCCATAGGTCATTATGAATGCCATCATATGGGGGTCGAGAAACAGGATGGGCGCGGCCATCATCCCGGCCACCGATCCAATCATCGCTGCCAGACCCCAACCAATGGCGAGCATCCGGTTCACGCTGATCCCGACCAGCCGACAGGATTCCGGATTGACCGCCACGGCCCGCAAAGCCAGTCCGAGCGGAGTGAAGCGAAAGAACAGAAATATCAGCAGCAGCATCGTAAAGACGACGGCAAGCATACCAATCTCATGCCCCGACAGGGCCACCGGCAATCCTGTGAACAGGTTTTCAAACGGGCTGGGAAAGTCGCGCATGGTGAAACCGAAAATCCACCCGGCCATCCCGTTGATGATCAGCATAAGACCGACAAAAATTGCGACCGCGGTCAGCGGGTTGCCATTCTGCGCCGGGCGTACCAAAATTCGTTCGATCAGCATTCCCGCGAAGAAGGAAAACACCAAGGTGATGGCGAAGGCCCCCCAATAGGGCACGTTGAACTCGATCAATTGCCAGGCAACAAAGGTCGAGAACATCGCCATCTCGCCCTGCGCGAGGTTCAGCTCGTGTGTGCTGCGGAAGATGATGACCAGCGCCAATGCCACCGAGGCATAGATTGAGCCTGTGGCAAAACCGGTCATGATTTGAAAGATAAATGCGTCCATCGTTTAGATCCCAAGATAGGCCCGACGGACCTCTTCATTTGCTGCGACATCCGCGCTTTTGCCGCTGACGACGATCCGTCCGGTTTCCATGACAAAGGCCTGATCCGCGAGCGCGAACGCCATGCCGGCGTTCTGCTCGACCAGAAGCACGGCCACCCCTTCCTGTGTGTTGATCAGGCGAATGATCGAAAAGATTTCCTGCACCACCACGGGCGCCAGTCCAAAGGAGGGTTCGTCCAGGATCAGCAACTTCGGACGCCCGATCAGGGCGCGCGCAATTGCCAGCATCTGCTGTTCCCCGCCACTGAGCGTGCCAGCCTGTTGGGTGAAGCGTTCCTGAAGTCGCGGGAAGTAGCCGAACATGCGCTTCATGTCGTCACGCACCGCCGACTTGTCGCGTCGCCCATAGGCGCCCAGGATCAGGTTCTCTTCGACCGTCAGAGAGTCGAATGTACCACGTCCATCCGGCACATGACCCACGCCCATGCGGGCGACGGCCTCTGCCGGTTTGCGCTCGGTGGAGGATCCAAACAGGCGAACGTCGCCGGTGCGCTGGGGCAGCAGATTGTAGATCGCGCGCAGGGTTGTGGTCTTGCCCGCGCCGTTCGCCCCCAAAAGCGCGGTGATCCCGCCCTGCTCCACGGTGAAATTCATATTGTACAAGACGTTGCCTTGCCCGTAGGACCCTGACAGGTCCGAAACTTCCAGTGCCGCGCTCATGCTGCTGTCCCCAGATAAGCTTCCAGAACTGCCGGGTTGACGCTGACCTCGGAAGGCTTGCCATCGGCAATCTTGCGTCCAAAGTTTACCGCAACAACGCGGTCCGAAATCCGCATGACGAAATTCAGGTGATGTTCCACGATCAACATCGCGAGCGAGAACCGATCACGCACTTCGCGCACGCGTTCCATCAGTTCGTCCACCTCTCCGTGGCTCAGTCCGCCTGCCGGTTCGTCGAGCAACAGAAGCTTCGGATCAGAGGCAAGCGCGCGTGCCAACTCCACACGTTTGCGCGTAGCAAAGGTCAAACTTCCTATGGGTTCTTCTGCGATGGGGGAGAGCCCCAGCAATTCGATCATCTCCTGTGCGCGTTCCTGGATGTCCCGACGGGTCGCAGAGGCGATGGGCAGGCGCAACAAGTCGGCGAAAAAGCCGCTCTTGCCAACGGAATGCGCCCCGGCTTCGATGTTTTCCCGCACGCTGAGCGATGGAAACAGAACCAGATTCTGAAAAGTCCGACCAATGCCGATCCCGGCCATGTCGCGCGCTTTCAAGTCGAGAATATTATTGCCGTCGAAAGTGATGGAGCCGCCGGATGGCGTATAGATCCGGCTTATGCAGTTAAAGATCGTCGTCTTTCCGGCACCATTCGCGCCGATCAACCCGCAGACCTCACCCGGTGCCATTTCAAAACTCAAGTTATCAACAGCTACAATTCCGCCAAAGCTGACTTCAAGATTGCTGATCCTCAGCAATGCAGCGTTGTTCACCTTATCGGCGATGCCCCCCTCCCCAGATGACATGCGCTTACAACTCGTTTTTTAGCTTAAGAGAGTGCCTCATTTTCATGCCATGTGCCCTTTGTTCAGATAGGATTCGTATTGTAAGTGTCATTTGCGAACTTAGTCACCTGAATTATTCCTGTCAATTTTTTTCGCGGCACCGCCAGTCTTCCTCTTCACCTCGCGGTGCGCAGAACGGTTTGATCGCCTGTCTCGTGAGTGGTTCAGATCGGCTCAAATGCCGATGAAATTTAACGTTAAGATTGATTTACACTGCCTCGTCCGCGTGGATACCGCCGCCAGAGGCGCTCTGGCGGACAGACCTGCCTCACCTGCTTTTTAGTCTCCGAGCACAGGTGTTTCTGGTTAGGGAGAGTGTATTCCATGTCTATTTTCTGCGTTCGTTGTCTGAGGAGGATTAAGATTCGAAACTGAGCTTCGCAGCGTTGGCGCACTGATAGTCTCGCCTTGGATTCAGGTCATGCTAGCCGGCGGGGTGCTGCTGCGTAACCAGACGCCCAGGTAACGTAGCGTTGTCGAAGGACGCGGGCAAAATTGAGTTGATTTCGAATCTGTTCTCTTTATAGGGTTCTTTAATAGAACGAAGATGTGCCGCTGGATCTGCATGTTGCGCAGGGTGGGCAAGGACAGGAGCAAGATACTATGCAAACAAACATCACGGAACTTTTCGGCATCGAACACCCGATCATCCAGGGCGGCATGCATTGCGTCGGTTTGGCAGAACTTGCCGCGGCGGTATCGAACGCGGGTGGGTTGGGAATTATCACCGCACTCACGCAAGGGTCGCCCGAGAACCTGGCCAAGGAGATCGCGCGATGCCAGGAGATGACGGACAAGCCGATTGGCGTGAACCTCACCTTCCTGCCTGCCGTCAACGCCCCCGACTATCCGGGCTATGTCCGGGTCATCATCGAAAGCGGCGTCAAAATTGTAGAGACCGCAGGCAATAATCCGTCCCAAGTGCTGCCGGCACTGCACGAAGCGGGAATCAAGGTCATCCACAAATGCACCTCGGTACGCCATGCCCTGAAAGCCGAGTCGATTGGCTGCGATGCCGTCAGCGTCGACGGTTTCGAATGCGGTGGCCACCCCGGTGAAGACGACATTCCCAACATGATCCTGCTGCCGCGTGCCGCAGACGAGCTGAAGATTCCCTTCGTCGCTTCGGGTGGCATGGCGGACGGGCGTTCGCTGGTTGCCGCGCTGGCGCTTGGCGCCGGTGGCATGAACATGGGCACGCGTTTTGTCGCGACCAAGGACGCGCCGGTGCATGAGAATGTGAAACAGGCGATTCTGGATGCGACCGAGCTCGACACCCGGCTGGTGATGCGCCCGCTGCGCAACACGGAGCGGGTTCTGAACAACAAGGGCGTGGAGCGTTTGATCGAGAAGGAAAAGGAGCTTGGGGCAAGCCTCAAGTTTGAGGACATCGCCGACGAAGTCGCGGGCGTCTATCCGCGGATCATGTACAAAGGCGAAATGGACGCCGGGGCCTGGTCTTGCGGCATGGTGGCCGGCCTGATCGACGATATCCCGACCGTGGCCGACCTGATCGACCGCACGATGGCACAGGCCGACGAGATCATTCGCCGTCAATTCGGCCTGATCTCAGCACCGATGGCCGCAGCCTCCTGACCCTCTCAACAATCGGGAGCACTGCTCATGGATTTGTCATATACCCCAGAAGAGACGCAGTTCCGCGATGAGGTCCGCGCGTTTCTGGATGAAGCTTTGCCACAGCGTCTGTCTGACAAGGTGCGCGATGGCTCGACGCTCTCCAAGGCAGAGGTCGAGGAATGGCAAGCGATCCTTTCGGCAAGAGGCTGGCTTGCTACCCATTGGCCCAGGGAATACGGCGGAACCGGCTGGAATGTCGTCGAGCGGTTTATCTTTGACGTCGAGAGTTCGCGTGCAAACGCGCCTTCGATCATTCCCTTTGGCCTTAGCATGTTGGCACCGGTTCTGATCAAGTTCGGCAGCGATGCGCAAAAAGAGCGCTGGCTGCCGCGCATGCTGGATGGGGAAGACTGGTGGTGTCAGGGCTATTCCGAACCGGGTGCGGGGTCTGATCTGGCCAATGTCCGGACAACGGCCGTCCGTGACGGCGATCATTACGTTGTCAACGGGCAAAAGACCTGGACGACCATGGCGCAGCACGCGAACATGATCTTCTGTCTGGTGCGCACCGATTCCAGCGGAAAACCGCAGGAAGGCATCTCTTTTCTGTTGGTGGACATGACCAGCCCCGGCGTTGAGGTCCGTCCCATTATCACCCTTGATGGCGATCACGAGGTGAACGAGGTGTTCTTTAAGGACGTGCGTGTACCGGTGGAAAACCTGGTGGGCGAAGAAGGGCTAGGGTGGACGTATGCAAAGTACCTTCTGACCTACGAACGCACCACAATGGCGGGCATCGGTGCTTCGCGGGCCGCGCTGGAGCGTTTGCGCGAGATTGCGCAGGCCGAGCAAAGCGACGGCAAGCCCCTGATCGAAGACTTGCTTTTTGCTATGCGGGTTGCGCGTGCCGATATTGCCCTGAAGAATCTTGAAACCACAACGATGCGCGTGGTTGCTGCAACCGCGCAGGGTGGATCGACCGGCGCGCAAAGCTCGATCCTGAAAATCAAGGGAACGGAGCTGCGCCAGGAAATCAGTGCCCTGACCCGGCGGGCCGTTGGTGCCTATGCACAGCCGTTCCTGCCCGAACGGGAAGGCGCCAATGAAGCGCCGGTCGGTCCGGACTATGCGGTCGCGGCGACGCCGACCTATCTCAATCTTCGAAAACTGTCGATTTACGGCGGATCGAACGAAATTCAGAAAAATATCATGACGAAGGCCATTCTCGGTCTTTGAGGGAGAAATACCATGGATTTTACCCTTAGCGAGGACCAGCAATCGCTGGTCGATGTGCTCGCACGGTTTTCCCGCGAACGCTACGGGATCGCAAAGCGCACCGCTGCCGCAGGGGCCGAGTCAGGACATGACGTGGCGACCTGGGCACAGCTTGCCGAGCTTGGCGTCATCGGCATGCTTTTTTCCTCCGAGGTTGGCGGTTATGGCGGCAACGCCTTTGACATCATGGCGGTGTTCGAGACGCTTGGTCATGGGCTGGTCGGGGAACCGGTTCTGCCCGCGCTTCTGGCCGGTACGGTTCTCGCTGCGGCAGGATCGGACGCGCTGGATAGGCTGATCGACGGCTCGGACATCGCGGTGTCGGCATTCTACGAACCCACGTCACGCTACGATCTGGATCGGGTGGCGACGACGGCGACGGAGCAATCGCAAGACTGGAAGATCGACGGTGCCAAAGCTGTCGTGCATCATGCCGAGGCGGCGCAGACCCTCATCGTCACTGCCAGAGAGGCGAATGGCACGGTCTCGGTATTTGCCGTTCCCGCAGCGGCATCCGGGGTGACAATGCGCGGCTATGTGACCAATGACGGCATTCGCGCCGCAGAGGTCAAGCTGGAGGGCGTCATCGTGCCAAAAGCGGCTAAACTGGGCGGCGTGGCGCTTGCCCGCGATGCCGTGGACGCAGGTACACTCGCAATCTGTGCCGAGGCGCTTGGGCTGATGACATGGCTCAAAGACGCGACGCTGGAATATCTGCGCACCCGCATCCAGTTCGGAAAACCCATCGGTAACAATCAGGTGCTTCAGCACCGCATGGCCGATATCGTGGTCGAGATGGAGCAGGCCCGGTCTGCTGTCATCAATGCCGCCGCTGCGATGGACGGTCCCGCAGACGCGCGCGCATTGGCATTATCGGCAGCCAAATACACCATCGGCACAACGGCAACGATGGTGGCCGAAGAGGCGATCCAGATGCATGGCGGCATTGGCATGACCGAGGAACTGGGCCTGTCTCACTTCGCCAAACGGGCGCTGATGATCGACCACCAGTTTGGCGATTCCGACCACCACCTGCGCCGATACATAACGCTGTCCGCAGCGTGACTCTGCGAGAGGTACTTGATGTATTCTCGTTACCGCGGATGGCTGACTCAAACGACGGGCGTGGCACCCGGTGCTGACGGCTTCAGGACCGGTGGCTCGCGCGCGTTTTCTTGGCTGGCTTGTCAGTGGAGATTGGAGAAAGCCCCATTGGCATATGAACGGCGCTTTCGGCACCTTTGCCCGGAATGACCCGAACATCTCGGGCCGCTACTTCTTCTCCACATTCTGAACAGGTCATGACCGGATCAAAGGTATGTCCGCAGGCCATGTGCTGATGTTCCAATGGGCGCCCCTTGCCATTCGTCATATGCTCGTCGCCCCAATGAACGATCGACATAACGATCGGGTACAGGTCGAGCCCTTTTTGCGTCAGCCGATATTCATACCGCGTTGGGTTCTGTTGATAGGCAACCTTCGTCAGAACAAAATGTTCGACAAGTTTCTTAAGCCTATCGGTCAGAATAGGCCGCCCGATCCCAAGTCTGCGCTGAAAATCGTCGAACCGGCGCACCCTGAGAAAACAATCTCGGATGATCATCAAAGTCCAGCGATCACCGACAACCGAAAGTGTCCTGGAAAAGGAACAAGGTTGTTCGCCTAACTCACTCCATTGCATGGGCGGATACTTCCTTTGCTTATGTGTCAGTACCGAATTGGAACGAATATCTGCAACTGTCAAGTTGTAGGGTTGTCCCGCGACGCCAATTTCCGTCGAGTTGGCGGATATTTCGTCTACATTTTACGCATGTTCAGTACTTTGGCAAGTTCAGGCCCTCACTGTGAAATACTTTCATGCTCCTGACGTCCAGGTGGCGGTGTCAATATTTTCAGCGCGGTAGAACGGTAACGTCATCGCTCAGAGGCACATCATAAAGCTTTGCGACCTGATCGGCACGCCGTGCCAGCACACCGCGCTGATTGATATAACCCTTGTCGTTGATCTCGCCCTCTCCCAGGGAGGGCGGTTCGGTCAGAATGGAAAATGCGGCGATGCGGTGCGTTGCGGCATTGTTGGATGCGTTGTGGATGATTAAACGCTCGGCGATTTTCTGACGCAGCGCGTCCAATGACTGCGGTGATCCATCGGGCAAGGCCTGCGGCGCTGGCCAGACCATGATCCGAACGTCGTCATGGTCAATGCCTGCCAGTACCAGATCCGTGATCAGGCCCTTACAGGCTTGCTGAACTGCAAGTCGCAGCTCTCCTGTCGCGACCCAAGAACCGTTTGTGAGTTTGAAATTTTCGCTCAGGCGGCCGGCGTATTTGAGGCCGTCTGCAGGATTGATGGGATCCATGAACTGCACCAGATCGCCGGTGAGGTAAAAGCCCTGTGCGTCAAAGGCCTCGGCAGTGAGATCCGCGCGGCCGTAGTACCCCGGAGTGACGTTAGATCCGCGAACGCGCAGTTCGAACCGGTCGCCGAAGGGCACCAGCTTGACCTCGCAATCCACAACTGGAAGTCCGATCGCGCCCTGACCTTGTGAGGCCCAGTGCGTTGTCAGAATGCCGGGCCCTGTTTCCGTTGTCCCAAGTGCAGAACCGAAATGCACTGGTTCTCCCAAGGTCTTGATCGACAGGTCCGTGATCCGCTCAAAGACGTCCTGGGGCAGGCTGGCACCCGCATAGGTGAGGCGGGTCATCCGGCTGAAGAACGCTTCATTGAGCGCATCATCTTCCTCAAGGGCTTTGGCCAGAAAATTATAGGCGGCCGGGACGCTAAGCAGGCTTGTGGGGCGCACGTCACGGATGTTTTCCAGGGTGCGGGCTATCAGCTCTGGCGTGGGCCGGCCATCGTCGATGTAGAAGGTGCCGCCCGCTTCCAACGTCCCGTGCAAGACCGCATTGCCGCCCATTGTGTGATGCCACGGCATCCAGTCCAGAACGATTGGGACCTCGACGGGGTTCCGAACGAGATCAACCGAATTGCGCACGGAACTACAGAGCATACCTTGTGTGTTGATCACGCCTTTCGGGTCGCCCGTGGACCCGGAAGTAAACAGGATTTTGGCGATGGTATCCGGGGTGACCGCATCCCGACGGCGCTGTACCTCCGCTCCCGCGGCAAGGTCGTACCAGTCCGAAAGTGCCAGCGAATTCGGTCCGCCGGCTGCGGTCAGCCATTTGGCCTGCGCAACAAGACCCAAGGTTTCGACGTTGCGACAGGACGCTTCGGTCTGTGCAAAAATCCACTGTGGCTCCAGAAGTTCCATGATCTTTTCAAGCCGGGGGCGTGCCTCGGCCAATGCGGAATAAGCAGGCGACACAGGGGCGACGGGGACGCCGATCAACATGCCCGCCAAAGTGACCAAGCCATGCTCGATGGACGCCGGTGACAAAATGACCAAGGCGCGGTCGCCTGTGATACCCGCGTTCACCAGCCCTTGGGCAATCCCCTGAACCCGAGCCCATGCCGCTGCGTAGGTAATGGTTTCCCAGCTTCGATCCGGCGTGCGACTTGCCAGAAAGATCTGATCTGGCCGGGCTTTGGCCCAATGCTCAAGGTAATCAACAATGTTTCCCTTGACGTCGGAAATCGACTGGCAGGAGTAGAGATGAATTGTGCCATCGTGAGAGTAACGCACCATGACCTCCTGGGGTGCATAGTCCGGGGTCAATGAAGCCCTGCCTGCACGGATTTTCTTGCTTTCAGTAAGTGTATCCATCGTCAGCCCCCCAAAGCCTATCCCTGCCCCTGTCTAGCACAAGTAGAATTTTTTGGAACTCACTTTTCGGGATTTTGCAACTTTATTGACCTACAATATAGCATTCATTGTCGCAGGGGTGTGAAGCGCTCATCTTTCGAGTTCTGTAATAGAATTTAATGGCAAAGCTCTAGGCGTACCAGGCCTGATCCAGAAACCTGTCATACCGCTACTGAGCCGCGCGAGGAAATGAGCTAAAATCATGTACCTTCTAAATTCTTCCTGAAGCCGAAAGGGGGGTGAAGCAGGCCTGACGACATGGAGTAAAGACCGGCGCCCGCAGCCGTAGCGCGTGCCGGTAACTAAAATGCCGGGGAGATTGCCAAATGGGCATTGAACTCAGGGGCATGTTGCCTTCGTTGTGACGATCAACAGGCAGCAATTCGGAACTTTCGTCACTGCCTGGTTTTCAAAGGCATTTCAGGCGGCAGGCCGCCCTCGATTACCAATCTCGGAAATCTGGGTTTAGTACTGGGTGCTTGGGATATGCACCACTATGTCGTCAAGCTCTTCTGTCAATTTGATTTGGCAACTCAAGCGGCTGTTCTCTTGGACACCTGCCGCGAATTCGAGCATGCCGATCTCACCGTCAGACTTTGCAGGGGTTTTTGATAACCAAGTCGGGTCGATGAAAACGTGGCATGTGGCGCAAGCAAGGGCCCCTCCGCATTCGGCTTCGATGCCGGGCACCATATTGGACACGGCAGCTTCCATTAACGTCAGACCGGGCGACACCGTTACAGTGTGTTTCTCACCGTCAGCCGTCATAAAGTTTGCGGTCACAGTCATTGGTTCCTCCGGGTTTGTAGTTTTGACGTGTTTCTGTTTCCCGCGCGAGTACGCGGCAGATCGGCCGAACAATTGAGAGCCATGCAAGCTTCGTTGCTTGGCCAACAAAATTTCTCATCTTCAAGTCCGCCGACCCGATACAAGGGTTCAGCAACGCAAAGAAGAAAGCATGCTTATTAAAGAGTCTTCGTCCATTATTTATCGGGTGTCAAGTCTCGCAGGTCGAAATCCAATCCAGATGTGGAGCGTAATTTGAGCGAAACGCACCGTCTAAACCGAGTAAAGCAGGTAAAAAAGAGGATCAAAGGGCTCATATTTTCGGCTGCATTTGAACTCAGCGTCACGCTCTTGGGAAGCCCGAGAGTCTTCACTTCAGCAATCGCCGTCACTGCTAACGTGATGTTCTGGGTAGGAATCCAATGCGCGCCGATGCTTCGTGTCCAGTAAAAAAAGAGCCTGGGGCGTGTAGAGGTGGTTCATATGCTACCGGAGGCCGGGAGGACTACATTGACAGCATGCTGATTAAATGTGATCATTTGATGAAGGCCAACGATTCGTAGCTATTGGCCAGATGGGGGGAGAGTTATGTCAATGGCTGGCACTGGTATTTCACTGGGAGGGCCGGAGCAGGCGAAATCGTTTGATCTGTTTTCGGTCCCGTCCGATTACTTCAAGAACCCGGCACCCTATTTCCGCCTCTTGCGTGATCACGACCCCGTTCACATGAACTCAGACGGCAGCGTTCTGCTTACTCAATACCAGGACACCAAGCAAGTTTGGCGAGATCTCAGCGGATTGGTCGATAAGAGCGAGATGTTTCGGAAGAAGTTCGGCGAAGGGCCGCTTCTCGAACATCATACGACCACGATGCTTTTTAGGGACCCTCCCGATCACGATCGGATGAGGGCAGTGGTAAATCCGTTCTTCACACAGGCTTCCATTGCGTCGCTATCTGGCTTTGTGAAGGATACCGTTGACGGCCTGTTGGGTGATGTGGCCGACCTGGGCGAGTTCGATTTTGTTAAGGACTTCGCTTTCCGGCTTCCAATTGCGGTGATTTGCCATCTGTTTGGCGTTCCGCAGTCAGATGCGCTGAAACTGCAGGATATGGGACGCAAGATCCTGATGGCGCTGAACCCTGCGGTCAGCGACGAGATGATTGCCGAAGGCCATCAGGCTACAAAAGACTTCATGGAATACCTCGTGCCCTATGTCGAAGCGGCGAAGAGCGAACAGGACATCGACCCCACCAAGGATCTGATCCGGTCCATGGTGTCGGCTCAGAGAAACGGCGGACAGATATCTGACGCCGAGATGTACCACATGTGCATTCTGGTTTTGAATGGCGGCCACGAAACAACGACGAACCTCATTGCCCAGTCGGTGAACGCAACACTCGATAACGCTGATCTTCTGGCGCAGATCCGCGGCGATGACTTTGATATTCCTACCGCTGTTGAAGAGTTTTCGAGGTATGTTTCTCCTCTTCAGTTGCAAGGACGTCGCACAACACGCGAGATCGTGCTGGCGAGTGGGAACGGAGTGATACCTGCCGGGGTAGAGGTGGTGCTTTGCCAGGCCTCTGCGAACAGGGATGACCGGGTCTTCGAAGATCCTGATTCACTGCGTTTGGACCGCAAGCCCAACTCTCACGTCTCGTTCGGAGCCGGCGTGCATGTTTGCCTTGGTCGACCTCTTGCCAGACTCGAGGCGTCTGTCGCCATTCCCGCTTTCTTGCGCCGTTTCAAGAAAATTGAACGCAATGGACCAGTCGAGTTCGCAGAGAGTGTGAGGTTTCGGGTTATGAAATCGCTGCCGGTGCGGGTGTCTTAACGCACCTTCCGTCAGCACCAAGGAGGTTCGTTTACGCCGACGTCACAGGCATGCGCGAAGTGGTTGTTACGTGGGGGATCGGAGTCCGGAACGTGGCTCTGATGGAGACAAGACAGTTGTGTGCGCATTTGCGGCGCTGTCTGCAAAACAAAAATCATGGGAGGAATTGCAATGAAACTGACTACATCCGCTGCGGCGATTGCACTGCTTTTTGCAGTGACTGGGGCCACCGCCGATACCGTAAAAATCGGCTTTATCTCGACGATGTCGGGTCCCCTGGGAGGGACCGGCAATGAAGCTTCTGACGGATTTAAGCTCTTTCTGGACCAGAATGATGGGAAGATGGGCGGCGCAGAAGTTGAAATGCATTGGGAAGACGATCAGGCAAAGCCTGATGTCAGTCGCCAAGCCGCAGACAAGCTGATCTCGGAAGATGTGGATATCTTTACGGGCATCATTTTCTCGAATGTGCTGCTTTCGTCGATCAAGCCAATTCTGGATTCCGGAGCGTTTTACATCAGCAACAACGCGGCACCTTCGCAAATTGCAGGCAAATTGTGCGACCAGAATTTCTTTGCGGTATCCCACCAAAACGACCAGCTTTATGAAGGTCTGGGCGTCTACATGCAGGAAATGAATTTCGATAACGTCTACCTGATGGCGCCAAACTACCCGGCTGGCAAGGATATGATGGCGGGCTTCAAGCGCCACTTCCAAGGCAAGATCGCCGGAGAAGTGTACACTGCATTTGGTCAGCTGGATTATTCTGCCGAGATCGCTCAGGTTCGGGCAGCAGCGCCGTCTACGGTTGTCTTCTTTTATCCTGGCGGAATGGGCATCAATTTCGTCAAGCAGTATCAGCAATCGGGACTGATGGGTGAGATACCTGTGTACACTGGATCGCATGGGATTGATCAAAGCATTCTACCTGCTGTGGGAGACGCTGCGATTGGCGTTAATTCGGGCGCAATCTGGAGCGAGTTTGGTGACAATGAAGCCAACCGGGTTTTCGTCGAAGGGTTTGAAAAGGCCTACGGACGCATCCCTTCCCCATATGCTGCGATGGCCTATGATACAGCGCGGGTTATTGACGCGGCCCTGACCGAGGTTGGCGGTTCAATCGAAGATCGGGACGCATTTCGTACTGCGCTAGAAACCATGGATTTCTCTTCGATCCGCGGCAACTTCAAGTTCAACACGAACCATATGCCGATCATGGATTACTATATGACGGTCGTTGAGAAAGACGCCCAAGGCCGTTTGGTCAATGCGCTGAAATCGAAAGTCGCGAGCGATCTGGAAGACGGCTATGTGAGCGAATGCAAGATCTCAGGCTGATCTGTCACGTTCAAGCCGGGAGGCGTGATCAGTCTCCCGGTTTTTGCCGCTGAACAGAGACAACGTATGGCAAAGATCGCCAATTATGCCGGTCAACTACGCGGCTTTGCTTTTGCTCAAGAGGGAACAGCATGACGACAGGACTATTCGTAGAGCAGTCACTAAACGGGCTTCAGCTTGGAGTGATGCTGTTTCTTGTGACTGCGGGTTTGACCCTAGTCTTCGGGATAATGGACTTCATCAATCTGGCCCACGGATCGCTCTTTATGTTCGGGGCATTTCTGGCCGCTACGTTCGTCAAAATCACCGGCATATTCTGGTTGGCTCTGATCCTTGCCGTCTTGGCGACCGGGCTGATCGGGTTCGTTATGGAGTTCCTTGTTCTTCGACGCTTTTACCACCGAAGTCACCTTGATCAGGTATTGCTGACATTTGGATTTATTCTGGTTTTCAACGATATCACGCGGATAATCTGGGGATCAATCCCACTGCCGATGCCCTTGCCGGAGATCTTGTCGATGCCGGTCCAGATCATGCCGGGGGTCATGTATCCGTCTTTCCGGATTGCAATTCTGGTGCTTGGATTAATCGTGGCACTGTGCCTGTTCCTTATTATCGAGCGTACGCGTTTGGGAATGTGGATTAGGGCCGGTGCCAGTGACAGGCAGATGACCTCGGCGCTGGGAGTCAATGTCGGCTTGGTGTTCACGCTCGTTTTTGCCGCAGGAGCTGCACTTGCCGCCCTTGCGGGGATCATGTCGGGGCCGATCAGCGCCGTTCAGATCGGTATGGGCGAGCCGATATTGATCTTGGCGCTGGTTGTTACGGTTATTGGCGGGATCGGGTCGGTAAAAGGTGCGCTGATCGCTGCCATTATGATCGGCATGGTTGATACATTCGGGCGCGTGATGTTCCCGCCTGCGATCAGCAGCATTCTTATCTATCTTCTGATGGTCTTGATACTCGCCTTTAGGCCCAGAGGGCTATTCCCCGCAAATGTCTGAAGGTGCAAACAGCATGACCTTAAGCTCAGTACGACAACTGGTTGTTCCGAACTGGCCCGTTCTACTTATCTTTGTATTGCTTGCGCTGGCCCCGGTCTGGTCGATGTACGGCGGTTCTGATTTTACCATTCGCCTGCTAACACGCGCGCTTATTCTTGCCCTCGCGGCGGTCGGGTTGAACTTTGTTCTTGGCTTTGGCGGGCTGGTCAGCCTGATGCACGCTTCCTTTTTCGGGGTAGGGGCGTACACGGTTGCCATACTGGCCCATCACGATTTCAACGGTGATACCCTGTTCGGATTGCCGGGCACTTCGAACTTGCTGGTTTCCGGGCCCGCCGCAGTTTTTCTGGCGCTTGTCTTTGCTGTTGCCACAGGGGCCCTCGTGCTGAGAACCAAGGGCGCATACTTCATTATGATGACTTTGGCGCTCAACCAGATGCTGTTTTTCTTCATGATTGCGCTGCAGCAATACGGTGGCGAGGACGGGATGCAAATCTACCTGCCGCTTCATCTGTCAGGGTATGAATTTGGCAGCGACAGCGCAATCTACTATACAGTCCTGATCGTTCTGGCCTTTTTTGTTTTTCTCCTTTCAAGGTTGGTGTGCAGCCGGTTTGGAAATGTGATCAGGGCGTCCTCTGAAAATGAGGAAAGGCTGACGGCTATCGGCATCTCTCCATTTCATTACAAGCTTGTCGCATTCACTATTTCGGGGGCGGTCACGGCGGTCGCCGGTGTGCTTTGGGCAATTTCACAGGAATATGTAAGCCCTGCGGACCTGTCGTGGATCCGGTCTGCCGATCTGGTTGTTATCGCAGTGCTCGGCGGTCTCGTCCGCGTCTGGGGGCCGCTCGTAGGTGCTTTGGTCTTTGTCCTGGCGGAATATTTTCTGTCCGACATCACGGTATATTGGCAGCTTGTTTTTGGCTTGGGAATTATCGCCGTCGTTGTTCTGTTTCCTGGTGGCATGTTGAGCGTTTGGGCAACGATCCGGAAAATCAACTGGGGGCGGGCACATGACGCTTAACGAAAAGATCGAAAAAGAACCGGTCCTGCGCCTGGCCGGACTTACGAAACGTTTTGGTGGGATTATCGCGACGGATCACCTTGATTTTGATGTGCGCGCCGGTGAAATTCATGGGCTGATCGGGCCGAACGGTGCGGGCAAATCCACTTTGGTTGCTCAGATCCAGGGAAACCTTCGGCCGGATGAAGGCTCGATAATCTTTGAAGGGCGCGACATCACTGTCGAAGCACCGCATCGGCGCGCCAAGCTGGGCGTTGCAAGGTCGTTTCAGATCACCTCGGTTTTCATGGGTTTTACCATGCTCGCGAATGTGATGATGGCAGTCCAGGCGCAGGCAGGACACAGCATGTGGTTCTGGAAAAACACGTCAATGGATTCCAGTCTGATTGACCCAGCAATGGAACTGCTCGAACTGGTCGGACTTACCCGATCAGCGCAAGCACTTGCACAGAATGTGTCCTACGGTGAGAGGCGGCAGCTTGAGCTGGCAATGGCTCTTGCGATGAAGCCCAAGTTGCTTCTTCTTGACGAGCCGATGGCCGGAATGGGGCGGCAGGACGGTGGTCGTATGATCAGTCTGCTTGAAACGCTGAAAGGCCGGTATTCCATACTCTTGGTCGAACACGATATGGACGCTGTCTTCACGCTTTCCGATAGGATCAGCGTGCTTGTCGCGGGGCGGTGCATCGCAACGGGGTCTCCCGAGAAAATCAAATCGGATGCCGGGGTTCGGGATGCTTATCTGGGGCATAAATCGACATGAGTGCATTTTTCGAAATCAAGAATCTTGAAGCCGGGTATGGCAACAGCAAGGTGCTTTTTGATGTTTCCCTCAAGATTGCCGAAGGCGAATTCGTTACCCTGATGGGGCGCAACGGCATGGGAAAATCGACGACCATTCGTTCAATCATGGGTATCCTCAAGCCGACTGCCGGAGAGATATATCATGACGGCACCCGCATTGACGGGCTTGCATCGCACAAGATCGCTAAGCGCGGAATAGGGTTTGTTCCTGAAGGCCGACACATATTTCCCAATCTGTCTGTTCGTGAAAACCTTTTGATGGCCCAAATCAAACGGGGTTCCGCGAATGAGTGGGATGTTGACAGCGTCTTTGACTTTTTCCCTCGGCTGGCCGAGCGGATGTCGAACGGAGGCGACCAACTCTCTGGCGGCGAACAACAGATGCTGGCGATCGGGAGAGCCTTGATGACCAACCCGTATTTGCTCATTCTCGATGAGGCGACCGAAGGTCTGGCCCCTATTATCCGGGACGAGATATGGGACCAGCTTGGCAAACTCAAAGCCATGGGTGTTTCCATCCTGATCGTAGACAAGGAGTTGGATGCGCTTTCAGAGTTGGCAGACCATCACTTTATCATAGAGAAGGGTGAAATTGTCTGGCAGGGGGACAATCAAGCGCTGATGTCGAACCCTGCAATTCATGAAAAGTTTCTCGGGGTCTAGAAAGCGTTGATCTGGTCCGCCCGACAGGTGGGCAGATGCATGATGCGATCCGGATCGCATGAGCCATCCCATTTCAGGGCTGCCGATAGATATGTGTAACTAAAAAGGAGGTTTCGCAATGATTGAGATTGAACTGCTGGTGTATAAGGTCGGTGACATGGAATTTGAGGGTCGGGTGATCCGTGATGCCGAAATAGCGGACCCGAGACCCGGCATCATGCTTGCGCATGCTTTCTTTGGCCTGGGCGCGCAGGAAATTGAACACGCAAAGCGGTTGGCGCAACTGGGCTACGTCGTTTTCGCCTGTGATTATTATGGCCGCGGACGGACACCTGAAACGTCGGATGACGCTTTCGCGCGGATGACCGAGATGAACGATGACCGTCCGGCGCTTGCGGCGCGGATGGCAACGGCGCTCGATACATTCAAGACACTTCCCTTTGTGAAGGCTGACAAGATTGCGGCGGTAGGGTTTTGTTTTGGCGGCAAGGCTGTGCTGGATCTGGCGCGTTCCGGAGCGGACTTTAAGGCTGCAATATCTCTGCATGGCGTCTACGACGCGCCCTCTGACGACAGGAACAAGATGAAGAGTGCAGTCCTTGTTCTGCACGGATGGAATGACCCCTTGGCGCCCCCTGATGCAGTGGTGGCATTGTCTCATGAACTTGAAGCGACCTGTGAGGATTGGCAGACCGTCATGTTTGGCGATACGAGTCACGCCTTTACGAACCCCGGCGCGAATGCCGCGGAAAACGGAATGCTGTTCAACAGTCGCGCGACAAAGCGGTCCTGGATGGTGATCGACGACTATCTTGAAGAGAAATTCAGCGATTGAGAGATCGCCGTTCGGGCGCGTTTCGTCACCGTATGTCTCCGCCTCAGAAACGGTCGCGCTCGTCCGGAACCTGATCCCGTGTGGCGAGTGGTTGCCGGTGCTCGAAAAACGAAAATAAGACTTATACGGATAAAATATGCGGCTGGAATGACTGTCTGGCCGCGCTTTTTCGGACGAGTTTTCACAATTTTATCCCTATTATAAAGGATATTGTGAAGATTCTCGAATATCTGGAAGTCTCTTGTGAATCATGGAAAATTCCTATATAGTGCGTATACGTCGTAAAGGGAATGTTAGGAGATACCGATGCTAAACCTTCCAACTGACTATTCTGAACAACTCGACGATTTGAATTTGCGCGCGCTTTGGGGGCCGCAGCTCAAGTCCTTGATGCCGGGCATTCGTCCGCAGCCGGGGACGCAAGGCGCCCACTGGAAGTATCGCGATGTCCGGCCTCAACTGCTGCGCGCGACCGAGTTGACGACCGCCGAGAACGCCGAGCGCAGAGTGCTTGCGCTGGTCAATCCGGGTTTCGGGGCGATGCCCGTTTCCGCGGCCACACCGACGATTTTCCTAGGATTGCAGATTATTCTTCCTGGTGAGTGGGCACCCAAGCATCGCCATTCGCCGACCGCAGCCCGGATCATTGTCGAAGGGGAGGGGGCCTACACCACCGTCGAGAACTCGAAGGTCAGGATGGTGGAGGGCGACGTCGTTCTTACTCCGACCTACCACTGGCATGAGCATGGCCATGAAGGCAAAGAGCCAATGGTGTGGCTGGATGTGCTGGACATTCCGATCACCGTTGCCGTCGGCGAAGCCGCGTTCGAACCCGGTGGCGGTGTCGTGACCGGCACAAACCAGAACGACAAGTCGGCGACAGTTTATACTTGCCCCGGCATCATTCCCTACCGATCCCCCTCGGAAAAACGGCCCGAGTATCCAATGTTCCGGTACGAATGGAAGCGGGTCCGTGCGGCGCTTGACACCGTCGCTGCCTACGCTGGCCGGGATGAGCCGATCCATATGATGTATGTGAACCCCGAAACAGGCGAAAATCTTTTGAAGCCCTTTGACTTCTCTGCGCGCCTGCTGCGTCCCGGCGAGACAGTAGAGCCCAAGATTACATCCGCGACATCCGCGCTTTTGGTGCAGGGTGGAAAGGGAGAGTCCGAAATTGACGGTAAGGTTTTTTCCTGGGAACAGCGGGATTCGCTCGCGGTTCCTTGTTTCAGCCGTGTCCGTCATACCAACACGTCTTCCTCGGCACCGGCCTACTTGCTGCAAGTTGACGATGCGCCGCTGATGCACAAGCTCGGCTATTATCAGGAGGTTTGAAACTTGGTTTTCACGGGAGGTAAATTGCGATGAAACTCTGTCATTTTGGTCCTGGTCGATTGGGCTTGGTTGACGGCAAGGTCGTCAAGGACGTATCGGCCGCTTTGGATGTTTTGCCAGCCCAGCGTTGGCCGTATTCATCGGGCGATCCCTTGATTGAACATCTCGATTTGCTGAGGCCGCGCGTTACGCAAGTTGCACCACAAAGCAAAGAGTATTTGATCGACGACGTCGATCTTTACAGCCCGATCACGTCGCCATCCAAGGTTATGGCGGTTCCGGCGAACTATCGGAAACATGTTGAAATCGACGTGATGACTGACAAGGGGGTCGACCAGGGAGTACACGCCAAGCAACTGCAAGGTGTGGACCGTCCGGTAGAAACCTATGGCGTGTTTCTGAAGGCGAATTCCTCTATCCACGGCGCATCCCAGGGCATAGTGCGGGCGTTGCCTGATCGTAGAACCGACCACGAAGCCGAGCTTTGCGTTGTAATCGGGCGGGAATGCAGGTCCGCGAGCCGCAAAGATGCCATGAGCTATGTCGCGGGCTACCTGATGGGGCTTGATATGACAGTTCGGGGCGCCGAGGATCGCAGCTATCGCAAGTCCGCTGATGGCTATACTGTCTTGGGGCCCTACTTTGTCACGGCTGACGAAGTCGAAGACCCGACCAAGATTGACATCTGGCTGAATGTGAACGGTGCCCCCAGGCAAAATTCGTCGGTCGGCGCAATGACCGTTGATATTCCGGATCTTATCGCCTTCGCATCGGCCTTTTATACTCTGAAGCCTGGTGACATTATCATGACAGGCACGCCGGAAGGGGTCGGGCCTGTTGAAAGCGGTGATGTCATCACGGTTGGGGGGTCTGGACTTGGCTCCATGGATGTGAAAATCAGCTAGATGCCATAGAGGTAGGCGGATTGTGTTGTTGTCATGACTGAAGAATTGAATGGCGAATTTCAAGACTTATGGGATATGCCCAGTTTTCTGTTCCGGGTTCTTGAAAACAAATCGAACGCGCTGTTTCAAAATTTGACGGTTGGGATAAATCTCACAACCAGACAATTCGGTGTCCTATTCATTCTTGCGAAGTACGGTTCGATTTCCCAGATTGAGCTCTCGGACCGCGTTTCCTCCGATAAAAGTACAGTCGGGGAGATGGTTGCACGAATGGTACAGCGACGGTTGCTGACCCGCACTCAGGGAGAAGATAAGCGCGCTGTCATGATCTCTATTACAGATGAGGGGCGAGAACTTGTAGCGCAGGTGTCGCCACTGGTATCGAGCATCCAGCGTACAGTTCTAGAGAACCTTCCTGAAGAATATCAGCCACTATTTGTTAAGTGTTTGAAGATATTGGCAGAATCTAATTTCGAGTCGTCCCCTCGTCAATGAGAGGCCCCATTGCAAAGCTGAAGCGTTTAGCGTTAATCCTGAATCGCCTAACACTTCCTAGAAATTATTAGTATTCACGCGTTGAGCGATTAAAGGCCGGACGCAGCAATGGAATAAACTGGCTTGCCAGCAAACCGCGTCTATTCTTGCGGACATCGGTGACCAGAGATGCATTCTTGTGGATATCAGAAATTTAAGCATGGATCGAGATTGCCCAGATGAAAAGAGATTTACCATTTTTGAGTTCTTTATAACCAATACGGCTATTTATTTGGACGTTCGTCACTATGGTCGGAACTATTCATGATCGTCATCCTGGATTGAGCCATCAACCCCCCCCTTACTCAAAAACGACTGATCGCGGTGATGATCTTGTCTTTCATCCAGGCGAGTCCGGGGTCGGCCACGAAGGCGTCGGCCCAGAACAAGCGGACGTCGATATCTGCCATCTCGAAGGGGAGCACGGCAAAGTCCAGTGCATGATGCTTGGCGAATGATAAGGCGATCCGGGATGGCACTGTAACGACCATATTTGTGTTCTCTATGGCGCTTGGAACGCTGGAGTAATGTGCGACCCGAAGCCCAACCTTTCGTTCAGGTAGTTTTTCGCGCATGAGTATTTCACTGGCGTTATGGTAGCTTGTCGGTGAAATCACTTCGACATGCGAACAGTTCAAATAGGTCTCAAGCGTAACGCCATTGGCCAAGTATTCGTTGTTGCGTGAGAACATGCAAACGTAAGATTCATCGAATAGATGGGCATTTGGATTGTTGCTGACGAGTGTCGGCAAATATCCAACGACGAAATCAATCTGGTTTGTTCGGAGCGCTTGCTCCAGATCAATTGTGTCCAGCGCTCGGGTCTCAATGACGATGTTGGGAGCTTCGTGATGCATGCATTGCAGAAGGGCGGGAATGAACTGCGTTTCGCCAATGTCTGACATGGCAATGCGCACCGTCCGATGCGACGATGCAGGATCAAATGTCCCGATGTTGGACATAGCGAGATCCAAGGTTTCGAGAGCGGGCATGACCTTCTCGTAGAAGCCTTTTGAAAACGAGGTCGGCACCATGCCGTCGCGACTTCGCACGAAGAGCGGATCGCCGGTTTGCTCGCGCGCTTGAGCCAGAAGATAGCTTGCAGCAGATTGCGATATTGAACAGCGCTGCGCCGCTATCGAAACGCTGCCTGTCTGATAAATCTGGCAGAATAATCGAAGCATGTGCAATCCGAGGTGGGCCTTCATCGCATGGCTCCTCTTACAGCGATAACTCCAGTTTTTCGATTTGTATCATGAGGCAAATCAATTGGCCAGATTTTGGTTTCTCTTCTAAGATCAAGTCATAGCAACAGGTCCATTGTTTTGGGGCTGGAGCAGTGCCCAGCACGTGCGGTTTGCTAAAATTGTCAGGGAGGACAAAATGAATACTAAAATTGCCAGGGTGGCTTTCACGTCGATCGTGCTCGCGCTGCCAACATTTCATGCTGCCACAGCGCAAGAGAAAACACTTCGTGCTGTAAGCGCTTTTCCCACAGGATCTACTTTTCAACTGCCTTTCAAGGAATTTATTGACGAAGTGAACGCAGCCGGCGATGGCTCACTTGCCATTACTTACGTTGGTGGCCCCGAGGCCATTCCCTCACTTGAAGTCGCGAATGCAGTATCTACAGGCGTGATCGACATCGCGCTTGTGCCGACCTCGTTCTACACCGCAGAACTGCCTGGTGCCGCGATGATCAAACTCGCTACGACGACCATGCCAGAGCAACGGCAAAACGGTTGTTTTGAGTTGCTGGATACCCTTCATCAGGACGGCATGAATACCAAGTACCTTGGCCGTACCGGCGACTACGTTCAATTCCACCTCTATCTTAATAAGAAGATTGAAGAACCAGACTTGAGTGGCCTCAACCTGCGAGTTGCCGCCACCTACCAGGCGCTGTTCGGTGAACTCGGGGCGAATATGGTCAATACACCTCCCGGTGACGTCTATTCGGCGCTGGAGCGTGGGACGGTCGATGGCTATGGCTGGCCTTCGCTCGGCATCTTTGACCTCGGTTGGGACGCCCATACCAAGTATCGCGTTGATCCAGGTTTTTACATCGTCGATCTGAACTTTCTGGTCAATGCCGACACATGGAGTGCACTGTCAGATGAGCAGAAAGCGCTGCTGGAAAGCAAGATGATCGACATCGAAAGCGTAGAACAGGGCAATGCCGAAATCGTCGAGAAGGAACTGGCGCGCCAAGCGGAAGCAGGCATCGAGACCATAGAGTTCCAAGGCGATGCGGGTAAAGTCTGGGAGACAACGGCAAGAGAGGCCGCAATCAAGGAGATTGCTGAAGCCGATCCCGAGGCTGTCGAAACCCTGCGTGGCTGTCTGATTCCGAACGAATGATGGGACTCAGCCGCTTTTTTGATGCGGTGTTGGTGGCATCTGCAGTCGTTGCAGGTGCCATCTTCGCGGCGATCACCTTGGCCGTGCCGGTTGATTCACTCGCGCGCAGCCTGTTTGCGAAGTCCCTGTTCGGAATCACCGATATGGTGGAATTCGGTCTCATGACTGCCGTTCTCTTGGCCGCCCCATGGGCACTTAGCACCGGAAGCCACGTGATGGTGGATCTCATAGTCTCGGCCACGACAGATCGCACGAAGCAAGCATTGCAACGCTTGACTAGCCTTATCGGGCTGGTCGTTTCGCTGATCATACTCTGGTATGCGACGGAAGCCATGGCATCTGCTTTTACGTCCGGGCGGATGGTCCGCAGAGTGCTGGTTTACCCGCAATTCTGGAACTTTGTGCCACTTAGCATCTGTTTTGCACTGATGTCGTGCGAGTTCTTCCGCCAGCTGGTTGCCGGACAACGCAAACGCCAAGGTTTGAGTATTTGATATGGAATGGGTCACAATCTTCTTGTTGATGTTTGGTAGCCTCGTTGTGCTACTTGCGATCGGCCTTCCTGTTGCATTTGCGTTTTTGACCGTCAACATCGTGGGTGCCTGGTTGGTGTTCGGCGGCGAGATGGGAATGATCCAGCTCGTTCGCAACTCGGTCAGTTCGCTGTCAAACTTCACTCTCGTTCCGATCCCGCTCTTTATCCTGATGGGCGCGATCATGTTTCATAGTGGGGTCGCCCAACGAGCGATCGCGGCGATTGATGTGGCCATCCACAAAGTTCCGGCACGTCTGCCTGTCGTGACGGTCGCGGCAGGGACGGTATTTGCCGCGCTTTCCGGGTCTTCGATTGCCAATACCGCACTGCTGGGAAACACGCTGCTTCCGGAGATGCTGCGGCGCGGTTACCATCCGACACTGGCAATGGGTCCGATCATGGCTTCGGGGGCCATTGCGATCCTGATCCCGCCGTCGGCGTTGGCTGTTCTTCTGGCAAGCCTTGCCAAAATCTCCGTCGCGCAACTACTGGTGGCCGGCATCATTCCCGCCTTGATCATGGCTGTCGGGTTCTTGTTCGTGATCTTTTATCAGGCGCTTCGGCACCCCGATCGGGTCCCGAACGACGCCCCGGTCGAAATGAGCATGCGCGAACGCTATCTGCCGTTGTTTCGTGACGTTCTGCCGCTCGGCCTGATTTTGCTCGCCGTTGTCGGAACCTTGCTCGCCGGGATCGCGACACCGACAGAGTCGGCAGCCTTCGGGTGTATTGCCGCCGCAGTAACCTGCGTTTTCTACCGCAGCTTTACCTTGGCGATGTTGACAAAGGCGCTGCGCGAGACCGTATCGCTTTCGGCCGTAATCCTGTTCATCGTCGCTGCCAGCCAGACCTTCAGCCAGATCCTGTCTTTTTCTGGCGCGACTCAGCAGATCGTCGGCTACGTCTCGGATCTGAACGCGGGTCCGATGATTGTCCTGCTTGGCATCATTCTCATGCTGCTTTTTCTGGGGTGTTTTGTAGATCAGATCAGCATGATGATGCTGACTATTCCGCTGGTGTTCCCGATTGCGGAAAGTGCGGGGATCAACCTGGTGGTATTGGGAACCACCTATCTTCTAACCATGGAAGTCGCCCTGCTAACGCCGCCCTTCGGCTTGCTTCTGTTCGTGATGAAGTCCACGGCACCAACGTATATCACGACTCCTGATGTCTACAGGGCTGTTCTTCCTTTCCTGACCGTCAAATTGGCTGTGCTCGCAATTGTCATTGCACTTCCCGGCCTGGTGCTTTGGCTTCCAAACTTGATAGGATAATGGAGACAGTGACGTGCATATTCTTGTCTGGATGGGCGCGTTGTCGTTCCAGAAAGACCGGATTGATGACCGGGTCCAAAAGTTCGTTCGAAAGTGGAAAGGGTCGGTTTCTGCCGAGATCGGTATCGGTCTCCAGAAGCGCAAGTTCCTGTCCTATTCGCGTTCTCCCGAGGAGCTTGGCGTCATGAAAACCGTCAGGCGAGCGCTCGGTCCAGACAACCCGATGAACCCCACGAAGATGTTCGAGCCCGAACAGCCGGGTCAATAACAACTATCAAATATTCCAATTTGATAGCCGCGCAAAATTAATCTTTTAAATATAGCACCAGGGTGAGGACTACGCATGACCGCCAATCAAAGAAAACCCGATATCGCCAAAGCAACGCCCGTTGCCCAGGATCAATCGCGTGAGTACCTAACTGGCGTTCAGGCGCTGGTGCGCCTGCCCCTGATGCAATTGGACCGTGACCGTGTCGCGGGACTACGCACCCAAGGGTTCATTACCGGTTATCCGGGCTCGCCCCTTGGTGGCTACGACCTGTCGCTCGACCGTGCGAAAGTCGAACAACACGGGGTCAAGCACATCCACGGACAGAATGAAGAACTGGCCGCGACCACGCTCATAGGGACCCAAATGCTTGACGGTTTTCCCAATGAGACGGTCGATGGGGTAGTGTCGTTTTGGTACGGGAAAGGTCCTGGTGCCGACCGGTCCGGCGACGCGTTCAAGCACGGAAATTTTGGCGGCACGAGCAAAAACGGCGCAGTGGTCATCCTGAGCGGGGAAGACCATGAGGCGAAATCGTCGAGCGTTCCCTATCAACAGGAATTCGCTTTCGAGCATGCCGGCATCCCGGTTCTCTATCCCGGATCGGTTTCGGAGTTTCTCGACTTCGGGCTACATGCTGTCGCGCTTTCCCGCTACAGTGGATGCTGGATTGCGATGAAGCTGGTCGCGCCGCTTTGCGACGGCGGCGAAGTCGTAGACACCGCCAGACTTTGCAAACCTGTCGTGCCGCAGAACCTTGAAATTGACGGCAAGCCTTTTGCCAAATTAGCGAATTTCAGATATTTTCCCGGTCTCAACGTGGCGACTGAAGCAGAGCTCTATAACGAACGCCATGAAGCAGTTTTGGCCTATGCACGGGCGAACCAGCTTAACCGCGTGACAGCACGAGGCAAGGCCGACAAGATCGGGATCGTTTCAGCAGGCAAAAGCCACGCGGATGTGCGTGCTGCGCTTGAAAAGCTCGGGATTGGAGACGATGCACTTTCGTTGAATGGCATTCGAATGGCGAAAGTCGGTCTTCTCACTCCGGTGGACGAGACGTTCTTTCGTGACTTCGCCGACGGTCTCGACCTGATAATCGTCGTTGAAGAAAAACGAGACTTTCTGGAGCGTCAAGTGGCGCGGGCCGTGGCCGGGTACTCCAACGCAAAGATTATCGGGAAACGAGACCTCGAAGGCCGCCGACTTTTCCCGATCGAAGGTGGTATGGACCTTGATATCGTGGCCAAAGGTCTGGCACAGGCATTGGTTGATTTGGTGCCGATTTCACACGACAGTCCGGCTGTCGTCGAGCCGGTCACAGCCAAGAAGTCCACGCCGGCGCCGAATTTGTTTCCGGGTCGAACACCAAACTATTGCTCCGGCTGCCCTCATAACCGCTCGACCAAGATGCCCGAGGGTCAAATCGCTTGGGGCGCACCGGGTTGTCACGCCTTTGCGTCGCTCATGGAACAGCCTGAACGCCGTATCGAAGCGATGACCCAATTCGGTGGCGAAGGTTTGCCGTGGATTGGGCTGTCGCCATTTACGTCCAAAAAACACATGCTTCAGAACATGGGCGATGGTTCGTATTTTCATTCGAGCCATCAGAATGTCCGATACGCCGTTGCAACCGGCCAGCGGATGACATTTCGCATTCTCTACAACGGTGTCATCGCCAATACCGGCGGCCAAAATTATGCAGCCGCGAACACCGTTGAAAGTCTTTGCAAGCGGCTAGAACTCGATGGTGTGAACAGGATCGTGTTGGCGACCAAGGAGCCTTCCAAATACAAGCGAGCCGGGCTTCCAAAAATCACTCAACTTCGCCGCCCCGATGAAATTCCAGCAGTGCTGAAAGAACTTGAGCAAGTCGATGCCGTCACCGTCCTTATTTATGACGGGGACTGCGCAAACGAGCGTCGTCGCCATCAGAAACGTGGCCTCGCACCCAAACCAACGACGTTTACAGTCGTGAATGAAGATGTCTGTGAAAACTGTGGGGATTGCGGACGCAAGGCCAACTGCATGTCACTGCAAAAGGTTGAGACGCCGTTTGGCAAAAAGACCCAGATCCACCAGTCTTCCTGCAATCAGGATCGTGCTTGTCTGGAAGGTGAATGCCCCTCATTTGTTTCCATCCACGTCAAGGAAGGCACGGGCCCTGGCAAAGTAGCGCTGCCGGATATTTCGGGTGAAATTGTCGAACCGGTGCTGCCGGTCATTGATCATTCTTATTCGGTTTACATTCCAGGTGTCGGCGGAACAGGTGTTATCACGCTCAACTCGATGCTGGCCCAGGCTGCCATGCACGACGGGCTGAATGTCAAGACGTTTGACCTTACCGGAGCGGCCCAGAAATGGGGCGCGGTGCTGTCGAGCCTTATCATTTCACACGCCAATGATGAGATCATCGTGAACAAGGTGGCCGCTGGTGCCGCAGATCTCTATCTCGCTGCGGACATGGTTGCCGGTGCTGATCCGGTTAATCTCAAGGTGTGTGACAAGGAACGAAGCGTCGCATTGATCAGCACGGATATTCTGCCCACGGGAGAGATGGTCAGAGACGTTTTCTTCAAAACGGACCCTGCGGGCATTTGCGATCACATTTCCAAACACGTGCGGCCGGGCAGTACGATTACCACACCGGCACTGACAATCGCGCAGAAACTGTTCGGGAATTACATCCTGTCGAACATGGTAGCGGTTGGTGCCGCGTATCAGGCCGGTTATCTGCCGATCACCGCGGCGTCGATCGAAAAAGCGATGGAGGCCGCCGGTGCGGCCGCGCAATCAAACATCCTGGCTTTCCGCGCAGGCCGCCTTTCCATAGCTGATCCCGAACGCCTGTCTCTTATGATGGATAAAGGGGAGCAGACACTTGCAAACCGTCTCGCAGAGCCTTCAAAGGCCCGCTCGGCCGTACCTGAAACAGAGGCGGCATTGCTGCTCGAAGGGCTGCCTGCGCTGTCGCCTGAATTACGCGACGCAATCGCGCAATGCACCCGCGATCTGGTGACTTATCAAAACAAGGCCTACGCACGACGTTACATTGACGCCATTGCAAGGGTTGCCGAGGCGGCCAATGGCCGGGCCCCGGATCAAGCCGACCGCCTGATCGAGCGGGCGGCGAAGAATCTGCACAAAGTAATGGCCTATAAAGATGAATACGAGGTGGCACGGCTTTTGACTGATCCGGTATTTGAGGAACGGATCAAGGAAGCGTTTCCTGGCATGGTGGGGTTCAGCTACAATCTTCAACCCCCGACCCTGCGCTGGCTTTTCTCGAACCAAAAAGTTGAAATCGGAAGCTGGTTCCGCCCTGCACTCGCACTTCTGTCCAGAATGAAATTCCTGCGCGGAACCGCTTTGGATCCATTCGGTCGGAATCCGGCCCGGAAAGTCGAACGTGACGCCATCGCATGGTTCAACGGTATCGTGAACGATGTCGTCGAGTCCGTTTCTCCAGAGAATGTCGAAACATGCGATGCCTTGCTGGCCCTACCAGAGAACATTCGTGGATACGAAGACTTGAAGACTGCGTCATATGAACAGGCCGTTCAGAAGGCACAGGATCTAAAGTCGCGGCTTTAGGTCGGATCGGCGCGGACATGAGCAAGGAATAGGTTTCCGGAATGGCTGGGGCAGCTAGCGGCCTTACCCACTCCTGACGAGGCAAAGCTAGACCCTGGCGCACTGTGGCAGGATATCGCGAACAAGTTTGCCGTCGAAACAGAAGGTTCGACGGGTGAGGAGAGACAATGAAAGACAACGTGAAATCCGAAGGCCGCAGGGCAGAAAATCTTGCCCGTACGCTAAAGCCAGAGATCGTTGCCGTGGTCGGTGCGACCAATGCATTGGAAAAGGCAGGGGCGCAAGCGATGCTGGCCCTTGCGGGGTTTCCGGGCACCGTCTACCCGGTCAACCCGAAGGCGCAAGAGGTCATGGGGCAGCGGTGTTATCCGACGCTCGCGGCGCTGCCGGAGGCTCCTGACCTCGTGATCCTGGCGGTGCCCAGTGGCCTTGCCCCACACGTGGCAGAGGACGCGGCACTGGCCAAGGCGGGAGGACTGCTTGTCATCGCAGGCGGCTTCGCCGAGACGGGCGAGGACGGCCGCGCCTTGCAAGAAGCACTGCTCGCCTCGTGTCTCGCTGCTGACATACGGCTGCTGGGGCCGAACACCTCGGGCTTCATCAATCCCAAGCGGGGATGCGTGGCGTCCTTTGCGCCGGGGCTCGACCAGATCTCTGCAGGGCCAGTGGGCGTGGTTGCGCAGTCTGGCGGGGTGAACCTTACCATCGCGCTTCTTCTGCATCGGCTGGGCCATGGCGTGTCGCATGCGGTCGGGTTGGGAAATTCCGCCGACGTGGGCACAGTCGAGCTGATTGAATTTCTCATGAATGATCCGGACACAAAGTCAATCGCGCTGCACCTGGAAGGCGTGACCGACGGGCGGGCGTTGTTTCAGGCGGTTGCGCGCGCGACCCGGAAAAAGCCGGTTGTGGTCTTTCCCGTGGGGCAAGAGGACGTGGGCGATTTTGCCCTGTCGCACACCGGCAAGATGATGGGCGCGCACCAGACCACGGTAGCGGCGATGCGCCAGGCCGGTGCCCTGGTGGTGGACGGCGCCGAGGCGCTCGTGCTCGCTGCAACCGCCCTTGCCCACCGCCGTCTGCCGCCGCTTGCGAAACCGGGTGTTGCGGTGATCACTGGGCAGGCGGGGCCAGGGCTGATCATTGCGGACCGGCTCAAGGCCGCAGGGGTGGATGTCCCGCCATTGGCACCCGAAACGGTTACCTCGCTGAACGGGCTTTTGCCGCCGCTTACATACCTTGCCAACCCCGTGGATACAGGGCGGCCGGGAGACAGTTTCGGCGCGGTCGTCGAGACGGTGTTGGCGGACGCAGCAATCGACGCGGCAGTGATCTATGCGCTTGACGAACCGTCCGCTCTTGACGCCAAGGTGGTTCTGGGCCGGGTGTTGGAAAAGCATGACACTCCCATCCTCTTTGCCAGTCTTGGGACCAGAGACATGGGCGCGGAACATGCGGCCTTGTCCGCGCAGGGCATTTTTAGCGCCGGATCGCCCGATGCGCTCGCCGACGGTCTGATCGCGTTGGTGCGGGACGCTGAGGCCCAGCATCGGCTTCTTTCGGCGCAGGACGAAGCTTTCGCCCCCAACAAGGCAGAAACGCTTTCCAGTACCCCGGACGAGGCGGAGGCGAAGGAATTGCTTGCGGCCTATGGTGTTGCCACGCCTGCACGCGTGGTCTGCGAAACTGGTGCGCAGGCCCATGCGGCACTTGAAACGCTGGGCGGGCCGGTGGTTGTCAAGGTTCTGGACTCCACCATCTTGCACAAATCCGACGCGGGCGGGGTCCATCTGGGTGTGCGGGACGCCGCGGGGTTGGATGCGGCGCTGGAGGCCATCGACGCGATCCCGGACCTCGGTGCGTCGCGGCGCTATCTGGTTGAGGCGATGTGGCAGTTCGACACAGAAATGATCGTAGGTGCCGTACGCGATCCGTCGTGGGGGGTCTGTCTGAGTGTCGGCAGTGGCGGAGTGCTGACCGAGCTTCTGGCTGACACCGCGACCTGTCTTGCGCCGGTCGGCCGCGACGCCCTGCGCGAGCGTGTCATGTCGCTTCGGGGCGCCGCTCTATTGACCGGATTTAGGGGCGGGGCACCGGGGGATGTGGACGGGGTTATTGACGCTCTCAACTCGCTTCAGCAGATCATGTTCGATCATCCGGAAATCGCCGAAATCGAAATCAACCCGCTGGCCGTGCGCGCCGATGGCGTCGCCGCGCTCGACGCGCTGATCACCTGTACACAGAGCAACGCTGAATGAGGGGATGAGGCTTCACATCAGGTCGCTTTCTAGGTTTCAGAACTCCTGATCCACGAAAACCGGGATTTCTACCGTGAAGTGAAAGGGTTGCAGGCATGAAAATCTCTAATGTCGCCGCGCGGTCCTGCCCATTTCCTTGCTTTGCTTCTGGGTATCCGTCGCCGTGACTTTTGTAGCCGCACTGCCGCTTTTCGATGCTGACCTGCTCCTCAACACAAAACGACCGGAGCAATACCGACATCAACACACTGGAGATATCCATGTCCTATCTTTCAAAAATTGCCATTCTTGGTGGCGGTCCTGCCGGGCTTTATGCAGCGATCCTGCTGCGCCGCCTGATGCCTGCGGTCGACCTTCAAGTCTATGAACAGAACCCCAAGGGCGCGACTTTCGGCTTCGGCGTCGTCTTTTCAGATGAAGCGCTGGCCTTTCTCAAAGCCGACGACCCCGAGACGCATGACCTTGTCGTGCCCAACATGGAGCGCTGGCAGAACATGACGCTGAACCTGCCAAAGGGCAGCGTCACACTGGACGGTGTGGGGTTCACCGCCATCGGGCGGCTCGCGCTGATCGAGATCCTGCGCAAGCGGGCCGAAGCGTTGAATATCGCCGTGGATTTCGACCGGCGGATCGAGTCGCTGGATGAACTGGACGCGGATCTCGTGATCGGGGCAGATGGGTTGAATTCGCTGGTGCGCACCTCGATGGAAGACGCCTTCAAGCCAAGCATCGAGTATTTCGGCAATCACTTTGCGTGGTTTGGCGCCGATCGTCCCTTTGACACACTGACTCAAACCTTTGTGGACACGGACAACGGTCCGCTTAATGCGCACCATTATCGCTACAGTCCCGACAGCAGTACCTTCCTTGTCGAATGCAACGATGCAGTGTTCAAACGCTGCGGCTTTGCGGAGATGGATGAAGCGGAAAGCGCTGCGCTGTGCGAGGAGATCTTTGCGGATGTCCTGGGCGGTGCGAAGCTGATCGCCAACAAGTCGAGCTGGCGGCAGTTTCCCAAGCTCTGGTGTGAAAACTGGACAGCGGGACGTTATGCCCTGGTGGGCGACGCGGCGCATACGGCGCATTTTTCCATCGGCTCAGGCACCCGGCTGGCCCTTGAAGACGCCATCGCGTTGACCCGGGCGCTCTCTCGGTCCGAAAGCCTTGCCGAAGCATTTGCCGCATATCAGACCGAACGCGCGCCAATCGCGCGCAAGATCTACGAGGCCGCCAACGCTTCGGCCCTGTGGTACGAGGACTATGCGGACCGGATGCAATTGCCGCCAACCGAATTTGCCTTTGAATATATTAACCGCTCCGGACGAATGGACCCGGAGCGCCTGCGCCAGACCGCGCCCCGGTTTATGCGAGCCTACGACGAGGCCCGAACCTGAAAGCCGGGGCTGCCGGTTGTGGAATGCCCCTCTGAAGTGATCTACCTCCGGGATATGTCATAATCATTCGCCGGAGGTGGCGCGCCCTCATTCCAGGCGCGATTTTCGCACAAATAGGCCCCTGCCTTCTTACGGGCATCCACAGGCCATCTTAGGGTCAGGACCCATTAATCCTGCACCGTCACCGGCCACGATCTGCTGACGCCTGATGAAAACATGCTGATTTCCGCGGATGCGATGTACATCTTCAATGGTCAGGTTAAAGCATGGGTTGCTGAAAAGATGCCGCTTTGCTCTTGCGCAGGTCAGACGCTTTTCGTTTTATTTGGCGACACATTCGAAAGGTGTCGTAAACTTGCTGTCGAAGGGGCCGCTATGGATAAGGAGTCTATGGAAGAAATAAGCGAAGACAGTGAACCGGACCACGCTAATTCCGGAAAAAAATATGATTTGTACGACGAAATGATCGCGCATCCCGCACACCTGATCAGGCGTAGCTACCAGATTTTTCAAGCAGGATTTGACGAGGATATGTCCGTCGTGAACATTACGCCTGTCCAGTGGATTATTCTGGTAACCGTAAGTTCTTTTCCAGGGATAGATATGACCAGCTTGGCTGGCTTCGCAGCAGTGGACAAGACCAGTTGTGGCAGAGCGGTCGCAAAGCTTTCTGAGCGTGGTTATCTGCAAATTTCCCCTATTCTCGAAGACCTTCGTCAGAAACGTCTCTCGGTGACGCCGGAAGGAAAGCGTGTGATCGACCAGACGCGACCCGGTGTCAGCCGGTTGCGCGAGAGGCTGCTTGGCGTCCTGACAGAAGAAGAGCAGATCAACCTTATCAATGCGCTGCAAGTTTTTGTTAGTAGAAACAACGAACTTAGTCGCGCGCCCCAGCGGCGAAAGATTGATAAGAAAGCGCGCAAGAAAAGCACGACCTGAGGGCAACAATTGCATGACAGCTTGGGGCCGCCATCTGTGACGGTTCCTGTCTAGCAAGGCAGTTTTGATGCCGTGAATATTACGCATCTGGATGGTGGCTGCCTTTGAAATTAGCCGTCATGATCCGGCCCACAGCCGACACATCAATGGGCACCACCGATCACAGCCCGGCGACGAGGCCCATTTTCCCAGGCGTTTGCGACAGCACCGGCAATTTATTTCGGTCTGGTTGCGACGAATGCCGCAACCAGACCGGAAACTCAAAAGCGGCGGCTGAGCGACACCTTGATGGCGCGGCCCTCGCCCTTGGCGCAGCCATAGCCGTCATAGCAGACGCCGTAGTAGTCGCGATCAAACAGGTTGCTGACATTCACGTTCACGTCAAAGTTTCGCGCCTCATAGGTTACTGCGATGTCCGCCACGGAGTGGCTGGGCGTGATCCGCAAGTTGTCCTGTGTCGAGAAGGACTCCGAAACATAACGGATACCGCCACCAACGGTCAGGCCCTTCACAAGGGCCGAGGCATCATAATCCAGCCAGAGCGACAGTTGGTGCATCGGGGCCATCGCGTTGGAGTTCCCCAGCTTTGAGGCATCCGAGGATTTGGTGATTTCCGAGTCAATATAGCTATAGCCAAGGATGCCTTGGAAATTGGCTGCCAACTGACCCCGCGCTTCGAGTTCAACGCCACGCGAGCGCACCTCACCCACCTGCGTAAAGCTTGAGAAAGTCGGATCGGAGAGATCGTAGTCCTTCACATTTGTCTTGCGCAGATCAAAGACCGCACCGCTGAACATCAGGGTGTTTGTCGGCTGATAGCGCAGGCCGACTTCCCATTGGCGACTTTTCGACGGGTCCAGCGTCTGGCCGGTTATCGTGGTGCCGACATTCTGGATGAAACCTTCGGAGTAGCCGATGTAAGGCGTCAGCCCGTTGGCGAATTCATGGGTTACACCGATCATGCCGGTGGCGGCGCTGTCGCTTTGGCTGCTGCTGGCACCGGACAACAGGTCGGTGGCTTCATTCTCGAACCGGCTATAGCGCAGACCCGCTGTGACCGCAGTGCCGTTGGAAAACTTCAGGTGGTCCTGAACATAAATGCCGGTTTCTTCATAGATCGTGCGATCACGCGAAGACAGCGCCGGATCGGTGACCGCAAAGTCAAAGCTGGGGTCGGCGTAGGGCAGCGTGTAAATGCTGCCGTCGTAATATTGGGTGACGTTGGCGCGGCTGTATTGGTAATCGAAACCTGCGATCACGCTGTTGTCGGCCCCGAACAGTTGGGTGGTCCATTCGACATTATTGTCAAAGCCGATGGTGCGGGCATCCTCGTCATTGCGAAATGCATAATAGTTCAGGCCCGATGCATCCGCATAGCTATAGTCGAGATGGGCATAATCGGTGGTCTGATGGGCCAATCGGACGCGTTGGTTATAGGTAAAACCATCGCCGAAACGATGGGTCAGTTCCCAGCCCAGCGATTCCTGCCTGGTCTTGAAGTGGTTATAGTCCGACTGACGATAGGCAAAATCGGCGGGCAGCGGCCCAAATGCCGCGTCGAAATCTTCGCCCGCCACAGGCGAGAATATCAGTGGTGTTTTTGCATCGCGCTGCACATGGCCCAATATCGTTAGCGTGGTGTCATCCGACGGTGCCCAGGTGAAACCACCGGCCAGGAACGCCCGGTCGTTGTCTGAATTGTCAACCTCGGTTTCGCCGTTGCGCAGCAGGCCGGTCACCCGCGCCGCCATCGTACCGTCGGCGCTGATGGTGTCGGACCAGTCGAACGCGGCCTCTGCGGTGTTGTTGCTGCCATAGCTCAACCGGCCTTCGGCCAGACGTTCAAACACCGGCCGTTTGGTCACCAGATTGACCATGCCACCCGCGTCGTTCGATCCGTACAAGACCCCCGCAGGGCCACGCAGCACATCAACGCGGTCGATCATGAAAGGATCGGTGGAGAATGCCGAAAAGCTAAGCGCCTTTTGTGGCAGGCCGTCGCGGTACAGCGCACTTGTTCCCATGTCGAAACCACGGATCGAAAACTGGTCAAACCGGTCATCGGTGCCCCATGTCGAAGGGTTGATGCCCGGCACATAGGCAATTGCGTCTTCGACCTCGTCGGGTGCGCGGGTCTCAAGCTCTGTCGAGGTGACAACCGAAATTGACTGCGGCACTTCACTGAGCGGTACGCCGGATTTCACGCCGGTTTCGGTTGCCGGAGCCAGATAGCCGTCAACGCGGCCCGAATAATCCAGCTCGTAGCGTAAAAGGATCGAAGGCAATTGCATCGGCTCGCTGTCCTGCGCCTGTGCGCTCTGCGCCGCCAGGACGGCAACGCAAGACAAAGCGGTGCAGCCTGCCAGAACGCCATTCAGCGATTTGCGGGGTAAACGGGGTGCGGGAAAATCTGTCATCTCGGGTCCTGTCAAGCGGCGCATTTTTAATGCTGGATATGCTGATAAAGAGATCAGCACTCGCCTGGGAGTGACCTGGGTGGGCGCAACTTACGGCTCTGCGGGTTGGTGTCAATCGGGTTCTGCGCCTTTTAAGGCACTTTGAAATTTCGGGGCAAGGCGCTGCGCGGCCCAGGGGATCGACAGTGGCGTCTGAAAGCTCATCGCGCCGGTTTCGTCTTCATCTGCCCAGACCGACCGGCCCTGTTGAGCAAGGCCACTGGCCTGATAGGCGGGCAGGGCTTCGATCAGTTCACGCCCAGCCGCATCGGCCAGCCACAGGGCCAGATCACGATCAAACAGGTCGATCCGTTCGAGGCTGACCGAAAAGTTGCCTGCCGCAGTTGCCAGCGTCGCGAATTCTTCGGGGGTTTCAAACCCCAGCGCGGCCATAAACCGGTTGGCGCCGTCTGCGGGGCCATATCCCACCAGCTTGGTGCCCGCCACATGGGCGATTGCGGCAGTGGCCCCGTCAAAGGCGGGGTATCTGGCGCGGGTGTCGGCCAGCACGTTTGCGACATCGGCAATCACCGCTTCGGCGCGGTCCTGCCGACCCGTGGCACGGGCGATCAGGCGCAGTTCTTCTTGCCACGGCGCGCTCCAATCGGGGTAGCCCGCAGGCGGGCCGACCACAGGCGCGATACGCGACAGTTGGTCATAGGTGGCCGCGTCCATCGGCGCAAAGCTGGCCACAATCAGATCGGGCTGCAACTGCCAGACCCATTCCAGATCAATCTCGAACCCGCGCTGCACCTGCGGCTCGGCACCTGCCGCCTTGCGCGCGGCACCTGCCGCCTTGCGCGCGGCATCTGCCCAGACCCATGTGGCAAAGGGGCGCGCGCCAAACCATTCGTGCACGCCTACGGGCGCAAGTCCAAGTGCATACAGAAAATCCTGCTCGTGATAGCCAACCGACACGATCCGCTGCGGTGGCGCATCAATGCGGGTGGTGCCAAAGCGGTGGGTGATCTCGAACGGCTCTGCCAACGCAGGTGCGGACATGAGAAACAGGAAAAACAGCAGGGCGGCGCGCATCAAAGTCTCCTTGGGTGGGGGAAGTCGTGCGCCTGGCGTGTGCTGGGTGCGCGGACAATCCTTTGCCGCCGCCGCACTGTCAAGCCGTCCGCGGGGGTTGCGGACACAGGGTCTTGGGCGCTATCCCGTGCTCAGCCAGCCCTGTGCCCGCCAACGCTCCCCTGATGTCGATGGATTGCCATGGCCCCGCTGCGCCCCCTGTATATGACCCTGTTGTTATGGAGCCTTCTGGCGCTGGTGTTGCTCTGCGCCCTGCGGTTCGGCACGGCGCAGATGTCGACCGAGGCCCTGTTGCACGGCGACGCAGGATTGCTGCCGGGGCGCGGATTTCGTGCGGTCTGTGCCATGGCGGTGGGGGCGGCGCTGGCGGTGTCGGGGCTGATGCTGCAAAGCCTGACGGGCAATCCGCTGGCCGATCCGGGCATCACCGGTATCAATGCCGGGGCGGCGCTGATGGCGGTGGCAACGGCACAATTTCTGCCGCAATCGAGCGCTGCGCTGGTCATGGTCGCGGCGATAGCAGGGGCCGGGCTGGCGGGGCTGACGCTGTGGGCGTTGGCTGGCGGCGACGCCGGACTGGGCAGCGAAGGCATAGCGCTGCGGCTGCCGTTGGCAGGGCTTGCCATCGAAGCCTTGTGCCTGTCGCTGGCGATGATGCTGATTCTGACAGATGCGCAATCGCAGGCGCGATATCTGCACTGGATTTCGGGCGCGATACCCCCTGTTGCACGCGGTGAAACTCTCCCTCTTCTGGTGATTGCACTGTGCCTGATCGCAGGGGTCCTTTTGTGCAACAGGCTGTCGCTGCTGACACTGGGTGCGGATCAGAGCCACAGTCTGGGGCGTAACCCACGGGTTACCATCTCGATGACGCTGGCTCTGGTCACGGTGCTGTCGGGCGCGTCGGTGGCGATTGTCGGGCCGATTGCCTTTCTGGGGCTGCTGGTGCCCTTTGTCGCGCGCGGGCTGGCGGGGGCAGAGCTGCGGCGCGCCTATGGCTATTGTGTTCCGCTGGGGGCGGCGGTGTTGATGGCCAGCGATGTGGCCGGGCGGGTGATTGTGCGTCCGGGCGAGATTGACGCCGGATTGATCGTGGCCATGTTCGGGGGCGTCGGGTTGGTTGTGGTGCTGACACGGCTGCTGCCGCGCAGCGCAGGGGCGCAGACATGAGGCGGACTGTCTTGCTGCCCATGATGCTGTTGCTATTGGTCTGGCTGGGACTGGCGGGCGGGCGCAACTGGCTTGGCCCGGTGGCGCTGGTGCAGGGGCTGTTGGATACACAGGATTTCCTGATGTACGGGCTGCGATTGCCCCGCGTGCTGATTGCTGTGGGGGCGGGCATGGCGCTGGGGATGGCGGGTGCGTTGATGCAGGGGCTGACGCGCAACCCGCTGGCGACGCCGGATATCATCGGGCTGACGCAGGGGGCGGGGCTTGGCTTTGCCATTGCGCTGCTGTTCGACCTGCCACTGCTGGCAGGCGCGGCCTGCGGCGCGGCACTTGTGATGCTTTGCGTGACTGCACTGGCACAGGGGCGCGGGGCGCTGGCCTTTGTGCTGTTCGGCATCGGGGTCGGGGCCACAGCGGCGGCGGCCACGACGGTGCTATTGGTTCTGGCACCGGATGCCAAAGCCGCCCGCGCGATGATCTGGCTTTCGGGGTCCCTGGCGCGTGCCGATCTGGCAACCGCCGGCTGGGTATGGCTGGTTTTGCTGACAGGTGGGGTGCTGGCGGCACTGCGCGCGCATCGGCTGGGGTTGCTGTGGTTGGGCGACGAGGTGATGGCATCGCTGGGTGTTGATCTGTCGCAGATGCGGGTTCTGGTGCTCGGTCTTGTCACCGCGCTGACAGCGGCCAGCACATTGGCAGTGGGCCCCATCGGCTTTGTCGCCTTTGTCGCAGCGCCGCTGGCCCGTGCGATAACCGGGGCCGAAGCGCCCGCGATCTGGCCCGCCGCGCTGACCGGCGCCTGTCTGCTGGTGGCGGCTGATCTGATGGCGCGTCTGATCGCACCTGTAGCCGTGTTCCCGACGGGTTTGGTCATGGGCGTGATCGGCGCACCCTATCTGATTTTCTTTCTCTGGCGCGACCGGCAGGAGGCCCGCTGATGACTGACCCCCTATTCAACATCGAAAACCTGTCGCTGCGGCTTGGGGGCCGCCAGATTTATGACGGGTTCTCTGCTGTCTTGCCTAGCGGTGGGCTGACCGGGATTGTCGGGCCGAACGGTTGCGGGAAATCCACATTGCTGCGCTGCCTTGCCGGCGTGCAGCAGCCCGATGCCGGTCGGATCACATTTCAAGGCCATCCGTTGACGCAGCTTGCAGCTGTCGAGCGCGCGCAATGCATGGCCTACCTGCCGCAGAACCCGCCGGTGGTGCCGGATATGAGCGTTGGCGGGCTGGTTGCCAAGGGGCGTACCCCCTGGCGCAAGGCTTTCCGGCCGCTCTCTGGCGCCGATCATGACGCCATCGAAAGCGCCCTGGCGGCGACAGAGCTGTCGGACCTGAGCGCAACCCGTCTGAGCGCGCTGTCGGGCGGGCAGCGGCAGCGGGTCTGGCTCGCCTTGGCACTGGCGCAGGACACGCCGGTGATCCTGCTGGACGAACCCACCGCATTTCTGGATTTGCAGCATCAATTGTCACTGTTGCGTCTGCTGCGCCAGCTTGCGGATGACCAGCAGCGCAGTATCGTGATGGTGCTGCATGAACTGACCCTTGCGGGGCGGTTCTGCGACCAGGTGCTGGGGTTGCGCGACGGGCAGTTGATTTGCGCAGGCCCGGCAGAGCAGGCGATTACGCCCCGGACGGTCGCGGCACTTTATGACTTGGAGGCAGATGTGGCCCGCGACCCCGTCTTTGGCAAACCTGTGGTTTTTCCGCGCGAATAAGTCGCGGTCTGGCGGGGTTTCTGCCGCCGCCAGACCTCATGGCTAACCCATCGCAAAGGCCACATTCAGGCGCGCACGAAACCGTTCGTGAAAGGCCGGATCGCCGATGATGTGCAGATGGTTTGTGCCGCTTACAATCTCGGCCGGTGTGGCGCGGGCCGACCATTTGCGCCAGTCCATCAGGTTCAGTCCGCGGCTCAGGCTATCGCCCGCGCTGAACGAAGCAACAGGGACATCCAGGGGCATCAGCCGGTGCTGGCGGAACACTAGCGCGTTGTCGATCAGCACCCAGAACGTATGTTCGCGGCTGGAAATGTCCGGCCCGTCAAAGGGCAGGGGGTCTGCCTCGTTGCCGATGAACCGCAGGAACTGCGCATAGCATTCGGCATCCATCGCGCCGATCAGCTGATCCCATTGCGCGCGCATCTGTGTGCGGGCCAGCCATGCCTGCAAGTAGGCTTCAAGCTGCGCGCGTTCGCCGGGGGCAAAGACCGGCGTGGCACCGGGGGTAAAATCGGTGCCCAGATCGCAGACATCGACCATGCCCAGCATTTTCACATCAACCTCGTGCTGCAATTGCCGTGCGGCCTCCCATGCCAGCAACCCGCCCCAGGACCAGCCCAGAAACGCCACCGGCGCGCCCGCGCTTTCGCGGCGGATGTGATCGACGTAATCGGCCACCACGTCCGACACCGACACGTTCAACTGCTTTTCCTCGTTCAGTGAATGGCACAGGAACCCCGTCACAGGTTGATCCGGCCCCAGGTAATCGGTCAGCCGCAAATACTCGCGGGTTGAGACCAGCAGCCCCGGAAAGCAATAGAGCCGGGGCCGCGTGCCGCCCGCGCGCAGGGTGATGGCGGTGCGTCCGGTCTGCCCGCCCTGTGCGATGCGTGCGCAAATGCCACGCACGGTGGGCGCATCGAAGAAATCGGCGACGGTCAGCGGCACGTCGGGCCACAGTTTGCGCATCCCCGCAATGGCCCTGAGCGCCAGCAGGGACGACCCGCCCATGGCAAAGAAATCATCCGTCACGCCAATGTCAGGCAGCGTCAGAAGATCACGCCAAAGCGTCAGCACCTGTTGTTCGGATCCCGAAACGGCTGCAACGCCAAGCGTCTGGCGGTTGCGCGCCTCGGGCAGGGGCAGGGCGGCGCGGTCCAGTTTAGCGTTGGGGTTGGTTGGCATCTTGTCCAGGACCACCACCGCCTCGGCCAGCATGTGTTTGGGCAGTTTGGTCTCTAATGCGCGGCGCAGGGCCTCTTCGGCCCCCGGCGCGGGGCCGGTGACATAGGCGATCAGACGTTTGGTTGCGCCCTCTTCGCGTAGCAGCACCAGTGCCTCGGTCACATCCGGTTCGGCCAGCAATGCCGCCTCGATTTCGCCGGGTTCGATGCGATAGCCGTTGATCTTGATCTGCAAATCGACGCGGCCCACGAATTCAACGGTGCCATCCTCGCGCCAGCGGCCCTGATCGCCGGTACGGTACAGACGTGCGCCCGAGGTTCCGTCCAGCGCAGGCCCGAAGGGGTCGGGAATGAAACGGTCGGCAGTGACCTTCGGCTGCCCGACATAACCGCGTGCAACACCGGTGCCGCCCAGATAAATCTCGCCGACCACCCCTTGCGGGCAGGGCATCATGTCTTCGTCCAGCACATAGACCCGCCTGTCGCCCACCGCACGACCCAGCGGCGCATAGGTGCCCTGAAACCCTGTGCCTGCGGCCACTTTCCAGACCATCGGCGTCATGATGGTTTCGGTCGGACCATAGCCGTTGATCAGTGTCTTGGCGTTCAGGGCACGGCTGAGCAGGTCGAATGTGGATTGCGCCAGCCCCTCGCCGCCAAAGGAATACAGCCGCATCGGCGGGGCGGTGCCGGTGTCTTCGGCCCATTCGGCCAGTTGCTGCAAATAGGTCGTGGGGATCGAGGCATTGTTGCAGCCGTGTTCGCGCATCGCCCCAAGGGTCTGTTCCGGTGTCCACAGCGGCCCGTCGGGGATCACCACCGAGCCACCCATCATCAGCGGCACCATCCAGCGTTCATGCCCGCCGTCTGAGGAAAACGGCAGGAACGGCAGTTCGCGGCTTTCGGCGCTCATTTCATAGACCCGCGCGGTGGTCTGGTTGTGGTGTGACAGGGGGCCATGTTCCACCGCCACGCCCTTGGGCTTGCCGGTGGAGCCCGAGGTATACATCACATAGGCGAGTTGGTCTGGGTGGATCGTGACCGGGGGCGCATCGGCGCGCGGTGCATCGTCAAGATCATCCAGGCAGATGACCTGCGCCGCCAACGCGTCGGGCAGCCGGTCACGGAATCGCTGGCGGGTCAGGACCACGGCAACACCCGCATCGGTCAGGATGTGGTGATTGCGGCTGCTGGGGTGGTCAGGTTCGACCGGGATATAAGCACCGCCCGCTTTCAGCACGGCAAGGATCGCCACAATCGCATCTGCGCCGCGTTCGATCAGGATCGCAACAGGCGTTTCTGCCCCGACACCGGCGGCGCACAGCCGGTGCGCCAGCGCATTGGCGCGTGTGTTCAGTTCAAGGTGGGTCAGGCGGTCTGCCCTGCAGATGACCGCGACCTTGTCAGGTGTGGTCAGGGCGTGGGCGGCGATAATCTCGTGGGTGGCCCTTGGATCAATCGGGGTGTCGTCGGGGTACGGGGCCGACAGGGCGTCCAGCTCTGCGGTATCAAGCAGGGGTATGCGCCCGACGGGCAGGTCGGGGTGGTCGAAGCCCGCGCATAGAACCCGTTCCAGATGTTGCAGAAACCGCTCGATCAGGGGTGGTTCGAACAGGGCGGCGTCGGCATCGGCATGCAGCACGATGCCGTCCGGTGTGCCTTGGGCGGTCAGCACCAGTTCCTCGGCGCTGGGGGGCATCGGGCGATGATGGTGGCTGATCCCATCGGGCAGGTCGCGGTGCGCGCGCATGTATAACGAGATTGCCCCCAAAGGATGCGGGTCGGCATCGGCATGGGCAAGATGGTCCTGTACCAGAGTTTCCGACGGCACGGGCGGGGCAGCGGTCAGGGCGCGGGCGGTCAGTTGCACCGCATCGCCAAACGGCGCCGTCAGGTCCGGCGCAAGGCACAGGGGGCGCGGATCGGTGCTGCGCCGCTCTGCGCTTTGAGGGGGCAAGGCAATGGCGAAACGCAGGGCGTCCTGCGCACCGTATCGGCGCAAAACGATGCCGAGTGCGGCACCCAAATGGGCTGCCATATCGGCGTCGGAAACGCTGGTGGCGACCTGATCCGGCAATATGATCTGGCGGGCAAAGCGTTTGGTGGCAGGCGGCAGCTGACCGGCGGACACATAGCGGTGCGGCAGGCGCGCGATCTGGTGGCTGTTCATCAGGTCGCGCCACTGGGTGCGGGCGTGCGCGGGCTGAATATCTGATGCAGGGACCGGCAGCGCATCGGGTGCATTGCGCAGGTCCAAAGCATCCCAAAGCGCGGTTTCAATGCTGTGGAATGTCGCGTCATCCCCCAAGATGGGGTGCAGCACCAGGGTCAGGATATGCCCCGCGTTGTCATCAGCCCACAGATCGGCGTAGCTGGGTTGCCCCGTCAGATCGGGCGTGTGGGTTGCGGCATGGGCGCGGGCACGGTCAAGGCCTGAGTCCGCGTGTATCACCAGTTCCGTGTGACCTGTGCCCTGCCGTTCCACCGCGCCGCCTGCATGGGTTACAAACGCGGCGGTAAAGGCCGGATGCTGCGCCAGAACATCATTGATCCCGGCCACCAGATCGGCTCGGGCATAACGGTGGTCAAACCCCAATATCAGTGTCTCGAAGCCAAAGGGGCCCAGTTCTCCCACATGGTCGTGGGCATAGATGCGACGTTCGATCAGGGTCAGCGGCCGGGCGGTCGGGGTGATGAAATCCTTGCTCATGCCAATGCCTCCTGCACGCTCAGGGGGCGCATGTCGGTCCACAGTGCGCTGATCCGGTCGAGACATTCGGAGCGCAAAGCGGCGTCGCCCACAGGCGTCCAGCCCGCGGGGACGGGGTGTGTGGCGCGCACCATCGAATAGCGCCCCTCGTGATTGCGCAGAACGCGCCACAGGATCTGAGTGTCGTTGGGCAGGGTCATCTGGGTTTTCCTTTCAGCTCTTTCCCTGCTGACGTTTCGGGGTCTGGAAAATTCACCGGCCCGAAAAAATTTTCCGCAACGGGTGAATTTCCCGCGCGCTGCCGCGTCCTGTGACCAAGACGAGGAGAAACATATGGCCGACAGCGAACTGTCTGATCCCAACCTGCACCGCCTGATGTGGCGGCTGGGCCTGCCTGCGATGGCTGGGCTGTCGCTGAATGCATTGCATCAGGCGGTCGATGCGGCCTTTGTCGGGCGTCTGGGGGGTGATGCGCTGGCCGCCCTTGTGCTGCTGGCCCCGCTGGCCGGTCTGGTCGCGGCGGCGGGGATCGGGTTGGGCATAGGTGCTGCCAGCGCCACCGCCAGATCACTGGGCGCAGGCCAACCGGATCAGGCACGCGCGGTGGCGGGGGTGTCGATGGTGGCCGCACTGGCGCTGGCAGTTTGCGCCGTTGGCGGGCTGCTGGCATTTGGTGACGCGCTGTTGCACCTGCTGGGTGCACGGGGCGAATTGCTGGCAACCGCGCGGCCCTATCTGGCGATACAATCTCTCACCATCGGCTGTGCCATCTTGCAGATCCTTTGCGATTTTCTGGCCATCGGGCGCGGCAATGCGGCCTTCAGTCTGAAAACGCTGGCGCTGTGCTTTGGCCTGAACATCATCCTTGATCCGGTGTTCATCTTTGGCCTGGATCTTGGTCTGTCAGGGGCGGCATGGGCGACACTGTGCGCGCAGGGTGTGACCCTGTGCGTCTGGGCCTGGCACTTTTGCGCGCCCCGCCGCCGTCCGACCCCTGGACCTATGCGCCTGTTGGGGCCGGTGCTGCGCGTCGGGTTGCCCGAAGCGGCGGCGGTCGCGGTGACGACGCTGAGCCTGATGGCCCTGTTACGCATCGCCACCGCCTTTGGCGGCGCGGATGATGTGGCGGCGTTGGGCATTGCGCTGCGTCTGGTCTTTGTCGTGATGTTGCCGCTGGAAGGATTTGCCATTGGTATTCAGCCGATCCTGTCCCATGCCCATGGCAGCGCCAATGGCGCGCGGTTTACGGCCACCTTGCGCAGGATCCTCTACGTTTGCGGGGCGATCACCATCGTGCTTTCCATACTGTTCAGTGTCGGCGCGCGCCCCTTGGTGCGGCTGTTTGTGATTGATCCCGCCATCGTGGCGCAGGCCGCTGTCATGTTGTCTTATCTTGCCCTTTCCCTGCCCGCGATTGCGCTGCGCCTGTGCGCGCAGATCAGCCTGCAAGCCACGGTGCAGCCGCGCTTGGCAACCCTTCTGGGCCTTGCCCCGATGGGTTGGCTGCTGTGGCCCGCGATGGCGCTGACGGTGCCGTTGTTCGGCCCCATCGGCATAGCCATCGCAGTTCTCGTTGCGGCATGGCTGGCCGCCCTGTTGGCGCTGGTCCCGATCCGCGCTGCCCTTTTCCCCCTTTCACCTACCGGAGCTTCTGTATGACCCGTACCCCACCCACAGCTGACCTGATTTCGCCATCGCGCCCCGTGCCCCATGACGCCAGTGCCACGCCGATCTTTCAAAGCAGTTCGTTCCTGTTCGACAGCTATGCGCAAATCGAGGATGTCTTTGCCGGACGCTCTGACAGGTTCATCTATTCGCGCGGCGACAATCCGACGGTTTGCGAATTGGAAGACCTGATTGCGCGGCTGGAGGGTGCCGAGGCCGCGCGCGGGTTCTCGTCGGGGATGGCGGCAATCTGCGGGGCGGTGTTGCCCTTTGTGCAGGCCGGCGACCGCATCGTTGCGGTTGAACATCTGTATTCCGACGCATTCCGCCTGTTTGAAACGGTGCTGGCGCGGTTCGGGGTTGAAACCATCTATGTCGATGGCACCGACACGCAGGCGATGATCGACGCGCTGGAGGGCGCGCGGCTGGTCTATCTGGAAAGCCCGACGTCGTGGACGTTCCGCCTGCAAGACCTGCGGGCCGTCGCGACCGAGGCACGGCGTCTGGGGGTCATTTCGGTGATCGACAACAGTTGGGCCACGCCGCTGTTTCAGCGCCCGCACGATATGGGTGTCGATCTGGTGGTGCATGCGGCGTCAAAATACCTGTCGGGCCACAGCGACACGCTGGGCGGGCTGGTCACCGGATCGCGCGAGATGATCCGGCGTATCGACCACGAGGCGACCCATCTGTTCGGCGGGCGGATGTCGCCGATGGATGCGTTTCTGGTGCTGCGTGGGATGCGCACGCTGGATATGCGGATGGCGCGCCATATGCAAACGGGCCTGAGGCTGGCGCAGGGTTTGGCGGACCATCCGCAGGTTACGGCGGTGCATCACCCCGGATTACTGGCCACCCGCCCCGACGGGCTGAGCGGTTTTGGGGGGTTGTTCGCATTCGATCTGGCCGCCGGTGTGGATGTCCCGCGCTTTTGCGATGCGCTGCGCATGATCCGCATCGGTGTCAGCTGGGGCGGGCCCGAAAGCCTGATTGTTCCGGGTCAGGCGGCTTGCGGGCTGGCGGGGGCGGCAAATGTGTTTCAACGGTTCGGGGTCAGCCCGCGCACCATTAGGCTGGCGGCGGGGCTGGAACCTGCGGACCTGCTGATGGATGATTTGCACACTGCCTTGCACGCGGCGCAAGAGGTTGCAGCGTGATGCGGGATGTTGTGGCAGAAGGCGTGGCCGACTGTGGCGGCACCCGCTGGTTTGATCTGAAGGACAGCCAGACCGGCGACATCCGCCGTGTGTTCCTGTGGGTGCCGCAGGGCGAAGCCCCCGCCGCAGGGTGGCCCGCGCTGTGGCTGCTGGATGGCAACGCGGTGATCGGCACAGCGGTTGATGTGATGCGCGCACAGGCGTTCTGGCCCACGGGGACCAACCTGGGCTGGGGCGTGTTGATCGCAGTGGGCTATCCGACCGACGAGGCCTACGATTCCTTTCGCCGCAGTTGGGATCTGGGGCCGCCGCCGGGGCATAGCTATCCGCCTTTCACCCCCGATGGTCCTGAGGTCAGGACTGGTGGCGGTGCGGAAATGGCGCGGTTCTTGCTGGAAGACGTGGGCGGTTTTCTTGCCGGTCAGGTCGCGCTTGATCCGGCGCGCCAGTCGCTGTTCGGCCATTCCTTTGGTGGGCTGTTCGCGCTGTGGCTGATGTTCACCCGCCCCGATGCCTTTGCCAACTGGATTGCGGCCAGCCCGGCGATCACATGGGAAGACAGTTTCCTGCTGGACCATCTGGACCGTTTCGACGCGGGCGACCATCGGCTGCGTGTGCATCTGTCGGCCGGCGAATGGGAGGGTGAGGCGCTGGCACCGTTTCAGGCCGGCGGCCCCGAAGCTGCCGAAAGACTGGCGGAAAAGGCTAGGACCCGCACTGTCGGTGCCGCGCAAGAGATGGCCGCCGCCCTGTCTGCGCGTGGCGTGACCACCCGGATCGAAATCTACCCGGACGAGACGCATATGTCGGTGTTGCCGGTGGCAGTGAACCGCGCGCTTCGCTGGGCTTTTGCCCTTGCTGACACGCAGACCGAGCCTGCGTTCCCACAGACCAAAGAAAGGACCTGATTGTGGCTTTTGATATGCCTTTGACAGATCGACCGGTGGCACAGCGCGCTGCGGACCATGTGCGGGTTGGCGCAGACGTTGCCTTGCCGCTGCGTGATACAGGCGACGGCAGGCTGGACCTGACTGCGACACCGAACCTGAGCATCGCACAGGCGCTTGCGGCCTTTGAGGCGCTGAGTGCCGAGGGCGGCGAGGTCGCCATCCGGCTGGACGGGGCTGAATGGGAAGGCCTGCTGCTGCAGCTTGCCGCAATGGGCGTCGCAACACCCATTGGTGCTGCGCATTGGGTGCTGCCGGTGGCGTTCTGGCAGGTGCCGGACCGCTGGATCATGCACCCGACACCGCCGTGGCCGACGCTGTGGCAAACCGGCACCAACGGGCGCCACCCTGTGCGCCCGCCGAAACCTGTGGGCCCCTTGTACCGTCGCCACATTCCCTGGCTGGACCAGCACCTTGAACTGCGCGCGGCGGATATGGAGGATCTGGCGGTCTATCACCGGTGGCAGAACGACCCGCGCGTCGCCGCATTCTTTGAAGAGGCCGGCACGCTGGAGGCCCACCGAAAAACCCTGCAAACCCTGATTGCAGACCCGCATATCCTGCCGGTGATCGGCAGCCTGAACGGGCGCGATTTTGGGTATTTCGAGCTGTATTGGGCGCGCGAAAACCGGATTGGCGGGGTCTATGACGCCGATCCGTGGGATCGTGGCTGGCATGTGCTGATCGGTGAGGACAACATGCGCGGCGCAGACTATGTCACCGCCTGGATGCCCTCGCTGATGCACTACATGTTTCTGGCAGAGCCGCGCACGCAGGCGCTGATGGGTGAGCCGAAGGCAAGCCATCTCAAACAGCTCAAGAACCTGGGGCGCGGCGGCTTTGCCCATGTGCGCGATTTCGACTTTTCCCACAAACGCGCAACACTGGTGCGACTGGAACGCCAGCACTTTTTCGAATCCCGCATTTGGGCACGCCCTGAAACAGGGCCCGACACCGATCTGGGTACGCCGCTGGCCCTGTCACTTACAAACATGCTTGGCACAGGAGAAGAATGATGACCGATATGAACGCGCAACAACTGGATGTTATTGGCATAGGTTTTGGTCCATCGAACCTTGCGCTGGCCGTTGCCTTGCACGAACGCGGCAGCCGCCTGCGCACGCGGTTTCTTGAGGCCAGACCCGCCTTTGCGTGGCATCCCGACATGATGCTGGCCGGCACCGACATGCAGGTGTCATTCCTGAAAGATCTGGTGTCCCTGCGCAATCCGCGCAGCGGGTTTTCGTTCCTCAGCTACCTGCACGCCAAGGGACGGTTGACGCGCTTTATCAACCGCAAGACGTTCTTCCCCAGCCGGGAAGAGTTTAACGACTATCTGGGCTGGATCGCGGGGCAGTTTTCCAACTGTTGCTACGACAGCCGTGTTACCGCCATTGAACCCGTGCAGGCGGGCGAACGGGTGACCCATCTGGCGGTGCACAGCGAAAGCCGCGACGGCAGGCAAGCGCGTCATTTGACCCGCAATCTGGTGCTGGCACCGGGGGGCAAGCCCCATTGGCCCGATGCTTTTGCACCCCTGCAAGACAGAGGTCGCGTGATCCACAGCTGTGACTATCTTTCGCAGGTTGTTCCCAAGCTGAAGCCGGGCCAGCGCATCGCCGTGATTGGCGCGGGTCAAAGTGCTGCCGAGGTGTTTGCCGATCTTGCCGCCCGCCCAGAGCAGCTACAGATCGACATGATCCTGCGGGGCAGGGCGATCAAACCGTCTGATGACACGCCCTTTGTGAACGAAATTTTTGATCCGGCACAAACAGACCGCTTTCACGGTCTGCCATCAGAGGTGCGGGCGCAGACCCTGCACAGCCTTGCGGCAACAAACTATGCGGTGACTGACGCGGATCTGATCGAACATATCTATGACACGCTTTATGCGCAGGACGTGCGCGGCGACGACCGTCTGGACCTGCTGGCGGAAACCCAGGTGCAGGGCGCACAACAGGTTGGCGCCCAGATCAGTCTGCGGTTGTCAGGGCCGTCTGGGTCGCGTGCCCAAGGGTATGATCTTGTGGTGTTGGGGACAGGATACCAGCGTGCGCTGGAGCAGTCGGTTCTGGCAAACCTGAGCACCTGGCAGACCGCGCAAGAGCCGGATCGCGACTACCGGTTGCCGATGAATGACGCATTCGAACCGGCGATTTTTGTTCAAGGCTTTAGCGAAGCCACACACGGGTTGAGCGATACTTTGCTTTCGGTTCTGGCCTTGCGATCAGACGAGATTGCGCAACAACTTGAGACTTTGCACGGGTCCACCTCTGCCATCGCTGCGGAGTGATCCATTGAACCGCCTCTGTAAAATGCAGGGGCGGTCAATACACGTATTAAGCGAAAAAGTGCCCATTCCGTTACCTTCGCGTATTGCGGTGACCATGGGTTGGGGGTACAGGTGCCACAGGTCCACTCAGCTTGCGCGCTAGGCAGACACATCGTCGTGTCCTTTCCAAATTATGCGCAAAATGATGGCCCAATCACGAGAATCTGCCCCCTCTGGCTGTGCGATGGCGCGGCAGGAATTACTGCGTCACCTGATTGACGAGCGTGAAATGCTTCTGTGCGATGCAATGCGCATTATTGGTAACCGTGACCGCGCCGAAGATGTCGTGCAGGATGCGGCCATGCGGTGTCTGAACAGCAAGGCCATAGGCGTGGAAATTGCGAGCCCGCGCGGGTTTCTGCGCCGGATCGTGCGCAATCTGGCACTGGACCACCTGCGCCGCGAGCTACGTGAAGGGGCGGCACCGCTTGAGCCGGGCGATGACCTGATGTGTGACAAACCCACGGCCGAAACGCAGTTGCAAGACAGCCAACGCTTGAGACGGCTGGCCGAAGGGTTGATGAAGCTGCCAGCCCGCGACACCAACATAATTTTCGCGCACCGCCTGAGAGTCGAAAGCCAAAAGGACATTGCACAACGATTTGGTCTGTCGCCTGCCAGAATAAACGGGATCATAACCCGTTCGCAGAAAATGCTGGTCGCTTATGTGAACGCCGCAGATGCCAATGGCATGGCGGATCAGTCTGACGCGCGCCAATAGAGTGATCTCCTGGGCGCCACACGGGGCGGACGTGCCTATGAAGGCCGGTTTTGAATAAGGTCATGCCCGACCATGGGGGCGATGTAGGCCAGGCGCCCTCAAGCCATCGACAGGACAGGCTGAAGCCTTGTTTTCATGCGCTCTGAATGTTGGGACTTGGCTGCCAGCGCGGTTGCCGCCGTCAATCGTCAACAGAATTTGCGGCAGAACCGGAAACGGAACCCCGGAAGACGGGGCGTTAATGTCAGGGTCCATGCTGGCCCCTGAGGCGGCTACCTGTCGAGCGTGCGTGAAAGTCCGGCTTTGACACGCCGCAATGGAATGGAGCTTTCGATGGAGGCGACGCCGGGGACCTTGGTGAATTTACCGGTCAGAAATCGCTCGAAATCGGCCGGGCCCCGCGTCGAGATGCGCAACAGGTAGTCGCGGTTGCCGGTCATCAGCCAGCAGTCAACGACCTCCGGAAAACCGCGCACAGCGGTTTCGAACCGGGCAAGCGCATCGTCCACCTGACGGTCAAGTTTGACCGAGACAAAAACAGAGAATTCAAAACCCAGTGCGGCCTCGTCGATGAGCGCAGCATAGCCGGATATGACCCCTGCCTTTTCAAGGTTCCGCAACCGCCGTGCTACCGGCGACGGGCTGAGACCGATCTTGTCCGCCAGGTCATTTATCGTGGCACGTCCGTTGCGTTGCAGCTCGTGCAGGATCTCAATGTCGAAATTGTCCAGGTTAGTGGTTAGCATCATGAAATCTCGAAAAGTTAGCGATATGAACCAAGATAGCAGGTCAATGAATTAATAATAGGTGAGAAACCACATATCCGTGGTGGTAATATCGCGTGGATACAAAGATCGAACTGCCGCACACGGAGCAAGGACAATGTCACAACAATCCGCCGCGTTGAAAATCATGGAGGGTCGCCTGCTGTGGCTTTCGCATTGGATGATCCATCACGCCAATCACATCCGCCCGAAACAGGACGGGATCAAGGTGGGGGGGCATCAGGCCAGTTCGGCTTCGATGGTGTCGATCATGACTGCGCTCTACTTTTCCGCGCTCAGGCCCGAGGACCGTGTCGCGGTCAAACCGCATGCCTCGCCGGTGTTCCATGCAATGCAATATCTGATGGGCAATCAGACACTGGAAAAGATGCAGAACTTCCGCGGCTATCAGGGGGTGCAAAGCTATCCCAGCCGCACCAAGGACGTGGATGACGTGGATTACTCCACCGGCTCTGTCGGGCTGGGTGTGGCGATCACCGCCTTTGGGTCGCTGGTTCAGGATTATGTCGCGGCGAAATCCTGGGGCGACGATCTGAGCATGGGTCGGCATGTGGCGCTTGTGGGTGATGCTGAACTTGACGAGGGCAACATCTATGAGGCGTTGCAGGAAGGCTGGAAAAACGACCTGCGCAATTGCTGGTGGATCATCGACTATAACCGCCAGTCGCTGGACGGTGTGGTCCGTGAGGGTCTGTTTGAGCGGGTAGAGAAGATTTTCGAGGCCTTCGGCTGGAATGTCATCCGGGTGAAATACGGTGCCTTGCAGCGTGCTGCCTTTGCCGAGGAGGGCGGCGACGCCCTGCGCGCATGGATCGACGCCTGCCCGAACCAGCAGTATTCGGCACTGACCTATCAGGGCGGCGCGGTCTGGCGCAAACGGCTGATGGAAGACCTGGGCGATCAGGGGCCTTTGTCCCGGCTGATCGACAAGCGTGACGACGAGGAGCTTGCCGCGCTGATGGAGAACCTTGGCGGCAATTGCGTGACAACCATGGCCGAGGTTTTCGCAAGCGTCACTGACGAACGGCCCACCTGTTTTCTTGCCTATACGATCAAGGGCTGGGGGACGCCGATTGCCGGGCACAAGGACAACCATGGCGGTCTGATGACCAAGGCGCAGATGGCGGATTGGCAGGCGCATATGGGCGTGCCGGAAGGGCAGGAGTGGGAGAAATTCGCCGCAGTGGAAGATGCCGACGCTTTGCAATCCTTCCTCGACGATGTGCCGTTCTTTTCCCGAGGGCGCAGGCGATATGAAGACGAGATCTTGCCGGTCCCACAGATACAGTTTTCGTCCGACCGGGAGATTTCGACGCAGATGGCTTTTGGCAAGATCCTGGATGATCTGTCAAAGGGCGACAGCAAGCTGGCAGAGCGTATCGTGACCATGTCCCCCGACGTGACCGGCACCACCAACCTTGGCCCCTGGGTGAACCGCCGCAAGCTTTTTGCCCGCACCGCGCAGACAGATGCCTTTATCGAACATCGCATCCCTTCCACAGCGAAGTGGGAATTCAACCCGGAAGGGCAGCACATTGAGCTGGGCATCGCGGAGAACAACCTTTTTCTGCTGCTGGGGGCTGCGGGGTTGTCTCATTCGTTGTTTGGCAAGCGCCTGATCCCGATCGGCACACTTTATGACCCCTTTGTCGCGCGCGGCCTCGATGCGCTGAACTATGCCTGCTACCAGGACGCGCGGTTCATGGTCGTCGGCACGCCATCAGGTGTTACGCTGGCCCCGGAGGGCGGCGCGCACCAATCCATCGGCACCCCGCTGATCGGCATGAGCCAGGATGGCTTGGTGGCCTTTGAACCCGCCTTTGCCGATGAACTGGCCGAGATCATGGCCTGGGCCTTTGGCTATCTGCAAAATGACGGATCGGGCGAGCCGGACGAACGCACATGGCTGCGCGACGAGATCGGCGGATCGGTTTACCTTCGGCTGTCCACCAATCCCATCGAACAGCCGGGCAAGCGTGCTGACGACAGCTGGCAGCAGGGGGCAATTGATGGCGCGTATTGGCTGCGGCGTCCGGGGCCAAACTGCGAGGTGGTGATCGCCTATCAGGGGGTCATCGCACCTGAGGCGATCAAGGCTGCCGGCGAACTGGCCGAACACCGGCGCGACGTGGGGGTTCTTGCGGTCACCTCGGCAGATCGGCTGAACGCCGGCTGGACCGCGGCACAAGGAGCGCGGGCGCAGGGGCAGGTGACGGCGACCAGTCATGTGGAACGGCTGTTGGGCGAACTCTCTCCGCATTGCCAACTGGTCACTGTCATCGACGGCCATCCGGCGACGCTTTCCTGGCTGGGCGCCGTTGGGGGGCATAAAACAATTCCGCTGGGGGTCGAGCACTTTGGCCAGACGGGCGGGATCAGTGACCTTTACAGGCACTACGGTATCGACAGCCAGGGCATTGTGGAAAAGGTCAGCGGCCTGACGGATGGCCGCAAGATCAAGGCTGCCTGAGGCCAGGTCGTCGGGCGCAGTTCATTCACGGCATGTCACGCCGGTGTTTGCGTGATATGCCGGGCCGCTGCGAGGTCCTGAACAATCAGTTCATGAGGCTTGTCGCCGGTGATCGGGGTGACGGATGTTCTGCCAGTTGCCGCACCAGCGGGACGACCGTTGGGGCGGCAGGTGGTGGCGTCAGTCGTCCGGGAGGATGGACGCAAGCGGCAGATGCGTCTTGACGATGGGTGATTTGAGGATGACGAAGCTGAAATATTTGTCGATGCCGATATCCCGTTCGACCAGGCTTTCCATGATCAACTGATAATCGCTGATCCCGGCGGTCACGAATTTTACCAGAAAATCATAGCCGCCGGACACAAGGTGGCATTCGATCACCTGGTCAATCTTTTCCATCGCGGCGAGGAAACGTGCGAAATCAATCTGACGGTGGTTCTTCAGCGTGATTTCGGTGAAAACCATCAGGCTTTGGCCAAGTTTCGACACGTCGATCTGGGCGGCGTAGCCGGTGATGTATCCTTCGGCTTGCAGCTTCTTGACCCGCATCAGGCAGGGACTGGGTGACAGGTAAACCAGTTCGGCCAGTTCGACATTGGTGATCCGGCCGTTCTTCTGGAGTTCAGACAGAATCCTGATGTCGATCTTGTCGAGGGTCATGCAGGTACTCCAATTGGTCCTGAAAAAGTATAGCGTGGCAAATAACGGGTCGTCATCTGTTTCGTGCGGGCGGGTGCCGAAGGAAACGCCTGCCGCTTGCCGGTGCCCGTTTCCTGCGCAGGCTGCGCAGCGGGTGCCCTGGCAAGGCGTAAGCCATCCATCGGACGCGGGCAACATACCGGACGGGGTCACGGGGGCGTTCGCCTGATCGCGCGCCGCAGAGGGTGCCATATGTAGCGCAGAATAATCTGCCAGACCCGGACATCAGATCAGTCATTCCTGCCGTCTGCGCGTCGGGATTTGGTGACTCTGCTCCCGGAGAGAGATCACAATGCTTGGATCACCAGTGTGGGCCGGACAAAGGTTCACACCCAAGGAAAGTGCAACATGACAGCAAACCCCGACACAGACGACAGCCAGAAATCGGCGCTATCGGTGCGCGGTCTGACGGTCACATTGCCGGATGGAATGGAACGTGCCCATGCGGTCAAGGATGTCTCCTTCGATCTCGAACGGGGCCAGATTCTGTGTGTGATCGGTGAATCCGGGTCCGGCAAGTCGGTGACGGCGAACACCATCATGGGGCTGCTGCCCCGTGTGATCGGTGTCAGCGCCGGTTCTATCATGCTGGACGGGCGCGACATTATCGGCATGGACGCCGAGTCTCTGCGCGACCTGCGCGGTCGGGTGGTGTCGATGATCTTTCAGGACCCCCTGTCGGCGCTGAACCCGCTGATGACGGTGGGCGCGCAGGTTGATGAGGCCATGCGGGCGCATGGGATCGGCACACCGGCGTCGCGGCGCAAGCGGGCTGTCGAATTACTGACCGAGGTGGGGCTGCCGGACCCCGCGCTGATGTACAGTCAATACCCTTTCCGCCTGTCCGGCGGGCAACGCCAGCGGGTGATGATCGCCATGGCGCTTGCGCTTGAGCCGTCGATCCTGATCGCGGATGAGCCGACAACGGCACTGGACGTGACCACACAGGCGCAAATCCTCGAACTGATCCGCGACATCCAGCGCCGCAAGGGCATGAGCGTGCTTTTCATCACTCATGATTTCGGCGTGGTGGCCGAGATCGCTGACAGCGTTGTGGTGATGGAAAAGGGCCATGTGGTTGAACAGGGCACGGCAGATCAGGTTCTGAAATCACCTGAACATCCCTATACCAAGCGGCTGATCGCCGCCGTGCCGCATCTGACCGACAAGGACCGCCCGTCGTTGCAGGCCAAAGGCAGTGGCACGGTGCTGCAGGTTGAAGGGCTGACCAAGACCTATCGCAGCGGCAGTGCCCTGCTGCGCAGCCTGCGCGTAGTGCCTGCGGTGCGCGAGGTATCGTTTGAACTGGCCAGCGGTCGGACGCTGGGCGTGGTGGGCGAAAGCGGGTCGGGAAAATCGTCGCTCGGGCGGTTGCTGACCAAGCTGATGGATTGTGACGGTGGGCGCATCCTGTTCGAAGGCCGTGACATTGCCCCGATGGCGGAGGCCGAGTTCCGCCCACTGCGCCAGCGCATCCAGATGATTTTTCAGGACCCGTTTGCATCGCTGAATCCGCGCGCGACGATTGGCCGGATCTTGACCGTGGGGCCAATTGCGCACGGGATGCCCTATGCCAAGGCCCGCGAAGATGCGCGTGCGCTGCTGGATCTGGTTGGGCTGGATGCGGGTGCCTTCGGGCGCTACCCGCATGAGTTTTCCGGCGGACAGCGCCAGCGGATCGGCATTGCGCGCGCACTGATGTTCAAGCCGACGCTGCTGGTCGCGGACGAGGCAGTTTCGGCGCTGGATGTGTCGATCCAGGCGCAGATCCTGCAACTGCTGGACAAGATCCAGCGCGAAACCGGGGTTTCGATGATCTTTATCACCCACGACCTGCGCGTCGCCAGCCAGATTTGCGACGATATCGCCGTCATGCAACGCGGGCGGGTCGTTGAAATGGGGCCGCCGTCGCAGATCTTTCTCAATCCGAAATCCGATTACACACGCGAACTGGTGGCCGCCATTCCGGGCGAACGCGACGAGCGTCACGCATTGGCCGCAGCCGAAGGCTGAATGCCGATATCCAAAGCCGTCACAAGAAACGTCTCAACAAACCAACCATAAAATAAACCATCACACGGGAGACTAAAATGACCAAATTCAGCAAGACCAGCGCAGGCTTTTCACGCCGCAATGCCCTGCGGGTTCTCGGTGCCGGTGGCGCTGCGGGCCTTTTCGCGCCGCACCTGTTGGGCAAACCCGCCTATGCGCAGACGCCTCCGGCCACACCCACGGGCCGCGTGATTGTCGGCCTGTCGCAGGAACCCACGGTGTTCAACCCGCTGATGCCACATATCGAAGTGGACGACGGTGTGAACTTTTCGCTGTTCGACGCGCTGTTCCGCATTGACCCGGAAGGCAATATCGTGCCGAACTTGGCCACCGAAGTGCCCAGCCAGGAGAATGGCGGCATTTCCGAGGACGGTCTGGAATGGCGGGTCAAACTGCGTGAAGACGTGCGCTGGCATGACGGCGAACCCTTTACCGCAGAGGACGTGAAATTCACCCTGGAGCTGATCCTGAACCCCGATTTTCGTGCCTGGCGCACCGCGGGCCATGCGCTGTTGCGCGACATCACCGTGGTGTCCCCGACCGAGATCACCTGGCGGATGGAAGAGGTTTTTTCACCCTACATGTCATTCCTGACCGAAACCTTCATTGTCCCCGAACATATCCTTGGCAACGCGCCAGACGTCAACAATGCGGCCTTCAATCAGGCTCCGATCGGCACCGGTGCGTTCAAATGGGGCCAGCGTCTGGCCGGGGACCGTCTGGAGCTGATGGCCAACACCGAATATTTCGGCGAAGGCCCCTATGTGGAACAGCTGATCTACAAGTACATCCCGGACATGACTGTGCTGTATACCCAGTTCAAGAGCGGCGATATCGACCTGGTCGGCCAATCCTATATCACCCCCGACAACTATGCCGAGGCCAGCACGCTGCCCGACCGCGACGTGATACTGGTGCCCAAGGGATCAGTGGAATCGATCTATCTGAACATGGAAAAACCGCAGTTTCAGGACCCTGCCGTGCGCAAGGCGCTGTACTTGGCGATTGATCGCGCTGCCATCATCGACGCGCTGAACTATGGTGTGCCCAGCCCGACCGAAACCTTCATGCCGCCGCAGTCCTACTACTACAATCCGGACCTGCCTGCGCATGAATTCAATCTCGAAACTGCCCGCCAGATTCTGGACGATGCAGGCTGGGTGCCCGGCGCAGGCGGCATACGTGAAAAGGACGGCGTGCGCCTGTCCTTTGCGAATTCGACCACTTCCGGCGCGCATCTGCGTGAACAGGCGCAGCAGTTCCTGCAGCAGACCTTTGCCGAGATCGGCGTCGAGATGAAGATCGAGAACCTGCCGCCGGCCGTGATGTGGGGCGAGTTCTGGGGCATGTCGCAGTTTGATTCAGCGATGGTGGGGATCACCTATCTGATCGGCGCCGACCCGGATGTGACCAACCGCTTCCACAGCAAGGCGATCACGGCCCAGGGCGGCAACGGTTCGAACAATGCGCAGTATTCCAACCCGGAGGTTGACGCCTTGCTGGAAGAGGGCAGCCGCACATTCGACCCGGAAGCCCGTCGCGAGATCTATTTCCGGGTGCAGGAAATCATCCGCGAGGATCTGCCGTTCCTGCCTTTGTATGCCTACACGCAGGTTCATGGGCGCAAGGCAGGTATCGAGGGTTATATCCCCAACACCAACACGCGCACCGAATCCTGGCACGCTGCTGGCTGGTACTGGAGCTAGCGCATCTGTTGCCGCCCGGACCTTCCGATCCGGGCGGCAGCTTTTCCTTGACGTCACCTGTTGCAAAAGGAGGGGACCATGCCCGCATTCCTGCTTAATCGCTTCATGCAGAGCGCCGTGCTTCTGGTCATAGTCTCGATCATCGGCTTCACCGTGCTCAACCTGATTCCGGGTGGTCCGATGTCGCAATATGCGCTTGATCCCGGCATGACCCAGGAAGACATGAACCGTCTGGCAGAACAGCTGGGCCTGAACCGTCCGATCTGGGTGCAGTATCTTGAGTGGGTCTGGCGGCTTTTGCATGGGGACTGGGGCACCTCGTTCCGCGATGGCGCGCCGGTGCTGACGGTGATCAGCCGACATATCTTTGCCACGCTGCTGCTGATGGGTTCGTCGACCGTGATCGCCATTGCAGTGGGCACCTGGATCGGCATTCGCGGCGCGACGCACCGCTATTCCATTTTCGATTACACCGCGACCGTCGGCGCGATGATCGCCCTGTCGATCCCGACATTCTGGTTCGGCCTTGTGGGCATCTATGTCTTTTCGTTGCAACTGGGATGGCTGCCTGCGGGCAACATGTACACCATCGGCGATGGATCCGTCCTGAACTACCTGCATCACCTGATCATGCCCTCGGTGGTTCTGGCGCTGGTTCATATCGCGATCTGGAGCCGTTACATGCGCACCGCGACACTGGACGTGATCAGCCAGGAGTTCGTCAAAACCGCCCGCGCCAAAGGTGTCTCAGAACGCCGTGTGCTGATGAAACATGTTGTCGGCAATGCGCTGCTGCCGATGATCACGCTGGCAGGCGTGCAATTGCCCGCGATCCTGACCGGGGCGCTGGTGACCGAAACCGTCTTTACTTGGCCCGGCATGGGACGGTTGTTCCTGGATAGCCTTGGGTACAGTGATTACCCGGTTGTGATGGGGCTTTTGATGTTCTCGGCGGTGCTGACCATCGCGGGCAACCTGATTGCCGATATCGTCGTCGCGCTGGTCGATCCGCGCATCCGCCTGGCCTGAGCGCCATTAGAACACAGGAGGCCACCACCATGACCACCCTTACCGCAGACCAGGCGCAAAGCCATTGGTGGCAAAGCCGCGTGATGCGCCGTTTTCGCAGTCACCGGCTGGCGCTATTGGGGCTTTGTATGATCAGCCTGCTGACGCTGGCCTGTGTCATTGGCCCCTATCTGCTGCCCTACGATTCCCTGTACATCGACCTGCGCGCGCGTTTTGCACCGCCTTTTTCCGGGGATCATTACCTGGGCACCGATCCGCTGGGCCGTGATGTCGCGGCGCGGCTGCTCATGGCGGGGCGGATTTCGCTGTTGGTCGGTTTCAGCGCCATGATTCTGGCCACGATGGTCGGCACGGTGGTGGGCGTGATCGCGGGTTATCGCGGCGGCTGGATCAGCGCCGTCCTGATGCGCATTGTCGATGGATTTTTGTCCTATCCGTCGATCTTTTTGCTGCTGGCGCTGGCGGCGGTGCTGAAACCCAGCCCCATGATGATCACGGTAATCATCGCCGTTACCGGCTGGATGGAGGTCGCCCGGATCGTCGAGGCCGAGGTGCGGTCGCTGAAAGAGCGTGAATTCGTCCTGGCCGGGCGGATGCTGGGGTTAAGCCGGATGCATATCATGTTCCGCGAGATCCTGCCCAATGTCACCGGGCCGATCATTGTCGCTGCGACCCTGACCGTGGCCCGTGCCATCCTGCTTGAGGCCTATATCAGCTTTCTGGGGTTTGGTATCCAGCCGCCGCTGCCAAGCTGGGGCAACATGCTGAACGGGGCGCAGCAGTATCTGGCCAGCGCGCCATGGCTTGCAATCATACCGGGCATTGCAATTACCATCGCCGTGTCCAGTTTCAACTTTATCGGCGACGGGCTGCGCGATGCGCTTGACGTCCGCAACGACACTGTCTGATGGGAAACACGATGCGTACCTCTTCGAAGCTTGCTGACAAGGCCACGCCCTATTGGTGGGAGGCCGCCCCACCCGGACCGGCACCCGTGCAGCCCCTGGCCAAGTCGGTTGATGTGGCCATTGTCGGTGCCGGATATGCCGGGCTGGCCGCAGGGCTGACACTGGCGCGGGCAGGCCGGTCGGTCGCGGCCTTTGACGCGATGCATCCGGGCGAGGGCGCTTCATCGCGTAACGGCGGTATAACCAGCGGCTCGATCCGCCCCAGCCATGCCGCGATAACCCGGACTTTTGACGAGGACACCGCCTTTGCCATCGAGGCCGAGAGCAAGGCCGCGCGGGAGTTCCTCTATGAGTTGATCCGCAGCGAAGAGATCGACTGTGACTTTCGCCTGGCCGGGCTGTTCAAGGGCGCGCTGGGGTACGGGCAATACGATACGATGGCCCGTGGTGCCGAGGCCCTGGCAAAACGGCTGGGCATCGAGACCTATGCAGTGCCCCACGGGGAACAGGAAAAATATATCGGCACCGGCTTTTATCGCGGCGGCGTTGTGCGCAAGGACATCGGCGGACTGCATCCGGGCAAGTTCCACGCAGGTCTGTTGCAACTGGCGCTGGCCGCCGGTGTCGCCGTTCACGGGCATACCCCGGTCACGGCGATCAAGCGCGATGGCGCGACGTTCCGTGTCCAGACCGCGTCAGGCACTGTCGAGGCGCGACAGGTTCTGGTCTGCACCAATGGCTATACGGACGGGGCCGCGCCCTATCTGCGCCGCCGCCTGGTTCCGGTGCGCAGCCGGATCATCGTCACAGAGGAACTGTCACCCGAGGTGATGAACCGGCTGATGCCGCAACGCATGATGATGGGCGAGGGGCGGCAACTGGGCTACTACTATCGCCCCACACCCGACGGCCGCCGCATTCTGCTGGGTGGCCGCGAAAGCGGACATGGGGGCGACGCCACTGTGCCGACACAGCGGCTGCGCCAAGGGCTGGCCGAACTGTTCCCCGAACTAGACGGGGTGCGGCTGTCGCACAGCTGGTTCGGCAATGTCGCGATGAACCGGGACATGCTGCCACGGATCTTTGAAAAGGACGGGATCGTCTATGCCAGCGGATTTTGCGGCTCGGGGGTGGTCTGGGCACCCTGGGTTGGCACCCGCGCCGCGCACCGGCTGCTGGGCAACGGCGAGCAGGGACGCTCTGCGCTATTCTCGCGTCCGCCAGCGGCAGTGCCGCTGTACCGGGGCAACCCCTGGTTCATGCCCGCGATCATCAGGGGCTATGCCTTGCAGGACCGCATCGCATGGTGGCGCAGCAAGCGATAACGCAGACTGGGACCGATTTTTTTTGGGCTTCTTCCCGGTATCAACCCCACATATTGGCTGATTGGCCGGGTGGCCTTGCCATGGTAGACTGCGGATGAGCACGATGTTTGACGGTGCGGTTGTGACCGGGCTCTGGCGCTATCCGATCAGTACGCTGGGCGGCGAGCATTGCGATAGCCTCCAGTTGGCCCAAGGCGGGCCGGTCGGGGACCGCACCCATGGGCTTTTCGATGCCGAGACTGGCGAGAATGCCTATCCCGTGCGCGATCCCCGCTGGAACCGGGCCCCCGAGATATCTGCACGGATCAGCAACGGCACCCCCCAGGCTTCTTGTGACGGAAAGGTCTGGCTTGATGTCGAAAGCGCGCCAGCCCGTGAGATGCTGTCGTCGCATTTCGGGCGCGGGGTAGAGGCCCGACGTTACGGTGCATTGTCCGCTGACGGCATTGTCGCCGAGGCCCGATATTCGATGGCACCGGTGCATCTGATCAGTCGGCAGGCGCTGGCGCAATTGTCCCGAGTCCTTCCGCAAAGCGACATTGATCCGCGCCGTTTTCGCCCGAACATTGTGGTTGATTTGCCAAGCGCACCAGAGGGTATTCCGGAATACAATCTGCTTGGCCAAAAATTCCGGATTGGGAACGTCATCTTGCGCGGCGTCTCGCATTGCGGGCGATGCGGGTTTACTACTTTAGCGCAGGGTGAATTGCCAGCCGATCCTGACGTCTTGCGGACACTGGTCGACCGTTTTCAACGCAATCTGGGGATCTATTGTGTTGTCGAAACGGAAGGGACGCTTCAGGTCGGACAGAGGCTTGAGATCCCGCGCCCTCGGCCAATTGTGATCGTGGGCGCGGGGCAGGCCGGAGCGATGGCCGCACGAACCCTGCGTGAATTGGGGTATCGCGGGCCTGTACACTTGATTGGCAACGAGGCAAGGCCACCCTACGAGCGGCCAGAGCTGTCCAAGGCGCTGTTCCGTGGCGTGCCGGATACCGATGCGATGACGCTGGATGAGGCTAAGAGCCTGGACATCGACCTGAGGCTCGACAGTGGGGTTGTGGCGGTGGACCCGGATACCAGCCAACTGACGCTGGCCGATGGCAACAGTCTCGACTTTGCGCGGTTGGTCATTGCAACCGGCGGGCGGGCGCGGAATCCGATGGCGACGACCGGGCCACGCGTGCGCACATTGCGGACCCGCGACGACGCGCAGGCCATCGCTTTGGCAGCACCGCGCCGCTTGTTGATCCTGGGGGGCGGCTGGATCGCCATGGAGGCCGCCGCTGCCGCCCGTGCCGCCGGGATCGACGTGACGGTTCTGGTGCGTGGACCGGCGCTGGCGCATCGCTTGCTGCCGAGAGGAGTTTCCGATCATCTTGCCGCATTACACCGCAGTCATGGTATCGATCTTCGTCTGGGTGTCACCGCTGAGTTCTCTGTCGATGAAAATGCGGTTCACGCCCGCATCGACGATTGTGAGATGTCGGCGGATATGCTGCTGATTGCCACCGGGATCGCGCCCAACGATGACCTTGGCCGCCAGGCCGGGATCGCGTCTGACGCAGGGATTATCGCAGATGCCGCCGGGAAAACCGGCAACCCGCTCATCCATGCAGTTGGCGATGTGGCATTGCAACCGGGACCATCAGCGCCCGCGCGGATCGAAAGCTGGCAGAATGCCAACGATCAGGCGCGTGCATGTGTGCAGGCAATGCTGGGCCTGCCATTATCGCCCCGCGCGCCACTGCGGTTCTGGTCGGATCAATTCGGCAAGCGGATTCAGATTGCGGGCCTTCCTCATGCGGAGGCCACGCTTTGCAGCGTAACCGGGGATGCGGAACGGCCATTCTGGGACTATGGCGATTTTGCAATCGGCGTGGACCGCCCGCAGGAAATTCACTGCTTCGATTCAGAGCCCCGGCCAGAGACTGCGCGCCCTCAGCCACCTGTGCCAGTTGGGCCGGGCCGCAAACTTGTCGCGCGTTCCGCCGTGCCGGAGGGCGCATTGCTTCGCATCAAAGACCCCGAGTATGGCGTGTTGGCCGTGACACGAACCAACGGCCGGGTCTATGCTGTTGCGGATGCCTGTCCGCATGCTCTGGCGTCTTTGTCGGATGGTTTCGTAGCAGATGGGCATATCGTTTGCCCCGTGCATTTCGCGGAATTTGACCTTGCGGATGGTACGCCACGCAAAGCGCCTGCGGGATGCAGGAAATTGACCGTCCATGCGGTCAGTGAAACCGACGATCTGGTCCTGATCCACGACGGACAAACATAGAGCAGTGCGCGCGATACTTGAACCATCTAGCGCTGCTGTATCGGCGATCAAAAGGTCGGCGTACCTGTTTTGGCAGCGCAAAATTTGGGTGGTTGTCGCACGGGACATCGGTTTGCCGAAGAATTTCATGCGGCAGAATATTCTGCTATGTGATGGCTTTCGATAGATTACTTCGACTAAATTCGGGCAGAGTGCTTTTCAACGGATAGCTCAAACCCAAGGGTGCGCTCAAACAGAACGGGATGGGAAGCAAATGCAGAGTGAAAGCGGGGGCAGGGTCAAAAGCCATCACGCCGACAGTGAGAGCGCTGCGCATTACGAGGTCTTTATGGCCGAACTATCCCCTGAAGAAGACGCGCGTCTGAAGCTGGACAGCTACGACGCCGATATCCGACCTCTTGTTGCCGCCGACCGCGCGCTGTTGCATGAGCTGACCGTTTCAGTGTTGTGGCCGCATCGTGCGTTGGATCTTGATATGCTTCTGTCGCTTGGCAAGGGGTACATCGCCCATGATGAGATTGGCCGCCCGCTTGGATCAGCCATGTATTTCCCGGCAGGCGATGATTTTGCTATGTGCGGGATGATGATGACCACACCGCGTTTGCAGACCCAGGGTGTCGGGCGGCGGCTCTTGCGGCGTATCCTGGCAGATTGCAAAGGCCGCGATTTGCGGTTGTCAGCCACGCGGTCTGGATATCGGCTGTACCGTGATGCCGGGTTTTTGACCGTCGGGACGATCTGGCAGCAGCAGGGGATCGCGCGGCTTGCCCATTTGCCTGAAGCTGTCCCGGGGTTGGATGTGCGTCCGCTTGCAGCGGCCGACCATGGCGCCGTGGCCGCATTGGACACCCTGGCCTTTGGTGCCGACCGTCAGTCGGTCAAGGCGGCGATGCTGCGCGAGTCTGGCGGTGTCGTTGCCCTGCGCGACGGCGAAGTCCGCGGTTTTGCGTTGGTGCGGTCCTTTGGCAAGGGGGTGGTGATTGGTCCGGTGGTGGCGGAGGATGACCGGATGGCGATGCTGCTCTGCGCCCCGCTGTTCCAGCAATACGAGGGCCAGTTTGTCCGTCTGGATACACCGCAGCAAAGCGAAAATTTCAAAGCGTTCCTGTTTGCCGCAGGCCTGGGCGGGTTCGACACCTGCACCGAGATGCGGATCGGACCGCAGCGGCGGGCCAAGACTGGTGCGTGTCTTTATGGTCTGGCCGCGCATTCCTTGGGATAACTGTGCGCCGCCTCGCTCCGGTTCAGGAAATGCGGTCTTTCAGCGCGAACCACATGCCGACCAACGGCAGGAACCACGGCTTGCCGCTGTGCAGCGGGATCGCGGGCCAGTCCAGCCCGTCGAGTGGATTGGTGTCCTTGCGTCCCATCGCCATATCCGCCAACGCCTGCCCGATCAATGTGGACATCTGTGCACCGTGGCCGGAATAGCCCATGCCATAGATCATACCGCAGGCCTCGCCCGCGCGGGGGTAGCGATCCTTGGTCATGCCGACAAGGCCACCCCAGCAATAGTCCAGTTGGACCTGCGCCAGTTGCGGAAAAATCCGTCCTATCGCACGGTGCAGGACCTGGCCTGACAGCGCATCGGATTGCTGGTCGGATGTGGCCGAAAACCGGGCGCGCCCGCCAAAGATCAGGCGGTTGTCCGGGGACAGACGGAAATAGTTGCCGATGTTCATGGAGGTCACGCAGGTGCGGTTGCCCGGAAGCGTCGCCGCAACCTCGTCCGGTGTCAGCGGGCGGGTGGCGACGATGAACGAGCCGACCGAGATGATCCGTTTGCGGAAATAGGCCAGCGGCGCCTTGGCCACGCTGTCGGAATAGCTGCCCGAATAAGCTCCGGTGGCGACGATGACGCGGTCGGCATTCAGCGTGCCCTTGGGTGTTTTCAGCGTCCAGCCACTGCCGAAACGGTCGCGCGCGACAACCGGCGCGCCCTCCCAGATCAGCGCGCCGTGGCGGTGGGCGGCATCCGCCAGGCCGGTGGCATAACGGCCCATGTGCATCATCGCGGATTTACCGTATAGCACCGCGCCATGAAATTCATCCGACCCGATTTCAACGGCCAGATCCGCCTTTTCCAGCCAGCGCGTGTCGGGGTCGACTTCTTTGTGGATCAGCTCGAAGCCGCGCCGCAAACCCGCGACATGCGAAGGTTTGGACGCCAGTTTCAGCTTGCCCGAACGGCGGAAGTCACAGTCGATGTCTTCTTCGGCGATGAGATCCTCGATCATGTCGATAGAGCGGTCATAGGCCTTGTAGAGCGCATGGGCGCGCGCCGCACCCAGATGCGATTTTGCTTCCGCATAGCCATGGGCCATGCCGTTGTTCAGATGCCCGCCGTTGCGCCCCGAACCGCCCGCGCCGATGTGGTCGGCTTCCAACAGGGCCACGCTGACGCCCGCGCGCGCCAGCCGCCGCGCGGCGTTCAGCCCGGTAAAGCCGCCGCCGATCACCGCCAAGTCAATCTTGCCCGATACCGGGCCTTCCTGTGCCTTTGCGAAGGCAGGTGCGGTGTCATGCCAGAAAGGCGTATACTTCATCACTGCCTCCAGGGCGTCAAAGGCCCACTACCGCAGCCAGACCCGAGATGTCCTTGATTTCGGTATAGCCATAATAGGGGTTTGCCGGTTCGTGGCCACGGTTCACCCAGACCTTGTGGTTGATGCCCAGATCATGCGCGGTCATCAGGTCATAGCGGAAACTGGATGAGACATGCAGAACGTCCTCGGGGCCGCACCCCAGCATGTCGAACATATACTCAAATGCCTGCATCTGCGGCTTGTAGGCCTGCGCGCTTTCGGCGGTGTAAACATGGGCGATGGGTGCGCCAAGTTTTGCGATGTTGTGCGGAATCTGGTCGTTCATCGAATTGGTCAGGGCCACCAGCGGGATCTTGTTCGCGATTTTGGCCAGGCCTGCGGGCACGTCGGCGTGTGGCCCCCATGTCGGCACGCGGGTATAGATTTCGGCGGCCACGGCGGGGTCAAAGGCGACACCGTTGCGCTTGCATGTGCGTTCCAGCGCATTGTGGACGATTTCGGCATAGGGCTTCCATGCGCCCAGCACCTCGTCCAGCCGATAGCCCGAGAAATCGGCCACGAACTTGTCCATCTGCGCGGGCGACAGCTGGTCTGCGTAATGGGCGCGTGCGGCGCCTGCCATGTCGAAGTTGATCATCGTGCCGTGGCAGTCGAAGCTGATAAATTTGGGGCGGAAGGTCATCGGTCTCTCCGGAGTTTGCGTTGCAATGATGTTCGCCCGTTTCGCGCCACATGGCTTGCCGCGTTTGAGGATTTGCGAGCATTAAATTGCGTTTATCGCGCGGCATCCGGCATGACCTGCCGCCGGGGTGGAAACTTCGGTCAGGATCGCGGGGCAAGCTGGTGCACTGTGTATGAACAGACAAACGCGCCGGTTGGCGCATCAACAGAAAGCCCCTATCATGGCCCTTATCGTCCCGATTGATATCGCCCCCGCATTTGCCCCCCGCGAACATGTGGCCGCCCCCGACCGCTTGATCGCAGGCGGACCGGCGTTTCGCACATGGGCGTTGGACGAGGCGCTGGCAGAGGCGGCGCAATGGGGTCAGATCCGCACCGGCGTCTGGGAAGCCACACCCGGCACGACGCTGTCGATCAAGGGGGACACATTCGAGTTCTGTCATATACTGTCAGGACGGGCCGAGATCAGCGAAGAGGGCGGTGCGACACATAGTTTTGGTGCGGGCGACAGTTTTGTGATGAAGCCGGGCTTTGTGGGCCAGTGGAAAACGCTTGAAACCCTGCGCAAGATCTATGTCATCGCAGCACCTGTCGCGGGGTGAGTGCTATGCAGGCATCCGCCGTTGATTTGCTGGAACGCTTTGTCGGATTTCCCACTGTAGTCGGCACGCCCAACGACGGGCTGATGCAGTTTGTGGCCGATTACCTGCGCGAACATGGGGTGCCCTATCATCTGCTCAAAGGGCCGGAAGGCGACCGCTACAACCTTTTCGCCACCATCGGGGATGCGTCGCGGCCCGGTTATATCCTGTCGGGTCACGTCGATGTGGTGCCTGCGGGCGAGCCGGAATGGCGGGGCGATCCCTTTGTCCTGCGCCGCGACGGCGGACGGCTGATCGGGCGGGGCAGTTGCGACATGAAGGGCTATGTGGCGGCAGTTCTGGCGACTGTGCCCGAACTGGTGCGTATGGACCTGTCTGCGCCGGTGCATATCGCGCTGTCCTATGACGAAGAGGCGGGCTGTCGCGGTGTGCCGCATATGATTGCGGCGCTGCCGGATCTCTGCGCGCCGCCGTTAGGCTGTATCGTCGGAGAGCCGACCGGGCTGGTGCCGGTGCTGGCACACAAGGGCAAGGCGGCGCTGCGGCTGGTGGCGCAGGGCAAGTCGGGGCACAGTTCGCGCCCTGATCAGGGTGCAAACGCCATTCACGCGCTCTTGCCCGCGCTGGAGGCCGCGCGCGTTCAGGCAGAGGCACTGCGCGATGGGCCGCAAGATGGACGTTTCGCGCCGCCTTATTCCAGCCTTCAGATTGGCACTCTGCAGGGCGGTCAGGCGCTGAACATCATCCCCGATCATGCCGAGGCGAGCATCGAGGCGCGGGCGATTGCAGGTGTCGATCCCAAGACGCTGCTGGCACCGGTAATGGATGCCTTGGGGCCGCGGGTGCGCGGTGAATGGCTGTCGTCCTATCCGGCACTTTCGCTGGATGCGGGTCATCCGCTGGCCGCTTTGGCTGCGCAGATCTCGGGGCGCGACCCGCTGGGCGCCGTCAGCTTTGGCACCGAGGCGGGGCTCTTCCAGCAGGCGGGCATTGCGTCGGTGATTTGCGGTCCGGGCGACATCGGGCGCGCGCACCGGCCCGAGGAATATCTGACCGAGGAAGAGTTGGCCGGGACGGTTGCAATGATCCGGGCGCTGGGGCGACGACTGTCGGTGTGATCGCAAGAATGGTACGCGGCATTTTCTGCGGCGGCGCTGATGTGTTGCAACAGAAAACTGCGGCGGCGGGCGGGGATCAGAATAAAACTGCCGCCTTCAGGATTCTAAATTGGTGACAAAAAAGGATGGATTGTTAATGACCGCTTCCAAACCCGACACCGCCACATTGTCGCAAGACAATTTTCAGATCACGGCCTTTGAACCAACCCATCTGGACGGTGCGCTGCGTCTGTCCGCCGAGGCAGGTTGGCCGCACCGCACCGAGGACTGGCAGTTGGCACTGTCGGTGTCCAAAGGGGTTGTGGCGCTGGCGGGGGGCGAGGTTGTCGGAACCGCGTTGTGCTCCCCCTTTGGCGATGTGGCGGCGATGAACATGATTATCGTCGATGCGCGGATGCGCGGGCGCGGGCTGGGGCGGGCGCTGATGGAACAGGTCATTGCCTTTGGCGGCGCGCGCGAGTTGCGTCTGACCGCCACCGCAGACGGGCTGCCGCTGTATGAGAAGCTGGGCTTTGCGGCCTGTGGCAAGGTGCTTCAGCATCAGGGCATCGCGCAGGATGCGACGCCCGAATTGCCCGTATACACCGGCGATGTGCAGGATATGCCCGCGCTGGCGGCGCTGGATTTGCAGGCATCGGGCCTGTCGAGGGCCGGATTGCTGGCGGTGATCGCCGCCCAGGGCGAAGTGTTGCGCTGCGGAAACGGATTCGCCTTGTTGCGCGATTTCGGGCGCGGGCGGGTGCTGGGGCCGGTTGTGGGGCAGGACGTGGCCAGTGCTGCGGCGCTGATGGCCGAAGCCGCTCGGCGCTGCGCCGGTCAGTTTCTGCGCGTTGATCTGCCCTCCGATGCAGGCCTGAGCAAGACCGCGACGCAGCTGGGTCTGGTGGCGGCTGGCGGTGGTGTTGCCATGAAAAAGGCTGCGAAAACGCGCGCGCCGTCAAACTATAAAACCTTTGCGCTTTTGTCGCAGGCGCTGGGATAACCTGAGTGGGACGGATCATGTTGACCAATTCTCTTGTCGAGCTGGACCGCCAGCACCTTGTTCATCCGGTGTCGTCGTTTCGTGGCCACGAGGCCCGCGGCGTGCGTGTCTTGCGGTCGGCGAAAGGGGCGACTGTCACCGACAGCGAAGGGCGCGAGTTGCTGGACGGATTCTCGGGCCTTTGGTGTGTAAATGCCGGATATGGCCACGAAAGCGTGGTGGAAGCCGCCGCCGAGCAGATGCGCAGGCTGCCCTATGCCACCGGATATTTCGATCTGGGGTCCGAACCGCCGATCCGGCTGGCCGGGGCATTGGCCGACCGGGCGCCGGGTGATCTGAACCATGTTTATTTCACCCTTGGCGGGTCAGATGCGGTGGACAGCACGATCCGCTTTGTCCGTTATTACTGGCATGCAAAGGGGCAGCCCGAACGCGATCAGTTCATCTCGGTCGAGCAGGGCTACCATGGTTCCACGACAATGGCCGCCGGGCTGACGGCTTTGCCCGGTTTCCATGACGGATTTGGCGTGCCCTATGCCTGGCAGCACAAGATTTCGTCGCATTATCTTTATCGCAATCCGCTGGGCGACGATCCGCAGGCGGTGATTGATGCGTCGTTGGCCGAATTGCGCGCCAAGGTTGCCGAGATTGGCGAAGACCGCGTTGCGGCGTTCTATGTCGAACCTATTCAGGGATCGGGCGGCGTGCTGGTGCCGCCACCGGGCTGGATCAAGGCGATGCGCGACCTGTGCACCGAACTGGACATTCTCTTTGTCGCTGATGAGGTCATCACCGCATTTGGCCGCACCGGCCCGATCTTTGCCAGTTCGGATGAGGGGATCGTGCCTGATCTGCTGACCTGCGCCAAAGGGCTGACCTCGGGCTACGTGCCGATGGGGGCGGTGATCATGTCTGATGATGTCTATGAGGTGATTGCCGAAGGGGCAGGGGCCAAAGCCGTGGGCCATGGGTTCACCTATTCCGCGCATCCGGTCTCTGCCGCTGTCGCGCTTGAGGTGCTGGCGCTCTATGAGGGCGGGCTGTTCGAGAACGGCATTCGCGCGGGCAAACGCCTGATGGCGGGGCTGGAAAGCCTGCGTGATCATCCGCTGGTGGGCGATGTGCGCGGGCGCGGGATGCTGGCGGCGGTAGAACTGGTCACCGACAAGGCGCGCAAGACGCCATTGCCGGCCGAAGTGCAGCCCGCAATCCGGCTGTTTGATCGGGCCTGGGAACAGGGTCTTGTGGTGCGGTCCTTCCCTCAGGGCATCTTTGCCTATGCGCCGCCACTCTGTTGCACGGATGACGAGATCGACCTGATCGTGGCGCGGACCCGCAAGGTTCTGGATATCACCCTGGACGATCCCGAAATTCGCGCGGTGCTGCGCTGATGGCGTTGCTGTTTGTATCCAGCGCAGAACGCGCGGCAGTCTGGGTTTCGGCATTCGACGCTGCGGGCGAAAAGATCATTGTGGGCGAAGAGGCCGTTACCGACCCGGCGGAGATCACACATCTGTTGTGCTGGACGCCGCCAAAGGATCTGCAGCGCTATCCCAATCTGCGGGTTGTGATCAGCGCCGGCGCTGGCGTGGACCAGATGCCGCCATTGCCCGAGGGCGTCGAACTGGTGCGTGCGATTGATCCGGGGATCGAAGAGATGGTGCGCGACTGGGTGGTGATGGCGACACTGATGCAGCACCGCGCGATACCGGTCTATCTGGCGCGGGCACAGCAAGGCCTGTGGAAGCCGCAGCCGGGGCGGCATGCCAAAAACACCCGCGTGGGCATTATGGGGATGGGCCGCATTGGCACGCTGGCTGCACAAACGCTGGGCGGCATGGGTTTCAAGGTCAGCGGCTGGTCGCGCTCGGGGCGCGCGGTGGCGGATGTTCCGGTTTATGGCCTGCAGGATCTGGATGTCTTTCTAAGCCAAAGTGACATCCTGATTTGCCTGCTGCCACTGACAACCGAGACGCGCGGCATACTGAATGCCGACCTGTTTGCGAAACTGCCAGAGGGGGCGGCACTGGTGCATGCGGGTCGCGGGGCGCAGCTGGACATGCAGGCGATGCGCGATGCGCTGGATGGGGGCGCCTTGAGTTCGGCGATGCTGGACGTGACCAACCCTGAACCACTTCCCGCCGACCACTGGGCATGGCGCGACCCGCGTGTGATCATCACACCGCATATCGCTGCCGTGACCGACCACCATGCAGGGTCAATGCATGCCCTGGAGGTGATCCGCGCCACGCGTGACAATCGCCCGCTTCCCGGTCGTGTGGATCAGGACCGGGGATATTGAGCGCTAGGCTCTGGACCCGGTAACTGGTGACATGCCGCCGTTCTTGCAAATTCATAAGACCATACCGTGCGACGCCGCGAATTGGGCGTTTCGGGCGGCATGATGAAGGCCTGGCCAAAACTGCGGAGAATACAATGCCTGCCCCGTTGATGAAATTGTCGACAAATGACGCATTTCCCGATGCCGCCGACTGCGTGGTGATCGGTGCCGGGATTGTCGGTGCAAGTGCGGCCCATTGGCTGGCGCGCGCGGGCATGAAGGTGGTGTTGCTGGAAAAGGGCCGGGTGGGCGCCGAACAATCCAGCCGGAACTGGGGCTGGTGCCGCCAGCAGAACCGCGACGCGCGCGAGTTGCCGCTTTCGACCCGGAGCCTGGGGCTGTGGGAGGAGATGGCGCAGGACATTGGTGCCGATCTTGGCTTTCGCCGCTGCGGATTGCTGTACCTTTCCAATAACCCCGCCGAGATTGAGGGCTGGGCCACTTGGGGCCGCTTTGCGCGGGGCGAAGGTGTGGACACCCGGATGCTGAGCGCCGCCGATGCCACCGAACGAGGTGCTGCCACGGGCCAAAGCTGGGCAGGCGGCGTCTGGTCGCCCAGCGATGGTATTGCCGATCCGGCCAGCGCCACGCCGCTGATTGCGCGTGGTGTGATGCAGCATGGTGGCGTGGTGGTGCAAGGCTGTGCCGCGCGCGGTATCGAGACCGAAGCCGGTGCCGTTTCTGCGGTGGTGACCGAGCGTGGCGTCATCCGCACGCCGCAGGTGGTGATGGCGGGCGGCGCATGGGCAGGCAGCTTCCTGCACCAATCCGGCATTTTCTTTCCGCAGGCGTCGGTGCGCAGCTCGATCCTGTCCTTGGCACCGGGCGCACTGGGTCTGCCTCCCGCCCTGCATACAGCGTCTGTATCCGTGACCAGGCGCGCGGACGGCGGGCACACGCTGGCGATCTCGGGCAAGGGCAGCGTCGATCTGACCCCGCGCATGATCCGTGGGGCGAAACATTTTCTGCCAATGTTCGCAAAACGCTGGCGGTCGCTGGTGCCGGGTGGGTTGCAGGCCTGGCAGGCGGGTTTCGAAAGCACAGCGATTTGGGATCTGGACCGTGAAACGCCGATGGAGCGGCTGCGCATCCTTGACCCGCGCCCCACGGCAGCAACCGTAAACCAGACGCTGGCCCGCGCGCGTGCGCTGTTGCCCGCGTTTGAGGCTGTGCCGGTACAGGCAAGTTGGGCGGGCTATATCGACAGCACGCCTGATGGCGTGCCGGTGATCGACAATGACATTGGCATCCCTGGTCTGACACTGGCAGCCGGGCTGTCCGGGCACGGCTTTGGCATCGGTCCGGGGGTGGGTCATCTGGTGGCCGATCTGGTGCTTGCCCGCACACCCATCACCAAGACAGCGCAGTACCGTCTGGCCCGGTTTGACAATTCCCAGTGGGGCAGCGTTTCAAAGTTCTGATTGCGCCGGCCCGGCTTTGTCCATGCCCAACAGGTTGCGGCAGGGCATTGGCCGCGCCGATCAGAAAGCCCTGAGCCGATGGTGACAAAATCTTCTGCCTGAGAGGTCTGGGAGCGCAGCGTAAAATGCTGAGGACAGAGATCTTTCGGCAGCTTTGCCCGCGTCATACGCGCGATCTTGCAGGCAGAACTCATTTCCGAGGTACGACATGACTTTTGCCGTTGATGCAGACCAGATCGCATTGCCAAACGGGCACTTTATCGGTGGTGTCTATGTTGCCGGTCCCGGACAGATTGCGGTGTTGTCGCCATCGACCGGCAAGGTTCTAGGCGATATCCCCATTGCGGACGCGGGGCTGGTCGACAGCGCCGTTTCTGCTTCACGCGCCGCCCTGGCGGCGTCGAACTGGGGCGGCATCGCGCCGCGCGAACGGCTGCGGGCGCTGTCCGCATGGGCTGACCTGATCGAAGCGGAGGCCGACACGCTGGCAGCGCTTGAAGCGGTCTGCTCCTCGCGCCCCTACGGCCAGCTGCACGAAGGCGACATTCGTATAACCGCCGAACAGATACGCTTTTTCGCGGAATTCGCGGACAAGGAAGGCGGGGTGCTGGCCCCCGTCGCGGACAGCAGCTTCGGTTTCATTTCGGATGAGCCCTACGGCGTGGTTGGTGCCATCACGCCCTGGAACTTTCCAATATCCATGGCCGGGTGGAAACTGGGGCCTGCGCTGGCTGCGGGCAATGCCGTGGTGATCAAACCATCGGAAATGACACCATATTCGACCCTGTATATGGCCGAACTGTCGGTGCGCGCTGGTGTACCTGCGGGGTTGATCAATGTCGTGCTGGGCGATGGGCCTGTGACAGGTGCCGCAATCACCGGACACGCGGGCATCGACAAGGTGTCGTTTACCGGATCGACCCGCGCGGGTGCGGCGATCATGGAGAACATCGCGCGCAGCGGGATCAAGCCGATGACGCTGGAACTGGGGGGCAAAAGCCCGGTCATCGTCTGCGCCGATGCCGATCTGGATCTGGCGGCGGAGTGCATTGACCGGGGGATCACCTCCAATGCCGGACAGGTTTGTGTGGCAGGCTCGCGCATTATCGTGGCGCGAGAGATCGCCAACGCGCTGGCGGCAAAACTCACAGAACGCTTTGGCCGTCACCGCCCGGCCCATACGCTTGCGGTGACCGCAGGCTATTCGCCGATCATCTCTGAAAAGCAGCTGGAGCGGATCGACAGCATCGTCAGGGCGGCGGTGGATCAGGGCGGCGAGGTGCTGTGTGGCGGCGCGCGCTTTGACCACCAAGGCAGCTATTACCAACCCACGCTGGTGGCAGGCGTGACCGACACCAGCCCCGCAATCCGCGAAGAGATTTTCGGGCCCGTGGCGACCTTTCAGACCTTTGAAGGCGAGGAAGAGGCCTTGGCTCTTGCCAGCCATCCCAGCTATGGGTTGTGCGCGGGCCTGTTTACCCGCGACCTGAGCCGCGCCCTGCGTCTGACCCGCCAGATCGAGGCAGGGACAGTCTGGGTAAACCGCTATGGCCGCTCGACCGACCACATCCTGCCCACGGGCGGTTGGAAATCCAGCGGACTGGGCAAGGATCTGGGCCGCGAAGCCTATGCCGCAAACCGCAGAAAGAAATCGGTCCTGATCGACCTGTGAAGACCAAGGAAACGGATATGACCACTTACAATCTTGCTTTGATCCCCGGAGACGGCATTGGCGTTGATGTCACCGATGCCGCCATGCTGGTGATGAATGCCGCCGCCAGCCAGTTCGGCTTTGCATTGGAAACCCAGCGCTTTCCATGGTCTTGCGAATATTACACCAAAACCGGCGCGATGATGCCCGAGGATGGTATTGAAACGCTGCGCGGCTTCGATGCGATTTTTCTGGGCGCGGTCGGCTGGCCCGAAACCGTGCCGGATTCCGTGTCGCTTCATGGTCTGCTGCTGCCGATCCGCAAGGCGTTTGACCAATATGCCAACATCCGCCCGCACCGGCTGCTGGCCGGTGTCGAGGGGCCGCTGAAGGCCGAAGGCTTTGATATTCTGTGCATCCGCGAAAACACCGAAGGTGAATATTCGGGTGCCGGTGGGCGTGTGCATCAGGGTCGCGACAACGAAGTGGCTGTCGAGACGTCGATTTTCACCCGAACCGGCGTTGAACGTATCCTGCGCTTTGGATTCGAGCAGGCGCAGGCGCGGCGCAAGCATCTGACGTCGGTTACCAAGTCGAACGCACAGAAATATTCGATGGTGTTCTGGGATGAGGTCACGCGTGAACTGGCGGCAGAGTATCCCGAGGTAACAGTCAGCCATATGCATATTGACGCCATGGCAGCCAAGATGGTGATGAACCCGCAGGATCTGGACGTGGTTGTTGCCTCGAACCTGTTTGGCGACATCCTGACCGATCTGGGCGCGGCGATACAAGGGGGGCTGGGCTTTGCCGCCTCCGCCAATATCTGCCCCGATCGCAGCGCGCCGTCGATGTTTGAACCTGTGCACGGCTCGGCGCCGGATATTGCGGGCAAGAACATCGCCAACCCGATTGCCGCGATCTGGTCGGGGGCGCAGATGCTGGAGCATCTGGGTGAGAGTACCGCTGCCGCTGCCGTACTGGAGGCCATCGAAACAGCGACCGGGCAGGGCATTGGCACCCGCCCGGGTCAGAACACAACCGACGACATTACGGCGGCGGTTGTTGCCGCACTTGGGGGCACAGCATGACCATTCACGACACACCATCCACCGATCTGCGCGCGCGTCTGGCCGATCCTGACCTGCTGCGCGAAGCGGCGTTGATTGACGGCACCTGGATCGCCCGCGCCGATATGCCGGTGATTGATCCTGCCACAGGGGGCGCGATTGGCCATATGCCCGACTGCACGGCGGATGAAACCAGTGCGGCAATCGCCGCCGCCGAGGTGGCGATGAAAGACTGGCGGGCGCGCACGAATATCGAACGCGCCGACATCCTGATGCGCTGGTATCAGCTGATGCAGGACCACGCTGAAGACCTGGCGCGCATTCTGACCGCCGAGCAGGGCAAGCCGCTGGCCGAGGCGCGTGGTGAAGTGGTCTATGGCGCGTCCTTTGTGCGCTGGTTTGCGGAAGAGGGGCGGCGGATCAACGGGCATATCATCCCGTCGCCGGTGCCGGGCAAGAAGATCTTTGCGATGAAGGAACCTGTCGGCGTCTGTGCCATCATCACGCCTTGGAATTTCCCGATTGCGATGATCACCCGCAAGGTGGCCCCCGGCCTTGCGGCGGGCTGCACGATGGTCATCAAACCGTCTGATTTCACGCCCTATTCGGCGCTGGCGCTTGGCGTTCTGGCAGAGCGGGCCGGCATACCCAAAGGGGTGCTGAATATCCTGACAGGCCGCCCCGAGGTGATTGGCGAAACGCTGACCGCCAGCCCGGTGGTGCGCAAGCTGTCGTTCACCGGCTCGACCCGCGTGGGCGCGCTGCTGGCGGGGCAATGCGCCCCGACGCTCAAGAAAATGTCGCTGGAACTGGGCGGCAACGCGCCCTTCATCGTCTTTGACGACGCCGATCTGGAGGCCGCTGTCGAAGGCGCGATGCAATCGAAATTCCGCAATGGCGGTCAGACCTGTGTCTGCGCCAATCGGATTCTGGTGCAATCAGGCATTCACGATGCCTTTGTCGCGGCATTGGCCGCACGGGTCGACGCGCTGACGGTTGGCCCCGGCACCACCGAAGGCATTGCCATCGGCCCGATGATCAACACCAGCGCCATCACCAAGATCAACGCCCATGTCGCGGATGCATTGGCCAAAGGTGCCGTGCGCGCCACCAAACCGCGCGACCTGCCAGCACAATTTGCCGATCCGGTGGTGCTGTCGGGCGCGACAATCGACATGCAGCTGGCCGAGGAGGAAACCTTTGGCCCCGTCGCACCTGTGTTCCGGTTCGAGACGGAGGCCGAAGCGCTGGCGCTGGCCAACGGGACGCCCTTTGGTCTGGCGGCCTATTTCTATACCACGGACATGGCCCGCGCCTTCCGGTTCGGAGAGGCGCTGGAGGCGGGTCTGGTGGGCCTGAACACCGGTGTGGTCAGCCATGCCGAGGCCCCGTTTGGCGGCGTCAAAGCATCCGGTCTGGGCAGGGAGGGCGCGCAGGAAGGGATAGAGGAATATCTTGAAACCAAGGCGTTCCATTTCGCCGGTCTTGGGGCTGCCTGAGGGCTGTTGCAGCCCTGTGGCATGAGCCTAAGACGCATTTCAGAGCCTGTATGTGTCTTAGGTGATGGCGATCCGGGACTGTTAGGGCCTGTGGACGTTCATCTTCCGCCACCCGCGCGAGTCGGATTTTGCCGCTGGCGCTCGGATTTGAGTGCAGCAATGTGATCATTGGAAGGGAAAATCCGGGATGGCAGAGGCAAAATCCGCCGCGCCCCGCAGGGGTTTCGCCAAAATTGCCCACTTCTGCGTTAAGAGAGCTTGAAATAGCTGGCTATTCCGGCGCTCTCTTGCCTGGAACTGAGCAATTTTGGGCAGGAACGGGTGATGGAAGATGAACGTCCACAGGCCCTAGTAAATGCCAAAATACTCCGCCTGTTCCCATTCGGAAATCGTCAGGTGATAGCGGTCCCATTCCGCGCGCCGGATATAGGCAAGGTAATCGACAAAAGCATCGCCCAGCATGTCGCGGTAGAATGACGCGCTTTCGAAATGCTGGATTGCGCTGAGCAGGCTGTCGGGCAACTGGGTGGCCGGGCCATCATAGGGGGTTTCGACCGGATCGGGCGCACGCAGCCCCCGATTCAGCCCGTCGAGGCCTGACAGGATCTGACTGGCAAAGAAATAATAGGGGTTGGCCGTCGTCTCCGCCACTCGGTTTTCGATCCGCGAGGCGGGGTCGCCGGGCTCCATCAGGGCGCGGATCATTGCACCACGGTTGTCGCGGCCCCATTGAATGCGGTCGGGGGCCAGTTGGTGCGGGCGGTAGCGCTTGTACCCGTTCACCGTCGGCGTGGTGAGCAGGCAGGATTCGCGGGCGTGGTCCAGCAGGCCCGCGATCCAGCCGCTGGCAGTGTCGGTGATCTTGCCCGCCGCAGGCGGGGTCAGAAGGTTCTCGCCGGTTGTCATGTCGACAAGCGACTGGTGCAGGTGCCATCCGCTGGCGGCAGCATTGGCGAGGTTCGGTTTGCACATGAAGGTCGCGTGCAGGCCACGCCGCGCGCAGGTCTCCTTCACCATGGCGCGGAACATCATCATGTTGTCCGCATGAGTCAGCGGATCGGCCGGATCGAAGGTGAATTCGAACTGGCTTGGCCCCATTTCGATCTCCATCGAGCGCAGGGGCAGGCCAAGCGCCTGACAATGGCGGCGCAGGTCGTCCAGCACGGGCTCCATCAGGTCATACTGCTGTTCGGTCAGGAACTGATAGCCCTGGGTGAGGTTGCGCGTCGCAGGGGGCTGGCCGGGCATCGTCGCATCGGTATGGTCGAGCCGTTCGGCTACCCGCTCGTATATCTGAAACTCGACCTCCAGCCCGACAACCAATGCGATGTTGTGCTCCGACAGGCGGGCAATCGCACGCTTGAGCACGTCACGTGGCGAGAAGGCCAGGGTCCCGCCGTCCTTTCCGTGCGGGTCGCAGAAGATCCAGGCGGATTTTGGTGACCATGGCAGGATGCGGAAGGTGGCCGGGTCGGGCAACAACAGGATATCGCCTGCACCGGTCATGCCTCCAGGAATGTCGGAGTCATTTGACCATACCGGAAAGACGGTCTTGTGCGCGGTGTCCTTCAACAGAAGGGTAGACGGCATCGCGATGCCAGAGGTGAAGATCGAGGCCATCGCAGAGGCCACAATGGTCTTGCCCCGCAGAATGCCGTGCTGGTCGGCAAAAAGCACCCTGACTGTTTCGGTATCCGAGGCACTGATCTGTTCCAGCAACCCAACGGCGGCGCGGATTGCGTCATCGTCCAGGAGACCCTTTTGTGCAAGTGCACCGCTGGCAATCTTTTCGTGTAACTGGCTCATATCTGCCCTTCAGGTGGCGGCGTCAGGGAACTGCGCGTCAACCACCGGTACGATTCATCTTATGGCCATCAGACCTTTGCGTCCCATCCCTTGCAAGCCTCGCGTCGTTCGGCATCGCTTTGCGTGAACGCCTCCTGCCAAGTGTCCCGCGTGCCGATGGTGTCGTTTGAGATCGGACCGTAGATGGTGCTGACATCGACGCCGTTGCACATGGGCAACGCGTCGGTGTTCCCCTCCTTGAGGCTGCTGATCGCTGCCCGCATCATGCGTCGGTATTTGATGATGGCGACATCGGTTTTGCCCAGATGTTCCTTGGTCCGGTCAAAGATCCGACCGGGGCTTTCGACTGCCCATTGGTCGTGCACATTGATGTCGAGCCCCATGCCGGTATAGGTTTCGCGGCTCTGCTCTTCGGGGTCGAAGCCATAGTCATTGCGCTTGTTCTTGATCGGGGCGTAATCTGGCAGCCGATGTTCCTTGAGACGCTGATCGCGCATCTTCTGCTTGTCGACGGGTTTGTCAAAGCTGGTGAACATCGAATACCAATAGCAGGTCTCGTCATCCACGGGCACATGCCACTGGGTGATGATCATCTCCCGCGACATGGGGATAGAGATTGCTTCGGGGAAGATCTGGTTGGTGATGCGCACATGGGTCCGGCCGTCTTCCATGTGGCGCAGGGCGATGATGCGCATACCGTAATCGGTTTCTTCGACCGTGATGTCGGGACGCGGATAATCGCGCAGCAGCTTGGTCATCGGGATCTCGGTGTTGGCAGCCATGTCGCGGAACTGTTTGCCGTAGCTGTCGGCGGGGTCCTCATCCTGCAGGAAACGGTGCAGGAACGATGCATGCGCGGGGTCGATGCCCACCTCCATCGCCTGAAGCCAGTTGCATTCCCACAACCCCTTGAACGCAAAAACATGGCTTTCCGGCGCGCGGAAACAGTCGAAATTCGGGAAGGCCGGTGGCGCGCCCGGCCCCATATAGGCAAAGATGATGCCGTTTTTCTCGATCACCGGATATGAGGTGGTCTGGATCTGTTCATGCATCCGCGATCCTTCGGGTTCGCCGGGCTGTTCCACGCATTGACCACTGCGGTTGAAGTGCCAGCCGTGGAAGGGGCAGCGCAGCCCGTTATCTTCCAGCCGACCATAGCAAAGATCGGCACCCCGGTGCGGACAGCCGCGCGCGATCAGGCCAAGTTCGCCGTCGCTGTCACGAAACAGAACCAGATCCTCGCCCAGCAGCCGGACCGGCACAACCGGGCGTTTGCCCGCCAGTTCATCGGTCAGGGCAGCAGGCTGCCAATAGCGGCGCATGACCTGCCCGGCATCGGTGCCGGGGCCGGTTCTTGTCAACGTTTCGTTAAGGTCCTGGCTGATCATGAGAAGTCTCCTTCAGATGGGTGGCTGAGCGTGTCATTACCTCGTATGGTTAAATAACGCACAGATGGTACATTAACAATCTTTATGGCTGCCCCGTGGAAACTATGTTGGCTTATGGTTTGATAGCGCCCACGAATGTGCCATCTGAAAGATATAGGGAAATTCAGGAGCCGCCCGTGACCGTTCGTCCAGACCCGTCGAAACATGAAATTGCGGATCGGGATATTTCCTCGACCTTCGTAAAGGGCATGGCCGTCCTGAAAGCCTTTGACGACACTCATACCAGGCTCACCCTGGCAGAAATCGCGCAGCTTACCGGGCTTGACCGCGCTTCGGTTCGAAGGCTGACCCTGACACTGGTCCATCTGGGCTATGTCGAACGGGACGGGAGGCACTTTTCCTTGTCCCCCCAGGTGCTGATCCTTGCAGGCAGTTTTCTGCGCGGCAACCAGTTCGGCACACATATCCAACCGCTGCTCAATCGCTTTTCCTCGCGGATCGGGCAAACCGTTTCGCTGGCCATTCCTGACGGGAACTCGGCGGTCTATGTCGCCCAGTCGACAGCGCAGGAGGACGCGGTCTCTTTCGGGTTCACCGTTGGCAGCCGCTTGCCGCTACTTCACACAGCCATTGGCCGGATGATATTGGCATTTGCGCCGCAGGACTGGGCGGAGGAGACAATCCGCGCCGTTCCGTTCGAACAATACACGCCGGAGACCACGATGGACCGCGGCGAAATTCTGAACAGGGTCCGGAACTGCAGGGCAGTTGGCTATGCCATTGTAGAGAACGAATTCGAACCGGGGGTGACTGGCTTTGCCACGCCTATTGGGGGGTTAAATGCGCTCAAAGCCGTGGTTGGCACGTCGATGCCGACCCTTGGCATTCGCAATGAGGAGGACCGCCTGCAGACGATCAGCCTTCTGCAACAGGTCGCGCAGGAACTGGGCCGGTCGCGACTGTTTTCCACCACCTGATCCAGGCGCTTTGGCCTGTAGCGGTACGGGCTGGATTGATGACCCGGCCCCGACAACGCACAGGAACTCGTCGGCATTCGCACCTGATCGCAGGTGAAAAGTTCTGCTAGGCCAGGTCGTCCGGGCAGATCAGGTCAGCGACATCGCCGTCGATTTGCAATGGCGCACCCGTGACGGACTGCAACTCTTCCAGGGTTACGGCGGGCACTTTCTCCCGCAGGACAAAGCGGCCATCGACCACATCCACCACGGCGAGAGAGGTATATATCCGTGTCACGCAGGCAACGCCGGTGAGGGGCAGGGTGCATTCAGACACCAGTTTCGGCGCACCATCCTTGGTCACATGATCGGTCAGCACTGCGACGCGTTTCGCGCTCTGCACCAGATCCATGGCACCGCCGACCGCAGGAATGCCGCCCTTGCCGGTGGACCAGTTCGCCAGGTCGCCGTTCTGCGCAATCTCGTATGCCCCAAGGATTGCAACATCCAGATGTCCGCCCCGCACCATCGCGAAACTGTCGGCGTGGTGGAAAAAGGCTGTTCCCGGCTTTAGCGTGACGGCCTTCTTGCCTGCATTGATCAGATCCCAATCTTCGTCACCACGGGCAGGGGCGGCGCCAAAGTCGAGGATTCCGTTCTCGGTGTGAAAGACAGCCTGCCGCCCCGGCGGTTGGAACTGCGCCACCATTTCGGGAAATCCGATCCCGAGATTGACGTAAGCGCCGTCTTCGATGTCCTGCGCCGCGCGCCATGCGATCTGGGCGTTGCTCAGCTTTGCGTGGGAAATTTCGGTCATGGATAGACGGCCTCCGCCCGGTTTAGGTCTTCTTCCTGCGCGGGTGCGGACACTTCGACAATTTTTTGAACGAAGATACCCGGCGTCACGACATGTTCGGGATCGATGCCGCCCAGCGGGACGATCCGCGATACCTGTGCGATGGTTGTGGTTGCTGCCGTGGCCATGATCGGGTTGAAGTTCCGCGCGGCCATCCGGTAGGTCATGTTACCATGCGGGTCGGCCAATTCCCCCTTGATCAAGGCAAAATCGGCCTTGAGCCATTTTTCACGCACATAAGACCGGCCTTCGAAAACCTCTGTCGGTTTGCCTTCGGCCACCTGGGTGCCAAAGGCGGTGGGCGTGAAAAACGCCGGTATACCCGCACCACCTGCCCGTATCCGCTCTGCCAGCGTACCCTGTGGAACGATCTCAAGCTCGATCCGGCCTGCCTTGTAGGCTTCGACAAAGACGGAAGGATCGGAAGAGCGCGGAAAGGAGCAGATCAGCTTGTCGACACGGCCCTGTTCGATCAGTGCCGCCAGGCCGACATGGCCGTTGCCTGCATTGTTTTTGATAATCGTCAGGTGCCGCGCACCCTGGTCGATCAGCGCGTGAACCAGTTCGATCGGCGCACCAGAGCCGCCGAAACCGCCGATCATCACGGTCGCCCCGTCCGGGATGACCGAAACAGCATCGGCCAGCGATGGGAATGTCTTGTCCATTGGGTGTCTCCTCGCGTTTTGGTAAGCCCTGAGCCGCAGCAGGCACCAGACGAAATGTTCACATGTTGACTTTTGTTCACATGCTGCCATCAGTTGTTCGCATGGTGAACAGAACGGATTTCATTGCATCTTTGGCCAAGGGGCTGCGCGTGCTGGAATGTTTCCGGGCCGAAACTCCACGCCAGTCTGTCGCCGAAGCGGCTGCTGCGACAGGGCTCGACCGGGCAACTGCACGCCGCTGTCTACTGACGTTTACCGAACTTGGCTATGCGGAATACGATGGTAAATATTTCCAGCTCACACCCCGTGTGCTGCGGCTCGGGATGGGGGCCCTGGCGGCCCTGCCGTTGCCGCAGATCGTGCAGCCTTGGCTAGATCAGCTTTCCGCCCGTACCGGGCAGTCCTCCTCGGTGTCGGTCCTGGACGAAACAGACATCGTATATATCGCCCGTTCGGCGGCCACGCGGATCATGTCCATCGGGCTGATGCCGGGTTCGCGCCTGCCAGCGCATTGCACCTCCATGGGCCGGGTGCTGTTGGGTGCTCTGCCCGAGGACGAGGCGCGCAAATGGATCGACCGCACCGACCTTGCACCGCGCACCCCGCGCAGCCTCACCAACCCGGACGCGATCATGGCGGAACTTGCGATGGTGCGCGAACAGGGATTTTCCGTCATCGACCAAGAGGTAGAGATCGGCCTGCGGTCAATCGCGGTGCCGCTTTATGACATTCGCGGACGCATCGTCGCGGCACTGAACCTTGGCATCGCGGCAACAGATGCGCCCGCATCGGAGTTGCCCGACCGCTTCCTTGCCCCGCTGCGCGAGGTCCAGTCAGGGCTGCAGCGGGTTCTGCAATAGGCACCCCGTCTGATCGCCAGACGTCCGATCAGTCGAAGGTCAGGAATTCGTCAGCCTGCGACAGCGGCGGGGCGGCGCGCAGGGCGGCAAAGTCGGGGCCGGGGACAGCCATATCTGTGCCTTCGATGATCGCCTCCAGCTCGGCAGCGACAGCCAGCACGCCCAGATCGTCGTGACGACGGCCCACGATTTGCAGACCAAATGGCATGCCGTTCGCATCCATCCCGCAAGGGATGGTGATCGACGGATGCCCCGGAATGGTCGAGGCATAGGCCAGTGCCAGCCAGCGATAGTAGCTTTTGGTCGGCGTGCCATCAATTTCGGTCGGATACAGCTCGCGCCACGGGCGGGGGCTGAGGGTGACGGCCGGCGAGATGATGAAGTCGTGCGATTCAAAAAACGCCTGCCAGGCGCGGTGATAGCGGCTTTGGGAGAACAACGCCTGGGCCACGTCTTCGGCGGAATAGCTGCGGCCTTCGCGGACGTTGTCAGCGACGTTGGGGCCGACCAGATCGGGGGTTTCGTCAAACAGCCGCGCGTGGATGCCAAGGAATTGCACGCCGCGCAGCACCGAAAAGATGCTGTCGGCGTCGGTGCAATCGGGGGTGGCGTCCTGCACCCGCCCCAGAAACGGGCTCAACTTGGGCAGGATGGCGCGGAAATGGTCGCGGATCAGCGTTTCAGTGGGGGCAAAGCCGTAATCCTCGGTCACCGCGATGCGCAGGGATGTCAGATCACGGCGCGGCAGGGTGGCAAAGCTGGCTGCATCCCATGGGGTGCGCCCGTCGATCACGGTGGTGAACGGATCGTTGCGGTCGGGCCGGGCCAGCACCGACAGCATCAGCCCCGCATCGGCCACGCTGCGCGCCATCGGGCCGGATGTGGGCATGGGGATCAGCCCCGCCGCGCGGGTGTTGCCCGGCACCACGCCGGGGCTGGGCCGAAAGCCGACGATGCCGCAATAGGCGGCCGGATTGCGCAGGCTGCCGCCGGTGTCCGATCCGGTGGCCAGTGGTGCATATTCGCAGGCCAGCGCCACCGCCGAGCCGCCCGATGATCCAGCGCAGGTGCGCGTCAGGTCATAGGGGTTTGCGGTCACCCCGTTGACGCGGTTGCGGGTGTTGCCGCCCGCGCTCCATTCCGGCGTGTTGGTCTTGCCCATCGGCAATCCGCCCGCCTGGCGCATCGCCGCGACAATCGCGTCGTCGCCGGTGGCGAGGTTGTCGGCAAAAGCCTCGGACCCGTAGGTGGTGGGCAGGTCCGCCACGTCAATCATATCCTTCACCGCAAAGGGCAGCCCGTGCAATGCGCCCAGCGGCGCGCCGGACATTACGGCAATTTCCGCCTGTCGTGCGCCGGTCAGCATGGCATCAAAGTCGCGGGCGATCAGGGCGTTCACCGCATGGTCCAATGTCTCGACCCGCGCGATACAGGCCTGGGTCAGCTCGACCGGCGACAATTGTTTGCGCGCGATCATCTGGCGGGCTTCGATGGCACCAAGGGTGGCGGGGTTGGTCACGGGGATCAGTCCTTTGGCAGGCCCTGTTCGGCCAGATCGGCGAACAATCCGGTCATCGCCACTAGCGCCTGACGCGACAGCGGTTTCAGGACGTGTTCGTTGGGGGCATGCTGCGAACAGCCCGCATAGGAATGCGGCACCCAGATTGTCGGCAGGCCCAGCACTTCGGCAAAGCAATCGTTGGGCAGGGAGCCGCCTAGGTTGGGCAGGATGTCGGGGGCGACCCCCAGGCTTTTTTCAATCGAGGCGGTCGCAAAGCGGACCATCGGGTGGTCGGGGTCCAGCCGTGTCGCGGGGAAGCTGTTGCGGCTGTGTTCAACGATCTCGACCTTGCCAAGCCTTCGCGGTCCAGATGGCGGCGCAGGGCGGGCAGGACGTCGTCCACCTCGGTGCCAACCACAAAGCGCAGCTGGCAGGTGGCGCGGGCCGAGCCTGCGATGGCGTTCAGCGGCGCGGCGGGCACGCCTGCGCTCATCGCCAGAATGGCAAAACTGTTCCAACCGAACACGCGTTCGGCAGGGGTCAGATCCTGTTCGCCCCAATCGGCGTCAAGGTCGATGCCAGTGTCATGGGCGGGCAGGGAGGCCAGCACCTCGCGGATGCGGGGTGTCAGGCTGGTGGGGCGCCATTCCGGGATGCGGATCTGCCCCTTGGCATCGGTGATGCTGGCCAGTGCATGCGACAGGATCATCGCGGGGTCGGCAAGCAGACCGCCGAAGTTGCCCGAATGGTTGGCCCCTTCGCGCAGGTTGACCTCAAGATCAAAGCTGGTGCCGCCGCGCGATCCGGTAAAGATGGTGGGCGCGGCAGGGCGCAGGCGCGGGCCGTCGGAGGCGATGAACACATCGGCTTTCAGAAGCTCGGAGTTGGCGGCGCAGAATTCTTTCAGCCCCGGTGATCCCGCCTCTTCGCCCATTTCGATGATGACCTTGGCGTTGAACCCCAAGCGCCCCTGCGCCTTGATCACGGCACCCATGGCGCGCAGATTGATCAGGTGCTGGACCTTGTTGTCGGCCGCACCGCGCCCGTACAGGCGGTCGCCTTCCTCGATCAGCTCGAACGGTGTCAGCCCCTCGCGCCACTGGTCTTCCTGCGCGCGCACCACATCGCCGTGGCCATAGCTGAGGACCGTTGGCAGGGCCGCATCCTCGATCCGTTCGGCGGTCAGGATCGGCGGGCCGTCGGGCGCGGGGTTGTCGTGAAACTGGCAGGTAAATCCCATCGCTTCCAGCATCGGGGCCATGTCGTCGTGCAGATAGGCGTGCAGGTGCGGCTTGCCGCGCGCATCCTGGCTTTCTGTCGGGCGCGACACCAGCGTGGCCAGATCGCGCTGGAAATCACCGCTGTCGAAATAGGTTTCGATGTGGGCGCGGGCGATGTTGTGCAGGGTCATGCGGGGGCCTTTTTGTGTTCAGGTTCGGCAACCCCATCGCCCCAAGGCGACATGGTTTCGGTGGTGCCGGAGTTGGTGGTGCCCTCGCGCATCACCCCTGCGGGGCAGGCAAAGGCAAAGGGGAAGGGCAGCCGTTGCGCCAGCGCCAGCGGGAAACTGTCCGCCAACGCCTCGGTGACAGGACCGGCAAGGCGTTCGTCCGCCACCACCTGCGCGCCGCCCGACGCGTCCAGACGCGGCGCTTCGATGGCGTCCTGCATCGACATGCCCTGTTCGATCAGGTGACCGCTGATCTGGGCCACCGCAGGCATGATCTTGCGCCCGCCCGAGGCCCCCAACGCAAAGCGGCGCGTCGGGGTTTCGCCGATCACGGGACAGACGTTCATCAGACAGGCTTTGTCGGCGGCCAGCGAGTTCGGCTTGCCCGGTTCGGGGTCGAACCACATGATGCCGTTGTTCAGGTTCAGGCCGGTCGAGGGCGACACGACCTTGGAGCCGAAGATCGACAGCAGGGTTTGTGTCATCGCCACCATGTTGCCTGCACTGTCGACGATGGAAAAATGCGTGGTGCAGCCGGGGGCCTTGGCGCTTTCGTGGTCGCCCATGTTGGTCAGCCGTTCGGCATAGGCGGCGCGCAGCCCGTTGGCGCGGGCGACATAGGCGGCAGGGGTATCGGCATCAGCGGCGGCATAACCGTCCTGCCAACGGGCCAGCGTGTCGGCCAGCGTGGGGCCCGCGGTCAGCCCCGGCATGGCGTGGATGGTGCCATCGCGGAACGGGATCGACAGCGGGTCGGACCATGTGACGCTGTAACCCGCCAGGTCTTCCATCGACAGGAAACCGCCCTTGTCAGTCACGTCACGCACCAGCGCTGCGGCAATGTCGCCGCGATAGAACGCTTCTTCGCCCTCGCGGGCGAGTTGCTCCAGCGTTTCGGCCATCTTGCTTTGGTCCAGCCGCTGATCGGCCAGCGCGGTCCAGCCGGACCCTTTGGGCCATTGGCCATCGTCCAGATAGAGCGCCGCCGCATCAGGATCACGCGCCAGATCACGCGCGCTGGAGGCGATGACAAGGGCCGCGTACCAGTCCACGTGCAAGCCGCGTTTGGCAAGTTCAACGGCGGGCGCCAGCAGCGTGTCCCACGGCATCCGGCCAAAGCGGCCGTGTGCGGCGGAAATGCCCGCCATCGTGCCGGGCACGGCGACCGATGTGGCCCCGGTGACGTTGCGGTCCTCGACCACCGATTCCCACGGGAACAGGTCCGATGCCTTGCCCGCGCCCGACAGCGGATAATGCCCCACATCGAGTGTGGCGGAGGACCGCATACCATAGTTCAACGCATGGGCGCGACCCTCGTCCGCGCGCCACAGCATCATGGCACCGCCGCCCATCGGGCCGGACATCCACGGCTCCAGCACGCCAATGGCAAAGCTGACCGCAACGGCGGCGTCCACCGCGTCACCGCCTGCGGCCAGAACCTCGGCCCCGACTTCGGCGGCGCGAAGATGCTGGGCGGCGACAACACCGCCCGAAGTGGCCGTGACACCCGGCTTGCGGGTCTGCTGGCTGCGCGAAAACGATCCGCTCATGCGACCGCCGGGGGCAGGGTGGAGATATCGGGCACGTTCCAGTGTTTGCCCGGCTGCGCATCCAGCAGCATCCGGGTGTAAGGGTGCGATGGTGCGCCAAAGACCTGTTCGACGGTGCCGCGTTCCACCACATCGCCTTCTTGCATGACGATCAGCGTGTCACAAACCTGTGCCGCGACGCGCAGGTCGTGGGTGATGAACAGCACGGTCAGGCCCATCCGGTCACGGATTTCGTTCAGCAGCTTGAGCACCTCTTTTTGCACCGAGACATCCAGCGCCGACACGGCCTCGTCCGCAATCAGGATTTTCGGTTCGACCATCAGCGCGCGCGCGATGCAAATCCGCTGACGTTGACCGCCGGAAAACTGGTTCGGATAGCGGTTCAGCACCTCGGGGTCCAGCCGCACGATCTTCATCAGCTCGCGGGCGCGTTCCATCGCCTTTGCGCGGTTTTCGCCAAAGTTCACCGGCCCCTCGACCAGCTGGTCGCCAATGGTGCGGCGCGGGTTCAGAGAACCGTAGGGGTCCTGAAACACGATCTGGATGTGTTTACGATAAGGATGCAGGTCATTGCGTGACATCAGGGCGATGTCCTTGCCCTCGACCGAGACAACGCCGCTTTCGGGGTCTTCCAGTCGGATCAGGCATTTGACCAGTGTCGACTTGCCCGAGCCGCTTTCGCCGACGATGCCCAGCGTTTCGCCCTGATGCACGGTAAAGTCCACGTCCTTGCAGGCGTGGACCCTGCGCGCGGGGCGGAACATGCCGCCTGCGACGTAATAGGTCTTGTTCAGGTTCGACACCTTCAACACCTCGTGGCTGGTGATCGGTTCGGGCACGTCGCGGGTGCGGCGCGGCACCGCGTCGATCAGCAGGCGGGTATAGGGGTGTTGCGGGCGGTTCAGGACCTCTTCGGCGCTGCCCTGTTCGACGATCTTGCCATGCTGCATCACCACGACGCGGTCGGCAATCTCGGCCACCACGTCGAAATCGTGGGTCACGAACATGATGCCTGCGTCGTGCTTTTCGCGCAGTTCCTTGAACAGGTGCAGAATCTGCTGCTGCGTGGACAGGTCGAGCGCCGTTGTCGGCTCGTCTGCGATCAGCAGCGCGGGGTCCAATGCAAGGGCCATGGCAATCACGATGCGCTGGCGCTGTCCGCCTGACAGCTGGTGCGGGTACGATCCGTAGATGCGCGGCGGATCGGGCAGGTGGACCTCTTCCAGCAGCTTGATGGTGCGGGCCTTGCGTTCAGCCGCGCCCAGATTGGTGTGTTGCTGGAACATCTCTTCGATCTGGTCGCCCACGGTATAGCAGGGGTTCAGCGCCGACATCGGCTCCTGAAAGATCATCGCCATGCGACGCCCGCGCAGGTTGCTGTGCGCGCGCTTGGACAGTTTCAGCAGGTCGTGCCCGTCAAATCGTATTTCACCCTGCGACGGTTTCAGCGCCTGCGGCAGCAGCCCCATGGTGGTAAAGGCCGTGATCGACTTGCCCGAGCCGCTTTCGCCGACGATGCAGACGATTTCCTTGGGCATCACTTGCAGCGACAGGTTTTCGACAGCATGGGCGCGGTCAGCGGCCTTGGGCAGGTCAACGGTCAGGTTGTTGATGGACAGGATAGGATCGGTCATCAGTTGCGGCCCTCCGGTGCGGTGACGTCACGCAGGCCGTCGCCCAGCATGTTGATGGCAAGCACCAGAAAGAACAGCGCCACGCCGGGAATGGTGATCAGCCAGGGTTCAAACAACAGCATGTCCTTGCCTTCCGAAATCATCAGGCCCCAGGACGGCGTGGGCGGTTGTACGCCCAGACCAAGGAAGGACAGCGCTGCTTCCAGAATGATGGCGTGGGCCATTTCCAGTGTGAAAATGACGATCAGGTGGTTCATCACGTTGGGCAGGATGTCCTTGACCAGAATGCGCGGCAGCGATGCGCCCAGCACTTCGGCGGCGGCGACATATTCCTGTTTGCGCACCTGCATCGTGGCCGAGCGCAGCACGACCGCAAAGCGGTCCCACAGCAGCAGCCCCAGAACCGAGACGACGACGGTTAGCGAGCCGCCGAACAGCGCAACGACAGCGAGCGCCACGAGCACAACGGGCATCGCCAGCCGCACGTTGATCAGGAAGGTCACGACCATATCGACCTTGCCGCCGAAATAGCCCGCCAGAATGCCCAGCGTCGAGCCGATGATGCCCGAAATGACGGCGGCCAGAATGCCGATCATCAGCGAGATGCGCGCGCCATAGGCCAGTCGCGCCCAGAAGTCGCGCCCCAGCCCGTCGGTGCCCAGCCAATGCTCGGATGTACCGCCGAGGAACACCGGCGGTTTCATCCGTGCCAGCAGGCTTTGCTGGTAAGGGTCGTATTGGGTCAGCAGCGGGGCAAAGATCGCAATGAACATGACGATCAGCATGACGACGGCACCAAACATCAGGCCTTTATGGTGCAGGGCGCGTTTGCGCAGGGCCTGTCCGGGCGTCAGCGGCTTGTCGCGGAGTTCCTGCCGGGGCAGGTCGGTGGGTGTGGTTGTATCGGTCATATCAGTCCTCAACCCACGCGCAGCCGTGGGTCCAGCCATGCGTTCAACACGTCAGCCAGGAAGGTGAACAGAATGTAGAAGGTCGAAAAGATCAGGATCAGCGCCTGCATCGTCGGCAGGTCGTTGCGCGCGATGGATTCCCACGCCAGATAACCCGCCCCATGCAGCGCAAAGACGGTTTCGACCACGATCGAGCCGCCCAGCATAAAGCCCATCTGGACCGCCGCCAGGCTGACCACGGGGATGATCGCATTGCGCAGGGCGTGCTTGAACATCACCTTGCGGGTGCGCAGCCCCTTGGCCCGCGCGGTGCGGATATAGTCGGAGGACAGCACCTCCATCATCCCCGCCCTCGTCAGGCGCATGATCGCCGGGGTGGCGTAATAACCCAGAACGATGGTGGGCAGCACAAAGTGCTGCCAGGTTTCATTGCCCGAAGCAGGCAGCAGCCGCAGATTGATTGAAAAGACGATGATCAGGATCAGACCAAACCAGAACGACGGAATGGCCTGACCGACCACCGACAGAAACAGCGCAAAGCGGTCGATCAGGGAATTGGGATTGGCCGCCGCGGCAACACCCAGCGGGATCGCCACCGCGAGTGCAAGGGTTATGGCAAACAGGCCCAGCTTCATGGTGACGGTCAGCCGGTCGGCAATCAGATCGGTCACGGACATGTCGAAATACCACGACCGTCCCAGATCACCGGTCAAAGCCGACCCCAGCCAATCGCCATATTGCACGATCATCGGCCGGTCAAAACCGAAGCGTTCGTTGACCAGAGCGATATCTTCCGAACTGGCATTCTCGCCCGCAATGGCCACCGCCGGATCGCCTGCCATGAACAACAGGCTGAAACTGATGAAAGAAACGGTCAGGGCCACCAAAAGCGCAAGACCGAGACGTTTGAGTATGTAGACGGCCATCGTGCGTCACCTTCCGGGCAAAGAAACAGGCACGGGCCGCGCAACAGATGCCGCGCGGCCCGCCAAAGGTTATTTCCAGGCGAAGTCTGCGAAACGGATGACTTCGTCGTCTGTGGGTGTGAAGTCCAGCTCTTTGCTGAGCACATAGTTCACGTTGTAGGTCCACAGCGGCACCCAATAGGCTTCTTCGGCGATCTTGGCATGTGCTTTGCTGTACAGTTCTTCACGCTTGGCACGGTCGGTGATGGAACCTGCTTCTTTCACCCATTCGATGATTTCCGGGTCATGCGCATCGTCCAGATCGCCGCCGGTAAAGAACTCGCCAGTGATCGCCGAGACGTCGGGCAGCGAATACGATCCCCATGTCTGGAAGGAAATCGCCACCTCGTCCTTTGTACGTTTTTCACGCAGGGCGGCGTATTGCAGGTAATTGAAGTTGGTCTTGATCCCGACCGCATTCAGGAACCCCATCATCGCCTCGGCATAGGGCCGGTCGCGGTAGGCGTAAAAGTCGATCTCGAATCCATCCGGATACCCGGCTTCGGCCAACAGCGCCTTGGCCTTTTCAGGATCGTAGTCATAGGTCGTCACGCTGAGGTCACAGCCGAACTGGATCGGCGCGCACCCTGCGTTCACAACTTCGGACGAGCCTTTGACCAGCGCGTTGACAATCGCCTGACGGTCGACGGCGTGATAGATTGCCTGTCGCACCGCTTTCTTGGTCATCGGGCCATCGGGATCAGCGGCACCCTGGGCGTCCATCGTGATATAGCCTATGCGCATCGCCTGCGCGTTAACCACGTCAAACCGATCGTCCATCTCGGCCAGTTTCTCGGCCTGATCGGCGGGCACATTCCACAAAAAGTCCAGGCCGCCGTTGAACAGCTCTGCCACCTGGGTATTCATGTCCGGGATCGTCTTGACCTCGATCTTGCCAATCTCGCCCTTGCCCTTGGGGCTATCGTGATAGTTTTCGTTCAGGCTCAGCTCATAGAGCTTGCCAGCCTCGACCATGTCGACCTTATAGGGGCCGGTGCCCACGGGATTGGCATTCATGCCGGTGGGCCCAACTTCGGCATAGTATTCGTCCGGATACATGACGACGACGCTTGCAAGATATTCTTCGGCTGGCGGGAACGGCGCGTTCAGATTGATACGCACCGTATTGCCGTCGACCTTTTCTGCGCTTTTCATCCAGTTGACGTTGGTCATCACCTTGATGCCGTTGTCGGGGTTGGTGACGAAGTTGACAGTGTAGACCACATCATCGGCGTTGAAGACTTCGCCGTTGTGAAACGTCACACCCTCCCGCAGTTTGAATTCGACCGTGACATCATCAATCCAGGTCCATTCGGTCGCAAGATTGCCCGAGATTTCGCCCGAAATGGGGTCACGGAACAACAGGGCGTCCCAGACGCCGCGGGTGAAGAGGATGCCTTCGCGGGCAGAGTTGAAATAGGTGTCGACGGATTCCAGTTCCTTGGTGAAGGCCAGGCGCAGGGTATCGTCCGCCTTGTCTGCGAATGCGGGTGCGGCGGCCAGCAGGCCCAGGGCAGTGCCGGTCATCAGGTTTTTCAGTGTCATGGTAATCCTCGCTGTTACGTTGGTCGGGATGATGTATTTTTATTCTTGTTTTTGTATACAACATCGGCTGATTGTAATTGGTCAAGTAAATACTGCATTTTCTTGTGACGAGTCCGGTGCGACAACGCGGCTGATACATATTTGGGCATTGTCGGCCGGGCATCGCGTCCGCACCTGTTGTCCCTGCAAGAATGGGAACGACAGCCGCACCCGTTTCAGGCCGGGCCGATCTTGTGGGCTGAGAACGGATTTTTGTGACAGGCCGTTAGGATGCCGCCGTTTTCAGGCCTGCCATCAAGCTCTGAAACCGCTCGCCCTGGACGTTCACGTGGTCCCGCAGCGCATTGGCTGCGGCATTGGAATCCCCTGCCGTCAGCGCCTCTACAATCACCTCGTGCTCGGTCAGTGACTGCGGCATCCTTCCGCGCAGGCGCAGTTGCTGGCGGCGGAAAGGGCGCAGGCGTTTTTGCAGTTTCAGGCTTTCCTGCTCAAGAAAGCTGTTGCCCGATTCGCGGTAGATCGTGGCGTGGAACCGTTCGTTTTCTGTATAGTACAAGTCAGCGTCCTGCGCATCCGAAGCCGCCTGACAGCGCGCATTGGCCAGCCGCAGCATGTCCAGCGCGTCATCGGACATCCGCCGCGCGGCCAGACGGGCGCAGACCGCTTCCAGTTCGGCCATCACCTCGAACATCTCAAGCAGTTCCAGCGGGCCGGGCTGGCGTACAAAGGCACCGCGCCGCGGAATCAAGGTGACCAGTCCCGAACTTTCCAGACGCTGCAAAGCCTCGCGCAGCGGTGTGCGCGACACGCCGAACTGTTCGGCCAGCCGCACCTCGTCCAGCCGGTCGCCGTCGGCAAAGGTGCCGTCGAAAATCAACTGTTCCAAAGAGTTTGCGATGTTCACGGCGCTGCGTTGTTCCATACAAAAAAGCTAGCTTGACGCGGCAAAGCACGCAATAACTAATATCTTGTATACAAAGTAATTGACCTAAAAAACACGATGCGCCTATGATCAACCCATCTATTCAGTTGGTGTTGGCCCGTCAGGCACAAAAGCGGCTAGAACACGAGCACGCTTCACGCCGCGTTCGACGCGCGGCCCATCATCGGCTGCGGCACTCCGTCATAAGGACATGCAACATGACGATACTTGCTGACCTGCTTTCGACCATGTTCGAAAGGCGCTATCGCCCCTTCGGCCAGGATCGCCCGTCGTCCCGTCCGATCGCGGCCCTGACCGCCGATCTGCTGGGCAGTGCGGGCGAAACGACCGAACAGGCGCTTGCCCAGGACATTCTGGGAAAATTCGCCAGCCTTGATGACGCCGGGAAGCTGGCGTTCCTGCAACACCTGGCGCATGACATGAACATCGACCCCGAAACAGTACGCTCCGCGCTGGATGCGTATGAGCAAACCCCGTCGAAGGCGACCTACCGGGCCTTCCTCAACGCTGCCGAACCACAGCGGCAGGAACTGATCCGCCGCCTGAATCGCGCGCCGGGGGCCACCGGCGCATTGGTACGGATGCGGGCGGACCTGCTGTCGCTGGCCGGAGACGACCCTGAACTTGCCGCGCTCGATCTGGATTTCCGCCATCTTTTCGCATCCTGGTTCAACCGTGGTTTTCTGGTGCTGCGCCCGATCAGTTGGGAAAGCCCCGCGCATATCCTGGAAAAGATCATCGCCTATGAGGCAGTCCATGCCATTCACAGTTGGGACGACCTGCGCCGCAGGTTGCAGCCCAAAGACCGCCGCTGCTTTGCCTTTTTCCACCCCGCCATGCCGGACGAGCCGTTGATATTTGTCGAGGTGGCGCTGACAAAGGGCATTCCGGGATCAATACAGGCGCTGCTGGCCGAAGACCGGGCGGCGCTGAACCCCGAGGATTGCGACACCGCCGTTTTCTATTCGATCTCGAACTGTCAGGCCGGGCTGGCCAGCATTTCATTTGGCAATTCTCTGATCAAGCAGGTGGCGGCGGACCTGTCCGCAGAACAGACCGGGCTGAAGAACTTTGTCACGCTTTCACCAATCCCGCTTCTGACCAAATGGGCGGCACAGAACAACATCGAGATGCCCGACACGCCCGCAATGCGGCGCGCGTTTGCGGCGCATTACCTGCTGGACGCCAAGGGCAGGGGCGATGGGCCTTACGATCCGGTGGCGCGCTTTCATCTGGGCAATGGCGCGCTTGTCCATGCGGTCCATGCCGATGCGGATTCCTCGGCCAATGGCGCGGCAAATTCGGGTGGCGTGATGGTCAACTATCTTTATGATCTTTCTGCCGTCGCGCAGAATCTTGAAAACTTTGCCACCAAGGGCAAGATCGTTGCCAGCGCGGATGTCACCGCCCTGGCAAAGTCATATGCCAACGCGACCACCGCGGAAAGATAACACCATGTCAAACCCACTTTACGATACTTTATTCGGTGCTCATCTGGGGCGCGATGCACCTTTCCTGCACCTGATTGACGGATCCATCCTGACCTATTCGGATTTCCTGAAACAGACCGCCCGGATCGCGCATGTGTTGACGGGTCTGGGGCTGGAACCGGGGGCCCGTGTGGCAGCGCAGGTGCATAAATCTCCGCAGGCACTGGCGCTTTTTGCGGCCTGCGCCCAGGCTGGCCTGGTGTTCCTGCCGTTGAACACGGCCTATACCACGGTTGAACTGACCTATTTCATCAAGGACAGCGGCGCGGCGCTGGTGGTCTGTGACCCAAGCGAGGTCTCGGCGCTGACGCCGGTTGCGGATGGGCTGGGCGCGCTTGTCGAAACCCTTGACGCGGACGGGGGTGGGTCGCTGACCGACAAGGCGGCAAACGCGCGCGAAAGTTTTGACACCGTTCCGCGCAGCGCCGATGATCTGGCCGCGTTTCTATATACGTCCGGGACCACGGGCAGATCGAAAGGGGCGATGCTGACGCAGACCAATCTGTTGTCGAATGCAGCGACCCTTGCAAAGGAATGGCGCTTTACCTCGGACGACGTGCTGCTGCACGCGCTGCCGATCTTTCATACCCACGGGTTGTTCGTTGCCACCAATGTGACCCTGATCGCGGGCGGCAGCATGATATTCATGCCCCGTTTCGATGTGGATCAGGTGCTGTCCCTGATGCCCCGCGCTACAACGATGATGGGTGTCCCCACGTTCTACACCCGCCTGTTGGACGATGCCCGCTTCACCCGGCAGGCAGCCGACCTTATGCGCGTGTTCATCTCGGGATCTGCGCCCTTGCTGGCCGAAACCCATGTCCAGTTCGAAGCCCGCACCGGCCAGCGGATTCTGGAACGATACGGCATGACAGAGACGAATATGAACACCTCCAACCCCTATGACGGTGAGCGCCGCGCGGGCACTGTGGGCTTTCCATTGCCGGGGGTCGAGCTGAAGGTCTGCGACCCCGACAGCGGCAATCCCCTGCCGCAGGGCGAGGTCGGCGTCATCGAGGTCCGGGGTGACAATGTATTCAAGGGCTATTGGCAAATGCCCGACAAGACCGCGGCGGAACTGCGCGACAACGGGTACTTCATCACCGGCGATCTGGGGATGGTTGACGCCGATGGCTATGTCAGCATCGTGGGTCGGGGCAAGGATCTGATCATCTCCGGCGGCTATAACATCTATCCCAAGGAGATCGAGCTGGTACTCGATGAACAGGACGACGTTCTGGAAAGTGCGGTCATCGGCGTGCCGCATCCGGACTTTGGCGAAACGGTGGTGGGTGTGCTGGTCCCGAAACAGGGCAAGACACCCGACACAGATGCGATCATGGAGGCGGTCAAAGGCCCGCTGGCGCGCTTCAAGCACCCGCGCCTCCTGATCGTGATCGACAGCCTGCCGCGCAATACCATGGGCAAGGTCCAGAAGAACCTGCTGCGGGACGCCTACAAGGACATGTTCGCCTCCGCGTGAGGGGGTGACGCGGGCAGCAAAAGCCGCCCGCGTCTGGCATTCGGGGCCGGATCAGCCGTCCTTGTAGTAATAGCTGTAGCCGTTCAGGGCCGGTGCGCCACCAAGATGGGCATAAAGCACCCGCGATCCTTCGGGGAAGAAACCCTTGCGTGTCAGGTCAATCATGCCCTGCATGGATTTGCCTTCATAAACCGGGTCGGTCATCATCGCTTCGGTCTGGGCCGCAAGCCGGATTGCGTCGTTGGTTTCATCCGATGGCACGCCGTAGGCGGGGTAGGCGTAATCGGGGTTGATCACGATGTCGTCCTCGGTGATGTCCTGGCCCAGCCCGACCAGTTCGGCGGTTTTGCGTGAGATATCCGTGACCTGTGCGCGGGTCTGGTCAACGGTGCCTGATGCGTCGATCCCGATCACACGGTCGGCACGGCCCTGATCCTTGAAACCCACAATCATGCCAGCCTGTGTCGATCCGGTGACGACGCAGACAACGATGTAATCGAATTTGAAGCCAAGCTCCGCTTCTTGTTCGGCCACTTCCTCGGCAAAACCGATATAACCCAAAGCGCCGTATTTGTGCACGGATGCGCCCGCCGGAATGCCATAGGGTTTGCCCCCCGCATCGCGGACCGACTGCATCGCGTTTTCCCAGCTTTCCCGGATGCCGATGTCAAAACCATCTTCGACCAGTCGCGAATCCGCGCCCATCAGACGGGTCATCAGGATATTGCCGACACGGTCGTAAACGGCGTCGAAATGGGGCACCCATTTTTCCTGCACGACAACGCATTTCATCCCGATCTTGGCGGCGGTTGCCGCAACCATCCGGGTGTGGTTCGACTGGACGCCACCGATGGACACAAGCGTGTCAGCGCCCGAGGCGATGACGTCCGGCACGATATATTCCAACTTGCGCAGCTTGTTACCGCCCATGGCCAGACCGGAGTTGCAGTCCTCCCGCTTGGCATAGATTTCGACCTTGCCACCCAGGGCGGCGGTCAGCCGGGGCAAGTGGTCAATCGGTGTCTTACCGTAGGTCAGCGGATACCGTTCGAATTTCTCAAGTAGTGACATGGCCATCTCCAGTTTTGGTTGCCACGGTGATAGCAAGGCAGGGATGAAATGTCCTTTCAATCTGGATGCTGTTTCTTGGCCCCAGAGTCTGATACATCTATAATAGTTTCAAAAAGGCCCGCATCTGCCCGATAATGTGAAAGGATATATCATTCACGGAATCCTGCGAATCACCAAAGGCGGCGCGCGCCCCCAACCTTCCAGCGAGGTTCAGAGGTAACATGTTGAAAGATCACCCATCCCGCGCGCTCGACCGGACCGAACTGGCGCTATTGCAGCTGCTGCAGTCGGACGGTCGGCTGACCAATGCCGAACTGGCGCAGCGAACCAACGTGAGCCCCGCGACCTGCCACCGCCGCACCCAACGCCTGTTCGATGAGGGGTACATCACCGGCGTCCGGGCCATGGTCGATCCGCACAAGGTTGGTCTGGGGGCACTGGTGATGGTCGGCATCGTCCTCGATCGCTCCACCCCGGAAAGCTTTGCTGCCTTTGAGGCGGCGATCACCAAGGAAACCTCGATCCTCGACTGCGATCTGGTGGCCGGGGATTTCGATTACCTGTTGCGGATCAGGGTGTCGGACATTGCCGATTTCAACCGGTTCCACACCCGGAAACTGATCGCACTTCCAGGTGTCCGGCAGGCCCGGACCTTCTTTGTGATCAAGGAAGTGAAGTCAAATGCGCCGATGGATTTTTGAGATGACGCGCGCGGGCACATAAGAACACCCGCCCGGCACAAGCCGGGCATCGCCTCACGCCGCGCCGGGATCGTTCCTGGCGCATGCTGCGCGAATGTCCGCAGCGTCAGTGCGCTTTCACAAGGCTGTCGATCTGAGAGACGTTGCGATCATGTCGCGCGCCCATTTCATCATATCGGAGTGATGATTTACCGCCGTCCATATCAATTGAATCCGCAGGTCTGCGGTAAAGGGGCCGGGGCTGGTATGCAGGCCCTGGCCGATCTTGCGGGCGAGGGCGAAGGGCAGGGTGGCGACCAGCCGGGTGCCGCGCACCAGTTCTTCGATCCCCGCTGGGCTCGGAATTCTGATTGCGGGGCTGATGCTGTGGCCCAACTGCTCCAACTCGGTCAGGTAACCGGATTGCCAGCGCCCGCCATAGGTCACAAGGATATGGTCCAGCGCCAGATAGCGGTCCAGCGTCAGCGTCTTTCCGGCCTCGGGGTGCGCAGGGTCAATCATGTAGGCAAAGCGGTCAGTGGCAACAGTACGGGCATAAAATGCAGCGTTTTCGCGCCGGAACGGGCCAATCAGCAAGTCCGCCTCGCGGTTCAGCAGCTTTTCATGACCGATGCCTGACGCCTCGATAATCTCGATCTGCAAACCGGGCGCGGCCCGCGACAGGGCCGTCACGGCACGTGGAACGAACAGCATCCGCTCGTAATAGTTGCAGGCAATCACCAGACGCTCGGTTGTGGTGGCCGGGTCAAACCGGCCCTTGGTCCTGAGCAGTTGGAAATCCTCGATGAACTTGTCAGCCAGAACAATCAGTTCTTCGCACCGCTCGGTTGGTTGGGTCTGTCCGGCGATCCGTACGAACAATGGATCGTCATAGACCTGCCGAAGTTTTTCGATGCCATAGCTGACAACGGACTGGTTAAGCCCCAGTCGGTCAGCCGCGGCGGAAAATGATCCCTCGCGCGCGATCGCCGCAAGCAACATGAAGCTGCGCAGTTGGAGCGCGTGAAGAGCGTCTTCCATGGCCATGCCTCAGCATAGTATCGAATTTTCAGATGGCAATGATCTACTTCAAGCGGTTTTCACGATAGATGCACCCGATTACCTTGGCCCCTACATCTTTGGGAGGAGGATCAAATGCCACTGGCCCCTGTAAATACCGATGTCGGAATGAATCAACTGACGCGCGATCCCTACCCGATCTACCGCCGCATGCGCCGCGACACACCGGTGGTTCGGGTCGAGGGGGTGAAACGGACCTTCCTGACGAAGGCCGCGCACACCAAACGCGTCAAGGACACCCCGGAACTGTTCAGCTCGAACGATCCAAATACACCGATGCAACCGGCCTTTCGTGCCCATACGCTGATGCGAAAGGATGGCGACGAACACCGCCGTGAACGCATGGCAATGCAGATGGCCTATACGCCGAAGGTGATCAAAGCCAACTGGGCCCAAATCTATCGCGACATCACCGATGAGTACCTCTCGCGGCTGAAAAAGGGCGATACTGTGGATCTGTTCCGCGAGATCTGCGGCCCGGTCTCGGCGCGCATCCTTGTGCATATCCTTGGGCTTGATGGCGCGACCGACGAACAGATGATGCGCTGGTCGCAAGAATTGATCGACGGGGCGGGCAATTTCGGCTGGGACCCCGAGCTGTTCAGGATCACCGAACGTGCGAATGACGAGATGGACGCTCATTTCGGCAGCCTGATCGACCACCACAAGGCCAACCCCAATGCCTCGGCCCTTTCATTGATGGTGAATGCCGAAAACCCCATCCCCGACAGCCAGATATACGCCAACATGAAAATCGCCATTGGCGGCGGCATCAACGAACCGCGCGATGCGATGGCGACGATTATCTATGGTCTGCTGACCAGTCCCGAACAACTGGAAGAGGTACGCCGTCAGGAAGCCTGGGGCATGGCGTTTGAAGAAGGCGTGCGCTGGGTGGCACCGATCCAGGCCTCCAGCCGGCTGGTGCTTGAAGATACCGAAATCGGCGGTTTCGACATCCCCAAGGGGGATACCGTCATGACGATCCAGGCCTCCGCAAACCGTGACGAGGATCTGTTCGAGGACGGCGAGAACTTTGTCGTTTTCCGCGACAAGAACCCACACCAGGCTTTCGGCAGCGGCCCGCATCACTGCGCAGGGGCCCATATCGCGCGGCGCACGGTGGGCGAGATCATGATTCCGGCCCTGTTCGACCGTTTCCCGAACATGCGCCTGCCCGATCCCGACGCCGTCCGCTGGCGCGGCTTTGGTTTTCGTGGGCCGGTCAATCTGCCCGTTTCCCTGAACTGATCCAAAACGGAAAGGACCTGTTATGGTCAAGGTTACCTATGTTGCCGCAGATGGCACAGAAACCATCGTGGACGCCGACGAAGGCAGCACTGTGATGCAGACGGCGCTGGACAATAGTGTCGACGGGATCGTCGGCGAATGCGGCGGCGCAATGATGTGCGCCACCTGCCACTGCTATGTCGATGATGCCTGGTCTGACAAGACCGGCCCGCGCCAGGATGGCGAGGATGACATGCTGGAATGCGCCGCCGACGCGGTGAAACCGTCTTCGCGCCTGTCGTGTCAGATCAAACTGACCGATGCGCTTGACGGTCTGGTTGTACATCTGCCCCAGGATCAGGTCTGATTTCCATGGACAATATCGTCATTGTCGGTGCCGGGCAGGGCGGGCTTCAGGCTGCCATATCCTTGCGGCAGGACGGGTTTACCGGCCGCATCACCCTGATCGGCGGGGAGGAAGGGCTGCCGTACCAGCGCCCGCCGCTCTCCAAGGCCTACCTCAAGACCGGCGATGCAGGGGCGCTGCGTCTGCGGCCCGCCTCGTTTTTCGCAAAGGCGGGTATCGACCTGATCGGTGGTCTGTGGGTCGACCACATCGACCGCAACGCGCAGACCGTGATGGCGGGCGACAGGGTATTTCCCTACGACCACCTGATCCTTGCCACCGGCACCCGCAACCTGCGCCCGCCGATTCCGGGCCTCGACCGGGCGCTGGACCTGCGCACGCTTCAGGATGCGTCCAGACTGCGGGCGGCACTTGATCGGCCAAAACGCTGTGCCGTGATCGGCGGCGGTTTCATCGGACTGGAGTTCGCGGCGGTCGCAGCGGGGCTGGGCCATGATGTGACAATCGCGGAAGCCGCGCCGCGTCTGATGGCGCGGGCGGTATCCCCCGCGATGTCAGAAAGGTTCCACGCACTGCACCGCGATTTGGGCACGACCCTGCACCTCAACGCCCCGGTGACAGATGTCACTGAAGACGGCATCACCTTGCAGGACGGTTCAGCAATCGGGGCCGATGTCGTGCTCCTTGCCGCAGGCGTCAGACCAAACACACATCTGGCCAAGGTGGCAGGTCTGCCGGTGGAAAATGGCATCGTGGTTGATGCTTTTCTTCTGACCAACGATCCAGCAATCTCGGCGCTTGGCGATTGCGCGGTATTTCCAAACCCGAACACCGGACAGCCCGTCCGTTTGGAAAGCGTTCAGGCCGCAACCGATCATGCCCGGCTCATCTCACGCCGGATTACAGGCAAGTCGCGCGATCCCTATGCGGCGGTGCCGTGGTTCTGGTCTGATCAGGCTGATGCGAAACTGCAGATTGCCGGTCTTGCCGCACCCGACGACGAGGCGCTGGCAGGCGCGGACGGAACGATCTGGCGCTTTGCCGGTGACAGGCTTTCTGCGGTGGAGACTGTAAACAACGCCAAGACCCACATGCAGGCGCGCAAACGTCTTGCCGGCGTGCCGATTGATCGGGCGGCACTATTCGGAACCGGATTTGACATCAGTGCGGTCTGAAGGGCGATTATTACATAACTATGCTTATAGGATTCAATGCTGTAGCCGGGTGCGCGCTACTTTGAAGTGCGAATCCTACTAGATAACTCATTGTTTTATATTAGGAGTCGCGGCTCAAGTATCGCTCACACTTTTACGCTTCGAAATCCGCAGCAAATCTCAGTTCGCGCAATGGCCGCACCCGACGGATGGATTCTTGATAGATCTCATGCCCCTTGTAGGCATCGAGTGCCGCGGAATCCTCGAATTCGCCGTAGACGACCACGTCAACTTCCTGGCTGATAGGGTCGGACTTTCGGTTCGCCGTCACGTCCAATTTAATGGCATGGGGGATCTTTTTCAGGATCGAAAGCCCCTCTAGAATTTCCCCAAGGTCGCGTTCGGATTTAGCTGTGAAAAAGACGATGTGCCGGATCAAATTTTTATCCTTGGATGAAGGTGAGGGAAGGCGTCTTGCGGCGAATACATCTTTTGGCTTCCAGCTTTCCAGAGGCAAGCGCAACAAACCCCGCAAAAAACCGCCTGAACGTCCAAAGCGCTGGTGTCAGAACAATCAAGCACCGGATCATTCGGGGCAGGTATGACAACCGGCTTGCCCTGACGTCACCCGCCCCCTAAACATCCCTCCACCGGAAATCTCCAGGTTGCCGGCTCGACGGTTCCATCCAGAATGGACAGTAATAACCCGAGGATATTTAGCACTTGCTTGATCAGACCGCGCTGCGCACCGAACTTGCCGATCACTACGATCTTGCCCCGTCCCCTGAACTGGCAGCGGCACATCCCGAGATATATAGCAGGATGGAACGCGTGATCTCGCCGCCCGACTGGGCAATATTTGCGCCCTATGTGGTGGCGATCAACAAGCTTAAGAAACAGCGCAATGCGGTGATCCTGGCACACAACTACATGACGCCAGAGATCTACCACGGCATTGCCGACGTTGTGGGCGACAGCCTGCAACTCGCAATTGAGGCGACAAAGGTCGAGGCGGAGGTGATCGTGCAATGCGGTGTGCATTTCATGGCCGAAACGTCGAAAATACTGAACCCGTCCAAGACCGTTTTGATCCCCGATATGGAAGCAGGCTGTTCGCTGGCCGAAAGCATCACCGCAGAAGGCATCGCGCAGATGCGCGCTAAATATCCCGGTGCGCCTGTCGTCACCTATGTGAACACCACAGCGGAGGTGAAAGCCGCATCAGACATTTGTTGCACCTCATCCAACGCCGCGCAGATCGTCGCGGCACAGCAAAGCGATACGGTAATTATGACACCTGACAAATATCTGGCCCAGAACGTCGCCAGACAGGTGCCAAACAAACGCATTGTCTGGTGGGATGGCGCATGCATCGTGCATGAACGCTTCACCGCGCAAGACCTGAATGACTTCCGCACGTACAACCCCGACACGCGTATCATCGCGCATCCAGAATGCCCGCCGGACGTCGTTGATGCTGCTGATTTCTCCGGATCAACCAGTGGCATCATCGCCTATGTTGAACGTGAGCGCCCCGCGAAAGCAATGTTGGTGACCGAGTGTTCAATGGCCTCCAATATTTCCGACAGCCTTCCGGACGTAGACTTTGTGGGGCCCTGCAACATGTGCCCCTACATGAAAAAGATCACATTGGAGAAAGTGCTCTGGTCGCTGCATACGATGCAGGGGGCGGTCGAAGTGGATGCGGCCGTGGCAGATAAAGCGCGCGTCGCCGTGCAGCGCATGATTGATTTGTCACGGCAGTTGGCCTGCTGATCGCATGAAGCGTATCGACACGGGTCGCGTCATCATCGTCGGCGCGGGACTGGCAGCGCATTATGCCGCACTGACGCTGGCACCGCGCCCGGTATTGATGATCTCGCCAGAACCACTGGGAAAAGGCGCATCCTCTGCCTGGGCACAGGGGGGCGTGGCCGCGGCGATGGACCCGGCAGACAGTGCCGCGGCCCATGCGCGCGATACGGTACAAGCCGGTGCAGGCACGGTGGATGCGCAGGTGGCGCAAGCTGTCACCAATGAAGCACGGGCACATATTCTGGACCTCACAGAACTTGGTACCCCCTTCGACCGAACGCCCGAAGGCGAATACGTGATGTCTCGCGAGGCGGCGCATTCCTTTGCCCGTGTGGTGCGGGTTAGAGGTGATCAGGCCGGGGCCGAAATCATGCGCGCACTCACCGCACAGGTGCGCGAGGCCGAACATATCCAAGTCCTCGAAGGGGTAATGGCCACCAGCCTTGAGACGTTGAACGGGGCAGTGTGCGGCGTCACGGTCGCAAACTGCACAAACGGTCTGTCTGCGCCCTGTCTGATCCGCGGCGCTGCTGTATTGCTGGCGGGGGGTGGGTCCGGCGGGCTCTATGCGCTGACAACCAATCCGCCTCCTGTGCGCGGGCAGGTGATTGGCATGGCCGCACGGGCAGGCGCGGTCATCGCCGATGCCGAATTCGTGCAGTTTCACCCCACAGCTATCAACTGCGGTCTCGACCCCGCACCATTGGCCACCGAGGCCCTGAGAGGCGAGGGAGCCATCCTGATCAACCGCCACGGCGTCCGGTTCATGCAAGACGCCCATCCCGATGCAGAGCTTGCCCCGCGCGACATCGTGGCCCGTGCGGTCTTTGCCCAAACCCAGGCAGGTCTGGCCCCGGCGCTGGACACGCGCAGGGCCTTGGGCACACGTCTGTTACGCGATTTTCCCGCTGTTGCAGCCGCATGCCAAAAGGCAGGGCTGAACCCGCTGGTCTCTCCGATACCGGTGGCAGCAGCGGCACACTACCACATGGGTGGTGTTGCGACCGATGCGGCGGGAAGGGCATCGTTGGAGGGCCTTTGGGCTTGTGGGGAAGTCGCGTCGACCGGATTGCACGGCGCAAACCGGCTGGCTTCCAACGGTCTGCTCGAAGCATTGGTCTATGGGCGACGCTGCGCAAAGGATATTGACGCCGCATTGGGCCCCGTAACGGAGCATCAAGCGGCGGTTTGTTTGCCAGACATGCCCGCCGACGCGCTGCCGCGCGCTGACCTTGTGGCCCAGCTACGCCACACGATGACCAATGGCGCAGGCGTAATTCGCACCGCGCAAGGGCTGCAGAACACCCTTGGGGACATCGGCCAGATTGAGGCAACACAGCCCGACTCCGTTGCGCTGGCAAATATGACCGCTACCGCAACATTAATTACTGCCGCCGCGCTAAACCGTCGCGAAAGCCGTGGCGCGCATTTCCGGTCCGACCATCCCGAAAGTAACGGCGCAACCGGCACGCGGTCTTTCCTCACCCTCACCGATGCGCGCGCTCATGCGCGACTGGAGACCACATGACACATGCCCCCCTGCCCGACCTGATCCTTGAACCTTTGGTCCGCGCCGCACTGATGGAAGACCTTGGCACCTATGGCGACATCACCACGCGCACGGTGATCCCCGCCGATACACGCTATGCCGCGCGCTTGAATGCACGCGCTGACGGTGTGGTGTCAGGCCTACAGATTGCGGCGCTGGCGTTCCGGTTGATTGACGCGGATCTGAAGGTCACGGCCCACAAGAGCGACGGCGACAGTATCGCGTCAGGTGATGTGCTGATGGAGGTCGAAGGCCGCGCCGCATCAATCCTCTCGGCGGAGCGGGTGGCCCTGAACTTTGCCGGGCGTCTTTCGGGTATCGCCACATTGACCGCCGGCTTTGTGGCACAGGCAAAAGGCACCATAACGCGCATCACCTGCACCCGCAAAACCACGCCAGGTTTACGGCTGGTCGAAAAGCAGGCCGTGCTGCACGGTGGCGGGTTCAATCACCGTTTTTCCCTCTCGGATGCGATCATGATCAAGGACAACCATATTGCAGCAGCAGGCAGTATCCGATCGGTGTTGCAAGCTGTGAAGGCCAAAGCATCGCATATGATCAGAACCGAAATTGAAGTCGACCGGCTGGAGCAGTTAGAAGAGGTATTGAACGAAGGCGGCGCGGATGTCGTGTTGCTGGACAATATGGACACCCCCGCCCTGCGTGAAGCGGTGGCAATGACAGATGGGCGGCTGGTGTTGGAAGCCTCGGGCAACATGCGCATCGACCGCATTGCAGAGGTCGCGGCGACGGGCGTGGATTACATCTCATCAGGCGCGCTGACACATTCCGCTCAAACCCTTGATATCGGACTGGACTTCTAATCTGACAAAATTAGACAGTGTTAGCGCAATAATATTACGCTGCACTTGCAAAATGCCCCTGAACTCCTTAGGCGATTGACCTAACGTAACCTTAGAGAATCCAAATGAGCCGACCTGCACAGAACAAGGCGTTGAACGCCGCCGATATTCTTGCCCGCAAAGGGACAATGCCCTTGGTTTGTTTGACCGCCTATACCACACCGGTGGCAAAACTCGCGGATGAACACTGCGATCTGGTCTTGGTGGGCGACAGTGTGGGGATGGTGCTGCACGGTCTGACCTCAACCCTCGACGTGACAATGGAAATGATGACATTGCACGGGCGTGCGGTGTCACGGGGCACCGAACGGGCACTGATGGTGATCGACATGCCCTTTGGCAGCTACGAGGAAAGCCCGGCGCAGGCTTTTCGCAACGCCGCAAAACTGATGGCAGACACTGGTGCCGGAGCAGTCAAGCTCGAAGGCGGACGGCACATGGCCGATACGATCCGGTTCCTGACCGAGCGCGGCATCCCCGTGATGGCACATATCGGGCTGACCCCGCAGGCCGTGAACGCGATCGGAGGATATAAGGTACAAGGCCGTGGGACAGATGCGGCACGTATTCAAGAAGATGCCAAAGCCGTAGCCGATGCCGGTGCGTTTTCTGTGGTTCTGGAAAAGGTGCCCGCCGCCTTGGCCGACGACATTACGGCCCAGGTTCCCATCCCAACGGTCGGTATCGGCGCGTCACCGGGTTGCGACGGCCAGATCCTTGTGATCGACGATATGCTGGGCCTCTTCGACGCCTTCAAGCCGAAGTTTGTCAAACGCTATGCCCATTTGGCCGCTGATGCCTCTGTTGCCATTGCGACCTATGCCGCCGAAGTGCGCGCGCGTAGCTTTCCCGCCGCCGAGCACGTATTCACTGACCAAGGAACCGCCCCATGAGAATAATCCGCCGTAAATCCGAGTTGCGTGACCTGACCAAAAGCTGGCACCGGGCGGGGGAAACAATTGGCGTTGTTCTGACGATGGGTGCCCTGCATGATGGGCACCTTAGCCTGGTCAAGGCCGCCCGCAGCCGGGCCGACCGCGTGATCGTGACGATCTTCGTGAATCCGCGTCAGTTCAACAACCCCGAAGACCTCGCAAAATATCCCAAAACCGAAGACAATGACGCCCGCATGCTCGGGCCGCTTGATATTGACGTGCTCTATGTGCCCGAGGCTGAGGAGATCTACCCTACCGGATTTTCCACGACGATTTCCGTGTCCGGTGTCAGCGATGGGCTGTGTGGCGACGACCGGCCCGGACATTTTGACGGCGTGGCGACCGTGGTGACCAAGCTGCTGCTACAGACCGACGCGGATTGCACGTTCTTCGGAGAGAAGGACTATCAGCAACTTCAGGTGGTCCGTCGCGTCGTCGCTGATCTTGACTTGAAAACCGAGATTGTCGCCTGCCCTACCGTCCGTGAAGACGACGGTCTTGCCATGTCTTCGCGCAATCTGCGGCTTGGCGCGGCGGCCCGTGAGATGGCTCCCGTGATCGGGCGCGTGCTAGAGAGCGCGGCCAGTACGATCCGCCAGGGCGGCAACGTCGCGCAGGCGCTGACCACCGCCAGCCAAGCCCTGATGGCCGCAGGCTTTGATGCTGTGGATTACTTCGAGCTGCGCAGCGATCCCGACTTGCAGCCGATGGCGGCAGCGAGCCGCCCCGGCCGCCTGTTTGTGGCCGCTTGGTTAAACGGGGTGCGGCTGATTGACAATCTGCCAGTTCAGGTGGAACTCCGTGCCTCTGCAGATGCCAGGAAAACGGTCGAGCCGGTCTGATCTCTTGGGCAATTGCCCAAACCCTGGACAGGTTTCCGCGAGAGTTTAGCTGCTCTCTGCTGCTGATCGGGAATAGAGTATACGTCGGACCGGATGGCGCGATCCGTCATGTTGATCTTAAACATCTGAACAACCGCATCGAAAGCGACCATGCGGCGCTGAAGCAGCGGTTGCGACTCTTGCGCAGGGCCCAGGACCATGGCCGCTGCACAGGTCAAGATCTGATCACCGGTCATAAGGGATACCAAGATGCTGCCCTCGGTTATCTAATCTGACGTGCCCTCACCCCAGGCTTGCAACTTGCGATCAATTGTCTTGCGCGACACACCCAAACGGCGCGCGGCCTCGGCGCGGTTGCCGTTGCACAGGTCCAGCATGTGCAGCATGTGGCGTTGCACCACCAGATCCAGATCCTCGATGGCACGCGCCCCCGCGACCGATCCTTTTCCCGAGAACTCATCGGGGAAGAACCCCAGGATTACCGAGCGTTCGATCAGATTGCGCAGTTCGCGCACGTTGCCCGGCCAATCGTAGCGGCGCAGTTTCAACAATGTGTCGTCGTCCAGCCGCAGCGCGGGCATGCCCAAAGCGGTCGAAAACTGCTCCATGAACAGCGCTGCCAGTTCAACGATATCTTCCGAGCGGTCCTTGAGCGGCGGCATCTCGATCTTCATCACGTTGATGCGGTGATAGAGGTCAGCGCGGAACCGCCCCTGCGCCACCGCCTGTTCCAGATCGGCATTGGTGGCGAAAAGAAACCGCAGATCCAGCGGGATTTCACGTTCGGCCCCCTGCGGGCGAATGCGCTGATCCTCCAGCACCCGCAGGAACGCCGCTTGCAGCGGTTCGGGCATTTGCGCCACTTCGTCCAGAAACAGCGTGCCGCCATCGGCCAGCAACAGCAGGCCGGGTTTCAGCGTCGCGTCTCCTTCGACCGAACCGAACAGCTCGGGCACGATCCGGTCGGGCGCAATCGCGGCACAGTTCACCGCCACGAACGCCTTGTCGGCGCGCGGCGACATCTGGTGCAACTGCCGCGCCGCCAGTTCCTTGCCGGTGCCGCTGGCCCCGGTGAACAGCACCGGCGTCGGCAGCGGGGCCAGCCGTTTCAGCAGGTCGCGCACCGCGGTCAGCGCAGGCGATTTGCCCAGCATCCGCACCGTCGATCCGGCACCCAGCTCGCGCCGCAACAAGGTGTTGTCGCGGCGCAGGTTCTTGCGATCCAGCGTGCGCGACACCGCGCCCAATATCTGGTTGGTGCGGAAGGGTTTGAGAATAAAATCACTGACCCCTGCCCGCAGTGCAGCAATGGCGGTTTCCAGATCGGCATAGGCGGTGATCAGGATGGTGTCGGCATAGAACCCCTTGCGGCGCTGTTCGGTGACCCATTCCAGACCGGTCTTGCCCGGCATGACGTTGTCCAGCACGACAACATCGAAACGCGCCTTGTCCAGCATCCGCGTCGCTTCGGCGGGCGACGCGGCCTGCGCCACCCGCTTGACGCGGGGTTCGAGCATCTTGACCAGAAAGTTTCGCATGCCCGGTTCGTCGTCGATCACAAGAACCGACGCGCCCGCAAGCGTGCCGCCGTATTCGTCACCTGCCATGAGTTTCCCTCGTGTCAGTCCAGCCGTACGTTGTCACTGGAATAGACCTGTTGCGAGGAAAAGCCCATCTCGTGCAGGCCGAAATAGGCCACAACGCCGATCACAAGAACCCCGGCAAAGCCTGCAAACATGATCTTCATGGCCTGTCTCCTATGGTGCGGCAAGTCATTCTGCCGGGCTCCGGTGCTCTTTCTGTTCGACTTTTTCCAGCCAGATCGAATGGTGCTGTTCAGCCCAGTTCACGTCAACCTCGCCGCTGCCCATTGCATCATAGGCGCCTTCCATGCCCAGCGTCCCGATATAGATGTGGCCGAAGATGATCGCGATCATGACAAAGCCGATGATCGCGTGCCAAAGCTGCGCATATTGCATCTCTTCCTGCGGGGCCAGATCGACGGGCAAGGTGCCAAAGCCAACCGCTTGCGGCAGGCCGGTGTCGTTCAGCAGCGCAAAGCTGTGCCCGAACAGCGGCAAATCATAGGGAAAAAGCATCGACAGGCCCGACACGGAAACCGAGGCCCCCAGCACAATCACCGACCAGAAGATCAGCTTTTGCCCCGCGTTGAACTTTTTCGCAGGCGGGTGTTTCTTGCCGATGATGCCCCCGCCATAGCGGAACCATGTCAGGTCGGTGCGGTCGGGCAGATTGTGCCAGACCCACATCACGAACACCATCACCAGCGCAATCATGAACGCCCAGGAGACATTGTCGTGAATGAACTTTGTCCCGGTCAGCAGGACCGAGTTGAACCCGTGACCAAAGGCAGGGATCAACACCTTGCGCCCGAACAACGACAACAGCCCCGTGATCGCCAGCAGGATAAACGACCCCGCCAGCATCCAGTGGGCAAAGCGTTCAATCGCCTTGAACCGGGTCACGGTGCGCCCCGACATCCCGTCCTCGACCCGCACGCGACCGCGCAACAGGAAGAACACCGCCAGAACCGCCAGCGTGCCCAGCAGCAACCAGCCGCCATAGGTGGGCAGCGGCCCGCGCCGCACCTCCAGCCACCACATGCCGCCATCCTGCACCAGAACCTTGCCGCGTTTGTCCATGGTGGTCACGGTGACGTCGGCCTCATTATAGCGCAGCGCGCGCCATTGTTCGGCATCCGATGTGCCGCCCAGGGGACCAAGCCCAAGCGCAGTCCCCGCGTCGCCGCCAATGTTGTCGCGCCTGAAACTGTCGTCAACCTCAAGCCCTTGTTCGCGGCGCAACACGTCGTCCAGCGTCTGCGCCCCGCCGGTCGCGGCACGCGGCGTTTCTGTGTTCACCGCGTTTTCCGGCGGGCGCACGTCTTGCGCAGTGGCGACACCGGGCACAGCCAGCATCGCAAGAATAATGAATGCCATCAGAAGGCGCAGCATGGGAAAATCCCCCGCATGAAGTAGGGTGAAGCGGCGGCCCGCCACAATGGGCCGCCGGACCTGTCATCGGCACGGGCGCATGGCCCGTGCCGCCGGGTTACTGACCCTTCTGGTCGTAGGCCGTGCCCCAACCCCAGGCGCCAGAGCCAAAGCCACGGGCCACCACACGTTCGCGGTAGATGTCCGACACCATGTCGCCGTCCCCGGCCAACAGGGCCTTGGTCGAACACATTTCGGCACAGATCGGCAATTTGCCCTCTGCAATCCGATTGCGCCCGTACTTCTGGAACTCGGCCTGCGAGTTGTTCTCCTCGGGACCACCGGCGCAGAAGGTACACTTGTCCATCTTGCCGCGCGATCCAAAGTTGCCCGCCTGCGGATACTGCGGCGCGCCAAAGGGGCACGCGTAGAAACAGTAACCACAGCCGATGCACAGATCCTTCGAGTGCAGAACCACACCTTCGTCGGTCTGGTAAAAGCAGTCCACGGGGCAGACGGCCATGCACGGCGCGTCCGAACAGTGCATACAGGCGACCGAGATCGAGCGTTCGCCCGGCTTGCCGTCCTGAATGGTCACCACCCGACGGCGGTTGATGCCCCAGGGCACCTCGTGCTCGTTCTTGCAGGCCGTGACACAGGCGTTGCATTCGATGCAGCGTTCGGCATCGCAGAGAAATTTTGATCTAGCCATTCTCTTGTCTCCTTACGCGGGCATGATTTTGCAAAGAGTCGCTTTGGTCTCTTGCATCTGGGTGACGGAGTCATAGCCGTAGGTCTGCACGGTGTTGGTGCTTTCCCCCAGCACGATCGGATCGGCACCGTCGGGATATTTGTCCCGCAGGCTGACGCCTTCCATGTGGCCACCAAAGTGGAACGGCATAAAGGCAACGCCCTCGCCGACCCGTTCGGTGACCATGGCCTGCACCTTGATCCGCCCGCCTTCCGGCCCTTCGACCCACACATCGGTCCCGTCACGCACGCCCAGATTGTTGGCGTCGCGCGTGTTGATCTCGATGAACATGGTCTGCTGAAGCTCGGCCAGCCACGGGTTCGACCGCGTCTCGTCCCCGCCGCCCTCGTATTCGACCAGACGGCCGGAGGTCAGGATAATCGGGAACTCTTTGGAAAAGTCGTTTTTCTGGATTGACGCATAGAGCGTCGGCACCCGCCAGAACGATTTGTCCTCATAGGTCGGATAGTCCTCGACCAGATCGCGACGGTTGGTGTACAGCGGCTCGCGGTGCAGCGGTACGGGATCGGGGAAGGTCCAGACCACGCAGCGTGCCTTGGCATTGCCGAAGGGCGCACAGCCGTGGGCAATCGCCACCCGCTGGATGCCGCCCGACAGGTCGGTCTTCCAGTTCACGCCGCCAACTGCCTCGACATAATCCGATGGCACGTCACCCTGTTGCGAGGTTTCGCCGACCTCTTCGGTGCCGTCGTCCGCGTTTTCGGGCCGCTCATAGCCTGCGACCATTTCGATGGACTTGCGTTCATCCGCCGTCAGATCGCCGTCCCAACCCAGGTCAATCAGCATCTGCATGGTGAACTCAGGATAACCATCCTGAATTTCGGACCCGACAGAATAGACGCCTTCTGCCAGCAGATTGTCACCGTCGCGTTCCACACCGAACCGGGCGCGGAAGGTCAAACCACCTTCGGCCACCGGCATCGACATATCGTACAGGTTGGCCGTGCCGGGGTGGTTCATCTCCGGCGTGCCCCAGCTGGGCCACGGCAGGCCATAGAAATCCCCGTCCGCAGGGCCGCCAACAGCCCGCAGCGTGGTCTTGTCAAAGGTGTGCTGGTTGGCCATGTGCATTTTCAGCCGCTCGGGGCTTTGCCCGGTATAGCCGATGGTCCACATGCCGCGATTGAACTCGCGGGTCAGATCCTCGACCAGCGGTTCCTCTCCGTTCACCTCAATGTTGCGGAACATGCGATCCGCAAAACCGAACTTGGCGGCGAACTTGTAGAGGATCGTTTGATCCGGCAGCGATTCAAACAGCGGATCAACCACCTTTTCCCGCCATTGCAGCGACCGGTTGGACGCGGTGACAGAACCGGATGTTTCGAACTGCGTCGACGCAGGCAACAGATAGGTATTGTCGGTGCGGTCGTGCAGAACGGCGGAAACGGTCGGGTATGGGTCAACCACGACCAGCAGGTCGAGCTTTTCCATCGCGGTCTTCATTTCCTTCTGACGGGTCTGCGAGTTGGGCGCGTGACCCCACAGCACCATCGCTTTGGTGTTGTCGGGCTGTTCAAGGTTTTCGCGCGCTTCAAGAACACCGTCAATCCAGCGCGAAACGGGAATACCCGTCAGCCCCATCATATCCTTGTCCTTGCCATCGGCGCCCTTGATCGTGTCGAACCGACCCTTGAGCCAGTCCAGATCTTCCTCCCAGACACGCGCCCAGTGGGCCCATGATCCGGCGGACAGACCGTAATAGCCCGGCAATGTGTCGGCCAGCACGCCCAGATCGGTCGCGCCCTGCACGTTGTCGTGGCCCCGGAAAATGTTGGTGCCACCACCGGCGGTGCCCATGTTCCCCAGCGCAAGCTGTAGGATGCAATAGGCGCGGGTGTTGTTGTTGCCGTTGGTGTGCTGCGTGCCACCCATGCACCAGATCACGGTGCCGGGACGGTTGTTGGCCAGCGTGCGCGCCACGCGTTTCAACTGTGCCTCGGGCACACCTGTCACACGCTCGACCTCGTCCGGTGTCCAGTTGGCCACCTCTTTGCGGATCTCGTCCATGCCCCAGACACGTGTGCGGATGAACTCCTGATCCTCCCAGCCATTGTCAAAGATATGGTACAGAATGCCCCAGACCAGCGCCACGTCCGAACCGGGCCGGAAGCGCACGAACTCGTCCGCATGGGCCGCCGTGCGGGTAAAACGCGGGTCGCAGACGATCAGCGGCGCGTTGTTCTGTTCCTTGGCCTTCAGCAGGTGCTGAAGCGACACAGGATGCGCCTCGGCGGGGTTGCCGCCGATGATGAAGATCGCCTTGGAATTGTGGATGTCGTTATAGCTGTTGGTCATGGCGCCGTAGCCCCATGTGTTCGCAACACCCGCAACAGTGGTCGAGTGGCAGATACGCGCCTGGTGATCGACGTTGTTGGTGCCCCAATAGGCCGCAAACTTGCGGAACAGATAGGCCTGTTCATTCGAATGCTTGGCCGAGCCCAGCCAATAGACGCTGTCAGGGCCGGATGTGTCCCTGATCGACGTCATCTTGTCACCGATCTCGTTGATCGCCTGTTCCCAGCTGATGCGCTGCCATTCGCCTCCGACTTTCTTCATCGGATACTTCAGGCGGCGTTCGCCGTGGGCGTGTTCACGCACCGATGCGCCCTTGGCGCAGTGGGCGCCCAGGTTGAACGGGCTGTCCCAGCCGGGTTCCTGCCCGACCCAGACACCGCCCGAAACCTCTGCAATCACCGTGCAGCCCACCGAACAGTGGGTGCAAACGGATTTCTTGATTTCAATCGCGCCCGTCGCCGCAGCTGTCGCGGCATTGGCCTGCTGAACGGTGCCGCCTGTCGCTGCAATGGCGGCCAGACCGCCAATCGCCAGCCCTGAACCGCGCAAAAACGCACGGCGGTCAATCTTGGACCGGGCCACGTCAGACAGGATACTTGTCCGCTGGGGGCGTCGCGCAACCCCGTTGGTCTTTTTCCTCAACATATCTTCACTCCCTGAACGCGGGTCTTGGCCCGCATCTGGTGGCTAATGGATGGCAAGTCGCAGTCGGGCGTCACGCAACCAGTCGCTTCTTGCCGGTGTTGCAGGGTCCGGGATCGGGCCGTGCGGTTTCGTCGTTTTGGGCCTCGGCCTAGAACCGCGCGCTGGCGTAGTAAGCGCGGGTGTGTGCGGTGTCCTGCATCTTGTCCGATGACAGGTCTGCCTCGACGGGGGCGGCCTGCGCCTCGGTCGTGCCGGTGGCCACCGCCACTGCAGCCAGCGGTGCCGCCGTGCTTGCGAATTTCAGGAACGCGCGCCTGTCCTTGCGGACGTCGGGTGCGTCGGAGTGTTTGGTCATCGTTTACCTCCCTTTGGTTCGTCTGGTTTCGCGGGCCGCAGGCCCGCATGGTTTGCGTTTCAGGTGCCGCTCAGCCGAAAGGCCTCCGCTTCAACCTCCATGAAGGCGCGGCCGATCTTGCCCACAGGGGCGTAAAAGACCGAATTCTTGGCCCCTTCCAGATCGGCAAAGAAATGCGCCGCCCAAGGCGCGATATGCTTGTTAAAGAACGTTTTTTGCTGCTCCAGCGTGGCAGGCGCGCCAAACCGGCCCGCAATCATTGCCCCCATCATCTCCATCAGCGACGCGATATTGTCTTCGGGTTCGAACACGTTGTCCGCCCGCGCCAACCCGCGCGCCGCCATGTCCTGACGCAGCAGCGCCAGCGGCTTTTCGTTCAGGAAGCCGGTCAGGTAATAGCTGGCGTAGGGCAGCAGTTCACCCCGCCCCAGCCCGATGAACAGGCGGTTGAACTCAGCTTCGACCGTCGCAGGCTTGGTCAGCCGTGCCAGTTTCGCCAGCGTCGCAATCCCCTGTCCCAACGCGCTGTCGTCGCCGTTCAGGCCCGCGCATTGGTCCAGCAACATCCGATCCGGCGGGCCGGACAGGATAAGCCCGATAAAGTTATACAGGTCCGCCCGCAGGCGGTCTTCTTCGGGAATTTGTGTGCCGGTCATCTGGTTCATGCGCCTGTGCCTTCTGGGTCTTGTGCCGCTGCAAATTGAAACCGCATCCGACGGAATGTCGGCGCGTGCGCGGTCAGCTCCGCATCGTCTTCGGTGGTGTCTTCGGTATTGTCGTTGTCACAGGCCGGTGCGGTATCGATGTCCGCCACCTGGGGTTCCGGCACGTCCACATCCGTGGTCTGCGCCAAAATCACTTCCGCCTCCGGCGCGTCGTCCTCAAGCATATCCGCAATCGGCTGCACCATGCCCTTGCCCACCTGATACAGAGTGTTGACCGTCTGACCGGCGGTCGAGGCCAGCGTGTAATCGTCATCGTAATCGTTCAGCCCGTCCAGACAGGCCAGAACCGGGTTGCTACGCCAGAACCCCCGCAGGGCCCGCGTTTTCAGCCGTTGCGGCAATTGCGCTTTCAGAAATTCCCGCAACTGCGCGCCATCCACCAGATTGTCCGGCGACGGCAGGCCCAGTTCCTCCAACAGCTCCGCATCATCGCGCGCCTCAAGCTGCGCCTGTTCTTCCGCCTGCGCGGCGGCGACGGCACTCTGCGCGTTCGCCTCGGCCTCGGCGGCAACAGCGGCGCGGCGACGATCCCAGAACCCGCTCATATCATCCGCCTGCGTTTCAACGTGGGTGAGGCATAAACATCGGCGCTGGTGTGAATGCGCGGATCACCGATACCGTCCTGCTGCTGGTCCACCCGCTGCTTGTCGCGGCGGCGTTTTACAAAGACCTCGTCCTGGTGGAATTGATCGACAAAATCGCGCACCCAGGCTTCCAGCCCCTGCGGCATGGCAACCTTTTCGACGACTTCCTCGGCGCTGTCGCAATAATCCTGCGCTTCATAGGGCGAGGCGGTGACCAGAAGCACCTCGAACGGACGCTCGACCGCCCCGGCAATCGGGCGCATCACCACATAGACGCAAGGCACTTCGGCCCCCAGCCCGTGTACATAGGCTTCGGTCTCGGCCCCATGCAGTTCCAGCGGGACGGTGGCGGCGTGGTATTCGGTGATCTCACCCTCACGGCGCAACGCGCGCCAATCGGCATCCGTGGCACCGGGCAACACTGCGGTCGCCTTCCAGCTCCACTTGGCCCAACGGGTCACACCGGGGGATCGCCGCAACACGACGCCCACAGGCAAAGTCCGGTACATTTTCGGGTTGTAGATCAAGACGCTCCTCCAACTTCTATCCTTTCGCGGGCCAGGGCCGGTGCAAAGCCTTAACCATGAACCGGGCCAAAAAACCCGGTTCTCCAGACAAGTTGGGCAGTCCCGCGAGAGCAAACGGCCGCTGTCGGACGAATTGTCTAACCCGACTGTTTTAATAGGAAAAAGACGCGGTGCCCGAAACCGAATCACCTGTTGCGAATGCTGCTGTGCGGCATCGCCGGACGGCCACCCCTGCGCCCGTGCCACCGCAGAATTGCGGTTGTGGGCGGGGCAGAAAGCCGTCTAGCTTGGGGCCTGATCGCCGTCCGCGAACCGCCCGAAACGGCGTGTCCAGCAAGGGGAAAACCATGGCAAAGACGTTGATAACATGTGATTGTGAGGGCTCGCAAAGCATCGACTCCGATGCGCTGTCACAGACCCTTGGCCATGCGGTCACGCCCCCCTGTTCGGCCCTGTGCACCCGCCAGATCGACCGTGCCGCCGCCGCATTGACCGCCGGTGATGCAATTTTCTGCTGCACCCAGGAATCGCGCGTCTTTACCGAACTGGCCGAGGAACTGGGGGTCACACCGCCGCCCCTTCTAGACCTGCGGGACCGGGCCGGATGGTCCGATGACCCCGCGTCGAAACTGCCCAAAATGTCCGCCCTCGCGTCCGAGGCGCTGCTGAATGCGCCGTTGGAGAAGTCGCTGGATGTCACATCCGAAGGGCTGTGCCTGATCATGGGCAAGGGCGAGGCCACGTTGCAGGCCGCCCACCAGTTGAAAGACCATCTTGCCGTTACTCTGCTGACCGACCCGTCAGAACCCCTGCCCGACAGCCGCGAATTCGACGTGATCGGCGGCACCCTGCGCAAGGCCAAAGGCGCGCTGGGGCACTTCGAAGTCACCATCGACGCCCTGCGCCAGGTCGTGCCGGGTGGACGAGGCGATCTGACCTTCACCGCACCCCAGGACGGCGCAATCAGCCACTGCGATGTCATCCTGGACCTGCGTGGCGCGCAGCAGCCGCTGTTCCCCGCCCATGAGAAACGCGAGGGCTACCTGCGCGCCGATCCGGCCCACCCGCCTGCCGTCGCCGCCGCCGTGCTCGCCGCAACGCATCTGGTGGGCACGTTTGAACAACCGCTCTATGTGCGCACCGAACCGCTGCTCTGCGCCCACAGCCGCGCGGGGCAAACCGCGTGCACCAATTGTCTGGACCTGTGCCCCACCGGCGCGATCACCCCCGACGGTGACCATGTGAGCGTTGATCCCATGATCTGCGCAGGCTGCGGCGCGTGCTCTGCCGCCTGCCCCTCCGGTGCCATCAGCTATGACGCGCCGCCGGTGGATTTCACCATGCTGCGGGTGCAGACACTCGCGCGCGCCTATCTGGATGCGGGTGGCACAGCGCCGCGCCTGATGGTGCATGACGACACCCAAGGTGCCGAAATGATCCGCCTGTCGGCCCGCCACGGACGCGGCTTGCCCGCCGATGTGATCCCCATGGCCCTGCCCGCGCTGGCGGCTTTTGGTCATGCCGAAGCGCTGGCAGCGCTAGCCGCCGGTTTCGCCGACGTCAGCTTGTTATTGGGGCCAAAGGCCGACCGCGACGCGATTGAAACGCAGATTGCACTGGCCCGCGCCATCGCTGGCACCGACCGTGTGAAGTTGATCGACACGCCCGACCCTGACGCCATGTCTGACACGCTGTATGACGGCACGGCCCCCGCCCCCGTCACCAGCCCTGTGCGCCCCATGGGCACCCGCCGCCAGATCACCCGTCAGGCGGCCCGCGCCCTGCACCCCGACACTGACGTTTTGCCGCTGCCCGCCGGTGCGCCTTATGGGGCCGTCGTGGTCGACAGTGACGCCTGCACCCTGTGCCTGTCCTGCGTGTCGCTGTGCCCCTCGGGCGCATTGGGCGACAACCCCGACCTGCCGCAACTGCGCTTTCAGGAAGACGCCTGTTTGCAATGCGGGTTGTGCGCCAACATCTGCCCTGAAGATGCGATCACCCTTGCCCCGCAACTGAACCTGACCGGTGCTGCACTGGAGCAACGTGTGCTGCATCAGGAAGAGCCGTTCCCTTGCGTCGAATGCGGCACGCTCTTTGGCGTCAAATCCACCATCGACCGGATCACCGACAAACTGCGCAACCATTCCATGTTCGCGGACGAGGGCAAGTTGCGGATGATCCAGATGTGTGATGATTGCCGGATCAATGCGCAGTATCACAGCGCCAACAACCCGCTGGCAGGCAATGAACGCCCCCGCCCCCGCACCACCGACGATTACCTCAGCAAGCGGCGCGATCACTGATCCGCCCGAACACAAGGAGCCACCCCCATGAGCGATGACTTCAACATGTCGATGCGCAAGTTTCTCAAACAGGTCGGCGTGACCTCGCAGCAGGCCATCGAAAAGGCCATGCGCGAGGGTGCCGTCGCAGGCCAGTCGGTGCCCGTCAAGGCCGTGATCACCATCCCTGAACTGGGCCTGACCCACGAAGTTTCCGGCACCATCACCGCACCAGACGCAGAACAGGAATAGGCCGTGGCAGCCAGCAGAGAGGCGGTTCTGACCGCGCTCAAGACCGTCAATGATCCGGCAACCGACACCGACATCGTCGCCAGCGGCGTGATGCGCGCCCTGAACGTCGATGCCACCGGCGCGGTGCGTTTCGTCATGGAAATCCCGCCCGCACTGGCCGACGCCTACGCGCAAGCCAAAGCGCAGGCCGAGGCCGCGCTGGCGCAGGTCGATGGCATCGGCAAAGTGTCCATCGTGCTGACCGGCCACAGCGAAAAGGCCCCGCCGCCCGACCTGAAACCGCAACGCGCCGCCGAACCCAGCGGCCCGCAGAAAATCCCCGGCATCGACCGTATTCTGGCCGTCGCCTCGGGCAAGGGCGGGGTGGGCAAATCCACCGTCTCCGCCAACCTGGCCTGTGCGCTGGCGCAACAGGGGCGGCGCGTCGGCCTGCTGGATGCCGATGTTTACGGCCCCAGCCAGCCGCGGATGCTGGGCGTGTCGGGGCGGCCCGCCTCGCCCGATGGCAAGACGATCCTGCCGATGCGCAACCACGGTGTTACGATGATGTCCATCGGCCTGATGACCAACGAGGATCAGGCGGTGGTCTGGCGCGGCCCGATGCTGATGGGCGCGCTGCAACAGATGATGACACAGGTGCAATGGGGCGCGCTGGACGTGCTGATTGTCGACCTGCCCCCCGGCACCGGCGACGTGCAGATGACGCTGGCGCAAAAGGCACAGGTGGACGGCGCGATCATCGTCTCGACCCCGCAGGATGTGGCGCTGCTGGACGCGCGCAAGGGCATTGATATGTTCAACCAGCTCAAGGTGCCGATCCTCGGCATGATCGAGAATATGTCCACCCACATCTGCACCAACTGCGGCCACGAGGAACACGTGTTCGGCCACGGTGGCGTGGCGGCGGAAGCGGCCAAGATGGGCGTGCCCCTGCTGGCCGAGGTGCCGCTGGACCTGCAAATCCGCCTTGCCTCGGACGGCGGCGCGCCGATCACCGTCAGCCAGCCCGACAGCGCACAGGCGGCCAGCTTTCAGGCCATCGCCAAGGCGCTGATCGACGGCGGCCACGCATGACCGACACGCTGACCTTTCCGCCGCTGCTGTGGGGGGAACCTGTGGCCACGGATGCGTTCGAACACGCCGCCATGCGCGCGGCGATGGGCTGTGACGCGGGGCTGGTGGTCTATGCGCTGGCCGGTCACGTGGTGCAGGCGGCATTGGTCTTTGCCCCCGAGGTGCCTTTGCGCGACGCCATGGCGATGCTGCCGCTGTGCGGCATCGGCTTTCAGAACGCCTTGGGCGCGCTGGCCCCGCCTGAAATCGCCGTGCATCTGGATTGGGACGGCGGCATTCGCATCAACAACGCGGCTTGCGGGCGGTTCCGCTGCATCGCCTCCACCACCGACCCCGACGCGGTGCCCGACTGGCTGGTCGTGGGGTTCACCCTGCCGCTGTACCCGCTGGACGATCCCGACCTTGCCGAAACCGGCCTGCGCCCGGATCAAACCGCGCTTTATGCCGAAGGCTGCTCCGAAGTGTCCCCGCCCGCATTGGTCGAGGCATGGGCCCGCCACAGCCTGCACTGGATCAACCGCTGGGACGGCGAGGGCGTGGCCCCCCTGCACAGCGAATGGCGCGGGCTGGCCTACGGCATCGGCGAAGAAACCACCCAAGACGGCAAAACCGGCACGTACCTTGGCGTCGACGAACGCTTTGGCCTGCTCTTGCGCGACGCCGACACCACCCACCTGATCCCGCTGACCGCCATATTGGAGCCCAGCCCGTGACCCAGCCCGACCTGCGCAAACTTGCCCGCGCGATCCACTTTGACGAAAGCGACCGCAACGTGTTTTCCAGCCCCGCGCGGACGGGGGAGTGGTGCGTGTCGGGCGGCTTCGAGTTTTCGGACTGGACCGACGGCGACCTGACCGGCAAGGCGCGACAGGCCTTTGCCAACGGCTGGCTAGGGCTGGAAACCTTTGGCCGCGTGACATTCGTCGCGGTGACGCAAGTGGAGCCGTCCGAAATCACCACCCTGACCGAGATGCTGGCGCAGCATTTCGTCACCTACTACGGCGCGCCGGACGTGAACGCCGCCCGCCCCGTCGCCGCCGAGGAACTGGCGCAGATGATGGACATGTGCGCCGACCACGACGCCAACACCCTGCTGACCGTGGCGCGCGAACTGACCGATGCAGGGGTGCGCGAAAGCTTTCGCGTGATCCAGCCGCAGGATGCCGGGCTGGAACAATTCGCCATTCACGGCGACCTGCCGGAATAACGCGCCCCCGTTACAGGGGCGCGATGTGTCACTGATGCGGGGTTATTCCGCCGCCTTGGCGTTGAACACGAACAGCGTTTCGCCGTTGATCTTGTAATCGTTGATCAACGTCGCGGCACGTTCGGACACCAGCCATGCCTCAAGCTTGTCGACCAGTTCGGTTTTCACGTGGTCATGCTTTTCAGGGTTCACGGGCAAATAGGCGTATTGGTTGAACAGCACCGGATCGCCTGCATACAGCAGTTCCAGATCGCCCTTGTTGCCAAAGTTCAGCCAGCTTGCGCGGTCCGACATGATATAGGCCGGAATGCCCGACGCGGTGTTCAGCGCGGCACCCATGCCAGCACCCACGGCCTTGTACCAGTCGTCAAAACCTGCGGGGTCCAAACCCGCGGCGGCCCACAGCGACAGCTCTTTCTTATGCGTCCCACTGTCATCGCCACGGCTGACAAAGGGGGCCTTGGCCTCGGCAATTGCCGTCAATGCGGCGGCGGCGTCATCCGCGTCCTTGATCCCTGCGGGGTCGGCCTTGGGGCCGATGAACACGAAATCATTGTACATAATCTCGGTGCGATGTGTCCCGAACCCACCATCAACAAAGGCCTCTTCGGCCTTGCGCGAGTGGACCAGAATGGCGTCAACGTCGCCCGCCTCGCCCAGCTTGATCGCCTGACCGGTGCCGACGACCAGCAGTTGAACATCCAGATCCAGGTCCTTTTTGATCTCGGGCAGCAGAACATCGGCCAGCCCCGAGTTGTTGAACGACGTCGTCACCGCCATTTTCATCACATCCGCCGCCTGTGCGGCGGTGCCGATGGCCAGCGCCGCCAGCGTAAGTGCAAACCGTTTCATCATTCGACTATGTCTCCTCTTAGAAAGGCCCGTGCCTGTGGCGTTTCGGGCCGGTTGAAAAATGTCTCTGCCGGGCCGCTTTCATGGATGCGCCCGCCCAGCAGGAACAGCACCTGGTCCGCCAGCCGCCGCGCCTGCCCCATGTCGTGGGTGGACAGGATCAACCGCGTACCGGCAGATTTCGCATGTGTCAGAATTTCCTCGATCTCGCGGGTGGCGCGGCCATCCAACGCGGCGCAGGGTTCGTCAAGAAACAGCACCTTAGGCTCTGAGATCAACGCCCGCGCCAGCGCCAGCTTTTGCTGCTCGCCGCCCGACAGAACCGGTGCGGCACGGTCCAGCATCGCCTCCAACCCCACCCGCGCGGCCCAGTCGCGCGCACGGTCGCGGGCTTGCGCCAAAGGCACCCCGCGCAGGCGCAACGGATAAATCAGGTTCTGCATCACCGTGCGGCGCAGCATCACCGGCCGCTGAAACACAAATCCCTGATGATGGCGCGCCTCGTCCGTGGGACAGGCCCAATTGATCTGCCCCGCCGACAGCCGCGCGGTGCCGTGCAGCAGCCGCAATAGCGTGGTCTTGCCGGCGCCGTTCGGCCCGACCACCACACAGGCCCCTTGCCCGTCCAGCGTCAGGTCGATCGGCCCCACCAGAACCTGCCCGCGCCTGCGGCTTTCGATGCCCTTGGCCGTCATCGGGAACAGTTGCATCACCAGCCCCCCTCGCGTTCGGTCCTACCCAGCCAGTGGATCGCCAGATTGACCGTGATCGCCAGCCCGATCAGTACAAACCCCAGGGCCAGCGCCAGCGCGAATTCGCCCTTGCCGGTTTCCAGCGCAATCGCCGTGGTCAGCACCCGCGTCGCGTGGTCGATGTTGCCGCCGACAATCATGATCGCGCCAACCTCGCCAATCGCACGGCCAAATCCGGCCAGCGCGGCGGTCAGCAGGGCGCGGCGGCAATCCCACAGAAGCGTGCGGATCTTTTGCCCCTGCGTGACGTTCATTGAAATCAGAAGATCATGATACTCCTGCCAAAGATCGCGGATCGACTGGTGCGCAATCGACGCGATCAGCGGCACGATGATGATGGTCTGGGCGATGATCATCGCGGTGGGCGTGAACAACAGCCCCATCACCCCGAACGGGCCGGACCGCGACAGGAACACGTAAACGATCAGCCCCACCACCACCGGCGGCAGACCCATCAGCGCGTTCAGAATGGCAATGACAAACCGCCGCGCACGGAACCGTTTCACCGCGACAAAGGCGGCCAGCGGCAGGGCAATGACACAGGCCACGGCCAGCGCGCTTAGCGTCACCCGCAGCGACCGCAGCGCGATCTCGACCAGCTCGGCGTCCAGCGTCACGACCAGCCAGAAGGCTTGCGCCAGACCGCTCCATAAATCGACCATGCGAGACTGGCCCCCTCCCCCTCGTGGATGGGCGCGCCCAACCGTATTCCCGCGCAGAGTGTCAGGACATTTTGTCCGACACCAGACCCACCGCACAGAATTCAGGTGCAAATGGACAAGCTGTCCGCAGGTTTCAATCCGAGTTTAAGTCGTGGGACAATTTGTCCTGCAAGCTCGACCCTGGGCGGGGCACGCCGCCCTCACTCTTGCTTTTGCAGCATGTCATCGCGCAGCGGCACCGCCTGGCGTTCGATCATCCGATGCACGGCGGGGTCCTGAGAACCGCGATGCAACCGCCGGATACGGTCGGACAGCGCGGCGTCAGCGTTGGTACGGCGTTCGTTATGCCGTACATATTCGCCCCAGGTTGGCACATGATAGCTTTCGCTCCAGTGATCGGGCTGGTGCAGGTCCCGCAGCAAGGCCCATTGCTGTGCGCCATCCCGAATGCGCACGCGGCGGCGCAGGCTCATCGCCGCCAGAAACTCGGGCACGTCCTCCTGGGCGATCTCGTAATCGACCATGACCATGACCGGTCCGCTGCGATAGCTCAGATCGAACCGCGTCGAGGGTTCCTTGAAACGGTTCAATGGGTCCAGATCCAGCCCGCTGAATTCTGGGAGCGGCAAAGGCAGACCGATCAACGCGCCAATCACCAGAAGGCCGGAAGCGGTCAGCAGCGCGTACTCCGGCCCCGCGTGTTCGGCCATCGCGCCCCAGATCAGGCTGCCCGCCGCCATGCCACCGAACGTGCCGGTCTGATACAGTGCAATCACCCGTCCCACGACCCAGCGCGGTGTCGACAACTGGATGGTGACGTTGAACATCGACAGCGCCAGCACCCAGCACGCCCCCGCCAGCATCAGCGCAACACCAGACACGACCGGTTGCGCACTGAGCGCCAGAACCACACAGCTGAGCGCAAAGCCTGCAAAGGCGCCACGGGCGATGGTCTCGTTGTTGAACTGCGCGCGCAGACGTGCATTTGTCAGGGCACCGGCCACGGCACCCAAGCCGAAACACCCCAGCATCACACCATAGACAAATGCTGTCGCCTGAAGGGTTTCGCGGACAACGACCGGCAACAGGGCCAAAAGGGCAATGGCCGCCAGACCAAACCAGAACCCGCGCAGGATCACCCGCAGCAGATTGGGCGACATCGCCACATATCGCAGCCCCGCAGAAAAGGCGCTGCCCATCGGTTCACGCGGCAGTCTGGTGTCGCGCACCGGGGCCTTCCACCGCAGCAGGGCCAGCAGGATCGCAACATAGCTCAGGGCATTCACGGCAAAGGCCGCAGCCGCACCGGCAAGCGCCACGATCGCGCCACCCGCCGCAGGGCCGATGCTGCGCATCAGGTTGAACCCCATGCTGTTCAATGACACCGCCGACGCCAGTTCCTCGCGCGAGACGATATCGCCCATGGTGGCCTGCCATGAAGGATTGTGCAGTGCGGTGCCGCAGCCGATCAGAAAGGTGAACGCCAGCAGCAGCCAGGGCGAAAGCCAACCCTCGAACGCCATGAACGTCAGGATCACCGACACCACAAACATGAATCCCTGTGCCAGCAGCATCACCCGACGCCGGTCAAAATTGTCCGCAAACACCCCCGCAAGCAGCGAAAATATCATGATCGGCAGGGCCACCGAACCTTGCACCAGCGCCACCATGTTTTGCGAGTCGGACAACGAGGTCATCAGCCAC